>NZ_JBISAC010000012.1:0-207645 GCF_044391475.1 Micromonospora sp. NPDC018662
ACGCCCGGTTACATTCCGAACCCGGAAGCTAAGCCCTCCAGCGCCGATGGTACTGCACTCGGGAGGGTGTGGGAGAGTAGGACACCGCCGGACAAACTTTCAGTCGAGGGCCGCCCCACCAAGGGTCGGCCCTCGACTGCGTTAGCGTTTCTGGCGGAAACGCCATCAGGAAGGATGCACCTGTGAGCTCTGGACCCCAGGGCGGGGACCGCCCCCGTCGCTACGAGGACCGCGCCGACCGTGGCCAGGGGCGCGGCGACGCCCGCCGCGATGACCGCCCCTCGTACCGGGGTGGTCGTGACGACCGCGCCGGCGGGGCCGGCGGTGGCGACCGTCGTGAGGGCGGTTACCGCCGCGATGACCGTGCCGGCGGTGCCCCGAGCGGTGGGCGCCGTGACGGTGGCTTCCGTCGTGACGACCGTTCCGGCGGCGCCCCCGGCGGTGACCGTCGTGAGGGTGGCTTCCGTGGTGGCGAGCGCTCCGGTGGGTTCCGTGAGGGTGGTTTCCGTGGCGGTGACCGTCGTGAGGGCGGTTTCCGTCGTGACGACCGTTCCGGCGGTGCCCCGAGCGGTGACCGTCGTGAGGGCGGGTTCCGTGGCGGTGACCGTGAGGGCGGTTTCCGTGGCGGGGAGCGCTCCGGTGGGTTCCGTGGCGGTGACCGTCGTGAGGGTGGCTTCCGTGGTGGCGACCGTTCCGGCGGTGCCCCGAGCGGTGACCGCCGTGAGGGCGGGTTCCGTGGCGGTGACCGTGAGGGCGGTTTCCGTGGTGGCGAGCGCTCCGGTGGGTTCCGTGGTGGTGACCGTGACGGTGGTTTCCGTGGCGGTGAGCGCCGTGAGGGTGGCTTCCGTCGTGACGACCGTTCCGGCGGTGCCGCGAGCGGTGAGCGTCGTGAGGGCGGGTTCCGTGGTGGTGACCGTGAGGGCGGTTTCCGTGGTGGCGAGCGCTCCGGTGGGTTCCGTGGTGGTGACCGTGACGGTGGTTTCCGTGGCGGTGAGCGCCGCGAGGGTGGCTTCCGTCGTGACGACCGTTCCGGCGGTGCCCCGAGCGGTGACCGTCGTGAAGGCGGTTTCCGTGGTGGCGAGCGCTCCGGTGGGTTCCGTGGTGGTGACCGTGACGGTGGTTTCCGGGGCGGTGACCGTCGTGAGGGTGGCTTCCGCCGCGACGACCGTTCCGGCGGCGCCCCGAGCGGTGACCGCCGTGAAGGCGGCTTCCGTGGCGGCGACCGTGAGGGCGGCTTCCGTGGCGGTGACCGCCGCGAGAGCTACGCCGGCGGCGACCGCCGGGACGGCGGTTACCGGGGTGGGCGTACCGAGCGGGACGGGGAGCGCCGTGGCTACGGCGACCGGCCGGACGGGGACGACCGTCAGTCGGGCACCTACGGTCCGCAGCGTGAGCGTCAGGACGAGCGGGGCGAGGGACGTACCGGCGAGGCGCCGGCCCTGCCCGACGACGTGGTCGCGACCGACCTCGACTCGACCGTTCGGGCGGAGCTGCTCTCGCTCAACAAGCCGGTGGCGGAGACCGTCGCCCGGCACCTGGTCGCGACCGGCCTGCTGATCGACGACGACCCGACGCTGGCGCTGGCGCACGCCATGGCGGCCCGACGGCTTGCCTCGCGGATCGCCGCCGTGCGTGAGGCGGTCGGGCTGGCCGCGTACCACTCGGGGGAGTGGCAGACGGCCATCGCCGAGCTGCGGACGTACCACCGGATGACCGGCCTGCAGAGCCACCTCGCGGTCCTGGCCGACTGCGAACGGGCGCTGGGCCGGCCGGAGCGGGCGATCGACCTGTTCCGCGGGGCCGACCAGGCGAAGCTCGACCAGGCCGTCGCCATCGAGCTGCTGATCGTGGCGGCCGGCGCGCGCGGCGACCTGGGCCAGAAGGACGCGGCCGTGGCGATGCTCCAGGTTCGCGAACTGACCGCCGAGTCGGCCGAGCCGTGGGCGGCGCGGCTGCGCTACGCGTACGCGGACGCGCTGCTCTCGGTGGGTCGGCGTGAGGAGGCACGCGAGTGGTTCTCCCGCGCTTCCGACATCGACTCCGACGGTGAGACCGACGCCGCGGAGCGGCTGCTGGAGCTCGACGGCGTGGTGATCGAGGGCGACGACGACGAGGACGACGACGCGATCAGCTCGGACTCGTCGGCCACGGACCGCGACTCCGACGACGAACGGGACGGCGAAGACGGCCGGACCGACGACGAGGACGACGACCTCGACGACGACGAGGACGACGACCTGGACGAGGACGACGACGACCTCGACGAGGACGACGACGAGGACGAGGACGACGACCTCGACGAGGTGGCCCGCCCGACCGACGACCGCGCCGACGCGCCCGGCGCCGGTGACGCGGCCCGGGCCGGGTACCGGGACCGTGACGCCGGTGACCTGGGGGACGACGAGCTGACCGACACCGAGGCCGACTCGCTCACCGCCGCCACCGCCGACGCACCCGCCGGCCAGGCGGATGACCGACCGGCGACCGGCGGGAGCGAGAACGGGACCGGCGGGACCACGCCGGGCGGGGACGAGGCGGCGGAGCGCCGGTGAGCGTGCACGCCGGGGACACCGGCGCGGAGCGGGCGCGTCCCGACCGCGCCGAGGCGGACGGGCGGCTGGTCGACGGGTATGCCCTGGTCGTCTTCGACCTGGACGGGGTCATCTATCTGATCGACCGGCCGATCCCCGGCGCGGTCGAGGCGGTCGGCCGGCTGCACGCCGAGGGCCGGGCGGTCGCGTACGCGACGAACAACGCCTCGCGCCGTTCCAGCGAGGTGGCCGACCTGCTCACCGGCATGGGCGTGCCGGCCGAGCCGACGGAGGTGCTGACCTCCGCCGCCGCCACCGCCGAGCTGCTCCGGGACCGGTTGCCGGCCGGTGCGCCGGTGCTGGTGGTCGGCGCGGAGGCGCTGCGGGCGGAGCTGCGCGCGGTGGGCCTGCGGCCGGTGTCGACTGTCGACGAGGAGCCCGCCGCCGTGGCCCAGGGCTACGGCCCGGAGGTCGGCTGGTCCGAGCTGGCCGAGGCGTCCCTGGCGGTACGGGCCGGTGCGCCCTGGTACGCCACGAACACCGACCGCACGCTGCCGAGCCCGCGCGGGCCGCTGCCCGGGAACGGTTCGTTGGTGGCGGTGCTGCGTACCGCGCTCGGCCGGGATCCCGACGTGGTGGTGGGCAAGCCGGAGCCGGCGCTGTTCGCCACCGCCGCCCGCCGGGCCGGGACCGGGCGCACGCTGGTGGTGGGCGACCGGCTGGACACCGACATCGAGGGCGCCCGCCGGGCCGGGCTGGACAGCCTGCTGGTGCTGACCGGGGTCAGCGACGCGGCCGAGCTGCTGGCGACGCCCGAGTCGCGCCGGCCGGCGTACGTCTCCTTCGACCTGACGGGGCTGTTCGACGCGAAGGCCGTGGTGGCGGTGCCGGGCCGACCCGAGACCGGGGGCTGGTCGGTGACGGTGACCGGCGGGGAGCTGGTTCTCGACGGCGCGGGACGGTCGTTGGACGCGCTCGCGGCGCTCTGCGCGGTGGCCTGGTCGACGCCGGCCGGCCCGCGGGTGCGGGCCGCGTCCCCGGCGGCGGCGGAGGCGCTGGCGGCGTTCGGTCTCGACGGCTGAAGCCGGCGGCGCCGCTCAGAGCAGCTTGCGGAGTTTCATCAGGTCGAACGGGTTCGCCTTCACGGAGACCCGTCGGGACGCCACCGCCGACATGATGTCGAGCTTGCCGTGGACGAGGGCGATCAGGTCGTCGCTGGCGATGCCCAGCGCGATCTTGGCCTTCGGGTCGTCGCCGTCGGTCAGCCCGACCAGCCGGCCGCCTTCGAGCCGTCCGTGGAAGGCGGTGCCGAGATCGGTGATCCGGCAGGCCAGGGTGCGGTCGAGGTCGATCTTCCCCGATGCCTCGGCGTGCCGGTCGAGCCGGTCGGCCAGGTCCTGCAACGCCTGGCGGCAGTCGTCCACGCTGGCCACATCGTCTCCTCACCACGAGCCACGCCGTTCCCCGGCACCGTACCGCAATGGTGTGTCAGCGGTGCCCGGTAGCGTGGCACCTGCACACCTCGCCCCGTGGAAGGACTCAGGCATGCAGGACGCGTGGCGCGCCTACCTCTCGCTGGCCATGGGCCTGACGGAGGCGCCCCGGAAGAAGGCGCAGGACGCGGTGATGCGCGTCGTCGGTCAGGGCGGCGCGACGGCCGGTCAGCTCCAGTCGCTCGCCGAGGAACTGGTCGCCACCGGCCTGGCGAACCGGGAGGCGCTCACCAAACTGGTCCGCTTCGAGGTCGACCGGGCCCTGGGCGCGGTCGGGCTGGCCACCGCCGACGAGGTCGCCGAGCTGACCCGGCGGGTGCACGACCTGGAACGGCAGTTGCGTGAGGCGCGCACGTCGGTCGAGCCGGCGACCCCGGCCGCCCCGACCACGCCCGCCCCGGCGACCTCCACGCCGACCACGTCCGCGCCGGCTTCGAGCGGGACCGTGCCGGGCCGGACCGAAGAGGACGGGACCGTGCCGTCCAAGGCGGTGGCGAAGAAGGCGGTGGCCAAGAAGGCGATCGCGCGCAAGCCCGCGGCCACGGTGGCCCGCACCCCGGCCGGTGAGTCGCCCGCCGCGCCCGCCCGGCCGGCGCGGAAGGCCACCGGCCGTCGGGCGGACGGTTCGTGACCGCGCCCTACCGACCGGGTCCGCCGCCGGGCCCGCGCCCCGGCCCGCCCCCGGGGGTACGCTCCGCGCCGGCCGAGGAGGTCGGCGAGGCGCGGCACCCGGCGGTGGACGCCGCGGTGCGGGGCATGGCCAACGCGGAGGCGCTCGCCCCGGCGGACCAGATCGCCCAGTACGAGGCGGCGTACGAGACGCTGCGCGAGACCCTGGCCGGCATCGACCAGGCCTGAGCAGAGGCGGAGAACGGACACCGATGGCTCGTCGTACCCGACTGGACGCCGAACTCGTCCGCCGCGGTCTGGCCCGCTCCCGGGAGCAGGCCGCCGCGCTGGTGGAGGCCGGTCGCGTCCAGTTGCGCGGGGTGCCGGCCCGCAAGCCGGCGGCCATGGTCGACCCGGCCGACCCGCTGCTGGTCACCGGCGAGGACCCGGCGGAGGACTACGTCTCCCGGGGCGGGCACAAGCTGGCCGGCGCGCTTGCCGCGTTCGCGCCGGGCGGGCTGGTGGTGACCGGCCGGCGCTGCCTGGACGCCGGCGCGTCCACCGGCGGGTTCACCGACGTGCTGCTGCGCGCCGGCGCGACCGAGGTGGTGGCCGTGGACGTCGGCTACGGGCAGCTCGCCTGGCCGCTGCGCACCGACGAGCGGGTCCGGGTCTTCGAGCGCACCAATGTGCGTACGCTCACGCCGGAGACGATCGGCGGCCCGGTCGACCTGACGGTGGCCGACCTGTCGTTCATCTCACTGCGGCTGGTGCTGCCGGCGCTGGCCGGCTGCACCGGGCCCGACGGCGACCTGGCGCTGATGGTCAAGCCGCAGTTCGAGGTCGGCAAGGAGCGGGTCGGCGCCGGTGGGGTGGTGCGCGACCCGGCGCTGCGCGCCGAGGCGGTGCTCGACGTGGCCGCCGCCGCGGCGCGGCTCGGTCTCGGCCTGGCCGACGTGGCGGCCAGCCCGCTGCCCGGGCCGAGCGGCAATGTCGAGTTCTTCGTATGGTTGCGCCGGGACGCGTCCGCCGCCGATCCCGACCGGGTACGCGCGGTGGTGGCCGCGGGTCCGCAGGGTGCCGCCGCGACGGCGGCCACGACCGAGGAGGTGTCCGGGTGAGTCGCACCGCGCTGTTGGTGACGCACACCGGCCGTCGACGCAGCACCGAGCACGCCCGGGCGGTCGCCGCCGACCTGATCTCGAACGGGTTCGAGGTGCGGGTGGTGGCCGAGGAGGCCGACGACCTCGACCTGCCGGGCGTGGTGCCGGTGACCGGCCCGGAGGCGGCCGAGGGCGCGGAGATCGTGTTCGCGCTGGGCGGGGACGGCACGTTCCTGCGCGCCGCCGAGCTGGCCCGTCCGGCCAAGGCGCCGCTGCTCGGCATCAACCTGGGCAAGGTCGGCTTCCTGGCCGAGGCGGAGATGAACGACCTGGACGCCGCGGTGCGTGACGTGGTCGCGCGCAACTACACGGTGGACGAGCGGTTGACCCTCGACGTGACCGCCGAGTTCGAGGGCGGGCCGACCATCGAGTCGTGGGCGCTCAACGAGATCAGCGTGGAGAAGGGCGAGCGCGCCCAGATGCTGGAGCTGCTCGTCGACGTGGACGGCCGGCCGCTGTCCCGGTACGGGTGCGACGGCGTGGTCTGCGCGACCCCGACCGGCTCCACGGCGTACGCGTTCTCCGGCGGCGGGCCAGTGGTCTGGCCCGAGGTGGAGGCGCTGCTGCTGGTGCCGATCAGCGCGCACGCGCTGTTCAGCCGTCCGCTGGTCACGGCGCCGACCTCCACGTTCGTCATCACGGTGGACCCGTTCACCACGCTCGCGGTGCTCTGCTGCGACGGCCGGCGGGTCTACGACCTGCCGCCCGGCGCGCGGGTCACCGTGCGTCGGGGCGCGTTGCCGGTGCGCATCGTCCGGCTGCGGGCACGCCCGTTCACCGATCGGCTGGTGGCCAAGTTCGACCTGCCCGTGCAGGGGTGGCGCGGCAACCGTCGCTGATCGACGGCTCAGCGGCGTACCGGGGTGCGCCGGTGCGCGTTACGGTGGGCGGGACGGGCCGCGTCGAGGTGAGTCCGGGCGCGGTGGTGAGGCCCGCCGCGCCGGGAGGTGACGTGGCCCGCGGTCGCGGGTTCGACCAGGGGGTGGTCGGAGCCGCGACGGTCGGGGTGCCGGAGCGTCGCGGCCGGCCGCGGCGGGCGGACCGGCGCGCCGTGCCCGGTCGGGTGTCGACCCCGGTCGGGCCGACAGGTCGATGAGCCGCCGCCGGAGGAAGCGGCGGCACGCGAGCTGGGCGACGACGTGACGCCCGGCGCCCCGACCACACCCGGCTCTCGGGTGCGCTGATGCACGGAAAGAGTGGCTATCCACGGCTGGATAGCCACTCTTTCCGGGAAAGCGCAGAGCGACGTCCGCCGGCCACCGTGCCGGCTGGTCAACTGTCACCCGGCGGGGCTACTGTCGGGTGCTGTGCTGGAAGAGCTGCGCATCACCGGACTGGGCGTCATCGAGGACACCACGCTGCCGCTGGCCGGGGGGATGAACGTCATCACCGGCGAGACCGGCGCCGGCAAGACCATGGTGGTGACCGGCCTCGGCCTGCTCTTCGGTGGCCGGGCCGACGCCGGCCGGGTGCGGGCCCAGCCGGGTCGCGCGGTGGTGGAGGGGCGGCTGCGGCTGCGCGGCCGGGTGGCCGAGGCGGTGCACGCCCGCATCATCGACGCCGGCGGCGAGCCCGACGAGGACGGCTCACTGCTGCTGAGCCGCACCGTCACGATCGAGGGCCGCTCACGTGCTCACCTGGGCGGGCGCAGCATGCCGGTGGCGACGCTCGGCGAGGTCGGCGAGCAGGCGCTGGCGGTGCACGGCCAGTCGGACCAGTTGCGCCTGCTGCGGCCGGCCGAGCAGCGGGCCGCGCTCGACCGGTTCGCCGGTCCCGACCACGAGAAGCTGCTGGACGCGCTACGCGAGACGTACGCGCGATGGCGGCGGGTGGTCGACGACCTGGCCGACCGGCGGCGCAACGCCCGGGAGCGCAACCAGGAGGCCGACCTGCTCCGGCTCGGCCTCGACGAGATCACCCGGGTGGATCCGCAGCCGGGGGAGGACGACGAGCTGAAGGCGGAGGCGCAGCGGCTGGAGCACGCCGAGGGGCTGCGCACCGCGGCCCAGGTGGCGCAGCAGTGCGTGGCCGGCGGCGTGGAGGCGACCGACGACACGCCGGACGTGGCCGTGCTGCTCGGCACCGCCCGTCGCACCCTGGAGGCGCAGGCCGGCACCGACCCGGCGCTCGGTGAGCTGGCGGCCCGGCTGGAGGAGGTCGCCACGCTGGTCACCGACGTGGCCGCCGAGCTGTCCACCTACCTGACCGCGCTGGACGCCGACCCGGCCCGGCTGGAGACGATCTACGAGCGACGGGCCGCGTTGCGTGGGCTCACCCGCAAGTACGCCGACGACGTCGACGGCGTGGTGGCCTGGGCCGAGCGGGCCCGCGCCCGGCTGTCCGATCTGGACACCTCCGACGAGCTGTTGGACGAGCTGGACCGGGAGGCGTCCCGGCTCGCCGGTGAGGTGGCCGACCTCGCCGGCCGGGTCTCCGCCTCCCGGCAGGAGGCGGCCGTCCGCTTCGCCGAGCAGGTCACCGTCGAGTTGGCCGGGTTGGCCATGCCGCACGCCCGGATCGAGGTGGCGGTGCTGCCCCGCGCGGCCGGGCGGTCCGAGCCGAGCCTGCCGGTCAACGGCGTCGAGGCGGGCGTCGGCGCGGACGGCGCCGACGAGGTCGAGTTGCGGCTGCTGGCCCATCCGGGAGCGCCGTCGTTGCCGTTGCAGCGGGGCGCCTCCGGCGGTGAGTTGTCCCGGGTGATGCTCGCCATCGAGGTGGTCTTCGCCGGTTCCGGCGGTCCGCCCACGCTGGTCTTCGACGAGGTCGACGCCGGTGTCGGCGGGCAGGCGGCGGTGGAGATCGGCCGGCGGCTGGCCCGGCTGGCGCGCAGTCACCAGGTGCTCGTGGTCACCCACCTGCCGCAGGTCGCCGCGTTCGCCGACCGGCACCTGGTGGTGGCGAAGGACACCGGGGGCGCGGTGACCACCAGCGGCGTCCGGGTGGTGGAGGACACCGAGCGGGCCCGGGAGCTGGCCCGGATGCTCGCTGGTTTGCCGGACTCCGATCTGGGTATCGCCCACGCCGAGGAGCTCTTGGCCGTGGCGGCCAAGGAAAGGCGTCCGTGATACCCCGATTGTGAGCGCAAGCACACCGGGGCGCGTCCCGGTGTGCTTCCCTGGGTAGGCGGCCCTGCTCAGCATGTCGCGACAGCAGAACCTGCCCCACATGCCAGGATGGTCACGATGCGTCTACCCACACTGCGCCGGACCCGGAACGCGGAACCGGGCTCGATCCTCGGCACCGCGCGCCTCGACCGCCGGACGAAACGGCTGGTCGGCCGCCTGCGCCCGGGTGACATCGCGGTCATCGACCACGTCGACCTGGACCGGGTGGCGGCCGACTCGCTCGTCGCGGTGGGAGTGGCCGCGGTGCTCAACGCCAAGCCGTCGGTGTCCGGGCGCTATCCCAACCTCGGTCCCGAGGTGCTGGTGTCGGCCGGCATCCCGCTCCTGGACGACCTCGGTGAGGGCGTCTTCGAGCAGGTCCGCGAGGGCGATCTGGTGCGTATCGAGGGCAACACGGTCTTCGTGGGCACGGAGCCGGTCGCGCACGGCGCGCTGCAGGACGCGGAGACGGTCGGCAAGTCGATGGCCGACGCCCGGGAGGGCCTGTCGGTGCAGTTGGAGGCGTTCGCCGCCAACACCATGGACTACCTCCGGCAGGAACGCGACCTGCTGCTCGACGGCGTCGGCGTGCCGGAGATCCAGACCCAGATGCAGGGCCGGCACTGCCTGATCGTGGTCCGGGGCTACGACTACAAGGCCGACCTGGACGTGCTGCGACCGTACATCCGGGAGTTCAAGCCGGTGCTGATCGGCGTGGACGGCGGGGCCGACGCGCTGGTCGAGGCCGGCTACACCCCCGACATGATCATCGGTGACATGGACTCGGTCACCGACGACGTGCTGCGCTGCGGCGCCGAGGTGATCGTGCACGCCTACCCGGACGGGCGGGCCCCCGGTCTGGCCCGGGTCAACGGCCTGGGTGTGCCCGCGATCACGTTCCCGGCGGCGGCCACCAGCGAGGACCTGGCCATGCTGCTGGCCGACGAGAAGGGCGCCTCGCTGCTGGTGGCCGTCGGCACCCACGCCACCCTGGTGGAGTTCCTCGACAAGGGTCGGGGCGGCATGGCGTCGACGTTCCTCACCCGGTTGAAGGTGGGCGGCAAGCTGGTCGACGCCAAGGGCGTCAGCCGGCTCTACCGGCAGAGCATCTCCGGGTCCTCGCTGCTGCTGCTGGTCCTCTCGGCGGTCGCCGCGTTGGCCTCCGCGGTGGCGGTCTCCACCGTCGGGAAGGCGTATTTGGGCGTGGTCTCCGAATGGTGGGACAATTTCGTGTTCCAGCTCGGCCAGCTCTTCTAGCCCCCGACGATCAAGAGGCTGCAAGCGTGATCAATTTCCGCTACCACGTGGTGTCCCTGACCGCGGTGTTCCTCGCGCTGGCGATCGGCCTGGTGGTCGGCACGGCCGCCCTCAACGGCCCGGTCGCCGACTCGCTCCGGGAGACCGTCAACGGTCTGCGCAAGGACAACTCGCTGATGCGCCAGTCGGTCAACGACATGCAGAAGCAGCTGAAGACCGAGGAGGAGTTCGTCGGCGAGATGGCGCAGCTCGTCCTGCCCGGCAAGCTCAGCGGCCGGCGGGTGGTGGTGCTCAGCCTGCCCAGCGGCCGGGACCAGACCGAGGGCGTGATGGAGATGCTCCGCACCGCTGGCGCGGACGTCACCGGCCGGGTCACCGTGCAGGAGAAGTTCGTCAACCCGGACAGCAACAACAACCTGCTCGAGCTGGCCGTCACCGCCGTCCGCCCGAACAGCGCCGCCACCGCGAACCTGCCCGGCAACGGGCACGGCGTGGAGACCTCCAGCGCGTTGCTGGCCAACGTCCTGCTGGACCGCCCGGCGGGCAGCCCGCCGGTCAGCGAGGCCGACCGGCGCAGCGTGCTCCAGAAGTACGCGGAGGCCGGCTACCTCACCCCGGAGGACAAGATCTCCGGCGCCGCCGAGGCGGTGGTCCTGGTCACCGGCCAGCCGTACGTGGACAAGGACTCGGCGAAGAAGGACGAGTCGGTGGTGAAGGTCGCCGAGCAGTTCGACCGCGCCGGCGCGGTAGTGGTCGCCGGCATGGGCTCGACCGGCGGCAACCTGGTGGCCGTGGTCCGCGGCGACCCGGTGCTGTCGCAGACCATCTCCACCGTCGACAACGCCAACACGGTGCAGGGGCAGCTGGTCACCAGCCTCGCCCTGGCCGAGCAGCTCACCGGCAAGAAGGCCGGCCAGTACGGCGCGGGCGACAACGCCGCCGCCCGGCTGCCTAAACTGCCCCAGTGACCGCGGCGGGCCGTGGAGGTCCGTGCCGCGTCGCGTCGAGAGTCCGGATCAGGAGGGGTCGCGTGAGACTGGGTCGGCTGCTGGCCGTGGGCACGGGGGTGCTGGCCGCCCGCTACGCGCTGCGGGAGGTGCGCACGTCGCCGAGCGCGCCGGCGTTGGAGCGCACCAACTTCCGGGGCCGCACCGTGACGCTGGCCGCCGGCCCGGCCCTGGCCGTGGGCGCCGCCACCGCGGGCGCGCTCGGCGCCGGCAGCGCCCCGGCCGGCGCGGCCGCGCTGCTGGCCGGCGTCGGCGCGGGCGCGGTCGGGCTCTACGACGACGTGGTCGGCGCGCGACCGGAGCAGAAGGCCGCCAAGGGCTTCGCCGGCCACCTCGCCGCGCTGCGCGAGGGCCGGGTCACCGCCGGGCTGGTCAAGGTCGCCGGGGTGGGCGTCGCCGGGCTGGGCGCTGCGGCGCTGCTCGCCGCCGACCGGCGGGTCGCCGCCCATCCGCGCCGGCAGCGGGCCGGCGCGTTCGGCCGCGGGGTCGACGTCCTGCTCGGCGCCGGCGTGGTGGCCGGCACCGCCAACCTGGTCAACCTGCTCGACCTGCGCCCGGGCCGGGCACTGAAGTCCGGCCTGCTGCTCGGCGTGCCACTGTCCACCGGCCCGCACGGCGGCATCGCGGCGGGCGCGGTCGGCGCCGCCGCCGGCCTGCTGCGCGACGACCTGGACGAGCGGGTGATGGTCGGCGACAGCGGCGCCAACGCGCTCGGCGCGCTGCTCGGCGTGAGCCTCGCCGCGCGTACCGGACCGGTCGGGCGGGCCGGCGTGCTGGCCGTGCTCGCCGCGCTCACCGCGGCCAGCGAGAAGGTCAGCTTCACCCAGGTCATCCAGCGGACCCCGGGGTTGCGGCACCTCGACGAGCTGGGCCGGCGCACCGACTGACGTGACGAAACCGGCACCCCTCGCCGCCGCCGGCCGCGTCGCCGGGGCGGCCGCCCTCATCGCCGTCCTCACCGTGGTCAGCCGCCTCGCCGGCTTCGGTCGCACCGCCGTGTTCACCTGGACGCTCGCCCCCACCGACCTGGGCGGCGCCTACCTGGTGGCGAACTACGTCCCGAACTTCATCTTCGAGATCGTCGCCGGTGGGGCGCTGGCCAGTCTGGTCGTACCGCTGCTGGCGGGCGCCGTCGCGGCGGGTGACCGGCGGGCGGTGGCCGCCGCCACCGGGGCGCTGCTGACCTGGACGTTGAGCCTGCTGGTCCCGCTGGCGGTGCTGGTGGCGGTGTTCGCCGACCCGCTGCCGGGTCTGCTCGGCCACGGCCTCAGCGAGGCCCAGCAGGCGTCCGGCGCGCGGATGTTGCGGGTCTTCGCGCCCCAGTTGCCGCTCTACGGCGTGGGGATCGTGCTCACCGGCGTGCTCCAGGCGCACCGGCGCTTCGCCTGGCCGGTGCTCGCGCCGCTGCTGTCCAGCATCACCGTCATCGGTGTCTACCTCGTCTTCACCGCCGTCGAGGGACGGGGCGCGAGCATCGGGGCGGTCGGGCGGGGCGGCGAGCTGATGCTCGCCGGCGGCACCACGCTCGGCGTGGTGGTGCTCTCGCTGTCGCTGCTGATCCCGCTGCGCCGGCTGCGACTGTGGCCCCGGCCGGGCTACCGGTTCCCGGCCGACGCCCGGGCGCGGGTCGGCGGGCTGGTGGTCGCCGGCGTGGCCACCGTGGCCGCCCAGCAGATCGCCCTGGCCGTCACGCTCAACCAGGTCACCTACGGCCGGACCGCCGATGTGGGCGTGTACAACCTGGCCCAGACCGTCTACTTCCTGCCCTGGGCGGTGCTGGCGGTGCCGCTCGCGGTGGCCGCGTACCCGGCGCTGGTGGCGGCCCGGGCCGCCGGCGACGAGCGCGCCTACCGCGACACCCTGGCCCCGGCGGCGCGCGGGGTCGTGCTGTTCAGCCTGCTCGGCGCCGCCGCGCTGGCCGGCACCGCGATCCCGGTCGGGCACTTCTTCTTCCCCGACCCGGTCGACGCGCGCACCGCCGCGGCCGGGATCGCCGGCTTCGCCCCCGGCCTGCTCGGCTACGGCCTGTTCGCGGTGCTCACCCGGGCGCTCTACGCACGCGGCGAGACCCGCTCGGCCACGGTCGCCACCGCGCTCGGCTGGCTGAGCGTGCCCGCCCTCGCGCTCCTGCTCGGCCCGGCGCTGCCGCTGGCCGACCGGGTGCCCGCGGTGGCGCTGGCCACCTCCGCCGGCATGCTGCTGCTCGGCGCGCTGCTGGTCACCGCCGTACGGCGCACCGCCGGCCCGGAGGCGCTGGCCGGCATCGGTCGGGCCGGCGCGGCCGGGCTGCTGGCCGCCGTGGTGGCGGCCGCGGGTGGGGTGGCGACCGCCCGGGGCCTCGACGGGCTGGGCGACGGGACCCCGACGACGCTCGCGGCCCTCGCGCAGGGCATGCTGTCCGGGGTCGTGGTCGGCGTCCTGTTCCTCGCCGTCGCCTGGCTGACCGACGCCCGCGACCTGCGGCCGCTGCTCGCGGCCGTGACCCGCAGGCTGCGTCGCCGGCGACCGGCCGACGGCCCGCCGGCGGACCAGCACCCCGGCGAGCGGGGCGACGGAAAGGAGATCGTTTCCTCATGACGGACGCCTCGCCGGCACCGCGCTGGCCCGGGTCGGTCGCCCTGGTGCTCGCCTCCAGCACCGGTGGGGTGGGACAGCACGTCCGCTCGGTCGCCCGAGGGCTGACCGCTGCCGGCGCGTCGGTGCTGGTCTGCGGCCCGGCCGCCACCCAGGAACAGTTCGACTTCATCGGGGCGGGCGCCCGGTTCACGCCGGTGGAGATCCCGGCCAGCCCGACCCCGGGCGACGCGCGCGCGGTCACCGCGCTGCGCCGGGCGCTGGCCGAGACGCCCGTCGACGTGGTGCACGCGCACGGCCTGCGGGCCGGCCTGGTCGCCGCGCTCGCCCGGCCCACCGTCCCGCTGGTGGTGACCTGGCACAACGCGGTGCTCGCCGGCGGGCTGCGCGGCGCGCTGTCCCGGCTGGTCGAGCGCGTCGTCGCCCGCTCCGTGCGGGTCGCCCTCGGCGCCTCCGCCGACCTGGTCGAGCGGGCCGCCGCGCTGGGCGCCACCGACGCCCGGCTGGCGCCGGTCGCCGCGCCGGCGCTGCCCACGCCGGCTCGCCGCCGCGCCGCGGTACGGGCCGAGTTCGGCGTCACCGCCGACCGCCCGCTGATCCTCTCGGTGGGCCGGCTGCACCCGCAGAAGCGGTACGACGTGCTGATCGACGCCGCCGCCCGGTGGCGGACCCGGGTCCCCGCCCCGGTGGTGGTGATCGCCGGCAGCGGCCCCGCCTACCTGCCGCTGGCCGCGCGGATCTCGGCCGCCCGCGCCCCGGTGACCCTGCTCGGGCACCGCACCGACGTGGCGGACCTGCTGGCCGGCGCCGACCTGGCGGTGGTCACCAGCGACTGGGAGGCCCGCCAGTTGTTCGCGCAGGAGGCGCTGCGCGCCGGCGTACCGCTGGTGGCGACCGCTGTCGGTGGCCTGCCGGAGTTGGTCGGCGACGCCGCGGCGCTGGTCCCGGCCGGTGACGTGGACGCGGTCGACGCGGCGGTGCGTGAGCTGCTCGACGACGCGGCCCGCCGCGCCGACCTGGGCCGCCGGGGCGCGGCGCGCGCAGCGACCTGGCCCACCGAGGCGGACACCGTGGCCGCGCTCGCCGACCTCTACGCCGAGCTGACGCCGCAGCACTCCCCGGGGCACCGCTGATGCTGCGCAGACTGACCCCGGTGCTGCTGACCCTGGTGGTGGTGGCACTGGGCATCACCGCGCTGGCCGCCCGCCCGGACGACGGCGGGCCCCGGCGCAGCGCCGACTTCGTGGTGCTGGTCGGCGCGGCGGGCCTGCGCTGGGACGACGTGGACCCGCAGAACACCCCGACGCTGTGGCGGATGGCGGAGCAGGGCGCGATCGGCTCCCTCTCGGTGCGCTCCGCGCACCGTCCCACCTGCCCGGTGGACGGCTGGTTGACGCTCGGCGCGGGAAACTTCGCGGCCTGGAACGGCAGCCGCCCGGGCGGTGGCTGCCCGGCCACCGGGGTGACCGTCGAGCAGCCCGACGGGATCGGCGCCAACCTGCCCGACCAGCAGGGCGTCGTCGCCCACAACCAGGAAAAGCTCGCCTGGGGCGCGGTGCCGGGCGCGCTGGCCGAGTCGGTGCGCTGCTCGGTGGCGGTCGGGCCGGGCGCCGCGGTGGCCGCCGCCCGTCCGTTCGGCCGCGTCGACAGGTACGAGCCGGCGCTGCCCGAGGACCCGGCGGAGCTGCTCGGCTCCTGCGTGCTGAGCATCGTCGACGTGGGCATGGTCGACGACGACGATCCGGCGGTCCGGGCCGCCCAGGCCCGCCAGGCCGACGCCCGGCTCGCGCGTGTGCTCGCCGCCCGGCCGCCGCGCTCGCTGGTGCTGGTCGCCGGCGTCTCCGACACCGACACCCCGGCGCGGCTGCACGTCGCCGTCGCGGACGGGCCCGGCTGGGACGGCGGCTGGCTGACGTCGCCGAGCACCGCCCGGGCCGGCTACCTGCAACTGGTCGACCTGGCCCCGACCGCGCTCGCCGCGCTCGGCCGGCCGATGCCGGAGCGGCTCTTCCTCGGCCGGCCCGCGGTGACCGTCGACGACCGGCCGGACGACCTGCGGGAGGCGATCACGGCGCCGGCCGACGCCGACCGGGAGGCGGCCGCCCAACGCCGGGTCGCCGGCTGGTTCTTCACGCTGCTGGCCGCCGCCCAGACGGCCCTCGCGGTGGCGGTGCTGCCGCTGCTGCGGCGGGCCCGCCGGCTGGCCGGCCCGCACGGGCCGGAACCGGTGTCCAAGCGGGTGGTCGCGGTGGTGGAGCTGCTGCTGGTCGCCGCCGCGCTGGCCGTGCCGGCGGCCCTGCTGGCCGACGCGGTGCCCTGGTGGCGCGGGACCCACGCGGGCTGGTGGTTCGCCTCGGTGACCGCCCTGCTCATCGTCGGTGGTACGGCAGTGGTCCGGTTCGCCCCCGGGCACGACCGCACGCTGGGGCCGCTCGGCGCGGTCGCCGGGCTGGCCACGCTGGTGGTCGGCGTGGACGTGCTCACCGGTTCCCGGCTGCAACTCAACGGCGTGGTGGGTTACTCCGCGCTGGAGGGCGGCCGGTACGCCGGCCTGGGCACCGTCGGCTTGGGCGTGTTCATCGCCGGGTCGCTGCTGTGCGGGGGCTGGCTGGCCCAGCGGGTACGCCGCACCTGGCGGCCGCCCGTCATGGTGGCGGTGGCCGGCACCGCGGTGGTGATCGTCGGCAGCC
Source organism: Micromonospora sp. NPDC018662 (assembly GCF_044391475.1). Taxonomy (NCBI): domain Bacteria; kingdom Bacillati; phylum Actinomycetota; class Actinomycetes; order Micromonosporales; family Micromonosporaceae; genus Micromonospora; species Micromonospora sp. NPDC018662. The sequence continues at coordinate 16,429 of NZ_JBISAC010000012.1, forward strand.
CCTACCTGGGTGCGGATTCGATCGGCGCGATCGCGCTCACCGCCGGGGTGAGCGTGGCCGCGGCGATCTGCGGCGGCGGCTGGCTGACCGTCAGCCGCCTCGCCTGGGCCACCATGGCCGGGCTGGCCGTCACCATCGGCTTCGCGCTTGTCGACCTGGGCCGGCCGGCGGCCGAGCGGGGCAGCCTGGGCCGTTTCCTGGCGGCGCTCGGGGACGGCACCGGCGGTCTCACCGTGCACCGCTCCAGCACCTCGAACTTCCAGACGCTGGTGAACAGTCCGCTCACCGTGCTGGCCCTGGCCGGGGCCGCGCTGGTCTGGCTGGCGCTGCTCCAACCGTGGGGCGGGCTGATGCGGCTGTTCGGCATCTACCCGGCGATCCGGGCGGCGATGGCCGGCACCGGGGTGGCTGCCGGGCTCGGTGGTGTGCTGGGCGGCTCCGCGTTGGACGTGGCCGGCGCGGCGGGCGCGCTGGTGGTGCCGATGGCGGCGCTGGCCGCGCTGCGGGTGCTCGACCACTCCACCGACCGGACGCAGCCCGACAGCGGCCGGCCGGGAGGCGAGGGGGGCGCGACCGGGTCGGGCGGCCCCGCCCCGTCCGGTGGTGGCCCGGACCGGGCCGTCCACCCCGCCGGTGACGCCGAGCGCGCCGGTACGCCCGGCCGGTCGGGCGACGCCGACGGGGCCGGCCCGGGTCGGGCGGAGCGGCCGGGGTCGGCGGACTCCGCCGGCCCGGCGTCCGAGCGTTCCGCCGGCGTGCGGGTGCCCGCGCAGTCCGGCCCGGCATCGACCGAGGTGCCCGCCGGTTGACCCCCGACCCGGTGCCGGACGTACCCGGACGGGGTCCCACGTGCGCCGACAGCGGGTGCGACGCCGGCTCACGGTCCGGAAGGTGTTACCGTGGAATCCCGTGGATCGCGTGATCACTTGTCTGATCGGCACGGCGGTTCGCACGACCGCTACGGACGACACGGGAGCAGGCCTTGGCCCCTTCAGCACGGACGACCAGGCACATTTTCGTCACCGGGGGAGTCGCCTCCTCGCTGGGCAAGGGCCTCACCGCCTCCAGCCTCGGCAACCTGCTGACCGCGCGCGGGCTGCGCGTGGTGATGCAGAAGCTCGACCCGTACCTGAACGTCGATCCCGGCACGATGAACCCGTTCCAGCACGGCGAGGTGTTCATCACCGAGGACGGGGCGGAGACCGACCTCGACGTCGGCCACTACGAGCGGTTCCTCGACCGTGACCTCTCCGGCAAGGCGAACGTCACCACCGGGCAGATCTACTCGGCGGTGATCGCCAAGGAGCGGCGCGGCGAATACCTCGGCGACACCGTCCAGGTCATCCCGCACATCACCAACGAGATCAAGGCCCGGATCCTCGGCATGGCCGACCCGGACGCCGACGGTCAGGTCCCCGACGTGGTGATCACCGAGGTCGGCGGCACGGTCGGCGACATCGAGTCGCTGCCGTTCCTGGAGTCGATCCGGCAGATCCGGCACGACCTGGGCCGGGACAACTGCTTCTACCTGCACGTGTCGCTGGTGCCCTACCTGGCGCCGTCGGGCGAGCTGAAGACCAAGCCGACCCAGCACTCGGTGGCGCAGCTGCGCAGCATCGGCATCCAGCCCGACGCGCTGGTGCTGCGCTGCGACCGGGAGATCCCGGACAAGGTCAAGGAGAAGCTCTCGCTCTACTGCGACGTGGACCGGGAGGCGGTCACCGCCGCCCCGGACGCGCCGAGCATCTACGACATCCCGAAGGTGCTGCACCGCGAGGGCCTGGACGCGTACGTGGTGCGCCGGCTCGGCCTGTCGTTCCGCGACGTCGACTGGGCGAGCTGGGACGACCTGCTGGAGCGGGTGCACCAGCCGCGCCACACCATCACCGTGGCGCTGGTCGGCAAGTACGTCGACCTGCCCGACGCGTACCTGTCGGTGAGCGAGGCGATCCGGGCGGCCGGGTTCGGCCACCGGGCCCGGGTGCAGCTGCGGTGGGTGCCCAGCGACGACTGCGTCACCCCGGCCGGCGCGGCCGCCGCCCTGGCCGGCGTGGACGGCATCGTGATCCCCGGCGGGTTCGGGGTGCGTGGCATCGAGGGCAAGGTGGGCACCGCCCGGTACGCCCGGGAGAACGGTGTGCCGCTGCTCGGCCTCTGCCTGGGCCTGCAGTGCATGACCATCGAGGTGGCCCGCCACCTGGCCAACCTGGACGGGGCGAACTCGCTGGAGTTCGACGAGGAGGCCGTGCACCCGGTCATCGCCACCATGGCCGACCAGGAGGACATCGTGGCCGGCCGGGGCGACCTGGGCGGCACCATGCGGCTCGGGGCGTACCCGGCGACGCTGGCCGAGGGGTCGATCGTCGCCGAGGCGTACGGCAGCACCGAGGTCAGCGAGCGGCACCGGCACCGGTACGAGGTGAACAACGCCTACCGTGACCAGCTCACCAAGGCCGGCCTGACCGTCTCCGGCACCTCGCCGGACGGCCGGCTGGTCGAGTTCGTCGAGCTGGACCGGAACCTGCACCCGTTCTTCGTGGCCACCCAGGCGCACCCGGAGCTGAAGAGCCGCCCCACCCGCCCGCACCCGCTGTTCGCGGCGTTCGTGGGCGCCGCGGTCGCGTACTCCGAGTCCGACCAGCTCCCGGTGGACCTGGAGGGCACGACGGCGAAGGCCGGCCGGGGCGGGGAGGCAACGTGAGCGGCGTCGAGCACCGGTACGAGGTGACCGCGCGCCGGGACGTCTGGTCCGGCCGGATCTTCTCGGTGGTCAGCGACGACGTGACCATGCCCGGCGGTGGCACCGCGGCGCGCGACTACGTCCGGCACGTGGGCGCGGTGGCCGTGGTGGCGCTCGACGACGCCGGCCAGGTGGTGCTGATCCGCCAGTACCGGCACCCGGTGGGCCGGCACCTGTGGGAGCTGCCCGCCGGCCTGATGGACGTCAGCGGGGAGGACCTGGCCGCCGCGGCGGCGCGGGAGCTGGCCGAGGAGGCCGACCTGACCGCGGGGCGCGTCGACGTGCTGGTCGACCTGCACAGCTCGCCCGGTTTCTCGGACGAGGTGGTGCGCGTCTTCCTGGCCCGTGACCTCGCCGACGTGCCGGCGTCGGAGCGGCACGACCGCCGTGAGGAGGAGGCCGACCTCCAGGTGGTGCGGGTCGATCTCGACGAGGCGGTCCGGATGGTCCTGGCCGGGGAGATCACCAACGCGTCCTGCGTGGCCGGCCTGCTCGCCGCCGCCCGGGCCCGGGAGACCGGCTTCGCCGAGTTGCGTCGCCCGGAGGCGCCGCTGCCGCGCTGATCGGAACCGACGACGAAGGGGCCGCGCGGCGCACGCCGCGCGGCCCCTTCCGTGTCGCCGCTCAGTCGCGCAGCGGGCGGCCCTGGCCGTCGACGCCGCCGTTGACCAGGATCAGGATGCCGTCGACGAGGCCCCAGATCGCGCCGAAGCCACAGGTCACGAGTGTGACCACGAGCTGGATGACGCCGGTCTTGGTGTCGCCCATGTAGAACCGGCCGATGCCGAAGCCGCCGAGGAGGATCTGGAGGATGCCCGCGACGACCTTGCTCTTGTCCGAGACGCCGTACGGGTGCTGCTGGTAAGGAGTGGTCATGAGCGGACACCATAGTGATCCACTCTCGTTCTGTCCGCGCCGGCACCCCGCCGGTGCGAGGATATTTACCGAAGTCTGTCCTGTCGGCTGATGGCGTCTCCACCGGGCAGCCCGGTCCATGCCTGACACTCCGTCAGCACCACCGGGCACCGGATGTCACTGTGTCGGCGTCCCCGGGTCGCCCGCACGCCTAGACTGCCGCCGGCGGGACCGGTGGACCGCGTCGGCAACGGAGCCGTCGCGGCACCGCGCTGTCGGGGGTGAGCCGCCCCGGAGGAAGGTGTCTGCATCGTGAAGGTCGGAATCCCCCGCGAGGTCAAGAACCACGAGTACCGGGTGGCGATCACCCCCGCGGGCGTCAACGAGTTCACCCGTCACGGTCACGAGGTCTTCATCGAGGCGGGCGCCGGGGTCGGCTCCAGCATCACCGACGACGAGTTCGCCGCCGCCGGCGCGAAGATCCTGGCCACCGCCGACGAGGTGTGGGAAACCGCCGAGCTGGTGCTCAAGGTCAAGGAGCCGATCGCCGAGGAGCACCACCGGATGCGCGCGGGGCAGGTGCTCTTCACCTACCTGCACCTGGCCGCCTCCCGGGAGTGCACCGACGCGCTGGTGGACCGCAAGGTCACCGGCATCGCGTACGAGACGGTCGAGCTGCCGGACCGGTCGCTGCCGCTGCTCGCCCCGATGTCCGAGGTGGCCGGCCGGCTCGCCCCGCAGGTCGGCGCGTTCTACATGATGCGCACCGGCGGCGGCCGGGGCGTGCTGCCCGGCGGCGTGTCCGGCGTCTACGCGGCCAAGACCGTGGTCATCGGCGCCGGCGTGTCCGGCCTGAACGCCGCCGCCATCGCGCTGGGCCTCCAGTCCGAGGTGCTGCTGCTGGACAAGAACGTGGCCCGGCTGCGCTCCGCCGACGCGATCTACCGGGGCCACCTGCAGACCGTGGCCTCCAACGCGTACGAGATCGAGCGGGCCGTGCTCGACGCGGACCTGGTCATCGGCGCGGTGCTGGTGCCCGGCGCGAAGGCCCCGAAGCTGATCTCCAACGAGCTGGTGGCCCGGATGAAGCCGGGCAGCGTGCTCGTCGACATCGCCATCGACCAGGGCGGCTGCTTCGAGGACTCGCGCCCCACCACGCACGCCGACCCGGTCTACAAGGTGCACGACTCGATCTTCTACTGCGTGGCGAACATGCCCGGCGCGGTGCCGAACACCAGCACCTACGCGCTGACCAACGTCACCCTGCCGTACGCGCTCGAACTGGCCAACCAGGGCTGGCGGGACGCGCTGCGCGCCGATCCGGCGCTGGCGCTGGGCCTGAACACCCACGACGGAAAGGTCGTCTACGGCCCGGTCGCCGAGGCGCACGGCATGGACGTGCTGCCGCTGGCCGAGGTGCTGAGCTGACCGACCCCGCGGCACACCGGGCCGGCGCGGAACCCGCGCCGGCCCTGCGCCGCGCGGTCCGGGGCTACCTCGACCACCTCACCGTCGAGCGTGGCCTGTCCGGGAACACGCTCGCCTCGTACCGCCGGGACCTGGACCGCTACCTCGACACGCTGGCCGCCGCCGGGGTGACCGACCTGGCCGCCGCCGGTCCGGCCGTGGTCGAGGCCCACCTGGCCCGGCTGCGTGCCGGCGACGACGAGCACCCGCCGCTCGCCGTCTCGTCCACCGCGCGCGCGGCCAGCGCGGTCCGCGGCCTGCACCGCTTCGCGGTGCGCGAGGGCCTGGCCGGCGCCGACCCGGGTCGCGACGTCCGACCGCCCACCCCGCCGCGCCGGCTGCCCCGGGCGCTGCCGGTCGACGCCGTGCTGCGGCTGATCGACGCCGCCGGCCCGGCGGTCACCACCGGCGACGACGCGCCCCGCGCGCTGCGCGACCGGGCGCTGCTGGAATTCCTGTACGGCACCGGCGCGCGCGTCTCCGAGGCGGTCGGCGCGGTCGTCGACGACCTCGACCTGGAGGCCGGCGCCGTGCTGCTGCGCGGCAAGGGCGGCAAGGCCCGCCTCGTCCCGGTCGGCGGGTACGCCGCCGACGCGGTGCGCGCCTGGCTGACCCGGGGCCGCCCGGCGCTGCTCGCCGCCGGGCGGGGCACCCCGGCGCTGTTCGTCAACGCCCGCGGCGGGCCGCTCACCCGGCAGGGCGCCTGGGGCGTGCTGCGCGCCGCCGCCGACCGGGCCGGCCTGCCGGTCGAGGGGCCCGACGCGGTCTCCCCGCACACGCTGCGTCACTCGTACGCGACCCACCTGCTCGACGGCGGCGCGGACGTGCGCGTGGTGCAGGAACTGCTCGGCCACGCGTCGGTGACCACCACCCAGGTGTACACGTTGGTCACCGTGGAACGGCTGCGCGAGGTGTACGCCACCGCGCACCCGCGCGCCCTCGGGTGAGCCGGGTTCGCGAGCGGACCGCGTCGCTGATGGGCGGCCGACACGCCGACCCGCTGCCGAACGTGCTGCTGGCCGGTGGCGTACAGTCGGCATCGGCGCGGGCCTCCAGGTGCGACGGACCGGGGGTGCGCAGCGGCGCCGCGAGGGACGTCGGACGGCTCCGACGCCGGGTTGGTCGTCGGGAGGGGGCAACGAGGACATGGCAGGAAACGGTGACCGTGCCGAGACCTGGACGTCGGAGCTCCGCGAGCAGCAGGCGACGCTCGGCGCCGACCTCGGCCCCGCCGACCCGGCCGCGTACACGATGCGCAAGCCGATCCCCGAGCCGATGCCGACCGACCGGCACGGCCCGGCGCGGATCATCGCGATGGCCAACCAGAAGGGTGGCGTCGGCAAGACCACGACCACCATCAACCTGGGCGCCGCCCTCGCGGAGTACGGCCGCAAGGTGCTCCTGGTCGACTTCGACCCGCAGGGTGCCCTCTCCGTCGGGCTGGGCGTCAACCCGCACAATCTCGACCTGTCGGTCTACAACCTGCTCATGCAGGACGACGTCATCGCCGAGGACGTCCTGATCAAGACCGACGTGGCCGGGCTGCACCTGCTCCCGGCCAACATCGACCTCTCCGCCGCCGAGATACAGCTGGTCAACGAGGTCGCCCGGGAGATGGCCCTGGCCCGGGTGCTGCGCACCATCCGCAAGGAGTACGACTTCATCCTGATCGACTGCCAGCCCTCGCTGGGCCTGCTGGCGATCAACGCGTTGACCGTCGCGCACGGCGTGCTCATCCCACTGGAGTGCGAGTTCTTCAGCCTGCGCGGCGTCGCGCTGCTGCTGGACACCATCGACAAGGTGCGCGAGCGGCTCAACTTCGACCTCGAACTCGAGGGCATCCTCGCCACCATGTACGACAGCCGCACCACCCACTGCCGCCAGGTGCTGCAACGGGTGGTGGAGGCGTTCGGCGACAAGGTCTACCAGACCGTCATCACCAAGACGGTGAAGTTCCCCGAGTCGACGGTGGCCGGCGCGCCGATCACCACGCTCGACCCGGCCTCCTCCGGCGCCCGCAACTACCGGCAGCTCGCCCGAGAGGTGATCGCCGCCGAGACGGACCGGTAGGGCGTCCGCCACCCGCCCACCGCGTCGACTACGGTTTCCCGGTGACCGCACCGCCCGTCGACCCGCCGCAGGGCGCCGGCGACCCCGTCGCCGAGGTCGCCACCGGGCCCGCCGAGAGCAGTGGCTTCACGGTCCGGCTGGACAACTTCACCGGCCCGTTCGACCTGCTGCTCCAGCTGATCAGCAAGCACAAGCTGGACGTCACCGAGGTCGCGCTGCACAAGGTCACCGACGAGTTCATCGCCTACCTGCGGGCCATGGGCGACCGGTGGGACCTGGACGAGACCAGCGAGTTCCTGCTGGTCGCCGCCACCCTGCTCGACCTGAAGGCGGCCCGGCTGCTGCCCTCGGCCGAGGTGGAGGACGAGGCGGACCTGGCGTTGCTGGAGGCGCGGGACCTGCTCTTCGCCCGGTTGTTGCAGTACAAGGCGTACAAGGAGGCGGCGGCGCACATCGCCGGGTTGGAGGCGGTCGGCGGCCGGCGCTATCCACGGGCGGTCACCCTGGAACCCCGGTACGCCGAGGCGCTGCCCGACCTGGTGCTCGGCATCGGCCCGCAGCGGCTGCTCCGGCTGGCGGTGAAGGCGATGAGCCCGAAGCCGGTGCCCGAGGTGTCGATCGCGCACGTGCACATGGTCCGGGTCAGCGTGCGGGAGCACGCCGGCATCATCGCCGACCGGTTGCGCCGTGCCGGTGTCGCCACGTTCTCGCAGCTCTGTGTCGACTGCGAGATGACACTGGAGGTGGTGGCCCGGTTCCTGGCGCTGCTGGAGCTGTACCGGCAGGGGCTGGTGGCGTTCGTGCAGGAGCAGGCGCTGGAGGAGCTGACGGTCCGTTGGACCGGCCCGGTCGAGGGCGCGGCCGAGTTGACCGTCGACGAGTACGCCGGCGCCCCGGAGCCCAGCACCGCCCCCGCCGGCACGTCCGCCGTAGTCGACGCGTCCGGCCCGGGCGCCGCCCCCGGCACCGCACCCGCCGTCGGCGTGCCCGACGAGGGCGGCTCCGCCGGGGTCATCCCCTCCGGCACCACCGTCCGCCCCGCCGGCGGCAGCGCTGACGCTGACGGCGAAGCGGCGGACCAGTCCGCACCGACACAGGAGTGACCCGATGAGCGACGAGGAGCGACGCGACTCGCTGGCCGACCAGGCCGCCGCCTGGATCCCTCCGTGGGCGCGCCCCACCCCGCCCAAGCCCGACCCCACCGACGAGCCTCCGGAAGCGGAATCCGTCCAGGATCTCGATCTCTCCGCAGATCTTGGAAGCGCCGGGCCCTCGGAGGGGCCGCATCCTTCCAAGATCTCGTCTACGGATGAGGGGGGCCGAGATCTTGGTACCGGAGCGCCCCGGGCGGGGCGGGACCGTACCAAGATCTCGGAGGAGATCGGGTCAGGTGGGGTGGCGTCGGCGGGCGGGCCGGAGGAGCCGGTTGGCGGCGGTACTCCGCCGGACGGCGACACCCTGCCTGGCGGTGACACGGCCGCCGAGACCTCGGGTGGTGAGGGCCCCCGGTCCGGCCGGGACGCCCGGCCCGGTGGCGAAGCCCACACCGGCGGCGGCATGTCCGGTGACGATGCCCGATCCGGTGGTGACGCCGGGTCGGACAGGGACGCCCGGTCCGGTGGGGACGCCCGGTCCGGTGGGGACGCCCGGTCTGACGGGGACGCGCTGGCCGGCGGGGTCGACGGGGGCACGCCGGGTGGGCAGCCGGCGGGGAGCGAGGGGGGCGCTGCGGGCGTACCCCCGAGACGGGGGCGGCGGCGGGCGGCGCCCGAGCCGGCGCCCGCGCCGGTGCTGGACGACGCGGAACTGCGCGGCGCCCTCGAGGCGATCCTGCTGGTGGTCGACCAACCGGTCAGCGAGCTGATCCTGGCCGACGTGCTGGAGCAGGCCCCCGAGCGGGTCGGCGCGATGCTCGACGAGATCGCCGCCGGCTACACCGCCGCCGGGCACGGGTTCGAGCTGCGCCGGGCCGCGGGTGGCTGGCGTCTCTACACCCGGCCGGAATACGCCACCTACGTCGAGCGGTTCGTGTTGGACGGGCAGTCGGTCCGGCTGACCCAGGCCGCGCTGGAGACGCTCGCCGTGGTCGCCTACCGCCAGCCGGTGACCCGTTCGCGCATCTCGGCCATCCGGGGTGTCAACTGCGACGGGGTGCTCCGTACCCTGGTGGGTCGCGGCCTGGTCGAGGAGTGCGGCACCGAGGCGGACAGCGGTGCGTTCCTCTACCGGACCACCACCATGTTCCTGGAGAAGCTGGGGCTCAACTCGGTGGACGACCTGCCGCCCCTGGCCCCGTTCCTTCCCGACGACGTAGAAGAGCTTGCCGATGCGACGCGATGACCGTGCCCCGAAGCCCGACGCCCCCGTGTACGAGGGCGCCGAGCGCCTGCAGAAGGTGCTCGCCGCCGCGGGGGTGGGTTCGCGGCGGGCCTGCGAGGACCTGATCTTCCGGCGGCGGGTCACGGTCAACGGAAGGGTCGCGCAGCTCGGCGACCGGGCCGACCCGACCCACGACGTCATTCACGTCGACGGCGAGCGGCTCCAGGTCGACGTCCGCCTGGTCTACGTGGCGATGAACAAGCCGCGCGGGGTGGTCACCACCATGGCTGACGAGAAGGGCCGCACCGAGCTCGCCGACTTCATCGGCGCGCGGCTGGAGCAGCGGGTCTACCACGTCGGGCGGCTGGACGCCGACAGCGAGGGCCTGCTCCTGCTCACCAACGACGGCACCCTCGCCCACAAGCTCATGCATCCGTCGTACGAGGTACTCAAGACCTACCTCGCCGAGGTGGCCGGGCCGATCCCGCGCAACCTGGGCAAGCGGCTGACCGGCGGCGTCGAGCTGGAGGACGGGCCGGTGAAGGTCGACGGGTTCAAGGTGGTCGACACGCTGGGCAAGACCGCCCAGGTGGAGCTGACCCTGCACGAGGGGCGCAAGCACATCGTCCGGCGCCTGATGGCCGAGGTGGGACATCCGGTGTCCCGGCTGATCCGTACCTCGATCGGTCCGATCAAGCTGGGCGACCTGCGCACCGGGCGGCTGCGGCGGCTGACCAACGCGGAGGTCGCCGCCCTGTTCAAGGCCGTGGGTGACTGACCGGAGACGATCGGGGTAGGGCGACCGGTAGGCTTCGACGCGGTCCGCGGGCCGGCGCGCACGCGCCCCCGACGGGACGCCCGCGCGGCGCGGGCATGATTGACGACGAGAACCATCCGCTCAACGGCGCCGGACCGCGGCGACCTGCGAGGTACGGGCTGAGGAGGACAACGGTGGAGGAAAACGTACCGGCCGGGCGCTGCGTGGTCGCTGTGGACGGGCCGTCCGGTTCGGGCAAGTCCACCGTGTCGCGGCGACTGGCGGTGGGCCTCGGCGCCCGCTACCTCGACACCGGCGCCATGTACCGGGCGCTGACCTGGGCGGTCCTGCGCTCCGGCGTCGAGCTGACCGACGCCGAGTCGGTGGCCAAGGTCGCCCGCGAGGCAGACCTGCGCATCGGCACCGACCCCCAGGGGTACGCGGTGACCGTCGACGGCACCGACGTGTCCGCCGACATCCGCGGCCCGGAGGTGACCGGCGCGGTCTCCGCGGTGGCCGCCGTCGGCGCGGTCCGGGAGCTGCTGGTGGACCGGCAGCGGCGGCTGGTCGCCGAGGCGGGCCGGATCGTGGTGGAGGGTCGCGACATCGGCTCCGTGGTGACGCCCGACGCCGACCTGAAGGTCTACCTGACCGCCTCCGAGGTGGCGCGCGCCCAGCGGCGCAGCGCCGAGGACGCCGCCGACGTCTCGGCGACCGCCGCGGACCTGGCCCGCCGGGACCGGCTCGACTCGACCCGCACCGTCAACCCGCTCCAGCAGGCCCCCGACGCGGTGGTGCTGGACACCACCGAGCTGGGCATCGACGAGGTAGTCGCCCGCCTGCGTGATCTTCTCACCGAGCGGGGCGTGGCATGACCGACGACTTCGGCGGCTGGGTGGAGCTGCGTGAGCCGGAGGTCGAGGCCGACGAGCCGACCGGCCCGCAGCCCGTGGTGGCCGTGGTCGGCCGCCCCAACGTGGGCAAGTCCACGCTGGTCAACCGCATCATCGGCCGCCGCCAGGCGGTCGTCGAGGACATTCCCGGCGTGACCCGGGACCGGGTGCCGTACGACGCCCAGTGGAACGGCCGGACGTTCACCGTGGTCGACACCGGCGGCTGGGAGCCCGACGCCAAGGACCGGGCCGCGGCCATCGCCGCCCAGGCCGAGACGGCCGTGGCCACCGCCGACGTGGTGCTGTTCGTGGTGGACGCCATGGTCGGCTCGACCGACGTGGACGAGGCCGCGGTGAAGATGCTGCGCCGCAGCGCCAAGCCGGTGATCCTGGTGGGCAACAAGGCCGACAACACCACCATCGAGATGGAGGCGACCGCGCTGTGGTCGCTCGGCCTCGGTGAGCCGTACCCGGTGTCGGCGCTGCACGGTCGCGGCTCCGGCGACCTGCTCGACGCCATCATGGCCGCGCTGCCCGAGGCGCCGCCGATCGTGGAGAACCGCCCGCGCGGACCGCGCCGGGTGGCCCTGGTCGGCCGGCCCAACGTCGGCAAGTCCAGTCTGCTCAACCGGTTCTCCGGCGAGGAGCGGGCGGTGGTCGACTCGGTCGCCGGCACCACCGTCGACCCGGTGGACAGCCTGGTCGAGATCGGCGGCGAGACCTGGCAGCTCGTGGACACCGCCGGCCTGCGCAAGCGGGTCGGCAAGGCCAGCGGCACGGAATACTACGCCAGCCTGCGTACCGCCGCGGCGATCGAGGCCGCCGAGGTGGCGGTGGTGCTGCTGGACTCCAGCGAGGTGATCAGTGAGCAGGACCAGCGGATCCTCACCATGGTGGTCGAGGCCGGCCGGGCCCTGGTCATCGCGTTCAACAAGTGGGACCTGGTCGACGCGGACCGCCGCTACTACCTGGACAAGGAGATCGACCGGGAGCTGCGCCGGATCCCGTGGGCGATCCGGCTGAACCTGTCCGCGCAGACCGGCCGGGCCGTGGACAAGCTCGCCCCGGCGCTGCGTAAGGCGCTCGCGAGCTGGGAGACCCGGATCCCCACCGCGCAGCTCAACCAGTGGCTCACCGCGCTGGTCCAGGCCACCCCGCACCCGGTGCGCGGCGGCCGGGCCCCGCGCATCCTGTTCGCCACCCAGGCCGGGGTGGCGCCGCCGCGCTTCGTGCTGTTCACCACCGGCCCGCTGGACGCCGGCTACCAGCGGTTCGTGGAGCGCAAGCTGCGCGAGGAGTTCGGCTTCGAGGGCAGCCCGATCGACATCTCGGTGCGCCCGCGCAAGAAGCTGGGCCCGGGCGGCCGCGGCAAGGCGCACGGCTGACCGTCCGGGACGGAAGCCGCCGGGGCCACCCCGGCGGCTTCTTTCCTAGGACGCTCTAGGGGGAGTGGCGCAGGTCCGTGCGTCGCGGAGGGCCCTGTGCGTACGGTGCGAAGATCTTGCGCTAAGCTGTACCGGCTGCCGCGGGGAACGTCGCGCGGGGGCATCGGGACGTGGCGCAGTTTGGTAGCGCACTTGACTGGGGGTCAAGGGGTCGTCGGTTCGAATCCGGCCGTCCCGACAGCAAGAGGGTTTCCGCAGGTCAGCGACTTGCGGGAACCCTTTTTTTATTGCTCGGCATGAATGCCTGGGCCAGCAACTATCTCCTCGCTGCCGCGCAGTTGGGTCGGTACCGTCCCTGCTCGCGGGCCGGGGTCAGTTCCTTCCGGCATGGGCGGCACCAAGCCCACGCCGCCCTGGAGGAGGCGCCGACCCGTCCCGCCGCCGCAGTCGGCCCGCGCCGCCCAGGTGATCATCCTGTCCGCGCGTACCCACGAGGCGTTGGACGCGGCCGGCACGCAGCTCGCCGCGGTCCTCACCGCGCACGAACGCGCCCAGGCCGCCGAGCCGGAGTGCGCCGCCCGACGGCGGGCGGTCGTCGCCGAGCGGTACCGGGCGACGGCCGCGCTGCGCGCCGCCGGTGTCGCGGTGCCGACGGGCGAGGGAACCACCTCTGGTTGCCGCTGGGCGACCGGACCTCCGGGTTCGCGGCGGCCTGTCGGGCCCGGGGCGGTTGGTGCACGCCTTATCCGAGGGCGTCCGGGTCACCCTCGGGGTCGCCCGAAGGCAACGACCTGCTGCTGGAGGTGGCCCGCCAGGGCGATGTCGCGCGCACCTGACCACCGGCCGGGCGGATGGGTGAGCGGGGAGTCAGAGGTACTGTTCGATGTAGCTGCGCAGGGCCGGCTGGTTCACGGCCAGCAAGCCGCCGGGCCTGGCGCTGACCAGGCCCTTGCTCTTGAAGTTCTTGAGGAAGACGCCGATCCGGGACCGGGTGGTGCCCACCATGTCGGCGAACTCCTCCTGGGTCAGCCGGTGCTCCAGTAGGGTGACGTCGCCGCGGTGGATGCCGAGTTTGCGGCTGAGCTGGTACAGCATGTATGCCAGCCGTTGCTGGCAGTCGAAGGTGACCAACGCGGCGATCGTCTCCTGGCGCTGCTGCAGACGCTCGGTCAGCCACAGGACGTACGCCTCCTGCACCTGCTGGCGGCTCAGTGCGGCCCGCAGCTGGTCGCGGGTGATCACCTGTAGCACCGAATCGGTGAGGGCCACCGCGGTCTCGGCGCGGCGGTCGCTGATCAGCACGCCCTCGCCGACCAGTTCGCCGGCACGGTGTACGTCGAGCAGGCAGGACTTGCCGGTCCGCATCACGACGCTCGTTTTCAGCCGGCCGGAACGGATCAGATAGAGACACGAGTCCCGATCGCCCACCGAGTAGACCGCCTCCTTGGGGGCGACCAGCCGCCGTGAGCCGGGCAGGGTGGCGAGTTCTTCGGCCAGTCGCCGGTGCAGGTTGGCTTCGGTGGGGCGCCCCGGCGCGAGGGGCTCGGCAGGGCGCCCCGGCGTGAGCGGAGCTGCCTGCGTGTGCCCGGCGGGCGCCGTCTTGCGGGCTTGTCCGATCCTGGCTCGTGGGGAGGGGAGGAGCTTGGAGTGGCGCCAGGTGAGGGGAGCTGACTGCGCGTACACGGAGGACGTGGTCATGCGTGCTCGTCCGATCTTGGCTCGAGGGGTGGGCAGGCGCGCGTGCTGCCGCGCCTTGTCGTCAGTCGGCGAGGTCGATCGCCTGGCGGGGACAGACCAGGGCGGCTTCGTGGACGTCGTCGTGCTGCTCGGGTGTCGGCTCCGCCACGAGGAGCCGCGCGATGCCGTTCTCGTCCTGGTCGAAGACGTCGGGCGCGGACAGCACACACTGGCCGGCGCCGCAGCACAGGTCGCGGTCGAGGATCACCTTCACCAGTCCACCGCCAATCGCGAGACCCCGTACACGATGGCCTCACGGCGCAGCTCCAGATCAGCCTCGCCAGCGGCCAGGCGCAGGGCGGGGAAGCGTTCCAGCAGGCGGCCGAAGACGACCTCGAGTTCCAGTCGGGCCAGGGTGTGGCCGAGGCACTGGTGAGGGCCGTAACCGAAGGCCAGGTGGCGGCGTGCGTCGCGGCGGATGTCCAACTCGTCTGGGCGCTCGAAGACGGCCGGGTCCCGGTTCGCGAGCGCGAGCAGGGCCACGACGCCCTCGCCCGCTGCCACCGTACGGCCGTCCACCTCCGCGTCCGTCACGGCCACCCGGGTCATGCCGAGCTGCATGACGGTCAGGTAGCGCAGTAGTTCGTCGACGGCCCGGGGCATGAGCTGCGGTTCGCGGCGAAGGAGCTCGAGTTGGTCGGGGTGTCGCAGCAGTGCGGCGGTGCCCAGGCCGATCATGTGGGCGGTGGTCTCGTGCCCGGCTGCCAGCAGCATCCAGGCGATGGTGAGCACCTCCTGGCGGGTCAGCTCGCCGGTGACCAGGTGGCCGCGTACCAGGCGGCCCAGCAGGTCGTCCCGGTCGTGCTGTTCCCGGTCGGTCACCAGGGCGTCGAGGTAGGACACCAGGCCCTGCTTGGCGGCGTTGATCTGGTCCCGGTCGCTGCTCGCGTCGAAGAGCGTCTGCAGGAGATCGGCGAACGAACCGTGGTCGCTGTGCGGCACGCCCAGCACGTGGCAGATCACCCGGGATGGCACCACGAGTGCGACGTGCTCGACGACGTCGGCGCCGGGGCCGGCCGCCGCGAGTCGGTCGAGGGCCTCGTCGGTGATTCGGGTGACGACAGGCCGCATCGCTTCGACCCGCTTGACGCTGAATTCGCCGATCAGCATCCGGCGGTAGAACATGTGGTCCTCGCCGTCCATCCGGATGAACGTGCCCTTGAGGACGGGGTCGACGGGTTTGGCGTACAGGTTGGGAAAGCCCGGTCGTGACATGTCCGAGCTGAAGCGGGGGTCGCTGAGCACGGTGCGGACCCCTTCGAAGCTGGTGACCAGCCATGAGGTCTGCCCGCTGGGTAGTTTGGCGGGTGCTACCGGGCAGCGTCCGCGCAGCTCGGTGAAGGCCTGCGGCGGATCGAACGGGCCGGGGCGGTCGAACTGGGGGAAGTCCAGCTCCGGCGCCGGCGTGTCCAGCGGTGCGGTGGTGTCGGTCTGGGGATGGGCGGGGTGTGACGGCATGCGGATTCCTCCGTCGGCTCGGATGTGCGCCTGGGGCGCACGGCAAACGGTGTCCGGGGCACGCATCGTGTCCGGATGTGCTGGCAGGGTGGGCCGGCGGCGGTCAGCGACCGTGCCCGGGAGAACCGTTCATCGCTGGGAACGCAGCGCCTTCACCGTTTTCACGGAGTCGTCGGCGAGCAGTTCGCGGTAACGGGGTGAATTGGCGGGGTGGACAGCAGTTCGACCTTTGTCGTCGAAATGAATTCCCCAGCCGTACTTCTTGCCGAGAGGCGAGGAACGCAGGCAGGCACGCGGCTTGGCGAAGAATTCGTCGCGCTTCTCAGGCGTGTCCGCGGAGGGCGGCAGCGACTGCTGTCGCAGTGCGGTCAGGACCAGGATGTCCGCTTGGGTGTATCGGTACGGATTTTCGGAGATCAGCTCGTAATGGGACGTCGCGACCGTTGGTTTTCCACCCCGGGTCTGTGGTATCTCGGCCACCGCCGTGCAGTCGTCGGCGACCGCGATGAAGGTGTTCCGGTATCCGTCACGCGCCGTTGCCACCGTGAGAATCCCTTCCCCATACCGGGTGGTGCCGGGCAAAGGCACCAACCCAATTCCGGACGAACGAAGAGAAGCGGGTGCACCCGTTCGCAGTATCTCCCTGACGCCGAGTCGCTGCAAGTCGATCGAGCTGTCCGCCTCCGCGAGAATCTCCGGAGTGATGTTCGCCGGCTGCTCACGATTGAGCACGGTGGGCGGCGGCGCTCCTGCCACCATGAGGCTCCGGCGACATCCGGCCGGATCCGCGCGCCGGGGCCCGGCAGGCGCGCCAGACGATGCCAAGCGAGGAGCAGGCATGCCCGAGACCATGTTCGAGCACGTGGGAGGCGAAGAGACCCTGCGTAAGCTCGCCTCCGCCTTCCACCACGCGGTCATGGACGATCCGCTGCTGGCGCCGCTGTTCGCCTACAGCGGCCAGCGGCACACGGAGAACCTCACGAAGTACTTCACCGAGGTGTTCTCCGGTCCCCCACTGTTCACCGAGGAACTCGGCGGCTTCGAGTACATCAAGAACCGGCACGCCCGCCTGCGTATCACCGAGGAGCAGCGGACCCGCTTCGTCGAGCTGATGCTGCGGGCCGGGGAGGAGGTCGGCCTACCCACCGACGAGCGGTTCCAGACCGCCTGGCGAACGTGGGTCGACCGGGCCGCCGGCTTCTCGCTGAAGGCCTCTCACCTGACTGACGAGCAGCTCGCCGCCGTGCACTCGAGCCTCGGGCGGTGGGACTGGTGAACCGCACGGTCCTGGTCACCGGCGGCAACCGGGGGATCGGGGCGGCGATCGTGGCGGCGTTCGCGGAGCTGGGCGACACGGTGTGTGCGACGTACCGCAACCAACCCGCGCCCAGTTGCTCACCCCGGCACGAGCAGTTCCGCTGCGACGTGCGGGACGCCGCGGCTGTGGACGCCATGTTCACCGAGATCGAGGCCCGGTACGGCGGTGTGGATGTCGTGGTGGCCAACGCCGGAGCCACCGACGACCGGGTCGCACTCCGGATGGACGATCACTGCTTCACGAGCATCCTCGACGTCAACCTGACCGGCGCGTTTCGGGTCGCCCGGCGCGCGCTCGGCTCGATGGCCCGCCGACGCCACGGTCGATTGATCTTCATCTCCTCGGTGGGCGCGCTGTCCGGCTCGCGGGGCCAGGCGAACTACGCCGCCGCAAAGGCCGGCATGGTGGGTCTGGCCCGCTCGCTGGCCCGCGAGTTCGGCCCTCGGGGGATCACGGCGAACGTGATCGCGCCCGGATACGTCGAGACGGACATGTCCGCGGCCATGACACCGGAACGTCGCCGGGAAGTGTTGGCCGGTATTCCGCTGGCCCGGATCGCCAGCCCCACCGAGGTGGCCGGCGTGGCGACGTTCCTGGCCTCGGACGCCGCCGGCTACATCACCGGTGGCGTGATCCCGGTCGACGGTGGCCTCGGTATGGGCCACTGAGGACTGCACCGCCGGCCGGCCCGCCGATGCGCAAAGTTGCACAGCGTGGCGGCCGGCCCGCTCCCTAGCGTGATCGCGTCGAGGGTCGAGGAAAGGTAGGACCGCCTCATGCGCACCGAAGCCGTCCGCACCGATGCCCGCCACGCCGTGCAGGCCGAGGTCCGACAACTGGTGGCCGCCGTCGCCGACGGCGACGTGCCGGCCGGTGACCAACCCGGACTGGGCCTGGACTCGATGGCCGCGGTGCGGCTGACCGCCGAACTCGAGATGGCCTTCGGAGTCCGGCTCGGGCTGCGTGAGGTCCGAGAGTGCACCGGCGTCGAGGAACTCGCCGACCGGGTCGCCCGGCTCGTCGCCGACGGCGGCGGACAGCCGGCCGTCTCGGCCCCCACCGCACCCGCCGGCACCGAGATCCCGGCCGGACTCACCCCCTTGCAGCAGGCTTACCTGGTCGGCGCCGACGAACAGGCCACCGCGGACCCGGTGGGCTGTGTGCTCTACCGCGAGTTCGACGTGCCCGACCTGGACGCGGAACGGCTCCGCCAGGCCTGGACCGCCGTGATGGCACACCACCCGATGCTGCGCGCCCGGGTCACCACCGACGGCCGGCAGAGCGTCCAGGAGCGGCTGCCCGAACCGCCCGTCGTGATCGACGTCGAGCACGACGAGCGCGACCGGCACGTGGCCCAGGCCCGCGACGAGCTGACCGGGACCCGGTTCCCGATCGGCGCCTACCCCCGCGTGACCGCGCGGGTCCTGAGGTGCCGCCGGCACGGCGAGGCGCGGGTGTGCCTGGTCATCGACGCCGGCATCGCCGACGCCACCGCAGTGGACATCCTGCTCGACCACTGGGGCCGCTGCTACCAGCATCCCGGCGCCGCGTTGCCGTCAACCGGGGCCACCGTGACCGAGGCGTTCGCGACCCTGGCCCAAGGCCGGCGCCGGATCCGCGACGAGGACCTGGCGTACTGGGAGCGGCGGTTGGCCGAGCTGCCCGCGCCGCCCCGGTTGCCGTACCGGGACACCGGCCGCCGCGCGCTGCGCCGGACCTCGCTGACCGGCCGGATCGGGCCGGAATCCTGGCAGGCGCTGCGCCGGCTGGCTGGCCGGTGGCGGGTGTCCGAGTCTGCGCTGCTGCTCACCGCCCTGTTGCGGACCCTGGATGACGGCGCGCGGGAACCCGCGACGATCGTGGTCACCACAAACGACCGACCCCGGGTACGCGACGTCGGCGACACCATCGGGCCGTTCACCTCCACGCTGGTCTTCGCGGCGCCGGGCGGTGCGGCGGCACCGTCCACCCACGCCGGTGAGGTCGACCGGCTGCTCTGGTCGGACCTGGAACACGCCGGGACGTCCGGCGTCGAGGTGCTGCGCCGCGTCGGCCCCCGCGCCGACGGCGGTGCCCTGCCGGTGGTCTTCACCAGCATGCTGGACGCCCGGGCGCAGTACCGCGACGGGTTCGCCGGCGCCGTACGCCACAGCGCCACGAGCACCTCCGGCGTCGACCTCGAGCACCAGGTACGTCCGGACGGCGACGGCCTGGTGGTGTCCTGGGACGTCTCCGAACGGCTTCCTCTCGACGACGCCCGGCTCCGCTTCGCCCGCTGCCTCAACCTGCTGGAGTCCTGGGCGGCGCAGACGGACGGGGAGGACAGCGCCGGGCGGCTCAACGCGCTGCAGGAGGCGTACTGGGTCAGCCGGCAGCACCGCCCGGCAGAGGCCTGTCAGATCGCGATGACCAGCACCGTGCCCGGGCTGGACGTCGACCGGCTCACCTCGGCGTGGCTGCGGCTGATCGCCCGGCATCCGGCGTTGCGCACCCGGGCCGGCACGGACGGCATCCCGCGTGCCTGTACCGCCGCCCCCCGCGGCTGGACGATACCGGTGCTGGAGGCAGAACCCGAGCAGGTCCGAGCCGACCTGTGCCGCCGCCCGTTCCCCGCCGAGACGTGGCCGGGCGCAGAGATCGCGGTCGGCTCCGGCCCGGACGGCCCGGCCGTCACGATCGCCGTCGACCTGATGCACGCCGACGCTCGCGGCATCATGCGCCTGGCCGGCGAGCTGCTGGCCGAATACGGGGGGCAGCGACCGGAGCCGCTCCCCGAGCCTCGCGGTGAAGCCGACCCGGCGGCCGATCCGCAGCACTGGATCGAACGGGCCGCGGTGTTGCGAGCGACGTCGCTGACCCATGCTGTCGACGGACCCCGGCTGCGTCGCGAGCTGACCCTGCCCGGCTGGACCCGCCGCGTACACCACCTGGCCGAGCGAGGGCTGCGCCCGGACGACGTGCTGCTCGCACTCTATCTGGACGCGCTCACCGCGCTCGTTCCGGCCGGCGAGCCTGTGTCCGTGGTGCGCTGGAACCCGGCGGCACCCCGCACGGTCGCCGAGCACACCGCGTTGAGCTGGGTCACCACGGGGCCGGTCGACCTGGGTGACGTCGGCCGCCGATGTCGTGAGCTGCGCGAGGCACTGACCGCCGACGAGCGCGTGGACGGGACGTCCGCCCTGGCCGGGCTGCGTATGGCGGCCCGCCGTGACCACCGGCTGCGTGCACCTGTGCTGGTCTACACCTCGCTGCTCACGGCGCCCGCCGGCCGGTCGGAGCGGGACGGCTGGCTGACCAGCACCCCCGACGTAGCCGTCGACTGCGTCGGGGTGGTCGCCGGCGACACCCTGCAGCTGGCCTGGGACGTGGCTGCCGATGACGTCGACCCGGCCGCGCTGGAGACGGCGTTCGCCCGGTTCGAGGCGGCCGTCCGCCGGGTCCTGGACATGCCCGGCGTGCCGGAGCCGTCCCGGCTGAACGCCGCCGAGAGGCACCGGATCCTGCACGTCTGGAACGCCACCGCCCGCGACTACGTGGCCGACGGGCCGGTGCACGTGCTGTTCGAGCGGGCGGCGCGGGCCCGGCCGGACGCTGTCGCGATCCGCTGGCGGTCGGGGACCATGACGTACGCCGAGCTGGACGCCCGTGCCAACCGGATCGGCAACCGGCTGCAAGCGGCCGGGATCGGCGCCGGGGACATCGTGGCCATCTCCACCCGGCGCGGTCCGGACATGATCGCCGCGGTGTTCGGCGTCCTCAAGGCGGGCGCCGCGTACCTACCGATCGAGGCGTCCCTGCCGCAGGAGCGCGCCCGTCTCATGCTCGCCGACGCCCGCGCCGCCGCCGTGCTGGTGGACGCCGGCCGTGCCGGCTGGGAGGCACCGCCGGACTGCCCGGTGGTGGACCTCAGCGCGCTCGGCGACGACGTCCCGGACACCCCGGTGCCACTGCCGGAGGGAGTCACCGCCGACTCCATCGCTTACGTCATCTACACCTCCGGCAGCACCGGCACACCCAAGGGCGTGGTCGTCACCCACCGGCCGTTGTGGAACCTGCTGCAGTGGTGCGCGCGCACCTTCCACTTCGGCCCGGACGACGTCGGCCTGTGTGTCACGTCGCTCGGCTTCGACCTGTCCGTCTTCGACATCCTCGGGCTGCTCGGTCATGGCGCCGGTCTCTACGTGGCCGACGCCGCGCAGCAGCGCGACCCCACCGAACTGCTGGCGATCCTCCTGCGGGAACCGATCACCTTCTGGAACTCCGCGCCGACCACGCTGGCCCAGCTGGCGCCGCTGCTGCCGCGGCACATCGGCGCGGTGGGCACCGACCGGTTGCGGCTGGTGTTCCTCAGCGGCGACTACACACCTCTCACCCTGCCCGACGTCGTCCGGGCGACCTTCACCCGAGCCCGGCTGGTCAGCCTGGGCGGGGCCACGGAAGCGACGGTGTGGTCCAACTGGTTCCCCGTCGACCGGATCGACCCGCAGTGGCGCAGCATCCCCTACGGACGGCCGATCGACAACGCCCGGTACTACATCCTCGACGAGTCGGGCGAGCCGTGCCCGGTCGGCGTCGAGGGTGACCTGTTCATCGGCGGCGAGTGCCTCAGCGTGGGCTACCTCAACCAACCGGAGCTGACTGCGGAGCGGTTCGTGCCCGACCCGTTCGTGCCGTTCGACGACGCGCGGATGTACCGCACCGGCGACCGGGCCCTGTTCTTCCCGGACGGCACGATCTGCTTCCGGGGCCGGACGGACCACCAGGTCAAGCTCCGCGGGCACCGGGTGGAGCTGGACGAGATCGAGCACCATCTGCGCCGGCATCCGGCGGTGGACGACGTCGTGGTGCTGGTCCGGCGGACCGACGACGGTGACCAGCGGCTCGTCGCGTACGTCGTCGCGGCCGATCCGGCCGCCCCGCCGACCGTGCGCGAGCTGCGCGCCTGGGCGGCCCGCACGCTGCCCGACTACATGCTGCCGAACCACGTGGCGGCGGTGCCGTTCTTCCCGGCCACCGCGAACGGCAAGCTGGACCGCGACGCACTGCCCTGGCCGCTCCCGGCAGCGCCGCCCGGGCCGGTCGTGGAGCCGGCGTCGCGGGCTGAGCCGGTTGTGGAGCCGGCGTCGCCCGGGCCGGCCGGGGCCGCAGCGCCCTTCGGCGTGGACGAGCTGGCTGACCTCGTCGCCGACCTGCTCGGCCAGCCGGTGGCGCCGGACGACGACCTGTGGGACCTGGGCGCCACCTCGTTCACCATGGTTCAACTGTCCAACCTGCTCGCCGAACGGTACGGGGTGACGATGCCGGTCGCCGCGCTGCTGGACGAGCCCACCGTCCGCGGCGTCGCGGCCCGCGTCGGCCCGCCCGGCCGCGGCGGCGACGACCGGGCCGGCGACAGCCCTCCGCCGGCCGTCCCCCCGCCGGCTGGGGGGAGCACCGGCCAGGACCAGCCGCGCCGGGCCGCCACCGACCTGCTCTTCGCCGCCGACGACCGGGACGCCTTCAAGCAGGAGCATCGCGAGCTGCGGCCGGTCGACCCGGCCGAGCCGCTGCGGGAACTGCCCGCGGCCGGCGTCGACGAACGGTACCTGCGCCGGCGGGCCAGCCGCCGTGACCTGGCCGCCGGTGTGCCTGCCGAGTCGCTCGCCGGGCTGCTCGGGCTGCTGCGGATCCACGAGGTCGACGGCCGGCCGCGCCGTGCGTACCCGTCCGCCGGGGAGACGTACGCGGTGCAGGTCTACCTGCACGTCCGGCCCGGCGGCGTGGTCGGGGTGGAACCGGGCCTGTACTACTACCGGCCGGAGCGGCACGCGTTGCAGCAGATCGCCGTCGGGACGGACGTCGACCGCAACGCCCACGTCTTCTACAACCGGACGGTGTACGACACGGCCGGCTTCGAGATCTTCCTGATCGGGCAGCGCCGGGCGATCGCCCCGCTGTATGGCGCCGAGAGCGACCGTTATCTCGCACTGGAGGCCGGCTACCTCGGCCAGGTGCTGCTCGCCGGGCAGGTCGACCACGGCATCGGCCTGTGCCCGGTGGGCCTGATGTCGTTCGACGCTATCCGCGAGCAGCTCGGGCTCGACGATGACCAGCCGTTCCTGCAGGCGTTCATCGGTGGGCGGGCGGGGGACGCCGGAACCGAGCCGCCGGCGCCGGTGCCGGCCCTGCGGTCGGCCTCGGCGGACACCACGCGTACCGGGGAGCTGGCGGTGATCGGAATGGCCGGCCGGTTCGCCGGCGCCACCGGGACCTCCGCGCTGTGGCGGTTGCTGCGGTCCGGGCAACGCGCGCTGCGGCCGGCCGCCGACCTCGCGGCCCGCTGGGCACGGGCCGCTCTGGATCCGGGCCCGGTCGCGCCGGTCGGCGCGGTGGGGATGCTGACCGACGACGACGGCTTCGACCCGCGGGCGTACCGCATCTCGCCGCGCGAGGCCGCCGGACTGGATCCCCAGCTGCGGGCGTTGCTGCCGGTCGTCACCGGTGCCCTGGAGAGCGCCGGGTACACCGGCCACGGCCTGCGGGCCACAGGTACCCGGGTCGGCGTCTTCGTGGCGGTCATGTGGCACGACCACATGCAGTCCGGCCTGGACCGGTGGCGCAGCGGGGCCGGTGCCGAGTACAGCTCGTTCGGCTCCGACCTGGCCAACCGGATCGCTCACGTCCTCGACCTGCGCGGGCCCGCCGTCGCCGTGGACACGTCCTGCTCGTCGGCGGTCAGCGCGCTGCATCTGGCCCGGCTGAGCCTGGCCGCGGGCGAGTGCGACGTCGCGGTGGTGTGCGCCGCGAACATCCTGGCCCATCCGTACCATCTCGCTCTGCTCGCTGATCTGGGGTTGACCGCGACCGGTACGGAGCCGGCCGCGTTCGACGCCACGGCGGTCGGTTGGACGCCCGGCGAAGGCGTCGGCGCGTTGCTGGTCCGCCGCCTGTCGGACGCGCGGCAGCAGGGTGACCCGGTGCTCGGCGTGGTGACCGGTACCCGTGTCGGCCACGTCGGGCAGGTCGCCCGCTTCGGCTCGCCCAGCCAGCAGGCGCTGACCGACAGCATCCGAGCGGCCCTGGACGACGTGGGCTGGCGTCCCGCGGACGTCGGGTACGTGGAGTGCGCGGCCGCCGGCGCCAGCCTGGCCGACGCCGCCGAGGTGGGCGCGCTCGTCGAGGTGTTCGGCGGCGGATCCCGTCCTGGTCCGGTGCCCATCGGCACACTGAAACCCAACCTCGGGCACGCCGAGGCGGCGGCCGCGCTGGCCCAGCTCAGCAAGGCGCTGCTGCAGAGCCGGTACGGCCTTCTCGCGCCCACCCTGGTGGCCGAGCGGACCAACCCGCTGATCGGGTGGGACGACGCCGCGGTCCGCCTGGTGCGCTCGGCCGAGCCGGTAGCCGGTGCGGGCCTGCGCACGCTGGTCAACGCCGTCGGTGCCAACGGCAGCATCGGTCACGTCCTGCTGCGGGACCCGCGATGAGCGCGCCGGTACTGGACGTCGACTCGTGGTTCGCGCGTACCGCCGTCGAGCCCGACCGGGGTCTGCCGCAGATGTTCGCGTTCCCGCACGCCGGTGGTGGAGCCGCGTTCTTCCGGCCCTGGGCCGCTGCCCTCGCCGGGCACGCCACCGTCCTGCCGGTGGTGCTGCCCGGCCGCGAGGGACGGCTCCGTGAACCGGCGCACACCAGCCTCGACACACTGCTGCCGCCGCTGGTGGCCGCGCTGCGGGCCCGGATCCACGGCCGCTACGTGCTGTTCGGACACAGCCTCGGCGCGTTGGTCGCGCACGAGGTGGCCCGGGCGCTGGCCGGTACCGAAGCAGGGCCGCCCGCCTGCCTGATCGTGTCCGGCCGGCGACCGCCGCACCTGCCGGCGCGGCGCGGGGACCTGCACCGGCTCGACGACGACACGTTCGTGGCGGAGGTGGCCCTGCTCGGCGGGATGCCGCCCGCCCTGCTGGCCGACCCGGCCCTGCTCCGGGTGTTCATTCCGGCCATGCGGGCGGACTTCACCGTCAACGAGACGTACCGGCCGCCCCGCCCGCCGACCCTGGACTGCCCGATCCTGGCCCTCACCGGCCTGGACGACCCGGAGGTCACGCCGGCCGAGATGCAGGGCTGGGCGGAGGTGACCACCGGCCGCTGCCGGCTGCGGGTGTTCGAGGGCGATCACTTCTACCTGCAGGATGCCCGCGCCGACGTCCGGGACGCCGTGCTGACCCGGCTGCGTGAGCTGGCGGCCGACCGATGAGCGCCGACGTGCTCGTCGCGAGCCTGACCACCCCGGACGGTCGCTACACCCTCGACCCGGACGGCGTCGAACGGCTGCACGACACGCTGACCGAGGCGGAGCGGCGGCCGGGACCGCGCATCCTGGGACTGACCGGATCGCCCGGCACCTTCTGCACCGGCATGGACCTGCCCGGGGCGGCCGGCGGTCACGGCGACGCGCGCCGCTTCCAGGACCTGCTCGACCGGGTGGCCCGCTCGCCGGTGGTCGTGGTCGCCCTGGTCGACGGCACGGTGGCCGGCGGCGGCGTCGGCCTCGCCGCGGCCAGCGACTTCGTGTACGCCACCGCGCGCAGCACCTTCGCCCTGCCCGAGCTGCGGCTGGGGTTGCTGCCGTACATGGTGGTGCCGTACCTGGTGCGCCGGGTGGGCTTCCAGCAGGCGTATGCGATGGCCCTGTCCACCCAGCCGGTCCTGGCCGCCGAGGCCCACCGCGCCGGGCTGGTCGACGCCGTCGCCGACGACCCCGCCCGGCTGCTGGCCCGCCTCGCGGTCCGGCTCGGTGGCGTGCGACCCGCGATGGTCCGTGCCCTCAAGGAGTACTTCGAGACGGTGTCCGTGGTCGACGAGCGGGTTCGTGCCGCCGCCCCGGCCGCCCTGGAACGCCGGCTGGCCGACCCGCAGGTGCGCGTGACCCTCGGCCGGGCCACCAGGTCCGCGACGCCGGCCGCGGCGGAGGGATGAGAGGACGATGACGACAGCGTGGCTGTTCCCCGGGCAGGGCTCGCAGCGCGAGGACATGGGCCGGGGTCTGGTCGAGCGATATCCCGACCTGACGCGGCAGGCCGACGAGGTGCTGAACGCGCCGCTGGCCACCCTGGCCGGCGGATCCGACCCGCGACTGCGGGAGACCGAGTACCTCCAGCCGGTGCTGTTCGCGATCTGCGCACTCGCCTGCCGGGCGGCGACCGACGCGGGTGCCCAGCCGGACGTCGTGGCCGGGCACAGCCTCGGCGAGTACGCGGCCCTGTACGCCGCCGGCAGCCTCGGCTTCGCCGACGGACTGCGCCTGGTCCGCCGTCGCGGCGAACTGATGGCCCGGTGTCCGGGCGGCCGGATGCTGGCCGTCGTCGGGCTCGACGAGGCCGCCGTCCACCAGGTGCTGGCCGACGAGAAGGCGATCGACGTGGACGTGGCCAACCACAACGGCGAGCGGCAGTTCGTCCTGTCCGGCCCGGACGGCACGTTGCGGCTGCTGCGGGACCGGTTCACGGCGGCCGGGGCCACCAAGTGCGTACCACTGGCAGTCAGCGTCGCGGCGCATTCGCGCTATCTGGCGTACGCCTCGGCGCTCTTCGCCCGCGACCTGGCGGTCGTGTCGTTCGCGCCGCCCCGCATTCCGGTGATCAGCAACGGCGACGTGCTCACCGACCCGACCACCGTCGCCGCCACGCTGGCCGCGAACCTGAGCGCACCGGTGGCCTGGACGGCGACCATGGCCCGGCTGCGGACGCTCGGGGTCGACCGGATCCGGGAGATCGGCCCGGGGCACGTGCTGACCCGGCTCTGGGAGACGCGCCCCGCTGCGCACATCTGAGCAGCGACCGCCCCGGCCGGATTCCTAGCCTGGCCGACGGGGTGCTTTCCACGAGCCCAGTGGGAGGGCGATCATGTCGTACCAACAGGTGAACCGGTCCGGAGCCGAGTACGTGCCGCTGTCCGCGGACAGCGAGGAAGGGCTGCGCGAGTACGCCGCCGACCTCGCCGAGCACCTGCGGGCCGCACCCGAGGAACCGGCCGACGTGGCGTACACGCTGCGCGTCGGGCGGGAGGCACGCCGCTGGCGGGCGGTGATCGACGCCGGCGGCCTCGACGACATCCTGGCCGGTCTGGACGCGATCGCCGCGGGCCGTGACCAGCCCGGTGTCCGCCGGGCCAGGGTGGATCGGGTCGACACCCCGCCGGAGACGCCCGACGACGCGGCCGAGGCGGTACGGCGGTGGCTGACCGGTGTGGAGATCGACTGGTCCGGCCTGGAAGCGCCGGGCGCTCGCCGGCTGACACTGCCGGTGCCGGTGCCCGGCGGTGCCCCGGACGCGGTGCCGGATCCGTCGCCGGAGCCCGTGGTGACCCCGGCGGCCGGCGCGTCGCCCCAGCCTGTCACGCCCCTCGTGGCGGGTCTGTCGCCGCAGCCCGCCGGGCACCCGGCGGCCCGGCAGCGGGCACTCGACCTGCTGCTCAACCTGTACGCGGAGGTGTCCGGCTTCGCCGTCGGTGACCTGCGCGCGGATGTGCCGACCGACCGCTACGGGCTCACCTCGGCCCAGATCGTCGAACTGAACGGCCGGCTCGCCGAACTCACCGGGCCGGGCCTGCCGCCCACCCTGTTCTTCCGCAACGCGACGCTCGGCGGTGTCGCCGACGATCTGAGCCGGCTGCCCGGCCCGTGGTCGACCGAGCCGGAACCGCCCGCCGCGGTCCCGGCGGTCGCGCCCGCGCCGGCGGTCGCCGCGCACGCCGACCGCGGCGCCCTCGGCGCGCACGCCGACCGCGGCGCCGTCGCCGTGATCGGCCTGGCCGGTCGTTACCCGGACGCCCCGGACCTGGACACCTTCTGGCGGAACCTGCTCGACGGACACGACGCCGTACGGCAGGCGCCGGCCGACCGCGGCCACCCGGCCTGGGGGGCCGAGCGGATGTGGGGCGGCTTCCTCGACGACGTGGCCCACTTCGACCCGGGCCTGTTCGGCATCACCCCCCGCGACGCGTCCCGGATGGACCCACAGGAGCGCCTGTTCCTCGAGTGCGTCTGGGAGGCGCTCGATGACGCCGGGCATCCCCGATCCCGGCTGCGCGACCGGCACGGCGGTCGGGTCGGCGTGTTCGCCGGCTCGATGTACAACGAGTACCCCTTCTTCGGCGTCGAGCGGACCCTGCGTGGCGAACCCACCGACACCGGCTCGGCGATCGGCGGCATCGCCAACCGGGTGTCGTTCCATCTCGACCTCGTCGGGCCGAGCCTCACCGTGGACACCCTGTGCTCCTCCTCGCTGGTCGCCATCGACCTGGCGGTACGCGCCCTGCGGCACGGCGAGTGCGAGGTCGCGATCGCCGGCGCGGTCAACCTGTCGCTGCACCCGAACAAGTTCATCCAGCAGGAGCGGATGAGGCTGACCGCGTCCGGGCGGCGCTGCCGCAGCTTCGGCGCCGGGGGCGACGGGTTCGTGCCGTCCGAGGGGGTGGGCGTCGTCGTGCTCAAGCCGCTGGCGCGGGCACTCGCCGACGGTGACCCGGTGCACGGTGTCATCCGCGGCACGGCGACCCTGCACATGGGCCGGACGTCCGGCTGGATCGTGCCGAACCCGACCCGGCAGGGCGAGCTGATCCGGGCCGCACTGGCCGACGGGGGCACGCCGGCGACGAGCATCGGCTACATCGAGGCGCACGGCGCCGGCACCGCGCTCGGCGACCCGGTCGAGATCGAGGGCCTGCTGCACGCGTACGGGGACCTGGGCCTCGCCCCGGGATCGGTACCGATCGGAGCGGTCAAGTCGAACATCGGCCACGTCGAGGCGGCCGCCGGGATCGCCGGGCTGACCAAGGTGCTGCTGCAGATGCGGCACCGGACGCTGGTCCCCTCGTTGCACGCCGACCCGCTCAACCACCGTATCGACTGGGACGCGGTCCCGTTCCGGGTACAGCGCGCCGCCGAGCCGTGGCCCGAGCCGGCGGGTGGGGGACCACGGCGGGCCGGCGTCAGCTCGTTCGGTGCCGGCGGCATGATCGCCCATGTCGTCGTCGAGGAGCCGCCCGTCCCGGCCGTCCGGCCGTCGGTGCCGCCCGGCCCGCAGGTGGTCGTGCTCTCCGCCGCCGACCGTGATCGGCTGGCCGAGTGTGAGAAGCGCCTGCTGCGCCACCTGGAGGACGACGTCGCTGCCCGGCCCGAGCCCGGTGCCCGGGTCCTCGCCGCGCTGCGCTCCCTGGCGGCCGGCACCGTGCCGGCCGGCCTCGACATACCCCTGGGGGCCGGACCGGCCGAGGTGGCCGCCGCCCTGCTGCGGGCCGATCAGGCGACGGACGCGACCGCGCTCGCCGACCTGGCGTACACCACCCAGCTGGGTCGCGAGCCGCTGCGCGAGCGGGTGGCCTTCGTCGTGGACGACCTCGACGAGCTGCGCCGGGAACTGCGGGCACGGATCGACGGGTCTCCCGGCCGGGCGTTCTCCGGCACCGCCGGGCGGGGTGGGACCGAGCCGGGGGCCCCGCACGGCGCGGCCGGCCGGGAACACCTGACCGACCTGGCTCGCCGCTGGGTGGGCGGGGCGGACGTGGACTGGCATGCGCTGCACCAGCCTGGCACGCGGCGTCTCGTGCCACTGCCGAGCTACCCTTTCGCGCGGGTCCGCTGCTGGCTGCCCGACACACCGGTGGCCGGCGTGCCCCTCTACGAGCAGGTCTACGCGGACGCCGGTCCGGTGACCGACACCAGCGTGCCGCGGCCCGGCGTCACCATCTGTGTCTATCCGCCGTCCGCCGAGGCGCTGGTGGCCGAGCTGGTCCGGGCTCGAACCTGTGGCGAGCTGCTGCCGATCCGGTGGGGCGACGCCTCTCGCCCCGACGGACCGGTCAGTGACCTGGCGGTGGTCGACGACCACGCCGGGGCGGTGCGGGCCGCGGGCCGGCTGCTCGCCGAGCACGCCGGCGTGGACGGCCTGCTCGACCTCTGCGACCTCGCCGACCGCCCGGCGTCCGGCAGCCTGCTGCCCCGCATCGCGATGCTCCAGCAGCTCATGCTGCACCGCCGGGGACGGGTCCTACGGGTTCTGCACGTCACGCGCGGTCTGGACGGCGCGCACGAGGATGCCGTCCAGTTCGCCGCCGTGGTGGCCACCGTGGCCGCCGACCAGCGTGGACTGCGTACCACCACGGTGGACGTGGACGAGGCGCGGGCGGCCACGCTGGCGGCGGCATGGACGGCCGAGGCTTCCCGTGCCCGAGTCCGGGCCGGACGGCTCCAGGTGATGCGCCTGGCACCGGTCGAGGCCCCACGGGCCGTTGCGCTGGATCCGCACGCCTGGTATCTGGTCACCGGGGCCGGGCGGGGCATCGGTGCCCGGGTCGCCCGGCACCTGGTCGACCGTGGCGCCCGCCGGGTCGCCCTGCTCGGCGTCCGGGCGCTCGACCATGTGGCCGGCGGCGACCGGACGCGGCGGGCCGCCGAGGTGGTCGACGACCTGCGCCGCCGAGGAGCATCCGTGCGGGTGCACACCGGCGCCCTCGACGACGCGGCCGGGCTGGCCGTGTTCCTCGACGGTCTGCGGGCCGACGGCCCGATCCGTGGCCTGGCCCACTGTGCCGGCCGCACCGGCGGCGCACCGCGGATCTTCGCGCACCAGGGCGCGCTGGAGTTGCGGGCGATGACGGCGCCCAAGCTCACCGCGTGGCTGGCCCTGGCGCAGGCGTTGAAGGCCGACACTCTCGACTTCGCGGTGGCGTTCTCGTCGCTCGCGGCGGTCAGCCCGGTGCTGGCCCGCGGTGGGATCGACTACGCGGCTGCCAATGCGGCGCTGGACCTCTGCGGGGCCGACAGTGGCTTCGGCTCGGCGAACCGGACCATCGCGTGGCCGATGTGGGCGCAGAGCGGACAGGGGGCCGGCCGGCCGAACGTGGGCGATCGGATCGACGTGGCTGCGCTGGACGACGCGGCTGCGCTGGATGTCCTCGACCGGGTGGCCGGGCTGCCCCGGCCGGTTACCGTCGTACCGCTGCCCGGGGTGGGCGGGGCCGCGGTGGATCCGGCCAAGGTGCTCGCCGGGCCGGACGAGCCGGAACCCGCGAAGGCACCGGAACCCACCCGTCCGAACACGACCGGGGCCGCCGCCCTGCCCGGCTCGCCCGTCGAAGCCGCCGCCCCCACCGCAGCCGCCGCCCCACCCGCCTTCCGCGTCGCGGCGGGGACGGGAACCGACGAGGTGCCACGATGGCTGGTGGAGATCGTCGCCCGCATCACCGGCAACGACCCCGCCGATCTGGACGTCGACCGGGATTTCGGTGACCTGGGTATCGAGTCGGTCATGCTGGCCGATGTCCTGGCCGGGGTCGAGCAGCACGCCGGGCGCAGTCTTGAGCCGGCGCTGTTGATCGAGAACCCGACCGTACGGCGGCTGGCGACCGCCCTGGCTCGGGAGGGAATCGGCGCCCCCGCCGAGCGACCGGTGGAGGCCGAACCGGAGCGACCGCCCGCCGTCGCGGTGCCGGTCGAGACCGCCGCGCTCCCGGACGGGCGGGTTGCGGTGATCGGTCTCGCGGTCCGGGTGCCCGGCGCCGACGACCCGGACACGTTCTGGGCGAACCTGATCGCCGGCCGGTCCGCGGTCGGGGAGGTGCCGCCGTCGCGGTGGGACGTCGCTACGCTGTACGACCCGGCCGGGGGTCCCGGCCGGAGCATCTCGCGGTCCGGCGGCTTCATCGACGGGCTGGAGGAGTTCGACGCCGCGCACTTCGGCATGTCCGCTCAGGAAGCGCGCGACCTCGACCCGGCGATCCGGCTGGTGCTGGAGAGCGCCGCCGAGTGCCTGGACGACGCCGGCTACCGGCCCGAGGAACTGGCCGGGCGACGGGTGGCGACTGTGGTCGGAGGCCGGGTCACCGGCTACGTGGCCCGGGCCGGGATGTCCCCGGCGGTGCTGCAGACCGACGCGAACTTCATGGCGGCGCAGGTGGCTCAGCGGTACGACTTCCGCGGCCCGGCCCTGGTGGTCGACAGCGCCTGCTCGTCCGCACTGCTCGCGGTGCACACCGCCGTGCGTGGACTGCTCGCCGGGGACGCCGACGTCGCCTTCGTCGCAGGCGTCGAGGTGCTGCTCGACGAGCGACCCTACCTGGAGTTCACGGCCGCCCGGGCGATCTCCCCGTCCGGCCGGTGCGCCACCTTCGACGCCTCCGCCGACGGGTTCGTCCCCGGTGAGGGCTGTGTCGGCGTTCTCCTCAAGCCGCTGGCGCGGGCGCTGGCCGACGGCGACCGGATCCACGCGGTGATCGAGGGCAGCGCGGTGAACAACGACGGGCAGACGATGGGGGTGACCACCCCGAATCCGGCCGCGCAGGCCGACGTGGTGCGCCGGGCCCTGCGGGCGGCCGGGCGCCGGCCGGACGAGGTGGGCATGATCGAGGCGCACGGCACCGCCACCCCCATCGGTGACCCCATCGAGCTGCGCGCGCTGACCGACGTGTTCGGCGAGGCGGGCGTCGCGTCCGGATCCTGCGCGGTCGGCAGCGTCAAGAGCGGAATCGGGCACCTGCTCAACGCCGCCGGTATGGCCGGGCTCGTCAAGAGTGTGCTGGCAGTCGAGCGTGGGGTCATCCCGCCCACCCTGCATTGCCCGCGGCCGAACCCGCGCTTCGACTTCGCCGCCTCGCCGTTCTTCCCGGTGCGGGAGCCGACCGCGTGGCATCCCGGCCGGCCGCGCGTGGCCGGCGTCAGCTCGTTCGGGCTGGGCGGCACCAACGCCCACCTCGTGGTGGCCCAGCCGCCGGACACCGGGGCACATCCACCGCGGCGCGGTCCGCTGCCGCGCAGGGTGTGGCAACGGGAGCGCCTCTGGCACGACCGGCCCGGAGCCGACGCGCCGCGTACCTCGTTGTTGAATCTCACGATCCGCCAGTCCCGCCAGACCCCCCTGGCCGTGGGTTGACGGCACCCACGCCATCGCAGAGAGGACGAGGAGATGACCACGGTGAACGAGGCTGCGCCGCCGGCCCTGCCCGCCCGGCAGGTGCGGCTGGTGGTGCTCGGCGCACTGCTCGGTGTGCTGCTCTCGGCACTGGACCAGACCATCGTCAGCACGGCGCTGCCCCGGGTGGTCGCCGACGTCGGCGGCATCGACGACCTGCCCTGGGTGGTCACCGTGTACCTGCTGACCTCGATGGCCACCACACCGGTGTGGGGCAAGCTGGCCGACCTCTACGGCCCACGCGGCACCTTCGCCACCGCGATCGGCGTATTCCTGGCGGGTTCGCTGCTGTGCGGCCTGGCTCAGGGCATCGGGCAGCTGATCGCCTTCCGTGCGCTGCAGGGGCTCGGCGGCGGCGGCCTGTTCGCGTTGGCGCTGAGCATCATCGGCGCTGTCGTGCCGCCCGCGGACCGGGGCCGCTACCAGGGCGCGTTCGGCGCCGTGTTCGGCCTGGCCAGTGTGGGTGGCCCGGTGCTCGGTGGCGGGTTGGCCGACTCCCTCGGCTGGCGGTGGATCTTCTTCGTTAACCTGCCGGTCGGCCTGGTCTCGCTGGCCACCGTGTGGACCACGGTCCGGGTCCCGCGGACCCGGCGGGACCATCGGATCGACGTCACCGGGGTGGTGCTGATCCTGATCTCGGTGACCGCCCTGCTGCTCTACCTGAACTGGGCCGGCCGTACCCACGGCTGGACCGCGCCGGGCTCGCTGGCGCTGCTGGCCATCTTCGTGGTGGCCGCTGTGGCGTTGCTGGCCGTCGAGTCGCGGGCACCCGAGCCGATCCTGCCGCCGCAGCTGTTCCGCGTCCCACTGGTACGCGTCGGCGGCGTGTTCGCCTTCTTGTCCGGCTTCACCATGTTCAGCGGCGTCGTCTATCTGCCGGTGTATCTGCAGGAGGTGGCGGGCATGTCGGCGGCGCGGACCGGTCTGGCGATGCTGCCGCTGATGCTCGGTATCGTCGCCACCTCGATGGGGTCGGGCATGCTCATCAGCGCCCGCGGACGGTACAAGCCGCTCGTGGTCACCGGGGCGTTTCTCGTGCTGCTGGGCACCCTTGCCCTGACCCGGATCGGCACCGGCACGCCGTACCTGTTCATCGGGGCGGCCGGTCTGGTCTTCGGCGCCGGTGTCGGCCTCACCATGCAACCGGTGATCACCGCGGTGCAGAACTCGGTGCCGTTGCAGGACATCGGTGCGGCCACCGGCAGCGTCAACTTCCTCCAGCGGATGGGGTCGGTGGTAGGCACCGCCCTGCTCGGGAGCGTGTTGAGCAGCAGGGTGGCGTCCGGGATGGCCGACGCATTGTCCACGGTCTTCCTGGTGGCGGTGCCGTTCGCCGTGCTCGCCGCCGTGGTGTCGATGTTCCTGGTGGAGATGCGCCGGCCGGCCGCGCCGGGAGGTGCACCGGCGCAGCCGGCTGCCGAAGCCGCCGGCGATTAGCCGCTCACGAGCCGCTCACTTGTGCGCAGACGGGCCGCGGCGGCTCGACGAAGCTGGAGAGCACACCGGTTGGCTACGAGGCGGCCGGTGTTCGCCGCAGCCATGCAGCAACCCACGCCATGCCGAGAAAGGGAACCGTCATGACCGTGTCGATCGAGCAGCCGGCAACCTCGCCGGCCCCGTCGGCCACCATCCGGCCCGCTGCGCACCAGACCTCCGTGCCGGCCGACCGGGTGCTGCACTCCGGCAACGCCGGGTTCATCATCGCCCGCAACGTGCAGCTGAAGAACGAGTTCCGCACGCAGGGCCGAAAGTTCTTCTTCGACGTCATCAAGCACATGAACGACTCCGATCTGAACGGGGCGTCGTTCTTCGCCTACGAGGAGCTGTTCGGCGCCCGCGACAAACTGCACTGGCTGATCAACTGGAACACCCCGAACGACTACGCGATCAGCCTCGAGATGGTCGACCACGACTCCAAGATGATCGACCTGCTTGAGTCCGACATCGTCGAGGACGACAACGGCCGGGGCGCCTGGGGCCGGATGGTGGTCGAGGGCAGCATGCAGGAGAAGATCCTGGTGCCGCAGCACGGCGCCCACGACGAGCACGATGAGGAGGACCACGACAGCAAGTCATGGGTCCCGACCGCCTGGCGGCAGAGCTCCCAGCCGCGCGAACTGCAGCTGAACTCGGCCAACTCGCCCCTGGTCGTGCACCGGGTCGGCTCAGCCAAGCACGAGTTCCGCAAGGAGGCCCGCTACTTCGCCTTCGCCTGGCAGGACCTGGTCAACAGCAAGATGACCGGCCGGTGCACCTCCTACCTCTACGAGGAGACCTTCGGGGTGATGGACCAGCTCCACTGGCTGGTGCACTTCGCGTCGTTCGAGGACTACGAGGCGCTGCGCCGGCTGGAGCAGCGGGACCCGGACTTCGCGGCCCTGTACGACAAGCAGTTCGTAGCCAAGGGCAAGGGCGGTGGCACCTGGGCCCGGACCTTCGTCGACGGCGGGATCACCGACACCCTGCTGGTGCCCTACCAGCTGCAGGACTGAGCGCCCCGTGCTGGCCTGGCTGTTCCCGGGTCAGGGCGCGCAGCGGCGGGGAATGGGGCGGCAGTTGTTCGACCGGTACCCCGACCGCTGCGCGCAGGCCCGGGACATTCTCGGCTATGACCTGGTGGCGCTCTGCCGGGACGATCCCGACGGCCGGTTGCGCGGCACCCGGTACGCCCAGCCGGCACTGTTCCTCGTCGCCGCGCTCGAGGTGCTCGCGCGTCGGGCCGACGGCGACCCGGAACCGGACGTGCTGGCCGGGCACAGCGTGGGGGAGTTCGCCGCGCTGTTCGCGGCGGGCTGCTTCGACTTCGCCACCGGCCTGCGCCTGCTCGCCGCGCGCGGCGACCTGATGGCCCGGGCGGACGGGGGAGCGATGACCGCCGTGGTCGGCGCGCCGGTGTCCGAGGTCGAACGGGCGGTGGCCGCCAGCGGCATCCCGGTCGACGTGGCCAACGTCAACGCGGCCCGGCAACTCGTGCTCTCCGGCGCGGCGGCCGACATCGAGCGGGTCGCCGCGGTGGTGGACGCGGTACCTGGTGCCCGTCGGGTCCCGCTGCGGGTCAGCGGGGCCTTCCACTCCCGGCACATGCGGGCGGCCGCCGAGCGGTTCGCGGCCGACCTGCGGGCGGCCGGACTGCGCGACCCGGACCGGCCGGTGATCGCCAACGTGACCGGCGAGCCGTACCCGCCGGGCCGGGTCACGGACCTGCTCGTGCGGCAGATGGCCGAGCCGGTGCGCTGGTGGCGGGCAATGAGCCTGCTGCGGGCCGGTGGAGTGACCGAGGCCGTCGAGCTCGGCGGCGCCCGGGTGGTGGCTGACCTGTGGAAGCAGGCGGCGCGCGAGCCGGACCAGGTCGACCCGGCGCGGGCGCGAGCCCTGCTGCGGCCCGCGACCGCCGTCCCGGTCGAGGCCGTCCAGCCGACGCCGCGGCTCCGCTCGGTCGGGTCCGTCGAGCCGGCAGCGCTGCTCGGCTCGGCCGGATTCCGCGCCGACCACGGGGTGCGGCTCGCCTGCGTGGCGGGCTCCATGTACCGCGGGATCTCATCGGTGGAGATGGTGCGGCGGCTGTCCGAGCACGGTCTGCTCGGCTTCTTCGGCACCGGCGGGCTCACTCTCGCCGAGGTGGAGAAGGCGCTGATCGAGCTCGGCGCCTCATGCGGGCCGGACCAGCCCTACGGGGCGAACCTGCTGCACGAGGTCGACGACCCCGGGCACGAGGACGCGATGGTCGACCTTTTCCTGCGGCACGGCGTCCGGGTGGTGGAGGCGGCGGCGTTCCTGCAGATCACCCCGGCCCTGGTGCGGTACCGGCTGTCCGGAGCCCACCTCGACGGCACGGGGCGTACGGTCACCCCGCACCGGATCATCGCCAAGGTGTCCCGCCCGGAGGTGGCCGAGCAGTTCCTGCGCCCGGCCCCGGCCCGGATCGTCGACGAGCTGCTGCGCACCGGCCGGCTCACCGAGCAGGAGGCGCGGGCGGGCCGGGACGTGCCCATGAGCCAGGACATCGCGGTGGAGGCCGACTCCGGTGGGCACACCGACGGCGGCGTGGCGTGGGCCCTGCTGCCGGCCATGGCGGTGTTGCGCGACACCGTGGTGGCCGAGCGGGGCTACCGGGTCCCGGTTCGGATCGGCGCGTCCGGCGGGCTCGGCTCGCCCGAGGCGGTGGCGGCCGCGTTCGTGTTGGGCGCCGATTTCGTCGTCACCGGTTCGGTCAACCAGTGCACGCCGGAGGCCGGCACCTCGGACGAGGTGAAGGACCTGCTCAGTCGGCTCGACGTGCAGGACACCGGATACGCGCCCTCCGGCGACATGTTCGAACTCGGCGCTCGGGTGCAGGTGGCTCGCAAAGGGACCCTGTTCGCCGCGCGGGCCAACAAGCTGCACCAGCTCTACCGCCAGTACGGCAGCCTCGCCGAGCTGGACGACGCGACCCGGCGGACGCTGGAGAAGAGCTACTTCGGCCGGAGCCTGGAGGAGGTGTGGGACGAGACGGTCGCCTACTACCTGCGTACCGGGCGGCCCGAGGTGGTGGCGCGAGCGGAACGGCAGCCCAAGACCAGGATGGCCCTCGTGTTCCGGTGGTATCTGGCGCGCACGACCCGACTCGCGCTGGCCGGCGACCCGGCACACCGGGTCGACTACCAGATCCACTGCGGGCCCGCGATGGGCTCCTTCAACCGGTTCGTGGCCGGCACCGACCTGCAGGACTGGCGGGCCCGGCACGTCGAACTGGTCAACCAGCGACTGATGGACGGCGCGGCGGCCGTCCTGCGCCGGCGCCTGGCCGCACTGGTTCCGTCCGCCGCATGACCTGACAGGAGGAGAGCATGACCAGTATGATCACCCGCTCGGTCACCGCGGCGCACCAGACCGGGCAGCCCACGGACAGACTTCTGCACTCGGCCAACGCCGGGGTCCTCGTCGAACGCGTCGCGCAGGTCGCGGCGGGTCGGGGCACCGACGCGCGCGCGGCCCTGCGGGACATGACCTCGGCCGTCAACGAGGCGGGCGTGGCCACCGCGATGGTCTTCGAGGAGACCTTCGGCACCCGTGACCGGATCCACGTCCTGCTGCACCTGCGCTCACTGTCGGACTACGACGCTCTGCTCGCGCCGGGCGGTCACGACGTGAGCAACGGCCTGTTCGGTGCCGCGGTGAGCGGTCGTGACCGGGCCCGGTGGGACGCGCTATTCGTACCCGGTGGGGTGCGCGACACCGCCCTGCTGCCGCACCGGTTCGGAATGTTCGGCACCGCCACCGAGGCGATGGCGGCGGACCCCCGGATGGCCCCTCTGGTCGAGCGGGACGGGCTGCCGGTCTTCGACGTGCAGCCGGCCGTCGCGCAGACCGCGGTGCCGGCCGACCAGATTCTCGACTCCTCGACCGCCGGTGCGCTGATGTGGCGGCACGTGCAGTTCGACTACCGCTACCGGGCCGA
Source organism: Micromonospora sp. NPDC018662 (assembly GCF_044391475.1). Taxonomy (NCBI): domain Bacteria; kingdom Bacillati; phylum Actinomycetota; class Actinomycetes; order Micromonosporales; family Micromonosporaceae; genus Micromonospora; species Micromonospora sp. NPDC018662. The sequence continues at coordinate 54,809 of NZ_JBISAC010000012.1, forward strand.
GGCGCGGGTGTTCGCCCGGACCATTGCGGAGACGATGAACCTGAACATGCGCGGGCACGCCACCGTGCTGCTCTACGAAGAACTGTTCGGCACCATGGACCGGGTGCACTTCCTCGTGCACCTGCGCAGCCTCGACGTCATGTACGAACTCATGGGCCTGGACGCCCGGACCGACCCGGACGCGCCGCGCGCCTCGTTCCTGAAGGACTGGGTGTCGCTGGAGAAGGGTGGCGGTTCGTGGGACCAGATGATCGTGCAGGGCGGCACGCGGGACTGCGCGCTGTCCCCGCAGAACTGGACCTGAACCTCCGCAACGAAGTACGGGCGCCGCGACTCGCGCGGCGCCCGTTTCGTGTGCTGTGCGGTGTGCTCAGGCCTTGAAGGTGGTGACGCAGAACGGGTGACCCGCCGGGTCCTGGAGAACCCGCCACTTGTCGCCGCCGGGCTGGAACTCCGGCTTGCTGCCACCGGCCTCCAGGATGGCCTTCTCCGCGTCGTCCAGGTTGTCCACCGACAGATCCAGGTGGAACTGCTTGTCCGAGCTCGGCCAGGACGGCGGCTTGTGGTCGGGCACGCGTTGCAGGCTCAGCCGGACCGGGAAGTCCTTGCCTGCCAGGTAGGTGAAGTCGTCACTGCTGAAGACGACTTCCCAGCCCAACAGCCGAGTGTAGAACTCGGCCAGAACGGCCGGGTCTGGGCAGTCCAGCGAGACCGCCGCGAGCGTGCCAATCGGGCGTGACATGACAACCCTTTCAGGACGGGGCGCGAGGCGCCGACGATTATTGCGGCTTTTGACACATTAGCCGAGGTGCACGTCCAGCGTTACCTCGGCGTGCCCGTCCGGGCCGACATTGCGGCAGACGTACGTGGCGGAGCCGCTGATCCCGGCCAGTTCGCCGGTGCCCGACCCCGACACGATCGTCAGCGTGGCCGTCGCGGTGCCGTTCTCCACCACGCCGTCCAGGCGCACCACGAAGGTGCCGCGCCGGCCGTCCAGGGTGCCGTCCACCCGCTCCAGCCCGATCATCGGGCTACGCCCGTCCGGGTGCACCGTCACCAGCGTCTCGAGGGTGCCGACCGCCTCAAGCCGGCCGGTGTAGTGGTTGCGCACGCTGCCCCGCATCAACAGCGGACCGCCGTTGGGCTCGACGAACGGGGCCGGCTGCCACGGCTCCCAGGTCAGCGTGGTGGTACGGGTGCCGGTCGCGGCCTGCGTCATGTTGCTCTCCCTCCACGTTCTCCTCGCGCCGGGGCCTGGTCCGGCCCATCCCGGCGTACCTGCCGAGTGTGCCGCCGCTCGTCCGGCCGGGCTGCTCACTAGTGACCACCGCCGTGGCCCCACCATCCCTAGCCTCGGTTCATGGACACTCAGTACCCCTTCCTCACCACCGACTGGAACTCGGCTCTGGTCGTCGTGCCGCACCCGGACGACATCGAGTTCGGTGCCGCGGGCGCGGTCGCGGCCTGGACCGCTGCCGGCAAGTCCGTGCGGTACCTGCTGCTCACCCGGGGCGAGGCCGGCATCGACGGGATGCCTCCCGAGGAGGCCGCCAAGGTCCGCGAACGCGAACAGCGGGAAAGCGCCGCGATCGTGGGCGTGGAGCAGGTCGAGTTTCTCGACTACGCCGACGGCACCATCGAGGCCACCATGGACCTGCGCCGCACCCTGGTCGGCGCCCTGCGCCGGCACCGCCCCGAACTCGTGGTCGGGTTCAACCACCACGACCGCTACCTGTCCGGTCGGTGGAACCACCCGGACCACCGGGCGGCCGGACGCGCGTTGCTCGACGCGGTCGGCGACTGCGGCAACCGGTGGGTGCACACCGACATCGGTCCGGAGCCGTGGACCGGCATCAAGCACGTGGTGATCGCCAACTCCGCGCAGCCCACCCACGCGGTGGACATCACCGACACGTTCGACCTGGCCGTGCGGTCGCTGGCGGCGCACCAGGCGTACCTGGAGGGGCTCAACCCGCCGGTGGCCGACGTGCGCGGCCCGCTCGCCGCGATGGCCGGTGGGGTGGGCGCCCGGGCCGGCGTCCGGTACGCGGTCGCCTTCGAGGAGATTCCCCGCTGAGCCCGCGCTCTCCCGGCGTACGGCGAAGCGGGCCTCCGGGCCACCGCACGCGTCGGACGCGAGTCCCGGACACGCACGGAGCGGACCCGGAAGGGTCCGCTCCGGTGTTTTGGGTACCCCCGGTCAGCCGGCCGGCTTGGCCAACACCGTGCACTCGGAGCGCCAGCGGTGCACCCGCGCCACGTCCTGGTCAGGCAGCGCCCGCAGCTCGGCGAGCACCGGCTCGACCACCCGGCTCCAGGCCAGCTCGTCGACGTCCCAGAGGTACGGCGGCACCCGGTCCTCGATGCTGCGGATCAGAGCCGTCGGGGTGGTGGGCTGGTCGTACTCCCCGCCCCTGGTGTGGGTGACCGGCTCCAGCCCGGCAGCCGCGCCGATCCGGGCCAGGTTCGCGGCGGTGTCCGGCCGCGGCGGTTGCAGCACGGAGAGCCGGGCCAGCGCGTCCACCATCGGATCCGGGTCGGCGGTGGGCATGCCGTGGATCGCGACCAGTCGTCCGCCGCCGCGCAGCACCCGGGCCGCCTCGGTGATACCGGCGTCCATGTCCCCGATCAGGTGCAGCGTGTGCACGAAGACCACGTTGGCCACGCAGGCGTCCGGGAAGGGCAGGTTACGGGCGTCTGCCTGCTGCACCCGGCCGGGCAGCCGTTCGTGGGCCTGTTCGAGCATGGCCTCGGAGATGTCGACGCCGAGTACCTGATGGCCGAGCCGTTGCAGGCCCAGGGCGACGATCCCGGTGCCGACCCCCACCTCCAGGACCACGCCGTCGGTCAGATGCGGCGAGATGCCGCGGGCCGAGGCCAGCCCTCGCTCCTCACCGCCGCGCATGGCGTCGTAGCGTGACGCCACCCGGTCGAACGATTTCGGGCCGCCGTCCGGCCGTGTCCGCAGGGTTCCCCGGTTGTCAGTCATGAGAGATCACGAACTCCTCGATGTGCTCGGCGATCACCGGAGCGTCGTCGACCAGGGACTGATGTCCCCCGCCGGCGATCTCGACGCTGGTCAGGTGAGGCAGGTCGGCCAGGACGCGGCGGGCGCGCTCGTTCGAGACCACGTGGTCGTGCTGGGCGCTGAGAGCCAGCACCGGCAGGTCCGGGACGTCGCCCGGCCACACCGGTCGCCGCCAGAAGTCGAGCATCTGCGCGCAGTACGTCACCATCGGCCCGACCTCGGCGAACGGGGCCGCGAGCAACCGGCGCAGCGCCGGGCCGGTCGTCAGAAGGGCGGCGCCGGCGTCCGCGGGGGTCTCGTCGTCGGCGGCGTCCGGGGCGAACATCGAGCTGAGCCGGGCCGCCCAGGCGGGCCGGGTCTGCACGGTACGGGCGAGTGAGGCGAGGTTTCGCTCATAGCCGACGTCGTCCGCCTCGGCGGTGTCGCTGGTCTTCACGGAAGCGTTGAGCGAGACGATCGACGCCACCGGTCCGGGTCCGTCGGCCCACGCGGCGAAGGAGACCTTCACGCCGGTGCACCAGCCGAGCAGGTGGCAGCGGCGCGAACCGGTCCACTCCAGCACCGACCGGAGGTCGGCGACCTGCTCGTCGAAGAGCACCGGTCGGCCGTCCGGCCGGGTGGCGCGGGCCTGCCAGAGCAGCACCGGCCGATACGGGGCAAGTTCGGCCAGCAGCGGAAACCAGCAGTCCACCGGCTGGCCCAAGGCGTTGACCACCACCAGCGGGGGCCGGCCGCAGGCACTCGCCGACGCCGGTTCGTGACGCAGGACGGTGAGCACGCCGCCGTCCGGCCGCGTCAGCTCGGTCGTCCGGAGCCGGGACGCGATGGCGAGCGCGGCCCGGCGGCGGTCCCGCTCCCGCTCGCGGATCGCGTGCACCGACGCGCGCAGCGCCCGTTGGGTTCCGGTGGTGTCGGGTGCCCGGGTTGCGGCCGTCGCGACCGACGTGCCCGGGCGGGGGAGCCGGCCCCGGACCAGGGCGTCGACCGGTTCGGGCGCTGCCGGATCGACGTGCCCGCCGACCGCCTCGGCGAGCAGCTCCCACAGCGTGCCGCCGGGCAGCACCACCTCCGGCGGCACGGCCTCCTCGCCGTCCGGTGCGGTCCCGTCGGCCGCCGCGACGGCAACCAGCCGGGCGGCCACCGCCTCGGCGCCGGCCAGCGGAACGTCGCCGGGCCAGTCGACGGTCGGGACCGGCCACGGGCCGGTCCAGCCGGCCCGGCGCAGCCGGCCCTCGACTTCGGTGAGCAGCGCGAGCACGGCGTCCGGGCCGGTCCCGCCGGGATCCGGGGCACCGGAGAGCACCGCCGGGACCCGTACCCGGCGCAGCGGGACGGCGTGCCGGCGGGCGAGCGCCCGCAGAGGGTCGTCCGCCGCCCCCGCCCCGGACGGGTGCGGCAGCACGTGCGTGATGTGCCGCAGCCGGGAGCCGGTCGAGGCGTCCAGGCGCGCCAGCAGGCGCGTGGCCCGCCGGTTGCGCCGGGAGGGTGAGTGGCCGCCCGGGTCATCGAGCCACCAGAGCCGGTCACCCCAGACCGGCAGCCGGTCGGTGTCGGGATCCGCCGTCAGGCAGGTGAGCCGACCGGCCCGGGCGGGCCGCGCCCGCTCCACCCGGTGCCGCACGAGGTGTGCCCCGGGATCACCTGGCTGCGTCACCACCACAACGTCGGAACCGGACCGCACGAGCTGGGCGGCCAGGTCCGGGGCCAGCGCCAGCGCCGGGCCGGCGATCAGTTCGGTGGGCACGGCGTTCCTCCTCCGCCGTCGATCGGGCAAGCAGGCTCTGATGGTGGCGTCGGGAAACGGACCCGACTGCTCAACTTTGAGCTGGATGCACCTTGCGAGTCTCCTAACGTCCACAAGGACGGCAGGGGGACCGCCGCGGGCGGGCCTCAACGGTCGCAAGCGGAGGAGCCGCCATGTGGGATTCCAGATTCGAGGAAGCGGTCCGGGCCCGGACCCCGATGCTGCCGCCCGGCTTCGCGTTCGGGCCCGACGACGAGCTGCGCGCGCTCGGGATGGACTCGGTCGCGACGGCGGCCCTGGCCGCCGACCTGGAGTCGGCGTACGGGATCACCTTCGAGCTCGACGACCTGGTGCCGGAGAACTTCCGCACCCCGGCCCGCATCTGGGAGCTGATCAGCGCGTGTCGCGCCCGTGTCTCGGCGGGGCGGCCGTGAGACTCGACGACTGGTTCCGGCGCGGGCTGGCGGTCAACCCGTCCGGCGTGGCTCTGCAGGTGGCCGGCCGGCAGTGGACATACACCGCAGTGGACCGCCTGGCCCGCCGGTGCGCCGCGCGGCTGCGGGCCGACGGCCGGCCACGACGCGTCGCCCTGCTGGCCGCCAAGTCCGAGACCGCGTACATCGGGCTGCTCGGCGCCCTCTACGCCGGCGCGACGCCGGTGCCGCTCGGCACCGAGACTCCCTACGAGCGGATGGTGGGGATGGTGGTCGCCGCCGAGGTCGACACGATCGTCGCCGAGCCGGAGCGGGCCGCCACCGCCGAAGGGTTGTGCTCCGTCGTCGGTGGCCGCTGCATCGTTCTCGGCGACGCCGAGCGGCTGCGGGCCACGCTCGACGAGCCCGAGCCCGAGCTCTCCGCACCCGACCTCGACGGGGAGGACCTCGCCTACATCCTGTTCACCTCCGGTTCGACCGGCACGCCCAAGGGCGTGCCGATCAGCCACACCAACGTCAACGCCTTCATCGAGGCCAGCCTGCCCCGGTACGACCTGAGCCCGGCGGACCGGTTCAGCCAGATCTACGAACCCACCTTCGACCTGGCCATGTTCGACCTCTTCATGGCCTGGGCCACCGGTGCCCGGGTCTGCGCGCTGTCCCGGCTGCAGGCGCTGGACCCGGTGCGCTGCGTACGATCGCTGGGCCTGACCGTGTGGCACACCACGCCGAGCCTGGCCGCGGCCGTGCTGGCGCGCGGCGGCCTGCCGCCCGGTTCCATGCCCGGGCTGCGTTACTCGGTCTTCTGCGGGGAGCCGCTGCGCGAACGCGTGGCCGCCGGCTGGCAGCGGGCCGCGTCGGCCGGCCTGCTGGACAACATCTACGGACCCACCGAGCTCACCATCGCGTGCACGCACTTCCGTCGGCCCGCGTCCCGCCGCGCCGCGCCGGACGAGGTCGTACCCATCGGGGTGCCGAACGAGGGCATGACCGCGCGGCTCCTGCTGCCCGACGGGCAGCTGGTCGAGCCGGTCGACGGCGCCGAGGGTGAGCTGTGCATGAGCGGGCCGCAGCGCTTCGCCGGCTACCTGGACCCGGAGCAGGACCGGGACCGGTTCCCGGTGACCGACGGCATCCGCTGGTACCGCACCGGCGACCGGGTCCGTGTCGACAGTGACGCCGGGCTACTGCACCTGGGCCGAACAGACTCGCAGGTCAAGATCCAGGGCTACCGGATCGAACTGGGGGAGGTGGAACAGGCGATCTCCCGGGTGACCGGCGCGGACACGCTCGTCTTCGCCACCGGGGACGGCACCGACACCCGGCTGACCGCGTTCGTCCTGGTGCCGGCCACCCGGCTGGCCGGCACCGAGGCCGAGGCCGTACCCAGGGTGCTACGTCGGCTCGCCGCGACACTGCCGCCGTACATGATGCCGGCCGGGTTGTGGTTCGAGCCCGACCCGCCACTCAACTCCAGCAGCAAGATCGATCGGACCGCCCTGCGCCGTCTCGCCGCCGAGCGACTCGCGGCGCGCGACAGCGATCGGCGGGTGGCAACGAAAGGTAGGGCGGCATGACCGTGACGGATACCCCGGCCGGACGGGAGGGGGCGACCATGGCGCCGGAGATCGAGGTCGAGCTGACCGTCGAGCACACCGACTTCGTGATGAGCAACCACCGGGTGCACGACGTGTCGGTGCTCCCCGGCGTGGCCTTCCTCGACGTGGCCGCGCGGGCGCTGCTGGCGACCGGGACCGATCCGGCGACGCTGGAGTTCCGCGACGTCTTCTTCATCCAGCCGGTCACCACCGCGCACGGGAACGACCGCCGGGTCCGGCTCACCGTCGACGGACCGTCGACGGGCCGGCGCACGTTGCGGGTGGTCAGTCGGCCGGCCACCGACCCGGCCGCAGGCTGGGTGGAGAACCTGACCGCGACCCTCGTCCCCGCCGACCCCGGGCCGGACCGGACGGCCGGTTGGCGCGACCGGGCCGACGCGCTGGAACGCGTCGAACCGGACGGCTCGATGGCCGACCTCTACGCCCAGGCCCGCGGCGAGGGCATCGTGCACGGTCCCGCGATGCGCTGCCACGGCGACCTGCACCGGCACGACGGTGCGTTGCTGGCCCGGCTGACGCTCGACCCGGCCGCCCCGCGGGCCGGCTTCCACCTGCACCCGGCGATGCTGGACGCCGCCACGGTGGCCGCCTTCGGGCAGCTGCCGTCACCCGGCGACCCGTTCATCCCCCTGCACATCGGTCGAGTCCGCGTGCACCGGCCGATGCCCGTGTCGTGCCGGGTGCTGGTGCCCGAGCCGGAACGGATGGCACCCTCGGGTGACCTGCTCACCTCGTCGCTCGTGGTGCTGGCCGACACCGGCGAGCTGCTCGTCGAGATCGACGGCCTGCGGTGCAAGCGGATCCGGCATGCCGGGCTGCTCGCCCGGCCCGGCGCGCCGGAGCCGCCGGAGCCGGCCACCTCCGCGCCCGAGCCGGCTGAGCCGCCCGCGCCCGCCACCTCCGCGCCCGAGCGACCCACCACGGGCCGGGATCGGGTGGAGCGCTTCTTGCGTACGGTGGTGGCCCGGCGGTTGGGCGTCGCGTCGGGGGTGGTGGACGCGGAGCGCGGCTTCTACGACCAAGGGCTGGACTCGGTCGCGCTGCTGGCGATCGGTCGCGAGCTGGAGGAGTGGCTGGGCCGGACGATCTATCCGACGCTGCTGTTCGAGTATTCGGACATCGCTCGTCTCGCGGAGCATCTCGCAGCCGACGGCCCGGTTCCCGAGGGCCCGGTCGGCGAGGACCCGGCTTCCGAAGCCGACATCGCGGCTCCGGAAGCCGGCAGCGAGCCGTCCGCGCCGGCTGCCGAGGCTCGTACGGTCTGCTACCGGCCGCACTGGGTGCCGGACGCCGCGGCGGAGCCCGGCCCGTTCACCCCGCTGGTCGTCGACCTGGTCGACGCCGGACGCGCGGAGGCCGTCACCCGGCGGCTGGGCGGCGAGGCCCCGCCGACGCGGCCGGTCGCCGACGTCACTGACCGAGCGGCCTGGCGGGCCGGTCTCGAACCGCTGTCCGGCCCGGTGCTCGTCGTGCTGCTGGCCGGGGACGGCCTCGACGCCGGCCATGTCTATGCGGTCTGGGCCGCCGCTGCCGCCGCCGCGGTGGACCGGCACCTGCGGGCGCGCTTCGTGGTCCTGCACCCGGGTACCGACAGCACCGACGCGGCCTGCGGTGCACTGGCCGCGGCCATGCGCACCGCGGCCGCCGAACTTCCCACGCTGACCGGACGGGTCGTCGCCGTGCCGCCCGGGATCCTGGCCGATCCGGCCGCCACGGCGGACGCCGCCCGCGCCGAGGCGGGTGGCGCGGAGCCGGTCGCGGAGGTCCGGATCGGCGCGGACGGCCGTCGGCGGGTACGCCGGCTGCGGCGCTGGGCTCCCGAGCCGAAGCAGCCCGCAGCGGTGCTGCGGCCCGGTGTGCGGTGTGTGGTCACCGGTGCCGCCGGCGGCCTCGGTCGGCTGCTGACCGGGTGGCTGACCGGGCGGAAGCGGGCCCGAGTGGTCATGCTCGGCCGCGGCGAGCCCGGCGTCGACCTCGCCGCCGACCTGGCCACCTGGACCGCAGCCGGGCACGACGTCCACTACCGACGCGCGGACGTGACCGAGCCGACCGAGCTGTCCGACGCCCTGGACTGGGCCCGGGCCGAGTTCGGCGGCCTCGACCTGGTGTTCCACTGCGCCGGTACGCTGCGCGACGCCACCGTGCCCCGGCAGCGACCCGAGGACGCCACCGCGGTGCTCGCCCCGAAGATCGTCGGGACGGACACGCTGCGCCGGCTGACCGCCGGCGACGAGCTGCACCGGCTGGTGCTGTTCTCCTCGTTCAGCGCGCAGGCGCCGAACCCGGGGCAGAACACGTACGCGTACGCGAACTCCGTCCTCGATCATGTGGCCGAGCAGGACGCCGCGGCCGGCCGCCGTACCCTGTCCGTGGGCTGGCCCTATTGGGCCGAGGGCGGCATGCGAGCCGGCACGGATGCCGCGGGAATGCCCACCGCGACCGGATTTGACCTGCTGGAACGGCTGCTGGACGCCGGTGTGACCGGCGCCGTCACCGTCGGCCACGGCGACGAGGGCGACCTGGACGCGGTGCTCGAACCGGTCGAGGCCGCGGCCGAGCCGGCCGCCGGCCCCACCCTGCTGAGACGCGCGGACCCGGCGGGGCCCACGCCGATCGCCGTGGTGGGTCTGGCCGGGCGCTACCCGGGTGCCGGGTCACCGGCGGAGTTCTGGGACCGGCTGCGCGCTGGCGAGGACTGCGTCGGCACCATCCCCGACGATCGCCGCGTGCCCGGCACCGCTCCGCTGACCGGCGGGTTCCTGGACCGCATCGGCGGCTTCGACGCCGCTTTCTTCGGTATCTCCCGTCGCGAGGCGGAGCTGATGGATCCGCAGGAGCGGCTCTTCCTGGCCACCTGCTGGCACGCCCTGGAGGACGCCGGCCTGCCGGCCGGCGCGCTGGCCGACACGGCGATCGGTGTCTTCGCCGGGGTGATGTGGAACCAGTACCAGCTGGTCGACCCCGGTGGCGACGGCGTGCGGGCGATGGCGATGCACTCGGCCATCGCCAACCGGGTGTCCTACCTGCTCAACCTGCGCGGACCCTCACTGGCGGTGGACACCGCCTGCTCGTCGTCGCTGTCCGCGGTGCACCTCGCGGTGCAGAGCATCCGCCGCGGCGAGTGTCGGGCCGCGCTGGCCGGCGGCGTGAACCTGACCACCCACCCGGACAAGTACCGGCAACTGGCGCACGGCGGTTTCCTGTCGCCGGACGGCCGCTGCCGGGCCTTCGGGGCCGGTGCGGGTGGCTACGTACCCGGCGAGGGTGTGGGCGCGGTGTTGCTCAAGCCGTTGCCCGACGCGTTGGCCGACGGGCACCACATCTACGGTCTCATCGTCGGCTCGTACCTCAACCACAACGGCCGCAGCGGCGGGTTCACCGTGCCCACACCGGCCGGGCAGGCCGAGGTCATCCGGGCGGCGCTGGCCGACGCCGGGATCGATCCCGGCACGGTCGGCTACATCGAGGCGCACGGCACCGGCACCGCGCTCGGCGATCCGATCGAGATCGACGGTCTGACGGCCGCGCTCGGGCCGGCCGACGGTGACCGGCACGTCGGCTCGGTGAAGTCCAACATCGGTCACCTCGAAGGTGCGGCCGGCATTGCCTCGCTGACCAAGGTTCTGCTGCAGCTACGGCACCGTACGATCGTCCCGTCGCTGCACGCCGAACCGCCGAACCCGCAGCTACGGCTGACGGAGGCGGGCCTGCGGGTGCCGCCGGCGGCGACGCCCTGGCGGCCGGTCGGTGACGCCCCGCTGCGCGCCGGCATCAGCGGATTCGGAGCCGGCGGTTCGAACGCCCACCTCGTGGTGCAGGAGGCGCCGGCCGGGCCGCCCGCCACCGAGCGGCCCGGCCCACACCTGTTCGTGCTGTCCGCCCGCACCGCCACCGCGTTGCAGGAGTACGCCGCCCGGCTGTGCGACGCGCTGACCGCCGACCCGGATCCGGTCGCCGGCGACGGCCTCGACCAGCGGGTGCTGGACGTGGTGGCCGAGGTGCTGTGCGTACCGCCCACCGCGTTGGACCCCGGCGAGACGCTCGACGACGTGGGTCTCGACCCGGTCGGGTTGGAGCAGGTGCGGGATCGGCTGCAGGTGGACGGTTTCGAGCTCGGCACGGTGGAGCCCGGCACCCGGATCGGGCAGCTCGCAGCCGCTGTCGCACCGGATCGCGGGGCTGCCGCGGCCGACGGCGACTCGTCCCGGCCGGAGCGGCCGTTGTCGCTCGCCGACGTCGCGTACACCCTGCAGGTGGGCCGCTGGCAGCTGCCGCACCGGCTGGCGGTCGTCACCGGCGACCGCGCCAGTTTGCTGCACGCGCTGGACGTGGTGGCCCGTGGGGAGACGGCCGGACCGGAGGTCCACCGGACCGGCGACGAGCGGCCGGTGGACCGCCGGGACGGCGACGTCGCCGCGCTGTTCCGTGCCGGGCACCTCGATGACGTGGCCGCGCGCTGGGTGGCCGGGGAGGACGTGGACTGGGCGGCGTGTCACGGGAGCGTGGGCCGGGCCCGCCGGGTGCCGCTGCCCGGGTACCCGTTCGAGGAGAAGCACTACTGGAACGGTGACTGGCAGGCCGGGCGTGCCGAGACGAGGGTGCCCGCTCCGGACGTGGCACAGCCGCCGACTACCGAGGTGGCGGATCGGCCGGCCACCGAGGCCGAGATCGCCGAGCTGGTCGCGAAGCTCCTCGCGGACGAGCTGTTCCTGACCGGCGAGGAGCTCGACACCGAGGCGAGCTTCCAGGACCTGGGCCTCGACTCGATCACCGGTGAGCTGCTGCGCGGCAAGCTGGAGGACACCCTGGGGGTGGAGCTGACCTCGGTGGAGTTCTACGACCACCCGTCGGTGCTCCGGCTGGCCCGGCACCTGGCCGGCAAGGACGCCCGCCTGCCCGGCGGCGACCAACCGCCGGCCGCGCCGCCGCCCGCGGCTGCTCAGGCGGCGGTCGCGCCATCGCCGGCCGGCGAGACGGAACCGGAGTGGTACGCGCCAGACGACATCGCCGTGATCGGCTACTCGGTGACCGCTCCGGACGCCCCGGACGCCGAGACGTTCTGGGCCAACATCCGCGCCGGCCGGTGCTCGATCGGTCCGGTGCCCACCGAACGGCTCGACCTGGCCGCGCGGTACAGCCCGCAGCGTCCGGCGCCCGGCCGGACCTACACGACAGCGGGAGCCATGCTGGACCGCGTCGACCTGTTCGACGCCGGCTTCTTCGCCGTCCCGCCGGTCGAGGCCGAGTCGATGGACCCCCAGCAGCGCCTGTTCCTCCAGGAAGCGTGGCGTGCCCTGGAACACGCCGGGCACGCCGGGACGACCGGCGAGCCCCGGCGGTACGGAGTGTTTGTCGGCACGGGCACCGGCGACTACGCCCGGCTGCTGGGCGAGCAGGACGACGCGGACACGGCGCAGGCCTTCCTCGGCGTCGCACCCTCCATCCTGGCCGCGCGCATCGCCTACCACCTCGACCTGGTCGGGCCCACCATGGCGGTCGACACCGCGTGTTCCTCGTCGCTGGTGGCGATCCACCTGGCGGCGGAGAGCGTCCGGCGCGGCGAGTGCGACGCCGCCCTGGCCGGCGGGGTGGCGCTGATGCTCACCCCGCAACTGCACGTGCGAAGCAGCCAGATCGGGATGCTGTCGCCGAGCGGCCGGTGCCGCCCGTTCGACGCGGAGGCTGACGGCACGGTGCTCGGCGAGGCCGTCGGTGTCGTCCTGCTCAAGCGGCTGGACCGGGCGTTCGCCGACGGCGACCGGGTGCACGCCGTCATCCGGGCCGGCGGTGTCAACGGCGACGGGCGGACGAACGGGATCACCGCGCCGAGCGCGGCATCGCAGCAGCGCCTGCTCGCCGACGTGCACGACCGGGCCGGGATCCGGCCGGGGGAGATCGGGTACGTCGAGGCGCACGGCACCGGCACGCCGCTGGGCGACCCGATCGAGTTCGCCGCGTTGGCCGCTGTGATCGGGCGGGACGCGCCCGCCGGCTACCGCTGCGCGGTCGGCTCGATCAAGGGCAACGTCGGGCACACCACCATGGCCGCGGGCGTTCTGGGCCTGCTCAGGGCGGTGTTGGCGCTGCACCACGGCGAGATCCCGCCGTCGGCCGGTTTCGAGCGGCCCAACCCGCGGATCGACCTGGCCGGCACGCCGTTCGAGCTGCCGGGTCAGGCCCGGCCGTGGCCCGCCCCGGCGACCGGCGGCCCGCGTACGGCCGTGGTGAGCAGCTTCGGGTTCAGCGGCACCAACTGCCATCTCGTGGTGGCGGAGGCGCCGACGCGGGAGCCGCTGCCGGCGGTCGACGAGGACGTTGTCGTGCCCGTCTCGGCGCGGACCCCGGCCGAACTGGCCGACGCGATCACCGACCTGGCGGGCGCCCTGCGGCCCGACATGTCGCCGACGGACGTGGCCTTCACCCTGTCGGTCGGCCGGCGGCACCACCCGGTGCGGGCCGCGTTCCGGGTGCGTACCAGCGCTGAGCTGATCGCGGCGCTGGGGTCTTGGACGCCCCAGGACGCGCCAGCGGCCGGCGTGGACACCAGCGGCCCGGACGGGCGGTATCTCGCCGGGGAGGACGTGGACTGGGCGGCGCTGTGGCGTGACCGCCCCGCCCGCCGGATCCCCCTGCCGGCGACCCGCTTCCGGACGGAGCGGTACTGGCTGCCCGCCGCTGGCACCCGGACCGCCGACGAGCCGCTCCTGGACTCCGCGGAACCGGTGCGCGTCTTCGTGCCCGACACCCGTCCGGCCGCGCCGCCGTCGGCCCCCGAGCCGGCCCGGACGGTCGCCGTCCTCACCGGCCCAGGCGCGCCTGACCTTGCCGACCACCTCGGGCGCTGGCATGAGGACGCCGGCTGCCGGGTGGTACGCGCCCCGCTGGGCGCGCCCGTGCCGGTCGGCGCGGACCGCGTCTATCTGCTGGCCGGGCCGGCAGACGACGACCTGGTCGTCGTGCCGGTCGCCGAGACGATCCGGTCCCTGCTCGACCGGTCCGCCGGGGACCAGGCACCGCAGGTGGCCGCGGTGCTCGACACCGACCGGCACGCGGCCGTCGTCGGGTTGATCCGCACGCTGCGGGCCGAGCGACCGGGCTGGCGGGTCGGCGTACTCGACGTGGCCGGAACCGACCCGGCCGGTGCCGCCGCCCTGGCGGGCCGGCTCGCCGCCGAGCCGCTCACCGAAGCGGTGGTGCGGGTGCTGGACGCCGACCGGCGGGTTCCGGCGCTGCGCGAGGTGGCCGTGGAGCCTGCCCCGGTGGTCCGCGCGGGTGATCACGTGCTGGTCGTCGGCGGCGCCGGCGGGATCGGCTCGGCGATCAGCCGGCGGCTGGCCGCCGACGGTGCCCGGCTGACCTGGGTCGGTCGCCGGCCGCTCGACGACGCGATCCGGGCCCGGGCGGCCGAGATCGACGGGAACGTCGACTACCTGAGCGCGGACGTCACGGACAGCGCCGCCCTGCGCGCCGCCGTGCACACCGCCGCGCGGCGATCCGGCCGGATCACTGCGGCGGTGCTGGCCGCCGGCGAGCTGGTGGACCGGCCCCTGGCGCAGTCGTCCCCCGACGACCTCGGCGCTCAGGTCGCGGCCCGGGTCGCCGCGGTGCGCACCTTCCTCGCTGTGCTGGACGAGACGCCGCCCGCGTTCGCGGTGATCTGCTCCTCGGCGGTGGCGCACCTGGACAGCGCGGGCCAGGCCGGGTACGCCTCGGCGGTCTGCGCGGCTGCGAAGGAGCCGCGACGGACGCCGGTCACCTTCCCGGTGCATGTGATCGACTGGGGTTGGTGGGGTGAGCGAGGCATGGCCGCCGGCGCGTCGCACCGAGCCGCCATGCAGGGCGCCGGTGTGCGGTCGATCGGCGCCGACGAGGGAGGCGCCGCGCTCACCGCCATCGTCGCGGCCGGGCTCCCGTGGGCGGTGGCGCTCAAGGCGGAACCGCACTGGTACCGGCGTACCGGGGTGGAGAGCCCGGAACCCGCCCCGCCCGTAGCCGCCCCGGCGGCGTCCATACCGCATGCGCAGGCGGTCCGCGAGTACGTGCGGGAGACGATCGCCGAGGTGCTGCACTACACCCCGGACCAGGTCGCCGAGAACGTCACCTTCGACAACTTCGGCGTCGACTCGGTGCTCTCGCTCGATGTCGTGGCCCGGTTCGAACGCGACCTCGGTCCGCTTCCGTCCACGCTGCTGTTCGAGCACACCACGGTGGCCCGGCTCGCCGAGCACCTACGCGCCGAGTACGGCGACCGGTTGCCCCGCCCCGAGCCGGCCGGGCCCGCGCCGGAGCCGGCCGGGCCCGCCGTCGTCGTCGACCGTGACGACGTCACCGGTCCGCCTCCGGTCGGTGACGACATCGCCGTCATCGGCGTGGCCGGCCGTTTCCCCGGGGCGCCCGACCTGGACGCCTTCTGGGAACTGCTCGCCGAGGGCCGCAGCGGGGTCACCGAGATCCCGCCGGACCGGTGGGACTGGCGTGCCCACTTCGATCCGGAGCCGGGCCGGCCGCAGCGCAGCTACAGTCGCTGGGGCGGGTTCCTGACCGACGTCGACCGGTTCGACGCCGCCCACTTCGGCATCCTGCCCAGCGTCGCGAAGGACATGGACCCGCAGGAGCGCCTCTTCCTGGAGACGAGCTGGCAGCTGCTGGGCCGGGCCGGCTATCTCGGTGAGCACGTCCGCGAGCCGGAGACCGGTGTGTTCGTCGGCGTCATGTACGGCACGTACGGCGAACTTGGCGCGACGCAGTGGGCGGCCGGCCGCCTTTCCGGGGCGCACACCGCGTACTGGTCGATCGCCAACCGGGTCTCGTACCAGTTCGACCTCCAGGGACCGAGTTACGCCGTCGACTCGGCGTGCTCCTCCTCGCTGACCTCGCTGCACCTGGCCTGTGAGAGCCTGCGCCGCGGCGAGTGCCGGATGGCGGTGGCCGGTGGGGTCAACCTGATCCTGCACCCGAGCCACCACGTGTCGCTGTCCGCGTTGACGATGCTGTCCCCCGAGGGGGCCTGCAAGACCTTCGACGCCACGGCGGACGGGTACGTTCCCGGCGAGGGCGTGGCGGCTGTCCTGCTCAAGCCATTGGCGCGGGCGGTCGTGGACGGCGACGACATCTGGGCGGTGATCAAGGGCAGCGCGTTGACCGCGGGTGGCCGGACCTCCGGGTTCACGGTGCCGAACCCGCAGGCGCAGGGCCGGGCCATCGCGCGCGCTCTCCAGCGGTCCGGCGTGGACGCGGCCTCGATCGGATACCTCGAGGCGCACGGTACCGGCACGGAGTTGGGCGACCCGATCGAGGTGGCCGGCATGGTCGACGCCTTCCGGCCGGCCAGCGGCGCGCCGCCGGCGCTGATGGGGTCGGTGAAGTCGAACATCGGGCACCTGGAATCGGCGGCCGGCATCGCCGCCCTGGTCAAGGTCCTCCTGCAACTTCGGCACCGGCAGATCGTCCCCACCGTCGGCCTGAACGAGGTCAACCCCAAGATCGACCTGTCCCGGGCGCCGTTCCGCCCCGCCATCGAACGCGTGCCCTGGCCGGCGCCGGCCGACGGCGGCCCGCGCCGGGCCGGGATCAGCTCGTTCGGGGCCGGCGGCGCGAACGCCCACGTGGTGGTGGAGGAGTACCGGCACGCCGGCCGGAGCCAATCGGATCCGACCGGACCGCAGCTCGTTCTGCTCAGCGCCCGCGACGAGGAGACCCTGCGAGACACGGCGGCGCGGTGGGCGGCGTTCGCCCGGCGGCCACGGCACGCCGACGGACGCCCGGCCGGCCTCGCTTCGATCGCCTGGAGCAGCCAGCTGGGCCGGCCGGCTGAGCCGGTACGACTCGCCGTCACCGCCCGCGACCTCGACGAACTGGCCGACCAGCTGGACCAGTTCGCCGCGACCGGACGAACCGGCCCGCGCCGCGTGCTGGGCCGCGGTGCGGGGAGCGACCTGCTGAACAGCGCCACCGGTGCCCAACTCGTCGAGGCGGCGCTGCGCGGCGGTGACCTGGCGGCGCTCGCCGCCGCCTGGACCGGGGGAGCGGACGTGGACTGGCGCAAGGCCTGGCCCGCCGACCACCCGCCGCGGGTGACGCTGCCGGTGAACCGGCTGCACGGTAGGCGGTTCTGGCTGGACCTGACCGCACCCACCGAACCCGTCCCGCACACCGCGACCGGGTCGTCTCAGCCGGTCGCCGACATCGAACCCGCGTCCGCGGTCACCGACGGCACCACACCGCCTCCGCCCGGCCCGGTTCCGGCCGACGGGACGGCACTCGACCTGGCGGCGCTCGGCCCGGTGGCCGACGAGCACCGCGTCGGCCAGCGGCGATGGCTGCCGGGCGCCGCCGTGCCGGCCCTGGCCGCCGCCGACGGTGACCGCCTCCGTGACCTGCGCTGGCTCGCGCCGGTGGATCTGGACGGCGGCGTCCGACCGGTGTGGCGGACGCTGGACGACGGCACGATCGCGGTGACGCACGGCGAACGGCGCCTGGTCACCTTCCGCCGGGAACCCGCCGACGCCCCGTCGGGTCCGGTCCCCGCGCCGGTGCTCGGCCCGGACACCCGTACGGTGGCCGGTGCGGACCTGTACGCCCGGCTGTGGGCCGCCGGTCTCCGGCATGGTCCCGCGCTGCGGTGCCTGCGCGAGGTCCGGGCCGCGGACGACACGGCCGTGGCTGACCTGGACGCGTCCGCCCTGCACGGTCCGGCGCGGGCGGCGGCACTGCTGGACGCGGCGTTCTGCGCGGCTGCCGTCCTCATCGACCGGCCCGGCACCTGGGTTCCGGTGTCCGCCGACCGGATCGATCTGCGTCCGCAGTTGCCGGGCCACTGCCGCGCGGTGGTACGCCGCCGCGACGACAGTGACGGCACGACGTTCGACATCGCCCTGGTCGATCGGCAGTCGGGCGACGCCTCGGCGGTCGCCCGGGTCGACGCCTTCCGGGTCGCCGCGGTCGACGCCAGGCCCGTCGAGCCAGATCCGGACGGCGTGCATCCCACCGTCGGCCCGGTGCGGGTCAGCGTCCCCGCCTGGGAGCCCGAGCCGCGGCCCGAGCCGGGCCACACCCTGAGCCGTCTGCTGGTAGTCGGTGCGGGTCCGGAGCTGCGCGCCGGCCTCGCCGACGCCTTCGGACCGGGCGTGCTGGTCGCACACACCCCGGATACGGCGAGTCTCGATGACCGTGCTGCGGCGCTCGCGGTGCTGACCGAGTCGTTCGGCGAGGAACTCCCGGACGCGCTGCTCGTGGTGTCGTCCGCGCACCCGGACGCGCTCACCGCGCTGCTCACCTACAGCGCCGCGGTCCTCGACCGCCGTGGCCGTCCGGCGCTCCGGGTGGCGGTGGCCGGCGACCTGACCGACCCCGCCGTGGCCGGGCTCGCCGGCGCGTTGCGCACCCTGGTGCTCGAGCACACCGGCGCCACCGCGGTGGCGGTGGACGTCGACCTTGCGGACCCGCAGGCGGCGCGACTGCTGCACGCCGAGATGCTGGCCGGGGGCGACGAGCCGGTGCAGGTCCGGTACGCCGGTGACCGGCGTCTAGTCCGGCGGCTTCGGCCGGCCGACCTGCCGGACGCCGGCCCGCTGTCGCTGCGCCCGGACGCCGCCTACCTGGTCACCGGCGGCGCCGGCGCGCTGGGCACGGCCACCGCGCGGGCACTGCTCGAGGCCGGTGCCGGCACCGTGGTGCTCGCCGGACGATCGAAGCTGGACCCGGGGCGGGAGCAGGCTCTCACCGGCCTGGGCGGGCGCGCCCGGTACCTCCGCGCCGATGTCAGCGATCCGGAGCAGGTCCGCCTGCTGATCGAGCGGATCGTCGCCGACCACGGCCCGCTGGCGGGCGTGGTCCACTCCGCCGGGGTGCTGCGGGACCGCCGTCTGGTCGCCAAGACCGACGCGGACGTCGCCGCGGTGCTGGCGCCCAAGGTCACGGCGGCCCGCCTGCTCGACGAGGCCACCCACGGGCAGCCCTTGGACTTCCTGGTGCTCTACTCGTCGGTGACGGCAGAGGTGGGCAACCCCGGGCAGATCGACTACGCGTACGCCAACGCGTACCTCGATGCCTTCGTGGCCCGGCGGGAGGGGTTGCGGCGGGCCGGCCGGCGCCAAGGCCGAACGCTCTCCCTGGGCTGGTCGTTCTGGCGCGAGGGCGGCATGGGCATGACGCAGGGCACCGAGGACGCGGTGGCCCGGCGCGGCGGTGGCCGCCCGCTGGAAACGGGCGAGGCCCTCGCCGTCCTACGCCGCGCGTTGGCCTCCGAGCACCCGCACGTGGTGGTGACTGGTGAGGGCGCGGACGGTCCGGCGCCGGCGGCCGTCGAGTCGCCCGCCCCGGCGGACGTCCGCGACGAGGTGCGCCGCCTCGCCGCCGGCTACCTGCTGGTCGACCCGGCGGACGTGGACGTCTCGGCCGAACTGATGGACCTCGGCTTCGACTCCATCACGCTGACGCAGCTGGTGAACCAGGTGAACGACCGCTACGGGCTGGACCTGCTGCCCACCGTGCTGTTCGAGTGCCCGACGCTGGCGGAGTTCACCGACTACCTGGTCGAGCACCACGGCGCCGCACTCGGCCGCCCGGCGGCCCCGGCGCAGCCGGAGCCGGTTGTCGCCGCCACTCCGGCAGAGCCGGAGCGGGTTGTCGCCGCGCAACCGGCTCCGGCGGCGCGGTTCGCCGACGCTGAGCCGATCGCCATCGTCGGCATGGCGGCCCTGCTGCCCGGAGCGGACGATCCGGACGAGTTCTGGCAGCTGCTGCTCTCCGGACGCGAGGCGGTCGGCCCCGTACCCCGGGACCGGGACGACCTGTGTGGTGACGATCGCCTGGCCGGCCTGCGCGGCGGCTTCCTGCGGGACGTCGCAGCCTTCGACCACCGCCTCTTCGGGGTGGCGCCGCGTGAGGCCGCGCTGATGGACCCGCAGCAGCGACTGTTCCTGCAGGCGGCGTGGCGCTGCCTTGAGGACGCCGGCCGTCGCCCGTCCAGCCTGGCCGGTACCCGTACCGGGGTCTTCGTGGGCGTCGCGACGACCGACTACCAGACCCTGATGACCCGGCACGGTGTCGCCACCGAGGGGCACACCGCCACGGGCGTGGCGCACGCCGTGCTGGCGAACCGGGTGTCACACCTGTTCGATCTGTGCGGCCCGAGTGAGGCGGTGGACACCGCCTGCTCGAGCTCGCTGGTCGCGGTGCACCGGGCGGTCGCCGCGATCCGGGCCGGCGAGTGCGACGCCGCGCTGGTCGGTGGGGTGAACGCCCTGCTGGATCCCGAGGTGTTCATCGCCTTCCAGGGTGCCGGCATGCTCAGCCCGGACGGCCGATGCAAGACCTTCGATGCGACAGCCGACGGGTACGTGCGGGGCGAGGGCGTCGGCGCGTTCCTCCTGCGGCCGCTGTCCGCCGCGCTGGCCGACGGCGACCCGGTCCACGCGGTCGTGCTCGGCAGCGCGGTGAACCACACCGGCCGCACCGCGTCGCTCACCGCCCCCGAACCGGCGGCCCAGGCGGGAGTGGTCCGTGACGCCCTGCTCCGGGCCGGAGCAGACCCGTCCACGATCGGCTACATCGAGACGCACGGCACCGGTACCCGCCTGGGCGACCCGGTCGAGATCGAGGGCCTGAAGAAGGTGTTCGCCGGTGCGCTCGCCGAGCACGACGAGCCGATCCTGGTCGGGTCGGTCAAGACGAACGTCGGTCACCTGGAGGCGGCCGCCGGCGTGGCCGCACTGGTGAAGACCGTGCTGGCGCTGCGGCATGGTGTCGTTCCGCCGACCCGCAACCTGACCGAGGTGAACCCGCTGCTGCGGATGTCCGGTACCGGCCTTCGGCTGGCCCGCGACGCCGCGCCGTGGCCGGCACGCCCCGCCGTGGAACCGCAGCGCCGTGCCGGGATCAGCTCGTTCGGCTTCGGCGGCAGCAATGCGCACGTGGTCCTGGCGACCCCACCAGCGCGGCTGCCCTACCGGGCGGCCGCCGGGCCGTACGTCTTCCCCCTGTCCGCGCCGGACGAGGAGCGGCTGGGGGAGTACGCCGGGCGGCTGGCCGACGCGCTGGACCGGCTGGACGGCGGCGACGCCGCGTCGGTGGCGTGGACACTGCAGACCGGGCGGGAGGAGTTCCCGCACCGGGCCGCCGTGGTCGCCGACTCGCTGGGCGTGGCCGCGGCGGCCCTGCGTGCCCTGGCAGCCGGCGGCGGTGACCGCTCGCCCGTCCCGGTGCACCGCGGGACCGACGCGGGCGTCGCGGTGGACCCGCCGGCCGACGCGTCCGCCGACGACCTGGCCGCGGCGTGGGTCACCGGAGCCCGGGTCGAGTGGCCCGGTGGGCCGGTTCCGCGGGTGTCGCTGCCAGGCGTGCCGTTCGCGCGTACCCGGTTCTGGTTCGACGCCCCGGACCGTCCGGCGAACCCGCATCCCCGTACGACCGCACCTGAACCGGAGACCGAGGAGGTGGCCATGCACCCTGCCGACGATCCCGTCGAGTCCGCGCCCCCTGCGCGCCCCCGAGTGCGACTCACCCCGCTCGCCGCGGCCCCGTCCCCGCCCTCGGCGCCGGACCCCGCGCTGGGCCTCGCCCCGGTGGCGACGCGGCACACCGCACTCGATTCCACCCCGGCCGGAGCGCCGCAGGAGGCTCCTCCGCCGGTCCCGTCCCAGACCCCGGCCGTGACGCCGGTCCCGGCTCCCGTCTCGTCGACCGCCGCACCCGGCACGGCGGAGGTGGCCGCTCTGTTGCGCAGCGAGCTGGCGCGCATCCTGGCCGTGGACGAGGACGAGCTTGCCGACGACCGGCCGCTGACCGAGTACGGCGTCGACTCGGTGTTCCGGATGGAACTGGCCCGTGCGGTGGGCGAGCGGCTGCGTACCGCCCTCACCGCCGACGACATGTACGTCGCCGACACCCTCGACGGTCTCGCCGCGGCAGTCACCGCCAAGGCGACCGCCACGTCGGGTGCCGTCCCGGCGGTGACCTCGGACGCCGTCCCGGACACCGGCCCGGCGGACGGCGACCTCAGCGACCAGGTGCGCGGGTTCCTCGCCCGCGTCCTCGGCCGTCCGATCGACCCCGACCGCAGCTTCCTGGACAACGCCCTGACCTCGATGGACATGATCCGGGCGATCAGCGCGCTGGAACGCCACCTCGGACGTGGCCTGAGCAAGACGGCCCTGTTCGACCATCCGTCGATCGCCGCGCTGACCGACTGGCTGGTCGAGCAGCGGGGCGCCGCCGCGGTCGCCGCGCTGAGCGCCGTCGATCCCGAGCCCGGACCCGCGCTGCCGCCGCCGGGCGATCCGCACGGCGAGGGCAGCCAGCTCGTGGTCGACCGGCGTGTCGTCGCCGGCCAGCCCGAGCTTGCGGCGCTGGTGCGCGGTCTGGAGGAGCGGTACGGCCGGGAGATCGGCCTGGCCGGCCGCGACATCGCGCCGATGCTGTTCGTCGACTCCGGTCGTCGGGGGATGCTCGCCTTCGGGCGCCGCGGCGACGACATGGTCTCCTGGAGCTACGTCGGACCGGATGAGTGCTTTCCCGAGATCTGCGCCGAGTTCGTGGCGTATGCCCGCTCGGGCGGGTGGCGGCCGAACATCCTGTCGTTGCAGGAGCTCGATCAGGCCGGCCAGTACCGGATGACCGCCACCCCGTTCGGCGCCATGCAACGCATCGACGACCTGTCCCAGTTCAGCCTCCAGGGCAAGGCGATGGCCCGGCTGCGGTCGATGGTCCACCGTTTCGGACGCCAGCCCGACGCGCGTACCGTGGAGTACGTCTCGGGCTCCGACCCGGCGGTGGACCGCGAAATCGGCGCGGTCATCGACCGGTGGACGGAGACGAAGAACTGGGTCAACCCGTACGTGCGTACCGTGCGTGACGAGGTGGTCCGTGGTGCGCTCGGCCCGCGGCAGCGGATCTTCCTGAGCTACCTGCGCGGCCAGCTCTCCCACGTGGTGATCATCGCGAAGATGCCCTCGGTGGACGGGTACCTGCTGGATCTCGAGTTCTACCCGGCGGAGCTGCCGGCCGGCGGGCTGGAGCACACCATCGTGACGATCCTGGAGACGCTGCGGGCCGAGGGCCGGAGCTGCTTCAGCTTCGGCGCGAGCTTCGGGGTCTCGCTGGGACGCGCCGCGCGGCCCGCTCCCGAGGTGGCACAGGGTCTTGCCGAGATGCGTGCGGGCGGACTGCTGAGCGAGGGCAACTTCCGGTTCAAGAACAAGTTCCGACCGACCAATCTGCCGCTCTACCTGTGTCAGCTGGCCGACGCCGAACGCACCTCGGCCGAGGACGTGGTCCTGATGATTGCCGACCCGGCCCCGACCCCGGTCCCAGCCGCGACGCCGAACGGGGCCGCGACCCCCGCCCAGGCCCCGGCCGCACCGGCGGCCCCGGCGGCCCCGGCGGCCCCGGCGGCCCCGGCGCCCGTGCCGCCGGGCCCGGCCCCAGCGGCGGAACCCGCGGGCACGCCCGCCCTGTCGACAGCCGCTGCCCGGCGTGCCGTGCTGGCCGAGGTCGGCTGGAACCCGCTGCGTCTCCCGCACGACCGGGTGCCCGTCGACCTGATCACCGATTCCTGGATGGAGCGGTCCGACGAGTGGGTTCGGCGTCGCCTCGACGAACTCACCCACCAGGCGGCCGGCACCCGTGACGCCGACGCGATCGCGCCCTCCTGGCTGCCGCACCGGCACGTGCTGGCCCTGCCTTCGGGCCGGGCCGCCGAGGCCGCACTCAGCCGGTGCTGGCCCGGGCCGCGCGGTACCGTGCTGCACGACCGGTGCTTCCCGACGTGGCTTTTCGCGCTGGCGTCCGAGGGCTTCACCCCGGTCACCATCGGCAGCCCGGTCGGCGGCGACGTCGACCTGGAGCTGCTGCGCCGGTCCCTGGCCGCTCACTCCGGCCGGGTGTCGTTCGTGGTGCTCGAGCCGGGGCGTAACTCCGCGGGCGGGCGGCCGATGTCACTGCCGAACCTGCGCGCCGCGCGCGACCTGATCCACCGGGCCGGCAGCCGCCTGGTTCTGGACGCGACCCGGGTGGTGGCCAACGCCCTCGCCGGCGGGGACGGCCAGGACCCGTGGGAGTTGGTCACCGAGCACCTGCGGTACGCCGACGCTGTCACGCTCAGCGCGTCCAAGGAGTTCGGCGTGGACGGCGGCGGGCTGTTGGCCACCGATGACGACGCGCTGTCCCGCGAGCTGCGTACCCAGATCGGGGTCGGATACCGGGACCTCGGCCTGATCGCGCGACGCCGGCTGGCGGCGGCGCTGGCCGACACCGGGTGGGTCACGGCGGCGCTGCGGCGCCGCCGGGCGGCCCACGACGCCCTACGTGCCGGCCTGGTGCGGGCGGGCGTCCCGGTCGAGGCGGAGGGCACCGGCCACTGTGTGCTGCTGAACGTGCCGGCGCTGACCGCCGGCCGGTCCATGGCCGAGCCGGTCGCCGCGGTCGCGGCCCACCTGTACGTCGCCGCCGGGGTCCGGGTCGGCCCGCACCTGGACGGCGGTGACCCGGACCTGGCGGGGCGGCTGCGACTGGCCGTGCCGGTGGGCCTGCCACCCGAGACCGCGGCCACGGTCGCCGAGCGGATCGCCGACGCGCTGCGGAACGTGGCGGCGATCCCCGACCTGACCAGAACCGACACCGGCGCGGCCGTCGAGTGGGCGTGCTACCGGCCCAGCGACTCCGTCCCGGCCGACGTGCGGGCCGAACTGGCGGACGGGTACGCGCCGGCCGACGAGAACTGGCAGGTTCTGCGTACGGAGGTGCCGGGCGTGCGGCGGCACCTTCTCGACGTGACCGGTGGCCGAGCCGAGGTGTTCGAGGCGGGCGCCGGGCAGCCGGTGCTG
This sequence comes from Micromonospora sp. NPDC018662, assembly GCF_044391475.1. Lineage (NCBI taxonomy): Bacteria > Bacillati > Actinomycetota > Actinomycetes > Micromonosporales > Micromonosporaceae > Micromonospora > Micromonospora sp. NPDC018662. The sequence continues at coordinate 79,456 of NZ_JBISAC010000012.1, forward strand.
TTCCTCACCCCGTTCAACATCGGGGCCGGCTGCTACGCCGCGCAGGTCGCCGCGGTGGCCCGTGACCGGCGGGCGGTGGTCGTGCACCACCCCGGTGTGGGCCGTACCGCGCTGGACCGGCCAGTCACCCTGACCGGTATCACCCGGCTGTACACCGAGGTCCTGGCGGCGTTGGGGATCACCGAACCGGTCCACGTGGTGGGCGCCTCGTTCGGCAGCCTGCTCGCGCAGAACCTCGTACTGGACGAGCCGGCCCGGGTGGCGTCGCTGACGCTGATCTGCGGCTCGTACCGCTACGCCAACCGGAACGGCGCGGTGAACCGTCTCGACGAGGTGCTCGCCGTCGACTTCGACGCGGTGGAGCGCGGCGGCGGCCGTCTCGACCGGACCGGCGCCACCGAGCTGCTGATGCGGTGCCAGAGCATGGACGCGCGCACCGGCCTGCAGTACCTGGACGTCTTCGCGGCCGAGCCCGACCTGCGGGACCGGCTCGAGGAGATTCAGGTGCCGACGCTGCTGGTGACCGGCCGACACGACTCGGTCATCCCGCAACGCACGTCGCACCTGCTGCACGGGCTCATTCCGTGGTCCAGTTACCGGGAGATCCCCGACGCTGGGCACTTCCCGACCGTCACCCACGCTGAGACGGTGGCCGGGCTGCTGACCGGCTTCTTCGACGACTGCGAACGGCAGCCGAGCGCCGCGACCGCGGGACGGCCGGCATGAGCGGCGCAGTGGGCATCGAGGCCCTCAACGTGTACGCCGGCCTGGCGCGCGTCCCGGTCCGGGAGGTCGTCCGCGGCCGCGGGCTGGACTGGTCCCGCTTCGCCGGTGACCGGGCGGCGCACCGTTCGGTCGGGCTGCCGGTGGAGGACCCGGTCACCAATGCGGTGAACGCCGCCGCCCCGTTGCTGGCCACCCTCGCCCCGGAGCAGCGTTCCCGGATCGAGTTCCTGGTGACCGCCTCGGAGTCGGGCCTCGATCTGAGCAAGTCGCTGGCGTCGACGGTGCACGCGCAGCTCGGGCTGGACCGGCGGTGCCGGCTGCTGGAGACCAAGCAGGCGTGTTTCGCGGCGACCGCCGCGCTGCAACTCGCGGCCGGGTTCGTCGCCTCCGGCGTCTCACCCGGTGCCAAGGTGCTGGTCATCGCCACCGATGTGGCGTTGGCCGACGCCGACTCCGGGTACGCCGAGCCGGTCGCCGGCCATGGCGCGGTCGCCCTGCTGGTCGGCGACCGGCCGGACGTGCTGGCGCTGGACGCCGGGGCGTCGGGCAATCACAGCTTCGACGTCCTGGACACCGCCCGTCCCGGGCCGGAGTTGGAGATCGCCGACCCGGACACGTCGCTGATGGCCTACCTGGAGTGTCTGCGTGGCAGCGTCGCGGACTACTGCGACCGGGTGGAAGGCGCCGACGTGCTGCGGGATTTCGACCTGCTGGCGTTCCACACCCCGTTCACCGGCATGGCGCGGTCCGCGCACCGGGCCCTGCTGCGACAGTACGGCGTCCGGGACACCGCGGCGGTGACCGAGGACTTCGAGCGCCGGGTGGTGCCCTCGCTGCACTATCCGTCCGAGGTCGGCAACCTGTTCTCGGGTTCGCTCTACCTGGCGCTGACCAGCCTGGTCGAGACCGCGCAGCTCACCGAACCGGCCCGGGTGGGTCTGTTCTCGTACGGTTCGGGCTGCTCCTCGGAGTTCTTCAGCGGGGTCACCGGGCCGGCCGCGGCACGCCGGTTGGCCGGTCTGGGACTGCGCAGCCGCCTCGAACAACGCGCCGACCTGGACTTCGTCACCTACCAGGAGCTCGTCGAGGCCAACCGTCGGTGCCTGGTGGCCGACCGGGACCGGGTGGTCGAACTCGACCGGTGGAAGGACGTTCTGACCCGCGTGCCGGACCGGCCCGAGACCCTGGTGCTCACGGGGATCGAGGGCTACCGCCGGCACTACGCATGGATCTGAAGCGAGCGGAGGGAGCGGGAGATGGAGGAACCACAGATCTGGACCAAGCTGCGGGAGACCGTGCGTACGGTCGTGCCCGAGGTGCCGCCGGACGCACTGCGCCCGGACGTGTCCCTGACCGACCTCGGATGCAGCAGCCTGGACCGGGCGGACATCGTCAGCATGATGCTCGACGACCTGAACCTCGACGTGCCGCTGTCGGAGTTCCGGCCGGGTGCCCCGCTGGCCGAGCTGGTCGGCACACTCAGACGGCACACCGCATGACCGTAGCGACGATCACGGGCCTCGGCGTGGTCTCGGCACTGGGAACCGGGCTGGAGCAGTTCACCGCTGCTCTGCGGGCCGGCCGCAGCGCCGTCGGGACATGGCCGGACGCGCCCGCCGGCCGGCGGCTGGAGGCGGCACTGCTACCCGCGGCGGCCGGCCAGGACGTCGCCGCGCTGATCGGCGGCGCGTGCCCCCGGCCGCTGGCGGATCGGATCGCCGGGGCGGTGCGACGGGCGCCTCGCCCCGTCCGGGTGGCGGTTGGTGCGGCCGGTCAGGCCGCGGCGCAGGCCCGCCTCGCCGCCGAGCCGGTCCCGGCGGACCGGCTCGGCGTGGTGGTCGGCGCGTCGGGAGTCAACAACGCCACCGTCGAGCAGGTGTGCCGGGCGTACGGCGATCGGCCGCACCGGACGCCGCCGCGCAGCGCGGTGACGCTACCCGACACCCATCACGTTGCCGTACTCAGCGACGTGTTCGGTGCCCGCGGCGAGGGCTTCTGCGTCGGTGCCGCCTCGGCCTCCGGGGCGGCCGCGCTGGTCCAGGCGGCTCGGCTGGTGACCGTCGGCGACCTGGACGCCTGCCTGGTGACCGGCGCCCTGCACGAGCTCGGCGCGCTGGACGTCGGGGCACTGACCGGCCTCGGGGCGCTGGCCGAGGCGAACCCCGGACCCATCCCGCCGCCGTTCCACCAGGCGCATCGCGGCTTCGTCTACGGCGAGGCCAGCGCCTGCGTCCTGGTGGAGTCGGCGGCTTCGGCAGCCCGCCGTGGGGTGCCGGTGCTGGCCCTCGTCGACGCGGCGGTTCAGCGGCTGGACGGCAACGCCGGCGCTGATCCCGACGAGGACGGCGAGGTGACGACGATGCGCGCCGCGCTGCGGCGCGCGGGCCGAACCCCGCAGGAGATCGACTATGTGAACGCCCACGCCACCGGCACCCCACTGGGGGACCGGGCCGAGGCACGGGCGATCGAACGGGTCTTCGCCGACTGCCCCCGGCCTCCGTGGGTGAACGCCACCAAGATGCTGACCGGGCACTGTCTCAGCGCCGCGGGCCTGGTGGAGGTGGTCGCGACGGTGGCGCAGCTGCGCGGCGGCTTCCTGCACCCGTCGGTGGACCTGGCTGATGCAGTCGACCCGCGGCCCAGGCTGGTCGGTGCGGTGACCCGTGATGTCACCGCCCGAGTGGCGCTGTCCAACTCGTACGGATTCGGAGGTTTCAGTGTGAGTCTGCTGCTGAGTCTGCCGGAGGCGTGAGCAGCCGCTCCAGCCACCGCATCCGGGCGGCGCGCGCCTCGCGGGAGAGCCGGGCCGCCGGCACCCAGCCGTCGAACGTGTGGAACGCGCCCGGCCAGACGTGCAACTCCGCGTGCCCACCGGCCCGCCACAGCCGTACGGCGTAGTCGACGACCTCGTCGCGGAAGGTCTCCGCGCTGCCCACGTCGAGGTAGGTCGACGGTAGGTCGGACAGGTCGGTGGCGCGGGCCGGCGCCGCATACGGCGACACCCCGCGGGTGCCGCGCGCGGCACCCAGCAGCGCGGTCCAGCCGGTGTCGTTGGCGGTCCGGTCCCACACGTCCCGGCCCTGCATCTGGATCGCCGAGACGGTGTCGTTGCGGTCGTCGAGCATGGGGCAGATCAGCAGTTGCCCGAGCATCGTCGGACCTCCGCGGTCGCGGGCCATCAGGGCGAGCGCGGCGGCGATGCCACCGCCCGCGCTGACACCGGCCACCACGATCCGTGCCGGCGGCACACCCAGCTCCGCGCCGTGCTCGACCAGCCACTGCAACCCCGCCCAGCAGTCCTCGACCGGCCCCGGGTGCGGTGTCTCCGGCGCCAACCGGTACTCCACCGACACCACGACGAGCCGGAAGCGCTCCGCCCAGTCGAGGAACTCGTCCGCACCCTCCCGGTTGTGGCCGAGCACCATTCCACCGCCGTGCACCCAGTACAGCGCGGCCACCGGCGGGCGCGGCCCGGTGGGCCGGCAGACGAGCAGCCGGGCGTGCGCGCCCGGCACGTCCCGTTCCTCGACCGTGAACGCCCCGCCCCGGCGCAGCTCCTGGTCGGTGAGCCGCTCCCGGCGTCCACGCTCGCGGCGTTCCGCGATGTGCTCGAACCTCAGCGGCGGAGGAACCTGATCCCCCAGCCGGCGCAGGTTGTCCGCCAACTCGCGGTCGAACGGTGGCGGTCGCATCCGGGCATTATGCCCACCCGTCCGTCATCGACCTGCACCCCCGGCGCCGCCCCGACGGTAACGCCGCCTGATCACCTCTTCTCATCGTGTAGAGGGGCGCAAGTGGATGTGTTCAAAACCCGGCGGAGAGCCCATCGGCTACCTAACGTGGCGCGCATGGGGCACCATGCGGCTGCAGCCCGGGACCGTTTCCGGCGGTTGCGCGGGTTCAACGTGCTCGTCGGTCTGGTGCTGACCGCCGAGGGTGTCTGGATGTGGGCGGCCAGCAGCGACCTGTCCCTGCCGGTCACCGCGTCCTACCTGACTGCGGACCCGGTGACCCTGCGGGACGCCACCCTCCCGGAGGTGGCCTTCCGGATCGCCGTTGGACCGGCGGTGGCGGTCTTCCTGCTCCTCGCCGCGTTGGACCACCTCGTCACCGCCGCCCCAGGCGTACACCGCTGGTACGAGCGCAACCTCGACCGGCGCGCCAACTACGCCCGCTGGATCGAATACTCGGTCAGTGCCTCGATCATGATCGTGCTGATCGGCCTGTTCGTCGGGATCCGCGACCTCGCGGCGGTCATCGGGATCTTCGCCGCGAACAGCGCGATGATCCTGTTCGGCCTCCTGATGGAACGGCAGCAGACGCCGGGACGCGCGGACTGGACTGCCTTCTGGTTCGGCTCACTGGTCGGCGCGGCTCCCTGGCTGGCGATCGCCGTGTACGTCGCCCAGCCGCCGGAGATCCCCGGCTTCGTGTGGGCGATCATCATCGTGCAGTTCGTGCTCTTCGCGAGCTTCGCGGCCAACATGGCGCTGCAGTACGCCCAACGCGGTCGGTGGCGTGACTACCGTTACGGCGAGGTCTCGTACATCGTGCTCAGCCTCGCGGCGAAATCCGCGCTGGCCTGGCTGATCTACGCCAACGTCCTGCGCATCTGACGGCCGGTCCGGGTGAGGGCATCTTCCCGCTCAGCCAGCCGGCTGGTGTCAACGCCAGCTCAAACCTTGGGCGTAGGCGAACGTGGTGGGAGCGGTGCGACAACTCCTTGACTCGGCTGGTTGATGCTCTCAGCGACCTGGACAGACGTGCGTGAGCATGCCGCTGGGCCACCGGCCTACTGGGGGTCGAGGGGTCGTCGGTTCGAATCCGGCCGTCCCGACAGCGAGAGGGTTTCCGCAGGTCAGAGACTAGCGGGAGCCCTCTTTGATTGCTCAGTATGGATTCCTGGTCTAGTACGCCGCTGTTGGATCTTCAGAAGCTCACCGCCGGACTGTCCCGGACCTGGTCCGGGTTCCTTCGGGACTGGCACCGGTCGCTGCGGGCCGGGAACTACCCGCAGACCACCCGCTACAACTACCTTCTCGCTGCCGCGTAGTTGGGTCGGTACCTGGGGGAGTCGTCCCCGGATCCGGACGCCGACGACGCGGCTGACGACCCGTGCGCCGTGACCCGGGCGCAGTTGGAGGCGTTTCAGGCCTGAATGATCGAGACCCAGCGGGCCCGGTCCGAGGCGGAACGTCCGACGGCCGGTGACGCCCCCTGGGCCCTGGTACGCGAGGTCGACCTCGACAACACCGCGTGGCTGTCGCAGATCGTCGACCGGCAGGGTTGGCCTCGACGCAGCCGCGTCGGCAAGGAAGCGGCCACCGCCGCCTGGCTGCTCGCGCAACGCGCCGACCACGACCCCGACTTCCAACGCCGCTGCCTGCGCCTGCTCGCACACACCGTGGACGACGGGGAGGCCGAACCGTCCCACCTGGCCTACCTGACCGATCGCGTCCGCCGGGCCGAGGGCAGACCACAGCGGTACGGCACCCAGTTCTGGTGCGGCCCCGACGGCGCCGGCCCGCTCCAGCCCCAGCCGATCGAAGACCTGCAACACCTCGACGAGCGCCGCCGCAGCGTCGGGCTCGGCCCCTTCGCCGAGTACGCCAGCCACCTGTGCCAGCAGGACCCCGAGGAGCATGACCAGCGTCCGAGCCGTGGCTGAGGGTCGGACCGGCTCACCGTCGGGGCAGCCAGGACGCCTCGACCAGTGCCCGGGACGCCGCCTCCTCGTAGACCGCCAACGCCAGCCAGGACTCCGCGAACGCCTGCCCGTCGTCGTCGGTGACCCGGCCGAAGGCGTCCCGGGCCCGGTTCCGCGCCGCGACGCTCATCGCCCCGACCAGGTACCCGCCGACATCCAGGCGGGCCCGCCGCAGCTCCCGCTCGGTGGAGTCGGCCAGCGCCTGGACCGCCCGGCCACCCGAGACGACCCGCTCCACCTGCCGGCGCAGCAGACCCAACGCCGGATCGCCGAGGGCCGGGCGCGGCGACGCGGCACCGAACTGCGCAGGCGGCACGGGCTCGCCGAGGTTCGGGCGCCCACCGGCGACCGGCGTCGACGCCGGCACGCGGTCCGTCCTGAGCTGACTGTGGTGCAGCCGGTCGTACCCGAGATCGGCGTGGCCCGCCCAGCTCTCCGGCAGGGCGAGCCCGGGCCCACCGGCGGACACCGGGCCCACGGCGAGCGCCTGGACCATTGCCCGCCGGGTCGGATCGAGCCGGCCCACCAGGCGCAGCTCCGCCCCCACCGCCTGCCCCAGCAACCGCAGGTTGTCGCGGTGGGGCAGGCCGGGGTGCTCGTCGGCGACGGTCAACGTCAGGACCGCGCCGTCGCCGGTGGCGGCCAGCACGGCGTTCTCCTGGGCACCCAGCACCCGCACGGTCAGGAAGAGCAGGTCGGCCCCGACGGGACGCTCCGGCACCGGTTGGGCTGACGCGGCGAGGGCCCGCCGTACCTGATCGGCCAGGGGCTGTGCCCACAGCCCGACCAGGGGTTCGTCGGCCCAGCCGGCGCCGCTGGCCCGCGCCGCGCGCACCGCACGTCCGGTGCCCAGCTGCCCCGACACCGACGCGGTGCCGCCGGAAACCACCAACCCGGCCCGGGTCAGCTGCCGGTGGGTGAGCCCCGACTCGCCCACCGCCACGGTCGAGTCACCCGCGCCGGCGGCCCGCCCGGCACCGCCCGGCGCGAGGTCGGCGACCGTCCACAGCCGACCGTCCCGGTCCACCAGGTAGGTGACCACCCCGGCGTACCCGGAGTCGGCCACCACGGGCACCGCGCAGAGCCCGTACAGCCGCAGGCCGGCCTGCGGATCGTAGGCCCGCCGGGCGGCGCCCAGCAGCGGCCCGAGTTCCCCGGCCGGCGGGCCGGTTCCGCGCAGTCGACGGGACACGGCCAGCAGCTCGCGCAGATCGTCGGTCAGGTCGGCCAGCCGGAACTGCGACTCGGCCGCCCGGGCGGCCTGTAGTCCCGCCGCGACCCGGGTGCCGGACGCGGCGGCACGGTGCAAACCGTTGGCCCTGGCCTCGTGCACGGCCCGGAGCAGGGCGGTCCGCAGCACGACCCCGCAGCCGACGGTCCCGGCCCCGAGCACGGCCACCGCCACCTGCCACAACCCGTCGGCGGCGGCGCGCTGACGCGCGGTCAACTCGCTGCCCCCCGCCGACCCGCCCCCCGCCGCCGCCGACCCGCTGGCCGTCCCGGACGCCGCGACGGCGGTCGGACCGGATCCCGTGCCGGCGGTCGGACCGGCGGCCTCCGGCACCGGGTCCGTCGGGGCCGGGTCGTCTACCGGGGCCAGGGCGAGCACCGCCGCGCGGTGCAGGCAGTTGGGTGCGAGCAGGCAGCTGCATCGGGCGTCGGCGGCGGCGCGCACCACCCCGTCGACCGCGACCAGCGTCACCGTGGTCGCGTCGTCGACCCGGACCGTCACCTCGCCGGCCGTGCCGGCGACCGGCCAGTCGCTGGCCCGGGCCGCCGCGTCGTCCACCTTCCTGCGGAGCCGGGCGGGCAGCGCGTCGAGCGCCTCGGCCAGCACCGGCGCGGTCACCGCTGGCAGGCCGGTCATCCACGCACCTGCTCCCCGACCCACCGGGCCAGCTCCAACGGGCTCAACGCGGCGATCGGCATCCCCGCCGCCACCAGCTGACCGGCCGCCGAGACCGAGTACCGGGGTCGCCCGGTGTCGTCCAGGCTGGCGCAGCCCAGCACGGTACAGCCCGCCTCCACCAGCGCCCGGGTCTCGGCCAGCAGCCCACCCATCGGAAATCCCTCCTCGAAGTCGCTGACGACGACCACCATGGTCCGTCGCGGGACGGTGACCAGTGACCGGGCGTGACGCAACCCGGCCGCGATGTGCGTACCCCCGCCGACGCTGACCTCCAGCAGCAGGGCCAGCGGATCGTCGACCCGCTCGGACAGGTCCACCACCTCGGTGGAGAAGGCCACGAAGTGGGTGGTGAGCGCCGGTACACCGGCGAGCACGGCGGCGGTGAGCGCCGACCAGATCACCGACTCCTCCATCGAGCCGGAGACGTCGACGACGAGCACCAGCCGCCAGTCCACCCCCCGGCGGGCCCGGGTCCGGAACACCGGCCGCTCGGGCACCAGCACGACCCGGCCCTGCTCGTCGCGGCGGCTGGTGGCCAGGTTGGCCCGCAGCGTCCGAGGGAGGTCCAGCGGCCCGCCCGGTCGGTAGCTGGGGCGGGGGGTGGTCAGCCCGGTCAGCGCCGGCCGCAACCGGGAGGCCAGCTCCCTGGTCAGCTCCTCGACGAGGCGGGTCACCAGCGGTCGCAGCCGAGCCATGGTGGACTCCGGCAGCCCACCGGCGAGGGTGAGCACGTCGCGGAGCAACTCGACGGAGGGACGCACCGCCGCCGGATCGAGCTCGACCGCCGCGTCCAGCCGGCCCGCCTCGACCGCTCGGGCCAACACCTCCTCGCGGATACCGGGCCCGAACAGGACCGCCAGCTCCTCCGCCCACTCCCGTACGCCGGGGAACGACGCCTCCCGGCCGACGCGACCGGCCGCCTCCACGCCGGCCCCCTCGCCCCGGCCGGCCCCGTACAGCTCGTCGAGGGCGGTGGCGTACCGCCGTGCGCCCGACCCGGTCCGGCTGGTCTCCCGACCGAGCACGAGCCGCCACCGGTCGACCGTCGCGAGCGCGTCGGTCGGAGCCCGGCGGGCGGGCGGCGGCGCGGCGCCAGGAGCGTCGACCGGCCGGTCCGTCGGCGGCTCCGCCGGCTCGGGGGCGAGGAAGCCCTGCCGGACCAGTGCCGACCGGCCCGCCCGGTCGGCGAGCAGCCGGACCAGCAGGGCGTCCGGATCGTCGAGCACGGCGATGTCGGTGGCCGGATCGGCCCCGCCCAGCCGCGCCCGGACCACGTCCAGCAGGCGATCCCGGCCGGCCGGGCTGACCACGTGGAAGCCGGCGCGCAACGCCGGCAGCCGGGTGAGGAACTCCTCGTCGGGCAGCGCCTCGACCCGGTCGAGGAGGCCGTCCAGCACCTCGCCGCTGCCCCGCAGCAGCGGCTCGGCGACGACCAGCAGCCCGGTCAGGTGGCCCTGGAGTTGCCGCCGCGCGGTAGGTGTGGTCGCGGTGTCCACCCAGGACGCGATGCGCCGCCCGAAGGCGGCCGGCTCCCCCAGCCCCAGCAGGACCCGCACCGCCCCGGCTGCGGCGGCCATCAGCGGCGTGCCCTGGGCGGTGAGCCGGGCCAGGCAGTCAGCCAGCCGCAGCACCACCCCGGCGGCGTCGGCCCGCTGGGCGAGCGCGGCCAGCGCCTCCGCGTCGGCCACGTCCTCCGCACCGGCCAGCCCGTCGACCTGCCGGACCGCCGCGCTCTCCAGCGCCTCGGCGACCGTGCCCAGCTCGCCCGCCGGCAGCCCGGACCCACCCGGAAGCTGGCCGAGGCGCAGCCGGTCGAGCAGCGCCAACGCGGCGATCAGTTCGCCGAGGGTGCCCTCCGCCGGCACCGTGACCGCCAACTCGGTGAGCCGGCGCGCGGTCAACCCGGTCAGGTCGCACCGCGCGGCGGCCTCCAGACCGCCGATCACCGCGGCCACGGTCGGGCCCTCCTCGGCCCGTTCCCGCCGCCGCCGCTCCACCAGGGCGCCCTCGGCGGCCTGGGCGAGGGTCACCCCGCGCAGGCCGGCCACCTCGATCGTCGCCTCGGTCCGCGGCGACCACCCCACCCGCCAGCGCGAGGTGATCGCGTCGACACCGCCGACCCCCGCACCGACGACCGGTTCGGCGTAGGCGACGCCACAGACCGCGAGCCGGTGCAGGGTGATCTCGCGCCGTCGGTCCAGGTCGGACCGGAGCGGGTCCAGCCGCAGCTCTCTGGCCGGGTCGCCGGCGCCGGGCAGCCGCAGCCCGGCCAACAGTTCCCGCACCGCCGGGGCCAGCCCGGAGCGGGGAGCACCGGGGGGCAACGCGCCCCGCCGGTCGCCGACGAGAACCTGCTCCATCGCCCCGGCCACCACCCGGCCGCGGCCCAGCACCTCGCCGTGGGCCAGCACGCTCTGCATCGCCTCGACCAGCTCACCCCGGCCCGGCGCGGGCAGGCCGCGCAGTCGGGCCAGGTCGAGTGCGAGCCGGGCCGTCTCCCGGGCCTCGGCCGGACCGGCCGGATGACCGGCCCGGCGGATCGCCGCACAGACGGCCACCACGGCGGCCACCGTCGCCGACTCGACGGCGGCCGGGTCACCGCCGGCCGCGAGGACCGACTGCTGCCACTGCGGATCGCGGATCCCGGCCGGATAGCCCGACCGGGCATCCAGCAGCCCGAACGTGTACGGCACCAGCGAGGTCACCACCGACGGCGGGCTGGCCGGGCCCGCCGGCGGTGCGCCCGCCCCGGTCAGCAACGCCGGGGCGTGGAAGGCGCCGACCAGGGCGGCGACCCGTTGTTGCCCCGCCTCGGCCAGGCACTGTCGCATCCGCGCCTCCCGCCGCAGGTCGAGAGAGGACACCCCGGCCCCTCGCTCGGCATCGGCGCGCAGCGCCCAGCCGACCGCCAGCGCCGCGCGGCGTACCGCCTCCGGGCTCGCGCCGGGCGCTCGTGCCTCGACGGACCGGTCCCACAGGTCCTCGTCGGGACGCCCGGTGCCCGCCGCCCGCAGCGCGTCGGCGAACGACCGGCCCGTCGCCGGGGCGCCACCCGGCCCGGGGTCGCGCTCCCGCCACGCCGCGTCCGTCAGGGGCAGGTCGCACGGTACGACCGGGACCCCGTTGCGGGCGGCCCAGCGCACCGCGACGAACTCCGGGGAGAAGTCGGCGAACGGGTAGAACGCCGGCTCCCCACCGTCGCCGACCACGCCGGCCAGCGCCACCGGTGCGATCGTGGTCGGATCGGCGAGCCACGGCAGCCACTCGCCCAGCTCCGGTGGGAGTTCGAGGAGCAGCACCTCGGGCCGGAACTCGGCCAGCAGTCGCGGAAGCACCACCGCCAGCGCGGGCGAGTGGTGCCGCACCCCGATCAGGTACGGCCGGCGGCACCCGGCCAGCTCGGTGACCGCGACCACCGGATCGAGCTGCCCGGCGGCGGCCGGGTCCCGCGGCTCGGCCGGGTCCCGCGGCTCGGCCGGGTCCGGCGGCTCAGTCGGCGAGGACATCACGCAGTTCCCAGAGTCGCCGCCACAGCCGCGCACCGTCCTCGGCCCGACGCCGGACCGCGCCGTCCCAGTAGCCGAGCAGCTTGGCCCCGTCGGCGGGGTCGTCCTTGCGGACCACGCCCAGCAGGTGCCCCGGTAACAGCGACAACACGTCCCGGTCGCCGGGGAAGTATGCCGCCGCCAAGGCCAGCGACGTCGCGACCGCCACCGCCTCGGCGGTGCTCATCACCGTCGAGGGCCGCTCCACCTCCCAACCCTCGACCGACCGCCCGGCCCGCAGGTCCCGGAACGCGGTGACCAGCGCCTCCAGCACGGCGTCGTCGACCGCGAACGGGGTGCGTACCCGGTCCAGCGCCGCCCGGGCCTGCCGCCGCACCAGCGCGGTCTCCTGCGCCAGGTCGGGGATCGGGCCGACGGTCTCGAAGTTGAACCGGCGCTTGAGCGCGGCGGACATCTCCGACACCCCCCGGTCCCGGAGGTTGGCGGTCGCGATCAGCGTGAAGCCGGGCGCGGCGGGAACGGTGGCCTCGACGGTGCCGGACAGCTCCGGCACCGCGATCCTCCGGTCGGACAGGATGGACACCAGCGCGTCCTGGACCTCCGGCAGGCAGCGGGTGATCTCCTCCACCCGGGCCACCGCGCCGGTACGCATCGCGGTCATGATCGGCGACGGCACCAGCGCGGCGGCGCTGGGCCCGTGCGCGAGCAGCAGCGCGTAGTTCCAGCCGTACCGGAGCTGGTCCTCGGTGGTGCCCGCGGTGCCCTGCACGACCAGCTCGCTGGTGCCGCAGACCGCCGCGGACAACAGCTCCGACAGCATCGACTTCGCGGTGCCCGGCTCGCCGACGAGCAGCAGTCCCCGCTCTCCGGCCAGGGTGACGACACAGCGCTCGACCAGGGCCCGCTCGCCGACGAACTTGGCGGCGACGGCCAGCTTGCGGGGCAGGGTGTCGCGGCGGGCCTCCTTCGGCAGCTCAAGCTCGGCCTCGGCGCTGCCGGCGATGAACGTGACGACCGCACGGGGGGTGAGCCGCCAGCCCGGGGGCCGGGGCCCGTCGTCGTACGCGGCGAGGAACTCCAGCTCGGTGGCGTGGGCGTGCTCGGCGGGGTGGACCTGCCGAGCCGCCGGGGTGGTCGTGGTCATCGGCGCCTTTCCGTGACGAGATCATCGAATCGGGGTGCGTCACCGGCGTGCAGCCGGTCCCAGGCGAGCGCGAACATCCGGGGCGCGGGAGCGATCGGGATGACGATGCCCAGGGCGGTCACGCCGCCCTCGCCCCCGATCAGCAGCGGCAGCTTCCACCGCTCCAGCGGCAGCAGCGGCGCCTTCAGCGCCAACCAGCCACCGGGTAGGAACAGGGACCGCCCGGCCCGGGACCGCTTCGCGACCACGACGTGCGGGGTCGCGGCCAGCTCGGCCCGCGCCGCCTTGAGCCGCGCCGGCTTCCACCCGGTCCACCGGGCGACGTTGCGGTCGGTGGGATCGGGCAGGGCGAGCAGTTGCAGGTAGAGCGCGGCGGCGTCGGCGCTCAGCCCGAGCGTGGCGCCTACCGTCGCGACCAGCTCCGGCGCGGACCGGGTCGGGTCCTGCGCGAAGCCTTCGGCCGTCGGCGCGACGGTGTCGGACACCGCCTCGGTGAGCTGGTCACCGAGCAGCGCCCGCAGCGCCGCGAGCACCGACTCGTCGGCCCCGTCGAGGCGGGCCCGCAGCACCGCGAACACCGGATCGTCCACCCCCCGCAGCCCGGCCGGGCGCAGCCGCACCTGGTGCCAACCGGTGTCCGGCGGGATGACCACCGGGCCGATGCCGGTCCCGGCGGGGCCGGTGGTCGCCGGAGTGCCGAGCGCGGCGGCGAGCGCCGGGATCTTGGGCTCGTTGAGGCGACCGACCGGGATGGTGAAGTCGGGATCGGTCAGCCGCTGCCGGGCCAGCCGGGCGGCGACCGGCAGCGCCGACCGGATCGGATCGTCGGCGGACAGGTCGTACGCCAGCCACGGCAGCGTCTTGGTCAACGCGACCAGCACGTCGTGGTCGTCGATCCCGGGGGCGGTGCCGGCCAGCCAGCGGCAGGTGGTCGGATTCGCCACCCCGTGGATCACCTCGGAGGCCGACAACGGACTGGCCACGTCGGCCCGGTCCACCCGGACGATCAACTCGTCGGAGACCGGCCGACGTCGGCCGTGCCGCCGGATCCACTCCTCGACGATCAGGTCGTGCCGCGGCCCGTCGGCCCAGAGCGCCGCCGGGTCGTCGGGCACCAGCCGCCCCAGCACCTCGGCCACGCCCTCGCGCCGGTCGTCGCCCCAGAACCGCGCCGCCACCGCCGCGGCCGCCGGGTCGGGCAACCCCAACGTGGTACGCGCCGACGCGCCCTCGGCCTTCTCCCACGCGACCCGGGGCAGGCCCGCCAGCAGCAGCACAGCCTCGGCGTGGCTCATGCCCGCCTCCTCGGACAGCGCCAGCGCCCGATCCGCGCGCCAGGGCGCCGGGCCGTTCCCGCGGACCAGCCGGACGAAGGAGTCGATCCGCTCCGGCGTCACCGCACCGGTCCGCATGATCTGCTCCCCGGTGATCCGGAAACCCGGCACCGCGTCGAACCGTCCGGTGGACGCCCAGTCGAGCACGTCGACCTCACGGTCGTCGGTGTCCACCCCGAGCACCAGCAGCCGCCGGCCGCCGGCGGTGAACACCTGCCCCCTGACGTGGTCGAGCGGTCGGGTGCCGTCGGCGACCAGGGTGGCCCGCCGTACCCGGCTGCCCGGAGCGACGAGCCCGGACCGGGCGCAGGTCTCCAGCAGTGTCAGCAGCGCCTCGCGCACCTCGGGCCTGGTCACCGGTCCCGCCGCCCGGTACATCGCGGCGGGCAGCAGCCCCAGCGCGTCGAACCAGTCGAGGTCGCCGTCCAGTTCGATCGGGGCGGTCGGGACCGGCCCGGTGCCGGTGAGCGCGGCGCCCGCCCGCGCGATGAGCCGCTGGGCGCTGTCCCCCTTGCTGTAGCAGTATTGGATGAGCCCGGACAGTCCCTCGACGAGCAGCCGGTCGGCGGCCGTCTCCTCGGCACCGGCCGGACTCCGATCCCCGGCCGGCGAGGCGCTGCCCGGCCGGCCCGCCAGCACGTCGGCCAACGCGCGCAGCCGCGCCGCCTGCCCGGCCGCCTGCTCGACGAGGCCGGCGACCCCGGCGACGAGAGCGGGGGCGGTGAGCTGCGGGAGGTGCCGGCCGACCAGGGCGCGCACCTGCGTGGTGTCCAGCCCGGCCGCCTCGGCCAGCAGCGCCCCGGCCTGCGCGTCGGTGACGGCTCGCAGTGCCGCCGAGCCGGCCTCGTCGCGGGGGCGCAGAAAGTGCCAGAACTCCGGCGGCGGCACCAGGCCGGTGCCGGCGGCGGAGGCAGAGCGTTCACCGCCCAGCGGGTACCACCCGAGTTGGAAGCCGTCGTCGGCGCAGACCAGCAGCGAGCCACGGTTGCCCCGGCTGCTGCGCAGCAGACCGTGGGTGGCGGTCGCGCCCGGGAATCGCACCGCTGCGGCCAGGCTCCCGTCCGGGCCGACACCGGCCGGCAGCGCGAAGGACCGGCCGTTCACGGCTTCGCCGGCCCAGCCGCCGTCGGGGCCGCGCCGGACCCGCCACCCGGCGAGCCCGTCGGCCCGGCCCAGCGGGCTGTCGGCCGACTCGGTGGGGCGCAGCCAGCACAGGTCGGCGTCCAGCGGTTGGCCGTCGACGGCGCCGTCCTCGAAGAACGCCGGCAGGGAGGACCGCCCGGGCTCGCCGGTCGCCGGGTCGTACTCGTGCCACCCCCGGTCCTGCTCGCGGGCGCGCACCCAGTAGGTGCTGCCGTCGCTGATCACCCGACCGCCGGTCCGCTCCCCCCGGTCACCCACCCGCAGCGGACGCCGACCGAAGGTGCGCCCGCCGCCGGGCAGCGGCAACGACAGGTCGGCGTACGGGTTGAAGGCGTCGTCGTCGATGACGAAGACGTCGTCCGGCGCGCCGCTCCAGTAGGCGGCCCGGTCCGGGCCCCGGTCCCAGCAGACCAGCAGTTGGCCGTCGACGTAGCGCAGCACCTGCCGCCACAGGTAGCGGCGCTCCCCGGCCGGGATCCGCATCAGGTGCTCGTGCTCCACCCCGTCCGGCCCGACCACCAGCACCAGGTCACCGCGGACCAGCAGCAGGTACGGCCACTGCCCGATGAGCCGTAGGTCCTCGTCCGGCTCGCCGAGACGGTCGGCGGCGGCGTCCAGGGCCGGCCAGCCGTACTCGTCGAGCAGACCGGTCCGCAGGGTACGGCCGAGAATCGGGCCGAGGTCGTGCGCGACGAGCCGGCGTACCGCGTCGGGGTTGACCGCGAACCCGGCCGGGCAGGCGACGGTGTCGACCCGGTCGAGTTGGTGGTCGATCGCCGGCAGCCCCTGCCGGCCCACCGCGTCGGCGAGGGTGTCCAGCCACCGCCGCAGGGCCGTGCGGAGCCCGGGCGCCGCGATGATCTGGCGCACCCGCGCCGTCGTTTCGCGCTGGTCGCGCGAGCCGGTCCGCAGCCGGCCCTCCACGCCCTTGATCAACGCCGGCAGGAAGCGCGGGTCGGCGGCGGTGGCCACCAGGTCACGCCGGCCGGGCGTCTCGTCCGACAGCCACTGGTCCACCCAGTACCGGGCGGTGTCGGCCGGGTCCGCGACCGGCACGCCCAGCGCCAGGCAGAGGTCGAGCAGGTCGAGGTCGACCGCGTCGTGGTCGCGGCAGAGCGCGACCGGCACACCGTCGGACTTCAGCCGCCCGGCCATCCGCTCGACCAGCGCCAGCAGCCCGGGGTGCCGCTTGCGTGCCCGCCAGGAACGCCGCTCGCGGTGCCCGTCGATGCGGCGCAGCCAGCCGGCGGGTCCGTCCGGCGCGTCGGCCTCGGCGGGGACGCCACCCGCCGGCTCGGTCAGCGCGGCCGTGGCGCCGGCCTCCTCCAGCACGCCCAGCCAGACGTCGTCGCCGCAGTGCTGCGGGGTGAGGCCGAGCAGCCGGCCGCGCAGGGCGGGATCGGCGGCGGCGAGCCGGGCCAACGGCTTCCGGTAGGCCGTCCAGAACGCCTCGGGCGCCCGGTTGAGCGCCGGGGCGGCCAGCAGTTGGCCGAGCACCTGTTCATCGGCGGCGGTCGGGTCGAGGCCCGCCTTACGGGCCAGCCGGCGCAGGTCGGTGTGCATCGCCGCGTACGGCGGGAGGCCACCCAGGGTGCGCTCCACGCACAGCCGCAGGAACATCTCGTACGCGTCCGCCGGGGCACACCGCGTCGCCAGGTCTCGGGCGTGCCCGGAGAGCGCCTTCGCGGTCAACGCTCCGGCCAGGGCGAACTCCAGGAACACGGCGTGCTGGCGGTCCTCGTCGATGGTCAGCCCGTAGGCCCGTTCCGCCTCGCGTGCCTTGCCGAACATGGTCGCCGCGTACGCCACGCTGTCGGCGGCCAGGAACGCCCGGCCGGCCTCCTCGTAGAACGTCGGCAGGAAGTGCGGCACCGACCGGGCCAGCCGCTCGCCGAGGGCGTTGAAGCCGTCCTTCGCCGGGCCGATCCGGGACTTGGCCGTCCGGGCCAGCCGCTCGATCTCCTTGACCAGGGCAAGCGCGTGGTGCCCGTTGGCCGGGTCGTGGACCAGCGCCCACGCCGGGAAGCCCAGCGCCTGTTGGCGGACCACACCGACCGGGGTCACCCGGTGCGGGCGGGCGAAGCCCAGGAACTCCATGGCGAGGTCCTCGGCCTCGCCCAGCGCGCCGCTGACCAGCCGGACCACGGCCCGCCCGGCGAGCACCGGGTGGGCGTACCGACGGGCGGTCAGGGTGTCGACGACGTCCTCCTTGGGCACCACCGTGCCGGCCGGCAGCACGGCCCCCGCTTCCACCAGGTCCATCGCGTCGATGCTCACTTCTCCTCCTCCTGCTGCTCCGCCACGACCCGGCCGGCGTGCAGCGCGGCGGCCATCCGGGTGCCTTCCGACCAGGTCACCGGGCCGACCGCGCCCAGCGGCAGGGCGGTGCCGTGCCGGTCGGTGAAGACGAGGTCGCCCGTCTCGGTCTCGTAGTACGGGTCGTCGGCGCCGACCCACGACCGGGCCTCGACGGTGCGGCCGTCCTCGAAGATCCGGCACACCGCGTTGCCGCCGCGCACCGGGTAGCCGAGCTTCGTCGCACGGGCCGTCAGGTGACGCAGTTGGTCGTACTTGCCGCCGGAGTAGTCACCGAACCGGGTCGCCTTCGGGTCGACGTCCGCGCCGCGGACCCAGGTCTGCCGGAAGAGTTGGTCGACGGACTGGCGGACCTGGAGGTCGGCGGCGAACTCGCGCAGGTCGTCGAGGTCGGCGAGGGTGACCGGGTGCGGGACGACGACCCGCCGGGCGGCCCGGCGGACCGTGTCGCCGTCGAGGTTGACCAGCCCGATCTGGCCGTCGCCCACCTCGCGCAGCAGACCCACCTCGTCCGGGTCCCAGTGGCCGTCGTCGTCGAGCACCGCGACGACGAGGTCGGTGAGCGCGGCGCGCCACGCCTCGTCCGGCCACACCTCGGTCAGGACCGCGACCGGCACCGGCAGCGAGCGCACCATCCAGCGCTCGACGTCCGTGCGGCACTGGGTCTCGTGCCGGGCCAGCCACTCGGTGAGCTGCCGCAGCCCGACCACTGTCGGATCGTCCCGCAACGACGCCGGCAGGGAGCGGAGTTCGCGCCCCTTCGCGTTACGGGCGACGACGTCGCCATCGCGGTAGGTGACCTGGTAGCCACCCGAAACCTCTGACCATCCCATGTGGACATCCGACGCTCGACGGGAGAAGACACTCGACGGGAGAAGACACCGGAGGCTAGCCCAGCCGGGCGACAAACCCGCCGTCGCTCCGCCGGGCGCGGGCCGACCCGGCGGACCCGGCTGCCGGCGCACGCCAGTCGGCGAGGCGACCAGCCGCTCAGGTCTGTCGGCCGCCACCCGCGACGTGCACAATCGGCCACATGACGATCACGGTTGGCGGGCCGCCCGCCCACGACACGCCGGCCGACCTCGCTCGGCGCTCCTGACGGGCGGGGTGATCGGGAGCATCGCTGACCGCCTTCATCGGTGGCTGCGTCGTCGAGCGGGCGCCGCTGATCGTCGGGGGGCTGGTCCTGCCCGCGGTCTACGGCCTCGCCCTCTTCCTCGCCACGTTGCCGCGCGGCGCCCGGGAAGCGGCCTTCGTGCCGCGCACGGCACTCGCGGTGATCGAGGTTCTGGAGGCCGTCGGGGGCGAGACGCGGATCGTGACACGGCCGACGCCGGAGTGGGACGAGCGGGCGGCCGTGTCCCAGGTGGACTCGGCGCCCGGCCCGGCCATGAGAAGCGAGTCGCCGCGGGCTGTTTCGGCGGCTTCCTCACTCTCCTCGGTCTGCTGCTCGGCGCGGGCCGCGGTACGCGCTGAGGCGCCCCCCGGCGGGCCTGGCGGCCGGCGTCTCCTGGGCCGCGTCGCTGCCCTGCCCGTGATTCCGCCGCATAGCCCGATCCGCCTTCCACCGCCGCTGGACCGTCTCATCGACGACCTTGTCCCACCACCGCGTCGGGCACACCGCCGTGGCTCGCACCCCGGGCAGCCCATGGCTGTTCCCCGGCGGGGCACCCGGTCGTCCGATCAGCGGACCACAACTCGCCGCACTACTACGGCGCCTCGGCATCCCAGCCCGGCTGGGCCGCAACAGCGCCCTGATCGACCTCGCCACTCAGCTGCCTGCCGCCCTCAGCCAATTCCTCGGCGTGCACTCGCAAACCGCAACAGCGTGGACCGTCGAAGCCGGCAACACCCGGCTTCGATCGTGGTGCTGAACGCCGGGTGGAACACGCTACGCCTGACCCGGCGCAGCCGCTGGGCGGAACTCGACGACCTGGAGATCGCCTGACCGTCGGTGCGGGCGAAGCCGTTCGTGGGGAGGCGGGGGGGGGGGGGGGGGGGGGGGGGGGGGGGGGGGGGGGGCGCGGGGCGGGGGGCCGCGCCCCCCCCCCCCCCCCCCCGCGTTCACCAGCCGACGGCGACGAGCAGCCACTGCGGGTCGCCGTGCGAGACGAACGACGACTGGTCGGCGACGTCGTCGTACGGGAAGCCGTAGGCGCGGCCGTTGATGGCGCGGTCGTGCCAGAACTTCGCGTACCAGTTGGCCGGCGACTGCTGGTAGAAGCGGGTCGGGTCCTCCCACTGCGTCCGGGCGAGCTGCGCGGTGTGCCGGTTCAGCGCGGCGCAGCCGGTCGGGTCACCGGCGAACCGGCCGGCGCAGCCGAAGATGTCCGACGTGGCCGCCGGCAGCCCCACCGAGGTGGCGTACGCGGTGAAGTAGCCGGCGTACTGGCCGCCGGCCCGGAACTGCGGCGAGCTGCCCGGCGCCGGGATCCGGTAGGGCGCCTCGATGCTGGCCAAATGCTTGAACTCCGCCGGCACCGCGTCGGCGAAGCGCTGGAACGTCACCGAGCGGTCCTCGGCGAAGGTCGCCTCGTTCTCACCGACCGCGACGTCGTAGCCGTCGCGCGCGTGCAGCCGCATCGCCAGCTTGAGCGCGAACGCGTCGACCCGGGTGGTGTTGCCGTTGAACTGGTTCGTACCCACCGTGAACTCGATGAAGTCACTGTACTGACTGGTCGGTGAGCCGAGGCGGAAGTACATCCGGCCCGCGGAGTTGACCGGCATGTCCAGGTAGGGCTGTTCGGCGATGGAGTGGGTCTGCCCGTTGAAGCTCCAGTAGACCTGACTGTCGGGGTAGCGGCCGTTGGTCCGGTTGAGCACCTTGACGGTGAGCACGTTGCGGGCCGGCGGGATGCTTGTCGTGTCACCCCAGAACCCGCCGGTCGGCGGTGGGGTGGTCGGCGGCGTCGTCGAGTCGTCGGTGCTGGCGACCGCCACCTCCCAGAGCGAGTAGCCGTAGGGCGTGGCCCGGGTCGTGCCGTACATCCGCAGGTAGCGGCCGGTGCCGGTGACCGCGAGGGTCTGCGTGCCGCCGGTGCCGGCGGTGGTCGAGGAGATGGTGGTCCACGGCCCGTCCGGTGCGGCGGCCACCTGGAGTTGGAAGGCCACCGCGTACGCGGCCTCCCACCGAAGCGTGACCTGGCAGATGGTCCGGGTGGCGCCGAGGTCGACGCGTAGCCACTGCGGGTCGGCGAAGGCGCTCGACCACCGGGTGCCGGTGTTGCCGTCGACGGCGGCCGAGGCCGGGAAGGCGGCGCTCTCGGTGGACGAGGCGACCGCCGGGCGACCGGCGGCCACGTTGCCGCCGCAGGCGGCGAGGCCCGGGGCCGCGCCCGCCGAGGGGGCGGCGGCGAGCATGCCGCCGGCGAGCAGGGCGAGCGCGGTGACGGCGGCGGCGAGCAGCCGACGCCCGGGACGGCCGGGGACGGGACGGGCCGGCACGAGCCGGTGCGGGACGGGTGGGGTGGGGGACATGAACGCCTCCTTCGGTGGATCCGACGGAGGGCGCTCTCTCGGTCACCGAGGGTGGACCCGGATCGCGGTCGTTGTCAAGGAACAGTCGGCGCCTCATGATCTTTTCCGGACTTTCCGCGCATCGTTGACTCAGTGAAGAGCGTCGATGACGCTGGATTCGAGGGCGCTCTCTCCGCAAGGTCCCCACCACCACCGTCTGGGAGCCACGCATGCCCGCGACACCACCGCTGCCCGCACCCGTGCGCCGCCGGCACCGCCCTGCCGGCGTGGCGCTGGCGCTGCTCGCCCTCCTCGCCACGTGTCTCGTCGTGCCCGGCCCGGCCGCCGGCGCGGCCGGGCCGCTGATCTCGCAGGGACGGCCCACCACCGCCTCGTCGTCCGAGGGCGCCGCCACCCCGGCCGCCGCCGCCACCGACGGCGACGCCGGCACCCGTTGGTCGAGCGCCTTCGCCGACCCGCAGTGGCTCCAGGTCGACCTCGGGGCGACCGCCACCGTCGACCAGGTGCAGCTCGTCTGGGAGGCGGCCTACGCGACCGCGTTCCAGATCCAGGTGGCCGCTGCGCCGTCCGGGCCGTGGACCACCGTCCACACCACCACCGCCGGCACCGGCGGCACGCAGACCCTCGCGGTCACCGGCACCGGTCGCTACGTGCGGATGTACGGCACGGCCCGGGCCACCGGCTACGGCTACTCGCTCTGGGAGTTCAAGGTCTTCGGCAGCATCGGCACCACCCCGCCGCCCACCGGCCGGCCCATCTCGGAGTTCCGGACGGTCGCCGCGTCCTCGTGGGAGGGTGGCAACGCGCCCGCCGCCGCGCTCGACGGGCGGAGCACCACCCGATGGTCGAGCCAGTTCGGCAGCGACCCGCAGTGGCTGAGCATCGACTTCGGCGGCGTCGCCACCATCAACCGGGTGGTGCTCGCCTGGGAGGCCGCCTACGCCACCGGCTACCGGCTGGAGACGTCCGCCGACGGTGCCACCTGGACCACGATCTACGCCACCACCACCGGCCGGGGCGGCACCGAACAGCTCACCGTCACCGGCACCGGTCGCTACCTGCGTCTCTACGGCACCGCCCGGGCCACCGGCTACGGCTACTCGCTGTGGGAGGTGCAGGCGTACGGCGGCGTCGACGACACCGCCACCACCGCGCCGCTGCTCTCCGGCCCCACCCGCCCGCCGGCGACCCGCGACCAGTTCGCGCTGACCGCGCCGGCCGACGCGGCGATGGTCACCACCACCCGCCGGCCCGCGCTGAGCTGGACGGCGGTCGCCGGCGCGACCCGCTACCAGGTGTGGATCAACATCAGCCGCACCGACTACGACTTCACCGCCGTCGGCAACCTGCTCGACCTCTACACCAAGGTCGCCGAGCCGACCGGCACGACCTACACGCCCACCTGGGACCTGCCGGACCGCTGGACCTACCAGTGGTACGTCACCACCGTCGGCGGCACGCCGGTCACCTCGACCATCAGGCGCTTCAGCGTCTACCTGCCCACTGTGGAGAACGTCGCCGACGGGATCGGCGTCGTCGCCGGCGCCCGCGACCTCAACCGCAGCGGCGCCATCGAACCGTACGAGAACTGGCGGCTGCCGGTGTCGAGCCGGGTGGACGACCTGCTCGCCCGGATGACGCCCGAGGAGAAGGCGTACCAGCTGTTCTACAACGCCCAGGCGTACCCCCGGTCGGGTTGGCACTTCGGCCCCGCGCAGGCGGCGGACCTGCACAGCCAACTGCTCGCCTCGGCCGGCACCCGGCTGGGCATCCCGTTCGTCTCGGCGGGCGACACCATCCACGGCTACCAGACGACGTACCCGATGCAGAGCGCGCTGGCCGCGGCGAGGAACTACCCCCTCGACTACCGGCTCGGCGACATGCAGCGGCGGGAACAGTTGGAGGTCGGCACCCGCGGCGTGCTCGGTCCGCTGGCCGAGGTCGGCACCAAGGTGATCTACCCCCGGATCCAGGAGGGCAACGGCGAGAACGCGCAGGTCGCCGCGGCCCAGGTCCGCGCCCTGGTGGCCGGCCTCCAGGGCGGCCCGGAGCTGAACCCGCACTCGGTGCTGGCGACGGTCAAGCACTGGCCCGGCGAGGGCGCCGGCGGCGAGGCCCTGATCGTCTACGACAACGTGACGATCAAGTACCACATGATCCCGTTCCGCGCGGCCATGGAGGCCGGCGCGGTCAACATCATGCCCGGATACGCGGGCAGCTCACTGCTCGACCCGGGCGGCCCCGGCGCCGGCGACAGCGCCAAGATCCTCGCCTACCTGCGGCAGAACCTCGGCTACCAGGGTCTGATCACCACCGACTGGCTGCCGTCGGGCTCCTGGATCGGCGCGGCGAAGGCCGGCTCCGACGTGATGGGCGGCGCCGACCCGGGCGCGGCCGGCTTCTCGATCGCCGACTTCGTGGCCAACGTGCCGGCGTCGCGCATCGACGACGCGGTCCGGCGGGTGCTGCGGCTCAAGTTCCAGCTCGGCGTCTTCGAGGCCCCGTACGGCGACCCGGTCAACGGCCCGTACCGCTTCCACCAGCCGGCGTACGCGGCGCTGGCCGACCAGGCCGCCCGCGAGGCGATGACGTTGCTGAAGAACGACGCCGGCACGCTGCCGGTGCGGCTCGCCGCCGGTGACGACATCGTGGTCGCCGGTCCGCGGGCGGCCGACGGCGGCTCCTGCTGCGTGTGGACCAGCTTCTTCCACGCCGAGTACGGCTCGCGGACCATCCTGGACGCCATCCGGGCCCGGGCCGCCGAGGTCGGGGTGACAGTGCACCAGGACGACAGCCCGAACCCGAAGCTGGCGGTGGTCGCGGTCGGCGAGGCCTCCTACACCCACGCGACCAACTGGCCCAAGGAGCAGCCGTACCTGCCGCCGGACCAGCTCGCGGTGATCCAGAAGTTCCGCGCCCGGGGCATCCCGGTGGTGGTGGCGCTGGTGCTGCCCCGGCCCTACGTCATCACCGAGTGGCGGGACCTGGCCAGCGCCGTCGTGGTCACCTACCGGGGCGGCGAGGAGATGGGCCCGGCCCTGGCCGGCCTGCTCTTCGGCGACTACCAGCCGCGCGGCAAGCTGCCCTGGCAACTGCCCCGCAACCTCTCCGACGTGCTGCGTCCGGGTGGCACCGACACCCCGGCCGACGCGGTCGAGTCGTGGGACCTGCCGTACGACCTGGGCGCGACCGCGACCGAGCGGGGGCAGATCCGGGCCTCGATCGACGCGGGCCAGCCACCGGCGACGACGTACGGCAATCCGCTCTACCCCTACGGCGCCGGGCTGACCGGCTTCTGAGCGCACGGGCGGGGGCGCGCCCCGGCACCCGGTGCCGGCGCGCGCCCCGGCTCACACCTTGCGGAAGCGCGCCTCGGTCACCGCGAACAGCCCGTACGCCGCGAACCCGGCCGCGACCACGAGCAGCAGCGCGGTGCCGTAGGGCTCGCCGGCCAGCGTCCGCAGCGCCGCGTCGAGCCCGCGTGCCCGGTCCGGTTCGTACCGCCATGCCGCCAGGACGAACAGCACCCCGGCGATCCCGTACGCCAGCCCCTTGGCCACGAAACCCGCCGTGCCGAGCCGGCGCACCAGCCGCCGGGTCGCCGCCGCCATCTCGCCGACCCGCAGGTGCTTCTCGAAGCGCCCGGTGACTCCGACGAACGCCAACCATCCCCCGAGCCCGGCCAGGACCAGGCCCGCCACGATGACGGCGAGCCGTCCACCGCTCGACGCGAGCAGACCCTCGGCGGTGTCCTGCTGGGTGTCGGCGCTCGACGACTTCTTGCCGCGCACCACCTTGACCCCGCTGAACGCGAGGTAGAGGTAGAACGCGGCCCGGCCGGCCGACGCCAGCCGCTCGGTCGGCCGGCGCTCCCGGAGCATCTCCAGCACCTGCCAGACCGCCATGGCCACCAGCCCGACGACGATCGCCACGACGAGCACCAGGCCGAACGGCTCGTCGGCGATCTCCTGCATGGCGCCCGACTGGTCGCCGTCGGCGGCCGGCCCGCCCGAGGCCACCCGGACGATCACCCAGGCGAAGAGCAGGTGCAGGATGCCGTACCCGACGAAGCCGGCCCGGGTGAGACGCTCCAGCGTGGGATTGTCGGCGGCGCGGGAGACGGTGCCGCGAGCCCGCGAGGACAGCGATGACATGCGCCGACATTCACCCGTCGTGGCTCCGGCGAAACCTCGCCGACCCCCGGCGCACGTCGGCGTACCCGGTCTCGGTGACGCCGTGTCTATGCTCGTGGTCATGTCCCTGGGGAGCGCGGGCGGCGCGGACCGCTGGTTCGAGTCGGCGACCGGGACGGCCGGCGGGGTCGAGGTGTTCGTCTTCCCGTACGCCGGTGGCATCGCCGCGTCGTTCACGCCCTGGCAGGAGGCGGCCCCGCCGGAGCTGTCGGTGCGGGTCGCGCTGATGCCGGCCCGGGGGGTCCGGTTGCACGAACCGCCCGTCGACGATCTGACCGAGCTGGTGGCGGACCTGACGACGGCGGTCACCGAGCGGGCGTCGGGGCCGTTCCTGCTGTTCGGGCACAGCCTGGGCGCGCTGGTGGCGTTCGAGGTGACCCGGGAGCTGCGTCGCCGGTGCGGCCCCGATCCGCTGGCGTTGCTGGTCAGCGGTGCCGAGGGGCCGCAGACCCGGCGGGTCGCGCGGCGCTGCCACGAGCTCGACGACGACGGCCTGATCGAGGCGCTGCGCGACTTCGGGGTCACGTCGGCCGCGCTGCTGGCCGACCGGGAGCTGATGGAGCTGATCCTGCCGGGGATCCGGGCCGACTTCGCCCTGTCCGAGCGGTACGCCTACCGTCCCGGACCGCCGCTGGAGCTGCCGGTGCACGTGCTGCTCGGCGACCGCGACGAGCACGTCGACCCGGACCGGGCGGCCGGGTGGGCGCGGGACTGCGTGGCCCCGCCGCGGGTCCACGTGTACGCCGGGGGGCACTTCTTCCTGACCGAGCACCGGTCGGAGATCCTGGACCTGATGCGACGCATCGTCACCTGTCCCACCGCTCCGGCGCATTCCGCGACAAAGGACAGGTAAGGACCCACCGGTTCGCGAGGGCTTCCACGATGCCGGCCGGCGGACATGGTGGACCGACGAGACGCGGTGCTAGAGTTCGCCATTCCTTCGTCGAGGAACGCCGCTGTCGAGGCGGCACACCGTAGCGCGCGCCGAGGTGCTGATGAGCCGGCCGTACCTGCCGTCCCTGGTTCTGCGCGACTACCTGCACGCGGTGGCGACACTGCACCCCCACCTGCGCGGGATGCTCGACTTCGGACGGCCTGGCGCGGCCGAGGCGCTGGCCGAACTGGCTGCCACGGTGAGCGAGTTCGACACCGACTCCACCGGCCGGGGCGACTCGTACCGCCGGGCCCAGCGCGACACGCTGGTGCGCTGGACCGGGATGCGGCGCCTGCTGGAGTTGGCCACCCCGGCGGACGCCGAGCCGGTCACCCTGATCCTGGACGTGCTCGGCGGCGACGGCACCGTGGCCCGCGCCGCGAGCAGCCAGTCCGCCTGCTTCGAGTCCAAACTGGCGTTCGTCACCGGTGACGTGTCCGGCCACATGGTCGACCGGGCGCTCGCGCACGGCCTGCCCGCCGTCCGTCAGGCCGCGCACTTCCTCTTCCTGCGCGACGGCAGCGTGGACGCGGTGCTGCTGGCGTACGGCACCCACCACATCCCGGCCCACCGGCGGCCGCCGGCGGTGGCGGAGGCGGCCCGGGTGGTCCGACCCGGCGGCCGGATCGTGCTGCACGACTTCGACGAGTCCAGCCCGATGGCCGGGTTCTTCGCCGAGGTGGTGCATCCGCACGCCGCCGGCGGCCACGACTACCGGCACTTCACCCGCGCGGAGCTGGCCGGCCTGTTCGCCGACGTCGACCTGCCGGTGCGCGTCGTCGACCTGTACGACCCACTGATCGTGCGCGCCGACACCGAGCGGGCCGCGTACGCCGGGATGCGCGACTACGTCGGCGACATGTACGGCGTCCGGGACTTCTTCGCGACGATCGGCGACGACGCGGTGTGGCGGTTGCTCACCCACCACTTCGACCACACCGGCTACCTGGCCGCGATCGGCGGTCGGGACGGCATCCCGGTCCGGCCGGTGGTCTACCGGGCCGACGGGCAGTTCGTCGCCGAGGTGCCCCGGATGGCGATCGTCGCGACCGCGACCAGGACGGCGTGACCACCATGTCCGATCCGCGCTACCTGACCGATCTGGTGCACCGGCCCACCGGCCCGGACGCCGACCGGGTCGCGGTCGTCGCCCCCGACGGCGAGCTGAGCTACGCGCGACTGTGGGAGCGGGCCGACGCGACGACGGAGCTGCTGCGCCGGGCCGGCGTCCGGCCGGGCGACCGGGTCGGCCTGCACCTGCACCGGTCCGCCGACTACGTGACGTCGCTGCTGGGGACGCTCGGGGCGGGCGCGGTCGCGGTCCCGGTCGATCCCGAGCTGCCCTCCGGCCGGGCCGAGCAGATGCTCGCCCTGGCCGCCCCGCGCGTCGTGCTCCACGCGGACCGGCCCGCGACGGTGGCCGCACCGGCGGGCACCCTCTGGCGCGACGTGCGTACCGCCGGGGTGGGGGTGGGCCTCGACCCGCCGGACCGCGCGGGCTGGGCGCCGCCCGCGGAACAGGCCGCGCTGGTGTTGTTCACCTCGGGTTCCACCGGCCGGCCGAAGGGGGTGGTGCTGCACCACGCCGGGCTGGTCAACCGGCTGGCCTGGGGCCACGACCGGTTCGGCTTCACCGCCGAGGACCGGGTGCTGCACAAGGCGTCGATCGGGTTCGACGCGTCGGTGCACGAGATCTTCTCCCCGCTGGTCGCGGGCGGCGTCGTGGTCGTCGCCGGTCCGGGGCTGCCGTTCGACGGCCTCGGCCTGGTCCGGCTGATCCGGCGGGAGGCGGTCACCACCGCGCACTTCGTGCCGACCATGCTGCGGCACGTGCTGGACGAGCCGGAGTTCGCCGGCTGCGGGACGCTGCGGCGGGTGCTGTGTGGCGGTGAGGCGCTGGACATGCGGCTGGTCCGGCGGCTGCGGGAGGTGCTGCCGTGCGGGCTGTTCAACGGGTACGGCCCGAGCGAGACCTCGATCAACGTGTCCTACTGGGACTGCGCGGAGCCGTACGCGGGCAGCATCGCCCCGATCGGCCGGCTCGTCGACGGCGTGGTCGCCCACGTGCGCGACGAGGAGGGCCGGCCGGTCGCCGACGGGGACACCGGTGAGCTGTGGCTCGGCGGGGTGGCGGTCGGCCTGGGCTATCTGGGCGACGACGCGCTCACCGCGGAACGCTTCCGGCCCGACCCGGAGCGGCCGGGCGGCCGGCTCTACCGCACCGGCGACCTGGTGCGGGTCGCGCCGCAGGGATTCCTGGAGTTCCGGGGCCGGGTCGACGACCAGGTCAAGGTCCGGGGCGTGCGGGTGGAACCGGGCGAGGTCGCGGCCGTGCTGCGTGAGCATCCCGCGGTGCACGACGCGGTGGTGGTGACCGTGCCCGACGCCGACGCCGGGCCGCGCCTGGTCGGCTACGTCGCGCCCCGGCCGAGACGCGCCCCGACGGTCGGTGGGCTGCCCCGGTTCCGGCTGCCCAACGGCATGGCGGTGACCGCCGCCTCGCCCGACGAGGCGGTCTTCCTCTTTCGGCAGATCTTCGACCACGCGGAATACTCCCGGTTCGGCGTCCGCCTCGGTGACGGCGCGGTCGTCGTCGACGTGGGCGCCAACATCGGCCTGTTCGCGCTCTGGGCGACCCGGCAGGCCCGCGACGTACGCCTGGTCGCTGTCGAACCGAATCCGGACACGCTGCCGTACCTGCGGGCCAACCTCGGCCTCTACGCCGCGTCGGCGTCCGTCGTCGAGGCGGCGGTGACCGACGTCGCCGGCACCGCCGAGCTGATCTCGTTTCCCGAGCTGAGCTACCTGTCCGGCCTCGGCGCCGACCGGGCCGGGGCGGCGTCGGAGCTGGTCCGGTCGCACTACCGGCACGGCGTCGGCGCCGCCGACGACGCCGAACGGGCCGCGCTGCTGGCGGACGCGCGCCGCCGGCTGACCCCGGTGGCGCACGTCGTGCCGACGGTGACCCTGTCCGAGCTGCTGGACCGGTTCGCGCTCGACCGGGTCGACCTGCTGAAGGTCAACGTGGAGGGCGCCGAGCTGAGCGTGCTGCGCGGGGTGCGCCCGGAGCACTGGCCCCGCGTCCGTCAGGTGTGCCTGGAGGTCGAGCGCAGCAGCGTCACCGCGCCCCGGGCGCGGGAGCTGCTGTCGGCGGCCGGGTTCGTGGTGCACGAGGTCGGCGACTGGAACGTCGGCGCGGACGCCGACGTCAGCTACCTATACGCGGTGCGGCCGGGGGAGCAGCCGCCGGCCGGGTCGCCCTGGGCCGAGCCCGCCGACCAGATGCTGACCACCGCCCAGCTCCAGGGCTACCTGGCGTCGGCGCTGCCGTCGGCGATGCGCCCGGACCAGATCGTCCTCGTCGACCACCTGCCCCGGCTGCCCAACGGCAAGGTGGCGCGGCGGGAGTTGCCGCCGCCACCCCGGCGGCCGGCGGACGTCGCCGCCGAACCCGGCGGCGTGCTCGCCGACCGGTTGCGCGAGGCGTGGCGGGTCACGCTCGGCGTCGACGCGGTCCACGACGACGACAACTTCCTCGCCCTCGGCGGGCATTCGCTGACCGCGCTGCGGGTGGCGGTGCGGGTGCGCGAGATGGCCGGCCTGGAGGTCAGCCCGGCGGGCTGCCTGCGCGCCGGGTCGTTCGCCGACTGGCTGACCCGGGTCACCGACGGGGGACGCGATGTCCGCGCCGCCCGGTGACGCGTCCCGGCACGTCGTCGTGGTGGGCGGCGGCCGGCTCGCCCGCGCGCTCTGCGACTCCCTGGCCGCGATCCACACCCCGGTCCGGCTCCGGGTGACAGTGCTGGCCCGCGACCCGGGCGCGGCGAACCGGCTGGCCCGGGGCGCGCAGGTGCGGGCCACCGTCGCCGGCACCGCCGTCGGGTTCACCGCCCGGCCGTTCACCCCGTCCACCACCGACCCCGGGCGCGGGTACGCCGCCGACGCCGCGTCGATGGCCCGGCTCCGGCCCGACGTGCTGGTCTGCGCCGCGTCGGCCCAGTCGCCGTACGAGCGGACGCACGCGCCGTCGGCCTGGACGGAGCTGGTCACAGCCGCCGGGTTCGGGGTGACGCTGGCGTTGCAGGCCGAGCTGGTGTCCCGGCTGGCCGCCGCGCTGGCCGCCGGCGCGCCGGACGCGTCGCTGGTGAACGCCGCCTTCCCGGACGCGGTCAACCCGCTGCTGGCCGCGGCGGGCCGGCCGGTGCTCTGCGGCATCGGCAACGTGGCGACGCTGGCCGCCTGCCTGGACGCCGCGCTGGGCGGCCCCGGGCCCCGGCGGTTGGCCGTGCTCGGCCACCACGCCCACCTCGCGGCGCCCGACCCGGCCGCCGCCGACGACACCGCCGAGGTGCGCGCCTGGCTGGACGGCCGGGAGGTCCCGAACGTCACGCCGCTGCTCGCCGGCTACCGCGCCCTGCCCCGCCCGGAGCTGAACGCGCTGGCCGGGCACGCCGGGGCCGCCGTGGTGGCGGCGCTGGCCGCCGGGATGGACGAGGTGGTGGCGAACCTGCCCGGTCCGCTGGGCCTGCCGGGCGGCTATCCGGTCCGACTACGCGACGGTCGGGCCGAACTGCGCCTGCCGGCCGGCGTCGACGTGGCGCACGCGTCGGCCTGGAACACCGCCGCCGGGCGCCGGGACGGCGTCGAGGTCGACGACGGCCACGTGCGCTACCCGGAGCGGGCCCGGGCGGCGCTGGCGGCGTACCGGCCGGACCTGGCCGGCGGTTGGCACGCCGGCGAGCTGCCGGAGGTCTTCGCCCGGTTCACCGCCCTGCGTGACCACCTGCGAACGGTGCCGCCGGCGCCGGCCCGTGCCCGGAGTGTGTGGGAGGAAGCCCGATGTCCGTGACCGCCCCGACCACCCGCAACCTGATCACCGACTACCAGGACGTCATCGCCTCGGCGGTGCGGCGGTGCGGCGCGGTCCCCGGCGACGCCGCCGGCACGCCCGGCTTCGCGCCCGGCTTCGACCTGCCCGAGCTGACCCCGGCCGTGCGCGACTTCTACGCCGTCGCCACGGTGCGTTGGGCCCCGCTCGGTGAGTACGGCGGCCACCGCCTCCACCTGCTCGACCTGACCGGCAACCCGGGCACCCGGACCACCAAGACGTTCGCGTCCCTGGTGATCGTCGCCCGCGCGGTGGAACACATCCGGCGTACCGGCGCCCGGCTGCGCATCGTCACCCCGACCTCTGCCAACAAGGGTGTCGCGCTGCGCGACGCGGTGGCCCGCGCGTACGCGGCCGGGCTGGTCACGCCGGAGCAACTCGCCATCGTGGTGCTGGCGCCGCGGGCGACCCGGCACAAGTTCCGCCACGACGCGCTCGCCGCCGACCCGGTCGCCCGCCGGCTCAACCCGCTGCTGCGCTACACCGGCGACGACCCGGAGGGCGTGAAGGCGCTCGGCCGCGCGTTCGTCGACGCGTACGCCGCCCGGCTGCACGACGAACAGGGCGTCACGCTCTGGTACACGCTGGACCTGAAGAACTACCTGGTGGCCGACGCGGCCCGGGCCGCGTTCGAGGCCGACGTCGCCCCGACCGGCGCGGCCGGTGCCCGCTGGCACGCCCACGCCGTCTCCAGCGCGTTCGGTCTGCTCGGCTACAACCTCGGCCGCGACGTGCTGGAGGCGGCCGGCCGGGCCGACCCGGACGACCGTCCCGGTTTCCTGCTCGTGCAGCACCTCGGCACGCCCGACATGGTGCTCAGCCTGCGCCACGGCTCGTTCGCGCGGGACAACGTCCCGACCTGGACCCGCGACGAGAGCCTGGACGCCTGGACGCAGGACAAGGACCCGCGCTTCCCGGCCGTCACCGACGACCCGGCCGAGGTGCTCGACCCGACCTTCTACACCCACCGCCCGGTGACCTCCCCGGCGATGAACGCGCTGATCGACCGGCACGGCGGCGACGGCATCGTGGTGTCGCGGCGCGAGTGCGTCAAGCGCTACCCGGCGGCCCGGGAACGGCTGGCCGAGGCCGGACTGGTGCTGCCCGCCGAGCCGGGACGGCTGCGGGAGTGGTCCATCGTGATGGCACTGACCGGCGTCTGCAACGCCGTCGACCGGGGCCTGGTGCCGGCCGGACACGACATCGTGGTGCACGGCACCGGCAGCTACGCCGACGACTTCACCGTCGCCGACGCGGACGCCGAGGTGTCCACCGTCGCCGACGTCGCGGCGGCCG
Source organism: Micromonospora sp. NPDC018662 (assembly GCF_044391475.1). Taxonomy (NCBI): domain Bacteria; kingdom Bacillati; phylum Actinomycetota; class Actinomycetes; order Micromonosporales; family Micromonosporaceae; genus Micromonospora; species Micromonospora sp. NPDC018662. The sequence goes on from NZ_JBISAC010000012.1 coordinate 112,029, forward strand.
TCGTGGGCCGGCGGTGAGCCCGACGCCGGCCGCCCACCCGCTCGGCCTGCCCGCCGCGCGGGCCGAGCGGCTCGTCGCGCGGGCCCACGCCGCCGGGGTCGCGCCGGCCACTGTGGTCCTCACCGCGACCGCGCTGCTGTTCCGCCGGTACACCGGCGTCCAGGTGGTGACGCTGGGCCACGGCGACGAGCCGGTGACGCTGGACCTGACAGTCGACGCCCCGATCCGCGAGCTGTGGCGCGCGCTGCGCCCGGCGCCGCCCGGCGTCACCCCCGACGCCGTCGTCCGGATCGACCCCGACCTGCGCGCCGGCACGCTGACCGGGCTGCCCGACGACTACGCCGACGACCTGCGCGCCGACCTGATCGACGTGCTGTCCGCGCTCGACCCGGACGCGTCGTCGGCCGACGTGCTGCGCGCGGCCCGCTACGAGCGGCGTCCGGCGCCCGACCTGGGCCGGCTGCACGGCGGCGACGGCACCGAGGCCGACGCGGTGCGCGGGGAGACGATCCCCGCCGCGTTCGCCGCGGTGGTCGCCGCGCACCCGGACCGGGTGGCGGTGCTGGCCGACGACGCGACAGTGACCTACCGCGACCTCGGCGCCGCCGTGGCCGCGACCGCGGCGGCGCTGACCGGGCCGGGCGACCCCGCGACGCCGCCCGCGCCGGTGGCGGTGCTGTGCCGACACGGGGTCGCCACGATCACCGGGATCCTCGCGGCGCTGGCGTCCGGGTCGGCGTACGTGCCGCTGGACCCCGTGTTCCCGATCATCCGGCTGGCCGGCATGATGCGCGACGCCGGGGTGCGGGCCGTCGTCACCGACTCCGGACACGCGCGGCTCGCCGCCACGCTGGCCGCCGACGCCGGGCTGCCGGAGCTGCCCGTGGTGATGCTGCGACCGGGCGCTCCCGGGTCCAGCCCGCCGGTACCGCATGGCCCGGCGCGGCCGGACGACCCGGCGTACGTGCTCTACACCTCCGGGTCGACCGGGCGGCCGAAGGGGGTGGTGCAGAGCCACCGCAACGTGCTGTTCGGCATCCGTAACCACGTGCGCAACTTCGCCGTCCGGCCGGACGACCGCACCAGCGTGCTCACCTCGTTCGGCTACGACATGGCGGTCACCGACACGTTCGCCGCGCTGCTGTCCGGCGCCGCCGCCGTTCCCGTCGACGTGCGGGCGCACGGCCTCGGTCACCTGGCCGGCGCGCTCGCCGACCGGGGCGTCACTGTCTACCACTCCACCCCCACCGTCTACCGCTACCTGGTGGCGAGCCTGGGCGACGGCGGGCGGCTGCCGTCGGTCCGGGCGGTCCTGCTCGGCGGCGAGGAGGTCACCCGGCACGACGTGACGCTGGCCCGGCGGTCGTTCGCGCCGGGCGTGGTGTTCGTCAACGGGTACGGCACCACCGAGATCAGCTTCGCCGCGCAGCACCACCTGCCGCCAGGCGCGCGACCGGAGCGGGCCGTGGTGCCGATCGGGCACCCGCTGCCGGGCGTCGAGGTGGTGCTGACCGACCCGGCCGGGCGCCCCACCTGCCGGACCGGCGAGGTCGTCGTGCGCACCCCGCACGTCGCGCTCGGTTACCTGGGGCTGCCGGAGCTGACGGCGGCCCGGTTCACCGAGCACGACGGGGTGCGGGCGTACCGGACCGGGGACGTCGCCCGGCGGCTGCCGGACGGGACGCTGGTCTTCCTGAGCCGCAGCGACCGGATGGTGAAGATCCGCGGCTACCGGGTGGAGCTGGGTGAGGTCGAGGCCCACCTGGCCGGGCTGCCCGGGGTGGGCCGGGCGGCCGTGGTGGCGCGGCGTGGCGCGGCCGGCGCCGGCGAGCAGGAAATCATCGGGTACGTCGTGCCGGCCGGCGGGGCGGACCTGCGGCCGGCGGTGCTGCGGGAGCGGCTGGCGGCGGTGCTGCCGGACTTCATGGTGCCCCGGGCCGTGGTGCCGGTGGCGGACCTGCCGACCGGTCCGACCGGCAAGCTCGACGCGGCCGCCCTGCCCGACCCGGCCGTTCTGCCGGACCCGGACGCGGAGGCCGATGGCCCGACCGGTGGGCCGCCGTCGGGGCCGGTCGAGGAGACCATCGCGGCGGGCTGGCGCGCGGTGCTGGGACTGCCCACCGTGGACCGGCGGGTGAACTTCTTCGCCGCGGGCGGCCACTCGCTCCAGCTCGCCCTGGTGCAGAAGCACCTGGAGGAACAGCTCGGGCGGCGGGTGCCGCTGGCCCGGCTGGTGGAGTTCCCGACGGTGGCGTCGCTGGCCGCACACCTGGCGGCGGGCAGCGCGGTCGGCGTACCGGAGGACGGTCGCCTGGCGGCGGTCGGCCGCCGGATGGCGCGGCGCCGGGCCGCGCGGGGCGGCGGCCCGGGGGAGGGTGACACATGACTGAGGACGACCGGATCGCGGTGGTGGGGCTGGCCTGCCGGGTGCCCGGCGCGGACGACGCGGTCACCCTGTGGCGCAACCTGCTGGCCGGCACGACGTCGGTACGCCGGCTGACCGCCGCCGACGGCGCGCCCACCGACCCCGACTGGGTGCCGGTGTTCGGCCGGCTCGACGACCTGGCGGGTTTCGACGCGGACCTGTTCGGCTACCCGGCCGGGGCGGCGGCGCTGCTCGACCCGCAGCACCGGCTGTTCCTGGAGGTGGCCTGGCACGCGCTGGAGGACGCCGGCATCGACCCCGACCGCGACCCGGCCCAGATCGGCGTGTTCGCCGGCTGCGGCCCCAACCGCTACCTGCGTCACCACCTGCTGGGCAACCCCGCCCTGCGGCCCGCCGCCGGGGACCTGGCCGAGGACTGGGACGACGCGCTGACCGGCGCCGACGGCGACTACCTGCCGACCCGTGCCGCGTTCGCGCTGGGCCTGACCGGGCCGGCGGTGGCGGTCCGGACCGCCTGCTCGACCTCGCTGGTCGCGGTCTGCCAGGCCGCGCAGAGCCTGCTGGACTACCGCTGCGACGTGGTGGTCGCCGGTGGCGCGGCGGTGGTGTCGACCCGGCAGGCCGGCTACCGCCTGCGGCCGGGCGGCCTGCTGGCCACCGACGGGGTGTGCCGCCCCTACGACACGGCGGCCACCGGGCAGGTGTTCGGCAACGGCACGGGCGCGGTGGTGCTCAAACGGCTCGCCGACGCGCGCGCCGACGGCGACCACGTGCACGCCGTGCTGGCCGGGTGGGCGGTGAACAACGACGGCGCGGACCGGCCCGGCTTCACCGTGCCGGGCGTGGCCGGGCAGGCGGCGGTGCTGGCGGAGGCGTTGGCGTCGGTGGGCTGGGACCCGGCCGACGTGGGCTACCTGGAGGGGCACGGCACCGGCACGCCGGTCGGTGACGCGATCGAGGTCGAGGCGCTGGTCCGGGCCCGGCGGGGCAGTCGGGCCCCGCTGCTGCTCGGCTCGGTGAAGGGCAACGTCGGCAACCTGGACGCCGCCGCCGGCGTGATCTCGCTGATCAAGACCGTGTACGCGGTCCGGACCGGGCAGGTGCCGGGCACGGCGCACTTCACCGGCGCGCACCGCGACGTCGACCTGGCCGCCGCGGGCGTCGAGGTCACCGCGCGGACCCGCCCGTGGGACGGGCCGCGGCGGGCCGGGGTCAGCTCGTTCGGCCTCGGCGGCACCAACGCGCACGTGCTGGTGGAGCAGGCCCCCGCCACGGGCGACCGGGACGGGGCCTGCCCCGACCGGGTGGTGCTCGGCCTGTCGGCGGGCAGCCCGACCGCGTTGCGGCAGCTGGCCGGGCGACTGGCCGCGCGGCTGGCCGAGGGCGACCTCGCGGTCGCGGACGTGGCGCACACGCTGGCGGTGGGCCGGCGGCGGCTGGCCCACCGGGGCGCGGTCGGCTGCGCCGACGTGCCGGAGGCGGTCGCGCAGCTCACCGCGTTCGCCCGGGGCGGGCCGGTGACCGACGACGCCGCGACCCGGTCCTGGCGCGACGGTGGCGACCTGCCGGTGGCGCGGGGACGGCGGGTGCCGCTGCCCGGCTATCCGTTCCAGCGGACCCGGCACTGGATCGAGGCGGCGCGATGATCGGTCCCCACCTGCGGTATCCCGAGGTGTGCCTGCCCGACCTGGTCGCCGGACACGCCGCCCGGCGACCCGACGCGCCGGCCGTGACGCAGGGCGGCCGGACGCTGAGCTACGCCGACCTGGTCGGCCGCGCCGCCGCCCTCGCCGCGTCGCTGCGCGCGGACGGCATCGCCCCGGACGACCTGGTGGGCGTCTGCGTGGACCGCCGCCCGGAGCTGGTGGTGGCGCTGCTGGGCGTGCAGGCGGCCGGCGCCGGCTACGTTCCGCTCGACCCGGCGCTGCCGGCGCCGCGACTGCGCGAGCTGGCCGCCGAGGCCCGCCTGCGCGTCGTGGTGGGCACGCCGGCCGTCGCGCCCGGCGTCTTCGCCGACCACGCCGTGCGGGACGTACCCGCCGCGACCGCGCCCTGGCACCCGACGCCCGCCACGCTGGCCACCACCGCGTACGTGATGTTCACGTCGGGATCGACCGGGCGGCCCAAGGGCGCGGTGATCGAGCACCGGGCGCTGACCGAGGCGGTCACCGGCATCGCGGAGTTCTCCGGCTTCGGCCCCTCGACCCGCTGCCTGGCCTTCGCCTCGATCGGGTTCGACGCGTCGGTGGCCGACCTGCTCGCCCCGCTCGCCGCCGGTGGCACCGTCGTGCTGGCCGGTGACGCCGAGCGGGCCGACCCGACCCGGCTCTACCGCGTCTGCGCCGAGCAGGACGTCGACGTGGTGGTGCTGCCGCCGCCGGTCCTGCCGCTGCTGGACCCGGCCCGGCTGCCCGGCGTACGGCTGGTGATGACCGGCGGGGAGGCGACCGGCCCGGAGCAGGTCGGCCGCTGGACCGAGGGCGGCCGGCGGTTCGTCAGCGTCTACGGCCCGACCGAGGCGACAGTGCTGGTGACCTGGTTCGAGGGCAGCGGCGGGTGGACCCGGCCCATCCCGATCGGCCGGCCCGCGGCCAACCACCGCATCCACCTCGTCGACGACCGGTTCCGCGAGGTCGGTCCCGGCGAGATCGGTGAGGTGCTGGCCGGCGGGCCCGGTCTCGGCCGGGGCTACCTGTTCGACGCCGCGCGCACCGCCGAGCGGTTCGTCCCGGACCCGTTCACCGACCGGCCCGGGCAGCGCCTCTATCGCACCGGCGACCTGGCCCGGTGGTTGCCGGACGGGAACCTGGAGTTCCTCGGCCGGGCCGACCGGCAGGTCAAGATCCGCGGGCAGCGCATCGAGTTGGGCGAGGTGGAGGCGGTGCTGCGCCGTCATCCCGACGTCGACCTGGCCAGCGTCCAGGCACGCGGCGGCCCCGGTGGCCAGGAACTCGTCGCGTACGTGGCGACCGGCCTGGACGTGGCCGAGCTGCGCGCCCACTGCGCGCGGCTGCTGCCGGCGGCGGCCGTACCGGCGCTGATGCACACCATGCCCGCGCTGCCGGTCACCATCAACGGCAAGATCGACGTCGACCGGCTGGCCGCGCTCACCGCCGCCGCGCCGGAGCCGGAACCGACCGGCGAGGCGCCGGCGACCGACACCGAACGCCTCGTCGCGCGGGCGTGGTCGGCGCTGCTGGACGCGCCGGCCGTCGACCGCGACGCCGACTTCTTCCACCACGGTGGACACTCGATCGCCGCGATGCGGCTCGTCGCCGACCTGCGGGAGCGGCTGGGCCGGGACGTCGCAGTCGAGGACGTGCTGCTCGGGCGGACGCTGCGCGGCATCGCCGCCCGCGTCGACGCCGCCGCCGGGACCGGCCCGACCGCCGCCGTCCGGGGCCGGCCGCCGGCCCTGTCCCCGGCGCAGCGCCGGCTGTGGTTCCTCGACCGCTACTTCCCGGCCGCCGCGTCCGCCTACAACGTCGCCTTCGCCGAACGGCTCACCGGCGCACTCGACGTCGCGGCCCTCGCCACCGCGCTCACCGCCGTCGCGGACCGCCAGCAGATCCTGCGCTGGCGCATCCCCGACACCGACGGGGTGCCGTACGCCGTGGTCGACCCGCCCGCGCCGGTGCCGCTGCCGGTCCGCGACCTGCCGCCGGGCACGGACCTCGCCACGCACCTCGCGGCCGGCGCGGCGCGGCCGTTCGCGCTGGCCACCGACGCGCTGTGGCGGGCCGAGCTGATCCGGACCGGCGTCGACGAACACGTGCTGGCCGTCTACGCCCACCACGCCGTGTTCGACGGCTGGTCCCAGTCGCTGTTCCACGCCGACCTGGCCACCGCCTACCGCGCCGCGCTCGGGCAGGGGCCGCCGCTGCCGCCGCTGGCCGCCACCTACGGCGACTACGTCGCGTGGCGCGAGGAGCGCTCCCGGCGCCGCGGCGCGTCCGACCTGGACTGGTGGCTGGCGCACCTGAACGGCGTGCCAGTGGTGGTGGAGCTGCCCGGGGGACGGCAGCGGCCGGCCGAGCAGACGTACGCCAGCGCGACGGTCGGCACCCGGCTGGACCGGTCCGCCACCACCGCCCTGACCGACCTCGCCGCCGGGCTCGGCGCGACCCCGGCCGCCACCGTGCTGGCCGCGTTCGCGCTGGTCCTGGCCCGCCGCACCGGCCTGCCCGACCTGCTCGTGGGCACCCCCACGGTGGACCGGCGCGCGGCCGACTTCGCGCCGATGGTCGGGTTCTTCATCGAGATCGCGCCGCTGCGGCTGCGCCCGCTCCCCGGGGCCGGCTTCGCCGCGCACGTCCGCGCCGCCTGGGCCGAGCTGCTCGCCGCGCTCGCGCACCCGGAGGCGCCGGTGGAACGCGTCGTCGGCGGTTTCGGCCTGGGCGGCCTGCTGGACCGCAGCCCGCTGGTGCAGGTGCTGTTCAACATGTACACGTTCGACGAGCCGAAACTGGACCTGGCCGGCCTGACCAGCGAGCCGGTGCCGGTGGCCGCGCCCGGGTCCCCGTTCGACCTCACCCTGTACGGCGTGACCCGGGACGGGCAGCTCCGGGTGGAGATCGTGTTCAACCCCGACGTCTACGGCGGCGACCTGATGGCGGCCGTGCTGGGCGAGGTCGAGCGGGTGCTGCGCGCGGGGGCCGCCGATCCCGAGCGACCGGTGTCCGAGCTGCCCGCCTGGACGGCGATCCCCGCCGGGAGCCCGGGCGAGGTGCCCCGGGCCGCGCCGGTCACCCGCGTCGCGAGCCGGCCGGGGGCGACCGCCGCCCGCCCCGCCACCGCCACCGAACGGCGGATCGCCTCGGTCTGGTGCGACGTGCTCGGCGTGCCCGAGGTGGCCGCGACGGACAGCTTCTTCGACGTCGGCGGCGGCTCGCTGGCCGTCGCCGTGGTGCAGCGGCAGCTCAACCGGCTGCTCGGCACCGACCTGCGGGTGGTGGACCTGTTCCACCACCCGACCGTCCGCGCGCTCGCCGCGCACCTGGACAGCGGGCGCGCGACAGCGGGGGACAGCGCCGAGGACGCGGCGGTGGAACGGGCCGCCCGCCGGGGCGCGGTGCGCCGCCAGCGGGTGCTGCGCCGGGCCGTCGACGAGCCGGCCGGGGCGGGTGACCCGGAATGACGCACCTGGTGCCCCTCGGCGACACCGGCTGGTCGGTCTGGCGGGACGTGCTGCTGCGCAGCGCCGGGTTCCCCGCCGACGGCCTGGACCGCTTCGCCGCGCCGGACTGCGCCGCCGCCGCCGACCGGCACCTCGCCGGCCAGGTGGACGACGCCGCGTTCCCGGCCGCGTACGCCGACGCCACCCGGGCGGCGTCGGCGGCGGTGTGCGGGATCGCCGCCGACCCGCTGTTCCGCGAGGCCGTCACGTGGCAGAACCCGGACGTGCTGGTGGCGCTGGACGGGCTGGTCCGCGACGGCCCGGACGGGCCACGCAACGTCCGCCGCCGGGGCCGGGAGAACGTCGTCGCCGGTTACTGGCAGCGCTACGTCGCCAAGTGCGAGACCATCGGCTTCTTCGGGCCGGTGTGCTGGGGCACCGTGGCGCCGGGTCCGGCTGCCGTCACCGCCCGGCCCGGCCCCGGCCTGCTCCGCCGGCGCGTCGTCCACCTGGAACACTGGGCGCTGTCCGCGTACGCCGACGGGCTGACGGCGGACCCGCTGCTGCGGTCGTGGCTGGCCCCGACGCTGGCGCCGCACGCCCACCTGGACGGGCGGGTCGTGCACCGGCCCGCCCAGCGCCCCACCCCGGTGTCGCTGACCGAGTCGATCGCGTTGGCCCGCTGCGACGGACGCCGACCCGCCCGGGAGATCGTCGACGACCTGGTCCGCGACGAACAGGCCGGCGTGCGCCGGCCCGAGGAGGGCTTCCTGCTCCTCACCCACCTGGCCGAGCGAGGGCTGCTGCGCTGGGACTTCGACCTGCCGCCGGGCTTCGCCGCGGAGACGGTCCTGCGCGAGCGGATCGACGCCGTCGGCGACCCGGCGGCCCGGGAGCCGGCCCGGGCCGGGCTGGACCGGCTCGCCGCCGCCCGCGACCGCGTCGCCGACGCCGCCGGTGACCCCGCCGCGCTGGCCGCCGCGCTGGCCGCCCTGGACACCGAGTTCACCGGACTGACCGGCCGGCCGCCGCGCCGCCGGGCCGGGCAGAACTACGCCGGGCGGGCGCTGTGCCACGAGGAGACCGTCCGCGACGTCGAGTTCACCGTCGGCCGTGACCTGCTCGACGCCCTCGCCCCGGCGTTGGACCTGCCGTTGCGGGCCGCGCGCTGGCTCACCGCCGAGCTGGCCACGGCGTACGGCGACGCGCTGCGCGACCTCCACGACGACCTGAGCGGCGACGGGCCGGTCCGGCTCGGGGACCTGTGGTTCGTCGCCCAGGGCCCGCTGTTCGGTCCCGGTGACCGGCCCGCCGACCGGGTCGCGCGCGAGTTCGCCGCCCGCTGGGAACGGGTGCTCCGGCTCGCCGACCTGCCCGCCGACACCGCGCGGCTGACTGTCGACGCGGCCGAGCTGGCGCCCCGGGTCGCCGCGCAGTTCCCGGCCACCCGACCCGGCTGGAGCGCGGGCCGGATCCACAGCCCGGACCTCCAGCTCGTCGCGGAGTCGCCCGACGCCGAGTTCGTCGCGGTGCTCGGCGAGCTGCACGCCGCGTACGCGACGTTCAACGCCGAGCTGTTCACCCACTGCCATCCCGACCTGGCGCGGCTGCGCCGGGCGTACGCGGCGGACCTGGGCCCGGCGCGGCTGCGTCCGGTCTACCCGGTCGACTTCCCCCGGGTCGGCGGCCGGCTGTCGGCGTCCCTGTCCGGGCCGGACGACCACCGGCTCGCGTTCGCCGACGCCCCCGGCGCGGGCCGGGACCGGCTGGTGCCGGCCAACGCCGCGCTGATCTCCGAGGTGGACGGCGTGCTGGTGGCGACCGGACCCGACGGCACCCGCTGGCCGCTGGTCGAGGTGTTCTCCGACCTGATCGCGGTGCACGCCGGCGACGCGTTCAAACTCATCACCGAACGCCCGCACAGCCCCCGGGTCACCGTGGACCGGCTGGTGCTGGCCCGGGAGACGTGGCGCACCACAGTCGGGGCGACCGACCTGACCGACGCCGTCGACCCGGCGCGCCGTTACCTCGCGGTACGCCGGTGGCGGGCCGCGCTGGGCCTGCCGGAGCGGGTCTTCGTCCGGGTGGCCACCGAGCTGAAACCCGAGTACGTCGACCTGACCAGCCCGCTCTACGCCAACCGGCTCTGCCTGATGCTGCGGGCGGCCCGGCGGGCGGGCGGCGCGGACGTGCCGGTGACGGTGACCGAGTTGCTGCCCACGCCGGCGCAGGCGTGGCTGCCCGACGGCCGGGGCCGCCATTACGTCAGCGAGCTGCGCCTGCACATCCGCGATGCCGCCGAGCCGGAGGTCATGTCGTGACGAACGAGACAGTGGAGCCGATCGCGATCGTCGGCCTCAGCCTGCGCGTGCCGGGCGCGTCCTCGGCGGAGCGGTTCTGGCGCAACCTGGTCGACGGCACCGAGTCGTTCACCCGGTTCAGCCGCGCGGAACTGCTGGCCCGCGGCGTCGCCGCCGACGAAGTCGACGATCCGGCGTACGTGCCGGTGGCCGCCGTGCTCGACCAGGTCGACCAGTTCGACGCCGGCCTGTTCGGGATGAGCCCGCGCGACGCGGAGCTGGCCGACCCGCAGCAGCGGCTGTTCCTGGAACACGCGCACGCCGCGCTGACCGACGCCGGCTGCGACCCGGCCCGCTACGACGGCGAGATCGGCGTGTACGCGGGCGGCAACGCCGACCTCTACCAGTGGCTCAACGTGCGGCGGAACCCGCGCGCGCTGGCCGACGCCGGTGAGCTGCGGGTGTCGTTGGGCAACAAGCCGGACTACCTGGCCAGCACCGTGTCGTTCCGGCTCGGTCTGCGGGGCCCGGCGATGACCGTGCAGACCGCCTGTTCGTCGTCGCTGGTCGCGGTGCACCTGGCCAGCGAGGCGCTGCGCAACGGCGAGTGCGACACGGCGCTCGCGGGCGGCGTGTGCGTGGAGCTGCCGCACGCCGTCGGGTACGTCGCGGACGAGGGCTACACCTCCGCCGACGGGCACTGCCGCCCGTTCGACGCGCGCGCCGACGGCACCGTCTACGGCAGCGGCGTCGGTGTCGTCGTGCTCAAGCGGCTGTCCGACGCGCGGGCCGACGGGGACGACATCCGGGCGCTGATCATCGGCAACGCGGTCAACAACGACGGCGCGACAAAGGCCGGCTTCACCGCGCCCAGCGTCACCGGCCAGGTGGAGGTCGTCGTGCAGGCCCTCGCGGTGGCCGGCGTCGCCCCGCGTTCGGTCAGCTACGTGGAGGCGCACGGCACCGGCACGGTCCTGGGCGACTCGATCGAGATCGCGGCGTTGAGCGCGGCGTACGGGCGGCGCACGGCCGAGCGGGGCTGGTGCGGGGTCGGCTCGACAAAGGCCAACATCGGTCACCTCAGCGCGGCCGGCGGCGTGGTCGGCCTGATCAAGACCGTGTTGTCGATGCGGCACCGGCTGATCCCGCCCAGCATCAACCACGACCGGCCGCACCCGGAGATCGACTTCGAGGCGAGCCCGTTCTACGTGGTGTCGACGCTGACCAAGTGGGAGCCGGCGGAGCAGCGCCCGCTGCGGGCCGGAGTCAGCTCGCTGGGCCTCGGCGGCACCAACGCGCACCTGGTGCTCCAGGAGGCCCCACCGCTCGCCCCCACCGAACCGGACGACGGCGGCGGGGAGCTGCTCCAGGTGTCCGCTGCGACCCCGGCCGCGCTGGCGGCGGCGTGCGCCGGGCTGGCCGCCCACCTCACCGACCGGCCGGAGCTGGAGCTGCGCGACGTGGCGTACACGCTGCGGGAGGGACGGCCGGCCTACCGGCACCGGGCCGCAGTGGTCGCGGTGGACCGGGCCCGGGCGGCGGCTGCCCTGACCGATCCGCGACGCCGGGCGGACGGGGACGCGGCGCACCCGCCCCGGGTGGGTCTGCTCTTCTCCGGCCAGAGCTCGGCGCACCCGGGCATGGGCGCGCAGCTGGCCGCGACCGAGCCGGTCTTCGCCGCCGCCGTCGAGGAGTGCGCCCGGGTCCTCGGCCGGGACCCGCACGAGCTGCTCGTCGGCGCGGGACCCGGGGCCGACGAGCGACTGGCCGAGCCGGAGGTGCTGCAACCCGCGCTGTTCACGGTCGGGTACGCCCTGGCGACGCTGTGGCGGCACTGGGGCGTCACGCCCGCCGCGATGCTCGGCCACTCCATCGGCGAGCTGGTGGCGGCCACCGTCGCCGGGGTCTTCGACCTGCCCGACGCGGTGCGCCTCGCCGCCGCCCGGGGCCGGCTGGTCCGGGCCGCGCCGGAGGGCCGGATGCTCGCCGTGCAGCGCGGCGCCGACGAGATCACGCCGCTGCTGCCGGCCGGGGTCGCGGTGGCGATCAGCAACGGGCCGCAGACCTGCGTGCTGGCCGGTGCGCCGGAGCCGGTCACCGCGTTCGCCGACACGCTGCGCGGGCTCGGCATCGGCTGCACGCCGCTGCGCACGCCGTACGCGATGCACGTGCCGCTGCTGGAGCCGGTGCGCGACGAGTTCGCGGCGCTGGTGGCGGCGGTGCCGCGCCGGGCGCCGACGGCGCCGGTGTGGTCGGCGGCGACCGCCGCGCCGTTCACCGACGCGCAGCTCACCGACCCGGCGTACTGGGCGGAGCAACTGTGCCGGCCGGTGCGCTTCGGGGCCACGGTGGCGGCCCTCGCGGCGACCGGCCCGCCCGACGGGTGGCTGCTGCTGGAGTGCGGCCCCGGCCGCCAGCTCGCCGGGCTGGCCCGGCTCAGCCTGCCGCCGGGGGCCCGCGCGCCGCTGCGCACGCTGCCCGCGCCGGGGGAGCGGCTGACCGACCGGCAGACCGCCCACGAGGCGGCCGGCCGATTGTGGACCGCCGGGGTGCCGGTCCACCTGCCCACGCCCGGCCGGCCGCGTCGGGTGTCCCTGCCCGGCTACCCGTACCAGCGGACCCGGCACTGGATCGACCCGGCGCCGGTGGCCGTGGCGCCCGCCGCGCCGGCCGCCGACCGCCGCCACGACGACGGCGTCGTCGAGGTTCCCCTCTGGCGCGAGCTGCCCGCCGCGACGCCCGCCGAGGCGCCGGCCGCGCTGCTGCTGTTCGCCTCGGGCCGGCGGGGCACGGCACTGGCGGAGCGGCTGCGGGAACGCGGCGTCGACGTCACGGTGGTCCGCCCCGGGCCGGCCTTCGCGGTCCGCCCGGACGGCTACCACGTGCGGCCGACAAGCGTCGCCGACCACCGTCGGCTGCTCGACGAGTGCGCCGACGACGAGCGCGCCGGCCGGATCGTGCACGCCTGGCCGCTCGACGGGGACCCGGCCGGCTCCGACGTGGCGGCCGTGTCGGCGGCCCAGGACCACGGCTACCTCGCGCTGCTGACGCTGCTGGAGGCGCTGCCGGACACCGACGTGGAGCTGGACGTGGTGACCGCCGGGGTGGCCGACGTGACCGGCGCCGACCTGCTGCGCCCGGAACACGCGACGGTCGCCGGGGTGGTGCGTTCGGCGCCGCTGGAACGCCCGCGCCTGCGTGGTCACTGGATCGACGCCGACCCGGGCGAACCCGCCGTCGACCCGCTGGCCGACGAGCTGCTCGGCGTCGACCGGGCCGAGGCGGTCGCGCTGCGGCTCGGTGGGCGTCGCTGGATCCGCGAGTTCGCGGCGGTGCCGGCCGGCGGTCGGGCCGGTTCCGGGCCGGTCGTCCGGGACGGCGGGCGGTATCTGATCACGGGCGGCTCGGGCCAGGTCGGCGGCGCGTTCGCCGCCGAGCTGGCCCGGCCCGGCGCGCGGCTGGTGCTGGTGAGCCGCGCCACCGCGCCGCCGGCCGCCCGGATCGAGGCGCTGGAGCGGGCGGGCGCCCGGGTGCGGCACCTCACCGCCGACGTGGCCGACCCGGACGCGATGCGGGCGGTCCGCGACGAGGTGCTGCGCGACCTCGGCGGTCTCGACGGCATCATCCACGCCGCGCGGCGACCGGACACCGGCCTGGCCGCCGGGTCACGGCTGGCGGAGGCCACCGCGGAACTGCGGCCGAAGCTCACCGGCACGCTGGTGCTGCGCGAGGTCTTCGGTGACCTGCCCTTGGACTTCGTGGCGCTCAGCGCCTCGGTGACCGCGCTCGCCGGTGGCCTGGGCCGGGTCGACGACACGGCGGCCAACGCGTTCCTCGACGCGTACGCCCGCGCCCCGCACGGCTGGCCGACCCGGGTGGTGGCGCTGGCCTGGGGCGCGTGGCGGGAGGACGGCGTGCCCGACCACGACGGGCTGCCGGCCGCGGCGGCGACGGCGGCGGCGTGGCGGGTCCTCGCCGGGGGCCGCGCCGGCTCGGTCGCGATCGGCGCGTACACCGTGGCCGCGGTCGCCGGCCACGAGCGGCGGCTCGCCTCGGCCACCGCCGCGACCACCGTGACCGCCGTCGACGGCGACCTGACCGCCACCGTCGCCGGAATCTTCCGCGACGTCCTGGGCGTCGCCGAGGTCGGCCCCTACGACGACTTCTTCCGGCTCGGCGGCACCTCGTTGGTGGCGGCGCACCTGGTGCTGCGCATCCGCCAGGCCGTCGGCGCCCGGCTGTCCATGCGGGTGCTGTTCGACGCGCCGACGGTCGCCGCGATGGCCGCCCGGATCGAGGCGCTGCGCGCCACCCCGCCGGCCACGGCGGCGGAGACACCGATCCCGCGCCTGCGCCGGCCGGGGCGGCCGGCGTGACCGAGTCGCCGCCGGACCTCACAGCGGTCGACGGCGTCTACCGCGCCGCCGCCTCGTACGCCCAGGAGCGGGTCTGGTTCACCGCCCAGCTCAGCCCGGGGCAGCCGCTGTTCACGATGACCGACGCGGTCACCCTGCCGGCCGGGGCGGGCCCGGAGCAGGCGCTCGCCGCGCTGCGGACGGTCACCGAACGGCACGAGGCGCTGCGCACCACGCTGTGCCTGGTGGACGGCGAACTCCGGCAGGACATCCACCCGACAGCGCCGGTGGAGCTGCCGGTGACCGACCTGTCCGGACTGCCGCCGCCGGAGCGGGAGCGTGCCCGCGTCGGGATCGTCGCCGAGTACGCCCGCCTCGACCTGCCGATGGACGGCCTGCCGCTGTGGCGGGCGCGGCTGCTGCGGCTCGACGCGGACACCTGGTGGCTGCTCTTCGCCGGCCACCACGTGATCCTCGACGGCACGTCGCTGCTCAACCTGCGCGCGGAGCTGACCGAACTGTGCGCCGCCGCGGTGGCGGGCCGGGCGCCGGACCTGCCCGACCTGCCCGTCCAGTACGCCGACTACGCGGCCTGGGAACGCGACCGCCTCGACGGCCCCCGCCGGGGCGAGCTGCGCGACTACTGGCGGGAGACGCTGGCCGGCCTGCCCGCCGTGCACGGGCTGACCACCGACCGCCCGCGCCCGCCGACGCGCGCGTTCCACGGCGCCGACGTGCGCCGCGCCCTGCCCGACGGCGTGCCGGAGGCGTTGCCCGAGCTGTCCCGGCAGACCGCCGCCACCCCGTTCATGGTGCAACTCGCCGCGTTCGTCGCGTTGCTGCACCGGCTGTCCGGCAGCGACGACGTCGTGGTCGGCATGCCGGTGGCCGGCCGGGACCGCGCCGAGCTGGAACCGCTGCTCGGCATGTTCATGAACATGCTGGTGCTGCGCGTCGACGTCTCCGGTGATCCGCCGTTCCGGACGCTGGTCCGCCGGGTCCGCCGGGTGGTGCTCGACGCGTGGGACCACCAGGACATGCCGTTCCAGAAGCTGGTCGAGGACCTGGCGGTGCGCCGCGACCCCGGTCTGCCGCCGCTCTACCAGGTGACGTTCCACCACCTGCCGACCGGGCGCGGCGCGGCGTTCGGCGGCGCGATGGACGACCTGTCGCTGGAGATCGCCGGCGACGAGCTGCGGCTGGAGTACGACACCGCGCTGTTCGAGCCGGCCGCCATGGCCGCGTTCGCGGACCGCTACCTGCTGCTGCTCGCCGCCGCCGTCGCGTCGCCGCAGACCCGGGTGGGCGCGCTGCCGGTCATGTCGGACGCCGAACGGGACCTCGTGGTGACCGGCTGGAACGACACCGCCGCCCCGGTGCGCCGGAGCACCCTGGCCGAGTTGTTCGACGCCCAGGTCCGGCGCACACCGGACGCGGTGGCGCTGGTCGACGGCGACACCCGGCTGACCTACGCCGAGTTGTCCGCCGCCGCCGACCGGGTGGCCCGGCGGCTGACCGCCCACGGGGTGGGGCCCGAGTCGGTCGTCGCCGTCCACGAGCCCCGCTCCAGCCGGCTCGTCGCCGGGCTGCTCGGCGTCCACCGGGCCGGCGCGGCGTACCTGCCGCTGGACCCGGACCATCCGCCGGAGCGGCTGGCGTTCATGCTGACCGACGCCGGCGCCGAGGTGCTGCTCGCCGACGAGGTGCCGACCGGCCTCACCGTTCCGGGCGTGGTGCTGCCGCTGACCGGTCCGGACCGGCCGGGAGCCGTCCCGGGCGCGGTGCTGCCGTTGACCGGTCCGGACCGGCCGGGACCGGTGACCGGCCGGGTCGCCGCCGGGCCGGACAACGCGGCCTACGTGATCTACACCTCCGGATCCACCGGGCGACCGAAGGGCGTGGTCAACGCGCACGCCGGCGTGGTCAACCGGCTCGACTGGATGCAGGACGCCTTCGCGTTGGGGCCGGACGACGCGGTGCTGCACAAGACGCCGATCGGGTTCGACGTGTCGGTGTGGGAGGTGTTCTGGCCGCTCGTGGTGGGCGCGCGGCTGGTGCTGGCCGCGCCGGGCGGGCACCGCGACCCGGCGTACCTGCGGGAGCTGATCGCCCGCGAGCGGATCACCACCGTCCACTTCGTGCCGTCGATGCTGGACGCGTTCCTGGCCACCGCCGACGACGCCGACCTGGCCCGGTGCGGCTCGCTGCGGCGGATCGTGTGCAGCGGCGAGGAACTGCCGCTCGACCTCGCCCGCCGGGCCGTGGCCGCGCTCCCGGCGGCGTCGCTGCACAACCTCTACGGGCCCACCGAGGCGGCGATCGACGTGACCGCCTGGGCGGCCACCCCCGCCGCGCTGGCCGCTGTCACCCGGGTGCCGATCGGCGGGCCGATCCGCAACGTGCGCGCCCACGTGCTCGACCGGGCCATGCGGCCGGTGCCGGTCGGGGTGGCCGGGCAGCTCCACCTCGGCGGGGTGCAGGTGGCCCGGGGCTACCTGCGCCGGCCCGGGCTCACCGCCGACGCGTTCCGCCCCGACCCGTTCGGCGCGGCCGGCGGGCGGCTCTACGCCACCGGCGACCGGGCCCGCTGGCGGGCCGACGGCACCCTGGAGTACCTCGGTCGCCTCGACGACCAGGTGAAGCTGCGGGGGCTGCGGATCGAACCGGGGGAGATCGCCGCCGTGCTGCGCGAGCAGCCGGGCGTCGGCGCCGCCGCCGTCGCGGTCCGCGGCGCCACCCCCGCCGGTCAGCGCCTGGTCGCGTACGTGACGCCGGCGGCGGGCGCCGGGGCGGTGGACCCGGCGGCGCTGCGGGAGGCGCTGCGGCGGCGGCTGCCGGACTACATGGTGCCGTCGGCGTGCGTGCCGCTGGACGCGCTGCCCCTGTCCGCCAACGGGAAACTGGACACCGCCGCGCTGCCCGACCCGGTGCCCGACGGCGGCGGCGCCGCGGCGCACCGCCCACCGGTCACCCCTGTCGAACGGGCCGTCGCCGCCGCCTGGCAGGACGCGCTCGGGGTCGCCGACGTCGGCCTCGACGACGACTTCTTCGCCCTCGGCGGGCACTCGCTGCTGGCGATCCGGATGCTGGCCACGCTGCGCGCGGCGTACGGGCCGGTCGACGTCGGCGTGATGGACCTGTTCCAGCACCCCACCGTGGCGGGGCTGGCCGCGCTGATCGACGGTCCGGCCGAGGACCGCCGGCGTCCGCTGCTCTACGAGCTGACCCGGCCGGTGCCGGCGGCACAACGGGTGCGGTCCTACGTCTGCGTGCCCTACGGCGGCGGGCTGGCCAGCATCTACCAGCCGCTCGCGGACGAGCTGCCGCCCGGGCACACGCTCTACTCCCTGGCCGTCCCCGGGCACGACGTCGGCGTCGACGACACCGAGCTGCCCTTCGACGAGCTGGTCGAGCGGTGCGTGGCCGAGATCGAGGACCGGGTGGACGGCCCGCTGGTCCTCTACGGTCACTGCGTCGGCGGCGCGCTGCTGACCGGCATCGCCCGGCGGCTGCACGAGCGGGGCCGGCCGATCGAGGCGATCTACGCCGGTGGCGTGTTCCCCACCGCCCGGCCGGACAACATGCTCGGCCGGCTGGTCGACTGGGTCGACGCGCGGGGCGCGGACCGGCGCTACGAGACGTTCCTGCGGTCGATCGGCGCCGAGCTGGCCGACCTGGACCCGGCACAGGTCGACCGGTTCGTCCACCACGTGCGGCGCGAGGCGGCCGAGGCGCAGGAGCGGTTCACCGCCTGGCTGGACGCCGAGCCGGTCCGGGTCCCCGCGCCGGTGATCTCCGTCGTGGGCACCCACGACGTGCTCACCGAGTACTACGAGGAGCGCTACCGCGAGTGGGGCTTCCTCGGGCAGTCCACCGCGCTGGTGGTCCTCGACCAGGCCGGGCACTACTTCGTCAAGCAGCGGGCCCGGGCGCTCGCCGAGGTGCTCACCCACCCGGGCCTGTCCGCGCCGGCCACCGCGCCCGCTCCGGTCGCCGGTGACGGCTGGGAACTCGCCGCGACCAGCGCCGACCCGGCCGCCGTCGAGGCCGGGGTGCAACCCGGCGTACGCCGGTTCCTGGCGCTCACCGCGAGCCAGCTCATCTCGGCCACCGGCTCGGCGCTGACCCAGTGGGCGGTGCCGGTCTGGGTCTACCTGAGCACCGGGTCGATGCTGTGGTTCGGCCTGTCCGGGGTGATCGCCTACCTGCCGGCGCTGCTGGCGCTGCCGGTCGCCGGCACCGTCGCGGACCGGTTCGACAGGCGTCGGGTGCTGATCGCCGCCTGCGCGGTCGCGGTGACGGCGGAGGCGCTGCTGGCCACGCTGCTGTGGACCGACAGGCTGGGGCTGGCCGCCGTCTACACGCTGGTCTGCGTGCTCGGCGCGGCGTCGGTGTTCCAACGCATCACCTACCTGGCCGCGATCCCGCAGGTCGTGCCGAAGCGCTACCTGGGCCACGCCAACGGCATCGCCCAGCTCGCCGTGGGGCTCAGCTCGCTGGCGGTGCCGCTGCTGGCGGCGGGCCTGCTCGCGGCCGTCGGCCTGACCGGTGTGCTGCTGATCGACATCGTGAGCTACACGGTCGCCATCGGCGTGCTCGCGGTGGTGCGCTTTCCCCGGCTGCTCGGCCGCCGCCGCAAGGAGCCGTTCCTGGCCGAACTGGTCGGCGGGGCGCGGATGGCGTGGGCGGAGCCGGGCTTCCGGGCCATGCTCGGCTTCTTCTCGCTCTACAACCTCTGCCTGGCCAGCCTGCTGCTGGTGCCGCCGATGGTGCTGGCGTTCGGCACCATGGGCCAGGTCGGCACCGTGGCGTTCGCCGAGGCGCTGGGCGCCGTCCTGGGCGGGCTGGCGGTCGCGGTCTGGGGTGGACCGACCCGACGCCGGATGCCCGCGCTGATCGCCATCGCGTTCGGGGTCGCGATCAGCCTGGTGCTCAGCGGCGTACGCCCGAACCTGCCGCTGATCGCGCTCGGCAGCTTCGGCGTGGGCCTCGGTCTGGGCCTGCACAACGGCATCTACCTGTCGCTCATCCAGGTGAAGGTGCCGCAGCGGTTCCACGGCCGGGTGCTGGCGATCATCCAGACGCTGACCTGGGCGACGTTGCCGCTGGGCTTCGCCGTGCTGGTGCCGCTCAGCGGTGCCGTGCTCGAACCGATGTTCGCCCCGGGCGGCGCCCTGGCCGGCAGCGTCGGTGCGCTGATCGGGACCGGCCCCGGTCGGGGGCTCGGGTTCGCGTTCGTGGTGTCGGGCCTGGCGCTGGCCGTGGTGGCGGCGGGCGCGTACGGCATGCGCCGACTGCGCCACTTCGACACCGAGACCCCGGACGCCCCGGCGGACGCGACGCGGTGGCTACCGCGCGGGCGCCGGGTCGACGATCTGTAGCCGCAGCTCCGAGGCGTACGCCCGGCCGGCCGCGTCGGTCAGCCAGGCGTCGCCGGGGCCGGGCAGCAGCTCGGTGACGGTCAGCCCGACCCGTTCCCCGCCCCGCTCGTGCGCGCCGCGCAGCAGCGTGCACAGCAGCCGGGTGTAGACGCCGCTGGTCAGGTCCACGAAGGTGGGCTTGAGTTCGGTGTCGACCCGGACGAAGACCTGCTCGGGCAGGCCGAGCGCGCGCCGCCAGCGCCGCACCGCGAGGTAGCGCGCCCGCTCGCCCTTCACCGTGTGCAGCCCGGTCGCGCCGACCGTGGTGCGCCACGTCTCCCGCACCAGCACCAGATCGTCGACGGTGACCCGGGGCGTGTGCCCGGCGTTCCCGGCCAGCTTCCACGTGTCGAACACCTGGTGGTCGACGAGCGGCGCGAACACCTCCAGCAGCGGCCACTGCCGCCCGTCCCCGGCGTACGCCCGCAGGCCGCCGTCGGCATCGGGTCGCACCGTGAGGTCGGTGATCGGCACGAGGCGGTCCGGGTCGGCGCCGGGGGCGCCGGTGAAGCCGAGCTGCGCGTCGGCGGGCCCGTGCAGCCACTCCGCGATGCGGGCGGTGTGCCGGGGCCAGTCCACCGGGGCCAGCAGCCGCACCCGGCCCTCGGGCAGGTCGGCGCGCATGGCGTCGCGCAGCCGCTGCGGATCCGGGTGACCGTGGGCGAAGAAGTGCGTGTCGAACGCGGCCAGGGCCACGTGCAGCTCGCCGAGCACGACGGTGACGTCGCCGCGCCGCAGCGCCGCCTCGTCCGGGGCGCACAGGTGCACGTCCGGGCTGTGGATCCGGGCGGCGGCCCAGCCGGGCGCGGTGGCGGGGAACGCGGCGGCGACCCGCGCGGTCAGCTCGGCGGCGTCGAAGCGCAACTCGCGGGCGTCCGGGTCGGCGTCGGCCAGCCCGAGCACGGTCGCCCAGCGGGCCAGGAAGTCGGCGGTGACGGCGGCGCTGGGCGGGTCCGCCCCGAACACCACCGCCTGGGCGTGGAACCACAGGTCGGCCAGGGGCACGTCCGGGCTCGCCGCGTCGGCCGACAGGTCGCGGTGGAGGGCGGCCAGCGCGTCGGCGTACGCGTCGCCGATCGCCGCCGTCAGCCACCGCGCCGACAGCAGCAGCGGCTCCAGCGGGGCGAGCCGGCGCAGCAGCGCGTCGCCGAAGCGGATGTCGAGGTCGCGTACGGTCTCCAGGTGGCACAGGGTGCGCCCGGCGTACACCTCGCCCGGTTGGTGCCGCGCGGGCCGGCCGGTCAGCTCGACGAACCGGCGCTCCAGCGTGGACATCGCCGCGGCCAGGGCGTCGGGGTCGTCGGCGGCGGCCACCGCGTCGCGCAGCGCGCCGACCTCGGCCAGCTCGCCGAGCAGCCGCGCGCGGAGCGCGTCGTCGCCGATCGCGGCGAGCTGGTCGCGCAGCGCGTCCTCGGCGGTGAGGTCGACCGGCAGGTCGAAGCCGATCCGCAGCACGCCGCTCCCGGCGAGCGCGTCGAGTTGCGCGTGCACGTCGGCGGCGCGACGGAAACCGCTGGCCGGGTCCGCGAGCAGCCCGGCGACGAGGTCCCCGACACGCGGTCGCCGCCCGGCCAGCGCCAGCAGCGCGGCCGTCCCCGCCGGCAGCGCCTGCGGCGCGCGGTGCGGGTGCCGCAGCACCCGGTCCCGCAGCGTCAGCTCCGGCGACAGGCGCACCGGCAGCCAGTCGCGGACGCCCGCCGCGCGGGCGAACGCCGCGCCGAGCGCGTCCAGCCCCCACCGTTCCAGGAAGACCCGGCGGTCCCGGGTCAGGGCCGGACCCGGCCGTACGGTGGCGACCGGACCCGGGCCGCCCAGCTCGGTCCAGCAGATCGGGCCGAAGAAGCCGACCGTGTCGTTCTTGAGGCAGTAGCGCTGCCAGTACTTCGCCACCACCTCCTCCCGGTGGCGCCGGCGCAGGTTGCGCGGGGCGTGCGGGCCGTCCCGCCGGATCGCGTCGACGGCCACCAGCACCGCCGGGTTCTGCCAGGTGAGCGCCGTGCGGAACGCGTCGTCCCCGGCGACGTCGTGGACCGCCCGGCCCAGCTCGGCGGCGGCGGCGTCGAACGCGGCGTCGAAGGCGGCCTCGTCGCAGGCCCCGGCGAGGTGGGCGTCGGCGACGGCGGCGAGCGCGGGCGCGGCGAACCGGCGCATCCCGGCGGCCGGGAAGCCGGCCGAGCGCAGCAGCGCGGAACGCCAGACGTGCCACGGGGTTCCGGGCAGGGGCGTGAGATGCTCTCGGGGCACCCGGCAATGGTAGGCATCGACGGGATCCACGGCGGGACGGGCGAACATGAGCTTCGGGCTGGTGTCCTTCGGGGAGGCGCTCGGCGATCCGGCGCCGGTGGCGGACGTGGTGGGGGAGTACACCGACGACGTGCGCCGGGTCCTCGGCTACGGCTACCGGCAGGTGCACCGCGCCGCGCCGGAGGTCGGCGTGACCGACCTCGCCGAACGGGCCGCCCGCCGGGCGCTCGACGCCGCCGCGCTGGCCGCCGCCGAGGTGGACCTGCTGGTGCTGGCCGTCACCGACGTCACCGAACACCTCTACTGGGACGCCGCCGCCGACCTGGCGCACCGCCTCGGCCTGGTGGACGCCGAGGCGGTGCTGCTCACCCAGGCGTGCACCACCGGGGTGCTCAGCCTCGACACCGTCGCGGGCCGGTTCGCCACCCACCCGGGGTACGCCACCGCGCTGGTGGTGGCCGCGAACCGGACCTGTGAGGCGTACTGGAACCGGATGGACACCCAGCCGATGGTGTTCTCCGACGGCGCGGTCGCCACGGTGGCCCGGCGCGGGCACCCGCGGCTGCGCTGGCTGGCCACCGAGGCCGTGACCGACGGTCGCTACGCCGGGTTCCACCGGCTCGACAGCGGCGGCGCGGCGACGCCCTTCGGGACCGGCGGCGAACCGCCCGCCGCCCTCGACGGGTGGCACGTGATGGAGTTCTTCGACTACGACGCCGAGCAGTTCGCGCAGTTCGCCCGCGAACTCGACGAACGGGCCGTACGGGTCACCGAGCGGGCCTGCGCCCGGGCCGGCGTCGCGGTCGCCGACCTGGCGCGGCTGATCCTGGTCGGCGACAACGAGCGGGCCATGACGTCGCTGGCCGAGGCGCACGGCGTGCCGCTGGCCCGGACCAACCGCGAGCTGGCCGCCGAGCACGGGCACCTCGGGGCCGCGGACCAGCTCTTCGGGCTGAGCCGCCTGCTGGCCGCCGGGGAGCTCGACGCGGGTGACCGGGTCGCGTTGATCTCGCTGGGCCGGGGCATGCACTGGGCCTGTACCATCATCGCGGTATAGGCATCGATTATCCGGTCGGTGTGCCAGCGCGCCGCCGCTGCCGCCGGAGGACCCGTTCCGGAAGGGACACGGCATGTCCAGTCGGCTGGTGCGGCTCGTCGCCGACGTGCTGGAGCTGCCGGTCGACGAGGTCGACGCGCAGACCGGGCCGGCCACCACGGCCGCCTGGGTGAGCCTGCGCCACCTCCAGATCGTCGCGGCGGTCGAGGACGCCTACCAGGTCACCATCACCCCGCGGGAGATCCGGGCCGTGCGGTCGGTGGCGGATCTGCGCGCGCTGCTGGCGCGCCGGGGCGTCGAGGAATGACGGCCGCCGCGCCGTCCCCGCTCGGCGACGCCGACCTCGACGCCGGGCTGCTCATCCGCCGCTTCGAGGAGGAACTGCTCCGCCTGTACGCCGACGGCCACCTCGCCGGCACCACCCACACCTGCCTGGGCCAGGAACACATCCCGGTCGCGCTGGCCCCGTTGCTGACCGGGGACTTCGTGTTCAGCAACCACCGGGGGCACGGGCACTACCTCGCCCACCGCGCCGACCCGCACGGCCTGCTGGCGGAACTGCTCGGCCGGGACGGCGGGGTGTGCCACGGGCACGGCGGCAGCCAGCACCTGCGCCGCGACGGGTTCCTGTCCACCGGGGTGCAGGGGGAGAGCCTGCCCGCCGCGGTCGGTGTCGGGCTGCACCTCAACCGCACCGGGCAGGACCGGATCGTGGCGGCCTACGTCGGCGACGGCACCTGGGGCGAGGGCGCGGTCTACGAGGCGCTCAACATGGCGCAGCTCTGGCGGGTGCCGCTGCTGGTGGTGGTGGAGCACAACCGGATCGCCCAGTCCACCCCGACCACCGCGCAGTTGGCCGGCACCATCGCCGGCCGGGTGGCCGGGTTCGGGATCACCGTCAGCGAGTCGGACTCGCTCGACCTCAACGAGGTGCGGGCCGGCGCCGCGCCGCACGTCGCGCGGGTCCGCGCCACCCGGCAACCGCACGTGCTGGTGCAGCACACGGTCCGGCTCGGCCCGCACAGCAAGGGCGACGACTCCCGCCACGCCGACGAGCTGCGCGAGCTGCGGCGGCTCGACTGGCTGGAGCGCTACGCCACCGCGTACCCGGAGCAGTTCTCGGCAGCGGACGCGCGGGCCCGGCGGCGGGTCGCGGACGTCTCGGCCGAGGTGCTGTCCCGGCCATTGGTGAGCGGCGGCGTGGCGTGACCCGCGCCGAGCGGGTGAGCGAGAACCTCAACCGCGCCCTGCACGAGCTGTTCGCCGCCGACGACCGGGTCTGGCTGCTGGGTGAGGACGTCGCCGACCCGTACGGCGGCGCGTTCAAGGTCACCCGGGGACTGTCCACCGCCTATCCGGACCGGGTGCTGTCGACGCCACTGAGCGAGAACGGCATCACCGGCGTCGCGGGTGGTCTGGCGCTCTGCGGTGACACCGTGATCGTCGAGATCATGTTCGGCGACTTCGCCGGTCTCGCGTTCGACCCGATCCTCAACCTCCTCACCAAGTCCGTCAGCATGTACGGCGAGCGCACCCCGATGCGGGTGGTGATCCGCTGCCCGGTGGGCGGCGGGCGGGGCTACGGCGCGACGCACAGCCAGAGCGTGCAGAAGCACTTCATCGGCATCCCGCACCTCGCGCTCTTCGAACTGTCGCCCCTGCACGACGCGGCCGACGTGCTCGCCGCCGCGCTGCGCCGGGGCGAACCGGCCATGCTGTTCGAGGACAAGATCCTCTACACCCGCCGCCGGTACGTCGACGGCCGCGTCGACGACCGCTTCGCCGTCGAGATGCGGGGCGCGGACCGCAACTGGGCCCGCGTGCACGACCCGGCCGCCGACACCGCGCCGACGCTGGTCATCGCGCCCGGCGGGGTCGCCGACCGGGCCATCGCCGCCGCGCGGGACGCCGCCGGGCGGGGCCGCGCCGTCGAGGTGCTGGTGCCGGCCCGGCTCTACCCGGTCGACGTGGACGGGCTGCGCGGCGTGCTCGACGGCGCGGCCGGGGTGATCGTCGCCGAGGAGAGCACGGCCGGCGGCACCTGGGGCGGCGAGGTCGCCGCCCGGCTGCACGCCGAGGCGTGGCCGCTGCTGCGCCGGCCGGTCGAGCTGGTCAGCTCCGCCGACCGGGTCATCCCGTCCGCCCCGCACCTGGAACGCGCGGTCCTGCTCGGCGCGGACACCATCCTGGAGCGGATCATGCGGGTTCCGGCCGGCGGGCCCGCCGCGCCGCGGGCGGCCGGCGTCGACCCGCCGCCGGCCGGGTCGCGTCCGGCGGGGACCGCCGAGCCGGGTGTCCCGGTGCGGGTGCCCACGCTCAATCCGACCGACGAGAGCTACCTGCTGCTGGAGTGGCTGGCGCCGGCCGGCGCCACCGTCGGCGTCGGGGAGCCGATCGCGACGGTG
Organism: Micromonospora sp. NPDC018662; assembly: GCF_044391475.1. Classification (NCBI taxonomy): domain Bacteria; kingdom Bacillati; phylum Actinomycetota; class Actinomycetes; order Micromonosporales; family Micromonosporaceae; genus Micromonospora; species Micromonospora sp. NPDC018662. The sequence continues at coordinate 137,312 of NZ_JBISAC010000012.1, forward strand.
GAGACCGCCAAGGCGATCGAGGAGCTGGCCGCGACGCACGCCGGCGTGCTGCGGCATGACGTGGCCGCCGGGGCGGACTGCGTCCCGGGCGCCGTCATCGGCCGCGTCCTGCCCGTCGGGGCCGCGCCCGCCCCGACCGCGCCGCCCCCGGACCCGCCGTCGGGCCCGGCCGCCGCGGCCCGGCCGCCGGTGGCGTCGCCGGTCGACCGGCCGTTGTCACCGGCGCAACGCCGCGTCGCCGAGGTGGTGGCGACCTCGCACCGGGAGATCCCGGCCGCGTTCACCGTGGTGCGCGTCGACGTGACGGCCGCCCTCGGGTACGCCCGCCGGACCGCCGAGGAGACCGGCGCCGACGTCGGCCTCACCGAGCTCGTCATCGCCGCCGTGGCCGCGCTGCACGACCGGTTCCCCGACCTGTACGCCACGCTCACCGGCGACGGCCGGGTGCGCGACGCGGCGCAGCCGGCGATCGGGCTGACCGTGGACGTCGGCACCGGGCTGTTCCTGCCGGTGATCCGCGACGCCGCGAAGCTGGACCTGGGCGACCTCGCCGACACCGTGGTCGCGCTGCGCATGAGGGCGCTGCGCAACCGGCTCGGCGAGGACGACATGGCCGACATGAACTTCCTGGTCGCGCTCAACGACACCCCCGGCGTGACCCACGCCCGGCCGATCATCCCGCCCGGTGTCACCTGCGCGCTGTCGGTGCCCGACGTGCACCGCGAGGTCGTGCTCGACGCCGATGGCGGGATTCGCGAGCGGACCACCGCCGACCTCGGCCTGGCCTACGACCACCGGCTGGTCAACGGGGCGCGGGCCGGCGCGTACCTCGCCGCGCTCGCCGCCGTCCTGCACCGGTGACCGGCGGGCCCGGACACATCGTCGACAGGCGATCTGAACTGCGTCGCGTCGGCGTGGCGCCGTTGCATGGCTTCGTCAACCGGCCCTCAGGGATGTCCGGCGGTAGCGCTTCGTGCCACGTCATGGCCCACGCCACAGGCGCCGACCATGACAGAGTCCCGGCGACTACAGACCGAAGACAGCCGCCTTAGACGGGGCTCTGGCACGCATTCTGTCATTGATCATGATCCTGGCTCATGGCCGGGCGAGGAGCCGTTCGCGGAGGAGGTCGAGGTTCGCTCGGCCATACATCTGTCGTTTGATCGTCTTGATGCGGTTTGACGTGGCCCTCGACCGGGCCTGAGCTCCAGGGCTGGGTGAGGCCGGCGACGACGGTGTCGCGGTCGCTGGCCAGGCCGGCGGCGAAGCCGCGGATTTCGGGGTATCCGGCGTGGCGGGCGCGGTTGATCCAGGCGTCGAGGTGCTGTCCGGTGCCCTGGTGGCGGACCAGCGCGGCGAACCCGCGGGCGAGGCCGGCGACGGTATCGAGGTCCGGTGACGTGGCGGGCCGGGCAGCGCCCCGCGCCCCAGGAGGGCGGGGTCGGCGGCATACGGGATGGCGGATGAGCCGATCTTGCGCTGTAGCAGTAGCCACCGGCCGGCCTGGAAGGATGTGAGCGTGATAGGTGCGAGTACTGCGGTTGACAGGCTGGCGGCGTTGGTTGGCTGGAGCGGCAGGTCTCCGTACGACCCGGACTGGTCGTCGTTGCAGGTTGCCTTCGGTCACCAGTTCCCGACGGACTTTCGGCAGTACGTGGAGCGGTTCCCTCCGGGCGCGTTCGACTTCGTGCAGGTGTTCCACCCATGCGAGAGGGAATACCGAGAGGATGCGGCTTACTACGTCGACGTACTTCTATGGCGAACCGATCCGGCCAACGGTATCGAGGATTACTACAGGTTCGGCAACAAGCCGGGCGAACTGTTCGCTTGGGGGACGGTCAATGGCGAGCTTGAGCTTTGCTGGGAATTGACCAGCAAGCCCGCCGACACGTGGACGTGCGTGGTGGCCGACATTCGCGGCCGGACCGGAGAACGCTATCCAGGCGGCATGTTGGACCTACTGCTGGATGCTCTGGGTGGCACCGGAAGGGTCAGCTCGCTGGACTACCTCCGTGAGGTCCTGCCAACCACCTTCGAGCCGTACTCCTAAGGGACGTCCTGTAGCTGGTTAAAGTCGTTGCCTCGCACCGGGCCGGTGATCAGGCTGCGAGGATGATGTTGTGGGGGTTGGCGCTGCCGGAAGCGGCATCGGCCAATGTGTGGGCGGCGCGGCGGTGGTCGCGCAAGATCTTGAAGCACTTCATCCTGGCTGGGGCGTGTTCGACCCTGCTCGAACGGGTGCGGTGTTCGACGTGGGGGGCCTCTTTCCAGGCGGGCAGGTTGTTGCCGTCGGTGAGGTGGCGGTACGGGATGATTACCTCGGGGTTGCCGCGGTAGCTGCCGTCGGCCATCACGGGCCGCCCGTCCAGTTTCTGGTCGATGCCTGAGGTGCGGTAGGCGATGGTGTCGTTGCGGTTGCCGGGCGGCGGATCGCCGACGGCGATGACCAGACGGGTGCTCGCGTCGATGGCGACCTACAGGTTCGTCGAGTACCGGTAGTTCTTGCTCCGGGCCGCCAGCCGGTGGGCGCGGTTAGGGGCCAGCGTTCCGTCGACGATCGCGATCTGCTCAACCGGCCGTTTGCGCACTGGCGCCAGGGCCAGCAGCGGCGCGAGGCTGTCGATCACCCGGTGCGCCGCGGAGTGCGACACCCGAACAGCGGACCGATCTGGCGCATCGTCAGGTTCGCCCGCCAGTACGCGGCGACCAGCAACACCCGATCCGCAGGTCGAGGGCCACTGGCGACCGGGCCGGCGGCCGGCGATGCTGTCACCGCCACGTTGGGCGACCAGCCGTACCAGTGTGCGGAACTGGGCGGGCTGCACCCTGGCAAGAAGACGACGGGCATTGTCAAAGGTGGCGGTGTCAGTAGATCACTGGAGAGTGGATAGTGTGGGCCCTCTGCCAGCCTTCGGCACGGTACGCCCGGAATGGATAGCATGCTGAAGCCTCATGTCGAGCCCCGGTGAATATCGGCTGAGTGGGTAATCGGTCGCGGGCCGGTGCAGCTGGCCGCCGTGGAGGGCAGCAGGCCGTCTCCGCTTCGAGATCTGCGCGGCGTGGTTGGGCGAGTTGCCATCACGGAGACGCACACCGACCCGGTAGTGGCTTCGGCCACCGTCGGCTCCTCGACCGAGGTCGTGACCACAGTCGACCGCCCTGATGCCGTCGTGCCCGGACGGTTACATCGAGCGTGGTTGAACAGCGCTGGTCATGCGAGTGCTTGGTCGGTGATCTCGGCCGGGGTAAGGGTGGCGTCGATGGAGGTCAGTTTGCCCAACGCGCGGTAGTGGTTGAGTGTGACTTCGGCGGCGGGTCGATAGGACTGCAGGCCTGCGGCGATCCGGCTGGGATGGTCGTCGAAGCGTTGGAACAGTTCGCCCCCGCAGCGCTCGCAGACTTCAGGGAGTGTGGGGGCGGTGAACTCGGTCTGCCAGGGTCTGCCGCAGTCGCGGCATGTGCGGCGGCCGGCCAGGCGGCGTAGGACCTCGGTGTCGGGTAGGACGAGGTCGATTGCCCGGTCGAGGGGTGTGACGAGGTCGGATAACAGGGCGTCGAGCGCCCCCGCGGTGACGACGTGGTTGGGGAAGCCGTCGAGGACAAAGCCGCCGGCAACGTCAGGTTGGGTGAGGCGGCCGCGGATCATGGCCAGAACGACTCGGACGGGCACGAGTTCACCGACGTCCATGTGTAGCCGGGCCTGAAGCGCCAGCGGGGTGTCCGCCCGAATCTCGGCCTGGACGATGTCCGCCAGAATGATGGAGGGAACGCCGAGACGCGCGGCGATGGCGTCGGCGACGCTCTCACGGCCGGAGCCAGGTGGTCCGAGGACAGCCGTGCGCACCCGCGCAGCCTATCGGTGCGGCAGCGGATAGCCACGGGTGTCAGACGGTCCGTACCGGCGCGCTACCTGCGGGACAAGAGGTGCCCGCTGATCAGTTGCCGCCGGTCCCGGAGCCCGAGATCAGGGGAGCAGGACTGCACCCACCACGAGCTGCACATTCTCGTTTCCGCAGGTCAGAGCTTGTGCGGCGTCCTGCTTCACACGGAGTGCTCCGCCGTTCCAAGCGGCAACCGATAGCTTTCTATGTTACCTGGCGAAGCTGCATGCGCAGGTCACGGCGGTAAGGGGCTGCCAGATAGCCAGGCCTTGCAGGTGGGAGCAGATTGGGCGCACGTCGGCGAAGAGGTCACCACGCCCGAAGTGCTTACCGGCTCTGCGCGCGGCTGAGGGCGCTGAGCTGCGGTGATGCGGACGAGCGGTTCGTCGTTACCTCCCAGAGAACACCGAAGGGATCAGGTTGCGTCCACGGGGAAGTTGATGTGCGTCCTACCGCGCTGTTCGACCACCACGGTTGCCATGTGCGGCAGTTCGTCGGCCCACCCGGCATTGCTCTCGTCCTGGTCCTGGCAGCAGGTCCAGGTCCGAAGGCCGAGGCGCCAAATCGCCTCACGATCGGTGCGAGTTCCTCGTCGATGTCAGCGCTCAGGTTACCGACGCTGAGGTGGCGAGTCGGGTGCAGGTTGTCGGCGGTCACGGGGCGATGGTGCGGACCGACGACGACGCCGAGACCATGGGGGAAGGGGACGGCGGTCCGCACGCTCGACGCGCGGAGTCGCTGGCCTTGTCGTGATGGTGTCGCATCCCCCTCCTGCGCGGGGCCGAGCGGTGTGGATTGAGTTGCCGACACCCGCACTTCACAGGCCCTGTCGATCGCCGTGACGGGCTGTGCGATGACCCTCGGAATGGGTACACCACACGGACACGCAGCCGGCTAAGGTGCTCCGGACCGGATCACGGGGAGAGGGCGGTTGTGAGCTACACCTTTCACGTCGACCTGCGAGGCATCGTCGACCTGCTCAGTCATCACTTGTACGCCAGCCCGCGCGTGTATGTCCGTGAGCTGATGCAGAACGCCGTCGATGCCATCACGGCCCGGCGGGCGGGGGACCCGAGCGCGCCGGGCGAGATCCGGATTCGTCCGCCGGAGTCGACGGGGGACGGCACCCTGCGTTTGGAGGACTCGGGCATCGGTCTGACCGAGGCGCAGGTGCATGAGCTGCTGGCTACCATCGGTCGCAGCTCCAAGCGCGACGAGCTGGGTTTCGCCCGGCACGAGTTCCTCGGGCAGTTCGGCATCGGTCTGCTCTCCTGTTTCCTGGTGGCCGATGAGATCCGGGTGAGCACTCGCGCCGCCGGCTCCCCGACCGTGGAGTGGACCGGCTACGCCGACGGGCGCTACGAACTGCGCGTAGCTGCGGCGGGACGGGAGCGCGCCGAGCAGGGCACCACGGTCACCCTGGTGCCGCGTCGAGGTGACGAGCACTGGCTGCGCCGGGACGCGGTCATCGAGATTGCCTCCCTGTACGGGTCCATGCTGCCCATCCCGGTGCGCGTCGACGACAAGCTGATCACCACCGGACTCGCGCCGTGGGAAACCGACGTGGCGGAACCGGCGAAGGCCCGTAGGGCCCGCCTGAGCGCGTACGCCCAGGAGGTGTTCGGTTTCACGCCCTTCGACGTGATCGACCTCGCGCTGCCGACGGCGGGCCTGCGCGGGGTGGCGTTTGTGCTGCCCATGCCGGCCAACCCGGCGGCTCGGGTGGCCCACCGGGTCTACCTCAAGCAGATGCTCCTCTCCGAGGACATCGAGCGACTGCTGCCCGATTGGGCGTTCTTCGTCCGCTGCGTGATCGACACGGGCGAGCTGCGCCCGACGGCGAGCCGGGAAGCGCTCTACGAGGACGCTCTGCTCGACCAGGTCCGCGAGTCGCTGGGAGACTGCCTGCGTGGCTGGCTCACCCGGCTGGGACGCAGCGACCCCCGACGCCTGCAGGACTTTCTTCGGGTGCACCACCTCGGCGTCAAGGCGCTCGCCGTGCACGACGACGAGATGCTGCGTCTGGTCGACCAGTGGTGGCCGTTCGAGACGAATATGGGCCCGCTGACGCTGGCCGAGTTCCGCGAGCGGTACGGGTTGGTGCGGTACACGCCGTCGGTGGACGAGTTCCGCCAGCTCGCCGGGGTGGCCGCCGCCCAAGGCATCGCCGTGGTCAACGCCGGCTACGTCTACGACGCGCAGCTCATGGGCCGGCTGCCCGACCTTGACCCGGCGGTCGATACCGAGGTGCTCACCGCGAGCGACCTGGCGACCCGGCTGGAGCCGCTCGACCCCGACGCTGACCTGGCGGTGCGCCCGTTCCGGACAGTGGCGCAACCCACCCTCGACCAACTCGGAGTGGAGGTGCTGGTCCGCGCCTTCGAACCGGCCAGCTTACCGGCGTTGCACCTCCTCGACGGCGACACGGCACTGGCGATTGACCTGCGCCAAGGGCAGGAACAGGCCGACGATCTCTGGTCGTCGATCCTGGGCACCTTCACCCCGGGCCGCGACGTCCGGCCGCAGCTGGTGTTCAACCACCGCAACCCACTGGTGCGGCAGGCGATCGCGGCCAGCGACGAGGAGCTGACCAAGCTTGCGGTCGAAGGCCTGTACGTGCAGGCGCTGCTGCTGGGCCATCAACCGCTACGGCCGGCCGACACCGCTGCGCTGAACCAGTCGTTCCTCGGCCTGCTCGCCCGGGCCATGGGAGGGCCACGATGACCACCTCGATGCAGGAGCTGCGTGACCGCCTCGCCCAGGCGTACGCGCTGCCGCGCGGTCCAGCCCGATTCGCCGCGCTGGACGCGGTCTTCCGGCACGCCGACGCGGCCGGCGAAGTCCCCTTCGCCTTCTCCGCCCGGATGAACGCGATCAGCGACTTCCACCACGGCGGCGACCCCGCCCGCGCGTTCCTCGCCTTCTCTTGGTGCCTGTCGGTCTTCGACAAGCAACCGGAGGTGGTGGGCGGGCACCACGCCCGAAGCCTGCTGTGGGACTTCAAGTGGATCGTCTGGGCGCTGCCCCAGTTTCCCGACATCCCGTTGGACCGCACAATGGCGGTGCTCGACGACATGCAGCGCCGGTACCAGTTGGCCGGGCACAGCCTGCACGCGGTGCACCAGCACCGCTGGCTGGTGGCGCACCACGTCGGGGACATGGAGGCCGCACAGGAGTCGTACGACCGGATGCTGACCGCCAAGCGGGACGCTATGTCGGACTGCTCGGCGTGCGTCCCGTCGGGTCAGGTCCGGCACCTCACCTCCCTCGGTAGATTCGACGAGGCCATCGCCGTCGGGGAGCCGTTCAAGCGCGGCGGCTGCTCCGAGCAGCCCCAATGGATGCTCAGCGAGCTGCTCGCGCCATACCTCAGCACCGGCAGGTTCGACGAGGCTGTCGAGGCCAACCGGGACGGCTACCGCCGCATCCGGGACGACCGCCACCACCTCGACAACCTCGCCCAGCACGTGCTGTTCTGCGGGCTGACCGGCAACGAGGCGCGCGGACTGGAGCTGGTGGAACGGCACCTGAGCTGGCTGGAGCGGCCCTCGTCGCCGTACGCCGCAATGGAGTTCTCCGCCTCCGCCGCGCTGGTGCTCGGCCGGCTCCGCGCGTCCGGGCGTGGCGACCTGGTGCTGTCCCGCCGCTCTGACGACGGCACCCGCCGCTGGGAGGCGACGGTGGCCGAGGTCCACGACGAGTTGACCGGGCAGGCCCGGGCGATCGCCGCCCGGTTCGACGTTCGCAACGGCAACCGGCACCAGAGCGGCCGCATCGAGGCGCGAATGGCCGCGACACCGGTGTCCGAGCGAGTGCCGCTCACCGTCCTCGCAGGACGCACCGCCGACCCCGCCCGGATGGCCGACCCGGCGCTGGCCGCCCTCGTTGAGCGGGTCGCCGCGCTCACCGCGGCGGGCGATCCGGCCGGCGCCGCGCGGGCCCGGCTCGACGTGGCACACACCCTGCGCAACTCCGGCCGGTGGGAGGACGCCATCGAGGCCGCCGAGGAGGCGGTCCGCAGCCTCGACCGGGCCGGTCTACACGACGACGCGGTCCGCTGCCGCTACCTGCTCTGGGAGCTCTACCGCCGGACGTACCACCACCGGGACGCCGCGCGCGCGGTGCTGGAAGAGCTGAGCCAGGTGGAGAACCTGCCCGAGGAGGTGCCGCCGCTGGAAGTAATCCTCGAGGACGCCGCCGCGTCGCTGCACGGCGCCGACGCGCTGACCCACCTGATCACCGCTGCCGACCGACACCGCGCCAACGGCACTTCCGACGCCGAACTGCGGGTGCTGCGCAAGGCGCTCGCACTGCTCGCCCGCCGGCCGCCAGGCGACCTGGCTTGGACCGTCTTAGGCCGCGTCGATGCCCTCGGCGCGGCCGAGGAGCACCCGTCGGCGGAGCAGGCGGGTGCGGTCCAGGTCGCAGGCGCCCGCCTGCTGGCCACCGCCGGCCGGCTCGACGAGGCGCTCACCCGGCTCGACGCGGCCGTCACCTGGTTCGACACCGACGAGCTGACCGACGAGCGCCGGGCGGCCCGGCTACACCGGGCGCGGCTGCGGCTGCGAACCGACGACCCGGCCCTCGCCGAGGCGGAGGCGCGGGAGGTGCTGACGGAGGACCCCGATGAGCACGGCTGGACGGCCGCCCTGGTCTTGGCCCGGGCACTACGGGCGCAGGGCCGCACCGAGGAGGCCGCCGAGGTGCTGGCCGAGCACGACATGGACGAGAACGATCTCGACGACGAGGACTTCGACGAGAACGAGGACTGACCTTCCGCCGGAGTGGTCCGGACACCTAGCCTGAAGACCGAAGACTGACGTGGACATCGCCGGTCTACGCACGCGCGGCGGCAACAAGGTCCGCTAGGCGCTCTGGGTCGGCCTGGGACGGGCCTGAGCAGGCCGGGACCGTGATCGAACGCGGTCGGCTGGAGTACGTTCCCCACGCCCGTTTTCGCCCCGTGGCCGAGCAACTTGTGGGCCCCCGTTGGGTGATCGACGCGAGTGAGGGTGCGGCCGTGGTGAGTTCACCTCGCCGGCCTGGTCGGGCTGCGGTGTGGGACCCTCGTGGGTGCACTCGCGGGAGACTGAGGAGATGGCATGGGCGCGAAGACGGCGCTGTTGGCCTTCGTGGACGGCGACTTGCGGCTGGCGCTACTGGGTGCGAGGCCGTCCGCCCGGGCGGAGGCTGAAGCCCTGGTGCGGCAGTTCCTGCCCGGGTATGACGTGACGTTGAGGGGCGACAGCACTCTCGAGGCGACGTACCCGCCCGATGACATCACCTGCGCCACTGTGCTGCCGGGAGCCGTACTTCTGTGTGACCGCAGGCTGGTCCTGGACCGCCCCTCCGAACTGCCTGCGCATCTCCTCCGAGCGGGTGCGGGCAGGCGGATCATCATGCACGGCATGCACTCGGTCGTCGACTGGCTCTGCTTCGCGGTGTGGGACGACGGGCAGCTGGTCCGCTCCTTGAGCCTGTCACCAGACGCCGGCATCGTGGAGAACATCGGCGAGCCGTTCGATTTCGAGCGAGCGTACTGGGACGGCGAGCATCCGTTCGAACCGGTTCCGGGATGGTCCGACCAAGATCCTTACCCGCTGCCATTCCACCCGTTGGAGTTGGGTGAGCAAGCCCTGCGCGACTTGTTCGGCTTCGTCATCGAAGGGCGCCCGGAGCCGGACGACATTGACGCGGACACCGTTCACATGCACGAGTTCCTCGTGGTCGACCCGTCGGGGAAGGAACAGGCCGCACGCGAGGCGGCCTACGAGCGGGCGACGCGTGACATGGGGCCGCCTAGGATGTTCCGGCCGGGCCCGGACGGAACAATGGAGGAGATCAGCTGGGATGAGTTCCTGGCAGGCTCTGCGTCGGATGATTCGAACTCTTCACGTTGATCTTCACGCATGCGACTGTCGTCGAGGGTGCTGTTGGGCTGGAGGCTCAGGCGACTGCTCGACGAGGAGGCCTGCTCGCCGACGGCTACAGCTCGCCGGTGGCGGCTACCAGAACGACCGGCCCGTGGGTGTCCCACACGCCGACGCCGAGGCAGAGGCAAGGAAGTATGCGCAGGTCGCGGTGGTAAGGGGCCGCTGGATGACCTGGCCTTGCAAGTGGGAGCAGATTGGGTGCAGCCTGGCGAAGTGGTCAGCGTGCCGAAGTGCTCACCGGGCCGGGACCGAGCAGAGGGCTTTGAACTGCGGTGATGCGGTAGAGCGGCCCGGCGTGACCCCCCAGAGAAGAGCGAAGAGGCCAGCCTTCGCTACTCCCCGCCTGGCCGGGGCCGGCTGTCGTCATGGAAGCCGCTGGCGCCGGTCAAGACGGCCTTGTTGCATCGACGCATGGCTCTGGAGTGGGCCGTTCTGCTGTCGGTGTGGATTCCGGCACCTGAGACTCGAATCCCACCAGCGAACCTCAGACCAAAGCAGACGTCCCCGTCCGTCGGTCCTTCGAGTAGGACCGTGGTGTTGGCGTCCGGCCCGTCGTTGAGGTTGCCGCACAGAACCGTCGGCACGCCCGGCTACTCGTTTATCGCTGCCCCGGTGAGCACCTCGTTGAGGTGCACGCGCAGCGCGAGGGCCTCGGTGGTGCGCCGCAGCAGCGCGTAGCCGGCTCCACGTGCGCGTTCGTCTTCGTTGAGGAGGTAGCGCCGCGCGCCCGGGTAGGTCAGCAGCTTGCTCTTCAGGTGGGCGGTCAGCAGCCGTAACGCGGCGCCGTCGCAGTCGACGTGGACCTGAAGCGCTCCCCGACCCAGATGGGTGAGGGTGTCGCCGTTGACGTCGGGGACCGCCGGCAGGCCGGCCGGTGGCAGCGCGACGATCTGCGCTTCCTCGGTTAAAGGATGCCGGGCGACGACGGCCACGCGGATACCGCGGCTGTCGGTACGGGTGGACACGAGGGCCTGCCAGGGCTCCCCGAGGGCGGCTCGCAGGTCCTCGGTGGCCTGCGCGTCGCCAATCTCTTGCAGCGCGACGACGTCGGTGCCGGTGCCGGCGATCAGCGCGGCGAGGTAGGTGATCTTCGCGGCGTAGGTGTCTGTCGCAGCCGTGTCGGTATCGTCGGGGCGGAAGAGGTTCTCCACGTTCCATGTCATGACGCTCAGGTCGTTGGCCACCGTCGCCCCCGGGATCCAGGTGTGCTGCCAGCCTGAGAGGCGCACGTTGATGCCCCACTTGCCGCCGACCAGGTCGAGCATCACGCACGATGCAAGCCTCGACCTGCGCGGCCCCATCGGGTACGCAGAGGTTCCGCTGTGACCGCTCGCATCACGGTGCGCGGCGGGCACCCCAACACGCAGGCCCACCTCGCCGGAATTAACCGCGTCCCGTCCGCACTTGCGCGTGACCAGCTCTGGGCAGTCTGGCGACCTGGACGCCACCTGCCGACAGCACGGGATCGACACCGACTCGATCGTGTGTGCCGCACTCGACCTCGTGACCTGGTACGGCCACAACTGACACGAGTGGCGCGGGGAAAGGTGCACGGGCCCCATCCGGTTCCGGTTTCATCCCACGCTGAGCGAGCACTGCCCGAAGCCGTGCACTTGGCGTTCGGGCCCGATCGCCTGGAGCGATCGAGTCTCTTCGCTACCTTCCGTCGCCACGCCAAGATCGTAGAGGTGCTCCGGGAGGAACAATTCGGGCTTGCCGCAGCGGTCGAGCATGCCCGATGCGGCGTCGGCCCGCTCACCCTCGTCAACGCGTCCCACCTCGTCGTTCTCGCCCGCATCGGCATCTGACCGGCCGCGACCAGGCCGCTCCGGCAGGGTGAGCAACCCTCACCCGCAGCTATTGACATTCGCTCACGTTGTGTAACAGTAGGTCCCGTGGAGGGAGTTTCGTGGCCATCTTCGAACTGTCGGATCTCACGCTGAATCTCTCCGTGGAAGGCGGCCAGCTCGGGCTCCGTTGACGGCGGTCATCCGGGTCGACGGTGACGCCGACATTGTGTCGACCGCAGTCATGAACCGGTTCGGGCTGTCGTCGGCGGTCTTCAGTAGGCACTACCCACGGGCTATCCGGCTCGCCGAACGTCTGAACAACGGGCAGATGGTGCGGAATGACACCAGAAACTACTGGGAGTTGCACATGCCGTTCGATGGCTGGCCGGGGTCGGACAGCGGATCGGGTCGGCTCAGGGTGCGTGAGGCGCTCCTGGGCATGACGGAAGTCCAGTCGATCTGCGGGAGGTCCAATGAGCGCTCGTGACGTCCTCGGGCCGGACCAGAAGGGCCTCTTCATCGGCGGCAGCTGGCGCGAGGCGGAGGGCGGCGAGACGTTCGCCGTCCACGACCCGGCCGACGGCTCGGTGCTTGCGCGCGTCGCGGACGCAACGGTCGACGACGCGATGGATGCGCTCGACGCAGCCGTCGCCGCGCAGGCCGGCTGGGCGCGTACGGCGCCCCGCCATCGCAGTGAGATCCTGCGCCGAGCGTTCGAGCTGGTCAACGCGCGCGCCGACGACCTGGCCGAACTGATGAGCCTCGAGATGGGCAAGACCGTCGCGGAGGCAAAGGGCGAGGTGGCGTACGGCAACGAGTTCTTCCGGTGGTTCTCCGAGGAGGCCGTCCGGATCCACGGCCGGTGGATGCAGAACCCCGCCGGCGCCTCCCGGCTGCTGACCGTCAAGAAACCCGTGGGTCCGTGCCTCTTCGTCACGCCCTGGAACTTCCCGCTCGCCATGGGCACGCGCAAGATCGGTCCGGCCGTCGCGGCCGGCTGCACCATGGTCGTCAAGCCGGCCGAGCTCACCCCGCTGGCCATGCTGGCGCTGGCGGGCATCCTCGCCGAGGCTGGCCTGCCCGACGGCGTCCTCAACGTGATTCCGACGACCCACGCAGCCGACATCTCGAAGGCCCTCATGGCCGACGATCGGCTCCGGAAGGTGTCCTTCACCGGATCCACCGCGGTGGGCCGCCAGTTGGTGAAGCAGTCCGCGGACCAGTTGCCGCGGGTCAGCATGGAACTCGGCGGCAACGCCCCGTTCATCCTCTTCGAGGACGCCGACGTCGATGCTGCCGTCGACGGCGCGATGGTCGCGAAGATGCGCAACATGGGCGAGGCTTGCACCGCAGCCAACCGCTTCCTCGTGCACGCCGATGTGGCGCAGGAGTTCGCCGAGAAGCTCGCCACCCGGATGGGAAAACTCGTCGTCGGCCGTGGGCAGGACGCCGGCGTCGATGTCGGCCCGCTCATCGAGGAGAAAGCCGTCCGGTCGGTCCACCAGCTCGTCACGGACGCCGTCCACGACGGTGCCCGCGTGCTCACCGGCGGCACCGCTCCGGACGGGTCGGGCTTCTTCTACCGCCCCACCGTGCTGATCGACGTGCACCCGGAGTCGGAGATCAACAGCCGGGAGATCTTCGGTCCAGTCGCTCCGATCGTCACCTTCACCAGCGAGGAGGAGGCCGTCGCCCGGGCCAACGCGACCGAGTACGGCCTGGCCGCCTACGTCTACACCCGCGACCTGTCCCGCGCGATCCGGATGGCGGAGTCGCTGGAGTGCGGCATGGTCGGCATCAACAGCGGCCTCATCTCCAACGCCGCCGCGCCCTTCGGTGGGGTGAAGGCCTCGGGATTCGGCCGCGAGGGTGGCTTCGAGGGGATCGAGGAGTACCTCGAAACGACGTACGTCGCCCTCCCCGCTGGCTGGTAGGCGCCGCGGCGGATTCCAGATTCGGGAAGGACTGCGTAGCCGTGCCTGGAACGGTGTTCGCAGAAGTGCCTCACGATCCCGGATCGCCGGCGACCCCGCTGCTCCCGGCCTTGTCGAGAGAGAACCCTCGCGAAGGCTCCACCATGCCCTCGCCCTCGCCGCCGCGGTACTGACCGCGCTGACGGTGGCCATCGTGGTCCCCGCCGCAGCGCAGGCCGCCCCGCCGTTCGACCCGGCGAACGGAAAGTAGGTTCCGCCGGACGTCCTCGGTCGTCGACCGCCCGTTGCGGGTGGTCTCCTCGTGCCAGTTGGGGCCTTGCAGGAACACTGGCTGACCGTCTAGACCAGCCCGAGCAGCACCGGCACCGTGCCGGACGCGGCGCTACAGGCCAGATCCGCGAGCAGCAGCCGCCTGCCGAACGGCGGGCGTGCCCGCCTGCGCCACCAGGACCAGCCGTAGCAAGCGGCCGCCACCAGCACCGTGGCCAGTAGGAAGCAGACGAGTGGCAGCCTGATGCCGAAGCCGCGACTGACCTGCCAGGCGGCGTCGAGCCGGCCGACGACCGTCCAGCCGGGCCGTCGCTGAGAGCGTACGCCGCGAGGGACGCGAGGCGCGTGCACCAGCACGTACAGCACGTTGTAACGGACCACGGCCGCCTCGAAGCCCGACCCGAGCATCCCAATCGGGACGTACCCGAGAAGGGCGTCGCCGTAGGCGTACGTGTACCGCTCGGGGTAGAACGTGTTCGAGTGCCAGAGGTCGGCCGGGTCGGTGCGGAGGGCGTGCTTCGACCAGGTGCTCCGACCAGGTGACCCGCCACGCCTGCAACGTGGGGCCGCCGAGGTCGCCGGGAATCGTGCTCGTCGGGCGTCGCAACGCCGGCCGGGTGAGCGCCGCCGCCAGCAGGATGCTGGCCACGGGCAACCAGGATCCATTCCAGCCGGAATTGGCGCCATCGTTCCCAGCGCCCGGTGGCGGGCCGGCGGGGATCTGTTTACGGCTTGCGCTTCCGGCGGGGTGTCTGGCGCCGGCGGACCGAACAGCCATGGAATACATGCTCGGCGATTCCAGGAATTGTCGATCGGTTGCCCGAAGGGTGGGTCGGGGAGGGGTTGGAGTGCCGGTCATGTAGTGCCACGCTGCGGGACGGACCTGCCGCTGAGGTGCGGCTTGATCTGAGTCGCGAGTCGCCCGACGTGCCGATCAGGTCGCGCTGTTCGACGTATCCTCAGACAAAAGGCACTGACATCTTTCTACGCCCGTTGCGTGCCGCCGACCTGGAGCCCCTGCTCGAACCAACCATCGCCACCTTCGACCCGTTCTACGAGGACTCGTTTCAGTCGATCGTGGGTGATGCGGTCATGGTCGACCAGCACGGCACCTGGCGTGCTGACTACCGCGAGATGTGGCTCGGACGGCACAACCCGCGGAATCACCGGCACGTCGTTGTCGCCGAGGACGGCAGAGGTGCTGCTCGGCTTCGCCGCCTGGTGGGCCGCGCCCCGACCGGCGCAACGGCGAGCTTGAGATCATCGCCGTGGCAGCAGACCGACGGCGGCACCGTGTCGGCACGGCGCTGCGCGCGCGCCTTCGACGCGATGAGGCGGCCGGCGCCGACGTCGCGTCGCTCGCCACCGGGGTGACCCGTTCCGCGAGGCGGCCCGGGCGTTCTACCAGGAGCTGGGCATGACTGCGCTGCCCCTGGTCCGCCTCTACCTGGCGCTCTGACGCCCGGCGCACCGGCTGGCCGCCCAGCGTGGTCAGCCGGTCCGCAGCATTACGGAGAGTAGTTGTTTGCGCTCTTGCGCTTTACCTATCTTTCGATAGGCTGCGGTGCACTCGCCACCCACGTAACGCATCCGAGGTGGTCGGCCCGAGAGGGCGGAGATGAACGAGACACCCACGCGGGACGGCACGTCCCGCTCCGAGCAACAGGCCCGTTCGTCGGCTCGACCGGCCCTGACCGTACGTCCGCTGCGGCATCCCTGGCGGTGGGTCTGCGCGCTGGTGGTGCTGACCATCGCCGCCGCGATGCTGTCCTCACTGCTGCGGAACCCGAATGTCAACTGGCCGGTGGTGCGCGACTACCTGTTCGCCCCGGTGACGCTCGACGGCGTCGTGGTGACGCTCTACCTGACCGCCCTGGCCATGGTCATCGGCATCGTCGGGGGCACCGCGGTAGCGATCATG
The DNA here is from genome assembly GCF_044391475.1 of Micromonospora sp. NPDC018662. NCBI lineage: Bacteria > Bacillati > Actinomycetota > Actinomycetes > Micromonosporales > Micromonosporaceae > Micromonospora > Micromonospora sp. NPDC018662. Next base: position 153,041 of record NZ_JBISAC010000012.1, read on the forward strand.
AGATTGTCGACGAACCCGGTCCTGTCCGGGCTCGCACGCGCCTTCATCTGGTTCTTCCGCGGCACCCCGGTGCTGGTACAGATCATTTTCTGGGGCTACCTCGGCGCGCTGTACCCGACGCTCCAACTGGGGATCCCGTTCACCGACGTGGTCTTCCTGGAGGGCCGCACCAGCGACATCATCACCCCGTTCCTGGCCGCGACGCTGGCGCTCGGCCTCAACGAGGTCGCGTACGCCGCCGAGATCGTGCGCGGCGGCATCAGCTCGGTGGAGCGCGGCCAGACCGAGGCGGCGCTGTCTCTGGCAATGACCCCCGCGGCGACGATGCGTCGGGTCGTGCTACCCCAGGCGATGCGGGTGATCATCCCGCCGATGGGCAACGAGGTCATCACGATGCTCAAGACCACCGCCCTGGTCTCGGTCATCGCCGGCCAGGACCTGATGACGAACCTGCAGCGCATCTACTCCCAGAACTACCAGGTCATCCCGCTGCTCGTGGTGGCCGCACTCTGGTACCTCGCGCTGACCACGTTGCTGTCCCTCCCGCAGGCCTGGCTGGAACGCCGGTTCGGCCGCGGCCACCTGGCCGCACCCCCGTCCATGTGGTCCCGGCTGCTCGGCCTGCGCGCCCGGCGTACCGCGAAGGAGGCGTGATGAGCGTGGGACCGACCCCACCGGACGTCGTCGTGCGAGCCGTCGACGTGCGCAAGAGCTTCGGCCGGCTGGAGGTGCTGCGCGGCATCGATCTCCAGGTGCCTCGCGGCGACGTGGTGTGCCTGTTGGGCCCCAGCGGTTCGGGCAAGTCCACCTTCCTGCGCTGCGTCAACCACCTGGAGAAGATCGACTCCGGCAGCCTGGAGGTGGCGGGCGAGTACATCGGCTACCGCCGCGTCGGCGACCACCTCCAGGAACTTCCGCAGCGGAAGATCGCCCGCCAGCGCACCTCGGTGGGCATGGTCTTTCAGCAGTTCAACCTCTTTCCGCACATGAAGGTGCTGGACAACGTGGTCGAGGCGCCGATCCGGGTGCGTCGTGAGTCGCGGGCCAAGGCCCGCGCGCACGGTCTGGAGCTGCTCGAACGGGTCGGCCTGGCGGACAAGGCCCAGGCGTTTCCCCGGCAGCTCTCCGGTGGCCAGCAGCAGCGGGTGGCGATCGCCCGGGCACTGGCGATGCGCCCGCAACTGATGCTCTTCGACGAACCCACGAGCGCCCTGGACCCGGAGCTGGTCGGTGACGTGCTCGACGTGATGAAGCAGCTCGCCGCCGACGGCATGACGATGATCGTGGTCACCCACGAGATCAACTTCGCCCGCGAGGTCGCCGACACCGTGACCTTCATGGACGACGGCGTGGTAGTGGAGTCCGGGCCGCCGGCCCAGGTGATCGACCACCCGACCAACGCCCGTACCCGGTCGTTCCTCTCCAAAGTCCTCTGACCCCGCCGGGAGACCGCACATGCCGCAGCCCACGATCCTGACCAACGTTTCCCTGTTCGACGGCGTCCGCGCCGAACTCGCCGAGGGGGTCACCGTCGTCGTCGCCGACGGCCTGATCCAGGAGGTCCACACCGACGGCGCGGGCACCTCGACCGGCGGCGACCGGATCGACGGCGGCGGGGGGACGTTGCTGCCCGGACTGATCGACGCCCACGTGCACATCGGCGCCGTCGACGTCTACTTCGAGACCCAGGCCGACCGGTACAGCCCCAGCCTGATGGCGTTCAAGATGGCGCACCGGCTGCGTCACGTGCTCGACCTGGGCTACACCACCGTGCGGGACTGCGGCGGCACCGACTGGGGCTTCAAGCAGGCCGTCGAGCAGCGGATGATCCCCGGACCGCGGATCGTCATCAGCAACCGGATGCTCAGCCAGACCGGTGGGCACGGCGACATGCGCTCGCGGGCCCAGACCGAGGAACCGTGCCGCGGCGGCCACTACGGCATGGTGTTCTCCATCGCCGACGGGGTGAGCGAGGTCCGGCGCGCCGTACGCGAACAGGTCCGGATGGGCGCGGACTTCGTCAAGGTGATGGCCAGCGGCGGCGCCGCCTCACCGACCGACAAGCTCGACCGGCCGCAGTACTCCGAGGAGGAACTGCGGATCATCGTCGAGGAGGCGGAGATGGCCGGCGTCCCGGTCGCCGCGCACGCCCTCCCGTCGATCGCCATCACCCGCGCCGTGCGCGCCGGCGCGCGCACCATCGAGCACGGCAACTTCCTCGACGACGAGGCCGCCGGCCTGATGGCGGCGCACGACACCTTCCTGGTGCCCACGGTCGCCACCTACGTGATGGCCAGCCGGCACCCCGAACGCTACGACTACCCCCCGGAAATCACCGAGAAGGTCGACAGCGCCGCCGACGCGGCCCTGCACTCGCTGGAGGTGGCCGCCCGGCACGGGGTACGGATGGGCTCCGGCAGCGACCTGCTCGGAGAGGAGATCGCCTGGCTCAACCACGAGTTGGAGCTCAAGGCGGAGATCCTCGGCGCCGCAGCGACCCTGCGCAGCGCCACCTCGGTCAACGCCGAGCTGATCGGCCGCGACGATCTCGGCGTCGTCGCCCCGGGCCGCCGCGCCGACCTGCTGATCGTCAACGGGGATCCGCTGGCCGACATCTCCGTCCTCGGCGCCCCGGGCGCCGTGCGACTGGTGATGAAGGACGGCGAACCGCACCGCAACACTCTCTGATCCTCTCCGTCAAGGAGCAGCCATGCGTCCCACCCTCCGCCTCCTGACCACCGTCGTCGCCGGCAGCATGCTGGCCACCCTCGCCCTGACCGGCTGCGGGTCCGACTCCACCGACGCGTCGGCGCCCGCCGACGCCGCCGTCACGATCAACGGCCTGACGGTACGTACCGACGCCGAGGCCGCGAAGACACTCCCGGATCAGTACAAGAAGTCGATCCGCATCGTCACCTCCGCGCCCTACCCGCCGTTCGAGTACTTCGACGCCGAGCAGAAGCTCATCGGCCTGGACATCGACCTGGGTAACGCGATCGCCGCGACGCTGGGCACCAGAGCCGAGTGGACCTCGGTCGACTACAACGCCGTCATCCCCGCGCTCCAGGCCGGCAAGCACGACATGGTGCTGGCCAGCATCGGCGACACCCCCGAGCGGGAGAAGGTGCTCGACTTCGTCAACTACTCCAAGCAGGGCCAGATCCTGCTGGTCGCCAAGGGCAACCCGGAGAAGATCAACGACATCCGGGACATGTGCGGCCGGACGCTCTCGGTCGAGGGCGGCAACGTCAACGACGGCTACTTCAAGGACCTGGACACGTACTGCGCCGGGCAGAACAAGCCGAAGATGACCGTCAAGGAACTGCCCAAGACCTCCGACGCGCTGCTGGCGCTCAAGAGCGGGCAGGCCGCCGCGGTCTACCTCGGCGTCGCCACCGCCGCCGACCTGAAGACCAAGGCCGAGGGCGCGGCGTACGACATCGTGACGCCCGCCGACCGGCCGTTCGGATACCTGCCCCGCTGGGTCGGCGCCGGCATCCCGAAGAACGCGCCCGAACTGCGCGACGCGGTGGCCGCCGCGCTGAAGAAGCTGCTCGCCGACGGCACCATCAAGGCCCTGTACGCCAAGTACGGTCAGGAGCGGATCCTGGTGGACACGATCGAGATCAACAAGATCGTCGACGAGCCGCTGTTCTCGTGACCGACGACAGCGGCACCCCCGCCCAGGGGACACCACCGTGGCGGTGGCCCCTGGGCGGGGTCGCCGCCGAGGTCGACCGGGTCCGAGCCGGCCGCCGCGCCGCACCGTGGCCGGGCCACGCGCGGGTGGCGGTGGCCCTGTCGTTCGACGTGGACCACGAGACGCCGTGGCTGCGCGAGGGCCAGCTCTGGCCCGGGCTCCTCTCGGCCGGCGAGTACGGCTCCCGGCGCGGCCTGCCCCGCATCCTCGACCTGCTCGACCGGCTCGCCGTGCCGGCCACCTTCTTCGTCCCCGCGGTCGCCGCGGCACTGCACCCCGGGGACGTACGCGCCATCGTCGCCGCCGGCCACGAGATCGCCGCGCACGGCTGGATCCACGAGCGTCCGGAACTGCTCGACCGGGACGAGGAGGCGCACCTGCTGGCCCGCTCCCTCGACGAGCTGGAGCGACTGAGCGGAACCCGCCCGGTCGGGCAGCGCACCCCCTCGCTCGGCACCTCCCGTCACACCCTGCACCTCGCGCGCGACGCCGGACTGCGTTACGACTCCTCGCTGATGGCCGACGACGACCCGTACGAACTCCTGCTCGACGGCGTACCGTCCGGGCTGGCCGAGATACCGGTGGACTGGTCCCGCGACGACGCCGCGTTCCTGGTCATGGACCGGCACGCCGCGCTGCGGCCGGTGCCCGACCCGGGCGCGCTCGGGGTGGCGTGGCGGCGCGAGTACGAGGCGGCCCGAGCCGAGCACGGCCTGTTCCAGCTCACCCTGCACCCGGACCTGATCGGCCGGCGCGGGCCGCTCGCGGTGCTGGCCGCGTTGCTCGACCACATCCGGCAGGACGACGCGGTGTGGTTCGCCACCCACCGGGACCTGGCCGCACACACCCTCACCGCCGGAGGCCCCCGATGACCACCACCCCGGACGACCTCGGCTGGCTGCGCGATCCCGGCCGCGGGCCGGCGCTGCGCGACTTCCTGCGCCGCGAGCGGACCTTCCACGACGACCAGGCCCGGCGGTACGCCGGCCGCCAGGAGGCGCTGACCCGCCGCGCCCACGAGCTGCTCCCGGCGACGGCCGCCACGCCGACGTGGTCCGCCGGGGACGCGACCTTCCACTGGCACTGGCCGGACCGCGCCGAACACCCTCGGCTGGTCCGCGCCGGGACCGGCCGCCCGCCCGGTGCGGCCCCCGACGAGCAGGTCGTGCTCGACGTGGCCGAGTTGTCCGACACCGGGTTCGTCCGGCTCGGCGACGCGGCCGTCGACCCCACCGGCGAACTGCTCGCCTACACCCTCGACACCACCGGCGGCGAGGCCTACCAGCTCCGGGTCCGCGAGCTGGACACCGGCCGGGAGCGGACACTGTCCGACCGGGTCTACTACGGACTGCTCTGGAGCCCGGACGGACAACGGCTACTGTCGATCACGCACGACGCGGCCGACCGCCCGTACCAGCTCTGGTGTCACCGGCCCCGGCACGGCGGCGACCCGCCGGTGCTGCTGCACCAGGAGGACGACGAGCGTTTCCACCTCGACCTGCGCACCAGCGGTGACGGCCGGTACGCCGTCCTACGCGCCGCCGCCCGGCTGACCGCCGAGGAGTGGCTGCTCGACCTGACCACCGCCGGCGGCGAGACGCGCAGCGCCGGCGGGCGCACCGAGGGGCACGACTACTTCGTCGAACCGCTGCTGCTGCACGGGCAGCCGCACCTCGTGGTCGGTGCCGAGACCGGCGACGACGGGTACACGGTCGCCCTGCACCGAGGGCACCGGGCGGACACCGATCCGATCCGGATCCTGCTGCCGCCCGCGCCCACCCGGCGCCCGCGCACCCTGACCGGCCACGACGGCCTGGTGGTCGGCACCGGTCGGCAGGGCGGCCAGCCGGCGTTGTGGGTGCTCGACCCCGAGCGCGTCGAGCCGGTCACCGAGCACGTCGCCGAGCCGGGCACCACCTTCGCCGTCGGCCCGTACGACAGCCCGACCGGCACCGTGTGCCTCGCCGTCCAGGGCCTACGGGAGGCGCCCCGGTTCGACACCCTGGATCTGCGCACCGGCGCGGTCACCGTCCGGCTCGCCGCCGCGCCGGCCGCCGCGGCGGCCCCGACGCTCGTCGAGCAGCTCACCGTCACCGCCCGCGACGGTACGCGGGTGCCGGTCACCGTGCTACGCCGTCAGGACGTGCCGCTGGACGGCACCGCCCCGTGCCTGCTGTACGGCTACGGCGCGTGGGAGACCGTCATCGAACCCACGTTCGAGCCCGCCCGCCTGGCGCTGGTCGAGGCCGGCGTGGTCTACGCCCACGCGCACGTGCGCGGCGGCGGTGAACTCGGGCGGGCCTGGTGGCGTGCCGGCCGGATGGCGGACAAGCACCGCACGTTCGACGACTTCGTGGACGTCGCCCGGCACCTGGGCGCCGGCCTGGTCGACCCCGACCGGATCGTCGCCCGGGGACTGTCCGCCGGCGGCCTGCTCACGGGCGCCGCCTACAGCCTGGCGCCGGACCTGTTCGCCGGCGTCATCGCCGAGGCGCCCTTCGTCGATCCGGTCACCACCATGTCCGACCCGACCGCACCCCTGGTCGTGGTGGAGCGCGACGAGTGGGGCGACCCGCGCCGGGAGCGGGACCTGCGGTGGATGCTGTCCTGGTCCCCGTACGACAATCCGCCGCCACCCGGCGTGCGGCCCCGGTTGCTGATCACCTCTGCGCTCAACGATCCGCGCGTGTCGGTCTGGGAACCGGCACGCTGGGTCGCGCGGCTCCGCGCCGACGAGATCGACCCAACTGCCGTGCTGTTCCGCGTCGACCTGACCGCCCGCGGGCACTGGGCGCCGCCCGGCCGAGGCGAAACGGCCGCCTTCCATGCCGCACTCCTCGCCTGGGCGGCTGACACGATGGACCTGCCGATCCCCGGCGGCACGGCCACCGGCCACCGGTTGACGTCGCACGGGCAGGAAGGACTTCGACAGTGACCACGTCCAAGCAGGCGGCACCCCGACCCACGCGGGGCGCCGCGACCCGGAAGAAGATCCTGGTGGAGGCATCCCGGCAGTTCGCCGTCCGCGGCTACTACGGCACCGCCACGCGAGACATCGCCGAGGCGGTGGGCGTACGCCAGCCGTCGCTGTTCTTCCACTTCCCCAACAAACAGGCGATCGTGGAGGAGTTGCTGCGATACAGCCTGGAGCGGCCCACCGAGGTCGCCCGGCAGGTGCTCGCACTGCCGCAACCGGCGGCGATGCGCATCTACCGGTACGTGTGGTTCGACACCCATCACCTGCTCGCCTCGCCCTACGACCTGACCGGCGTGCACCGGGACGAGCTGATGGACGCGCCCGACTTCCACGAGTGGCGGGAGAAGGCCCACAAGCTGCGCCGGGACATCCAGGAACTGGTCCGGGCGGGGCACGTTGACGGCTCGCTGCGGCCGGTCGACCCGGTACTGGCCCAGGAACTCATCTCCGGCATGAACCTGAACACGATCCGGATGGCCCACGCCGGTCGACCGACGCCGCGGGTGGACGTGCCCACGTTCGTCGCCGAGTTCACGCTGCGCGCCGTCCTCGCCGACGTGACCACACTGCCGGAGGTAGCGGTCGGTGCGATGGCCCTGCCGCTGGATCCCGCGTCCTGAGAGGGGCGCACGTCGGTGAGACAGGCACTGCGCCGGGTAGGGGTCAACGACTCACGCGGTCAGGAGGTGATCATTCGGACGGAAGAACGACGCTGTCGCGGGCCCAGAGGTGGCTGCCGTCGGGCCAGACGACCGCTGGCTCGCCGTCGGCGTGCAGCCGCCCGTCGTCGGTAACCCGCAGAGCGGACGGGTGCTGCGTCATCACGGCCACCGTTGACAGCGGCCATCACGGCCCAGCATCCAACGCGACATCCCGGCAGCCCTGCCACGTGGGACCGGGCGCCGTGCCGAGCACGCGTGGTAGGTGTCGACGGCTGCGAGCAGTAGCCAGTCGGGGTAGTAGTTCCAGGCGGGGTCGAAGAACCAGTCCGCGGGGGTCGAGGCAGTAGCGGGCCACGGCATGTCCGGTACGCATTCGATATTGGACATGTCTCGGGTGGTGGCCGAGGTTGAGGAACCCGAATACGGGACGATCCAGCCGGTCAACGAGGCGGAGGCGCTTGAGCACGTGGGCACCACCAAGCTGACCCGGTCGCACGTCGAGGCGCTCAACGCGCTCGCCCGGCGAAGCTGGTTCGGCCGTTGTGCGGTCTTGCACGTCACTGAGGGCAAGCCCGGTGAGATCTACTTCTGGGGTTCCTCCGGCGACTAGGCCATGGTCAAGAAGCTGCATGAAGCGGGGGTGGCTCACGTCCGTGGCAATGCACGCAGCGAGCTTGCGCTGGTCGACGCCGTTGTGGATTCCATTCGAGGCTGGCTCGATCGCTGCAGGCGAGCTCCTCGCCAACGAACCGAACACCGGCTTGCCCACTATGGAAGCGGTCAACCACTGGAGGCCTGCCCGTGGTGCTCGATTCCCGGGCCACCAGCGACGTGGTGAAGCAGTAGGGAGGAGTGTTCGGTTGCATGAAAGTGTAGGTCGGGTTCGACAGCCCGCAGATGCTGCGGCTGCTGGGCTGTCTCGCCGAACTGTCGCGGCGCCCGTAGACCTCGCCCGCGGCTGGAACACACCAACGGCGCCAAGCCGGACGATCCCCTGGAATCGACCTGCTCCGCCCACCATCTACCGTTCGCGGGGTCGGGGCCCTGCGGCAACAGGCCCCGACCACTACCTCGAGAACCACGAAACGCTACTCAGAGACCTCAGCACCGTCCCCAACGTCCACGAGCAATGCAACTAGGGGGTCTTGCCGGATTCCCGGGTTGGAATCTGTCGTATGACCGCCGAGCTGGTGGTGCCAAGAAACGCGAACGAGATGGAGTCGAAAACCAGTGCTTCACTACCGCCAGCTGAGATGCCGATGCCTTGCCGCCCTGCACCGTCTTGAACATCGCGCGCCGCCTCAACCCCTTCGAGCTGCGCCAGAGCCTTGAAGATCGCGCTTCGCTGGTCAGGAAGCAGGTATGTTCCTTGCATGAGGAGGCTGCTCGCCCGTTCGAACGCCAGCGCCTCCTGACCTTCGAACGGCCTACCAGCGGACGGGCCTGGGCTAGGTGCGCCAGTCGGAACCTTTCCCCTGAGCCAGGCCAACACAGCGGAGGGGTCGGTGGGAAAGTCCGCCGGTAGAACACCCCGCGTGCACTCCGAGAAGCTGCTGCCGTTCGTGACCGAAGCCCGCCCCTGCTTCTGCTGGCATGCAGGCAGCGGTATCCAAGGTCCCCACCCGGCGTTACCGTCCTTGGGTCGTTGCCGCTGTTGGCCGGCCTTCGCGGGGTCCACGGGAAGCCAGACCTGTGTCAGAGTTGGTGCATCACGGATGATCTCGAAAGAGCCGTCGGGCTGTTGGACCTGCGCCGGGTAGCTGCTGACCGTCTCGGTGAAGATGTAGGCATCTTGCTGGGGTTGCGAGATGGTGGTTTCTTGGCTGACTGCGGCGGCGTTGTCGAGGACAGTGGCGGCCCGAGGGGTAGCCCCTGATTCACTTGGATCGTAAAGATTAAGCCAACTTCCCGCCACCACTGCAGTGATGCCCAACGCGGCAAGCGCCGCCACCCCGGCTTGCCAGGGCCGAAGTGGTCGCCTGCGCGGTACGTCGCGGAAAGCATTGGTGGGCAAGGCGGCAAATGACTCATCCTCGTCGGGGTCAAGGCCCTCCCCGAGTCGCTTGACCAAATCCAAGTCTTTCACATCTTCTCCAAGGCGATGTCGTCGGGTAGATATTTACGGATCTTCTGACGGGCGCGATTTAACCGCGATCGGACCGTGCCAAGGGGTATCTCAAGCGCTCGCGCGATCTCTTCGTACGTCAGGTCAGCCCACGCGACCATGAGCAGCACGTCCCGCTCGCGACGTGTGAGCCGCATCAGCGCTTCGATCAGCGGCCTACGCCAGATCTGAGCCGAGGCGGCATCAGCTACCCGATCGGCATGACACTCTTCACGCTGGTCGTCAGCAGACCGCAGAAGAACGCGATACCTGGCCTGCTCGATGCGGTGATGACGGGCGATCTCCCTGATCGCGATTGCGAAGAACCAAGGCCGAGCATCCTGGCGGCTGAGGTCATACGTCCGTCTAGCTCGAAACGCCTTCATGAACGTCTCAGCCACGACGTCCTCGGCGGCTTCCCGTCCCAGCCGCCGGTACGCGTAGATGTGCAGCACCTTGGCATGCCGCTCGTACAGCAGGCCGAACCGCGCAGGTTCCGTTAGCGAGTCCCTGACGACCTCAGCGTCAGTGCTTTCCTCCACCGCAGACCGGGCACGCTGGACGCAGCCATCCGTGTTGATCACCTTCAGCCGCCTCCTAAAGATCCCTGCTTGACGTTCCTTCTATGCGCGAGCCGGCAGATGAGTTCGCCCGTTCGATGCTCGCTCGACCGGTGCGTGCCTCTTGGGAGGTCTTCTCCTACATCGAAGGCCTCTACAACCCTCGCCGCCGGCACAGCCGTCTGGGTAACGTCAGCCCCGACGCCTACGAAAGGCTTCATCAACAGTCCCTGACACACATCGAGGTGCCCGACCCATAGGGGCCACTTCAGTCCTCAGCTGTCGGCTGACGCGGCGCTTGGCGTCCTGAGCCGCTGCGGCGACCCGAGACGGACACTGCCGCAGCAGCCTGCACTGAGCTTCGGTCAGCGGTGAACCGCAGATCGCAGGTCGGCCAGCAGTTCTGAGAGCCGTGACTCTTCGAAGATGCCGTCGATTTCGGGGAGCCAGGGTTCGGCGTCTGTTCTTGTTTTCGCAGGTCAGAATCGGCGCAGCGTCCTGCTTCAACACGGAGTGCTCCACGATTTAGTTCAGAGATCGACAGGACTCTATGTCTTGTGGTAGGGGGGTATGCGCAGGTCAAGGCGGCAAGGAGCCGTTGAGCGGCGTTGCCTTGCAAGTGGGCGCAGGTTGGCGAGGTGGTCACCGAGCCCGATGTGCTCACCGGACCCGGCTCGAGCAGACGGCTTCAACCTGCGGTGATGCGGGCGCGCGCCAGCCGATGGTGGGCAGCCGCAGTCGACGGGACGGCGTTTAGTTCGCGGGAAGCAACCGACCTGTCTCCGTGCCCTGGGCGTCGAGGAGCACCAGGATCTGACCGTCGAAACCTGCTCGTCGGGCCGTCACGAGCCATCCTCCGACCGACACACTGTCGGCGCAAAACACCAGGGTGGTTCCTCTTTCGGTCGTGAGTAGTGTGCCGCTGGCAGCGGTGATCCACCGACCGCTTTCGTCGTTGCAGCCGTCGGATCCGCGCCATTCACCATCGGCCGTGAACCTGACGTATGCGGCCTTGTGTCCCGTCAGGGGTACCCAGCGACCCGCCAGGCGGTGTCGGTCCACCGGAACTAGCTTCGTCGGTAGGGCGACCGCTGGTGTCAGGGCCCGGCGGGCGTCGTCGGTGATCACCGGCGGTTCCAGTAGGTCGTCGGCCTTGTCGGGCTCGGGGGTCGGTGTCGCCCCGGGGATCAGTCGGGCGACCGGTTGCGCTCGTGCGTCCAGGAGCACGGGTCGTCCTGCGCCGTCGAACTGGTAGGCGGTGACGCGGCGCAGCCATTCGGGGGTTTCTTGACTGGCCTTCGCGCAGCCGGGGATGCCTTCGACCGCGGTGGTGGTAGCCGTGAAGATGTCCGCGAGGAAGGTGCCGTCGCTGCTGGCCCGCCAGGATCCGCCCAGAGTGCCGCAGCGGCTGCCGATCAGGTCCAGATCACGGTCCGCGAGGCGCAGGATCGTGCCCGCGCCGGGGTCGGCAACGTCGGCGATCGTCCAGGAACCGATCAGTGACGCCGGCGCCATCGGCGCCACAGGCCCGTTAGTTCCCGAGATCGGCTGCGGATCCGCGCGCTCCGGGTGGCTCTGCCTGCTGCATCCGGCGAGCAGCACACCCATCACGACCAGCGTCGCGAGGCAAACCCGTCGTACCACCTCGGCTCCTCCGGTCGGGCTCTGGCCAGGCTCCGGGGCTCATGTAGCGAGCTACCGAACCTCCTGCTCCTATTTAACGGCCGGGAGGGACGTCGGGTGCGCCCAGAGTTCGCAAAAGCCCGAATGCGACGCGAAGGCGACCGCGTTGTCGGTGGCGACTGGCGGGGCGCTCGCCTGACGGTGCAGGTAGCGCCTCCGTCTCCGGGCGGTGGCAGGGGGCAGTCGCTGGTTCCGGTGCGACATCTTTGAGCTCGACACGGCCGACGGCGGCTCCGCGCAGCGGCATCCGGACGACCACCCGGCGCAGCACGCCGGCAGCCTGCAGGACGCGCTGAGGGGCCCGTCACCGCTGGCCTTCGGGTGCCTGAATGAGGACCGCTTCGGCGCCTTCGAGCAGACCGGCTGCGTCCGGCCGCACCCGTTTGAGTACGTCGGGTCGTGGTCGGCGCCCGGCACCTCGTACGAGACGGGCCCCCGGCGCGATTAGGTGGGCTGGCGGGATTCGGTTGCCGCCTCGGCCCTGGGTCGGGGCGGCAGGTCCGCGCGGAGAGTCGTCTACTCGTAGATGGCGGAAGGGCGGTAGTCCGGGCTGAGACTCAAGTCCCACCGGATACCTGCTGACCAGGGCACTTTGCTCGATGACCTCTTCGGCGGCACCGAAGGCGTCAGCGCTGGCGCTCCCGCGGAAGTGGGAGGGCGGCGTCCGCACATGTCGAAGAGCGGCTACCCACCGCGTCTCAATCAGTTTCTTGAGTGGATGAAGCATTGCGCGAGTCCGCTGTCACGAGCGGTCCCCGCCTCGAGCGGGCGGCCACCGCACGACGATCAGCCCGGTGATGTAGTAACCGTCTTCGTCGACGCGAGTGGCAACGTCGAGTTCGACTGTCGTCGCCGTGGTGCGTAACCGGTGGACTTCCCAGTGGCGGTATCGCAGGTCACGTAGCCAGGCTTGCTTGACCTCTCCCGCGACACGCATCGGTGACGCCGCCGGCTCGGCGATACAGACGGCCGTGATCTGCTGGGCAGGGTCGGGGCCTGTGGTCACGGTCACTTCCCGGATCGAGGGGCACCCGAGCAGGTAGTGGTCGAAATCGATCGACATGCCCGAGAGATTGTCCGGATCGGCCGGGGTTGCCACAGATGCAACTGCGCGGACTGCCTTGGCGAAGCCGGTTGGATCGGCGTCGTCCACTGGTGGCTCGGGGAAACCGATGGCCTGCATGTCCTCCCACCAAGTCCGGCCCGTGCGGCGGCGCCACCAATACAGGACGGTCCGATCATCCGGCCAAGCCGCCAGGGCGCCACCGCGTGGCTCGAAGCGGTCCCCTTGAAGGTCGATCGTCCGCCAGTGCGGTTCTCTGCCGTAGTCGGCCGGGTCGGCTCGGTTCTCGACGAGGTCGTCCTCGTCGCAGGCGCCGTACGTGCCAAAGTTGCGTTGCGCGTCAACCAATGAGGATTTGTTCGCGCCGCCTGCCCGGTAGGGCCAACGTAGCTGGTAAACATCGTCCTCCCAGCGGCACACAGGGCAGATTTCGTGTGAGCCCGGCGGATCCCCCAACGTGCGGTAGCCGCAACAAACACACGGGTAGGGGAGGTCCATGCGATCAGTGTGCCCGACAGCCGTGCCGCACCAGTGGCAGCCGTAGACCTTCGGTGTGCAGGGCGACCACAGCGACGCTGCGGGCGTCGACCGGGTCGGTCATGGGGCTCTGACTTGTGGCGAACACTCGGGCCCGGTCGGACAACCTCGCGGGAACGTCCACAACGGTCTAGCCAGCGGACCGCTGACGGTGGGCTGCCGGGTCAGCGAGCGGTGGGGTTGGTCAGTCGGTCCAGTTCGGTTGCGGCAAGTCGGCGCAGGGTCTGATCAGGGTCGCGGGTATACCGGCGGAGAATGTCCGGTGCGGCGTCAGGCGCGACATGTCGTGCCACGACTGCAACCCGCTGACGGACCATTGGATCCGGATCTTCCACCAATTCGACCAAGATATGCCCCCCGTGCCACGCAGCCTCGCCACCGGCGCGGGCGAGTCCGCTAAGGGTCGCCGCCCGTACTGCGGCCTCGCCGTCTCCTGCCAGCATCGTGAGTTGCGGCGCCACGCGGGGATCCGAGTCGGCCACCTTCGCGAGCGCCTTTGAGGCTTGGACGCGTAGCTTCGGGTCCTGGTCGGCAGCCAGCTCCAGTAGCGTATCGACCGCCGCCGGCCCTCCAACCGAGCCGAGTGCCTCCGCAGCGTTCTCGCGGACATGCCGGTCGGGGTCGTGGAGGAGACGTTGCAGAGCCCCGGCCGCCTCGTGACTGCCGAGTCGCCCGAGTGCGTAGGCGACCATGGACCGTACCCGCGGAGTCGGGTCGGCGGCGAGAGCAACGAGCGGTTCGACCGCGTCAACCCGGCCGGTGTAGCCAAGCCTGCTCGCGGCCGATACCCGTACCTGCTCGTTCAGGTCATGCAACGCCATAACGAGTGCGCCGAATGCCTAGTCGTCGCCGGCTGGGTCAGGGATCGACCCGACCGCCATGGATCTGATCTCCGGGTCGGCGTCGGTCACGGCCGCGGCCAGCAGGTCGACATCCTGTGCTTCGACCACGAACCCGAGCGCCCACAACCCCACACGGCGAAGCTCCGGCGTATCACCTGCGGCGAAATCACGCGCGACACGCCGGCCGGTCGCCCGATCCGCGTGCAGCAGCTCGATGATCTCGGCCTGCAAGCTGTCCTGGTCGTCCCCGAGATCGCGCGCCGAGGCGCGTAGCAGCACCGGCAGCGCCGCCACACCTTCGATGCCAGCCAAGACACCGGCAATCAGGTCCCGGCCGTAGAAGTTCCCCTCGTCGAGGAACCGGTCCAGTACCTGCTGCAACCGGGGTACTAAGGCAGTGTCCCCGGACGCCGTCAGGGCCGTGACGGTTGGCGCGATGTCGTCGTAATCGTCCTCAAGCTCCACGGCATGCCGGACCACAGCCTCCAACGCCCCACGGCTGTCGATCATCCGGTCACTATGCCACGCGACCGCCCCGCGGTGGAACACCGCATCCGCGGCCAACCCGACACGCCGTTGACGACCCTCGTAGGTCAAAGGAGGAGGACTCACGATCTACGCCAGGAGGGGTCACTGCTGGATCGTTAGGGCAACACGTCCGGGCTTCTGCGGCTCCGACGCAGCTGCAGGTCAAGCGGACCAACGGGCCGGGGTGGCAGCACAGGGATGGCGGGGATTCCCGTGGATACCGCTGTCTGCGCAGGGCCACGGGCGTGGACCGCGGAGTACCGCCGTGTGGTAGTGGCTAGTCAAGAGATCTGTCGCAAACCCTACTGCCGTCGATGTCTTACTCAGCTGACGCCGCCTTGCCGCGATGATGACGAGGTGAGCCGTCGGCGCTGGTTTCGCCTCATGCGTTGGACGGCCCCGCTGTGCGTGCTTACCGCGTTGACGCTCGTCGGCACGTGGCTGGACTGGTGGAGCGCCCTGGTCGGGCACCGCGTAGCGGCCTGGAACTGGGTCGAGCGGGTCAGCTGGTTCGTCGCGATCGGATCGGGAGTCGCCACGGCCGTGGCGGCGTTCGCGGCAAGACGGCGGGATCAGGATCCGCCGGGAGCAAGCAACGTCTCGATGATCGCGGACACGGTCGTCATCATTGCGGGCGAAGCGTACGCGATGCCCAGGGTCGTCGGCGGGGTCGCGGCATCGATCCCGGCACGGCGGGCATCGAGCGGCGGTGGTGCCGACCCGATCAACCAGGTGAACGAACGCGACCGTTTGGCGGCGGCGCTGAGGACCGACAGGTCGAGTGTCATCCTGGTGCACGGTCGGGCCGGCGGGGGAAAGACGACGCTGGTGCGGTGGGTGTTACGCGAGACCGGGCTGGCACGGGAGCTACGCGAGCATGACCTCGGTGCGGGGCCGCCGCTCGACGTCAGGGCCCTCTTGGACGACATTGCGCTCGGCACAGCAGTCGGGAAACGACGACGGCCGGGCGAAGACCTGCTGAGCCGGCTGGAAGCGGCGATGCAGGCACCGGACGACGAGCCGGTGACCATCCTGGTCCAGAACGCCCAGCGTCTGGTCGATCCGGACCGGTACTCCGTCACCAGCCTAGAGCTGAACGAAGCGTTCGAAATCCTCTCCGGTGGGCTGCGTCGGGTCAAGGTGATCCTGGAGCTGCGTGACCTTCCGGTCGCATCGACCGCTGCCGGCTGGTTCAAGGACGCTCCACGCATTGGAATCGACGGCCTTCCGCCGCAGGATTTCGGCACGTATGTAGAGCAGCTAGATGCCGCCGACCGGCTGGGTCTCTCCAGCCTGGCCCGCACTAAACCCGACCTGCTCTACAACGTATTGCAGGGCGTTCCCCGGCGGGCACAACTCTTCCGCACCGTGCTTACGTTGGCAGGGCGGAGGCTTAACGCCCGCGAGCTAGCCGAGCTGCTGGCGCGGGAGGCGCCGTCGGCACGGGCCGGCCGGCTCTCTGAAGTGCTGGTCGAATGGCTCAGCGACGAGCAGCGGCTGGTCGTCATCGCGCTCGCGGCGTACCGCGTGCCGGTGACCGCCGAGCAAGTGAGCGGACTCCTCGCGAACGAGACGGCCGCAGGACGGGTGGCAGTGGTGCTCCCGGAACTCGTCGAGAGCACCGTCATCACCGCCGTCGGCCACCGATACCACCTGCTGTCGCCAGAGGTCCACGACGAACTTGCGCGGCGTCCTGACGGACCTGCGCGACTGTTGCCTGCTGCCGCCGACCTGCTGTCCCGGTGCCGGCGGCCAATCAAGAGCGTCAAGCGGGTAGAGGACTTGGACCTCCACTTCGCAGAGCTCGACATTCGGATCCGGGCCGAGCTGTGGCTATCGGCGTACTCCTTGATCAACGAGATGGAGAGAGCACTTTCGCGGTGGCAAGCCGGCCACCTGATGCTGGCGGCTCGCGAGGCACTGGCCGGCAACCTGGGCAAGCCCTTCCGCGAGCTGCAGAACGACAACGCTCTCGGCTGCATCTACCTGTCTCGGGGCCGAATCGACGATGCGCGGACCGCGTTCGAGTCCGCGGTGCAGCATGCGAGTCGTGCCAACTGGCGACACGGCCGGCGCAAGCTGTTCATCAATCTCGCCGCGGTGCACTGGGAGGCAGGTGACGCGGCCCAAGCTGGGGAGTACTACCTGGGCGCCCTCGGAATGGCGGAGGAGGAGTACGACGCGCTGGACCAAGCAGCCGCGTTGTCAGGTCTTGCAAAGTGCCTGCGTAGGCGCGGTGCATACCCGGAGGCGATACGCCGCGGCCACGCGGCATTGTCGCTGGCCCAAAACGGCGGGCACAGGTCTGCGGTCGACATCGCCATCAGTCTGGCGAGATGGCATTCGGAGCTGCGGGATGTGGATGAGGCCGACCGCCTATGGGGTATCGCGGACGAGGCGGCCCGTGAGCACCCGGAGGATCCCTCGCTGCGGGTACGGTGCCTCGACGCGCGGGCCGACCTGCTGCTCGACACCGGATATCTGGCTGAGGCCGCGAGAATCGCACATCAGGCTGTCACATGGGCCCGTGAACTGCAGGACCCGGTGACGGTTCTCCAGGCGCGAACAACCCTCGCCATGGTGTTCCTCAGGAACGGACATCCCGAGCAGGCGAGGCGTGAGATCCAGGGCGCCGATCGATACCGCCTGGCCAATCGATCCCTCGTTGTGTTGGCGCTGCAGGCGTTGACAGCGTTCGCGACCGACTCGGAGACGGAGGCTCGATCGCTCTTCCGGGATCTGCAACGGGAGGCGGTCAAGCGCCACACACGTGATGACCGCGACTTCGCCGCCTGGGACTTCGAAGGGCTAGCCATCGTCGGTCAGCGGGTGGGCTCTGGCAAACCGCTCGACTCAGCCGTAGAGGCATTTCGGCGGGCTCGCGACGTGACCCCGGTGCCGCCGCCGGTTCTCAGGGACCGCCTGAAGTTCATGCTGGAGCTGCTGCGAGTGAATGCCGCGCCAGGCGAGTTCGACGCGGTGCTCGCGACTGCGTCCGGTACCGAACCGAAGTTCGAACCCTCCTAGACGCAGCTCACCTGCGAGCCGGCGACCCTAGCCACCCGTTCGCCTGGGCAACCATCAACGCCTCCACGCGGCCCTGTACGCCCATCTCCCGGTAGAGCGCACGCAGCAGCCGAAACATTGCGCGCTCGGAGTATCCGACCTGCTCGGCCAACTGTGTGACGGTATGACCGGCCGCCAGCGCACGCAGCCAGGAGAGCTGTTCGGTGGACACGGCCTGGGATCGGCTGCCCGGCACTCCGCCACCGGCGGCGAAGGCGGCTAGCACAGCGGTGGGCAGAACGGACTGGCCGTCCAGCAGCGCCGCTGCCGCGCGCCGCATCGTCTCGGGCGAAGCGTTGCGCATAAGGACGGAGCGGGCTCCGGCGCGCACCGCGCGAACCCCCGCTGCGGCGGAGTCCTCGTCGAGCAGGACCACCACGGCGCACGTGGCTGGGTCGATCTCGTGCAACCGCTCCAGCACGTCCCAGTCGTCTTCGCTGCGCACCGTCAGGATCACGATGGCTTCCTGGGCCTGGAGGGCCCACGCCACGACGTCGGTCGGGGTCTGCACTGCTCGGCCGTCAGCGGCGAGGGCAGCCACAGCACCGTCGCGGAACAACGGCAGCGGGTCGACGACCGCGATCTGGACGGCTACCAGTGAGGTGTCCCTTCTCGTGTACGTCCTGCTCACATATAGCGGATCATCGCCAGCGTAGGCAGCCGCCGGGGGATGAAGGTGTGCATCGCCGGTGCCACACCGATGGCGCGGACGCGTCAGCCGTGCGTCGGTATCCCGCCACGATCAGTCATGGAGCCGCAGCGGTTGGCATCCGTACCGTCGAGCCACACGCCCTCTTCCTGGGAGGCCCCGTGGTCCATGACGATGACACGCGCAGTGCGCAAACTGTGTGGATCTCCGCAGACGATGAGCCCATCGAGGTGATCTCCCCCGATGACGAGGAGACCTTCGAGCTGATTCTTGATACCGCGCTGGACAACCCGCACTGGGATCGGCTGACGATCTTCGAGTACCTGGTCCGTGCCGGCAACGACATTCTTGAGGAAGAAGTCAACTACGTGCTCTGGGAACGCCAGTTAGACAACCTCCTTCTGCGGTAGCGGCGCCATGATGTCGGACCCCAGACGCCGAGCTGCCCGCGTTGACATCGCTGGTCGGATCTTCCATCAGGTAGGCACCACGCCGCCCTTCGCGCCTTGCCCGATTCGCGTACCCGCTGCGATCCGCGAGCTGACAGACGCCCTCCGGGAGCGGGGTTGGGAGCTGCTGGACGCGGGTGACGTGGAGGCAGCGATGCATCGCTGCTGATGGCCTGACACCGCACATACGGCAACCGCACCGGTGCCGGCCTGGGCGGCAGCAGACGTATCCGCCGATCATCCGGTGGCGGTATCGTGCCCAGACTGGGGGGAGCGGGATGGGAGCAGACGGGTGCACGGAACGGCGTTGAACAGCATTCAACGGCCCTGAACGGCATCCAACTGCACCCACCCCGACCTGCACGTTCTCGTTTCCGCAGGTCAGAGTCGGTGCAGCGTCCTGCTTCACACGGAGTGCTCAGCCGTTTTGTGCAGCAGTCGGCAGCAATCTATGTCGCCTGGCAGGGGATTATGCGCAGGTCACGGCGGTAAGGAGCCGCTCGATGGCCTGGCCTTGCCAGTGGGAGCAGATTGGGTGCAGCCTGGCGAAGCGGTCACCGCACCCGAAGCGCTCACCAACACCAAACAGTGACGACGGGTTTGACCTGCGGTGATGCGGTCGAGCGGTGCGGCGTGACCTCCCAGAGAAGGCCGAAGTGGTCAGGGTTCGCTGCTCCCCGCCTGGCTGGTGCCGGCTGTCGGCCTGCGGCCTGCCAACGCCGATCACGCGGGCCATGCCGCATCGACGCACGGCTCTAGGTGCCGTCGTGATGGCGACGGTATCGATCCCGCGAGTTGAGACCCGAATCCCACCGGCAAACCTCTGAGCAGGGCCTTCTACGCGGTGACCTTTTCGGCGTGCCTGAAGGAGTCAGCTTGTTAGCCACTTCGCGGGGCCGAGGGCCGGGCGGCCCGGTGGTGGCTGAGACGATCGAATGACCATGATGGGCCGCCGATCGACGTCGCCACCGACCGTGATGGGCGGCATCATAGACAGCTTGATCGGGTGCACGCTCATGCCGATGAGAGTTGATCCGCTGGCGGGGGATGGGGCTCCTGGGACGGGCTCCGAACCGGAAGCTTGCTCTCTACCCGGTCGCCTCAGGAGCCATTAGGCTGACTGTCCCGCACCCGGAAGGTGAACGATGCCCAAGAAGAGAAGAATCACCGTTGAGCTCAGTGAGGACGCGACCGACGAAGAGTATGCGCACCTCGCGAACACGCTCTGGGCAGTGGCCCGACTAAGCCCAAGTTTTGAGAGCGTGTACCAGGACGGCGTCACGGATGTCGAATACTTGAACGGCTGGTGGGTCGATAAGGGGCACATTCGCTGGCCGAAGTAGCCACGTTAAGGTAGTCGCTCTCATTGCCTGTGACTTATCTGTCATGCCGATGAGAGTGCACCTGATCAGGACCTGATGACTCGGTCGTTTTTCGCATTAGTCCAGATCGAATGACCGTGAATGGGGATGACGTTCTCGGCGCTGGCATCACCGTTGTTTGGGTGTGCATCAGCGTAGATGAGCGCGCCGGTGATGCGGTCGATGGCCGGCCGGGCACACCGCCGGTGGGATCGTCGGCGATCAGTCAACCCGGTTGAGAACCTGGGCCCGAGCGGCGGAGTACCGTTCGCGGATCGCAGGTACGGCGTCTGCCTCGTGCTTCTCAACCCGTCCGACGGTCCATGCGTGTGGTTGCTGCCCGCCCGACAACAGCCATGCCGCCTGCCGGGCGGCACCGTCAGCGACGTGCTCGCCCAGCGGTGGTACGAGTACGGGCCGGCCGAAGACTGTAGGCGCGATCTGGCGTACCGCCTCCGAGCGGGTGCCGCCGCCGACCAGGAGGATCCGTTTGACCGTCGTACCCTGCGCGATCATCGCGTCCAGCCCGTCGGCGAGTGCGCACAGCATCCCCTCAATAGCGGCGCGGGCCAGGTGAGAGGGGGTCGAGGTCCGCAAGGTCAAGCCGTGCACGGCGCCGGTGGCATGCGGAAGGTTCGGTGTGCGCTCACCCTCGAGGTAGGGCACCAGGACCAGCCCGTCGGCACCAGGCGGGGCGGACAACGCCAGCGCGGACAGCTCTGCATGGTCCACCCGCAGCATGGTCGCGGTGGCGTCCAGCACCCGGGCGGCGTTGAGCGTACACACCAGCGGCAGGAAGCGGCCGGTCATGTCGGCATACCCGGCCACGATCCCGCTCGGGTCGATGGCTGGCACGTCGGCCACAGTGGACACGATGCCCGACGTGCCGATCGACACGACCACGTCGCCCGGCTCGGCGCCGGCACCCAGCACCGCCGCTGCGCAGTCGCCGCCACCAGCGCCCAACGGTGCGCCGGTGCGCAGCTGCCCCGCCTGACCGGTCGGTCCGAGCACCTCCGGCAGCAGCAGGTCATCACGACCGAACGCCAACCCGACCAGATCGCGTCGGTACTTACCGGTTGCGGCCGACCAGTACCCGGTCCCACTGGCCTCGCTGCGGTCTGTACACAGCGCGGCCAACCCACCCGCGCCGGCCAGCCGCCAGGTCAGCCAATCATGCGGCAGACACACCGCTTGCGTACGTGCGGCGTTGTCCGGCTCCGCCGAGGCCAGCCAGCGCAGCTTTGTGACGGTGAAGCTGGCCACCGGCACCAACCCGACAGCATCGGCCCACGCTCGCGACCCGACCTCTCCACCTCCAAGATCCGAAACGAGGTCATGGGCAGCCCCGGCCGAGCGGGTGTCGTTCCACAGCACAGCGTCGCGGACAACCATGCCGTCCGCGTCCAGGCACACCATGCCTTGCATCTGCCCGGCGACCGAGGCCGCCGCCACATCGTCCAGTCCGCCGGCCCGCTCGACCGCGCCCAACAACGCGGCCTCCCACGCGGCGGGCGGCACGGCCGTGCCGACTGGGTGCGGTACGCGGCCCTCACGCACGAGCTTTCCGGTTTCGGCGTCGCGGATCACGACCTTGCACGACTGGGTCGAGGAGTCGACCCCGGCGACAAGCGGCACGGTTCTCCCAACGGGTGGCGACAGGGCCACTGACACAGGCGGCTCAGCGGCCGGTGGTCGACGGTGAGATGGTTGAGTCCGCGAAGCGAAGCCATCCGGCATGCACCGAAACCGCGGACTCGAATGTGCAGATCTTGCTAGGAGCATTACGTAACTTCTTGGGCTGCAGGTTGTCAAGCAAGACCTCGGCGGGAAAAGGCGGCGATCCACAGAACCCGAGTTGGTCTGTCACCAGTGTCCGCTCATGCCGCGTTTCGGGTGGCGGCCGGGACAACAGGTCGAGGTCGAACGGCCGCGTGGGGCAGGATATGAGCGTGATCCTTCTCGTTCCCGCGAACCCGCTACGGCCGCGCCACCCAGACGAGCATTTCGCGGCGGAGGCGCAGGCCGCCCGTGCCGCCGGGATCGATGTTGCGGTGGTCGACCACGATGCGTTGGCGCGGGGCGCAGATGCGCGACGGGCGGTCGCCTCGGTCTCGGGCACTGGTACGGCCGTGTACCGCGGCTGGATGCTGCGCAGCGAGCGGTACGCCGCGTTCGCCGAGTTGCTCGCCGATCGCGGTGTGGTGTTGAGGACCAATGCTGAGCACTACCGGCGGGCACACGAGCTGCCCGGTTGGTATGCCGCTCTGGCTGCGGCCACTCCACTGTCGGTGTGGACCACGGGCTCGGACCGGGCCAGCTTCGACCGCGCGCGGGTCGAACTGGGCGCGGGACCGGCGGTGCTGCGTGACTACAGCAAGTCGATGAAGCACTACTGGAATGAGGCGACGTTCATCCCGGACCTGGAGGACGGCGCGGCTGCGTGGCACGTGGCCAGGCGGTTTCTGGAGCTGCGTGACGACGACTTCGTGGGCGGTTTCGTACTGCGGCGCTTCGAGCGGTTCACATCCGCCGAAGTCCGCACGTGGTGGGTCGACGGTGTGTGCGTCCTGATCGGACCGCATCCCGACAGCCCGCATGATCCCGCGCCGGCCGGGATCGACCTGGCCCCGATCGCACCGATGATCGCCGGGCTCGGCCTGCCCTTCGTCACCGTCGACCTCGCTCTGCGCGTGGACGGCGAATGGCGGGTGGTTGAACTGGGCGATGGGCAGGTGAGCGACCGACCAACCACCATCGACCCTCAAATGATGATCACGGCCCTGCTTGTCCTGGCCCGCTGACCGGCAGCACTGTCTGTCCGGACATCCGCTCATGCCGTATGGCCAGCGCGGAGGGGTAGCTCAGTCGAACCAGTTGAAGAGCAGGTCACCGAGCCGACTCGGTTGGTGGTAGGCGACATCCTGGCGTTCTTCTTCGGTAAGAAGATGCAGGTGTCGGTCTTCAAGCGGCTGATTCAGCTCTGCCGTGGTGGCGAGCCGCAGCGCTGCGCGGCGGTAGATCTCCCCGCCGGGGACGTCAACGAACACCGCGTTGACCATGTGGGGATCTTGTCGTTCGGCTCCAGCGACCAGGAATGCCGCAGCGTTGAAGAGGATGCTCAAGGGCCTGCCATCACGAAGTCGCACACCGACCCTGTAGTGGTTTCGGCCGGTCGTCGGCTCCTCGACCGAGGTGGTGACCACACCGCCGACTGCCCTGGTGCTGGCGTACACCATGGCCAGCCAGGTGGCACTGGCCGCCTGATCGGGGTGCGGTTTGGTCACTCCGGCTCGGAGCAGTTGGGTGATTTCCACGCAGGGATCATCCGGCATTGCGGCGCCGACGGCGCATCCCAGGAACGGACGCCCCCACGGTGTGTTGGGACCAGCTTTCGTGCACGCATCTGCCGCTCCTCGCGCGCTGCGGAGCGTTACCGTCGATGGGGTCGGATCGCGTCCGGGCCCGTCGGTGGCCTGCGGGTACGGTTTCAGGGTGCTTGTCGGCGCTACGCGACCGTTGACTTTTGTCGATGTTGACGGTGTGCTCATTCCGTTCCGGGCCCGGTCGACGGGCGTACGCCGTTTCGGCAGCGGGGTAGGCGACGCTGTTGACGGCTTTGGCAATCCGCTGCTGGATCGGCTTGATCCAGCTGACGGCGGGCGTCTGCTTGCTCTGCCGGGTGAGTTGGTCTGGGCGAGCACGTGGATGGCGGAGGCGAACGAGGTCGTCGCGCCGCGGCTTGGCCTTCCGGTGCTTGCGGTCGTGGACTGGCCTGACGACGACGAGGAGTTGGGGCGCGGTGTGCATTGGAAGACTGTGCGCCTAGCGCGGTGGGCGGCCGGACGTGCGTTCGTCTGGCTCGATGATGAGATCACGGACGCCGATCGGCGTTGGGTTGCCGCGCACCACTCGCAGCCGGCGCTGCTGCACCGCGTCGATCCGTGCCTCGGACTGGTCGACGCCGACCTTGCCGCGGTGCGTAGGTGGCTCGAAAAGCAAGAAGCGACCGGTTGATCAGCTGCGCGGATCTGCCGCTGATAAGGCGCGGCATACCTGAGCATGTCGGGTTGACAACCGGGCCGTGGGAGCGGATCGGGAGCCAACTGAGCCCAACGGTCGCTGACCGGGCGTCGGCGTCAGCCAGGACGGCTCGGGCAAGTGGCCACAGTGTCTGACGAACGACGTGCAGGACGGGTCGACGCAGGCTGGACGCAGCAGCCCGGTCGCGGGCCCTTGATCGGGGGAGCAGGTTGGGAGCAGCAGGGTGCGCTGAACGGCCCTGAACCGCACCGAACGGCAGATGGTCGCACCCAACTGCACCCAACCCTGCCTGCGGCTTCGCGTTTTCGCAGGTCAGAGTCGGTGCGGTCTCCTGTATCACACGGAGTGCTCCGCGGGTTTGAGCAACCGTCGACGGCGCTCTATGTGTCCTGGTGGGGGAGTATGCGCAGGTCACGGCGGTAAGGGCTGGTGGATGACCTAGCCTTGCAAGTGGGAGCAGACTGGGTGCAGCTTGGCGAAGTGGTCAGCGTGCCCGAAGTGCTCACCGGGCCGGGACCGAGCAGAGGGCTTTGACCTGCGGTGATGTGGTAGCGCGGTCCGGCATGGCCCCCGGAAAGACCGAAGTGGTCAGCGTTGGCTGCTCCCCGCCTGGCTGTCGCGGCTTGTCGTCCTGGGCCCGCTGGCGCCAAGTCAGCGGGGCCGTACTCCATCGACGTGCGGCTCTGGATTCACCATCGCGGAGCCGGTCGGGATTCCGGCAGCTGAGACTCGAATCCCACTGGAAACCCTCTGACCAGGCATTCCTGTTCGGTGTCCTCTGCGGCGAACCCGAAGCGTCTGCGGTCCGGCATCGAGGGCCGATGGGCTGATCATTTGCGCTTATATTCGCCCGTGTGAAGTCGACGGGTTGGCGTAGATGGCTGCGGCGGGGGACACGGGTTGACGCATCGCTGCGCCAGGTCGGCGCGGTGGTCGACGAGGCGGTGGAGCTGTCACGAGCTGGCCGTTTCGACGATGCGGTGAAGACGGGTCGCCGGGCTGTGGAGATGTCGTATGGCTTGACAGCGCGGGACCGTGGCGCTGCTCTGCCAACTCTCGTCGTGGCATGCATCAACCTGTCCTCCTACTTGTCGGACGCTGGTCGCCCGGCGGAAGGGCTGGAGTGTGCCGAGGAGGCGGTCCGGCTGGCCCGGGAGCTTTACACCATCGACCGCCGCCACGAGGAGCAGCTCGCTGAGGCCCTTGGGGCACTCGCCAGGCGACTTGTGGGTTCCGGCCGGGCGTCGGCGGCGCTGGCTGCCGGTCGTGAGGCGTTGGCGTTGATGGATGCATGCCCTGAGGTCCTGATGTGCCGGCTCCTCGAGCCCTACGCGATGGCGTTGGCGGCGACTGGGCACCAGGTGGAGGCGTTGCAAGTCAGCGACCGCGCTCTGCAGTTGCTGCGCGGGCTGGCTGAGGGCCAACCGGTCGGCTCGGAGATGCACGACGCCCTGGGCAGGGTCTTGAGCCTGCACGCGAGCCGGCTGTACGAGGCAGGGCGGTGGAAGGAGGCGGTCGAAGTTGGCGCCGAGACTGTCACGCATTTCCGTGACTCGGTGAAGTGCAGCCGGCCACGGCATCTCGTCTACATGGTGATTGCCCTGAAGAACCAGGCGGTTTGCCTGGCGGGAGTACGACGATCGACGGAGGCTTTGGCGGCGGCCGCGGAGGCGGTCGAACTGAGCCGTGAGCTTGTCGCAGCCCAGCCCGAGGTGCATCGTCCGTTGCTCGCGTCGTGCCTGGATACGTACGGCGGGCGGCTCAGCGATATGGGCCGGCATTCGGAGGCCGTGGCCGCGACCGACGAGGCGGTGAAGCTGTATCGCGAACTGGCCGCTGTCGATCGGGAGGCCTACCTGTCGAGGCTGGCCGAGGCGGTGGGCAACCTTGGAGCCGTCATCGAGGAGCGACAGGCCAGTCTCGCGTTGACGATAGAGGCAGTGCAGCTGCGTCGGGAGCTCGTTGCTGACAACCGGGCCGGGCACCTGCGGGACCTGGCGCTGTCGCTGTCGAACCTGGCCAACGGACTGTCCAAGTCCGGCCGGCTCGACGAGGCCCTGGCCGTTGGCGAAGAGACCCTCGAACTGCAGCGTGAGGTCGCGGCGGTCAACCGGCCGGCAATTCTGGCGCGACACGCAGAGATGCTGAGGCGGCAGGCGGTACGGCTGAACGACGCAGGCCGCACGGCCGAGGCGCTGGCGCTGGGCGAGGAGGCGATCACAGCCGCTCGCGAGGCCGTCGCCCGTAACCGGGCCGCCAATCTCAAGATCTTGTCGTACGCGCTGGAGGATCAGGCGGCGCGGCTCGAGCAACTGCCCCGTCGCGGTTCAGGACATGCAAGGCCGCCCCGGGCCACGCCAAACTTCAGCAGGCGGAAGGCACGCCAGGCAAAGGCCATGGCCCGGGAGGCACAGGAGCTTTGGGCGGAATACCAACAAGAAGATCTCGTCTCCGGCTGAGTGACGGCACCAAGTACGCCGTCTGACTGTTGCCGGGCGAGCGAGTCGGGCGGATCCGCTGGTTCCTCGACGAAGCCGTCGATGGCGGCTACCGCCGGGAAGACATTGCCGCGGCCTGCGTTCACCTTGCCCGCGTGGGTCGCTTACGCCAGGTGGCCGAGGTTCGCTGGTACCTGATGACCGGGCATCCGAATATGACCTATCCACGCGTAGACGCCCGGACAGCGTCGTTCGGTGCGGACCGGGCGTCTCAGCGCACACGCTGCCCGTTGCGGCCGACGTCCGGTCCTGTTGAGGCCTGCTCGTCAGGCGCCGAAGCCTCCGCACAGGTAATACAGGCTCAGGGCTAGTCCTAATGCCCAGCCGGTCACGAGGCCAGCCCATGATCCGTGGCCGAGTCGTCCGGACAGCGCGACACAGCAGCCCAGCAACACCAGTTGCGCGATGCCGTATATGACGACGCCGAGGAGCAGCGCCGCTAGTCTCCCGCCGGCATCGAGGTCCGCGTTCGGGCCCCCACCAGCGGCGATAGCCGATGCGGCCGTGACCCCAGCGGCCAATGCCTGCCCAGCGAAGGCGATGACTGCTCCGGCAACAGTCGCTCTGGTGATCGTCACCGCCGCAGCGTGGCACACGTCGACCGCTGGCGGTTCAGAGGACCGACGCCGTACATGATGTTGATCGCCTACCGCGGTTAGTTACGACGGTCCCTGGCTCTGACGGGCCTACTCGCGCGGCGTTGCAGGATGCGGGCGAGCCAGGGCAGACGGGCGGTGACGCGTTCCTTACGCGGGTCGGTAGCCCGGATAGAATCACTGGCGTGACGACGAGCGCCGGCTCCAAGGATGGCCGTGCGCCGCAGCAGGAGCACCGGATACGGGAACATCCGGCGGGCCCGCGATGGCTGCTCCTCGGCGACGTCGGCTTCGACAGCGTCTATGAGGACGATGTGCCGCTGGCGGCGTGCGCGGAGATAGAAGGACTGTTCGTCGACCTGCCTCAGCGACCGCGGGAACGGTTTACCCTCATTGGCTGCGCTCCGGACGGCGCGTTCGCCGACCTGCTCAACCGGCTGCCCGCCGAGGCCCTCGGCACCGAACGGGCCTGGCTCGGTGACGTCGCGATAACGGCGCCCGCGCCATCGCAGGGCATGTCGCCGTCCTGGTCGGGCGAGTACCTCGGTGACGTGATCGTGCTCGGACAGCGGCCAAGCCGGGTGGGGCCCGGATCCGTGGATATCGACCTCGACGGGTTCGTCCATGTCTACGACCGCACGGATGCCGTGGTGCGTCCCGCCAACGTCGCCCATTTCGTCCTCCTGGGTGGGGACGAGACGCCGTACGGCACATGCCGCGACGTCAGTGGCGTGTTCCGCGAGCAGGCCTCACCGCTGGTGCCGCAGGTCCGGCTTCTCGGCTGCCGGCCGGAGGCGCCCTTGCTGGCCGCGCTCGACGCGGTCGGGCAGTCGACCAAGGCCAGCGTGCGTCGCCGTCGCATCCGCGCTGAGGTGCACACGATCGCGGCCGACGGCTCGGCCCATCGGGTGATCGACGCTGTGGTGTCCGGAACGGTTGAGTCAGGCGAGCCGTGGCGGTTCGGGGGCGAGCTCCTCGACGTGACCGTCGACAGCGACCCACAGGAACCGCTGCCCACGGCAGTCCTCGACATCCTCACGCACTGGCACCACGGGCCGCCCGCCCGGAGAAACATGTGGTCCGGCTACGGCCGGGAGTTGCGGCACCAGTGGGCCATGGTCGCGGCCGCCCACCAGTCCGTTGCGCAGGACCGACCGACCGGTACCACGTACGACCTCGACGGCCGCTTCGTCACCGACGTCGAAGGGTTCTACTGCGCGATCGGCGAGGCGATCAACGGCCCGGGCGGATACTTCGGCTGCAACCCCGACGCCTTCGACGACTGCCTCCGCGGAAGGTTCGGCGCGAGGACACCGTTCCGGCTGGCATGGCACGACTCGACCGTCGCTCGTGACCACCTCGTCGCCGGCTACGATGGGCGACGACTCGCACCGGCGGCGACCATGGAGTACCTGCTCGGCATCTTCGCGGAACACGACGTCGAGATCGACCTGCGTTGAGCCGGACCGTCGCTGCTGCGCTGTAAAGCGGTCTGGGACTCGCGGATTCGGTGTGGTCGTCGCAGCGACCGGGCCGCAGCTCGTGGAGAGTCGGCTGACAGATGCCCTCCCGGAGCGGATTGGGAGCTGCTCGACGCGGTGACGCCGAGGCAGCAACCCGCATCGCAGATGGTGGTTTGGTGCAGCACATCCGGCAGCCACGCCGGTGTCGGTCTGGGCGGCGGCACCCGGTGTTTGCCGGTCATACGCCGGTGACGTCGTGCCGAGATTGGGGAGCGGGGTGGGAGCAGAAGGGTGCACTGAACGGCGTTCAACAGCATCCAACGGCAGTGAACGGGATCCAACTGCACCCACCCCGACCTAGACGTTCTCGTTTCCGCAGGTCAGAGTCGGTGCAGCGTCCTGCTTCAACCGGAGTGCTCCGCGGTTTCGAGCAGCAGTCGACGGCCCTCTATCTTCCTTGGCGGGCAAGTATGCGCAGGTCACAGCGGTAAGGGGCGGCTGGTTAGCCGGGCCTTGCAGGTGGGAGCAGATTGGGCGCAGGTTGGCGAAGTGGTCACCGCGTCCGAAGAGCTCACCGAGCCCGGGCCAAGCGAAAGGCTCTGACCTGCGGAGATCCGGGGGAGAGGTCTGGTGTGACCTCCCAGAGAAGACCGAAGTGGTCAGCGTTGGCTGCTTCCCGCCGGGCTGCCGCGGCTTGTCGTTCTGGGCCCGCTGACGCCAAGTCAGCGGGGCCGTCCTCCATCGACGTGCGGCTCTAGATCCGCCACGGCGGAGTCGGTCGGGATTCCGGCAGCTGAGACTCGAATCCCACCAGGATCCCTCTGACCAGGGCCTCCTGGGCGGTGACCTCTTCGGGGCGTCCGAAGGTGTCAACCATGATGTTCCCCGATTGCCGGTCGGACGGCGTCCGCTCATGCCGATGAGAGAATGTGAAATCGCGCGGTGTCGTCTGATGCGCTCCCGCCTGCAGACCAGTGACGAGGGCGACGGTTATCTGCGGCGCGGCGTTAGGCTGCGGCGGTGCGCCCTGTCCTGATCGCCGACGTCGCTCTCCCTCCGGTGGGATGGATCAGCGAAGTCGCTGGAGTCGGGTGGATGGTCACTCACCCGACGGAGTCGTCGGCGACCATTCTGGATGCCGACTTTCGCGTCGCCACGCGATGCGATGTGCCACTGCAAGCGCAGAGGTTCATGGCTAGTGTCAACCAGCGGCACCTGGCGGCAGTGACCCTCGACGAACTCGTGGTGTGTGACCGGCTCGGCCAGGTGCTCTGGCACCGCGAACATACGATCTCGTGCGCCGGGCTGCCTTGCGCGCCGAACTGCCACCTCGACGCCCAAGGGGTTCTGTGGGTATACCTGCCAGCCGGGGACGAGTTGGTCGCTTACGACGCGGCGACCGGTGCGGAGCTTGACCGCGCGCGGCTGGATTCCTCGGTGGGCGCGGCCTACTTCTTCCCTCACCCGGACGGAAAACGGCTCGGGCTGCACGTCGCCATGGGACAGGACACTCCGCTGAGTCACCTGGCCTGGCTCGCCGACGGACGGATCCAGGGCCGCAATCTTCCCGGCCCGTTCCTTAACGGCTTCACCTCCACCGGCGATCGTTACCTGGCACTACCTCACAGCGACGTACCGGAGATCGCCATCCGTGACGTGTCCACCGGCGCGATCGTCGTCGCCTGCGGCTCCACGGAACTCCCGGGCTACAACGGCGACAGGAGGAGTTCCGGGTCGGCGATACCCCGGGAGAAGGTTGATCGGCGACGGTGGCCGCGCCACCTCCGGCGCCGGTCAGGCGGTGGTCCGTACCGCCGCCGTGATCTCGACCTCGAGCACCGCCCCGGGCAGGAAGAGCCGGTTGACCTCGACGGTCGTGCTGGCCGGGGGGATGCTGGCTGGGTCGGCGGGGAGTAGTCGGCGGCGTACCGCGCCGTAGGCGGGCAGGTCGTCTAGGTTGGTCATGAAGGTGCGGATGTGCAGGATGCCGGCGAGGGTCGCGCCGTGGGCGGCGAGGATCCCGGTGATGAGTTCGAAGATCCGCTCTGCCTGGGCGGCGGCGTTACCGGGCGCGACCACCTCGCCGTGGTCGTCGACGGCGACCTGTCCGGCGAGCATGAGCAGAGCGCCGCCGTTGAGATCCAGCCGAGCGACGTGGGCGAACCGGTCGCCGAACGGCGCGGACACGGTCTGCGGGTTGTTCAGAGTCAGGTTCATTGGGTCTCCAGGTTGATCAGAGTTGCCAGGTCCGCCCGCTGGTCGGTGGCGTCGTGCAGAAGGCGGGTCGCGGCGGCCAGTACCGGGGTGGTCGGTGCCGCGCGGCGGGCGAGGTCAGCGTCCTTGCCGGCCAGCGCGATCGCGAACGAGGCCCTACTCTTGGTCGCCCGGGCGATGACGCCGCTCAGTACCCCTGTGCGGAGGGCGTCGAGCGTCGCCGCCCGGTCGATGCCGAGTGCCTCGGCGACGGTCAGGGTGTCGTGCAGTGCGCCGAACGCGGTGAGCAGCGCGGTGTTGGTTACCAGTTTCAGGGCGGATCCGGTGCCCACCGGGCCGCACCGGCGGATTGTGCCGAGCGACCGCAGCACGGGCTCGGCTCGGTCGACGACGGCGGGGGGTCCACCGGCGAAGATCGTCAAGGCGCCGGCGTCGGCCGTGTCGACACTGCCGCCGACCGGGGCGTCAAGAAGGGCGACTGATTCGGGCAGCCGGGCGGCAGCGGCGCGTACCTGGTCCGGCCCGATCGTCGACATCTGCACCACGATCGCCCCAGGCCGTAGGGCGGCCACTGGGATGTTGACGTCGCCGGTTCCGAAGAGGGTGGCCTCGACCGCCGCGGCGTCGGTGA
The DNA here is from genome assembly GCF_044391475.1 of Micromonospora sp. NPDC018662. NCBI lineage: Bacteria > Bacillati > Actinomycetota > Actinomycetes > Micromonosporales > Micromonosporaceae > Micromonospora > Micromonospora sp. NPDC018662. Next base: position 184,668 of record NZ_JBISAC010000012.1, read on the forward strand.
GGATGGTGATCACCAGGTTGGCCCTGGCCACGGCCGAGGTCGGTGTGGCGGCGATCCCGGCACCCACCTCGGCCAGCGCGGCGGCCCGGGCGGTGGTGCGGTTCCAGACCGTGACTCGGTGGCCGGTGGCCAGGAGCCGGCGGGTGATGGCCGCACCCATGTGTCCGGTGCCGAGCACCGCGATCTCTGTCATGGTCGCCACGCTAGGGTGCCAAAAATGATGCGACCAGCGAATGTTCAGCATCAGTGCGATGCGTATCTAGCATGGCAGGATGGAGACCCAGCTTCTCGAGGTGTTCCAGACGGTGGCGCGTTACCGCTCGATCACCGCCGCCGCCCGCCAACTACGCTTCACTCAGTCGGCGGTCTCGCGGCAGATCGCGGCACTCGAAGCGGCGGTCGGGGTACGGGTTTTCGACCGACTACCGCGCGGCGTGGTCCTCACCGAAGAGGGGCGCACCCTGCTGCCGCACGCGGAGGCGGTGCTCGCCCGGCTCACCGCTGCCCAGCGCGACCTCGACGAGCTACGCGGTCTTGGTACTGGCAGGCTGCGGGTCGGCGCGTTCCCGACCGCCGTCGCCGCGCTGGTGCCCCGGGCCCTGGCAGCGTTCCGCGCTACGTATCCGCAGGTGGCGCTGTCGCTAGTCGAGGGCATGACCCCTACCCTGCTCGACCGCCTCGTCACCGGGGACGCCGACATCGCGGTAGTGAGTTCGTCGCCGACCGGTCCTATCGACTCCGACCGCTTCGACCTGCACCATCTGCTCGACGAGCGACTGCTGGTGGCGGTCGCCCGCGGACACCGGCTGGCCGATCGGGGCACGGTACGGCTGGCCGACCTCGCCGACGACCCGTTCGTCGTCGGCTCGGCGACGGCCGAGGAGACGCTGCTGCGGGCCAGCCTGCCCACCGGCTTTTCCCCAAAGATCGACATCGTGGCTGCGGAGTGGATCGGCAAGCTCGGCTGCGTCGCGGCCGGACTCGGCGTCGCGCTCGTCCCCGCCCTGGCCGTACAGGGCACGCCGGCCGACATCGCAATGCTGCGCCTGCACCGCGACGACGAGTCCGTCCGTCAGGTCTTCGCTGCCACCGTCGCCGGTCGGTCCCGACCCCCAGCCGTCACCCGGCTCCTCGCCCACCTCGACGAGGCGGCCGGCGGCTTCGAGGAACGAGGCTGACCCGTCGCCCCGTCCAGGCCGTAGCGCTCGATGACCACGCCGAGCGAGGGCTGAGGGCCTGCGCGGCTTCCGGATCTGCCGAATTGAGTGCGCGTCGCGGTCGTGATCGCGTGGGTACGGACTCCTGTGTCGTCAACAACTGGCCGCCGAGTGCCGGCGGAATTCCTCGCGGGTCATGGCTTGGGGCTGTGCGAACGGCGTCGGTGCCGCCCACACCTCGCCGTCGGAGAGCGAGCGCAGGTCGCCGAGTGTGAACTCGACCACGGCATCGTTGCCGGCGGTCTTGTCAGTGGTGTCTGCCCAGACGCTGTACGTGCGGTCCACCGCGAAGGCTGTCAGCAAGCTGCCCGGCTTCGTCGTCTGCAATTCCCAGCCCGGCGGGGTCTCCAGGAGCCGAATTTTAGTGATCGGGTGGTCCGCGCGAGGGGTAACGTCGGCGACGCCCCAATCGTTCCCGAGCGCAGGGCTGGTGGCCGACGCGGACGTGGTCATGGTCTCAACTACCGAGATCCCGGATACGCGTGTTCCACTGCATGGGTGGACCCCACCAGGGGGCCGGTTCTGCGCAGCACCCATGGTTGGCGGATGGACCGGCACGCCGCCACCCGCTGGCTCAAGCATCTCGCCCACACGGCGGGGATCCGGATGCCGAGGATGCACTGCGCCACACGTTCGTGACCATGCTCGACGCAGGCGTCAGCCTCCGCGGCGTGCAGATCGCCGCCCACGTCGGGCGGCGAACACTCGCGAACGCCACGCGGCCGTGCACGCCCTGCGAGCCGAAGGACTGTCGATCAGCGCGACCGCCCGCCGGCTCGACATGAACGTCAGAACCGCCCGCAAATACGCCCACGCCGCCACCGCCGAGGCGTTGATCGGGCCGAACGCCGCCAGCCGACCCAGCGTCCTGGCCCCGTTCCACTCCCACCTACGGGAACGCCTCACCGACGGCGTCCACCAGACAGCCGCGCTGCACGCTGAGATCATGGTCCGCGGCTATCAAGGCAGCCTGCGGGTACTGCGGGACTGGCTCGCCATCAACCGCACCCGACCCGCCCCGGCGACCACTGCCCGGGTGCCGTCGGCCCGGCGGATCACCGCCTGGATCATGCGACCCGGCCACAAACTCACCGACGACGACCGCGCTGATCTCGCCGACGCCCGCAGCCGCTGCCCGGACCTCGACACCGTCGCCGGCCTCGCCCGCGGGTTCGCCGCGCTGGTCCGCCATCAATGCACCGGGCAGCACCTCGACGCCTGGATCCACCGCGCCCGCCACGCCGGATACCCCGAGATCCGCGGCTTCGCCGCCGGCCTGGCCAGCGACCGTGACGCCGTCGTCGCCGGCCTCGCCCAGCCCTGAAGCTCAGGCCCGGTCGAGGGCCACGTCAACCGCATCAAGACGATCAAGCGACAGATGTATGGCCGAGCGAACCTCGACCTCCTCCGCAAACGCGTCCTGACCACCCCGTGAGCCATCGGCAAGATCAATCACAAAATCTGCGCCAGAGCCAAGGTTGAGCCGGCGTTGACAGCCGGTGGTGACGCACGGTCATGAGGGTGTCCGCCAGACTCGGGAGCAATCGCACCTGCGCTCGTCCAACGGCTTACCCCTCGGATGCCAGCTCCGCCACGGACGGCGGGGTGGCAGCATGCGGGCCTGCCGAGAAGGGGGCCCGGTCTTGGTAGCTTGTGCGAGTGGTGGCGGCATTGGAGTGGATTGAGGGATTCTCGGACGATGTGCAGCGCCGCGATGTTCCGACTGTGGAGGAGTTGGACCGCGTCTTGGACGAGCTGACGGCCAGGGCACGGCAGGCTGGAATCCCGTTCAACGTCTCGCTAACGCACGTGGATGCCACGGTGATGGTGATCGTTCTTGGCGCTGATGTTGCCTATGTGGAGTGGATCCGCCTGCAGCCATGGTGCTGCCTCGGGTGCGGGAGGGAAGCGTCCACCTCCCTGCACGACGACGAGCTTCTGGTGTTTGCCGGTAACGGCCAGTACAGCGAGCTGCCAAGGCGGATGTGGATCGACGTACCGCGAGCGCGGGAAGCGGTGCGTCACTACTACATGATGCGCGAGCTGAGTCCCCTCGTGGCCTGGACGGTCATCTAGAGCGGGCCAACGAGATTTTGAAGGCCGCGTCGGCTTTCTTCGCCTCGGAACTCGACCTGACCCGGGGACGGTCGTAGCGCTGATTGGGCCCATTCCCCAGCGGTGCGAAGATGATGATGGACGACGTCGAGCTCCCGGTGTCACGACGAGCAGGCGGTCAGAGTCGGTAGAAGGAGTAGCTGTAGGGGCGGCCTCGGTCGTGGATGGCACGCAATCCTGGCTGCCTGACCTCGGGCAGTCGGGCCAGAACGCGGAGGAAGATCTGGCCTTCCGGCTCGAATCGGTGACCCGGGAGCAGGGCCGGCAGGGCTCCGGCGGAATCGGGACTGACCGCCCAATCGGCTTCGGGGCTCCGTGAAGTGCGAGGTGTCGCCAGGCGTCCCAGGCCAGCGGGACGGGCTTCACCGGCGTGGCCACCGGCCAGTGCTCACCGGTCCGCGGATGTTCCGGGATGAGAGCGAAGTGGCGCGCGGTTGGGCGGCGGCTGTCCAGCGTGGGTCGGCGGCGATACCGCGGCGGACCCCGCAGGGCTGGGGGCGCGCTGGTGCAGCCGCCAGCCGATGGTGGGCAGCCGCAGTCGATGGGACGGCGTTTAGTTCGCGGGAAGCAACCGTCCTGTCTCCGTGCCCTGGGTGTCGAGGAGCACCAGGATCTGACCGTCGAAACCTGCTCGTCGGGCCGTCACGAGCCATCCTCCGACCGACACACTGTCGGCGCAAAACACCAGGGTGGTTCCTCTTACGGTCGTGAGTAGTGTGCCGCTGGCAGCGGTGATCCACCGACCGCTTTCGTCGTTGCAGCCGTCGGATCCGCGCCATTCACCATCGGCCGTGAACCTGACGTATGCGGCCTTGTGTCCCGTCAGGGGTACCCAGCGGCCGGCCAGGCGGTGTCGGTCCACCGGAACTAGCTTCGCCGGTAGGGCGACCGCTGGTGTCAGGGCCCGGCGGGCCTCGTCGGTGATCACCGGCGGTTCCAGTAGGTCGTCGGCCTTGTCGGGCTCGGGGGTCGGTGTCGCCCCGGGGATCAGCCGGGCGACCGGTTGCGCTCGTGCGTCCAGGAGCACGGGTCGTCCTGCGCCGTCGAACTGGTAGGCGGTGACGCGGCGCAGCCATTCGGGGGTTTCTTGACTGGCCTTCGCGCAGCCGGGGATGCCTTCGACCGCGGTGGTGGTAGCCGTGAAGATGTCCGCGAGGAAGGTGCCGTCGCTGCTGGCCCGCCAGGATCCGCCCAGAGTGCCGCAGCGGCTGCCGATCAGGTCCAGATCACGGTCCGCGAGGCGCAGGATCGTGCCCGCGCCGGGGTCGGCAACGTCGGCGATCGTCCAGGAACCGATCAGTGATGCCGGGGTCAACGGCGCCACAGGCCCGCTAGTTCCCGAGATCGGCTGCGGATCCGCGCGCTCCGGGTGGCTCTGCCTGCTGCATCCGGCGAGCAGCACACCCATCACGACCAGCGTCGCGAGGTAACCCTGTCGTACCACCTCGGCTCCTCCGGTCGGGCTCTGGCCAGGCTCTGGGTCTCGTGTAGCGAGTTACCGAATCGCCTGCTCCTGTTTAACGGCCGGGAGGGACGTCGGGTGCGCCCGGAGTTCGCGAAAGCCCGATACGCCAACGGCGACGCCGCGCACCTGCTCGACGTCGCCCGCGCCCACCTGCATGCCGGGGACGTGGGCAACGCGGCTCGCATGCCGACCGAGGCCGAGCGCACCGCACCGGCCGATATCACGCACCGGCCTGGCGCCCGGGACATCCTCGCCGAGGTTGCCCGCGACCCGCGCGCCCCGACCACGATCGCCAAGCTCGCTGCCACGCTCGGGGTGGGCTGAGCAGCGTTCCACGCCGTAGCGCACAGCAACCGAGCCAGCCGAACCGGGCCGCACAGTGCGTCAGCAGGCCCGCTGATCTCGTAACGAGCCCGATCCGACCGGCTCGTCGAGAGCCGCCCTTGGTGGTAGGCCACGTTGCCGGCGTGCCGGGGCAGGGTGAGGCAGTCATCGCGAGCGATCGGCGTCGTGCGGTAGTGCACGTGCGCCGAGCTGGTGCGTACCGCCGGGCCAGTCCGCACGGGCGACGGGGTCTTGCCGTACCGATACGCCGCCCGGCTCCGGCGGAAACGGGTGGAATTTGCTCGGCCACTGTCAAGGTCCGTACGGATGAACCCGGCGTGCCGGTCCGCTCGTGCCCGCCCTCCTCCGTCCGGTGCGAAGACCGTGACTGCTGGTGGCGGCATCAATCGCTCGAAGCGGGTCGTGACCGGCGCGATTCGGGCCGACGGCAATCGGCATAACCCCATAAAAGCGGGCATGGCTCCGAGGTTGTCCTTCTGCGGGGGATGCACGTTCGGGTCTTGTCGGCACCGTGCTGACCTGGTACGAATGCTCAACCAAGAACTGAGGTTCATGTATATGAACCGACCCGGTCGCATCGGAGGATCACATGATTCAGCAGAACCCGAGGCCGGGAGTAGGCCTGACCGCCGCGTCGCTCTCCCGTAGGGGCATGCTGCGTGGTGCGCTCGCAGCGGGTCTCGCCGTTCCCTCCGTACCCTTGCTCGCCGCCTGTGGCGGCGCGTCGCAACCGAAGACCAACGACACTCCCGGCACCCTGTCGATGACCGCCTGGGAGGCGTACCCCGAGCAGATCAGGACGCTACTCGGCGCGTTCAAGGACCAGTCCGGTGTGGCGGTGGACCTTTCCCTCATCCCGAACGTCGGCTACGGGCCGGCTCTGCAGACCCGACTCCAGGGCGGCCAGGCGATCGACGTCTTCTACAACTTCGCCTACGCCTCGACCAAGTACGTCGACGCGGGCTGGGCCGCCACCCTGAACAAGTTGCCCGGTGTCGAGGAACTCATCGACGACATGTTCCCGGCGTCGGCGGCCCGGCATCGTCTGGCCGACGGTCGCATCATCAGCGTCCCGTACTTCTCGGCCGTGCACTCGTTGATGTACAACCAGAGCCAACTCCGCAAGAACGGCATCAGCGCTCCTCCGGCCACCAAGGAGGAGGTGTACGAGCAGTGCAAGAAGCTCAAGGCCGCCGGGGTGCCCAGCCCGTACGCCGCGTACTGGACGAAGCAGTTCCTGGAGGAGTACCTCCTCGTCTACCTGCTGGCCGACGGGATCACCCCCTTCGACGGCAAGGGTGCGCCGGCGTTCGCCGACGACCCCAGGACGCTGGAGGTCATGGAGTGGTGGAAGTCGATGTATCAAGAGGGTCTGACCTCGAAGGAGGTCCTGACCGCCGACCCCGGGGCGCATGTCACCGCGATGGCGCAGGGCAACTCCACCTTCTTCGAACTGCACCACTACTTCCTGCAGATCGTCCGGACCGCCGCCGGGCCTGAGTCGAAGAACGTCACGATCCAGTACCGCAGCCCGGGCACCAGCGGCAAGACTCTCCAGATCGGTGAGGTGATCCAACTCGGCGCGAAGGCCGGCGGTCAGCGCGCCCAGGACGCCTGGAAGCTGCTCAAGTTCTACGGCTGGAAGAACGAGGCCGGGGCGTACTCGACGTTCAGCTCGTGGGCGAAGGCGGCGGCCCTGCTCGGGCCGTACCCGGGCCTGTTCAAGGACAAGGACTTCCTGGCGGCGTTCCCGTCCTACTACGACATGGCCAAGCTGGAGGACTCGTTCGCCAACCAGAGTGACGTGGTGCCGACGCGGGTCACCCCGTGGTACGCCTCGTTCCAGGTCAAGGTCGGCGACCGGATCCAGGCGATGCTGCTCGGCCAGGCCGGGGTCAAGGACACCATCTCCTCTCTCGCGTCGGATGCGAAGAGCCTTGCCGCCGCGGGTCAGTGACGTGTCGGCACCGACCATCGAGCGGACCCCGCCCGTGCCACCCCGGACCGACCGGCCGGTGACCCGCCGGCGCCGGTCGGTCCAGGGCCGGGCCGACGCCCGGTTCGGACTGCTGCTGGCCACGCCCGCACTCCTGCTCGTCCTGGGGCTGGTGGCCTGGCCGGCCCTGCGGACCACCCTGTACTCCGTGCAACGGGTCAACCTCGCCGGGGAGGAGAGCTGGGCGGGGCTGGCGAACTTCCGGACCCTCTTCACCGACGAGCAGTTCCGCGGGTCGCTGACCACGACCGTGCTCTACGCGGTCGGTTTCCTGCTCGTGTCCACCCTGCTCGGTCTGGCCTTCGCGCTGCTGCTCAACGAGACGTTCCGCGGTCAGTGGCTGGCCCGGAGTCTGCTCATCGTCCCGTGGGCCTGCCCGTGGGTGATGTGCGGGATCATCTGGAAGTGGTTCGTCGACGGTGAGGTCGGTGCCCTCAACGGCGCGCTCTACCAACTCGGACTGATCGACAGCTACGCGGCGCCGCTCTCCGACAACACCGGTGCGCTGGTCGTGACGATCCTCGCCGGGGCGTGGCGGCAGGCGTCGTTCACCGGGCTGCTGATCCTGGCCGGGCTCCAGACCATTCCCCGGGAACTGCCCGAGGCGGTGCTGGTCGACGGCGCCAACCTCTGGCAGCGCTTCCGGCACCTCACCCTGCCGTGGCTACGGCCCGTGATCGTGGTGGTGGTCATCATCAACACGATCTTCGGATTCATGCAGTTCGACACCATCTGGGCGCTCACCCAGGGCGGGCCCGGGGACGCCACCTCGGTGCTGTCGATCTACCTCTACCAGCAGTTGTTCGTCTACACCAACACCGGCCTGGGATCGGCGACCGCCGTGGTGCTCGGGGTGATCGCCCTCGTCCTGGGCGTCGTGTTCGTGAAGCTGCTCTACCGGTCGACCGCGATCACGGAGGGCGTGGAATGAAGACGTCACTCATGCGGCGCACCCTGGTGTACGCGGGGCTCGCGGTGTTCCTGGTCTGGATCCTGTTTCCGCTGTACTTCACCGCGTTGAGCAGCTTCATGACCCCGTCGGAGATCGGTTCGGTGCCGTTCCACTGGCTGCCGGAGGAGCCGACCCTGGCCAACTACGTCGCCATCTTCACCGGCGACAGCGCCCCCTTCTCCTCGGGACAGGACGGCGGGATCGTCTCGAGCACCGACGCGGTCGCCCGGCTGATGCCGGCGATCGGGCGGAGCCTGCTGGTCGGTATCGCGGTCGTGGCCAGCAACCTGATCATCGGTGGTGCCGCCGGGTACGCGTTCTCCCGGTACGAGTTCCGCGGCTCCACCCTGGCGTATCTGCTGCTGCTGGCCTCCCGGGTGGTTCCGGCGATCGCCATCGTGCTGCCGTTCTTCATCGTGTTCCGGCAGGTCGGCCTGCTGAACACCCCGCTGGCCCTGGTGATCAGTTACAACGCGTTCACGTTGCCGCTGGCGGTGTGGCTGCTCAAGACCTACTTCGACAGCGTGCCGAAGGAGCTGGAGGAGGCAGCCAAGATCGACGGAGCGTCGCGGCTGCGCTGCCTGCTGGTCATCGTCGTGCCGATCGCTCGTCCCGGGTTGATCGCCGCCGGGCTGCTGGTGTTCCTCGAATCATGGAGCGAGTTCTTCTACTCGCTGGTGTTGACCAACGGGCTCACGGTCCCGCCGGTGGTCGCCGGTCTGCAGAACCTCCAGCAGTTCTCCTGGACGACGCTGGCCGCCGCGACGATGTTCACCGTCGTTCCACCGGTGCTGATCGCGTTGGCCTTCCAGCGCTACATCGTGACCGGGCTGGCTGCGGGGAGTGTGAAGTGACAGTGCCGCACACAGTGGAGGGGAAGCTACCGATGGGAACGTTGGCCGGGCGGGTGATGACCGTACGGGGACCGATCGACCCCGGCGAGATGGGCAATACCCTCACCCACGACCACCTGCTCTGCGACGGGTGGGGACTACGGCAACTGTACGAGGCGATCCTCGACGACGAGGAGATCGCGATCGAGGAGGTCAGGCGGTTCGCCGCAGCCGGCGGGGGAACGATCTGCGATCCGACGAACATCGGCCTGAAACGGGACCCGCAGGCCCTGCACCGGATCAGCGTCGCCTCCGGCGTGCACGTGGTGATGGGTGCCGGCTGGTACCGGGAGGTCGTCTACCCGGACTACATCCGGACCGACAGCACCGAGGCCCTGGCTCAGCGGCTGATCGCGGAGATCGTCGACGGGGTGGACGGCAGCGGCATCCGGCCCGGGTTCATCGGCGAGATCGGCACCGAGCGCGGGTTCATCAGCCCGGCGGTGGAACGGGTGTTCCGGGCCGCCGGGCGGGCCCACCGCCGGACCGGCTGTCCGATCATGACCCACACCACCCACTGGGGTGAGTTGGCGCTGGAACAACTCGACCTGCTCGCCGAGGAACAGGTCGACCCGGCACACGTGATCGTGTCGCACCTCGGCGACCGGCGCGGGGTCCGCTGGTGGCTGCCGATCGCCGAGCGGGGTGCCTGGCTCAACATCGACAACCTCGCGTTCGTGCAGGGGTACGCACCGCTGGAGTTCCGGGCCGACAACGTCGCCGAACTCTGCGCGCTGGGCCTGGCCGGGCAGGTGATGCTCTCCAACGACATCTGCGAGCTGGGCCAGCTGGCCGCGTACGGCGGGGTGGGCTACGCCAACGTCATCGAGAACTTCCTGCCCCTGCTGCGCCGACGGGGGGTGTCCGAGGAGGACATCCACCGGATGACGGTCGCGAACCCGGCGCGGGCGTTCGCGTACGCCGCACCGGCATGACCGGGGCGGCACCCCCACCGGTGCGCCGCACCGGCACCGCCCGCGAAACCGTGAAGGAACGTGGAGAGAGAACATGAACTCAACCGCAGTTGTCGTCGGCGCGGGTCGGGGCATCGGACAGGCTATCGGCGAGGACCTCGCCCGCAACTACCCGAAGGACCGGCTGATCCTCGCCGACGTCAACCTGGCGCTTGTCGAACAGGTCGCCGCATCGCTGCGGAGGCAGGGCGTCGACGCGGTAGCCCACTTCGTCGACCTGGCCAACCCCGACTCGGTACGCCAGCTGGTCGACCGGACCGCCGGCGCGGACCGGGTCGCGATCGCCGCCGGCATCTTCGACAGTTCTCCCACCCTCGACGTCGACGTCACCGACTTCGAACGGATCATCCGGGTCAACACCATCGGCTGCTTCGACGTCGCTCGCCGCTACGCCGCCGACATGGCCACCCGGGGCACCGGATCGATCGTCGCGATCGCGTCCATCGCCGCTCGGATGCCCCGCCTGCGTCAGGCGGCGTACGCGGCCTCGAAAGCCGGCCTGCGGCAGGCGCTGCGGGTGCTGGCTATGGAGGTCGCCGGTGACGGCGTCCGGGTCAACACCGTGTCGCCCGGCGCCACCGACACCGAGATGATGCGGCAACTGGCCAGCGACCACGCCACGGTCGACGACCTGGCCGAGGGCAGCCTGATCGCGTTCCGGCCGCGGATCCCGGACGGCCGGGTCGCCCGGGGCGCGGACATCGCGGCCGTCGTGCGATTCCTGCTCTCCGCCGACAGCGCACACATCCTCCTCGGCGATGTCGTCGTCGACGGCGGCGAACTGCTGGGAATGTAGGGGAAGAGATGCTCAGGCTCGGGATCATCGGTGCCGGTATCATGGGGGTCCGGGTCGCCGACACGGTGCGACGCCTGCCCGGGGTGGCGGTGACGGCCGTCGCCGATCAGCGGCCCGAGCAGGCCGCCCGGGTGGCCGCCGGATGCGGGGCCACCGCGGTCGGCGACTACGCCGAACTGCTGCGGTCCGGACTGGTCGATGCGGTCTACGTCGGCCTGCCGCACCGGCGGCACGCGGCGGCCTGTGTGGCGGCGGCGGAACACGGCGTGCACGTCCTGATCGACAAGCCACTGTGCACGACGGTTGCCGAGGCCGAGCAGATCGTCGCGGCCCGGGACCGTTCCGGCGTCGCGCTGATGGTCGGCTTCAGTTACCGCTTCCGGGCCGAGTGGATGCGGGCCCGGCAGGCGGTGGCCGACGGCCTGATCGGCACGCCGGAGTACGTCTCCGACGTGATAGCCGAGGCCGACCCGCACACGCCGCCGTGGTACTGGGCCCCCGACGAGGGCGGGGGCATCGTCCAGTTGCAGGCCCACCACTGCTTCGACCGCCTCACCTGGCTGGTGGGCAGCCCGCTGACCGAGGTCACCTGCCGAACGGTCGGCACCGCGGGTGGGGTGCCGACGGCAGCGACGCTCACCGGTGTCTTCGCCTCCGGGGCGGTCGCCGGGATCGGGCTCTCCTTCGGCCGGACCCACCGGGCGGAGTCCCGCACACTGTGCCTGGTTCAGGGCAGTGCCGGGCAGCTGCACCTGGACCAGACCCGCACGCTGGTCATCCGGACAGTATTGGCGGACAGTGTCGAGTCGTACGCCGACGACGACTGGCTGAGACGGCAGATGGCGGCGTTCGTCGACACCTGCGCCGGATCCGGCGGGCCGGTGCCGACCGCCGAGGACGGTCACTACGCCGTCCGGTGCGCCGCCGCCGCCGAGGAATCGGCCCGGACCGGGCGGGCGGTGCCGCTGTGACCGCCGGGTTCACCCTCCGGGGCGGGCTGGTCTGCGACCCGCAGGCCGGCACGCTCGGACCCGCCGACGTAGTGGTCCGGGACGGCCGGATCGCGGCGGTCGTCGACCGCGCCACCGGCCCCGCGCACAGCGGCGGACCCCGGAACGCCCCCACCATCGGTGCGGACGGCACCGAGCGGGCGACCCACCATCCGGACATCGACGTGTCGGGACTGGTCGTCACCCCCGGTCTCGTCGACCTGCACACGCACATCTTCGTCGGTCAGGACCTCGGCGTCGACCCGGACGCGGTCGGCCCGCCGTCGGGAGTGACCACCATGATCGACACCGGCAGCGCGGGCGGGCACCTGTTCGGTGCGTTCCTGCGCAGCACCGTCGACGTCGTCGGCCCCCGGGTTCGGGCCTTCGTCAACATCGCCAGCATCGGCACCACCAGCATTCTGCTTTCCGGCGAGCTGACCAACCTCGACTACGTCGACGCGCGGGTCTGCCGGGAGGCTGTCGAGGCGTACCCGGACCACATCGTCGGGGTGAAGATCCGCGCCTCGCACAACGTGGCGGCCGGTAACGGCGCGGTGGCCCTCGACCGGGCCCGGCAGGTCGCCGATGAGACCGGGCTGCCGCTTATGGTCCACCTGGGCCCGCAGCCGCCGTCCCTGCCGCAGATCCTGGACCGGCTCGGTCCGGGTGACATCCTCACCCACTGCTTCACCGCCCTGTCCGGGTATCCACTGACCGAGCAGGGTCGGGCGGTGGACCTGGTCGCCGACGCCCAGCAACGTGGTGTCGTCTTCGACGTGGGGCACGGCATGTCCGGCTTCGACCTCGACCAGGCCCGCGCGGCCGTCAACGCCGGTTTCCTGCCCGACACGATCAGCTCCGACCTGCACCACTACTCCCGGAACATCGTCGTGGACCTACCGCACGTCATGGCGACGTTCCTGGCCCTGGGCGTCAGCCTCCCCGAGGTGGTCCGCCGTACCACGATCGTGCCCGCCCGGGTGGTCGGACTGGACCGGCTGGGGGTGGGCATGCTGCGCCCCGGCGCCCCGGCCGACCTCGCGGTCCTGCGGGTCACCGGCCCCGACAGTCCGGCAGCCGCCGGTCGACCCGCCGATCCGGACGCCGCGCCGACCGTCACCGCCGTTCTCACCGTCCAACAGGGTCGCATCGTCCACCGCGCACTCCCCGACGACCCCACCACGCACCCCGAAGGGCACCCCACGCGATGATTGACATCTACGCGGATCTGGGCATCCGTACGCTGATCAACGCCGTCGGCCCGGCCACCAGGCTCGGCGGCCTCCCGCTGTCCGACGAGGTCGTCGAGGCGATGCGCGCGGCGGGGAACCGCAGCGTGCGGATCGACGAACTCCAGGAGGCGGCCGGGGCGCAGATCGCCGCGCTGATCGGCGCCCCCGCCGCCTACGTCACCTGCGGTGCGGCGGCCGCGCTGAGCCTGGCCACGGCGGTCTGCCTGGCCGGGGAGCGGCCCGCCGCCGTGGACGCCCTGCCGACGGTGACCGGCGCGCGTCGACGGGTCGTCATCCAGCGCGCCCACCGGGATCCGTACGACCATGCGGTGACCTCGGTCGGCGCGGAGCTGGTGGAGATCGGTTACCCCGGTTCCACCCGCCCGGACGAACTGGCCCGGGAGCTCGACGACCGCGCGGCCATGGTGCTGTGGCGGCCGGGCCGCGGTGGCGACCACCTGGACATCGGCGAGGTGTCCGCGCTGGCGCGGGCCGCCGGGGTGCCGGTGCTGGTCGACGCCGCGATGGACGTCCCGCCGCTGAGCCGGCTCGCCGCCTTGTTAGACGGCGGTGCCGACCTGGTGGCGATCAGCGGTGGCAAGGCGTTCCGGGGCCCGCACACCGCGGGCATCCTGTGCGGACGGTCCGACCTCATCGCGGCGGTGGCCCCGCACCACCAGGACATGGACATCCGACCCCGGACCTGGCAACGCTCCGAGGTCACCGGCGCCGACCCGGTACGCGGCCGGCACGGCATCGGCCGGGGCATGAAGGTGGGCCGGGAGCAGATCGTCGGCCTGCTGGTGGCGGTCCGCGCCTTCGTCCGGGACTCCGACGCCCACCACCGGCACGGCCGGCAGGAGCTCGCGGACCTGCGCGCCCTGCTGGACGTGGACGACAGGTGCGTGGTCCGGGACGCCTACGAGCATCACCTGGACGTACCGGTCATCGAGATCGACCTCTCGCCGTCCGGCCGGCGGGCCGACGAGATCGTCCGGGAACTGGACCGGGGCAGTCCGCGCATCCACGTGGGCGAGGACCTGGCGTGGCGGGACGTCATCACCATCAACCCGATGGGGTTGCGCCCCGGCGACGGTGCCGCTCTCGCGCGGCGCCTGGCCGAACTCCTCGACGGCGGCGCCGGAACCGGTGCGGCGGACACCACGGAGGTGGGGCGATGAAGCTGATGCGGGTCGGCGCGCCGGGTGCCGAACAGCCGGTGATCCGCGTCGCCGACGACGATCACCGGGACCTGCGCCCGATCACCCGGGACGTCGACGCGGCGTTCCTGGCCGGCGACGGGCTGGATCGGGCCCGCCAGGCGGTCGAGGCCGGCACCCTGCCTCCGGTGGACGTCACCGGGGCCCGGATCGGGGCGCCGGTGGCCCGGCCCGGCGCGGTGCTGTGCATCGGGATGAACTACGCCGCGCACGCCGCAGAGTCCGGCGCGGCGGCACCGCAGCAGCCCGTGTTGTTCTACAAGTCCCCCAACACGGTCGTCGGTCCGCAGGACACCGTGTTCATCCCACGCGGTTCGGAACGCACCGACTGGGAGGTCGAGCTTGCCGTGGTGCTGGCCCGGCCGGCCCGGTACCTCGACTCGCCCGACGAGGCGGCGGCCCTCATCGCCGGGTACGCGATCTCCAACGACCTCTCGGAACGGTCGTTTCAGCTCGACGTCTCCGGTGGACAGTGGTCCAAGGGCAAGAGCTGCGAGACGTTCAACCCGATGGGCCCGTGGCTGGTCACGCCCGACGAGATCGGCGACCCGCAGGCGCTGCGACTGCGGAGCTGGGTCAACGGCGAGTCACGCCAGGACTCCAGCACCGCCGACATGATCTTCGGGGTGCACTTCCTCATCTATCACCTCAGCCAGTACCTCGTCCTCGAGCCGGGCGACGTGGTGAACACCGGCACCCCACAGGGGGTGGCGCTCTCCGGCCGGTTCCCGTATTTGCGCCCCGGAGACGTGGTGGAGACGGCGATCGACGGTCTCGGCCAGCAGCGCAGTACCTGCACGGCGGTGCCGGCATGAGCCCGACGGCGGGCCCGGAGACGCCCTTCGCCCTGACGGCGGTGCCGGTGGCCCGGCTGCCGATCCCCGGTTGGGAGGCATTCTTCGGGGAGAACGACACCAGCTTCCACGACCTGTACTTCTATGTCTGGCTGGTCCGCGACGGCGTCCGCACCGGACTGATCGACCTGGGACTGCCCCCAGCCGTCGAGGATCGCATCGCGCTGGACCGCGCCTGTCAGGGCGTCGACCCGCGCAGCCGGTTCCACGACGTACGGCTGCTCCCGCAGGTCCTCGACGACCTCGGGGTACGCGGCGAGGACATCGACTTCGTACTGCTGACCCAGACCATCACCTACCATACCGGAGGGTTGGACGCGACGCTGCTGCCCCGGGCCACCGTGTACGTCCCGCACGCCGGCGTCCGGGAGATGCTGTGCGCGCCGCCCGGGCACCCGCCCACCGCGTTCTACTTCACCGCGCCCGCCTGGTCGGCGCTGCGGGACCTGGCCGTGGCGGGACGGCTGGTGGTGACCGACGGGCCGGTGACGGTCGCCCCCGGCCTGGTGTTCGAGACCACCGGCGGTCACCATCCCGGTTCTGCCGGGGTGCGGGTCCGCACCGCGCACGGCGTCGTCGGGCTGCTGGAGACCGCGTTCTTCGCCCGCAACGTCGCCGAGGAACTGCCGATCGGGATCGCCGAGGACGCCGCGACATGCCGCCGGGTCATCAAGGAGTATCGACGTAGCTGTGATGAGGTGGTGGCGCTGCACGACCCCGGCAACGCGCAACGCTTCCGGTCCGGTTCGGCAGCGCCACCCCCGGCCGCCCCTCGGCAGCAAGGAGTCCTCCGACCATGACCTCCGCCCGCAACAGCAGACCGGACAGCCCTTCGGCCGCCGGCGTCAAGTCGGCCGAACGGGCGCTGGACCTGATGGAATACCTCGCCACCCGCCGCACCGGGGCGACCTTCCCGCAGATCAGCCAGGACCTGTCCTTGCCCAAGAGCAGCCTGCACGGCCTGCTGACCACCCTGGTCAACCGAGGCTGGCTCTATCTGGACGAGGAGAGTCGGCGCTACCGGATCGGCATGCGGGTCTGGGAGACCGCGCAGAGCTTCGGCTACCTGGACAATCTCGCCCACCACGCCGACCGGCACCTCACGGCCGCCCGCGACGAACTGGACGAAACCGTCCAACTGGCCGTCCTCGACGGGATCGACAACGTCTACATCGCCAAGGTCGAGGCCGACCACCCGCTCCGGCTCGTCTCCCGGGTCGGCATGCGGCTGCCCGCGTACGCCACCGGCCTGGGCAAGGTGCTGCTGGCCGGTCTCGAACCGGCCGACCTACACGCCCGCCTGCGGGGCGTGACCATGCGCCGCTTCACCGAGCACACCATCACTTCGCTGGAGCTGCTCGAAGAGCGGATCGGGGAGATCCGGGAGCGGGGCTTCGGCGAGGACGACGGCGAATACACCCCCGGCGTGTTCTGCGTCGCCGTGCCGGTGCGCGACGCCAGCGGTCGGATCGTGGCCGCGATGAGCTGCTCGGTGCCCCGCGCCCGGCTCACCGGGGGGCGGGAGCACCGTGACCGGCTGGTGAACACGCTCAGCCGGCACGCCGAGGGGCTGTCGCGCGAACTCGGCTGGACCGGCGCCGACCGGTACGCCGGCATTCCGTCCTGACCCGACATCGACAGGAGACCATGATGGTGCGACAGGTACAGACCGATCAGGCGCCGGCACCGGCCGGCGCGTACTCCCAGGCGCTGGTGGTCCACGGGATGATCTACACCGCCGGGATGGGCCCGGCCGATCCCACCACCGGCACGCTCGTCGGCGACGACATCGAGACGCAGACCACCCAGGTGTTGCGTAACCTGGACGCGGTGCTGCGGGCCGGGGGAAGTTCCCTGGCCCGGGTCGTCAAGGTCACCGTGCACCTGGCCGACCTGGCCGACTTCGCCGGGTTCGACCGGGCGTACCGGCGGATGATGGCCGAGCCGTACCCGGTCCGCACCACCGTCGGGTCAACGCTGGCCGGCATCCTTGTCGAGATCGACTGCGTGGCGACGGTCGACGCTGTCCCGGGCGCGCGGTGAGATGCGGATCGCGCTCTTCGTCACCTGCGTCAACGACCTCGTCTTCCCGGGCACCGGTCGGGCGGTGGTGCGGCTGCTCGAACGCCTCGGGCACCGGGTGGACTTCCCACAGGACCAGACCTGCTGCGGCCAGTTGGCCGCCAACACCGGCTACCGGGCGGAGGCGATGCCGCTGCTGCGGGGCTTCGTCGCCGCGTTCGACCGCTACGACGTGGTGGTGGCGCCCTCCGGTTCGTGCGTGGCGATGGTCCGCGACGCGTACCCCCGGCTGGCCGCCGGTGACGCGGCCCTCAGCGCCGCGGTGACCGCCCTCGCCCCGCGGACCCTGGAGCTGTCCGAACTGCTGATCGACGTGCTGGATGTCACGGACGTCGGCGCGACCTTTCCGCACCGGGTGGCCTACCACCCGACCTGCCACGGGCTGCGGATGCTGCGACTGGCCGACCGGCCCCGGCGGCTGCTCGCCGCCGTCCGGGGCCTGGACCTGGTCGAACTGACCGAACCGGACCAGTGCTGCGGGTTCGGCGGCACGTTCGCGCTGAAGAACGACGCCGTCTCCGGGGCGATGCTGGCCGACAAGTGCGCCGACGCCGTCGCCAGTGGCGCGGAGTATCTCGCGGCGGCGGACAACTCCTGCCTCGCGCACCTCGGCGGCGGACTGGCCCGACGCCCCGGAGCACCCCGTCCCATCCACTACGCCGAGATCCTGGCCGGTCCGGAGCGGACCCGGTGACCGGGACCGGACGGATCACCGCCGCCCTGCCGTTCCCCACCGCGGCCCGCCAGCAGCTCGCCGACGGACAGTTGCGGGCCAACCTGCGCCGGGCGACCCGCACCATCCGGGACCGGCGGGCCCGGACGGTCGCGCAGGTGCCGGACTGGGAAGCGCTGCGGGCGGCCGGGACCGCGATCAAGGACGATGTGCTCAACCGGTTGCCGGAGCTGCTCGAACAGTTCGAGGCGGCGGCGGGCGCCGCCGGAGCGCAGGTGCACTGGGCCCGGGATGCGGCGGAGGCGTGCGCGGTGGTCACCGCACTCGTGCAGGCCACCGGCTCCGACGAGGTGGTGAAGGTCAAGTCGATGGCCACCCAGGAGATCGGGTTGAACGAGGCGCTCGCCGCCGCCGGGATAACCGCTGTCGAGACGGACCTGGCCGAGTTGATCGTTCAGCTCGCTGACGACACCCCGTCGCACATCCTGGTACCGGCGATCCACTACAACCGTCGACAGATCCGCGACATCCTCGCCGCCGGGCTGCCGGCGGCCGAGGCGGCGCGGCTGACCGACGATCCGACGGTCCTGGCCGAGGCGGCCCGCCGCAGGCTGCGGCAGCGGTTCCTCGCTGCCCGGGTGGCCGTCTGCGGGGCGAACTTCGCCGTCGCGGAGACCGGCTCGCTGGTGGTGGTGGAGTCCGAGGGCAACGGGCGGATGTGCCTGACCCTTCCCGAGACGCTGATCTGCGTCGTCGGGCTGGAGAAGCTGGTGCCCACCTTCACCGACCTGGAGGTCTTCCTCCAACTCCTGCCGGCTTCGGCCACCGGGGAGCGGATGAACCCCTACACGTCGGTGTGGACCGGAGTCCGGCCCGACGACGGCCCCCGGTCGGTGCACGTCGTGCTGTTGGACAACGGGCGTGCCGACACCCTCACCGACGGGGTGGGCCGCCAGGCGTTGCGCTGCATCCGCTGCTCCGCCTGTCTCAACGTCTGTCCGGTGTACGAGCAGGTCGGCGGGCACGCCTACGGCTCCACGTATCCCGGTCCGATCGGGGCGGTCCTGTCGCCACAGCTCACCGGCTTCGACGCCGGCGCCAACCGGACCCTGCCGTACGCCTCGACGCTCTGTGGTGCCTGTTACGACGTGTGCCCGGTCGGGATCAACATCCCGGAGGTGCTGGTCCACCTGCGGCAGAAGAGCGTCGACGCGCGCCGGGCCCGACCGTCCCCGGAACGCGCCGCGATGCAGGCGATGTCATGGGTGATGCGGGACCGGCGGCGGTACCGGGCGGCGTTGCGTGCCGCCCGACGGGGTGCGGCGCCACTGCGGTGGACGGCACGCGCGCCGGGCAGCGTACGGCGGCTGCCCTGGCCGCTGTCCGCCTGGACGACCCACCGGAACGCCCCGCTGCCGGCCGCGCAGACCTTTCGCGAGTGGTGGGCCGGCCGCGACCCGGAGGCGTCCAGGTGACCGCCCGCGCCGACATCCTGGCCCGAGTGCGCGCCGCCGCCCGGGTCGCGGCACCCGCCGTCGTCCCCCGCGACTACGACCGCACGCCGGTGGTGGCCGACCCGATCGGGGTGTTCGCTGCTCGGCTGGCCGACTACCGGGCCGGGGTCTACCGGATCCGCGTCGACCGGCTCCCGGTGGTGCTGGCCGGGCTGTTGCCCGCGGACGGTGTGCTCGCGGTGCCACCGGGTATCCCGGCGAGTTGGCTGGCCGGTCACCCAGGGCCGGTCCGACGCGACGGTACGCCCGATCCGCTGACCGTGGACGACCTGGCCGCCGGGCGACTGTCCGTGCTCACCGGCTGCGCGGTCGGCGTGGCGGTGACCGGCACGCTGATCCTCGACGGTGGCCCGGACCAGGGCCGCCGCCTGCTCACCCTGGTGCCGGATCATCACATCTGCGTCGTCCGGGCCACCCAGGTGGAGGCAGGGTTGCCCGGGGCGTTGGCCCGGTTGACCGATCCCACCCGGCCGCTGACGTTCATCTCCGGCCCCTCGGCCACCAGCGACATCGAGCTGATCCGGGTCGAGGGGGTGCACGGACCGCGCCGCTTGGACGTGGTCGTTGTCGACGATCAGGATGATCCGGCCGTGGGCATCAACGCGGCCCTTTAAAGACCGAAGACTGACGTGGACATCGCCGGCCTACGCACGCGCGGTGGCAACAAGGTCCGCTAGTAGCTTTGACGTCGTTGTGGCTGCCGCGCGATGACCGTACGTGCGGACTTGATGCCCTTCTTCGGGAAGCCGGTCTCGCCAGCGATCACCTCGCCGTCGCGCGGCCTGAACGAGCAAGTTCCTGACGCTGCTGTCTTTGTCGAACGCTTCAACTGTCGGCCAGTCGGCCGGTCTCGCCGTTGAGCCGATCCGAGTCCACGCCGTGGTTGCCTTCCCCGGCAGCGCGTTGATCACCAGGCGCAGGGCGCGTAGTCCTTGAGGAAGCAGCCGTACAGGTCTTCGCCCTGTTCGCCGCGGACGATCGGGTCGTAGACCCGGGCCGCGCCGTCGACCAGGTCCAGCGGGGCGTGGAAGCCGGCGTCCGCCAGCCGCATCTTCGTCGGGTGGGGCCGCTCGTCGGTGATCCAGCCGGTGTCGACGCTGGTCATGAGGATGCCGTCGGCCAGCATCTCCTGGGCGCTGGTTCGGGTGAGCATGTTCAGCGCGGCCTTGGCCATGTTGGTGTGCGGGTGCCCCGGCCCCTTGTAGCCGCGGGCGAACTGGCCCTCCATCGCCGACACGTTCACCACGTACTTCCGGCGGGCGGTTGCTGCGGCCATCGCCGGTCGAAGTCGGCTGACCAGCACGAACGGGGCGGTCACGTTGCACAGCTGCACTTCGAGCAGCTCGACCGGGTCCACCTCGTGCACCCGCTGCACCCAGCTGTTGACCGGGTCGAGGTCCGGCACCAGACCGCCGGCGTCGATGGCGGTGGCTGCCGCGATCCGTGCCGGCGAGGCGGAGCCGCTGGTCAGCGCCAGAGCGGTGAGCGCTTGCGGGGTAATCGCGGCCGACTGCGGCGGGGCGATACGGCCCGCAGGGTCGCCCTGGCCGGTAGGTTTGGCGAACGTGATCAGCTCCGGCAAGGGGCCGTCCGGCAGGGCCGCCGCCTCCGCGGCGACGAGCTGCGCGTATGCCCCGGGCGTGCGGCGGACGGTCTGCGCCGCATTGTTGATCAGGATGTCGAGTGGTCCCTGGGCGCTGACCGAGTCAGCGAGGGCGATCACTTGGGCGGGGTCGCGCAGGTCGATCCCGACGATCCGCAGGCGGTGCAGCCAGTCCCCGCTGTCCGGCATCGCGGCGAATCGGCGGACCGCGTCGTGCGGGAACCGCGTGGTTACCGTGGTGTGCGCGCCGTCGCGCAGCAGCCGCAGCGCGATGTACATGCCGATCTTGGCTCGGCCGCCGGTGAGCAGCGCGCGCCGGCCAGTCAGGTCGGTGCGGGCGTTGCGGCGCTCCCGGTTGAGCGCGGCGCAGGGCGGGCAGAGCTGATGGTAGAAGGCGTCCACCTCGTGGTAGCGCTGCTTGCAGACGTAGCAGCCGCGCGGATTGTGCAGGAGGCCGGCCGTGGCACCGGCGGTGGGGGAGGCGAGCGGGATGCCCCGGGTCTCGTCGTCGATCCGGCCCGGGGCGCCGGTGGCGGTGGCCGCCGTCACCGCGCGGTCGGCCGCCGCGATGGCATCCCGCCGTTCCTCGCGTCGCCGCTGCTTGATCACCTTGTAGAGCTTCGCGGTGGCCCGTTGCACCCGCACCACGTCGGGGTGATCGGGAGGCAGGTCCTCCAACGCCTCGAAGACGCTGAGGCAGGTCTCCAGCTGTCCGCGGTCAATGCCGTGTTGACCGGTTTCGGTAATGTTGTCCGCCGTCATGCGTCGCTGTCTCGTCCCGTTCCCTGCGCCGGATCTACCCGGCCCACCCCAAGTCCGACCCGGAACTGTACGCACCGCACGGCCTCAGACGCATCCGCGTCTGTTCAACAGCCCGAAGATCGTGGAGGCCAACGTCGGGAGTTGCCCGAGCGACCAGGACGCCCACCGCAAAGCCAGGGGCTCCAAGGGTGGACGCCCACCCGCGTTCGACAAGGACCTCTACCGGCTACGGCATCAACAGGCTCACACGTCACCGCGGCGTCGCCACCCGAAGGCGGGCGGGGCCGCCCCGGATCGACCGGCGTGGCTGCCCTTTCTTCCTTCCGACCGGACGGTAGCATTGTGTGGCTGCACAGGGGATAGGGGGCCACCAATGGCGCGTACGACATCGCGGACGGAGCCGACCCGGCGCCGGCAACGCTGGCCGGACGGCTACGACCCGGAGAACACCCGCAAGTCGTTGATCACGAGTGCGCTGACGCTGATCGAGCAGCGGGGGTTCGATCGCACCTCGGTGCAGGAGATTGCCGACCAGGCCAAGCTCACAAAAGGCGCGTTCTATCACCATTTCGCCAGCAAGGACGACCTGCTCCGGCACATTCAGGAGGAGTACCTGGAGGCCCAACTGGCCGCGATCCAGCGGATCGAGGTGGACAGCGACGACCCGAGGGACCGGGTACGCGAGCTGATCCGGTTCAGCCTCACCAGCGTGGCCGAGTACCGGGCGCACGTGACAATCTTCTACCAGGAGCGGCGCTATCTCACCGGCGACATGTTCGCCGAGGTGACCCACAAGCGTGGCCTGGTGGAGGCGGCCTTCGCCGGGATGATCGCCGACGGCGTCGCCCGGGGGGCGTTCCGCGCGGACGTGGACGCACGCATCGCCACGTTCGGCCTGGTCGGCATGTGCGCCTGGGCGTACCAGTGGCTCAACGTCGGCGGTCCGCTCAGCGTCGACGAGGTGGCCCGCCAGTTCAGCGCGATGGTGCTCGACGGCCTCTGTGCCTGAGCCGGTCCCGCCGGTCAGCCCTTGAGCAGCTGACGGGCCATGACGATGCGCTGCACCTGGTTGGTGCCCTCGTAGATCTGGGTGATCTTGGCGTCGCGCATCATCCGCTCGAGCGGGTAGTCGCGGGTGTAGCCGTAGCCGCCGAGCAGCTGGACCGCGTCGGTGGTGATCTCCATCGCGGCGTCCGAGGCGAAGCACTTGGCGGCCGCGCCGAAGTAGGTCAGGTCGGCGTCGCCCCGCTCGGACTTGCCGGCGGCGGCGTACGTGAGCTGCCGGGCCGCCTC
>NZ_JBISAC010000013.1:0-168307 GCF_044391475.1 Micromonospora sp. NPDC018662
AGAGCAAGATCGAACCCCCGGCCCCGATCGACAAGGACCTCTACGACCTCCCCCCGGAGGAGTGGGGCGACGTCAAGCAGGTCCCCGGCTCGCTGTCGCA
Source organism: Micromonospora sp. NPDC018662 (assembly GCF_044391475.1). NCBI lineage: Bacteria > Bacillati > Actinomycetota > Actinomycetes > Micromonosporales > Micromonosporaceae > Micromonospora > Micromonospora sp. NPDC018662. The sequence goes on from NZ_JBISAC010000013.1 coordinate 101, forward strand.
CGCGCTGGAGGCGCTGGCGGACGACCACGACTACCTGCTCGACGGCGGGGTCTTCACCGACGACCTGATCTCCACCTGGATCGACTGGAAGAACGCCAACGAGGTCGACCCGGTCCGCCTGCGGCCCACCCCGCACGAGTTCGCGATGTACTTCGACTGCTGACGCCGTACCCGTTCGTCACCGACCCCGCGTGCCAGCCCGCGCGGGGTCGGTGGAAACGGCATCCGGGAGGCTGCCGGCCTCGTACCGTCGAGACATGGCGCAGCCCCGCGACGACCGGCCCGGCACGGCGGTACGGCCGCGACCGACCGACGCGCCGGCGACCGCCGACCCGCTCACGGTCGGGGTGGAGGAGGAGTTCCTGCTGCTGGACCCGGTGACCGGGGAGAGCATGCCGGTCGCCGACCGGGTCCGCGACGCGCTCTCCGGGGTCGCCCGCGAGCAGAGCCGGCAGGAGTTCCGGCACAGCATGGTGGAGATGGTGACCCCGGTCAGCCCGGACCTCGCGTCGCTGCGGGAGCACCTGGTCGCGCTGCGCCGGGCCGCCGCCCGCGCCGCCGACGCGGTCGGGGCGCGGCTGGTGGCGGTCGGGGCCACTCCGGTCTGCGAGGCCCACCGCACCGTGCCCGACGAGGCGCGCTACCACGACATGTCCCGTCGGTTCGGGCCGGTGGCGCACGACCCGGCGGTCTGCGGCTGTCACATCCACGTCGGGGTGCCCGACCGGGAACTCGCCGTGCGGGTGTGCAACTACCTGCGCCCGTGGCTGCCGGTGGTGCAGGCGCTCACCACCAACTCGCCGCTGCACGACGGGCGGGACACCGGGCACGCGAGCTGGCGCTCGATGCAGCTGGAACGCTGGCCGAGCATCGGGCCCACGCCGCACTTCGACTCCGCCGCCGACTACGACGCCACCGTGCGGGAGCTGATCACCGCCGGCATCATGCTCGACGCCGCGATGGTCTACTGGTACGCCCGACCGTCCGCGTCCTACCCGACGGTGGAGGTCCGGGTCGGCGACGTCTGCCCCACCGTCGACGACACCGTGCTCGTCGCCGGGCTGGTCCGAGCCCTGGTCGCCACCATGATCGACGAAATCCGCGCGGGCGTCCCCGCCCCGCGGATCCGCGACTGCCTGGTCGCCGCCGCGCACTGGCGGGCCGCCCACGACGGTCTGGACGGTGAGCTGGTGGACCTGCGCACCGGCCGGCCCCGGCCGGCCTGGGACCTGGTCGACGAACTGCTCGTCACCGTGGCGCCCGCACTGACCCGGCACGGCGACCGCGAACTGGTCCTGCGGGAGGCGGAGCGGCTCCGCCGGGACGGCACCGGCGCCACCCGGCAACGGCGGATCATGGCCGACACCGACGGTGACGTCCGTGCCGTGCTGGACCACCTGGCCGCGCAGACCACCCCGGCCTGACCGGCGCCGCCCGTGACCTCAGCGCAGCCCGGCGAACAGGTCGTCCTCCGGCGTCGGCGCGCCGGAGGTGTCGCGGACCCGGACGAACGTCTCCATCCCCATCAGCTCGGTGAACCGCTCCTGCCCCAGGCGCAGGAAGAAGATGTTCTCCGCCTGGCTGGCGTGCGCGGCCAGCGAGGCGAACTTCTGCCCGCCGTGGGCACTCGTGTCCACCCAGGTGGTGATCTCGTCGTCGGGCAGGCCCAGCGGCGGCATCTCGTCGGCCGCCTCCGGCTCCGGGAACTCCACCCCGATCTCCTGCATGACCTTGCCGAACTGCCGGAACGCGCTGCGCGGCACCGTGGTCCAGTAGACCTTCGCCGGGATGCCGGTGCGCTCCACCGCCGCCATGGTGATGCGGTGCGCCTGGATGTGGTCGGGGTGGCCGTAGAAGCCGTTCTCGTCGTAGGTGACCACCACGTCGGGGCGGTAGCGCCGGATCAGCTCGGCCAGCCGGTCGGCCGCCTCGGCCACCGGCGTGTTCCAGAACGCGCCGGGCGCGTCGTTGGTGGCCCAGCCCATCATCCCGGAGTCGGCATAGTCGAGCGTCTCCAGGTGGGTGACCTTCAACGCCTCGCAACTGGCCGCCAGCTCCGCCCGGCGCATCGCCACCACGGCCTGCGGGTCGTGCCCGTCATCGCCCGGCTTGACGCCGTCGGGGCCGTCGCCGCACCGGCCGTCCGTGCAGGTCACGAGCACCGTCGTGACGCCTTCGGCCGCATAGCGGGCGAGCACGCCGCCGGTGCTGGTCGCTTCGTCGTCGGGGTGCGCGTGCACCGCCATCAGGGTCAGGGATCGCTCAGCCACCCCGTCACCATACGAGCATCCACCGACGCACTAGCATTGCCCGGTCCGCAGACGGCGACGGAAGCGAGGCACGATGGGTTGGCTCCGGCGGTTGCTGGGTGGCGGCGGTGGCGTCGCACTGGACCCCGAACGCCAGCAGGCGCTGCTGCGGGACGTCCGGCACTCCTACGGCGCGCACGCCCGGATCCGGTTCCCCGACCAGATCGACGCGATCGGCCGGCTGCTCGCCGACGACGACGGCCTGGTGGTGGCCGCCGGGATCGTGTGCGAGGCCGCCGAGGAGGCCCACGCCGACCTGCAGTTGCAGGCCCAGGAGGTGTTCCGGCGCACCGGCCGGCGACTGCTGGTGCATCGCCGCAACTACCGGCCCCTGTGGAAGGAGGCCGGGCAGTGGCTGCGCTGGCCGCTCGGCGCGCTGCCCAGCGGGCTGCACCCGTACGCGCAGGTGGCCGCCGCCGTCACGGTGGTCGGCGGCCGGGCGAAGCGCCTCGACCAGGTGACCGACCCACAGCCGTTCGTGACCCGCCTGTTCGAGGTGCTCGACCTCACCACCACCGGCTGGGAGTTCGGTCGGGTGCGGGTGGACACCGACAGCGCCACGCTGGTCGAGCGACTCACCGGCACCGCCGCGCAGGTGCTCGCCACCATGGACGACCCGCCCCGGCTGCCACCGCCGGTGCGGGAGATGATGCGCCGCAACCACAGCATCGACGTGTACGACCCGGCCGGCCCCCGGGTGGTCGGCCGGATCAACCTGGGCGCGCGGCTGCGGGAGACGCTGCTGGCCTGACCGCCGACGCTCGGTCGCCGCGCGCCACCTTCCTTGCGCGCGGCGACCGAGGCGGCCCGGCACGGCGCTCCGGCCGGGAGCACCCCGTGCCGATGCCGCCTCCCGTGCCGGGCGGACCCGGTCAGGCCCTACCGCACGCCTGGTCGTTGAGCGTGAACGCGGTCGGTGCGGTGTTGCTCCCGGACTGGCTGGCGATGAATCCGAACGTCGCGGTGCCGCCCGGGGCGATGCTTCCGTTGTAGGCGACGTTCGTGGCGGTGACCTGCGCGCCGCTCTGGGCGTAGGTGGCGCCCCAGGCCTGGTTGAGCTGCTGTCCGTTGGCGAACGACCAGCGCAGGGTCCACCCGTTGACCGGCGTGGTCCCGGTGTTGCGAATCGTCACGTCACCCTGGAATCCGCTCGGCCACTGGCTCGTGATCGCGTAGGTGACCTGGCAGGCGCCGGTCGGCGGCGGGGTGCTGGTGGTCGGCGTGGGGGTGGGGGTCGGGCTCGGGCCGGTCGGCGTGGGCGTGGGGGTGCCGGAGCCGCCGCTGACCCGGTAGACCACGGTGCCGTGGCCGGGCACGCTGGCCGAGATGCCGCCGGAGGTGGTGCTGACCGCGTCGGTCCACGCGTCGCGGAGCGTGAACGAGCCGCCCGACAGCCCGATCGCGGACGCGGTGGTGCTGATCGTGGTCGCGGCCGAGCCCTGGTTGAACAGGGCGACCGCGACGTCGCCGTTCGCCAGCCGCTTGGCGAGCACCCTCCGGGTGCCGTCGAACGACACCTGACCCGCCTGCCGGGCGAGGGGGTCCTGGCTGATGCCGATGAGGTTCGCGTTCTTCAGGATCGTCTGCGTGGCCGCGGTCATGGTGCGCAGGTCGTTGCCGGCGATCAACGGCGACGCCATCACCGCCCACAGCGCGAAGTGGCTGCGCATCTCCGTGTCGGTCATCCCACCCCGGCCGACCTCCAACATGTCCATGTCGTTGAACGCCCCCGGCTTCGCCCGCCCGGCCAGGGGCACCGTCACGTCCACGATGTTCTGGATGCCCATCGGGTAGCCGTTGGTCTGCCCGGAGTTCCACGTGTTCGTGATGTCCTCCGTGGTCCGCCACATGTTCGCCACGTCCCCCCAGTCCCGCTGCGGACCGGTCTTGGAGTGGACGCTGTTGGAGTTGATGCTGTAGACGATCGGCCGACCCGTCGCCGCCAGCGCGTCGCGCATCAGGTTGAACACCCGCACCTGATCGTCGATCGTCCCGCTCGGCGAACACCAGTCGTACTTCAGGTAGTCCACCCCCCACGCCGCGAACTGACGCGCGTCCTGCGCCTCGTGCCCCTGCGCGCCCGTCGACCCCGGATAGCTGTTGAAGTACTGCGCACACGTCTTCGTCAACGGACCCTGGTAGATCCCGAACTTCAACCCCCGGGCGTGGATGTAGTCACCCAGCGCCTTCATCCCCGACGGGAACCGGCTCGGATCGCCCTGGAGGTTCCCCGCCGAGTCCCGGTTCGGGTTCATCCAGCAGTCGTCGACCACCACGTACTGGTAGCCGGCGTCCCGCATCCCGGAACTGACCATCGCGTCCGCCATCTGCCGGATCAACGTCTCGTTGATGTTGCAGCCGAACGTGTTCCAACTGTTCCAGCCCATCGGCGGGGTGCGGGCCGCGCCGTTCTCGAGCGCCATCGCCTCCGTCGTGCGCAGCACTGTCGTGGCCCCGGTGACGGCGAGCAGTCCCGCCGCCATCGCGGTGAGGACCCGGTGCCGGCGAGCAACCTGTCTCATGATCTTCGATTCCTTCCACGAAGGTGGTAGCGGTTCGTCGTGCCTGAGGGGACGAGCGGCAGGTCAGGTCGTCGTGCAGGTGAGGTTCGTCGGTGGGTTGTTGGCGCCGGTGACCGCGCCGATGAAGCCGAACGTGGTGGAGGCCCCGGCCGCCAGCGCGCCGTTGTAGTCGACGTTGCGCACCGTCACGTTCGCCCCGCTCTGGGTGTGCGAGCCGCCCCAGATCTGGCTGATGACCTGCCCGTTGGGAAACGTCCAGGACACCGTCCAGCCGCGGATCGCGGTCGCGCCGTCCCCATCATGGTCTGGTTGATCAGGTCCTGCGCCGAGGTCCACTGGTCGGCGAAGACCCGGCGCCGGATCTCGGCCAGGTTCGCCGCGCCCCGGGTGTTGGCGGAGTCGTACGGGCCACCGGCCCAGACGGTGTCCTCGTTGAGCTGGAGCCGTTCGGTGTCGACGTTGCCGAACACCATCGCGCCGAGCCGCCCGTTGCCGATGGGCAGCGCGCGCAGCCAGTCGGTGCCGGCCTCCTCGTCGTACCACAGCGCCAGGTCGTTCGCGGCGAGCACCTCAGGTGGCGCCACCGAGCCGGCGCGGGCGGCGGCGGTCCAGGCGGCCGGCGCCAGCGCGGCGCCGGCGCCCGCCGCCGAAGCCTTGAGGATGTTTCTTCGGGTCACTTCGGACATGATCTCTCCCAGTCACGCGGATCAGCGGTGACGAATGAGTGTTAGCGCTAACACAAATCGCTGCAGGCCATGACGCCCACTGTCTCGATGCGCACGTCGGAGCTCCCCTGCCGAGTGCTACATCAGCCCATATGGACTTTCATGGATGAGAGTTCGATCGTCAAGAAGTGACGAGCAGGTTTTGCGAACGTTGCCATCTCGGATCCGGCGGGCCGAGCGGGGCGCCGGCGCGACCGGCCGGCCCACCCGGGTCACGTGCACGACCCGCTGCGGCGCCACGTCCAGCAGCGCGCCGAGCGTGTCTCGGGTGGCGGCGACGTCGACGAGCTGGCTCAACGGGTGCGCCGCCAGGCCGGCCGCGTGCACCGTCAGCCACACCCGCATCAGCACCCGGCCGAACTCGACCTCGCCGGCCGCGTCCAGGTCGGGCGGGGCCACCAGCGCCAGCACCGCGCCGCCGCGCGCGAGCGGATCGTCGCCGGCGGCGAGCAGCCGGGCCAGCCCCAGCGGGCGCAGCACCGGGTAGGCGGCCAGCGCCGCCCGCAGCCCGGCGGCGGCCGGCCGGGACAACCCGAGGCAACGGTCGCTGAGCCCGTCGACCCGGTAGTCCGGCCGCGCCGGGTCCAGCCGCAGCCACCGGCGCAGTTCGGCCACCACCGCCGGGTCCGCGTACACCTGCCGGTCGGCGGCGCGCAGCAGCGCGCCGAGACGCCCGGCCGCCGGCACGACGCGCACCGCGCCCCCGGCCCGGCCGGCGACATCGTCGACGGCGGCGAGCACGTCGGCGTCCGGGCCGCCGGTGAACCGGCCCCGGTCGGTACGCCGGTCCCACACCTCCGAGGTGCGGAACGGCGTGCGGTACGGCTGCCGCGCCGGGCGCAGCCGCCCCACCCGGTGGTCGGACGCGTCGTGGTCGGCGACCCAGTCCAGCCGCAATCCGGCGTCGGCGGCGACGATCAGGCAGGTCTCCACGAACGCGCCCAGCGACAGCCGTAGGTCCCGTCCGGTCGGGTCGCCGGCCGGCAGCGCGTCCGCCGGGTCCCAGCCGACCGTGATCGCCCAGCGCTCGTAGCGCAGTCGCCACGGCTGGGTGTTGTGCGCGCTCGGCGCGCGCCAGCACAACGGCTCCAACGCGCGGAACGCGGCGAGGTCCATGTCAACGCTCCTTCGCGTAGAACGTGTACCCGTGCAGCGGGCGGCCGCCGAGCCGCCGGTACTGCGCCGCCGACGCCGGGTTGTCCCGCCCGACGTAGGTGCTGCGCAGCGTCGTGTAGCCGCCGGCGTGCAGGTTGTGGTGCAGGTGCGCGGAGAGCAGCCGCTGGTAGCCGCGCCCCTGGAACTCCGGCCGCACGCCCTTGACGATCAGCACCGCCTCGCGACGGTACCGGCGGCGGGTGGCCAGCAGCCGGAGCTGGTTGACCGGACCCAGGTCGCCGCGCGCCGCGACCAGGAACGCGCTGATGTCCGGTACGCAGAGCACGAACGCCACCGGCCGCCCGTCCCGGGTCAGGTACAGCAGCAGCGCGGAGTCCAGCAGGTACGCCAACCCGTCGGTCTGCCGGCGCAACTGCGCCGCCGAGATCGGTGTGTAGTAGCCGAGCTGGGCGAACGAGTCGTTCAGCATGCCGCGCAGCAGGTCGAGCTGCTCGTCGAGCCGCCGCGCGTTCCCCCGGTGCAGCTCCAGCCGCGCGCCGTCCGGCTGTCCGCCCAGCGTCGGCGCCGGTTCCCCGGGCGCGGGCACCGGGCAGATCCAGGTGTCGGAGACGAACCGGCGGGCGAACCCGTACGCCTCGTAGGCGGCCGGGTAGCGCGGCGGGTTCCAGGCGCTGTCCACGAAGCCCCGGTCGTCGAACCCGGCGGTGATCACGCCGCCGGCCTGGTTGGGCAGCAGCGCCACCGGGCCGAACAGCAGGTCCCGGTCGGCGCCGGCGTGCGCGGTGATGGCGTCGAACAGCGGCCCGGCGGCGGGCGCGGTGAACTCGGTGAGCCCGAACAACTGGCACCGGCGGCCCAGCTTCGCGTCGAGGTCCGCGTCGGTGTGCAGCGTGGTGCGGGCGACCACCGTGCCGTCGGCGTCGCGCAGCACGTACAGCGGCACGCCGTCGGCCCACCAGCGGCGGATCTGCTGCCGGGGCGTCGGCACGTACCGCGGCTCGTCCGCGTACAGCCGGTCGGTGAGCGCGAGGAACTCGGCCAGGCCGCGCCGGCCGGTGACCCGCTCGAACCGGTGGCCGCTCACCGCCGTACCGCCGGTCCGGTGGTCTCCGCGCCCAGCGGGGTGAACGTGTCGATGTGGCCCATCGCGCCGTCCTCGGCCCGCCACGCGCCGTTGGAGTAGCCGTCCGGCGAGGCGGTGTAGAGCCGGATGAACCCGGCGGTCGCGTTGCGCCCGCCGTCCGTCAGCCAGGCCATCAGCCGGCGGTGGTGCCGGGTCCGCGCGAAGCGCAGCATCGCGTCCCGGTCGGTGAAGAACGCGATCGTGCCCAACGTCAGCGGGAACTGCCAGTAGACGGTGTGCCAGCAGTAGCCGGACATCCGGCGCATGTCGCGCACCATCCGGAACCAGTCGGGGGCCAACCGCAGCAGCACCAGCGGGCTGGCGTAGCGGGTGCCGCCGATGAACATCGCGCCGGCGCGGGCCTGCGCCGGGGCGCGGGAGAAGTCTCGGGTACGCATGGTCACCTCACCAGGTAGGCGTTCTTGATCTTCTGCGGGCCGGCGAACGGGCCGGTTCCCGGTTCGTGCAGCTCCACCCGTAGGTCACCGGCGGACGGGTCCTCCATCAGGGACTGCGCGAAGTCACGCGACACCGAGGTGAGGTGTCGGCGTACCCCGTCGCGGCAGGCGGTGGCGAGCGCCGCGCGGTCGGCGGCGGCCAGCGGGCCGCGCAGCTCGACGTGGATCACCGGCCGGGTCTCCAGCGCCGCGTCCTCGACCAGCGCCAGGCAGAACCGGCTGATCGCGGCGGCGTGCGGGTTGCCGGTGTAGAGGCCGTACTCGACGTCCTGCGGGTAGAGGTTCGCGCCCAGGTAGGAGATCGTGGAGTCGCGCCGGCCGAACAGCAGCAGCACCGGCAGCGTCATCCGTTCCTCGGCCGTCGCGGTGCGGAACTCGGCGGCGCGCACCGGGTCGGCCGCCGCCAGTTCGGCGATCCGCCGGTACGGCACCAGCAGCGCCTCGTCGCCGACGTTGTAGCGCAGCCGGGGCTGGAGCACGTCCGGCCCGGCCACCGTGCAGACCAGCTCCCGCCGCTCGTTGGTCTCCAGGTAGGTCGCGAACGGGTTGTACTGGAACACCATCGGCAGCCGCTGCTCGCCGTCGCCGAGCAGGTCCGCCCGCAGGCCCGGGTCGGTGCGCAGCCGCCGCCGCAGCCACACCGTGAACCGGGTCTCCGCGCCGATGCCGATGGTCAGGTCCGACGCCCCGTACGCCGAACGCACCCGCACGAACCGCTGCTCCAGGTAGTCCCGCAGCGCCTCGGTCATCCCCTCCCCGCCGCAACTGCCGAAGATCCGGTAGCGCGACCACGGGAAGTCCTCGGCGTCCAGCCGGTCCCGCAGGTGCTTGAGGAACGGCGGGTACGCGGTGACCAGGTAGTCGTGCTCCGGACCGAACTCGCGCAGCGTGTCGACGATCTTGCCGAGGTCCGGTCCGGTGTTCTTCACCACCGCGATCCGGGCCATCGCCGCGCCGGTCGTGGTCCCGGTCGCCCAGGCCCCCATCGAGTACGCGTTGATCACGAACGGTCGGCGCATCGGGAAGACCAGCCCGGTGTAGCCGGCGATGTCCCGGTGCACCGCCCGCAGCTCCCGCTCGCCGCGCGGCCAGTTGAACGGCCGCCCCGACGACCCGGCCGACTCGTCGACCACCACGCCCCGCTCCGGCAGCCGCCCGTCCCAGCACCGCGCGGCGGCGTCGTGGCCCACCACGTACCCGAGCTTGTCGGTCTCCGGGAAGTCCCGCAGCCGGCGGCGGGCGCCCGCCGGACGGGCCCGCAGGAACGCCCGGTAGGCCGGCACCCGGCGGGCCGCCCGCACGCAGGCCGACCGCGCGTTCGCCGCGGCCAGCCGGTCGAGCGCCGGGTGGTGCCGCCGGGCCAGCCACCGCCAGCCGGCCGGGTGCCGGCCGACCAGCCGGACCAGCGCGGCCACCGCGCGGCCGGCGGCCTCCCCCGGCAACGGCGTCTCGACGGTACGCAGGGCAGCGGGTCGGTGCAGTGTCTCGGCCATGCCAAGGATCCTGCCGACGCTGCCGCGCCGACACCTGAGCCACGGGACGGGATTCGTGCTGAGTACGCGTACCCAGCGGTGCCTACGGGGTCAGCGACGCGCCGCCGGACCTGGGCCGGCACGGGGCAGGTCGGGGCCTAACCTTGGGGGAAACCGGGCCGATGGCCGGCCCGGACGGGGAGATCGCGATGACCGAGGGTGGCCGCCGGCCGGGACCGGCCGGGACCGGCGGCGACGACACGTGGCTGACGAGCGTGGCCCGCGAGGCGAGCGCCGACGCCGCCGGCGTACCGGTGGAGCTGCTCGGCGACTATCTACCGCTCCTGCGGGACGCGGCGGTCACCGGCCGCCGGCCGCGCCGCGGCGAACTCGACGCGGTGGAGGCCCTCGGCCGGCGGGCCGCCGAGCAGGGCGTGTCGGCCGGCCGGGTCGTCCAGCTCTACCTGTCCGCGGCGCGCCGGCTGTGGCAACAGCTTCCGCACCTCGACCGGTCCACCGACAGCGAGACGGTGCGCGCCACCGCGGAGGCCGTCCTGCACGTGGTGGACGCCGCCGTCGCCACCCTCGCCGAGGGCTACGCGGCGGCCCGCCGGGACCTGGTACGCCGTGAGGAGTCGCTGCGCCGGGACCTCGTCGACGACCTGCTGCGGGGCGACTCCGACCTCGGCGGCCTGGTGGAGCGGGCCGAGCCGTTCGGGCTGGACCTCGCCCGGGTGCACCAGGTCGCGCTCGCCGCACCGGGCCGGCGACTGCCGGACACCGGCGCGGCGATCAGCACGCTCGAACGTGTCATCTTCGACCGGCTGGGCGACCGGGACGTGCTGGTGGCCACGAAGGAGGGGCTGCTCGTGGTGATCGCGCCGGCCGACGCGGTGTCGCCCGGCCGCGGCCCCGCCGGCGGTGAGCCGGCCGGGGAACTGGGCCGGCTGATGCACGGCGAGCTGGACCGGCTGGTGCGGGGCCGCCCGTGGCAGGTGGCCGTGGGCCGGCCGCATCCGGGGCTCTACGGCATCGCCCGCTCCTACGAGGAGGCCCGGGAGGCGTTGACCACGGCCCGACGGCTGCGCGCCGACACACCGGTGATCGACGCCCACGACCTGCTCATCTACCGCGTCCTGCTGCGGGACCAACCGGCGATGGTGGATCTCGTGCGGGCTGTGCTCACCCCGCTGGGCCAGGCCCGGGGCGGTGCCGGTCCGCTGCTGGACACGCTGACCGAATACTTCGCCTGCGGTGAGGTCGCCACCGAGGCGGCCGGCCGCCTGCACGTGTCCGTACGCACCGTCACCTACCGGCTGGGCCGAGTGCGCGCGTTGAGCGGCTACGACCCCGCCGACCCCCGGGACCGGTTCACCCTGCACGCCGCCGTGCTCGGGGCGCGGGCGCTGGACTGGCCCCGCCGGCCGCTGCCCGCCTAGGCGTCAGGCCGGGACGACCGCCAGCTCCGGGAACCCGAGCAGGTTCGCCAGGGCCGACGCCTCGTCGCGGGTGAGGGCCAGGTTGACAGTGCCGTCGGGGTCGGCCGGGTCGTCGTGGACGACGTCGCGCCGGCCACCGAGTCGATACACGACGACGCCGATCCGACGCCCCTGTTCGGTGGTCATGGTGTGCCGTACCCCGATGCCGGGCAGGACGGTGCGTTCGATGATCACGAGGACTCCCCAGGGACGGCGGCCGAGCCGCCCGGGAGCGGGCGGACACTACGGCGACGCGGTGGACGGGTGGACGTGGACCGTGGTGGTGGGCGGCGCCCGGTCGGCCGACCAGGCGGGGACATCGCCCGGCACGGCCCGCGCCGACCGCACGCGCGGCCGGTGGATGCCGTGGTGGCGCTGGTCGATGCCCATGCGCCAACCGTAGCGTCCGCCGGTCGCCGCCCCCGGCTCCGTCCCGCGCGCCGCCCCGGGCCGGGAAAAGCGTTGTGGAGCAGCGGGATCGGCGCCGGACGCGGCGGACCGGACGCATACTCCTCGCCGGCCACCGGCAAACAGGCACCCACTTGTTGGTCGGCCGCTGGCAGTGCCGGTCCTCCCCGCGCCGACGACGATGGAGGTCCGACCCGCCTCGGGCGGGCCCCGCCGACGATGCGGCGACGCCGCCTCGACGTCGTCGAGCGCGACCCCGGAACCCGGCCCGCCGCACCCGCCCCGACGCCCGGGCGGCCAGGCCGTCATCACCTCACCGAAAGGACCACCCGGCCATGACGCACACCCTCGACGACCGCACCCGAACGCTGCGCGAACTGCTGGAACGGCAGTCCGCGGACTACACCGCCCAGCTCGGGGAGCTGACCGGGCAGCACCGCCAGCCCGGGCACGGCGGTCACGACCCGGACACCCTGCGCCGGCTGATCGAGGCCGCCGAGCAGGGCGCCGCGGACACCGCCCAGGCGCTGACGCGGATGGCCGAGGGCAGGTACGGCGTCTGTGAGCGCTGCGGTCAGGACATCCCGACGGCCCGCCTGGAGATCCGGCCCGCGGCCCGCTTCTGCGTGCCGTGCCAGCGGCCCCGCTGACCCGGCCCACCGCGCGGACGGCACGTCCGGCCGACCACGCTGAGTCACCATGGCGACAGTCCCCTGGCGTGCCATCAGTGGCCCGGTGACACTTCGGCCATGACAGACGGCGAGCGGGAGCGTCCGAACGAGCGCTTCGAGAAGGTGGCCGAGGAGACCTCGGAGACCGTGACCCACGCGGCCACGGTGCTGGAGGAGGAACTCGCGGCGGGGCTGGCCGGCGCGCGGCGGCTCGAGGAGAAGCTGAGCGAGAGCCGCCGGGTGGACCCGGAGGCGTTCGACGAGCTGGTCGCGCGCGTCCGCACCGACGGGCACGCCCTGATCGACACCGTGGTCGGGCAACTGAAGATGGCCGACGACCAGCGCGGTGAGGTGATCCGCCGCTACACCTCGGACGCGCACGACGCGCTCGACACCGTACTCAATCTCGCGCGGCTGGCGCCGGACGTGGCCAACGGGCTCGCGGACCGGCTGACGTCACCGGGCCCGACCGGCCCGAACCGGTAGCGGCGCGATGGCGCCGACCACCGGGGTGGCCGGCGGGCACGTGGACCGCATGCTGGCGCGCTATCGCGGGCTCGCCCTCGACGCGCTCCTCGACGACCTGCCCGCCGGCGGGCCGCGCTACCTCTACGACCTGGTCGCGGAGTATCCCCGGCGGTGGGGCAAGGGGCTGCGCGCGGCGCTGTGCCTCGCCACCTGCCGGGCGTTCGGCGGCGCCGAGGCGGTGGGGCTCAACGCCGCGGTGACCGTCGAGCTGTTCCACAACGCGTTCCTCATCCACGACGACATCCAGGACGCCAGTGAGCAGCGGCGCGGCGGGCCGACCCTGCACGCCGAGTACGGCGTCGGCGTGGCGCTCAACGTCGGCAACATGACGAACCTGCTGGCGTTGCAGCGGCTCGCCGCGAACCGGGTGGCGCTCGGCTCCGGGATCTCGTGGCGGCTGTTCGCCGAGACCGAACTCATGCTGCGCCACTCGCTGGAGGGGCAGGCGATCGAGGTCGGCTGGATCCGCGACAACGTGTGCGACCTGGACGCCGACGACTACTACCGGATGTGCCTGAAGAAGACGTCCTGGTACACCTGCATCTACCCGTGCCGCACCGGCGTCCTGGTCGCCACCGGCCGGGAGAACGCGGTCGACGTCCTGGACCGCTACGGCTGGTATCTGGGTGCCGCGTTCCAGATCCAGGACGACGCGCTCAACCTCACCGGCGACTACGCCCACTATGGCAAGGAGATCGCCGGCGACCTGTGGGAGGGCAAGCGGACGCTCGTCCTCATCGACTTCATGCGGCGGTGCACGCCGGACGAACACGCTCGGCTGCTCCGGTTCCTGGGCCGGACCCGGGCGGGGCGTACCGCGTCGGAGGTGCGCTGGCTGCACGGGCGGCTGCTCGCGTACGACTGCGTGGAGTCCGCGCGGCGCAGCGCCCGGGAACTGGCCGAGGCGGCCCGGCGCGAAGGCGAACGGGCGCTGGGCGCGGCGGCCGACACCGAGGACGGTCGTTTCCTGCTCGATCTGACGGACTACGTCGTGGAACGCGACCGCTAGCGGGCCGCCGTGACGCCGGCACCGGGCCGGTCAGTCCTCGACCCAGCCGCACTGGCGTGCCAGGGCGACCAGCGCCCGCCGGGCCTGGAGGATCTGCTCGCCGGTCATGGTCGGCACGTTCGACAGCAGGAGCTCGGCGACCGAGGCCTCGAACTGGACGACCGTCAGGACGTCGAACTCGTCGTCCTCCATCGGCGACGAACCGGCGCCGGCCGGCACGACGGAACTCGCTCCGCTCAGCGACACCGGCGGCGGGTCCAGGGTCACGCGCGCGACCTTGAGGCCACGATCGGACTGCACGACCTCGTAGCTCACCTTCATGCCGACCGCCACGGAGTGCCGCTGGTCGCCGAAGTCGTTCGCGTGCACGAAGACGTCGTCGCCGCCGCGCACCGGCGCGATGAACCCGTAACCCCGGACGTCGTCGAACCGGACGATCGTGCCCTTCTCCATGCCCACCAACCCCGCCACCCGAACCAACCAACACGTCAACCCGCCCGGTCAGGATAGCGAAGAACCGCTCAGGCCGACGGCTCCGCGGTCCGGTTGGCGCGGACCTGGTCCAGCCGGCCGGCCAGCTCGTCGGTGAGCAGCAGGTCCCGCCGGATGTCGTCGTGCGGATAGGCGGCCCGCCCGACCATGTGCGCCGCGACCGGGGCGGTGGCGAGCTGGAACATGCCCACCAGCACCAGCGTGGTGATGTCCACACCGGTACGCAGCCGCAACGCGCACCCGGTCAGGACCAGCAGCAGCCCGAGCACCTGCGGCTTGGCGGCCGCGTGCATCCGGGACAGCACGTCCGGGAAGCGGACCAGGGCGATGCCGGCGGCGAGGCTGAGCAGGGCGCCCGCGATCAGGCAGACGCCGGCGGCGGTGTCGAGGACGGCGTCGACAGTCACTTCGGGTCTCTCCGCGTCGCGAACCGCGCGACGCTGACCGAGCCGACGAACCCGACGACGGCGAGCACCACCAGCACCGGCAGCGCGGTGGCGTCCCGACTGTAGGCGGCCTCGGTGGCGATGGCGGCGACCGCGACGGCGAGCAGCACGTCGGTGGCGACGGCCCGGTCGAGGATCGACGGCCCGCGGATGATGCGGAACAGGGTCAGTCCACCGGCCACGGTGAGCAGCACGGTGACGATCACGGCCACGACTGTCACGTCGGTGCCCCTTCCAGGTCGACCGGCTCGGGTGGGCCGGTGGGGTCCAGCTGGCGGAGCCGGCGCAGCTCCTCGGCCGAGCCGACGGCGGCGACGATGCGTTCCTCCAGCTCCCGCACACCGCGCCGGAACCGTTCCACCTCGCCGAGCGTCCGGACGCCGATGACGTGCACGTAGAGCGTGCCGGTCTCCCGGTCGGCCTCCAGGATCAGGCTGCCCGGCACCAGCGACAGCGCCTCGGCGGTGAGGGTGAGGTTGAGGTCGGTGTTCACCCGCAGCCGCACCGCGATGATCGCCCCGCGTGGGGTGTGCCCGAACCGGACCGCGAGCCAGGCCACCTGCGCGGACGCGACCACCAGGTCCCACAGGAAACGGGCCAGGAAGCGCGCCAGCGGCACCGGCCGGATCCGCCCGCCGAACGTCACCGGCGGCAGCGGGAAGACCACCAGCAGCACGGCCGCGACCGCCAGGCCACTGATCACGTTCGCCCAGGTGAACGTGCCCCACAGCAGCACCCAGACGGTGACCAGGCCGGTCACCGCGACGGCCCGGTTACGCCACCGCACGCGGCGGGTCAGCGGCTCACGCGCAGGAGTGGTCACGGCGCACCGTCCGGGAAGACGGCCTCGACGTACGGGGCACGGCGCAGCAGGTCGTCGGCGGCGTCGGTGCTGATGTCGAAGAGCGGCCCGGCCACCACCGTCAGCCCGAGACCGAGCACCACCAGGGCTGCGGTGGAAGCGGTCATCAGCCGGGGCAGCACGGCGCCGGCCGGCGCCGGATCGTCGTGCGGCTGCTCCGCGCCGTCGGTGCGGGCCGCCCGGACGGTGTCGTCGGGGCCCGGCATGTCCGGGTGCGGGGCCCGCCAGAACGCGAGGTTCCACACCCGGGCGATCGCGTAGAGCGTGAGCAGGCTGGTGAGCAGCCCGCCGGCGACCAGCGCCCAGGCCAGCACCCCACCGTCGGACACACCGGCCTGGACCAGGCCGACCTTGCCGAGGAACCCGGAGAACGGCGGGATGCCGGCCAGGTTGAGCGCGGGCACGAAGAACAGCACCGCCAGCAGCGGCGACAGCCGGGCCAGCCCGCCGAGGCGGTCCAGCGCGGTGCTGCCGCCGCGCCGTTCGACCAGGCCGGCGGCGAGGAACAGGGTGGTCTGGATGGTGATGTGGTGCACCACGTAGAAGATCGCGGCGGACAGGCCGATGGCGGTGGTCAGGCCGACCCCGAACAGCATGTAGCCGATGTGACTGACCAGCGTGAACGACAGCAGCCGTTTGATGTCCGACTGGGCCACCGCGCCGAGGATGCCGACCACCATGGTCAGCGCCGCGATCACCAGCAGCAGGTCGGCGGTGCGGCCGCCGGGGAACAGCAGCGTCTCGGTCCGGATGATCGCGTAGACGCCGACCTTGGTGAGCAGGCCGGCGAAGACCGCGGTGACCGGCGCCGGCGCGGTGGGATAGCTGTCCGGCAGCCAGGCCGAGAGCGGGAACACGGCGGCCTTGATGCCGAACGCCAGCAGCAGCATGCCCTGGAGGACCAGTCGCAGGTCGTCCGGCAGCGCGTCCAGCCGGTCGACGAGCTGGGCCAGGTTGAGCGTGCCGGTGGCGGCGTAGATCAGGCCGATCGCGACCAGGAAGATCAGCGACGACAGCAGGCTGACCACGACGTACGTGGTGCCGGCGCGGATCCGGTTCTCCGTGCTGCCCAGCGTCAGCAGCACGTAGCTGGCGACCAGCAGGATCTCGAAGCCGACGTAGAGGTTGAACAGGTCGCCGGAGAGGAACGCGTTGCACACGCCGGCGGTCAGCACCAGGTAGGTCGGGTGGTAGACCGACAGCGGCGTCTCCTCGTTGCCGTCGGCCATGCCCTGCCCGATCGAGTAGACCAGCACGCAGAGCGTGACCGCGGCGGAGACCACCAGCATCAGCGCCGCGAGCTGGTCGGCGACCAGCACGATGCCCAGCGGCGCGACCCAACCGCCCACCTCGACCACCAGCGGGCCGTCGAGGGTGGAGCGGACCAGCAGCAGCGCCGCGACCGCCACGGTGGCGGCGAGGACGGTGATGCTGACCCACCGCTGGGCACGGGCCCGGCCGACGAGCAGCAGCGTCAGGGCGGCACCGAACAGTGGCATCACCACCGGCAGCGGGACGAGCCAGCTCATCGGGTCCTCCCCGGCTCACCGGCGGCCACCCGCCGGTCGTCGTGCGGCACGGCCACCGGAACCCGGTAGGCGGTCTCCGGGTCGGCGGTGCCGGGGCCCTCGTCCCGGTCGGCCAGCTCCATGATCCGGCGGTCCTCGACGTCGTCCTGCACCTCGTCGTGCCCGTTGAGGTGCCAACTGCGGTACGCCAGGGCGAGCAGGAACGCGGTCATGCCCAGCGTGATGACGATGGCGGTCAGCACCATCGCCTGCGGCAGCGGGTCGGACATCTCCTCCTCGGTGGTGGTGCCGACGATCGGCGGACCGCCGGCCCGGCCACCGGTGAGCAGCAGCAGGTTCGCGCCGTTGCCGAGCAGGATGACCCCCATCAGCACCCGGGTGAGGCTGCGTTCCAGCAGCAACGTGACCCCGGTGGCGAACAGGACGCCGACCACCACGACGTAGACCAGGTTGGGGCTCACACCAACTCCTCTTCCCGTACGTCGGTCGGGGTGGTCTCCCCCTGGTCGGCCTCCTGCTGACGGTCCATCTCGGCGCCCAGGCTGCGCAGGATGTCCAGCACCAGGCCGACCACGATGAGGTAGACGCCGACGTCGAAGAAGACCGACGTGACGAAGTGGACGTGACCCAGCACCGGAAGGTGGAGGTCGAGCGCCGCGCTCTGCAAGAAGTCGCCGCCAAGCAGCATCGCGGCGACCCCGGTGCCGACGGCGACGAACAGGCCCGCGCCGAGCACCCGGCCGGCGTCCACCGGCGCCGCGCCGTTCAGCTCGGTACGCCCGCCCGCCAGGTAGCGCACCGCCAGGCCGAGGCCGGCGACCAGGCCGGCGGCGAACCCGCCACCGGGCTGGTTGTGGCCGGAGAAGAGCAGATAGATCGAGAAGAGCAGGATGGCGTGGAACAGCAGCCGGGTGACGACCTGGAGGATCACCGACTGCGCGCGGGTGGTGGCGCCGCCGGTCAGCCAGCGTGGGCGCACCGAGTTCTGGCGGCCGGCGCCGGGGATGCCGCTGCGCAGGTCCAGGGCGCGGGACCGGCGGAAGATCAGGCTGGCCACGCCGGTGGCGGCCACCACCAGCACGGCGATCTCGCCCATCGTGTCCCAGGCCCGGATGTCGACGAGCGTCACGTTGACCACGTTCTTGCCGCCGCCGTACGACACCGCCTCCTCGGGGAACCCGACCGAGATCGGCGTCGCCACCCGGGCGCCCGCCGCCACGTACGCCATGCCCGCGGTGACCACGCCCACGGCCACTCCGAGCGCGACCCGCACCCGTCGGCTGGACCGGATCGGGCGGGCGGAGAACTTCGCCGGCAGCCGGCGCAGCACCAGCACGAACATCACGATCGTGACGGTCTCCACCAGGAACTGGGTCAGCGCCAGGTCGGGCGCGCCGTGCAGGATGAACAGCAGCGCCGTGCCGTAGCCGGTCACCCCGACGAGGATCATCGCGGTCAGCCGGCGGCGGGCCCGCGCGGCCGCCACGGCCGCGACCACCACGGCGGCGCCGGCGGCGGCCTGCAGCGGGGTGTCCCAGAGCTGGTAACGCTCGGGCCACGGCACGCCGACCAGCAGCGCGCCGCCGGGCAGCACGACCAGCACCAGCAGGATGACGCCGAGGTAGAACGGGAGCGATCCGCGCTGCGTGGCGCCGGTGAGTTCGACCGCCGCGCGGTCCACGGCGCCGGCCAGCCGGTCGTAGCCGGTGGCGCCGTCGAAGGGCAGCCGCGGCAGGTGCGGCCGGCGCCGGTGCAGCAGCAGGAACAGCGCGACGCCGGCGGCGACGGCCAGCGCCGACAGGCCGAGCGCCGGGGTCAGCCCGTGCCAGAGCGCGAGGTGGTAGCCCGGATCGGCGTCGGGATACTGGTCCGCGTACGGGGCGAGCACCCGGTCCACGGCCGGGGCGAGGACGCCGACCGCGAGGCCGGCGACGGCGAGCACCGCAGCGGGCGCGACGAACGCCCGGTCGACCGGCTCGGGCCGGGTGGCGGCCACGTCGGGCTTGGCGGCGAACGCGCCCCAGAGGAAGCGCACCGTGTAGGCGACGGTCAACGCCGAGCCGGTCACCAGCCCGGCGAGCACCACCAGATCGGTGGCGCCACCGTGGAGGAACGCCTCCAGCGCGGCCTCCTTGGCGACGAACCCGGCCAGCGGCGGCAGGCCGGCCATGGAGGCCGCCGCGAGCCCGGCCACCACCGCCAGCGCGGGCGCCCGCCGGCCCAGGCCGCTGAGCTCGCGCAGGTCCCGGGTGCCGGCGACGTGGTCGACGACGCCGACGACCAGGAACAGGGTCGCTTTGAACAGGGCGTGGGCCAGCACCATCGCGGCGCCGGCCAGCGCGGTGTCCCGGGTGCCGGCGCCGAGGATCACCATCAGCAGGCCGAGCTGGCTGACCGTGCCGTACGCCAGCAGCAGCTTGAGGTCGACCTGCCGCAGCGCCGTCCAGCCGCCGAGGAACATGGTGAGCAGGCCGCCGGCCAGCAGGACGCCGCGCCACGCGGTGGCCTGACCGACCGCCGGGCCCATCAGCGCGACCAGGAACACCCCGGCCTTCACCATGGCGGCGGCGTGCAGGTAGGCGCTGACCGGGGTCGGCGCGGCCATCGCGCGCGGCAGCCAGAAGCTGAACGGGAAGATCGCCGACTTGCTGGTCACCCCGAGCAGGACGAGCACCAGCGCGACGGTGAGGTAGCCGCCGTCCGGCAGGTTCTGCGAGATCTCCGACCACCGGTACGAACCGGCGTGCTCGCCGAGCATCACGAAACCGGCGAGCATCGCCAGGCCACCGAGCGTGGTCACCAGCAGCGCCTGCATGGCGGCGTGCCGGCTGGCCCGTCGGGTCGGGTCGCTGCCGATCAGCAGGTACGAGAAGACCGTGGTCAGCTCCCAGAACACGTAGAGCAGCAGGAGGTCGTCGGAGACCACCAGGCCCAGCATCGCGCCGGCGAACGCGACGAACACCGCGGCGAACCGGCCGAGGCCGGGATCGTCGGAGCGGAAGTAGCGGGCACTGTAGGCGAGCACGAGCGCGCCGACGCCGCCGACCAGCAGCACCATCAGCCAGGACAGCGTGCCCATCCGCAGCGCGAGGTCCAGGCCGAGCTGCGGCACCCAGGTGACCGTCTCGACGACCGGCGCGCCCGAGCGGACGCCACCGGTGCGGGTGAGGGCCCAGATCGCCGCCGCGGCCGGGACGGCCGCCAGCAGGTAGAGCGCCCGACGGCCCCAGATGCGTACCAGCGCCGGGGCGGTCACGGCTGCGAGCGCATGGACCGCCACCAGAACCAGCACACAGCCCCCTCAAGATCGACACGTGGTTAGTCAACCCTAACCGGCACCGGGGGGATCGACCACGTCGACAGCGTCACGCCCGTCGGGACGCATCGGGACCGGGTCGGCCGGGTACCGCACCAGGTCACGCGCGGTCGGGCCGGCGTCCCCGCCGTACCGGACCGGCTCGCCGGCCTCGACGCGCGGCGGGCGGGCCGACGCCGGCCCCGGACGACGAGGAGATGCCGTGATGCGTGGGAGCGCCGGAGGGCGAGCGGCGGATCGGTCCGGTGCTCGTCGTCGACATGGGGGTGCGGTTCACCCGTCCCGGCGGTCCGGATGGTTCACGGTGACCACGGTGTTGGTGTCCCCCTCGCCGCCCTTGACGACGGTGCCGTTCCCCGCCTGTTCAGGTCGACACAGGAGGTCCAGCGCGCCCGGCGTCCCGGCTGCCGCGCCCGCCCGACGGCCTCGGACATCCGTTACGCTCGCCGGCATGATCGGCGTCTCGACCGGTCCGCTCGACTCGGCAGAGAGGCAGACCACCATGACGGCGGTGGAGGGCCAACAGCCCGTTACTGCGGACGCCGCGGTCGTCGGGCCGGGCGCGGAGGAGGACATGCGGTCGCTGTTCGGGCAGTCCACTGCGGTCTTCGCGTCGCTCGCCGGGCCGACCCACGTGGTGCGGAGCGCGAACCAGGCGTTCCTCACCGCCATCGGCGAGGAACGGGCGAACACCGGGGTGGCGCTCGCGGAGCTGATGCCCGAGCTGGCCGGCCAGGGCTTCATCACGCTGCTGGACCAGGTCTACCGCACGGGCGAGCCCTACACCGGTCGCGACGTCCGGGTGGTGCTGGGCACCGGAGCGCACGCGCGGGAGGCGTTCTTCGACGTCACCTACGAGCCGCGGCGGGACGCCGACGGTGCGGTCGTCGGCATCCGGGTGATCGGCCTGGAGACCACCCAGGTGAAGCACGCGCAGCGGCTGATGGCCGAGCACCGGGCTCTGGTGGAGCAGATCGCGCGGCAGGCGCCGCTGGCCGAGGTGCTCGACGGGATGGCCCGCTGCATCGAGCAGCTCGCACCGGAGGAGGTGCTGGTCTCCGTCCTGCTCGCCGATCCCGACGGCCGGCACCTGCGCCACGGCGCGGCACCCAGCCTGCCCGACTTCTACAACCAGGCCATCGACGGCATCGCCACCGGTGAGGGCGTCGGCTCCTGCGGCACCGCCGCGCACCGGCGGCAGCCGGTCGTCGTCACCGACATCGCCACCGACCCGTTCTGGACCGACTTCCGCGCCCTGGCCGAGCGGGCCGGGCTGGGCGCCTGCTGGTCGACGCCGATCATCGGTCGCGACGGCAGCCTGCTGGGCACCTTCGCCGTCTACCACCGCACCCCGCGCGTCCCGCAGGACGCCGACCTCGCGCTCGCCCGGGTCTTCACCGGCACCGCGGCGCTGGCCATCGAACGGCACCACATCGAGCAGGCCAAGGCCGCCGTCGACGCCGAGGTCAGGGCGGCCCGGGACGAGCTGGCCAGGGTGGTGCGGGCGGAGCGGGAGCTGCGGGCCGAGGCCGAGCAGCGCGCCGCCGCCGCCGCGGAGATCACCGCCCGGGTACGCGCCGCGGCCGCCGCGCTGGCCACCACGCCGCACCCCGACCGGTGCCAGCTCGGCGGCGCCGACGGGTGCGAGGCGGCGGCCGAGATCAAGCTCGCCGACTCATGGGGTGACTCCGCGTGGGGCTGCCCCCGCCACGTGGAGGAGGCCATCCTGAACGTGCGGTCGGTCTTCATCGCCAACGAGGAGCTGGGCGGCCTGGCCGCCTATCTCAACCGTTGACGGCCGCAGCGGCCGGAGGCCCCTGGTGGCTGCGTTCACATCGGGCTCCCCTGCTGCGATCGGGGGCTGCCGGGCAACGGCGTGCTACGTCACGGACGTGTTGTAGCGATCAAGTGTCGCCTTGGAGGTTGAGGCGTCGCGGAAGACAAGTTCCCAGGGGCCGGTGTTCACGTCCATGTCCTTACCGAAGCCGATCCACTTCCCGGCCATCCTTCGGCCGGTGGGCTCGGCGATGAGTTGGATCGCCCCGTGATATCTGGCGCCCCGGTAGTAGCCGGTGGGGTCGGTCTGCTCGACCCAGGTGCCGGTGACGACGGCGCCGTCCACGCTCAGGTCCAGGGAGAGTGACGACGACGCCGAGCCGGGCAGGCTACGGGCGGTCAGCCTGTCGCCGTGCTGGAGCAGGACGACGAAGTGTTGTCCGGCGAAGGAGTCGCCCCGGCCGCTGGAGTAGTACTGGTAGCGGCTGAGCCATACGCCCTCGTACGACCGGTGGGCGGTGGTGGGCCTGGACGTGGGTATCGGTGTGGCCAGGCTGGACATGGGAGATGTCAGGTCGTGGCCACCGCGATCGTCGTCGGCGACGTGGCCGCCGGGCACCGCGGCGAAGCCGAGCAGCGAGATGGGTAGACCGGTGACGACTTCCAGCGCGCGGGCGTAGATCGGGCGCGGTGCGGCGATGGCGCCGGACTCCCATCGCTGGACGAGCCGCTTGTTGGCGTCGTTGGGTTCACCGACGCGGTGGCCGGCGGCTTGCAGCGCGCGAGCGAAGTCGTCCTGGCTCATCCGCATCCCGGTGCGGACGGCGCGCAAGGCGGTGTTGGGAGCGGTCATGCCCGACACCCTAGCGATATGTCGCCTTAATGTCGCCGGCTGAGCGGCCTAATTGTCGGGTCTTGTGCCGTCGCAGCAGGTGACACGCTGACGTCACTGTGGATCTGCGACGGTCAGCGTGCCGCCGCTTTCTACTGACGGAGGTGGAGATGCCGGGTAAGGGCAAGAGCCACGGTGAGCAGATCCAGGCGGCCGAGCGGGAGGCGGCGAGGCGACGGATAGAGGGTTCTGTCCAGAGGCTTACCAGCGAGTCGGTCGTCAAGCGCCTGGAAGGGGCGCGCTTCGGCCACAGGGCGAGGCTACCGATCAGCTACGACAAGTTCGAACCGCTTACACGTCTGCCAGCAGTGGTGATCTCAAAGCTCGGTCCACAGAGGCGTTAGCGGTTACCGCTCGTCCGAGTGCTGGTGCGGCCGGTTGGCCTTGATCCACGCCTCAACGTCGACACGAGCCCAGATGCGCATCCGGCCGTTGCCGACCACGTCCAGCGGGTCCGGGAAGCCGGGTCGCCTGACGATCTCCGTCGCCCGGGTGCGTGAGACACCGCCGAGCATCTCGGCGACGTCTGCCAAGGCCACGAGTCTCACAGTTTGACCGTAGGCACGACTTGCGTTGCTACTTCGTCACTTGCCTACTTGACGGTGGCGAAGTGGCAAGTGAGTCCAGTGGGGTCACCGAACCTCGGGAGGTCTTCGCAAGGATGTCCGAATTAATCTCATCTGCCGGTACTGGGATCTGGTCCGGGATGGCGTCCCGGTCAAGCCACCGGGCGGTCGGACCGGAGCTGTACTTCGAGGTTCGCCGCGTGCCCAGGAATTACGGTCATGCACCCGCACGAGGACTGAGAGACAAACCTCAGGGTCCCCTCCGGGGGATCGCCCATGGGACTCGGGTGAGGGGCGGGTCGACGATGGACGGACGTCCCGACCCCTGGAGGCCCGATGTTCCGTCGTCCGTTGGCCGTAGCCGTCGCCGCGCTGGCCCTGCTCGCCGCAGTGCCCGCGATCGCGACAGCCGATCCCGGGCCACCGGGTCTTGCCTGGGGTGAGTGCGCCGACGACCTGCCGAACGTTCCGCCCGACCCGGGCGTGCGGTGCGCCCGGCTCCGGCTACCGGTGGACTGGGCCCGACCGCACGGGGCGACGTTCGAGCTCGCCGTGGCGCGCCGGGCCGCCCGGGTGCCGGAGCGGCGGGTGGGCACGCTGGTGTTCGGGCCGGGCGGCCCCGGAGACTCCGGGGTGGAGCGCATCCGCCGGGGCGACCGGTTCAGCGACGAACTGCTCGACCGGTTCGACCTGGTCAGCTTCGACCCGCGTACGGTGGCCCGCAGCGCCGCCCCGGTCTGCGTGCCGGACCCGACGCTGCGCCGACCGCCGATCCCGCTGGCCGGCCCGGCCGACTTCGACGCCCTGGTCGCGTACAACCGGGCCTGGTGGGCGCGATGCCGTCCGACCAGCCCCGTCTTCGACCACGCGGACACGCTCAGCACGGTGGACGACCTGGAGGCGCTGCGGCGTGCGCTGGGCGAACGGCAGCTGACCTTCCACGGCAGCTCGTACGGCACGTTGCTGGGCCAGCAGTACGCCGAGCGGTACCCCGGCCGGGTGCGGGCCGTCGTGCTGGAAGGCGTGTTCGACCACAGCCTCGGCGTCCGGCCGTTCGTGCGCACCCAGGCCGACGCGTTGCAGGACGCGTTCGACGAGTTCGTGTCCTGGTGCGACCGATCGGCCGAGTGTGTGCTGCACGGCCGGGACGTGCGCTCGGTCTGGGCCGGGGTGCTGTCCCGCGCCGACCGTGGCGAGTACGCGCCCCGTACCGCCTTCGACGTCACGGCCGTGGCCCTCCGCGAGCTGGCCGGCCCGCGTTGGCCGCAACTGGCCACCGCCATCCGGAACATGGCCGCCGGCACCCCGCCCGACGAGGTGAGGCTGCCGATCGCCGTGGCGGCCTTCTGCGCGGACTGGCCGGTCCCGGTGCGGACCTACGACGAGTACGCCGGTCTGGTCCGGGAGGCGGCGGCCGTCGCGCCGGACGTCCGCTACGGCGCCGGGTTGCTGGCGGTGCAGACCTGCCTCGGCTGGCCGTCCCCGGTCCGGAACCCGCCGCACCGCCTGCACGTACGCACCCGCACGCCACTGCTGCTGCTCAACGCCCGACACGACCCGCGCACCGGCTACGCCTGGGCGACCGACGTCGCCCGGCAACTGGGCCGGCACGGGCGGCTGGTCACCTACGAGGGTTGGGGCCACGGCACGTACCTGCGTACCGACTGCACCACCGCCGTGGTGGACCGCTACCTCGTCGACCGGACGGTGCCCGCCCCCGGCGCCCGCTGCCCGGCGGGCTGAACCGGGGACGGCGCGCGGCGGGCGCGTCAGCCGCCCTCGGGCGACTCGACGTGCTCGCCGGTGACCGCCTCCGCCTCCGCCAGGCAGATCTCCAACAGCGGGAAGTCGTCGTAGTTGCTGAGGACCACGCCGACCCACCCGGTGTCCGGGTAGACGGTCCAGTTCGCACCGACGCCGCCGGCCCCGCCGCCGCGCCCGAACACCCACTGGCCGCCGATGATCGAGACCGGCATCGTGTACCCGTCGAACGAGGTGGGCGCCGGGCCGGGCTGCTTGGCCGCGGCGAACAGGTCGGCGTAGGGGCGGTCGAGCAGCGTGCCGTCGCGCAGCGCCTCCGCGAACCGGACCAGGTCCGGCGCGGTGGCGAAGCCGTCGCCCGAGGCGTGACCGATGAAGTCGCGGCCCGGGTTCCGGCCCGCGATGGGCGGTTCCACGCTGCCCCGGTCCAGGTGGCGCACGGCGTCCACCCGGCTGCCGCCGGCCTGGCGCATGTACGGGTGCGCGATGTGCCGGTCGGTGAGCCACTGGGTCCGGGTGTAGAACCCCGAGCCGCGCATGCCGGCGCGGGCGAAGACGTGCTCGTGCACGTAGTCCCAGAACGTCAGGCCGGACACCACCTCGACGATCCGCGCCGCCATGGCCAGGCCGACGCCGGCGCCGGGGAGGTGGCCGTTGGATCCGGCGCCGGGCACCCCCGGCAGCGTCGCCT
Source organism: Micromonospora sp. NPDC018662 (assembly GCF_044391475.1). Taxonomy (NCBI): domain Bacteria; kingdom Bacillati; phylum Actinomycetota; class Actinomycetes; order Micromonosporales; family Micromonosporaceae; genus Micromonospora; species Micromonospora sp. NPDC018662. The sequence goes on from NZ_JBISAC010000013.1 coordinate 26,251, forward strand.
GCCGGATCCACCACTGCTGGTACTCGTGCACCTCCGGCCGGCTGTGGAAGACGCGCGCCCAGTCGGGCATCGGCGCGTCCAGCCCGGAGGTGCCGACGAGCAGGTGGTGGATGGTCACCCGCTCGGCGATCGCCGGCGGCAGGTCCGCAAGGTGGGTGCCCACCGGATCCGACAGCGACACCGTGCCCCGCTGGGCCAGTTGCAGGATCGCCACCGTCAGGAACGGTTGGCTCGCCGAGGCGAGGTTGAACGCCACGCCCTGGTGGTTGCGGATCCCCCGCTCCCGGTCGGCCATGCCGTAGCTGCGGGACAGCACCGTCCGCCCTCGGTACGACAGCAGCACCACGCCGGAGAACTTGTCCTGCGCCGCCAGCTCCGCCACGAACCGGTCGTACGCGCCGCCGGGTCGGGTGGCCCGCGGGATCCGGCCGTGCCCGGACGACGTGGCACCGGGCGGGCCAGGGGCGGGAACGGTCGGGGCGGCGTGGGCGGGGCCGGCCCCCAGCAGCGGCGCGCCGGCCGCCACACCGGCCGCGGCCAGCCCGCCCCACCCGAGCAGTCGCCGCCGGTCGACACCGCGTACGGGATCCGATTCCATGATCACACTCCGTTCCCTTCGTTCTGGCGTGTGGTTCCGTGCCTCCACCCAAGTGGGGACGCTGTTGCGCCGGCGTATGCCTTTTTCGATACGTCCGCCGACCCGGTCGCCGTGACGGCTCTCACCGCGTCACCGCGGCTGATCAGCGGCGTTCACCGGGTAGGAGCGGTAGGCATGACGTCGGTATCCGAGGTAGCCATGAGCAACGAGACCGGCCCGGTCGACCCGGCCCGCCTGCGGGCCGTGCTCGACGGACCGTGGGCCCGGGTCCGCGACGCGCACCGCGAGCACCTCGACGGGCGTTTCCTACCGGTGTACGGCGAGACCGGCGACCAGGCGCGCGAGCGGATCAGCCGGCTGCTCCGCGAACTTCCGGTCGAGCTGGGGATCGGCGGGGGCTTCCCCACCGAGTACGGCGGCGACTCCGACGTCGGCGCCTCGATCGTCGCCATCGAGATGCTGGCCCAGGTCGACCTGTCGCTGATGGTGAAGGCGGGCGTGCAGTGGGGCCTGTTCGGCGGCGCGGTCGCGGCCCTCGGCACCCGGCGCCACCACGACGCCTACCTGCGCGACATCATCGCCGGCGAGGTCTTCGGCTGTTTCGCGATGACGGAGACCGGCCACGGCTCGGACGTCCAGCACCTGCGCACCACCTGCGTGTACGACCCACGGACGCAGACGTTCGACCTGCACACCCCGCACGAGGCGGCGCGCAAGGACTACATCGGCAACGCGGCTCGCGACGGCCGGATGGCGGTGGTCTTCGCCCAGCTGATCATCGAGGGGCGGCGACACGGCGTGCACGCCTGGCTGGTCCCGATCCGCGACGCGCACGGCAACCCGCTGCCCGGTGTGACCATCGGCGACGCCGGGCCGAAGGCCGGCCTGCTCGGCGTGGACAACGGACGCCTCAGCTTCGACCACGTGAGCGTGCCGCGCGACATGCTGCTGGACCGCTACGCCCAGGTCGCGGCGGACGGCACCTACGCCAGCCCGATCGAGAACGACTCCCGGCGCTTCTTCACCATGCTCGGCACCCTGGTCCGCGGCCGGGTGAGCGTCGGCGGCGCCGCCTCGGCGGCCACCAAGGCGGCGCTGACCATCGCGGTGCGCTACGGCGACATCCGCCGCCAGTTCGGCACCCCCGACGCCGACCGGGAGGTGCTGCTCAACGACTACCTGGCCCACCAGCGCAAGCTGCTGCCCGCGCTGGCCACCACGTACGCGCTGACCTTCGCCCAGGCCGAGCTGGTGACCGCGCTCACCGAGGTGCAGGGCGGCGACGGACCGGTCGACGAGCACCGGCAACGGGAGCTGGAGTCCCGGGCCGCCGGCCTGAAGGCCGCGCAGACCTGGCACGCGACCCGCACCATCCAGATGTGCCGGGAGGCGTGCGGCGGCGCCGGCTACCTGGCCGAGAACCGGCTGCCCAGCCTCAAGGCCGACACCGACGTCTTCACCACGTTCGAGGGCGACAACACGGTGCTGCTGCAGTTGGTGGCCAAGGGGCTGCTCACCGGCCACCGCGACGAGTTCGGCTCGTTGGACGGTTGGGGACGCGCCTCCTTCGTCGCCGACCAGATCCGCGACATGGTGCTCGAACGCACCGCCGCGCGGGCGCTCATCGAGCGGCTGACCAGCGCCGTGCCCGGCCGCGACGACGAGGTCGCCGTCACCGACCGCGGCTGGCAGCTCACGGTCTTCGAGGACCGCGAGCGGCACCGCCTCGACGGCGCGGTCCGCCGGCTGCGCAACGGCGCCGCCACCAAGAAGGACCGCCCCTTCGACATCTTCAACGACGTGCAGGACCACGTCCTCGCCGTGGCCGCCGCCCACGTCGACCGGGTGACGCTCGAGGCGTTCGTCGCCGCCATCGACGCCACCACGGACCCGGCCGTACGGGCGCTGCTCTCCCGGGTCTGCGACCTCTACGCGCTCAGCGTCGTCGAGGCCGACAAGGGCTGGCTGCTGGAGCACGGCCGGCTCACCCCGGCCCGCGCCAAGGCGATCACCGCGGTGGTGAACGGTCTGCTGAAGGAGCTGCGCCCGCACCTGCGGACGCTCGTGGACGGCTTCGCCATCCCGGACGCCTGGCTGCACTGCGCCGTCCTGCGCGAGGAACCCGACCGACAGGAGACCATGGCCGTCCACGACGCCGCCACCACCTGACGCGCCCGCGCCGCCTACCGGCTCATCGCGAAGTTGCTGATGGCCCAGACGACGGCGAGGGAGGCCACGCCGACCACCGCGGCCCACAGCGCACACCCCATGCCGTACTTGCGATCGCCGGCGAGTACCCGCTCGGTCTCCGTGGGCTCCCAACTCACGGCGAGGTAGCGACCGGTTCTCGGCAGCGTGAGCGCGGCGGCCCCGCTGTCGAGGAGCACCGGCCGGCCGATCACGTGCAGCGGGAGGCCCGGGGGCACGACCTGCTCGACCACCCACACCCGTTCCACGCGCCGCGCCGCGTCCGCGGGGACCAGCCCGCGGTCGATGAGGTCCTGGAGCCACCGGCCGTGGCGGCGAGGACTGGTGGTCTCCTCGCCGACGACGGTCCGTACCGGCGTGGGACCGGCGTGCGCCACCGGCAGCCGCGTCCGCGCCCACGCGGACAGTCGTGGGTCGCTGGTGGCCGCCTGGAGGAGCCGCGCCGACACCGCGGCTGTGCCGGTGGCGTCGGCCACCCCGAACGGGTCCCCCGCGGACTGCTCCCACAGCACTTCCGTGCTGGTGTGCGGCGGGTCACCGGAACTGTCGACGGTGTACACCATGGTGCGGAACCACACCGCCTCGACGCCGGACAGCGGCGCGACCACCAGCCCGGCGGGCCCCGGCGCGGTCTCGCCGTACACGGCCATCCGTCGGGGCAGCCGGGTCCCCGGGCGCAGCGCGGCACACGGGGACACCGGGTGTCGGCGGACCCACCGGTGCTGACGGCCGCTCGACACGGCCAGGGCCAGCCATACCGGCGCCAGCACCAGCATGGCGTACCCGACGAATCCCAGGATCGCGACGACGACCGTCAGGAAGGTCACGCGGCCAGGGTAGACATCGACCGCCAACGCTGCGTCGCGCGGGGAGGTGGGGGCCAGCCCCCGGCACGACAACGGGTGCCAGCCTCCTTATCCCGGACGCCCGCCGCTCATAGCGTGAAGCCGGTGCGGGGCCGCCGTCCGGGCGGCCCTGGTTCCCGAGGAGTCGTCCATGATCCGTGTAGTCCGTACCGCCCTGCTCGCCTCGCTGGTCGCCTGCTGCGTCACGGTCAGCTCCGCGACGCCGTCGTCCGCTTCGGAAGACGGCGCGGGGCCGGCCCGGCTGACCCTGCCGGCGCCGACCGGCCCGTACCCGGTGGGCACGGTGGAGCTGCATCTGGTCGACCGGTCCCGCGCCGATCCGTGGACGGCCACCCCGGTCGATCGCGAACTGATGGTCAGCCTCTGGTACCCCGCCCGGGACGTGGACCGCTTCCCGCGTACGCCGCACATGTCGCCAGGCGCGGCGGCGCACTTCGGCAGCGCCGACGGCGCCGGTCCCGGCCTGTACGGCATACCGGCAGGGTCGGTGGACTTCGCCGCGACCCGGACCAGCGGCCACCGGGCCGCGCCGGTGGCGCGGCACCGGCGGCCGTTCCCGGTGATCCTCTACTCGCCCGGTGCCGGCGACCCGCGGACCTGGGGGACCACGCTGGTGCAGGATCTGGCCAGTCGCGGGTACGTGGTGGTGACCATCGACCACACAGGCGACGCGTCCGAGGTGGAGTTCCCGGACGGCCGGGTCGCCGCCGGCGTGCTGACGCGGCTGCTCCAGGAGGCCCGGCAGCCCGAGGACTTCCAGCGGTTGGCGGCCACGATCTTCGACGTCCGGCTCGCGGACACCCGTTTCGTGCTGGACCAGCTCACGGCGCTGAACCGGGGCGCGAACCCGGACGCGGAGGGCCGGCCGCTGCCCGCCGGTGTCGCCGGCGCCGTGGACCTGCGCCGGACCGGCATGCTCGGCGTCTCCGCGGGCGGGATGACCGCCCTGCGGGTCATGGACGAGGACCCCCGCATCAGGGCCGGCGTCGACGTGGGCGGCAACGTCGAGTCACCGCTCCTGCCGGACCCCATCGGGTTGTGGCCGGTGGCCCGGCACGGCCTGGACCGGCCGTTCATGCTGATGGGCGACCCCGGCACCGACCACCACCGGACCCCGTCCTGGAGGATGCTGTGGGACAACAGCCGGGGCTGGCGCATCGACCTGCACCTGCGCGGCGCGAAGGGCGAGGACTCCTACAAGGACACGGTGCCGTTGATCCCGCAGATCGCCCGGCAGCTCGGCCTCCCCGACAGCTTCGTCACCGCCGCCGTCGGGAGCATCGACCTGACCCGGGCCGTCCGCACCGAGGAGACGGTCGTCGCCGCCTTCTTCGACAGGTGGCTACGGGGCCGGGACGGTCGGGTGCTGGACGGGCCCTCCCCCGCCCTCCCGGACGTCACGTTCATCCGCTGACGACGCCGGCCGCCGGGTAGGTTCGCGGGCATGAGTGACGACACCTTCCGCTCGGTGGACATCGAGCGCACCGGCCTGGGGACCTACACCGTGCGGAACGCCCGCGGCGGTTCGATCTCCCTCGGCTCGGGCCAGGACGACACCTTCACGCCGGTGGAGCTGCTGCTGGCCGCCATCGGTGGGTGCACCGCCATCGACGTCGACCACATCACCAGCCGCCGCGCCGAGCCGGACCGCTTCGCGGTCGAGGTCACCGGCGAGAAGATCCGCGACGAGGCCGGCGGCAACCGGATGCGCGACCTCCGGGTCGAGTTCACCGTGACGTTCCCGGAGGGGCCGGACGGCGACCGGGCCCGTGAGGCGCTCCCCCGGTCACTGCGTCAGTCGCACGACCGGCTCTGTACCGTCTCCCGTACGGTCCAGCTCGGCACTCCCGTCACGATCGTCGACGTCGCCGGCGAGGAGTGACGAGCCCGGCGATGGCCGTCATCGGGTGGCGCCGCTCGTCCCGCCCGCGGCGTTGAGGTAGGTGAGGACCGCGAGCACGCGCCGGTGCCCGCTGTCGGTCACGGCGAGTCCGAGCTTGGCGAAGATGGTGCCGATGTGTTTGTGGACGGGTTTCCGCCCCCCGCCGGTCGAGGCCATGGGCGGCCGCGAATGACGTGTCCGGACCGGTCGCCGGCCTCAGCGCCGGGCGCCACCCGGTCGGCCCCGGCCGGCGCCGGAGGACTGGCGAGCGCCGCGCGCGGCCCGTACCACCGGGGCCGCGCTCGCGCCGGGGCGGAAGTCCCGCGCGACGCCGGCCACCATCTCGTCGGGGTCGCGACCGAGCGCCCGGCGGATGTCCGCCGGGATCAGCTCCGACCTCGCCATCGCCATCCGGACCTGCACCGAGCGGTCGTCGAGCAGGCGTCGCAGGTCCGCCTCGTCCAGCTCGACGGCGAGCACCAGCGCGGCGCGGACGTCCGCCACCGGGTCCTGCGCGAGCGCGCTGCGCTGGGTCGTGGTGGTCCGCGGGTTACGGGCGAGCCCCTTGCGGACCCGTGCGGTGCGATCGGCCATCAGGGCCGTGATCGTGTCGGGGTCGTGGGTGTGGGTGGCGAGTCGTTCCCGTACCTCGGGTGAGACGTCGTCGACCAGCCGCGCGGCCAGCTCGGGCTCCAGGTCGCGGCGCTCCGCCAGGAGACCGCGCAGCTCCTTGTCGGGGGCGTCCGCCATCGCCCGGCGGACCGACTCGTCGCAGGCCGGGTTGCCGGCGACCGCCCAGCGGACCCAGCGGTCGGCGTCCTTCACGAGGCGCAGGAGGTTGCCCACCGAGGTCGAGGGGTTCCGCGCCACCGCCTCCCGGACGTGCCGGTCGTGGTCGCGGGCCAGCGGTCGCAGGGCCTGCGCCGGCGCGTCGGTGCGGGTCGCGACCGCCTTGCGGACCACGGCCGACGGGTCGGACGCCAGGTCGATGAGGGCCATCTGGGACGTGGCGGGGTCCTGCGCGAGGGCGAGCCGCGCATCGACACCCGCCCCGGTCGCTTCGCTCACGCCGTGGTGTCCGCCCGCGTCCCGCTGCTCGCCCATGGGCGTCATCATGTCACGGCCCGGTTTCCGCTCCGCGAGCCCTGACCAGCGCTTCGCCGATGCCGGTGCCGGTCAGTCCCGGCCATCGGGCGGGCCGTCCGGCGTACCGTCCGCGCCGGCTACCCGCACCAGGACGCCCGCGCTGCGGTTGTGCGTCTCGATCCAGGTGTTCAACGCCGTCCGACAGGCGAGGTCGACGTGCCGCAGACCACCCAGGTCCAGGTGTACGGGCCGGCTGGCCGGGAGGGCGTTGAGCGCGGTGAGGATCGTGGGCAGGCGCAGGAAGGTGGCATTGCCGGTGAGGGTGACGTCGATCGGGCCGGTGCCCCCGTCGTCCACACCGACGCGCACGTGGGAGGTCTCCCAGGCGGTCTTGACGATGGCCAGGCCGAGACCGACGAGCACGCCGACGAACAGGTCGGTCAGGAGGATGGTCAGGGCGGTCACCGCCAGCACCAGCACCTCCCCCCGGTGTCCACGCCACAGCTCGGGCATGGACCGCAGCGGCAGCAGCTTCGTCCCGGCGTGGATGAGCACGGCGGCCAGGGCGGGCAGCGGGATGAGCTCGATCAGGCCGGGCGCCGCGGCGGCGAACAGGAGCAGCCACACCCCGTGCAGGACGCGGGCGGCCCTGGTTCGCGCACCGGCCCGGACATTGGCGGAGCTGCGCACGATGACCGCCGTCATCGGCAGCGCGCCGAGCATCCCGCAGATCGCGTTGCCGGTGCCCTGGGCCACCAGCTCCTTGTCGAAGTCGGTACGCGGCCCGTGGTGGAGCCGGTCCACCGCCGCCGCGCTGAACAGGCTCTCCGCCGACGCGATCATGGTGAACGTGGCGACGCTGGCCAGCACGCTCAGCTCCGTCAGCATGGTCCAGTGTCCGATCGACGGCTGCACGACCGAGAGCAGGCCCGCCACCTTGATCGTCGCCACCGGCAGGTGGAGGACGCCGGCCGCCGCGGCGGCAGCGATGACCGCGACCAGCGCCGCCGGCACCTTTCTCAGCCGGTCCGGCAGCCGGTCCCACGAGAGCATGACCAGGAGGGTGGCCACGCCGACGGCGAGTGACATGCGGACCGTGGTGGAGCCGAGGACGTCGCTCCACAACCCGGGCAGACCGGCGAACTTCCCGAATCCGGTATGCGGCGCCTCGCGGCCGGACAGCACGTAGAGCTGGCCGACGATGAGCAGCAGGCCGATGCCGGCGAGCATGCCGTGCACCACGGCCACGGAGATGGCCCGGAACCAGCGGCCGAGTCGGAGGAACCCCAGGACGACCTGGATCAGGCCGGCGACCAGCACGACCGTGCCGAGGCCACCGAGGCCGTGCCGGCTCACGGTGTCCGCGACCAGCACGGTCAGGCCGGCGGCCGGACCGCTGACCTGCATGGTGCTGCCGGGCAGGCATCCGACGACGAGACCGCCGACGATGCCGGTGACCAGGCCCAGTTCGGCCGGTACGCCGGAGGCGACGGCGATGCCCACGCAGAGCGGGAGCGCGACGAGGAAGACGACGACGGAGGCGGACAGGTCGGCGCCCACGGCACGCCAGGGCAGGGTCGGAGACGACATCGTTCACATCCGGAAAGAGTGGACGGGGCAACTGTTTTCCCCGAGACGCAGCACGGCGGGAAAGGCATTGTCGGCGAACGGGGAGCGCCATTCGACAGGCGTGGTCGGGTGCCGGAAAAAGAGCGAGGTTCATTTCTGTCACGGCGCGGCGGGCGGAACCGCGACCGGGGGCGGCGATCCCCTGTTCCCATCCGGACTGCTCTCCTCCCGTCGTCGCGTCAGCGCTGGTGGAGTGGGTGCCACCGACTGGACCGCGACCGCGTCGACCCACGGCGACCAAGGCGACCGACCGAGCGACGCCGCACCGGCGCCAGCGACGACCAGGCGCATCAGGAATCCGATTCCGGTCTTTCAGCGACGGCTCGCCGGCAACCCTCGCCAATATATCGGGATAAATATTATTCGCACAGCGCGCAGACGTTCGGCTCACCATTTGGACCCGGTTGGATGGCGCGGCCGGGGTCTACCGGGGCACGGCCCGGAACCACTCCTCCCGGTCGGCGGGGTCGGGGCCGCGCCGGGGCGACGTCGGCGGCTCCGCACCGGTGACCGGCGCGTAGTGGTCGAAGCTGGTGGTCAGGACCGCCTCGCCGCCGGTGAGGTCGGGAAGGGCCGCGACGACCTGCGGGATCCGCGCCGACGGCAGGGTGCCGCCCACCTCGAGATACCCCCCGGCGACGGCGGTGTCGTGGACGACCGCGCCGAGCCGGCCGAGCAGGGCCAGCACGGTCTCCACCGCATGCTGCGGAAGGTTGACGTCGAAGCGCTCGATCGGCTGGCACACCCGGGTGCCGGCCCGGCGCAGCGCGGCGGCGACCACCACCGGGGCGAGATTGCGGAAGTCCGCCGCCACCGTCGAGATGGACTTGTCGAACTTCTGGTGCGGCCGGCTCTGGCGCGGGGCGTACCGGGACGCCGTCATGGTGACCGTGCAGTCGGTGACCGGCCAGCCGTGCGGGCCCTGCCGCAGCCCGGCCCGCACGCCCTCCTCCGTGGCGGCGACGAACGCCGGCGGGAGTCGGCCGGGCTCGACCCCGGGGCGGAACTCGACGCCGTGCCCCACCGGCGCGGCCTCGATGCGCAACCCCAACCCGGCCAGGTACGGGTTGCCCCGCTCCTGTACCCGCTCCTCGGCGGCGCCGGTGCCGGCGACCCGTTCGATGCAGGCGGTCAGCGTGCCGGAGAACCGCACCCGGACGCCGTACCGGTCCTCCATGAGGGCGGCCAGCACCTCCTTCTGGACCTCACCGTGCAGGCGGATCACCGCCTCCGCCTGCTGCTCGTCGAGCCGCAGGTCCACCAGCGGGTCCTCGTCGGCCAGCTCGGCCAGGCCGGCGAACATCGCCAGGCGCTGGTGCGGCTCCACCGGCTCGACGACCGCCTGCCGGGTCGGCGGCGGGAACCGGTAGGCGTGCCGCCGCGGCGGGTCCCCGATGTGCTGGCCGATCCGGGCCGACACGCCGCGTACCGCGGCGATCTGCCCGGCGGACACCGAGGGGCGCACCAGGACGCCGTCGGGTTCGGTGACGGCGATCTGGGTCACCGTCTGGGGATCGGCCCCCGCGAGCCGGACCCGGTCCCGTACCCGGAGCCGCCCGGACCACAGCCGCAGCCAGGCCCGCCGGCCGTGGCCGTCCCGATCGACGGCGAAGACCGTGCCCGCCAGCGGGCCGTCCCGCTGCTCGCCGCGCGGCAGCAGGTCGGCCAGGAGATGAACGAGTTGCCGGACCCCGGCTCCGGTGATCGCCGAGCCGCACGCCACCGGGCTGAGCTCGCCGCGGCGTACCGCGTCGCGGATCGCGCGCCGGACGTCACGGACGCGTACCGGCTCGTCGGTCAGCCACCGCGCCGCCACCGCGTCGTCGACCTCCGCCACGGCCGCGACCACCGGTTCGGCGTCGAGGGGTACGGCCCGCACCCGGGCGTCACGTGCGCCCTGACCGACGACCGTGGTGAGCATGACCGGAGACGCTCCGAGCCGCTGGCGGACCTGGGTCATCACCCGGTCGACGTCGGCGCCGCGGCGGTCCACCTTGTTGAGGAAGAACAGCGTCGGCACGCCGATGCGGCGCAGCGCCCGCCAGATGGCGACGGTCTGCGGCTGAACCCCTTCCACGCTGGACACCACGAGCACGGCGGCGTCCAGGACGGCCAGCGAACGCTCGACCTCCGCGATGAAGTCGGGGTGGCCGGGGGTGTCCAACAGGTTGACGCTCAGGTCGCCGATCGCGATCGACGTGACCGCGGCCCGGATGGTGATGCCGCGCCGGCGCTCCAACTCCATCGAGTCGGTCCGCGTCGTGCCGGCGTCGACACTGCCCAGGCGGGAGACGGCGCCCGCCTCGTAGAGCAGGCGTTCGGTCAGGCTGGTCTTTCCGGCGTCAACATGGGCGACGATTCCGAGATTCAACAAGGCCAAGGCAGAACTCCACGGTAGGACGGTCCAGGGTCCGGGGCGTGGAATCTGCTCGCATCGTCACTCCTCTTGGTCAACGGTGGGCCGTCTCCAGGTTCGCACACCGACGGCGTCGCCACCACCGGTTTCGATCCCTGCCCGTGCCGGCTCCGGCTACCGGCCGACCGGGTCGCAGTTCACGCTGGTCCGTCGGACCGTGTACTCGCGGTCGTCGGACGTGATGCCGGACGGCACGCCGTCGAAGTGGGTCTCCACCTTCTCCCAGCCCCGACGCTGCTCGTAGTGCAGGTGCGGGGCGCCGGAGTTGCCGGTGCTGCCGGTGCTGCCGACCCGCCCGAGCTGGTCGCCGCGGGCCACCCGTTGGCCGGCGGCGACCAGCGGCGGCTCCAGCAGGTGCAGGTACTGGGTCTCCCACTTCCCGCCGTGATCGATCGTGACCCAGTATCCGCCGCCCCGTCCCCTCGGCCCGTCCGGATCCTGCGGGGTGCGACCGCCCAGCGAGCCGTTGATCCCCGCCACGGTGACCGTGCCGGCGGCGGAGGCCAGCACCGGCCGCCCCCACGCCTCGCCCGTGGTCGGAAAGAGGTCGACGTCGTAGTCGTCGTGCCCGGGATAGGTGGACAGCCGCCACGTCTCGCCGCAGGTCACCGGGAGCTGGAAGACCGGCCGCGGTCCCGGCGGTCGCAGTAGCGGCACCACGACCACCGCACCGGCGACCAGTGCCGCGAGGCCGCCGACAACCGACGCGACGCGAATCGCGCGGCGGTGCGGCCCACGGTGGGGCCGGAGGTCGCGCGGACGGTGGGAGGTCATGGCTACGACAGTGACATGTGCGAGCCCTGGTCGGCCCGCCGGTCGACCCTGGTCATGAGCGCCCGGGCGTACAGCGTGACGCCGGCCAGGATGCCGACCACGGCGATCGGCACGCCGTAGCGGGGCCGCACGTACATCGCCAGGAACCAGGACCTGACGTGGATGTCGGAGAGGATGAAGACCAGCGGGACGATCCCCTGCGGGATCAGCAGGATCGAGCCGAGGCCCCAGCTGAGCCCCTCGACCGTGCCGCCCTTCCCGGCCGCCGGGGCGCCGCCGGCGTTCCGGGCCACGGTGGGACGGCCGGTGCGCATGGTGTGCAGCAGGTCGGAGCCGTCCTCGGTGAGCTTCCGGATCGCCAGACCGCCCAGCACCCACGCGACGGCGATGCCGGTCAGCACGCCGACCGGCACGCCGGCCCAGGTCAGCCACGGCTGGTCGAACCGGGCACCGAGATGGACCAGGACGAGCGCGGGCGCCGGCGGCAGCAGCCCGACCCAGAACAGCACGTTGGACCGGCCGGTGGTGTCGGCGCGTTCCAGCGGGTTGCTCGGCCGCTTGTGGGCGTCGGGGCCCGGGACCAGGCCGAACACCGACGAATGGATGATCAGGCCGGCGCCGCCGCCGAGCAGGGCGGGCACCGCCGCGGCGACCCACGGCCAGGTCCAGGTCAGACCGCTCCACCAGGCGAAGGCGATGCTCAGGGCGACGGCCGGCGGCGTGAAGACGATCAGGTACGCCCACTGCCGGCCCCGTACGTCGGCGCGCTGGGCGCCGATCGTCAGGGTCTGCCAGAGCGCCGTGCCGTCCTGGCTGTAGAGGTTGCCGGCGGAGGTGATCGCGAAGAGCGCCAGCGCCGGGCCGGCCCAGGGCAGCAGGAGCCGGGTGTCGAAGGTCAGCGGCAGCAGCACGGTGCCCAGCGCCCAGACGATCGGCACCACCGCCGTGGTGGTCCGCAACGGGTCACGCCACCAGGTGCGCAGCTCCTTGCGGACGACCGCGCCGGTCGTACCGCCGAGCGGGCCGCCACTCACCGGGGCGCGACCGGCGCTGCCCCGGATGGTGGCCCGGGCCCGGCGCGGATTGCCCAGCTCGACCGACCAGACGAGCAGCAGCAGCACGCAAAGCACGACCAGGCCGGCCGGCGCGGCGAGCGCGAGCGGCCAGTCCCCGCGGCCCGCGGCGTCCACCGCCACCACCCCCCAGCTCGACGGGATCGCCCGCAGCGTCACGGTGGTCGCGTGGGAGAACCCGGTCGTGAGGACGTCGGAGTACATCACGGCCACGACGATCATCCAGCCGGACTGGGTGAGCACGAGCATCGCGGCGAACAGCACGCCGGTGATCGCCGCACCCGCCCTCGACGCCGCCACCACGCCGAACAGCGCGTGGACCACCCGGGACAGCAGCACCACGAAGATCAGTTGCAGGGCCGCGACCGGCGTCGCCAGCAGCGCCGCGGCCAGACCCTGCCGGGCCCCGTACGTGATCAGGCCGACGAAGCCCAGCGCGGTCACCGCCGTGGTGATTCCGACGAACGCCGCCCCCAGCAGTCCCACCGCGAGCCGGCGGCGCGGCACCGGCAGCAGCGCGAAGTGGTCGGCGCGCAGCACCGCCGAGCCGCTCCACAGCGGACCGATCAGCCAGCCGAGCGTCCACATCCCGAAGACGCCCGCCAGCAGGTCGCCCAGCACGTCGTCGTCGGGCAGCTCGACCAGGGAGAGCCAGATGGTGGCGGCCGCGAACAGCAGACCGAGGACGGCGCCGACCAGCATCCACGCGGCCCGGCCACCGGTCATCGAGTTCCTGATGATCGTCAGCTTCATCCGGATCAGGACGCCAACCACGACAGCCCCTTCCGGGTGTGCTCGCCGCCGCCGACCAGCCGGACGAACGTCTGCTCCAGCGTGCCGTCGCCGCGGACCTCGGCGAGCGGGCCGGCCGCCACCACCCGCCCCCCGGCCATCACGGCCACCGTGTCGCACAACTGCTCGACCAGTGGCATCACGTGGCTGGAGAGCACCACCGAGCCACCGCCGGCCACGAAGTCGATCAGGATCGCCTTGAGGGCGGCCGCGGACACCGGGTCGACCGCCTCGAACGGCTCGTCCAGCACCAGCAGCCGGGGTCCGTGCAGCAGCGCCGTCGCCAGCCCGATCTTCTTGCGCATGCCGGTGGAGTAGTCGACCACCAGGGTGCGCTCGGCCGAACCGAGCTCCATCACGTCGAGCAGCTCCTGGACCCGGCCGGCCAGCACGCCGGCCTCGATGCCGCGCAACTGCCCGAGGTACGTCAGCAGCTCGCGTCCGGTCAGCCGCTCCGGCATGGACAGCCCGTCGGGCAGGACGCCCATCAGCGCCTTCGCCCCGACCGGGTCGGACCACACGTCCACCCCGAACACGTGCGAGGCGCCCTCGTCCGGGCGGAGCAGGCCGACCGCCATGGACAACGACGTCGTCTTGCCTGCCCCGTTCGGGCCGACGAGCCCGAAGAACGAGCCCTGCGGGACCACGAGGTCGACGTGGTCGACCGCGGTGTTCGCGCCGAACGCCTTGTGCAGGCCGGACAGTCGCAGCGCCGCCGGCCGGCCCGGCGCGTCAGGACGTTCCGCTCCGGCGTACCCGGTGGTCGCTGGCTCCATGGCTTCCCCCGCTGTCACTCGGCGTCGACCTCGCTACGGTACTCATCAGTGACGATGAGGTGGAGGACGCGATGACCGTTCGACGACTTCTGCAGCGGACGATGACCGGCTGCCTCGTGGCGACCGCGCTGACGGCTCTGACGCCGGCCGGGACGGCGCAGGCGGCGTGCACGACGAGCAGCTTCACCGTCGTCTGGGACTACGCGGGCATGTACACCGAGCCCAAGGAGTCGACGCTGTACGGCACCCGCCGCTACGGGCAGGTTGTCACCGGCCCGACCGGCAACACCGCCAACGGCTGGACGCTCACCTACGACTACTGGAACGGCCTGCCGCTCTGGGCGTACATGAAGGACGCCGCGTTGCAGTACCGCGGCTGCGCCTGAGCCCGGCGGCCTCGACCACGAGGGCGGGCGCGGCCACCCCGGCCCGCCCGCCCTCGACCCGACCCGTCGACACCTAACCGGTGATCACCGGCCAGGCGTAGGCCAGCAGGGCGCACGCCGCACCGAGCAGGGCGAGCGAGAAACCGCGGGTGGGAATGGGCAGCGCGGCGAGCACGAGCAGGATGACCGCGACGACATAGAGAAACGCCTGCACCGACATGGCAGTCTCCTCGGGAGGTTGGCTGATGGCGGTGCGATGTCTACCCCCGCCGACCCGGTCGGGAAACCCGCGCCTGCCCGGAGGTCGGGTCAGCAGCCGAGCCGCTTACCGGACAGGGCGATGTCGTCGATCCAGAGGTCGAACTCGCCCGGCGTGGTGCCGCCCTGGTAGAGCTGCCAGCCGATCTTCACCGTGTCGACCGCCGGCAGGACGAAGGGCACGTCGTTGCCACCGTGTTCGGTAGTGGAGGCGGTCAGCCCCGGGTTCGCCACGCCGTCGATCCACACCGCGACCCGGTTGTCCGTCGGGTCGATCTTCCACTCGACGCACTGCCAGGTGTCCTCGGTGACCGGGGCGGACTCCCGCCAGTTGGTCCAGTCGCCGGTCGGGCCGCCGTCGGCGCCGATCCCCCAGAAGGTTCCGGGGACCGTGGGCGCGTACTGGCCACCGACCGGACGGACGACCTCCGCGCTGCCGGCGCCGGTCGCCTCCACCAGCGTGAAGTGCGCCCAGTCCGGGGCGGTGGGGAAGGCGTCGACGCGCAGCCGCATCCGGCCGTAGAAGCGGTTGCCCGGCGCGGCGACGTCGTCGACGCGCAGGAAGGCGCGACCGTTGTCGACGGTGTGGACGTGCAGCACCTGGTTGCCGCGGCGGGCCCGCTCGACGGTGAGCGTGCCGTGGCGGGTGTCGACGCCCCAGTTCACCGTGCTGGGCCCGCCGGGAGGCAGTCGCTCGAAGTCCTCACAGAAGAGCAGGCCACGGGGGCACGAACGCGAGGCGGCGGGCGACGCGCCGGCCGGAACGCTGCCGGCGGCGGTGCCGAGGATCAGGGCGGCGGTGAACACCGCGAGGTAGCTACGCATGGTCGTCCTCCACGTCTCGTCGGTCAGGGGCTGGTGCAGGAGAATCCACCGGGGGCGGCGTTGCTGCTGCCGTTGACCAGGAATCCGAAGGTGGTCGAGGCGTTCGCGCCGAGGGACCCGTTGTAGTCGGCGTTGCGGACGCTGACCGTGCCGCTGGTGCCGGTGTTGATGCCGTTCCAGACGTTGGCGACGGTCTGCCCACCGGCCAGCGTCAGCCGCACGGTCCATCCGGTGAGCGTGGTGGAGCCGGTGTTGGCCACGGTGACCTCACCCTGGAAGCCACCGCTCCAGCTGTTGACCGTGCGGTACGTCGCGGTGCACGCACCCGGCTGCCCGGTGCCAGGGGGCGTGGTCGGCGGAGCGGTGGTGGGTGGGACGGTGGTCGGCGGGGTCGTGGTCGGTGGGACGGTGGTCGGCGGGACGGTGGTCGGCGGCGGGGTCGTGCCCGGCACCGTCGTGGAGGCGGCGTTGAGCGCGTCGCGGACGGCGGTGTACGCCGCCTTCGGGTTGCTGTTGCGGTCGAACAGGAGCGGGTTCTCGTTGCCGCGCCAGGAGTCGCTGTCCCGGATGCCCCACGTCGTGATGCCGACGCAGCGGGGGACGTTAGCGCAGGCCTGGGTCAGGCCCTGGTACTGGCTGGTCGAGGCGTTGGTGACGTCGGCCTCGGTCAGCGCCACGTCGACCCCGAGGGCGGCGAAGCTGGACAGCGTCGTCTGGAAGTTGCCCGGCAGCGAGCTGCCACCGGTGAAGTGGGTCTGCAGCCCGACGCAGTCGACCGGGACGCCACGGGACCTGAAGTCCTTGATCATGTTGTAGACGCCCTGCGTCTTGGCGTACGTCCAGTTCTCGATGTTGTAGTCGTTGTAGCAGAGCTTCACGTTCGGGTCGGCCGCGCGCGCGGTCCGGAACGCCACCTCGATCCAGTCGTTCCCGGTGGACTGGAGGTTCGACGACCGCCTGCTGCCGTTCTCCGCGAACGCCTCGTTCACCACGTCCCAGTAGGCCAGCTTGCCCCGGTAGTGGGCCATCACGCCGTTGATGTGGTCGATCATCGCGGTGCGCAGGGCGCTGCCGCTGAGACTTCCCCAGAACCTCGGCTGTTGAGCGTGCCAGGCCAGCGTGTGACCACGGACCCGCATGCCGTGCTGGGTGGCCCAGTTGTAGATCGCGTCCCCGGCACGGAAGTCGAACTGGCCCGGGTTGGGCTCGGTCGCGTCGGGCTTCATCTCGTTGACGGCCGTCATCATGTCGAACTCGCGGTTCGCGATGGTCAGGAAGCCCGAGTCGGTGAGACGGTCGCCTCCCATGGCGGCGCCGAAGTACCGGCCGCTGCGCTCGGCCGCGGCCTTCAGGGTGGTTCCGGGTGGCCCGCTGAGGTCGGCGCGGGCGAAGGTGGCCAGGGCCATCGACGACACGGTGACCGCCAGGGCGCAGGCCCCACCCAGAAGCAGCCTGACGGCACGCCTGGTCCGGTGTCGCGGTTGAGCGGGTACGTCATTCATCTGTGCCTACTCCTCGGTGTGCTGTCTGATCCGTTGCCGCACGCGGCACGGGATCCGGCCGGTGGACGGTCGGCGCACCGCGCTCACGGCGGGACCAGCACGCGGCAGGTGACGCCGTCCCGGCGTCCGCCCGGCCGCGCCCGAATGGATGACCACCGGCCGGCTACCCGGTCCGCCCGGTGGATGGCGAACACTCCGTCGCGTACGCCCCTGCGGAGTGACGCTGCCCTGGCGCGATACTATATCGAATTGATTCGATGCAACAGATCGGGTCGGGAGCCGACTCCGGCGGGCCGGGGCACGGCAGGCTCCGTCCGCGCCCTCCCCCGCAGGGGTGAGCCGGGAACGCGTGGCCACTCGCCCACGCCCCGCACCGGCTAGGCTCGTCGGCGTGCCGAGCCGCCTCTCCAGGACCGGCCGGTGAGCCCGTTCCGCGTCCTCACCGACCTGGTGGGCCACTACGGTTACCCGGGGCTCGCCCTGCTCGTCGGCGTGGAGGGCTTCGGCGTCCCCGCACCCGGCCAGACCGCGATCGTCCTGGCCGCCGGATACGCGTCGCACGGCCGGCTGAGCGTCGTCGGCGTGGCGGCCACCGCGTTCCTGGCCGCGGTGATCGGCGACAGCATCGGCTACCTGATCGGCCGCCTCGGGGGCCGCCGGCTCGTCCTGCGCCACGGCCGTCGCCTGCGTCTCGGCCCGGACCGGTTCGCCCGCCTGGAGGCGGTGATGAGCCGCCACGGCCCGAAGCTGGTCGCCGCCGCCCGCTTCGTCGACGGCCTGCGGCAGTTCAACGGCGTCGTCGCCGGCACCACCGGCATGCCGTGGCGGCGCTTCGTGGCCTTCAACGCGCTCGGCGCCGCCGCCTGGGTGGGGCTGTGGACGACGGCCGGCTACCTGACCGGCGACCATCTGCGCGCCGTGCTCGTGGACCTGCACCGGTTCGAGTGGTACCTGATCGCCGGCGCGGTCGTCCTCACGCTCAGCTACGTCGGATGGCGACTGGTGCGCCGCCGACGCGGCGAACCGACGTAGGCCACCCGCTGCGGAGCGCGGCGCACGGGCGGCGACGCGACGTCTTTCGACATCGGCTATTGACGTCGCCGTAAC
Organism: Micromonospora sp. NPDC018662; assembly: GCF_044391475.1. Taxonomy (NCBI): domain Bacteria; kingdom Bacillati; phylum Actinomycetota; class Actinomycetes; order Micromonosporales; family Micromonosporaceae; genus Micromonospora; species Micromonospora sp. NPDC018662. The sequence continues at coordinate 44,429 of NZ_JBISAC010000013.1, forward strand.
CGGGGGCCTAGCGTCTGTCGAACCGCTTCGTCGAACCGCTTCGACGATCATTCGGATGCGGTTCCCTGCCTGGCCGGAGGAGGTGCGCGGTGGCCACCATGCATGACGTCGCCCGCCTGGCGCAGGTCTCGGTCAGCACCGTCTCCTACGTGCTCACCGGCACCCGGCCGATCTCCCAGGCCACCCGGGCCAAGGTGCTCGCGGCCATGACCGAGCTCGACTACCAGCCCAACGCCATGGCCCGTGGCCTGGCCAGTCGGCGCAGCCGGATCCTGGGCCTGCTGCTGCCGATGGACGAGCGCGGCCTCGGCGCGACCGAGACGGCGTTCGTCACCGGGGCCGCCGCGGCGGCCAGCGCCGTCGGCTACCACCTGGTGCTGTCGCCCGTCGGCGGTGGCGGTGACCTCGACGACCTGCGCCGGCTGGCCAGCCAGCGGATGTTCGACGGCGTCGTGCTGATGGAGGTGCAGCTCGCCGACGAGCGGGTCAGCGCGCTCCAGCAGGCCGGTGTGCCGCTGGTGCTGATCGGGCGCACCGGGGACACCGACGGGCTCTCCTACGTCGACATCGACTTCGATCAGACCGTGCGGGCGGCGGTGGCGCACCTGGTCGGCCTGGGGCACCGGCAGATCGTCTACGTCAACCACTCGGCCGAGACCCTGGCCAGTGGTTACGGTCCGGCTCTGCGTACCCGGGACGCCTTCGTCACGGCCATGACCGGCCACGGCCTGGAACCGGTCATGATCCCGGCCGAGGACAGCGCCGACGGCGGCCGGGCGGCGCTGGCCGCCGCCCTCGCGCGGGCGCCGGACCTGACGGCCGTGGTGGCCATGAACGAGACGGCGATCTTCGGCATCCTCGGCGAGCTGACCGCGCGGGGGCGGTCCGTGCCCGACGACGTCTCGGTCGTCTCGATGGTCACCTCGCCGCAGGTCGCCGAGCTGGCCACCCCGGCGCTGACCGCGATGACGTCGCCCGGGTCGGCGATGGGTCGGATCGCGATCGAGGCGCTGGTGCGCCACCTGGACGGGGCCGGTGACGAGCGCCACCAGCAACTGCTGCCGTGCACGCTCGAGATCCGGGGCTCGACCGCAGCCCCACGACGCCCCCAACCGATGAGGGGCTGACCAGTAGAAACGGCCCGTCGCCGCGCGGCAACGCGACGACGGACCCAGTGAAGTACCGGCTCGATACTCAACGAGGAGGATAGCAATGCAGCGATTCCGCCGGATCGTCGCGGCGCTCGCCCTGGCGGCGACCGCGACGACCACCGTGGCCGCGTGCAGCGGCGACGACAGCGGTGACGACAGCGGGGCCAAGACGCTCAAGCTCTGGCACTACGAGGGCGAGAACAGCGCGATGGGAGTCGGCTGGGACCGGGCCATCGAGATCTTCAAGGCCGAGCACCCGGGCGTCGAGGTGCGCTTCGAGCGCAAGGCGTTCGAGCAGATCCAGCAGAACGCCGGCATGATCATCAACTCGTCCGAGGGCCCGGACATCATGGAGTACAACAAGGGCAACGCGACGGCCGGTCTGCTGTCCTCTCAGGGCCTGCTCACCGACCTCAGCGGCGAGGCGGAGAAGCGCGGCTGGGCCGACAAGCTCAGCCCCAGCCTCCAGACCACCGCGCGCTACAGCGACAAGGGCGTGATGGGGTCGGGCAACTGGTTCGGCGTGCCGAACTACGGTGAGTACGTCACGGTCTACTACAACAAGGACCTGTTCGACCGCAACGGCGTCAGGGTGCCCACCACCATGGCGGAGCTGACCGCCGCGATGGACACCTTCGTCAGCAAGAAGATCACCCCGCTGGGCATGGCCGGCGCCGAGTACCCAGCCGGGCAGCTCTTCTACCAGCTGGCCCTGTCGAAGGCCGACCGGCAGTTCGTCGACGACTACCAGCTCTACAAGAACCCGGTCGACTTCACGGCGGACCCGCTGAAGTACGGCGCGGACACCTTCGCCGACTGGGTGCGGAAGGGCTACGTGGCCAAGAACTCGGCGAGCCTCAAGGCCGAGGACATGGGCACCGCGTTCATCGCCGGCAAGACGCCGATGATCGTCTCGGGGAGCTGGTGGTACGGCCGCTTCAAGGCCGAGATGAAGGCCAACTGGGACACCTTCCTGTTCCCGGGCAACACGCTGAACGCCGGCTCGTCCGGCAACCTCTGGGTCGTCCCGACGAACAGCAAGGCCAAGAGCCTGGCGTACGACTTCATCGACATCACCCTGCGTCCGGAGATCCAGGACCTGATCGGCAACAACGGTGGTGTCCCGGTGGCCGGTGACCCCGCCAGGATCAGCGACCCGAAGGACCGCAAGCTGATCGAGGACTTCAACACGGTCAGCAAGCAGGACGGTCTGGCCTTCTACCCGGACTGGCCGGTGCCCGGCTACTACGACGTGCTGGTCGGCGGGTTCCAGGCCCTGATCAACGGGTCCAAGACCCCCGACCAGGTGCTCGACACGATCGCCAAGCCGTACGCCGACGGCGTCAAGGAGATCACCGGCAAGTGACACGGCGAGCGGCGGGCGCGACCGGCACGACCGGCGCGCCCGCCCGCCCCGCCGGGAAGGATCTTCCATGGCAGTCCCCGACACCGTCGCCGCCACACCGTCGGCGTCCCCCACCCCCACCCCCGCGCCCCCGCCCCGCCGCCGACCGCGTGGCCGCAACGCGGCGTACTGGCTCTACCTGCTCCCCGGAGCGGCGCTGTTCATCCTGGTCATCGGCGCGCCGCTGGTCGGCACCGGCTACCTGTCGCTGACCCGGTGGTCGGGCGTCGGTGACCCCACCTTCGTCGGGTTGGACAACTACCAGCGGTTGCTGCACGACGAGGTGTTCTGGGCGTCGTTCCGCAACACCGTGGCGATGATCGTCGCGATGGTGGTGGTGCCGACAGTGCTCGGGCTGCTGCTCGCCTCGGTGCTCTTCGACGTCGTCGGACGTCGGTTCAGGCCACGTACGGCGGCGGCGTTGCGGGCCGCGTTCTATCTGCCGCAGGTGCTGCCCGTGGTGGTGGCCGGCATCGTCTGGGGCTGGATCCTGCGCCCGGACGGCGCGTTCAACAGTCTGCTCGACGCGGTCGGTCTCGGGGCGCTGCGCCACGACTGGCTCGGCGACCCGGACACCGCGCTGCCGGCGGTGATGGCGGTGATGATCTGGGTGCAGATCGGCTACCCGGTGGTCGTGTTCATGGCGGCGTTGCAGCGGGTCGACCCGGAACTGTACGAGGCGGCCGAGGTCGACGGGGCGAACTGGTTGCACCGGTTCCGGGCGATCACGCTGCCGCAGATCCGGCCAGAGACCTTCGTGGTGGCGCTGACCTGCACCATCGCCGCGTTGAAGGTGTTCGGGCCGATCTTCGCGCTGACCCGGGGCGGCCCGGAGAACGCCACCAACGTGCCGTCGTACTTCGCGTACTACACGTTCTTCAAGAAGCTCCAGGTCGGGTACGGTTCCGCGATCTCCACAGTGCTCACGGTGATCATCGTCGTGGTGGCAGTGGTCTTCATCGGGGTGCAGGCCCGCAGCGAGCGCCGGGACCGGGGGATCTGACATGGCCATCACGATCACCGAGGCCCCGGTCCGCCGGCCGGTGCGCGACCGGCACCACCGGGGCGTCAGCCGCTGGGTGGTGCTCGCCGGAGTCACCCTGGGCGCGCTCGTCATGCTGGTGCCGTTCGCGTTCATGCTGCTCAACGCGTTCAAGTCGCCCGGTGACTACTCGTCGGGCGGCCCGCTGAGCTGGCCGACGGAGTTCTACACCAGGGGCCTGCGGACGTACTGGGCCGAGGTGAACTTCCCGCTCAAGCTGTGGAACTCGGCGCTCATCGCCGGGTCCGTGGCGGTGCTCGGCGTCGTCGTGTCGCTGCTCAACGCGTACGCCCTGGGCATCGGCCGGGTCCGCGGCCGGCTGTGGATCGTCGGGGTGTTCCTGCTGGCCAACATGCTGCCGCAGGAGGCGTTGATCTACCCGCTGTACTACGTCGCCAAGGAGATCGGCCTCTACAACACCCGGCTGTCGGTGATCATCATCTTCACCGTCATCCAGAGCGCGTTCGGCACCTACCTGCTCGCCTCGGTGCTTGGCACGTTCCCGCGCTCCCTGCTGGAGGCCGCCGCGCTGGACGGCGCCGGCAAGTGGACGGTGCTGTGGCGGGTGGTCTTCCCCAACCTGCGGCCGACCCTCGCCGTCCTGCTCATCTTCTTCTTCATCTGGACCTGGAACGAGTTCCTCATCCCGCTGGTCATGCTGATCGACAACCAGACGCAGACCATCCCGGTCGCCCTCGCGTCGTTGCAGGGTGACCGCCTGATGGACGCCCCGACGACAAACGCCGGCGCATTGATCAGCCTGGTGCCGGCCATCCTCTTCTTCCTCATCTTCCAGCGCACTCTGGCGCGCGGCATCACGGCAGGAGCCGAGAAGTGAAGTTCACCGACGGGTACTGGCAACTGCGCCCGGGGGTCAGCGTGCTGCGCCCCGGCACTGTCGAATCGGTCGAGATGGACGAGCGCGGCTTCACCGTCTTCGCGCCGGCCGGTCAGATCAACGGCCGCGGCGACACGCTCAACCGGCCGGTCGTCACCGTCCGCTTCTTCTCCCCCGCGCCCGGCGTGGTCGGGGTCACCATCGGCCACCACAGCGGCGGGCTGCCCCGCGAACCCCACTTCGGGTTGCGCACCGACGACACCCACCCGGTCACCGTCGACATCACCGGCATCAGCGCGTCGCTGACCACCGGCGAGCTGACCGTCCGGGTCGCGCTGGTCGACGGCTGGCGGGTCGAGTTCCGGCACGGCGACCGGCTGATCACGGCGTCCACCGGGCGCAGCATCGGGATCGTCACCGACGGCGAGGGCCACCGGTACGTGCACGAACGGCTCGCGCTCGGCGTCGGCGAGACGGTGTACGGGCTGGGCGAGCGGTTCGGCCCGTTCGTGAAGAACGGTCAGACCGTCGACGTCTGGAACGCCGACGGCGGCACCGCCAGCGAGCAGGCGTACAAGAACGTGCCGTTCTACCTCAGCAGCGCCGGCTACGGGGTGTTCGTGGACCACCCGGAGCACGTGTCGTTCGAGGTCGGCTCCGAGGTCGTCGCGCAGACCCAGTTCAGCGTCGCCGGCCAGTCGCTCACCTACCACGTCGTCGACGGGCCCACCCCGAAGGACGTGTTGCGCCGCTACACGGCGCTGACCGGCCGGCCGGCCCGGGTTCCCGCCTGGTCGTACGGGCTGTGGCTGTCCACGTCGTTCACCACGTCGTACGACGAGAAGACGGTGACCGAGTTCGTCGACGGGATGGCCGAGCGGGACCTGCCGCTGTCGGTGTTCCACTTCGACTGCTTCTGGATGCGCCAGTTCCACTGGGTCGACTTCGTCTGGGACCCGGCGACCTTCCCCGACCCCGAGGGCATGCTGCGGCGGCTGCACGAGCGGGGCCTGAAGGTGTGCGTGTGGATCAACCCGTACATCGCGCAGCGCTCGTACCTGTTCGAGGAGGGCCGCCAGGCCGGCTACCTGGTGCGCAACCCGGACGGGTCGGTGTGGCAGTGGGACAAGTGGCAGGCCGGCATGGCGCTCGTCGACTTCACCAACCCGGACGCGGTCGCCTGGTTCACCGGCAAGCTCAAGGCGCTGCTGGACATGGGCGTCGACTGCTTCAAGACCGACTTCGGTGAGCGCATCCCGACCGACGTGGTGTGGCACGACGGGTCGGACCCGCAGCGCATGCACAACTACTACGCCTACCTCTACAACAAGGCGGTCTTCGAGCTGCTGGAGACCGAGCGCGGCGAGGGCGAGGCGGTGCTGTTCGCCCGCTCGGCCACCGCCGGCGGCCAGCAGTTCCCGGTGCACTGGGGCGGCGACTGCGAGTCGACGTTCGTCGCGATGGCCGAGTCGCTGCGCGGTGGGCTGTCCCTCGCGTCGTCCGGCTTCGGCTACTGGAGTCACGACATCGGCGGCTTCGAGGGCACCCCCGACCCGGCCGTGTTCAAGCGGTGGATCGCGTTCGGCCTGCTCTCCTCGCACTCGCGGCTGCACGGCTCCGGCTCGTACCGGGTGCCGTGGGCGTACGACCAGGAGGCCGTGGACGTGCTGCGCCACTTCACCCGGCTCAAGCTCCGGCTCATGCCCTACCTGGCGGCGACGGCCGAGGAGGCGCACCGCGACGGCATCCCGATGATGCGTCCGATGGTCGTGGAGTTCCCGGACGACCCGGCCGTGGCGCACCTCGACCGGCAGTACATGCTCGGCCCGGACGTGCTGGTCGCGCCGGTGCTCAGCGCCGACGGGCAGGTCACCTTCTATGTCCCCGCCGGCACGTGGACCCACCTGGTCACCGGCGCGCAACTCACCGGTCCGGCGTGGGTGACCGAGAAACACGAGTACGACAGCCTGCCGGTGCTCGCCCGGCCCGGCGCGGTCATCGGGTTCGGGGCACGCTCCGACCGGCCCGACTACGACTGGGCCGACGGGGTGGAGCTGCGGCTCTACGCCCCGGCGGAGGGGCAACGGCGACGGGTACGGATCCCGGCGCCCGGCGAGGGGCCGGGCGCGCAGTTCGAGGTCGGCTTCCGCGACGGGGTGGCGACCGCCGAGCTGATGGCGGGCGAGTCGTCGGCGTACCACTGCGTGGTGGCCGGCACGGAGAGGTGGGGACGATGACGGCACGGAACTTCCCGGAGAGCTTCGTCTGGGGTTCGGCCACGGCGGCGTACCAGATCGAGGGCGCGGCCACCGCTGACGGCCGCGGCCCGTCCATCTGGGACACCTACAGCCACACCCCCGGGCGTACGTGGAACGGCGACACCGGTGACGTGGCCGCCGACCACTACCACCGGTGGCCGCAGGACCTCGACCACATCGCCGAGCTGGGGCTGGGCGCGTACCGTTTCTCGATCTCCTGGCCCCGGGTGCAGCCGGGCGGTTCCGGGCGGTTCAACGCCGCCGGCCTGGACTTCTACTCCCGGCTGGTCGACGGCCTGCTGGAACGCGGCGTCCGGCCGGTGGCGACCATGTACCACTGGGACCTGCCGCAGGAGCTGGAGGACGCCGGCGGGTGGCCGGTGCGGGAGACGGCGCTGCGCTTCGAGGAGTACGCGTCGGGGATCGTCACGGCGCTCGGCGACCGGGTGCACACCTGGACCACCCTCAACGAGCCGTGGTGCTCGGCGTACCTGGGTTACGGCTCCGGCGTACACGCGCCCGGCCGGACCGAACCGGCGGCCGCGCTGGCGGCGGTGCACCACCTGAACCTGGCGCACGGCCTGGCCGGGCGGGTGGTCCGGACGCTGGCGCCGAGCGCCGAGCTGTCGGTGACGTTGAACCTGCACGTCGTCCGGGGCGCGTCCGACTCGGCCGCCGACACCGACGCGGTCCGGCGGATCGACGCCCTGGCCAACCGGGCGTTCCTCGGCCCGATGCTGGACGGGGCGTACCCGGCCGACCTGCTGGCCGACACCGCCGCCGTCACCGACTGGTCGTTCGTGCGCCCGGGTGACGAGCGGCTGATCGCGGTGCCGCTGGACGTGCTCGGGGTCAACTACTACGCCAGCACCCTGGTCCGCGCCGGGGACGGGCACTCGGCCCGCTCCGACGCCGACGGGCACGGCGCCTCGGCCCACTCGCCGTGGGTGGGCGCCGACGACGTCGACTTCCTGCCGCAACCCGGCCCGCACACGGCGATGGGGTGGAACATCGACCCACCGGCCCTGACCGAGCTGCTGCTGCGGCTGCGTCACGAGTACCCGGGCCAGCCGCTGATGATCACCGAGAACGGCGCGGCGTTCGAGGACGTGGTCTCGGCCGACGGACGGATCCACGACGACCGGCGGATCGACTACCTGCGCCGGCACATCGACGCGATCGCCGACGCCCGCGCGCAGGGCGCGGACGTCCGGGGCTACTTCGTCTGGTCGCTGCTGGACAACTTCGAGTGGGGCTACGGCTACGACCGCCGCTTCGGCATCATCCGCGTCGACTACGACACCCAGGAGCGCACCTGGAAGGACAGCGCCCACTGGTACCGCCACCTGGCCACCACCGGTCAGCCGGACATGTGAGCGCCGAGCAGCACACCTATGCTCAGCGGAGCTGTCACACGTCGACGAAGGACGCCCATGGCCCGCCCCTACCGTCCCGGCCCGAAGCAGTTCGTCTTCTCGGCCGGTGATGGCGACGATCACCACGTCTCGGTGGGCGACCCCCAGGAGGCGTACGAGGCGTTCTCCGCGTTCTTCCGGGGTCGAGAGTCCGACACCTACACCATCCGGGACGAGGCGGCGAGGCAGAGTCTGGTGCTCATGCCTCGTCGGGGGGTGATCTCCCGGATCACGGACGGGGACGACGCTCGGTCGGCACACCTCCTGGTCGACCGGCGCAACCGCTACCTGCCGAGCGCGATGCTGTTCTTCGAGAACGGCTATGCCGGCCTCGACCACTTCGGGCAGTGGTTTCCCGACCCGCGCCCGAGCGGTGAGAGACATCGTCTTCACGCGTAGCAGCGGCTGGATCCCCACCGTGATCCGCGAGGACGGCGAGCTGAAGCCACCGAGTTCGAGCGCGCGCGTCGTCGACGCGGTGCCCGGTAGTCCCGGAGGGAACCCACGCCCGCGCCGTCCGGTCGGAGATCCAGCGACCCGTGGCGCGGTCAGTCGGCTGGGGTGAGGCGTACGCGGCGCAGCAGTTGCGCGTTGAGCGCCACGACGATGGTGGAGGCGGACATCAGCACCGCGCCGACGGCGGGGCTCAGGGCGACGCCCGCCCAGGCCAGGACGCCGGCGGCGAGGGGGATGGCGACCACGTTGTAGCCGGCGGCCCAGGCGAGGTTCTGCACCATCTTGCGGTAGGAGGCGCGGGAGAGCCGGATCACGCCGGTGACGCCGCGCGGGTCGGAGGAGGCGAGGACCACGCCGGCGGACTCGATGGCGACGTCGGTGCCGGCGCCGATGGCGATGCCGACGTCGGCGCGGGCCAGGGCGGGAGCGTCGTTGACCCCGTCGCCGACCATGGCCACCGTCAGGCCGCGGGTCCGCAGGTCGGCCACGGCGCGGTCCTTGTCGGCGGGCAGGACCTCGGCGAACACCTCGTCCACGCCGGGCCGGAAGCCCAGGTCGGCGGCGACCGCCTCGGCGACCGGACGGGCGTCGCCGGTGATCATGGCGATCTTCCTGACGCCCTGCGCGCGCAGCTCCGTGATGGCCTGCCGGGCCTCCGGGCGCACCTCGTCCTCGAGCGCGAACGCGCCGACCGGTTCTCCGCGGCCGTCGGCGGGCAGCCGCACGAGGTGCAGGACCGCGGCGCCCCGGGCCGACCAGCGGGCGCTGTCGGCGTCGAGGTCGGCGGGCACCGTGGCGTCGAGTTCCCGCAGCAGGGCGGGACCGCCGACGGCGTAGACGGTGCCGTCGACGACGGCCTGCACGCCGCGCCCGGTCAGGGACCGGAAGTCGCGGGCCGCGGGCGTCGGACCGCGGGCGTGGGCGGCGGCGGTGAGGGCCCGGGCGAGGGGGTGCTCACTGTCGGCCTCGACCGCGCCGGCGATGCGCAGCACGTCGTCCTCGGCGCGTCCCCCGATGGCGGCGACGGCGGTGAGGGTGTGGGCGCCCCTGGTGAGGGTGCCGGTCTTGTCGAACAGCACCGCGTCGACGCCCCGCATGCGTTCGAGGGAGAGGCGGTCCTTGACGAGGATGCCGGCTCTGGCCGAGACGGCCGTGGACAGCGCGATCACCAGCGGGATGGCCAGCCCGAGGGCGTGCGGGCAGGCGATGACCAGGACGGTGACGGTGCGGACCACGGCCTGGTCGAGGTCGCCGAGGGCCCACCAGGTGCCGAAGGTGATCAGCGCGGCGGCGGTGGCGAGGTAGAACAGCCAGGCGGCGAACCGGTCGGCCAGCACCTGCGCCCGGCCGGCGGAGCTCTGCGCCTCGGTGACGAGTCGGCCGATGCCGGCCAGCGCGGTGTCCTCGCCGACCGCCTCGACGCGTACCCGCAGGGCGGAGTCGGTGGCCACGGTGCCGGCGACCACCCGGTCCCCGACGGCGCGGGGCACCGGCCGGGACTCCCCCGTGATCATCGACTCGTCCAGTTCGGCGGCACCGTCGACGATCCGACCGTCGGCCGGCACCCGACCACCGGAGCGCACCAGCACCACGTCACCTACCCGCAGCTCACCGACCGGGACCGGGTGGGGGCGGCCGGAGTCGTCGAGGCGTTCGGCGTCGTCGGGCAGCAGCGCGGCGAGCGCGGAGAGGGCGCCCTGGGCCTGACCGACCGCCTTCATCTCCTGCCAGTGGCCCAGCAGCATGATGGTCACCAGCGCCGCCAGCTCCCACCAGAAGTCGAGGCTGAACCCGCCGAGGCTGGTGGCCAGGGACGCGACGTAGGCGACGGTGATCGCCATCGAGATCAGCAGCATCATGCCGGGCGCCCGGTCGCGGACCTCGCGCCCGCCGCCGACCAGGAACGGCCAGCCGCCGTAGGCGAACACCACCGTCCCGAGCACCGGGCCGACCCAGGTCGTGCCGGGGACGTCCAGCCGGTAGCCGAACCAGTCCATCACCATGTGGCTGGTGGCCACGATCGGCACGGTCAGCGCCAGGCTCAGCCAGAACCTGCGCCGGAACCGCTCCGGGTCGTGCCCGGCGTGCTGACGTGTCACGGCTCCACCCCCGCCCCCGAAGACGTACCCGCCGGGGGTACGGCTGCGACGATGCTCCTCCTCGGGGATGTGGTCGCCACCACGGCTACCCCGCACGGGTACCTGACCGATGCCGCTCGTACGCCGCGCAGGCCGTGCGGCGCCGGCGGGAAGGAGTACCCGCCCCGCCGGACGAGACACCTGGCGACCGGAACCACCCCCGGCAGACGATGCGACGGGCCGGGCCCCGGGTGGTGTCGCGGCGGGCAGGGTGACGGGATCGTTCGGGTGGCTCGCGGCCGAGGGTCGACGGCAGCCCCATGTGCTCACATGAGCAGGGCTGTGTGGTTCCCCTGCGCGACGCCGTCGTCGTCGAGGGCGCCGAGGTGGGCGAGGATCTGTTCGGCCTCGGGCATGTCGAGGTCGGTGTAGAGGATCATCGCCCGTTGGAGGTGCCGGCGGGCGGCGGTGGGTGCCCCGAGGGCGCGGTGGACGTGACCGAGGCCGGCGTGGGCGCGGGCGTGCTCCTGGTGCGCGCCGATGTCGACCGCGATCGTGTGGGCCGCGGTGTGGTGGCGGAGCGCGTCGGCCAGCTCTCCCGCCAGGCGGGCCGCTTCGGCGAGCCCGTTGAGCGCGCTGGCTTCGCCGTACCGTTCGCCGGTCTCACGGAAGATGTCGAGCGACAGTTGGTGGTGGTCGGTGAGCTGGCCGAGGCGGGTGTGCAGGGTACCGAGGCTGTTCAGCGTCCAGGCCTGACCCGTGCGGTTGCCGAGTTGACGGTACAGGGCCAGCGCCTGCTCCAGGTGGGACCTGGCCGCCGGGTGCCGTCCCAGCCGGATCTCGATGTCGCCGAGGGTGTTCAGCGTCCAGGCTTCGCTGGCCCGGCCGCCCAGTTGCCGAAAGAGGATCAGCGACTGCCGCACGTGTTCCGTGGCCGAGCGGTATTCACCCAGTTGCGCTTCGACCTCACCGAGGTTGTTCAGCGCGTGCGCCTCCCCGGCCCGGTGACCGGCCTGCCGGAACAGGGCCAGCGCGTGGCGGTAGGTGTCGGCGGCGGCCCGGTTGCGGCCGAGCTGTGACTCGATGACGCCGAGGTTGATCAGCGCGCGGGCTTCGCCGACGTGGTCGCCGCTCTGCCGGAACAGGGTGCTGGCCCGTTGGAGGTGCTCGGCCGCCGGCCCGTACCGACCGAGTTGGGTGTAGGTGGCGCCGAGGCTGGTCGAGGCGTGCGCCTGTTCGACCGTGTCGCCGGCACGGTGTGCGGCGTGACGGGCGTGCTCGTGGATGGCGAGGGCGTCGGTGGGGTGTCCGCCGTGCAGGTACTGGAACAGGGCAGCCGACAGGTACGCGGGGTGGGAGTGCCAGCCGTGCGCGGCGGCGTGCGCGGCGACGGCGACCAGAGTCGGGCGTTCGGTGTCCAGCCATCTGCGGGCGGTGTCCGGGTCGGCCGGAGCGGCGACGGTGACGCCGTTCGACGGCACCCTGCGGTGCGACCCGGCGGGGTAGAGGACGTCCACGGCGGCGAGGGCGCCGGCCACGTAGTAGTCGAACAGGCGGGTCAGGGCGGCGCGGCGTTCGGACGGCGGGTCCTCGTCGGTACATCGGCTGGTGGCGTAGGCGCGCACCAGGTCGTGCAGGGCGTAGCGGCCGGGGGCGGCGTGGTGCAGCAGATGGTCGCGGTGAAGGTGACGCAGCTGGGTCCGCGCCTCGCAGGTGGGGATGCCGGTGAGCGCTGCGACGGCCGGGGCGTCGAAGTCGTCGCCCGGGTGTGCGGCCACGAGGCGTAGCAGCCGGCGCCGGTCGGCGGGCAGGTGCTGGTAGGACAGGTCGAAGGCAAGCTCGACGCTGAGGTCGAGGCGCTGCTGGTGATGGCGTTCGTCGAGCCGGTCGGCGTGGTCGGTCAGCGTCCAGCCGGAGGTGCCCCTGATGTGCGCGGTGACCAGCCCGAGCGCGAGCGGGAGGTGCCCGCATCGGTGGGCGATGCGGGCCATCGCGTTCGGGTCGGAGCCGCTGGGGATGTGCGATCCGCCGGCGGCGAGCAGGGCCGCCGATTCGTCCGGGGTGAACAGGTCCACCGCGACGTGCGTGGTGTGCGGCAGGGCGCGCAGGGCGCGTCGGGTGGTGATCAGCACGGGGCAGCCCCGGGTGTCGGTCAGCAGCGGGCGGGCCTGCTCGGCGTCTCGGGCGTTGTCCAGCACGACCAGCGTGCGGGTGCCGGCCAGCAGGCGTCGGTAGGTTGCCACGCGGGCGGTCAGGTCGTGCGGTATCTGCTGGCCGGCGACGCCCAGCAGACGCAGGAAACCCTCGAGGACGGAGGCCGGGTCGGCCGGCGGCTGCGTGGGGTCGGGGTGGAATCCGCGCAGGTTGACGAACAGGATCCGGTCGAACGGCTCCTCCCGGTGCCGGGCGTGCGCGGCGTGGACGGCGAGCTGGGTCTTGCCGACGCCGGCCATGCCGTGCAACGCGATGACGACCACCCCGGCGTCGGGATCACCGGTGTCGAGCGCATGTCGGAGTCGGTGCAGCGCGGCGGTGCGACCGACGAAGCCGGGCAGGTCCGGCGGCAGGGTGCCGTGCACGCGTACCTGCGCCGCCGCGCGGGCTTCCCCGCTGACGACCCGCAGCGCCTGGCGCCACTGCGCCACGTAGCCCACGTCCGGGTGCAGCGCCTGCACCACGGCGATCACCAGGTCGGTGTTGAGCCGCCGTCGGCCGGACTTGAAGCAGTCGGCGACTGTCGTCCTCCGGGCGACGACCGGGCCGCCCGGGTGCGCGGCCCGGCAGGCGGTGTTGATCCGGTTCTTGATCGTGTCGTAGGAGGGGTCACCGGCCCACACTTTCAAGATCCGCAGGATGCGGGCCACCTCGTCCAGCGAGTCGGCCCCTCCCGGATCCGGCGGCGTCACACCGCCGCCACTCGACAGTGACTCGGTCACGGCAGCTCCTGAGCATGTGGCATCGGTTGGCGTCTCCACTAGACCGGCGCTGGCCAGCGGCGTCACGAGATGTGTCGTTGATTTGCGTCGACATCGCGCTCGCCGGCGGGAAGCAACGCGGACGCGTCCGGAGTCGTCCGGGATTCCCCCACGCCCCGACGACCCGCCGCAGACTCCTGGTGCGGGCCGGGCACCGCCGGCGTCCGCCGGTCACGCGCCGGCCAGTCGCTAGCCGCCGAGGGAGGTGTCGCCATGAAGATCCAGATCCGTCGTCTCGAGAAGATCGAGACCACCGTCATCTGCGCCTGCAGCCCCTGCACGGACTGCTGACCCCGACGGTCCTGGTCACCGCCGGGGGGCGGTGACCAGGACCGCCTCGACGCCCCGGGGCGACGACCGCCCCACCAGGACCCGAAGGAGCGAGTACGGATGAGGCGACCCCGGATCAAGAGTGTGTTTCCCCCCATCCCGCTGGGCGACGGCCGCATCCGCATCGGCGGCGGCGACTACGGCATCGCCTCGGAGATGGTCGACGACGAGCACGGCAACACCTGGCGCCTGCTGAGCCTGATGGACGGCACGCGCACCCGACCCGAGTTGGCCGACGCGATGGCGCAGCACCAGCCGGGCATCACCGCCGCCGACGTCGACGCGTCCGTCGACGCGCTGATCGACATGGGTTTCGTGGAGGACGCCGCCGTGCCCCCGCCGGCTCGGCTGCCGGCGGCGGAACGCGAACGGTACCGGCGCAACCTGGAGTTCTTCTCCTACTTCCACAAGCCGCCGCTGACCGCTGCCGACTTCCAGCTGCGGCTGCGCGACGCCCGGGTCACGGTGCTCGGCATCGGCGGGCTCGGGTCGTACGTGGCCATGAGCCTGGCCGCGATCGGCGTCGGGGACATCCTGCTGGTCGACGACGACGACGTGGAGCTGATGAACCTCAACCGGCAGGTGCTCTACACCGACGCCGACGTCGGGCAGCCCAAGGTGAGCGCCGCCGTCCGCCGGCTGACCGAGATCAACCCGCACGTGCGGGTCAGCGGACGCAACGCCCGCGTGGACGGGGTCGACGCCGCCCGCGCCTGCATGACCGGCCGGGACCTGGTGATCTGCGCCGCGGACCGGCCCCGCCTCACGCTCTACCAGTGGCTGAACGAGGCGGCCCTGCGGGAGGGCACCGCGTGGATGCGCGGTTCCAACGACGGGTTGACGGTCAGCCTCTTCCTGCACGTGCCCTACCGCACCGCGTGCTTCCAGTGCGTCGAGCAGGACGCCGCGGCCAACCACCCGGAGTACACGCCGATGGCCGAGTACGTGGTCGGGGTGATCGGTGACCGGACCATCAACCCGTGCAACGCGCCGATGGCCGGGATGATCGGCAACCTGGCCGCCCTGGAGGCCGTCAAGTACCTCACCGGCATGGCGG
Organism: Micromonospora sp. NPDC018662; assembly: GCF_044391475.1. NCBI lineage: Bacteria > Bacillati > Actinomycetota > Actinomycetes > Micromonosporales > Micromonosporaceae > Micromonospora > Micromonospora sp. NPDC018662. The sequence goes on from NZ_JBISAC010000013.1 coordinate 59,434, forward strand.
AACCGGTCATCGTCGGTCGCAAGCTCGTCGTCGACGTGCACCGGATGGAGACGCAGTTCGCCGAGGGCACACTGCTCGACGACTGCGCCGCCTGCGGCCCGCAGGGCCGGGTCCCCCGCCCCGGCGCCACCGCCCACGACACGCGGACCACGGTCGCGTCCGGATCCGCGCCGTGACCAGCGCGCTCGCCGACACCACAGTCGTCCGGCTGTATCCGCTGCACATCGGCGAGAGCGAGGACGGTGTGTGCGAGGTCGGCCGGGTGGACACCGGCGACTTCGTCGAGTTGCCGGCCGAGGGCGTCGACCTCGTCCGGTGGCTCGGCGAAGGAATCCCGCTCGGCGAGGTCCGCCGGCGGTTCGCCGAGCGGTACGGAACGGAGCCGGACCTCGCCGACTTCCTCGACGGCCTCGCGTCCTGCGGCTTCGTGCAGCCCGACGTCGAAGCGGGCACAGCCGGCGACCCGGCCGGCGCCGGCGGGTCGACGATCGACGCCGTACCGGGCACCGGTGTCGCCGTACCCCGGCGGGGACTGGCGCTGCTGGCGAACCTGTCGCCGCACCGGGTCGCCTGGCTGCTCGCGCCGGCGATGCGGCTGCCCTACGCCGCCGGCTGGCTGACCGTACCGCTGCTGCTGGCGTTCGTTCCCCGGCTGCGGCCCACCCCGGCGGACGCGTTCCTCGTGGACGGGGTCCTGGCCAACGCGCTGCTCGTCGCGGCGGTGGCCTGGACGCTGGTGCTGCTGCACGAGCTGGCGCACGCGGCCACCGTACGGGCGTTGGGCGTCACGGGACGGCTGTCCGTCAGCCGACGGCTGTGGTTCCTGGTGGCGCAGACGGAGATGTCGGCGGTGCGGTCCGTGCCCCGCCGCCGCCGCTACGCCCCCTACCTGGCCGGGCTGACCTGGGACCTGCTGCTCATGTCGGCCTGCCTGCTGCTGCAACTCGCCGGGGTGCACGACCGCCTGGTCCGCGGGATCGTCTACACGCTCACCCTGTCGGTGGTCTACCAGTTCCTGGTGTTCATGCGCACCGACATCTACTTCGTCCTGGGCAACTGGCTGCGGCTGGGTGACCTGATGGGCGACACCCGGCGCTGGCTGACCAACCAGGCCCGGCGGCTGGTCGGCCGCGCCCCCGCGCACGACCTGGGTGGCGTGCCGGCGCGGGAGCTGCGGATCATCCGCTGGTACGCGCCGTGCTACCTGCTCGGGTCACTCGTGGTGACCGTGGCGCTGCTGGCCCTCACGGTGCCCGCCATGGTCACGATGGTCGGCCTGGCCGTCGACGGCCTCGACGCCCCGCTCGACGGGCCCGCCTTCTGGAACGGCGTGGGCTTCCTCGCGCTCGTCGCCCTGCAACTGGCCACCTTCGGCTGGGTCGTCGTCACCGAACGCCGTACCGCCACCTGACCGGCTCGCCCACTGCCCAACCTCCCGGGAAAGCGAGGACACCATCGTGCCGTTCACCGCGCCGCACCGCGTGCTGGCCGCCCTCCTCACGCCGGCCCTGGCCGCCGGCCCGGTCGCCGTGGTGGCCGCACCGGCAGCCGCGGCCGGCGGGCCGGCCCGGGCCGTCATCGTCGTCCTCGCCGACCAACACGACGCCACGCCGGGGCGGCGGCTCGCCGACCGGACCGCCCGCATCGCCGCCGGACAGCAGCCGGTGCTCACCGACCTGCGCCGCGCAGGCGCCACCCGGGTGCAGCCGTTGCGCCTGGTCAACGCCATCGCCGCCACGCTGTCGCCGCGGGCCGCCGCCGACCTGGCGTCCCGACCCGGGGTACGCGCCGTGCTGCCCGACCAACCGCTACGACTGCGCCAACCGGTCACCCCAGTCGGCGCACCCCGCCCCGCACCCGCGTCGGTGACCGGCGGTGCCGGGGCAGGTGGGTGGCGCTGCGCCCGCCCGGGTGGACCGCCGTTGACCGAACCGGAGGGGCTGGCGTTGACGCGTACCGTCGGATCGGCCCGGGCGCCCGGCGCGCAGGACCTCGCCGACGGGGCCGGGGTGCGCGTCGGCGTGCTCGGCGGGCCGATCGACCCGGGCGCGCCCGAGTTCGTCCGCGACGGGCGGTCCGTCGTCGCCGGCTACGCCGACTTCACCGGCGACGGCCTGGACGCCCCCTCGTACATCCTGGAATCCTTCGGCGACGCGAGCGTCATCGCCGCCCAGGGCGTCGGCGTCTACGACGCCGGACCGTACGCCCACCCGGTGCACCGCCCGGCCGCCCCGTGCCCGATGCGGATCCTCGGCGTCGCGCCGGCCGCCACCGTGCACGTGGCGAAGGTGTTCAGCAACGTCGCCGCGCCCACGTCCGTCGTCCTGCAGGGCATCGAGTGGGCGGTGCTCCACGAACACGTGGACGTGCTGAACGAGTCGCTGGTCGGCTACGGCTACCCGGACACGGCCGCCAACGCCCTTCGGCTGGCCAACGACGCGGCCGTCGCGGCGGGCGTGACAGTGGTGGTCGCCACCGGGGACGCCGGACCGGACGACACGCTGGGCTCACCGGCCAGCGACCCGGACGTCATCGCCGTCGGCGCCAGCACCCAACTGCGCGCCTACGACCAACTCGGCTACGGCGGGGCCCCGCTCGGGCGCGGCCACCGGTCCGACTCGATGTCCGCGTTGAGCTCCGGCGGCACCGCCCAGGCCGAACCGCGCACCGTCGACCTCGTCGCACCCGGTGACACCGGCTGGGCCGCCTGCTCGACGGACACCACCCGCTACCAGAGCTGCATCTCCTTCTTCGACGGCGGCACCCCCAGCCCGTTCTTCCTGTTCGGCGGCACCAGCGCGGCGGCGCCGTTCGTGGCCGGGGCGGCCGCGCTGGTGATCCAGACGGTGCGCCGGCACACCGGCGCCGCACCCACCCCCGGGCAGGTCAAACGCATCCTCATGAGCGCCGCGGCCGATCTGCGGCAACCGGCCGGCCAGCAGGGCGCCGGCCGCGTCGACACGCTCGCCGCGGTGCGCCTGGCCGCCGCCCTGACCGACCCGACGCCGTCCCCCGGCCGGTCCCCCGATCGACGCGCCTCCCGGGACGCGGCGGGGCTGCTCGTCACCACCTCGACGGCGAGCATCACCGGCGCGCCGCGCCGGGTCACCCCGGTCGCCGTGCGGGTCACCAACCCGAGCACGCACCCTCGCCGCGTCACCGTCGCCCTGCGGTCCGCCGCGCCGGCCCGCCGCCTGGCCGCCGGCCGGGTGACGCCGGCCGCCGGCGCCGGCGAGACGTTCGCCGACTCCGACGGGGTGCCGGCGAACGCCCGCCGGGTGCCGGTCACCGTGCCGGGCGGAACCGACCAGCTCCACGCCGCGGTGGCCTGGGACCCCCGCGTCCACACCGCCCCGGTCGCGGTGAGCGTCTTCGACCCCGCCGGACGGCTCGCCGGCTACTCCCTGCCGCTAGGCAACGGCGGGTACGCGGACGCGACAGTGGCCGCGCCGCAGCCGGGCCGCTGGAGCGTGGCGATCTGGACCCGCGACGACGGGTCCCCGCCGGTGGGGGCGGTGCGGTACGACATCACCGCGCTGCGGCTGGGCACCCGCACCGGCCCGTCGGCTGTCGTACCTGCCGGCGCCACGCGGACCGTCCGGCTGCCGGTCCGCCTGCCGGCCGAGGCCGGTGACACGGTGGCCGCGGTGACCGTCACCGCCGGCGCGACCGGGTACGCGGCGCTCCCACTGGGCCTGCGCACGCTGGTGCCGACCGGCCCCTCCGGCGGCAGCTTCCGCGGCGTCTTCTCCGGCGGCAACGGCGCCCTCGCCGGATGGGCCCTGCTCGGGCAGCGACGCAGCTTCCAACTCGACGTGCCCGCCGGGAGACCGGCGCTGGCCGTGTCGCTGGCCGTCGGCGACGACCCCGGCCTGGAAGTGTGGGGTCTGCTCGTCGATCCGACCGGCATGCCGCTCGCGGCCAGCAGCTCCCGCTCCGCGGGGGCCACCGCGCCGCCCCGCCTGGACCTCGTGCGGCGGGCCCCGCAGGCCGGTCGGTGGACCGTGGTGCTGGTGCTCACCGCCCCGACGGCCACGGCGCGCACCAGCCAACCGTTCCACGGGCGGGTGGCATACGCCCCGCTACCCGTCGCCGCGACCGGCGTGCCGGCGGACGGGGTGCTCCCGGCCGGCCGCCCGGCCCGGGCCACCATCACCATCACCAACACCGGCGTCGCGCCGGCCTCCTACCTGGTGGACGCCCGGCTCGACATGGTCGGCGAGGTGCCGCTGCGGCCGGTCGCGTCGGCCACCTACCGGACACCGGTGTCCGGGGCCGATGTCTATCCCCGCTTCCCGGTCCCGACCGGCACCACCGCGCTGCGGATGACAGCCGATTCGACACTGCCGCACCGGCTCGACACGCAGCCCTACGGGGAGAACGGCTACTACGTCGGGGACCCGGACCTGGCCGGCACCACCGGCCGCCGCTCGGAGGTGCTGGTGTCGTCGGCCGAGGTGGCGGCGACGACCTGGATCTGCGACGCCAACCGATCCGGCCCGTTCGGCGCCACGCCGCAGCCACCGGCCCGGGTGGACTGCGCGGCGACCGCGCTGACCCGGCTCCTCGACCGGCAGGCCACGTCGTCCACCGGCAGCTACTGGCGGCGGGTGGTCGAGGGAGCGACCGAGCCGGACCCACCGCTGACACTGGCACCGGGGCAGAGCGGCCGGGTCACGGTGACCTTCACCCCCGACGGACCGGTCGGGCGACGGGTTGCCGGATCGCTGACGGTGACCGCGCTCGATGCGCGGACCGGGTTCGGTACGGAGGTGGCGGCGGTGCCCTACGCGTACACCGTCGGCCGCACACCCGCCACCGTCCTGCCGTTCCCGCAGCCGCGCCGCCTGCGCTGAGGGGACGCCGCACAGGTGAACGGCCCCGGGTGAGCAACTGCTCCCCGGGGCGTTCGCGGAGAACCTAGCCCTCCGCTCCCGAACCCGGCAGTCGGGTGAGGCGGCTGGCGATGTCAGCAGGAAGACCAGTCGCATCGCCGTGTGTCGTCAGGACGAGTCTCAGCGACCCGGCGTGGGTGACGACGCCGAGGATCCGTTCGTCCCGGACCTGCGTCGTCATCGTCGGTCCCCAGATCGCGACCGCTGACGACGTGTCGGGCTCCGATGTCCCCAGGTTGGTGATCTCCAGGTCGGCGGCGGTGGCCGCGAGCATCGCCGCCTCCGCCTCCGAGGCGTCGGCGGGTTCGAGCGTCGCCAGCATCAGCGCCGCCTCCCGGGCGGCTTCCCGGGCGGCTCGCAGTTGCGCCGTCGCATCCTTCGCGAGGGACCAGAGCGTGCTGTGCGCGGGTGCGTGCAGCACCACGGCCGTCGCCGTGAAGCGGTTCACGACGTCGTCCTCGAGACCCAGCGCGGAGCGGAGGTCGATGGGAACGTTGATGCGGATGCTCTCGGCCCCGGTGCGCGCGGAGAGCGCCTGCGCGGCGGCGGCACAGAGTGCCCCCTGGACGGTCGACCCGTTGGCACGGGCGGTGGAGCGAAGGTGTTCGGTAGTCGCGGGGTCGAGTTCGGCGATCTCGATGCTCGGTGCCGTGGCGTCGAACGGACGGATCGTGGCGACAGCCGGCTCCGCCGCCGGATCCGGGGTGTGATCGATCGGCCGCTCCGTCCGGGGTAGGCGCTCGAGCAGGCTCTCCTGGTCGGTGGGCACCGGCCGGGCCGGAAGCGTCTGCCCGGCGAGGATCGCGAGGAGGTCGTGTGCGGCACGGAGCGCGCCGCGTCCGTCGGTGATCTGGTGGGAGAACGTCAGGACCACGGCGGTGCCACGGTCACCGGAGGCGTCGCTCACGAGCGTCGCGCGCGCCAGCGGGCTCCCGTCGGCGTCGACGGGACGAGTCTGCTCCTGCGCTGCCGCTTCGCGCCAGTCTCCCCCGCGGACCTGTCGGACATCGATGAGCTCGGTCGACTCGCAGAAGGTGGGGTGGGCGTCGGTGCGATCGATGCCGACGGCGAGCAGCGGGTGCGTCCGCTGCAACTGCGCGAGCGCGCGCTCCAGTTGGTGCGCCGAAACGGGCGAGGCGAGTTCGACGACGAGCGAGAACTGAACCGGGTTGCGACTGATGTAGAGGTCGATGATGTGCTCGAACGCCCCCAGCGGGCGCACGATCGGGTGTGCTGGAGAGTGGCGCATGGTGTCCTTGCTGTCGATGTGCCGATTCGGTGGGCCGCGATCAGCGCGCAGACTGTTCGGCCCAGCGCTGTCGTTCGTGGCGGCGCCGACGGGTGACGACCTCCATCAGACACCCGGCCGTAGCGGCACACTCAACCCCGCGCCGACCCGTGCGGCCACGCCGTTCGTCCCCGGGACCCAGGTATAAGGTTCGGGAGATGGATGTGGTCGCCGCCTGCCGGGCCTTCGTCGCGGTCAGTGGGCACGGGAGCTTCACCTCCGGCGCCGCCGCCGCGGGCATCCCCCAGCCGGTCGCCAGTCGCCGCATCGCCGCCCTGGAGGAGCACTTCGGGGCGCGGCTGTTCGACAGGTCGTCCCGGGCGGTGCGGTTGACGCCGTTCGGGCAGGACATGCTGCCCTCGGCGCGGCGGCTGGTCGACCTCGCCGACGCCATGAGCGACGACGCCGAGCGGGCCCGGTTGCGTCCGCTTCGGGTCGCCGTACCCGATATCTGCCCGCCGCACCGCCTCGCCGCCCTGGTGGTCGCGGCGCGGCGGCAGCGGATCCACCTGGAGGTACGGCCGGCCGGCCCGCCGGAGCGGGAACGGCTCTGCCGGACCCTGGAGGTCGGTGCCGGGATCGTGGCGGTTCCGGAGGCGACGGCGGCCTGGCGGGTGCCGCTCGGGCTGGCCGCCCGGACCCCCTTCCCGGCGCCGACGGTGTTCCTGGAGACGCTGCGCAGCGGACGGGCCCGCACGCAGGCCCGCCGGCGGATCCTGATCCAACCCGAGGACGACGTCGCGCACCTGCGGGACCCGCTGACCCGCGCCGGGCAGTCGGCCGGCCTGGCGCCGGCCCAGGTGACGGTCGCGGCGTCGCTTGTCGACGCCGCGGCGGCGGCCCTCGGCTCCCCCGACCTGCTGCTCTGCTCCCGTCAGCAGGCCGAGGACTTCGCACTGCACTGGTGCCCCGTCGCCGACCCCCGACTCGTCCGGGGCTACGACGTCGCCGCCGGCGTCCGCGAGGACCTCGACCAGCTCGGCACGGTCCTGTACGCGGACATCGCCCACTGCCTGGGCGCCCCCGACGGCCCCCCGGGGTCGCCGGGAGAGCCGGCATGAGTGAGGGCATGAGCGCCACCACCGTCGTCCGCGACGCGCGTGACCTGCTCGACGAGGCGGGACTCGACGGCGCTTTCCTGGTCCGCGACCTCGACACCGGCGCGGAGATCGGCTTCGACACGGACACCCCGTACCCGATGGCGTCGCTGGTGAAGGTGCCGCTGGCGGTCGCCGTGCTGGAGCGGATCGCGCGCGGGGAACTCGACCCGGCGGCACCGGTCGACGTCCTGCCCGGTCGGATCACCACACCGGGCCCGACCGGGTTGAGCCGCTTCCGCCACCCCGCGCGGATCGCCGTGGACGACCTGCTCTACCTGAGCACCTCCATCAGCGACTCCGTCGCCGCCGACGCCCTGTTCGAGCTCGTCCCGCCGACTGCGGTCGCCACCGAGCTGCGACGACTGCGCGTCGACGGCATCACCGTCCGGCATCGCGCCGGCGACCTCGCCGACACGCCGGCGGAACGCCTCGGCCCCGACCACGCGCATCTGGCCCACTCCCTCGCCATCGGCGCGGCTACCCCCGGGCAGGGCCACCCGGTCGCGCAGCTCGACGTCACCCGCGCCAACGCCGGTTCGGCCCGGGCCTTCGCCGACCTGCTGCACGCTCTCTGGCGGCCGTCGGCGATCCAGGAGGCCACCGCCGCGCGGGTACGCGCCCTGATGGGCGAGAACCTGCACCGGCAGCGGCTGGCACCGGACTTCACCTCGGACGCTTCCCGGTGGTCGTCGAAGACCGGCACCCTGCTGCACCTGCGCCACGAGGCAGGGGTGGTGGAGCACGCCGACGGGCGGTCGTACGCGGTCGTCGCGTTCACCGCCTCCCGGGTCCCCGCGGTCGCCCAACCCGGCAGCGAGGCGACGATGGCACAGGTCGCCCGGTCCCTGCACGACCACCTGCGGACGGGTGCCCTGCCCTGGTGGGGTTAGCTCGCGCTCGCGGACCGGGCCCGCCGCTCGCGCAGCCAGACCAGCGCCACCATGGCGACGTTGACGGCAGCCAGGATCAGCAGGGACGCGTCACCGGAGTCGGTGGACCGGTCGATGGCGTAGGGCTCGCCGTCGGCCAGCACCGTGTTGGCGATCCCGAACAGGACGTTGTTGGCGACGTGGAAGGCGACCGGCGCCTCGATGCCGCCGCTGATGATCGCCATGACGCCGGTGCAGAGGCCGATGAAGGTGAAGTAGCCGAACAGCCAGGGGTCGGTCGAACCGTGCAGCATGGCGAAGCCCAGGCTGGACACGACGAGCCCGACGGCCAGGGCCGGCCGGACCGCGCGTACCCAGGACGCGGCGGCGGGCAGCAGGGCGCTTCGCCACATCAGCTCCTCGCCGGCGGACTGCAGCGGCGTGGTCAGCACGGTGACCACCAGCAGGGCGATCGTCGTGCCGCTGACACCGAAGCCGACCCACGGCGTCGAGTCGGGCGCGACCAGCGCCACGACACCGAGCCCGGCCCCCACCAGCAGCACCGCGCTGACCAGGTAGGTCGTCAGGCGGCGGGCGTCGAAGGCCCGGGGTGAGCTGATCAAGCTGCGCCACGGCACCTTCGCGACCCACGCCAGGAACAGGATCGCCACGACGCCCGACGCGCCGATGCTGAGGTTGATGGCCAGGGACTTCAACGGTGTCATGGTGGGGGAGAACGGGTCGTCGCTGCCCTCGACGACGCCCACGAGCAGGTAGGACAAAACCTGGAGGGCCAGCATCGCCAGCCCCATCACGACGAGGAGCACGAGCGGCTTCCACCAGGCCATGCGCAGGTGAGCGCCGAACGGGCGGGAGGGGTCGACGGCAGGCGGCGAAGGCTCCGGTGTCCGCGGTCGCGGGCCGCCCGCGTCAGAAGGGTTCGGGCGATCCGTCGTCTTCCAGGACCCGTCGGATCGTGGGGCATTCATCGGGAAGATTCCTTTCGAAGGGGTGGACACCTCATTGCAGCGCTCATCGCGCCCGGCGGGCAGTGACACCGCGTCACCACCGCACCGTGACATCTCGACGTACCCGGGTGCCGGTCAACGCTCACCAGCCGGCCAACACCGCCTCCGTCGCCTCGGCGATGAGGGCGTTTTGATAGCTGGCGTCCTTCTCGTCGCGGCTGGACAGGACCGCGAGGACGATCGGCGCCCGGTTCGGCGGCCAGAGCACCGCGATGTCGTTGCGGGTGCCGTAGCCGCCGGAACCGGTCTTGTCACCGACGACCCAGCCGTCGGGCACGCCGGCACGGATCAGCTCACCGCCGGTGGTGTTCCCCCGCAGCCAACCGTTGAGGGTGTCGCGGTCCGCGGGTCCGAGGGCGTCACCGACGGTGTACGCCCGGAGGGACTCGGCCAGGGCCCGCGGGGTGCTGGTGTCCCGCCGGTCGCCGGGCCGGGCCTCGTTGAGCGCGGTCTCGTACCGCTCCGGATCGGTGACCTGGTCGCCGATCCCGCGCAGCTCCTCCTCGAACCGCTGCGGTCCGCCCAGGTGGCGCAGCATCAGGTTGGCGGCCGTGTTGTCGCTGTACCGCACGGCGGCGTCCGCGATGGCGCGCAGCGTCATGCCCGTGGCGACGTGCTGCTCGGTGATCGGCGAGTAGGTCACCAGGTCGGACGCCGAGTACCGCACCACCCGGTCCAGTTCGGCGTCCGTGGTCTCGTCGAGGACCTCGGCGGCGGTCAACGCCTTGATGGTCGAGGCGAACGCGAATCGCTCATCGGCGCGGTACTGCACCGTCCGGCCGGTGCCGGTGTCGACCGCGTAGACGCCCAGCCGCGCGTCGAACTTCTTCTCGAGCTGCCGGAACTCGGGCTTCCGGTCGGAGGCGGCTGATGTCTGGGTCGGCACCGCGCTGCCCCGCGTCGGCTGTTCGGCGGCACCGGCGGGACCGCAGGCGGCCAGCGACACCACTGCCGCCGCGGCCACCAGGCGGTGAGTCGCAGAAACCATGACCACTCCTTGTCGGTAGGTGGACCGGGCGTCGGACAGCGCCGGTCGGACAGGACTCGACCCTGACAGCGATCCGGCATACGGTCGAAGACAGAAGTCGCGGGATTCATGCCGATCGGGCATCAATGGGCGGCGGGGCCAACCGCCGGTCGGGCGCACCGGGGCCGGTGAGTCGCCGGGGGCCGCCCCACGACCGGCGACTCCACGTCGATGGCCGGCGGTCAGGTCAGAGACGACAGCGCTGGTCCGTCGTGGGGACCTTCAGGTCGATGAGGTAGGCGGCGAAGGCGGCGTTGACGCAGGGGTTGATCCCCTCCTGCGCGACGGTGTGCCGTGCACCCTCGACGGTGAGCACGGTGCCGCCGATCTCGTCGGCGAGGACCTTGCCGGCGGCGTAGGGGGTGGCCGGGTCGCCGGTGACGGAGATGACCAGAGTCGTGGGCAGGCCCTTGACGTCCTGCGCGTACGGGATGCCGAGGCTGGGCTCGCCGGGCCAGGACTCGCACGCGTCCCGGCTGACCCCGTCGACGTTCCTGCCGGTTGCCACGTACGGGCTGGTCCTGGCGATGTCGGCGCGCAGCCGGGCTTCCTCCTCGGGCGTGCGGCGTACCTCGTCGTTGCAGTTGACGGCGAGGTTGGCCTCGAGGAAGTTGGTCCACCCGCCGGAGGCGTCCCGACCGCCGAACACGTCGCCGACCTTCAGGATCTGCGACCCGTCCCCCTGCTTGAGCTGGGCGAGGCCCTTGATGAGCGCCGGCCAGACCTCGGGGTAGTAGAGGCCGGCGGTGACGCCGCCGGTGGCCTGGTTGAAGTTCAGCGTGCGCCCCTTCCCGGCGGGAACGGGCTTGTCGATCAGGGGCCGCACCAGCTTCTGGAAGACGTCAGTGGCCCGGGCCGGGTCGGCGCCCAGTGGGCAGTCCTTGCTGGTGGCACAGGAGGCCGCCAGCTTCTCGAAGTTCTGTTGGAAGCCGGCCTGCTGGGTGAGCCGCCGCTGCGGGTTCTCCAGGGTGGGGTCCGTCACGCCGTCCAGCACCATCGCCCGCACGTTCGCGCCGAACATCTCGGCGTAGACCGCGCCGAGTCGGGTGCCGTAGCTCTGCCCGGCGAAGGTGAGCTTCTCGTCACCCAGGGCTGAGCGCAGGACGTCCATGTCCCGGGCGACGTTGCGGGTGCCGACCGCGGACAGGATCTCCTTTCCGCCCGAGCCTTTCGCGCACCGTTCCGCCAGTTGCCGGGTGTCGTCCGCGCTCCACTGCCCCGAGGAGGCCAGCAGCGTGGTCTGGTCCTCGCCACGATCGCGTTCGGCGTCGGTGAAGCAGCTGATCGCGGGCGTCGACGAGCCGACCCCGCGCGGATCGAACCCCACCACGTCGAAGCGTTGCCGCAGCGGGCTCTTCGCGTGGGCGACGCTGAAGGTGGTCGCCTGGGTCAGGCCCGAACCGCCCGGGCCGCCCGGGTTGAGCACCAGTGACCCGATGCGCTGCCCGGGGTCCCCCTGGGCGGGGAGCCGGAGCACCGCGACCTGGATGGTCCTGCCCTTCGGATCCTGGTAGTCCAACGGCACCGTGAGCCGCGCGCACTCGAAGGGCTCGACGTACTGCTTCTTCTCCCCCGGCGTGGTGCCGTAGCCCGCACACGAGCCGAACGACAACTTCTGCCCGTAGTAGACCTCCAGCCCGGCAGCGGACGGCCGCGGCTCGGATTCCGCCGAGGTCGGGGTGCCGGTGCAGGCAGCCACCAACGCGAGCACCGCCGTCGCCCCGGTGGCGGCGCCGACGCGAGCGGTGCGGCGCCGGGGAGCAGGTGAGGCGGACCGGTCCACGGGTGGGCCGGAGTCGAACAAGGCCATCGGATTCTCCGAATCGAGTCGTCCTGCACGTTTGCGTCCTCGACGAGACACCCGGCCGTAGCGGCACACTCAACCCCGCCCGGGTGTGACGTGGTCGGTGACGTCCGGGAGGATCCGCCACCTCGTACGGGGGGATCACCCGCAGCGGACCCGGTGCCCATTTGACTGTGCCCCGAGGGCACAGGTTGGCATGGGGTGAGCCCGCCGGAGGGCGGGTCGGACAGGAGACGAGAATGTCGCGAAGACGTGGGATGGCCCTGGTGGGGATGCTGGGACTGGTCGGTGCCCTGGCCGCGGTGATTCCGGCGACGGCCGGCGAATCGACGGCGGGACAGCCGGCGACCGGTCCGCAGTGGACGGCGTGCCCGAAGGACGTCGTGGTGCCGCCGACGGTGCAGTTGCCGGTGCAGTGCGCGAAGGTGCCCGTTCCGTTGGACTACCGCGACCCGGACGGCACCCAGATCGAGATCATGGTGTCGCGGATCGCCAGCACGAACCCCGAGAAGCGACGTGGCGTGCTGATGTTCAACCCGGGCGGGCCGGGCGGCACCGGGCTGGACCAACCGGCCTTCCTGGTCTCGAAGGGGCTGCCGACCGGCGTCACTGACGCCTACGACCTGATCGGCATGGACACCCGGGGTGTCGGGCACTCGACGCCGGTGAGCTGCGGTTTCACCGCCGACGACGCCTACTGGGCCAACATCCCGCCGTACGCGCCCGACGACGCGGCCGTCACCCGGCAGGCGGGGATCGCCAAGGACGTCGCCGAGCGCTGCGCGGCCGCCGACACCGACGGGCGGCTGCGGCACCTGAGCACCGCGAACATGGCCCGCGACCTGGACCGGATCCGGGTCGCGCTGGGCGAGCGAAAGGCCAGCTTCTACGGGGCGTCCTACGGCTCGGCGCTGGGTGCCGCGTACGCCTCGATGTTCCCGGGAAGCACGGACCGGGTGGTGCTGGACAGCATCGTCGGCGACACCCACCTCGACCGGGCCGGCCTGCGCCGGTTCGCGCTCGGCATGGAGCAGACGTTCCCCGACTTCGCGACGTGGGTGGCGAAGCGGCACGAGTCCTACGGTCTGGGCCGCACCCCGCAGCAGGTCCGTCGGACCTACCTCACCATCGCCGAACGGCTCGACGAGACGCCCGCCGCCGACGGGGTCACCGGTGCCCTCTTCCGGCAGATCACCTTCGGCTCCCTCTACAACGAGATCCAGTACCCGAACCTCGCGCGGATCTGGCAGACCTACCTCACGCCGGGCGAGGCGCCGCGGGCGAAGGCGGCGGCCGCACCCAACCCGCAGGACAACGCCCTCACCGTGTTCCTCGCCGTCACCTGCAACGACGTCGAGTGGCCCGAGGACGTGGACACCTACCGGCGGGCGGTCGCGCAGGACCGCGAGCGGTTCCCGCTGTTCGGCGCGGCCAGCGCCAACATCACCCCCTGCGCCTTCTGGACGCACGACCCGGCCGGGCCGCCGGTGGCGGTGCACGACAAGGGGCCGCGCAACGTGCTGATCCTGCAGAACCGGCACGATCCGGTCACCCCGCTCGCCGGCGGCAAGCTGCTGCGGGAGAAGTTCGAGAAGCGCTCCCGGCTGGTCACCGTCGACGGGAGCGGGCACGGCGTCTACGTGCTCGGCGGTAACGCCTGCGCCTTGAACGTCACCACCGCGTACCTGGTGGACGGCACGATGCCGGCCGGCGACCGGACCTGCCGACGCGGCTGACGTGGACCGTGCCGCCGGGGCACGGTGTGCACAGGCGGCATGCGGAACGGGCGTGGTGGGAGCACACGTGAGCTGGCGGAGATCGCCGGCGCCACGCTGAAGACCGTGCGGCACTACCACCGGATCGGGCTGCTGGCGGAGCCCGAGCGGGCGACCAACGGCAGTTCGGACGAGGGCGCGGAACAGACGTTCCGCGCCCTCGACGCCGAGCTGGCCGCCAGCAGCGGATCCGCGAGGAACTGGCGGGCATCCTGCGGGAGCTGGCGGCGCAGGGCGCGGCGGGCCGGGGCCGCGCCACTGGTCGGTCTTCCTCCGGGCGGTCGGGGGGCGGTCGCACGCCCGTGAGGTCGACCACACCATGTCGTACGGGCTTGAGTGTGCCGCTGCGGCACACCCGCTAATTGTCCGATGCTGAACGAGGTCGACGAGGTCGACGACACTGCCCAGCCCGCCAGGCCCACCGTGCTGCACCAGATGGGCGGCGTCGCCGGGTTCGTCTACTCGACGGTTCCGGTGGTCGTGTTCGTGACGGCGGACGCGTTCCTGCCGCTGCCGGTGGCCATCGGGGTCGCGGTCGCGACCGGGCTGGCGTTGTTCGTCGTACGGCTGCTGCGCGGCGAGCGTCCCGTCTCCGCGGTCGGCAGCCTGCTCGGCGTGGCGGTGGCCGCCGGGATCGTCGCGTGGACCGGCTCCGCGCGGGACTTCTTCGTGATCGGGATCTGGGCCTCCCTGGCCGGGTTCGTCGTCACGTTCGGGTCGGTGCTGGCTCGTCGACCGCTGACCGGTGTCATCTGGAACGCCCTGCACGGCGGGACGCATGCGTGGCGGTCCGACCGAGCCGTACGCGTGGCGCACGACGTCGCGACCCTCGCCGCGGCGTCGGTGTTCGGTTCGCGGTTCGCGATCCAGCAGTGGCTCTACCTGACCGACAGCACCGGCGGGTTGGGCGTCGCCCGGATCGTCATGGGCACCCCGCTCACCGTGCTGGCCGCGCTGGTCGTCGTGTGGAGCTTCCGGCGCAGCACCAGCCGCCTCCGCACCGCCGACAACAGCCGCAAAGCTGACCAAGAATCCGGAAAGGCACAGAAGTGACCCTCTACGAGGCCGCGCTACAGGTGGTTCCCGTCCTGTTGATCGCCCTGTTCATCGAAACCCGCAGCCTCGACCGACAGCGCAGCCGAGCGATGCGACGCTGGGAGAACGTGCAGGACAGGCTCTATGCCGCGCTCGGTGTCGTCGCGTTCATGGTGTCACTGCTCGTCGTGGCGGGCATCGTCGCCGCCGGACGCCTTCCGATGGCGATCGTCATCGCGACCCTCAGCGGCTGCATGGGCATGCTGTACGTCCGGATCCTGCAGCGCTTCGGCCGTGACCGCGGTCAGCGGCACGACCAGGTGCCGGGCGACCGCTGAACCTCGGTGCGCCGGGCCGCGTTCCGCTCACCACGAGGACCCCCGGTGCGGCGAGCCGTCGGAGCAAGCACCCGGTCCGTGCCGTCATCGACGCTCCCACCTCCGCGGGGCCGAGCCACGGCGGTCAGTCGCGCGGTTCGGTGAGCAGTCGGTTGGTGCGCCGCAGGACGTCCAACTGCGCGTCGTTGTAGAGCTCCGCCAGCGCCTTGCTGACCGCCTGCTCGACGTAGCCCGCGCTGTACCGGGTCCCGGCGTTCGTGATCCTCGCTCCCGGGTGCTCCGCGTACAGCTTTCGGACGTAGGGCGCCAGGTCCCGGGCCACGGCGGCGCGGGTCTGCTCGTCGGCGTACTCGGGCAGCGTGTTGAACCGTTCGGCGACCGGGTCGGTGACGGGCTTGCGCAGCATGTCCGCCCAGGCCCGCATGGTCTCGGCGCCCAGCACCCGGGTCAGCACGACGATGAACGAACGGTCGGCGTGCGGCATCGCCGACACCACAGCGGGTGCCACGAGGCCGGGTGGCAGTTCCGCCGGTGTGGGCTGCCGCAGGATGACGGCGAGTTCGAGGCGCGCCCGTTGGAGCCGTTCGATGGTCGCCGCGAGTTCGGCGTCGAGGGTGCGCAGCGCCTCCACGGGCTGGTCGTCGGTGTCCTGCATGGTCGCGATCTGCGACAGCGAGAACCCCAGGTCCGTCAGGCGTTTGATGCGCAGGATCCGGACGAGGTGAGCCACCCCGTACTGCTTGTAGCCGTTGCTACGCCGGCGGGGCTCCGCCAGCAGGCCGATCTCGTGGTAGTGGCGTACCGCCCGCAGCGTGGTGCCGGCGAGTTGGGCGATCTCCCGGGTGCTCCAGGCCACCGCGCGCCTCCTCCCAGGTGTGCCGTCAGAGCCTCCCCGGAGCGTGGAACACCAGGTCGGGGTCGTACCGCTTCTTGGCGGTGAGCAGGCGCTCGGCATTCGGCCCGAAGGCGGCGGCGGTGCGCTCGGTGTCGTCCGGACCGAGCAGGTTGGGATAGCCGCCCGGAAGCCCGTCGGTTCCCCGTACCCAGGCCCGGTGTTCCTCCTCGGCGGAGTCCCCGGGTTCCCAGACCGCGATGGTCTCGACCATCAGGTGCGGCGTCCGGTTGCGGAACGCGGTCGCGTCGGCGGGGACGCGAGCGGCCACGCCATGGAGGCTGTGCAGCGAGATCGCCGACAGCGGTGAGGTCTTGGCGTCCGCGGCGTCGAGCAGGACCTGCTGGACCTCACGGTCGAGTCCGGTGACCGTGCGGGTCCCGATCTCGACGTGGCGGCCGGCCGGGAACATCGCGTCGATCTGGGCGAGCTGGTCGGTCATCGTGGTCGGGCCGACCTGCGCCGTCAGCGGCTCGCCGAGTTCGGTGAGCCGTTGCAGCACCGTGGCCCCGGCCTCGGGGTCGCCGCACCAGGTGGGCGCCGCGAAGAGCGCCGGTTCGCCGGTCGGGGCGGTGATGAAGCCGGCCTGCACGGTCAGCTCGTCCGGCCCCCGCAGCAGCGACTCCGCCAACGCCGGCAGCACGTCGAACCCAAACATGATCATCCCGGCCAGGATCCCCGGCACCGCGTGCAGCCGGATCCGCATCGAGGTGACGACGCCGAAGTTGCCGCCACCACCGCGCAGCGCCCAGAGCAACTCGGGATCGTGCTCCTCGTCCGCGGTGACCAGCGTGCCGTCGGCGAGCACCACCTCGGCCGACAGCAGGTTGTCGGCGGCCAGGCCGAACCGGCCGCTCAGCGGCCCGTACCCACCGCCGAGCGTCAGGCCGGCCATGCCGACCGAACCGGCCGTCCCGGTCACCGCGACCAGGCCGGCCCGCTGCGCGGCCGCGGCCACGTCGGCCGAGGTGGCACCGCCGGCGACGGTGGCGACCGCGGTTGCCGGGTCGACGCTCACCTGCCGCATCGGGCTCAGGTCCAGCGTCAGCCCGCCGTCGGCCAGCGCGCGACCGGCCCAGTCGTGCCCGCCGCCGCGCACCGACAGGGCGAGACCTTCCTCCCGGGCGGTCCGCACCCCGGTCTGGACGTCAGCCGTGTCGGCGCACCGAAGGACGGCGAGCGGACGGCTGGTCACCGCGCCGTTCCAGATCGTCCGCGCTGCCTCGTACTCCGTTCCGGACGTCAGCATGTCAGCCATGTGAACAGAGTAGCCACTCATTCGTCAGAGACCAACTCTGGTGAGTGGCAGCGGCTATGCTCACCCGACCATGACCGAAGCGCCGAGAGGCCGCCGCGCCGAGTACGCCGCCGCCACCCGCGCCGCCATCATCGAGGCGGCGCGGATGCTCTTCGCCCGCAACGGATACTTCGCGACGAAGATCGAGGACATCGCCGCCGAGGCCCGCGTGGCGCCGGCCACGGTGTACGCGGTGACCGGCGGCAAGCAGGGGCTGATCCGCACGCTCGTCGACCTGTGGAGCCAGGCCCCGATCGTGGCGCAGACCCTCTCCCGGCAGGAGACCCTCACCGACCCGGACGAGATCCTGCGCGACACGGCAGCCGCCGTCCGGGCCATGCGCGAGACGTACGGCGACATCATGCGGCTGATGCTGACCACCGCGCCGCACCACGCCGAGGTCGCCGAGAACCTGCGGGTGGCCACGAAGCGCTACCGCGACGCCGTCGAGGCCGTCGCCGTCCGGCTCCACGAGGTCGGCGGCCTGCGCCCGGGAACGACAGTGGCCGAGGCGACCGACATCCTCTGGTTCTACTTCGGATACTCCGGCTACTTCACCCTGCTCGACGACAACGGCTGGACCTACGAGCAGTCGGAACGCTGGTTGGTCGCCCAGGCCGCCGCGGCTCTCCGCTGAGGCCCGGTCGCCGCCGGCCGGCGCGCGATCAGGGCTGACGCCACGGCCGGCCGTCGGCTCGGCCGTCTCGGCGGCGTGGAGCAGCAGCTCCTCGGTCCGCCCACTCGTCGTACGCGGCATCCGCAGATCGCGTCCACTCTTCGCTCGCTGACATAAGCCCAGCTCTTGTGCAGAGCGAACGTTTGTGCAACTGTCTTCAGCCAAGTGAACAAACGATTGCGCAGAAGGGTGGTCCGGTGCGAATCGCGGTGTTGGCGACCGGGGGGACGATCGCGTCCCGCCGTGAGTCCGACGGGACGCTGGCGGTGACCGACTCCGTCGCCGAACTGCTGGGGAGCGTCCCGGACCTGTCCGGGGTCGACGTCTGCGGCTTCGACCTCTCCTGCCGCCCCAGCTTCACCCTGACCCTCGACGACATGCTCGGCACCGTGCGCGCCGTGCGCGCGAAGCTCGCCGAGGACTTCACGGGCGTGGTGGTCACCCACGGCACCGACACGCTGGAGGAGGCCGCCTACCTGACCGGCCAGTTGACCGCCCGGGACGCACGCGTGGCGTTGACCGGCGCGCAACGCGGGGCCGACGAGCCGGACTCCGACGCCGGGCGCAACCTGATGGATGCGATCCGGGTGGTCGCCGCGCCCGACCCGGTCGGCGTGGCGATCGTCCTCGGCGGTGTGGCCTGCGCCGCGGTGGAGGGCCGCAAGGTGCACACCTCCGCGGTCTCCGCCTTCTCCGGCGGGCCCGCGGGCGCGCTGGCGTTGGTGGACCACGACGGGGTGCAGCGGCTGTCGGCCTCGACCCGCGGCGGCCTCTACGCCGACCGTCCGGTACCCGACCGGCTGCCCCGGGTCGACCTGGTCAAGCTCGTGGCGGGCGCGGACGACACCCACCTGCGGGCCTCGCTGCGGGCCGGAGCCGAGGGCCTGGTCGTCGAGGCGTTCGGGGCGGGCAACGCGCCGCCGTCCGTGGCCGAGGCCGTGCGCGACGCGGACAAGCAGGGCGTACCCGTGGTCATCACCAGCCGGACCGGCGCGGGCCGGGTCCGCCCCATCTACTCCGGCGGCGGCGCCGACCTGGCCCAGGCCGGCGCGCTCTTCGCCGGGGACCTCACCGGCAGCCAGGCCAGGGTGGCCCTGGCGCTCGCCCTGGCCCTCGACGGACCCGACGCGGTGCCGGCGGCACTGCGGAACCTGGTGGAAGGACGCCGACCGTGAAGACCGAAGCCATGATGATCAACGAGTACGGCGGCCCGGACGTGCTCACCCTCGCCGAGCCGGAGCTGCCCGCGCCCGGTCCGGACGAGGTCCGGCTGCGCGTGCTCGCCGTCGCCGTCAACCACCTCGATGCCGACCTGCGTAGCGGCGTGTCCCGGATGGGTCTGCGGCTGCCCCACGTCCTCGGCCGGGAGGTCGTGGGCGTGGTGGAGGCGGTGGGCGACGAGGTGCCCGACCGCCGCCCCGGCGACCGCGTCCTGGCGTTGCCGAACACCCCGTGCGGCAGGTGCGAACGGTGCCTGGCCGGACGGGCGAACCTCTGCTCCCGGGCGGACATGCCCGGCATCACCCGGTGGGGCGGCTACGCGCGGCACGCCGTCGTGTCCGGCCGGGGCCTGCTGGACATCGGCGAGCTCGATCCGGTGGTGGCCGCGGCGACGCCCATCTCCTTCGGCACGGCCTGGCGCACCCTGTACTCGATCGGACGCCTGGCGCCCGGCGAGTGGGTCCTCGCCCCCGGTGCCGCGGGCGGCCTGGGCCACGCGGTGGTGCAACTCGCCAAGCTCGGCGGCGCCCACGTGGTCGGGCTGGTCGGCGACCCGGCGAAGGCCGATTTCGTCTCCTCCCTCGGCGCCGACGTGGTGCTGAGCACCAGGGACGACGACTGGCCGCAGCGGGCCCGCGCGGCGACCGGGGGCGGCGGCTTCGACGTCGTGGTGGAACACATCGGTGGAACGGTGTTCGAAGCGGCCCTCGGCACCCTCGCGCCGGCCGGCCGGATGATCGTCGGCGGCGGGCACGCCGGTGAGCACCCCCGCCTCGACGTGATCGAGACGTTCCGCAACGAGTACGAGCTTCGCGGCTCCCGCAGCCAGCGCCCGGACGAGATCGCCAGGGTGCTGGACCTGGTCGCGTCGGGACGCCTCAGCCCGCACATCGACGCGGTCCTTCCGCTGGCCGAGGCCGCCCGGGCGCACCGGGCGATGGCGGACCGTCGGGTGCTCGGCAAGCAGGTGATCGTCCCATGACCACGGGCAGCGTCCGCCCCGCCGGCCGGGCGGCCGTGATTCCCGGCGACGACGTGCTGCCCCCGCTGGTGGCGGTCGGCGTCGCCGCTGCCGACGCGCTGCTGGCCACGGTTCCCGGGCAGGGGCAGGTCCGGTCGGTCGCGGCCCGGCTCACCGCGAACGCGGTGGCCGCGCGAGGCCATCTGCCGGCCGGCCTCGCGCCGGCTGGCCACCGGGACGGGCGGTGCACCCTGCTGGCGGCGCGGGGAACGACCGAGGCGCCGCAGCGGGCCGCGGCGACGACCGCGGCGGCGATCACCACCACCCAGTGCGACGAGGGCTTGCGGGAGTCCCGTGGGCACCCCGGCCTGCACGCGTACGCCGCCGGCCTGGCCGCGACCGAGGACGCCGACGGTGACGTCCGGACACTGCTGCGCGCCCTGGCCGTCGGCTGGGAGGTGGGCGCCCGCCTCGGCCTGCTCCTCGGGCCGACACGCGACGGGGTGCACCCGCACGGGGGCTGGGGCACCGCCGCCGCCGCAGCGGCCGCCGGGGTGGCCGCCGGGCTGGACACCGCCGGCCTCACCGACGCGGTGAACCTGGCGCTGACCGTCGCGCTGGCCGGCCCGGACGAGTCGACCCGGCGCGGGTCGTCCGCCCACCACCTGCTGCCCGCTCTCGGCACCGCCACCGGCCTGACCGTGGCGTACCTGGTGCGCGACGGGTTCCCGGCCACCGGCCCGGCGGCGGCCCACCTCGGCCGGACCGCCCACCAGGGTCCGCCCACGCCGGCGGCGGTCGACGCCGCGCTGACGACCCGGCCGCTGCTGCCGCACGCCTACTTCAAGCCGGTCGGCGTGTGCGCGCACGCGCTGACGAGCTGGACGGCGGCGCGCACACTGGCCCGGGACGTCCCGGGCGTCGACGTCGCCTCGGTGACCGTGCACACCTACGCCGGCGCGGCCCGGCTCGACGAGCGGTTCCCCGACAACCGGCTGGCCCGCCAGTTCAGCATCCCCTGGGCGGTGGCCTGCGGACTGCTCGGCCTGGATCCCGGCGTCGCGGACGGGCACGGCGAGGCGCGGCGGCACGCCGAGGCGGCCCGGATCGCCGAGCGGGTCGAGGTCCGACACGACCCGGGCCTGGACGACGGCTACCCGCACGGCCGGCCGGCCGTGGTCGAGCTGCGCGACCGGGCCGGCCGCCGCCACACCGCACGGGCCCGCTTCCACCCGGGCGACCGGGAGACCCCGCTCGCTCCGGACGAGCTGGCCGCCGTGAACGCCGGGCTGCTGCGCGCGGCCGGGTCGCCGGCCGGCGCCGCCGAGGTGCTGCACGCGCTGGCGCAAGCGCCAGGTTCTCTCCCCCTGCGGCACCTCACCGCGCCGATGCGCGGTGGGACGCCGTCCCCCACCGGCGGTCCGGGGCCCACCCCCGCCGCGCCGGGCACCCCCCGCAGAAAGGACACGGCTTCATGGTGATCAGAGTGGAACCCGGCACCGAGCGGGACTTCCTCGGCTACGGGGCGGACCTGCCCCGTGTCGAGTGGCCCGGCGGCGCGCGGGTCGCGGTCAGCCTCTGCCTCAACTACGAGGAGGGGGCGGAGCACAGCCTCCTCGACGGCGACGACACCAACGAGTGGGTCGGCGAGATCTCGTACACCCCGACCAGCGCGGCGCACCGCGACCTGTCCCAGGAGTCCGTGTACGAGTACGGCAGCCGGGCCGGGGCGTGGCGGTTGCTGCGGCTGTTCGAGCGGATGGACACCCCGGTCACGGTGTACGGATGCGCCGAGGCGCTGGCCCGTAACCGGCCCCTGACCAAGGCGTTCGTCGAGGCGGGGCACGAGATCTGCTCGCACGGGCTGCGGTGGCGGGAGCCGTCCGGGATGACCGAGGAGCAGGAACGCGCGGAGATCCGGCGGGCGGTGGAGCTGATCGGCGAGCTGTGCGGCGAGCGGCCCGTCGGCTGGTACTCGCGGTACGCGCCGTCGGACCGGACCCGGCGGCTGCTCGTCGAGGAGGGCGGTTTCCGGTACGACTCCAACGCCTACAACGACGACCTGCCGTACTGGGTGGACGTGGCGGGCACCCGGCACCTCGTCGTGCCCTACACCCACACGTACAACGACGGCCGGTTCGCGTTCAGCCCCGGCTACGCCAACCCCGCCGACTTCTTCGAGAACTGCCGCCGCGGCATCGAGTACCTGTGGGAGGAGGGTGAGACCTCACCCAAGATGATCTCCATCGGCCTGCACGCGCGACTGATCGGCCAGGCCGGCCGCGCCTCGGCGCTGCGCGACCTCATCGCCTGGGCGCAGGAGCGGCCCGGGGTCTGGTTCGCCCGCCGCCGGGACATCGCCGACTGGTGGTACGCCAACTACTCGCACCTGCCCACGCACGGGGGGCGATGACCATGCGCATCGAGATCGACGGCGTGGCCAAGGGCTACGCCCGCGCCGACGGCTCACGCCTGTCGGTGGTCGGCGACCTGAGCACCGCCGTGGAGGCGGAGGAGTTCGTCTGCGTCATCGGGCCGAGCGGGTGCGGCAAGTCGACCCTGCTGGGTCTGCTGGGCGGGCTGCGTCGGCCGGACAGCGGGGAGATCCGGTTCGTCGGGGAACGCACCGCCGACGGCCCCCTCACCTCGATCGTCTGGCAGGACTACGCGCTCATCCCCTGGCGATCCATCGTCGACAACGTCGCGTTCGGGTTGGAGCTGCGCGGGGTGTCCGCCCGGCGCCGCCGGGACGTCGCCCGGGAGCACCTGGCGATGATGGGCATCGAGGCGTTCGCCGACGCCAAGCCGCACGAGCTGTCCGGCGGCATGCGCCAGCGGGCCGGCATCGCCCGGGCGCTGGCCAGCGACCCCGAGGTGCTGCTGATGGATGAGCCGTTCGCGGCCGTCGACGCGCAGACCCGGACCCTGCTGCAGGACGAGCTGCTCCAGGTCTGGTCCCGCAACCGCAAGACGGTCCTGTTCATCACGCACAGCATCGAGGAGGCGCTGCTGCTGGCGGACCGGATCATCGTGCTCGGCCCCCGGCCCACCCGGGTGGTGGAGGAGATCCGGGTGCCGTTCCCGCGCCCCCGGGACCGGGACGTCGAGCTCGACCCGCGCTTCACCGAGCTGAAGCGTCACCTGTGGGCGCAACTGCGGGACGCCACCCTGGCCGCCGAGTGGGCCGAAGCGAAGGGGGAACGATGAGCGAGAGCACCGTGCCGACCCGGGAGCGGGCGTCCGAGCAGCCCACGCCGCCGGTGGTCCGGTACGCCGTGGACCCGCGGGCGGAACGCCCGCCGGGCCGACTGTTCCGGCTGCTCAGCAGCGGCGCGGGCAGCATCGTCCCGGTGGCCCTGGTGCTGCTGCTGTGGCAGGCGGGCAGCATGGCCGGGCTGATCGACAAGACGTTCTTCCCCGCCCCGTCGGAGTGCGTCCAGGCCCTGGTCGGGCTCTTCTCCTCCGGGGAGCTGTTGCCGAACGTCGGCATCACGGCACGGCGGATCCTGCTCGGGTTCCTGCTCGGCGTGATCCCGGCGACCCTGCTCGGCATCGCGATGGGGCGGTCCCGCTGGATCCGGGTGCTGGTCGACCCGCTGATCGCCATCACGTACCCGATCCCGGTGGTGGCCATCCTGCCGCTGCTGCTGGTCATCTTCGGCACCGGCGGCCGGCCGATCGTGGTGCTCGCCGGCATCATCTCGTTCTTCCCGGCCGTGGTGAACGCGATGTCCGGAGTGCTCCAGGTCGACGAGCGGCTCATCCTGATGGCCCGCAACCTGGGCGCCGGCCGGCAGCAGATCCTGTGGAAGATCGTCCTGCCCGCCGCGCTGCCGTCCATCTTCGCCGGTATCCGGCTGGCCGCCGGACTGGCCCTGCTGGGCACCATCGCCGGCGAGTTCCTCGCCGCCAGTGACGGCGTCGGGTCGATGACCTGGCGTTACTGGCAGATCTATCAGATCGACAACATGTACGCCACGCTCGCGGTCATCGCGGCGATGGGCTTCCTGCTCACCACTGTGACGTTGCGGGTGCAGCGGCGCTTCTTCGGCTGGACGGAGGGTCAGAAATGAGAATCACGAAGACGGGTGTGGTCGCCGGGGTGTTGGGCGTCTCGCTGCTGTTCGGCACCGCCGCGTGCGGTGGCGACTCGGCGGAGTCGGCCGGTTCCGGCGGGGCCGACAAGGTGACGGTGAACTCGCTGGAGATCCTGTCCTTGGCGCCGATGATGGTGGCCGACGCGAAGGGCTTCTTCGGCAAGCACGACGTCGAGGTGGAGTTCAGCAACGCCGACATCTACTCCCGGCTGGCGGTGCAGGGGCAGGGCAAGCTGGACGTGAACATCCCGGGCACCGGCGGCGCGCTGTTCAACGCGGTCAACCAGGGCCTGCGGGTCCGGGTCGTCGCCGACCGGCAGCAGTACCGGTGCGCCTCGGACAACCTGCTGCTGGCCCGCAGCGCCGCGTACGACGGCGGGCTCAGGGGCGTCGCCGACCTCAAGGGCAAGAAGGTGGCCATCCTGGCCAAGGGGTCGAGCACCGAGTACTGGCTGGACCGGGCGCTGGGACAGGTCGGGCTGAAGCAGTCGGACCTCGGTCAGGTCGTGACGTTGAGCTACCCGGACACCGCCAACGCGCTCAAGAGCGGGGCGATCGACGCCGGCTTCCTGGTGGAGCCGCTGGCCTACCAGCTCATCAGCGACGGGCAGGCCAAGCGGGTGCTGGCCATGAACGAGGTGGCCCCGAACCAGGAGCAGGGCCTGATCACCATGTCCCAGGACTTCATCGCCAAGCGGCCCGAGGTCGCGGCCCGGTGGATGGCCGGCTGGTTGGAGGGTGTCCGGTTCTACCAGGACCCGGCCAACCGGGACGAGGTCGTCAAGATCATCGCTGAGCGGACCAAGGTCCCGGCCGAGACGATCGGCAAGCTCTACGGCACCGACCAGTGGCCGTACATGGACCCGAACGGGCGGGTGGACACCGCCACCGTGGTCGCCGAGGACGGCAAGTGGCTGCTCGACAACAAGATCATCGAGAAGCTGCCGGAGGTTTCCGGGTGGCACGACGGCTCGGTCGTCGACGCCGCCCTGAAGATCGTCGGCGAGGTGCCGGCGAACCGCGACTGCTCCTCCGTGCAGAAGCTGGAGTCCTGATGTATCCGCGTCCGAGCCGGCTGGCCACCGTCCTGCGTGACGGCGGGGTCGCCCTGGGCAGCCTCACCCTGCTCCAGGAGCCGGCGCTCGGCGAGATCCTCGGCGTGCTCGGCTACGACTTCCTGGTCATCGACACCGAGCACGCCGCCGCCGACGAGCAGAGCGTGCTGGCGATGGTGCGGGCGGCCGGCTCGGCGGGGACCACCCCACTGGTCCGACTGCGCCGGATCGAGGAGAAGGACCTGCTGTGGTCCCTGGACAGCGGGGCCGGCGGGGTGGTGCTGCCGCTGGTGGAGACCGGCTCGCAGGCCGCCGAGGCGGCCCGGTTGACCCGGTATCCGCCGGCCGGGGACCGGACGCTGTGCTCGGCGGCCCGCGCCGCCGGGCACGGCACCGCCCGGGGCGACTTCGACAGGTACCTGGCCTGGGCGGCGGAGAACACCACCACCGTCGCCCTGGTCGAGACGCCCGCCGGACTGGCCAACCTGGACGACATCCTCGCCGCCGAGCTGGACGTGCTGATGCTCGGCCGCGCCGACCTGTCGGTCAAGCTGGGCCTGGGCTACCAGCCGACCCATCCCGAGGTGGAGAAGCACGCGGTCGCGTTCGTCGACCGGGTGGTCGCCGCCGGCCGGGTCGCCGGGATGCTGGCCTACTCCCCCGAGGAGGCCCGCCGGTGGATCGACCGGGGCGTCCGGTTCGTCGTCTACTCGCAGCCGGAGATGCTGCTGTCCACCGCGTACCGGCAGGCGCGCGAGCAGATCCTGGGCGGTGCGGCATGAGCCTGCTGGTGACCGGCGGGGCCAGCGGCATCGGCGCGGCAGTGGTCGCGGCCGCACGCGGCCGGGGTGAGACGGTCCACGTCATCGACGTCAGCACCGGCGTGGACGCCGCCGACCCGGTGGCGGTGGGCGAGTTCGTCGACGCGGTCGGCGCCCCGGACCGGGTGGCGCATCTCGCGGGTGTGGTCAGCGCGGGTGGCATCGAGCAGACCAGCCTCGCCGAGTGGGAACGGACGCTGCGCAACAACCTCACCTCCGCGTTCGTGGTGAGTCAGGCGGTGGTGCCCCGGATGGCGGCCCGGGGCGGCGGGTCGCTGGTGCTGATGAGCAGCCTCAACGCCCGCGACGGCGGGACCCGGCTGTCCGGCGTCGCGTACGCGGCGGCGAAGGCCGGGGTGCTCGGGCTGATGCGGCACCTGGCCGTCGACTACGGACCGCGCGGGGTACGGGTGAACGCCGTCGCGCCCGGCCCGGTGGCGACGCCCATGCACGACCGGCTCACCGAGGCACAGAAGTCGGCGCTTCGGGGACGGATGCCGCTGGGCCGGGTCGCCTCGGCCGAGGAGATCGCCGACATCGTGCTGTTCCTGCTCTCCGATTCCTGCGCCACGGTCACCGGGGCGACCTTCGATGTGAACGGTGGCAGTCATCTCAGCTAGGTTGCCGGGGACCACCTCGACGTGCGGCACGGGAGGCACTGTGAACAAACGGGTGACGTTGCGGGATGTCGCCAGCTTCACCGGTGTGCACGTCTCCACGGTCTCCCGCGTCCTGCGCGGCGACGACGTCCGGGTCAGCCCCGCCACGGCGACCCGGATCGTCGACGCGGCGAAGGAACTCGGCTTCCACCGGGACCGGTGGGCGGCGAGCCTGCGCAGCGGCAAGACCGGGGTGATCGGGGTGCTGGTCCCCCGGATCACCGACATCGTGCTCGCCACCGTGTTCGAGGGCATCGACGCCGCCGCCGCGACCGCCGGCTACCAGGCGGTCGTGAGCAGTTCCTGGGACGACGACGAGGCGCGGGCGGTACGGATCCGACGGTTCATCGGGGAACGGGTGGACGGGCTCATCATCGGTGACGCCCGACGCACCGATCCCACCCTGGCCCGACTCGCCGCCGACCGGGTGCCGTTCGTCCTGGTCAGCCGGGCGTCCCGGGGCCACCCCTCGGTGACCGGCCGGGACCGCCTCGGCGGTCGCCTGGCCGCGGACCACCTGATCGACGTCGGGTGTCGGCGGTTGGCGGTCGTCGCCGGCCCCGAGCACGCCAGCACCTCGGCCGACCGGGTGGCCGGTTTCCTGGCCGCGGCGAAGGCCCGCGGTGTGCCGGTCGACCCGCGGTGGGTCGTACCGTCCAGCTTCGACGTCGCCGGCGGGGCGGCGGCGATGGCGCGGCTGTTGGAGTCCGGCCGGCCGGACGGCGTCTTCGCCGTCAACGACTTCGCCGCCATCGGGGCGATGGGGACCCTGCGCGACCACGGCCTGCGGGTGGGTCGGCAGGTGGCGGTCGTCGGCTACAACGACATCGACGTGGACGCCCAACTGCTGGTGCCGCTCACCTCCATCCGGCAGCCCCTGCGCGACATGGGCGCGCAGGCACTGCACACGCTGCTGAACCTGCTGGTCTCGGGCGAGGCCCGATCGGCGCGCCTGGCACCCGAACTGATCGTGCGGGCCACCACCGCCGACTTCTCCCCCACCTCGTCGTAGCGCGCCCGCGTGGCGGCGGAGACCACGGGCCACCGCTCGACCTCCCGACCGCACTCGGCTCTCCCGGCCGCAGTGACCTCACCGCGCCGCATCCCGCTTATTTCATACGGCGAACGAATTAACGCGTCAAGTGGCCGATCGGCCGAAGATTTCCCACCCGACCGCTTGTACAGGGAAAAGGCGGTCGGTGTCGCGCGCTCGGGATCGGTGACGGGGCACCCAGCCCACGCCCGAGCCCGCACAGAGAGCGCGCCTTGTTTTCTTCCGGAAATTAAAAAAGTCGTCGCCAAGGCATTGACGGGCCACCGCGCCGGTCCCTAGCGTCACCGGCGAAGGCCTTCCAGCGTGTACGGACCTCCGTCCTTACTGGCATCCCGTCCCACGCCGGCACACCGGAACCTGCCGCCTCTGGCGGTCCCACTCACCGTCCACCCGCGACCCCGCCGTCGGCGCAGCCACGCCCGACGTCGCCGGCCGCTGCACGGACCTCGCGTCACCCGAAAGGATCTGCATGCGCATCAAGGCGTTCCTGCTACCCACGGCGCTCGCCCTGGCCCTGTCCGGGACCCCGGTCGTCGCCCACGCCGCACCCACCACCGCCCGCCCGACCGACGCGGTCGACCTGGACGTCCTCTTCGTCAGC
Organism: Micromonospora sp. NPDC018662; assembly: GCF_044391475.1. Taxonomy (NCBI): domain Bacteria; kingdom Bacillati; phylum Actinomycetota; class Actinomycetes; order Micromonosporales; family Micromonosporaceae; genus Micromonospora; species Micromonospora sp. NPDC018662. The sequence goes on from NZ_JBISAC010000013.1 coordinate 87,927, forward strand.
GCGCACCCCGACGACGAGGCCGGCAGCCTCGCCACCCTCGGCCAGTGGAAGGAGAAGTACGGCGCCAAGGCCGGCGTCGTCACGATCACCCGCGGCGAGGGCGGCGGCAACGCCGTCGGCCTGGAGGAGGGACCGCCGCTGGGCATCATCCGGGAGCGCGAGGAGCGCACCGCGATCGGCAAGGCCGGGGTGGAGAACCTCTACAACCTCGACCGCGTCGACTTCTGGTACACGGCCTCGGCACCCCTGTCGGAACAGATCTGGGGGCACGACGAGACGCTGGGGCAGATCGTCCGGGTGATCCGGCAGACCCGGCCCGAGATCCTGATGACGATGAACCCCTCCCCCACCCCCGGCAACCACGGCAACCACCAGCAGGCCGCCCGGTTCGCCGCCGAGGCGTTCCACGCCGCCGCCGACCCCAGGGCCTTCCCCGAGCAGCTCACCCGGGAAGGGCTCACCCCCTTCCGGGCGGCGAAGCTGCTGCGTACCGGTGGCACCGGCACCTCGTCGGCCGGGCCGCAGTGCGCCTCCAGCTTCGTGCCGACCGTCCCGACCGACCAGGTGTTCGGCGTCTGGGAAGGCGCTCGCGCCGCCGACGGCAGGACCTGGGCCGAGATCGAGGTCGAAGCCCGCCGGGAGTACGTCACCCAGGGCTGGGCGAACACCGCCGCCGCCCCCACCGACCCCGCCGCGATCCGCTGCGACTTCTACACCCTGGTCGACAGTCGCGTCCCGTACGACCCGTCGGACACCTCGCCCGAGGCGATCCTGCGCGGGTCGGTGCTGCCCCCGGCGGCCGGCGGGCTGCCCCGCGGCACCGAGTTCCACCTGACCGCCGACCGGTTCGACCTCGCCCCCGGGCAGAGCGTCAAGGTCACCGCCCACGTCCGGGCACCCCGCGACCGGGCGCTCACCGCGCCCCGGGTCGCACTGCGACTGCCCGAGGGCTGGACCGCCACCGGTTCCGGCGCGCTACGCGGCGCCGTGCCGGCCGGCCGCGAACGTACGGTCACCTTCACCGTGACCGTTCCCCGGGGCGCCGCCACCAACGCCCAGCACCTGCTCGGCGCGTCGCTCACCACCGGCCGGGGCGCCGGCCGTACGGACCGCGCCGTCCGGGTGGTCGCCGACGTGCGCGGCACCCTGGAGCCGCTGCCCGAGGTGGGGCTGTTCCGCAGCTGGGCCGGCGACAGCGGCTACCCGCAGCTGGACACCCTGATCAAGCCGGTCCTGACCATCGGCTCCGGCAAGAGCCGGACCGTCCGGGTCGACCTGCGCAACCACGGCACGACGCCGCAGAGCGGGGCCGTCACCCTCGGCCTGCCGGCCGGCTTCACGGCGGACGCGGCGACGAAGAGCTACACCGGCCTGGCGCCGGGCGCCACCGGAGCGGTCACCTTCACCGTCACCAACAGCGACGCCGGCCTGCCGACCGCCAACGAGGGCGGCGACGGCGGCGACTACGGAATCACCATCACCACCACCAGCGGCACCGGCAGCACCGTGGAGACCGGCGCCCTGGAGATCGTGCCGACCAGCGTGGTCCCGCGCGCCGGCCAGGGCCACGCCGTCGACGGGGTGGCCAGCCCCGGCGAGTACCCCGGCGAGGAGCTGGACCTGTCCCGCATCTGGGAGGGACAGGCCACCACGCCGCAGGACGCCTCGGCCACCGGCCGGATCGCCTGGACCGACGACTCCCTCGTCGTCTTCGTCCAGGTCACCGACGACGTCCTCGGCAAGAAGGTGGTGCCCCAGGACTGCAAGCGGCAGCGGCGTACCGACAGCGTGGAGATCATCGTCGACCCGAAGGGAAACTCGACGGACACCTCCACCGTGTTCAAGGCCGGCATCTTCCCGGTCACCGACGACCCCGCCAACGGCGACCCGCCGTGCTGGCAGCGGGACGCCGACAACCGGCAGGGACCGGGTGCCACGACCGCCCCCGGGATGACCGTGGTCAGCAAGGTCACCGCCCCGTACACCGGTTACACCATCGAGGCCCGCATCCCGTTCGCGGTGCTGCCCGACGCGATCGACCCGACGCGGATGGGCTTCAACGTGCTGGTCTACGACTCGGACACCCAGGACCTCAGCTCCCAGTCCCGGCTGGGCTGGTCCACGTTCACCGGCGTCCGGGCCGACCCGTACCGGTACGGGCTGGTCACCCTGCCCGGTCTCACCCCGGCGTCCCGGCAGCCCACCGCCCCCGTCTTCCCGGACACCGCCGCCCGCAGCGTGCACAGCGCGCAGACCATCGCCCAGTCCGCGGTGGACGGCGTCGCGCCCGCCGCGGTACCCCGGCTGCCGGACCGGGCGCTGCGACTGACCGGCCCGCGACAGGTGGCCGGTGGCGTGCGGGTGACCGTCCGGGCCGACCGCGCCGGCACGGTGTACCTGCACACCTACGACGGCGACCGATCGCTCGGTGAGCGCTCGGTGCAGCTACGCCCCGGACGCCCGGTCACCGTCCTGGTGCCGGTGACCGGTGGTACGCCCACCTCCGTCCTGGCCGCCTTCGAGAGCCGCGGTGCCGCACTCGCCCGCCAGGTCCCGTTGACCTGACCCGCGTGCGCCGGAACCCCCCAGCCGATCGGCTGGGGGGTTCCGGCGTGAGAACCGGTCTCCGTGTGGTCGTCCGCGGCACCCGGGGGCGCGGGCTTCCCGTCGGGGCCGCTCATGAGCTGCGGTACGCGTCCCCGGCCGGGGTCAGGACGCCGTCCTCGCGGTACAGACCGAGCGCCGCCGCCTCCCCCGACGCGGGCAGCGCGAACAAGGCGTAGCGCTCCACGTACGGGGCCGCCTGCAGCCGGGCGGTGGCCTCGCGGACGAACGCGGTCAACTGCCCGGCGCTCGGGTAACGAGGACGACCACGGAAGTCGGTCAGGCTGAACTCGGTGACCCACACGGGCAGTCCGTACCGCTCGTGCACCGCCTGCACATAGTCCATCAGGTGCTGCGGGGCGGCAGGGCCGAAGTCCGAGCCGTACCAGTGCAGAGCGATGAAGTCCACCCGCATGCCGCGCTGACGTGCCCCGCTCAGGAAACGGTCCAGCCATCCACCGGGAACCTCGCCGCCGAAGGCGACGGCCGGGCTACCCAGGCGCATACCGGTCCGCTCGAGCCGCGGCCACAGCTCCAGCGCCTGCTCGACGCTCATGTTCGCCTGCTTCGGCAGGTCGGGCTCGTTGAAACCGAGCAGCGTGGTGCCCGAGCGCCGCGCGCTGTCGAGTTCGTCGTCGTTGACCGCGCCGGCTCCCCAGATCATCGGTACGAACTCCGCCTGCGCCGGGACGTCCTGCGGGGTCGCGGACCAGTCGTAGTACCAGCCGGCCCCCACCGCGTGGACGCCGTCGGCGACACGGGGGAAGGCCCACGTGCTCACGCCCTTCTTCCCCGTCCCGCCGGCCGGACGCGGTGCGCCGGGCACGCTCCACCGCTGGGTCGGGCTGCCGGTGCAGGTCCACAGCCGCAGATGCGTGCCGTCGGCGTCGCCGGGGGCGTCGAGGCACTTGCCGGAGCCGGTGTTGACCAACTGCCCGTCGGTGAACCGCCACTGCTGCGCGCCGGTGCCGTTGCAGTCGAACAACTGGATGCGCGTGCCGTCCGCCCAGCCGCCGCCCACGACGTCGAGGCACTTGCCCAGCGCCCGCACCGGCCCGGGACCGCCGTCGTGGAACCAGTCCTGAGCGATCGTCCCGTTGCAGTCGGCGACCTGGATCGGCGTGCCGTTGGCGGTCTGCGTCCACGCCACGTCGACGCATCTACCACCGGCGCCGACGATGGTCGTGTCGGAACTGGCCCGCGCCGCGGGCACTGCGGCCAGGCCGGCCCCGATCACGGCCCCGACCGAACCAAGGACCACCACGGCGCGCACCACCCGGTTCGCGCCGCCCCGCTGCCCGATGTGCATTCGACCCTCCACCACTCGCCGGACCCGCCCTACGGCGGGCGGAACTTCGCCTTCAACGGCCGGGGAGGACCTTCGGTTCACGGATCACGCCGTTCCGTTCGGTCCGGAACGGTCCCTGAGCCGGACGGCCGCCGGCAGATGCAGATAGCCCTGGCCGCTGACGGTGCGGACGCCCTGCCGTCCCGCCGCAGAGCGATGACGCCGGAGGCCGTCAACTGCCGACACCGGGGCAGGCTGCCCGGCCCGGCCGGTATGGGGGTAGCCGTTCGGGCGGCCGGTTTGCCGCTGTTCCACACCACTCCCATGTCTACGGTGTAGACATGGGAACGACCGCCGACCGTCTGGTAGCCATCGCCCGCGACCTCGTCATCGCCGAGGGGCCCGCCGCGGTGACCATGCGCCGGGTGGCCGCCGCAGCCGGAATCACCCCGATGGCGATCTACCGCCATCACGCCAACCGCGAGGCGCTGCTGCGGCGCGTCGCCGACGAGACGTTCGACGACATCTCGAAGCGGTGGGCCGACCGCCAACCGGGTCCCGGCAATCTCATTGCCGACCATCTTGACGATCACCTCGACTTCGCCCTCGGCCAGCCGAAGCTGTACGACTTCGTCTTCACCGATCCGCGTGAGGGCGCACGTCGGTTCCCCGACGACTTCCGCGACGGCGGCTCGCCGTCACTGTCGCTGGTCACCGACGCGCTGCGGAACGAGGGCTTCCGCGGCGGCGACGGCGACGATCTCCTCGAGTTGGCACTGGCCTTCGGGGCCCTGATACACGGCCTCGTGCGGCTGTACCACGGCGGCCGGATCGCCATGTCCCCGGCCGAGTTCCGCGCGCTCTGCCACCGACTAGTAGGGAGGATGCTCGATGTCCACAACTGAGCCCGCATCCACACCGACGCGCGTACCCCGCGACGGCCACCCGGCAGGTGACCGATGACCACGGCGCGCTATGTGACGAGCATGATCGAGGCGTTCGACCGGTACGGCGACCGGACCGCGTTGGTAACGGCAGACCGGGGCATCGAATATCGCGAGCTGCTGACCGTCACCTACCGGCTGGCCCGGGCGCTGCGGACACAGGGAGTGGAACGCGGCAGCGGCGTCGTCTGCCTCGTCACCAACACCCCGGAGGCGCTGTACCTACGGATCGCGTGTCATGTGCTGGGCGGCCGATACGTCGCCGTGCAGCTCAATGCCCTGACCGAGGATCTCGACCACATTCTCGCCAACGCCGACCCGACCGTCGTCGTGTTCGACCCCCGGGGCACCCCGCCGGACCAACCCGTCCCGCTGGTCGCGGAACGCGCCGGCGTGCGACGCGTTCTCGCACTCGGTCCGGCGACGGCGACGACCGACCTCCTGGCACTGGCGGCGACGCAGCCGGCGACGCCGATCGCCGTCGCGGCCGAGGACGGCGACGTCGCCGGCATCTGCTACACCAGCGGAACGACCGGCACCCCCAAGGGGGTGGCGTGCACCTTCGCAGCCCTCGCGGCGGCGTCCGAGGCCAGTGCCCGGACGGCGGCCGGCCTCCCGCTGCCGGACGGACTCCGGTTCATCGCCGCCACCTCGATCGCCTACGCGGTCGGTGATCTCGCCGTGCAGATGCTCGTCCTCGGCATCGCGGTGGAGTTGCACGAAGGGTTCGAGGCGGGCGCGTTCTGGGCGGCCGTCCGGCGTTCGGGTCCGGTCGCCACCTTCCTGTATCCGCCGCAGCTCTACCAGTTGCTCGACCATCCCGCCGCTCCCACCGGGCCCGGCAGTGACCTCGCCCTGGTCGTGTACGGCAGCTCACCCATCGCGCCCCGCCGACTGCGCCAGGCGATCGAGTTGCTCGGCCCGATCTTCCTGCAGGGTTACGCGCAGACCGAGGTCACCTCGGTCACCATCCTGACGCCCGAGGATCACCTGGCGGCGGTGACCGACCGGCCACAGCTGCTGGCTTCGGTCGGTCGTCCGGTGCCGGGCTGCACGGTCTCCATCGTGGACTCCGAGGGGCGCGACCGGGCGCCGGGAGAGGTGGGCGAGGTCTGCGTACGCTCGGCGTCGGTGATGACCGGGTACTGGCGCCAGCCGGAGCTGACCGCCCAGGTCATCCGGGATGGCCGACTGCACACCGGGGACCTCGGCCACCTCGACGACGACGGTTACCTCTACCTGGTCGGCCGACTCCGAGACATGATCATTGTCAATGGCCGGAACTGCCATGCGGCGCCCATCGAGGCCGTCCTGACCGGTCATCCGCAGGTTCGGCAGGCGGCCGTGGTCGGCGTGCCCAGCGACGAGACGGGTGAGGCGGTCCACGCGTTCGTCGTCCGCGCACCGGACGGTCCGATGGGCGCGACGGGACCAGGCAACCAGGCGGAGCTTGTCGACGTGGAGCAACTGCGGGCCCTCGTCATTGACCAACTCGGCGTGCTACGTGCGCCGGCAGCGGTCACCTTCGTCGACGACATACCGCTCACCGCCGCCGGCAAGCCCGACAAGAAGGCCCTGCTGGCCACCCTGGACGCGACGCTGGCGGGTGCGCGGTGATCACCTCATCGGCGGTCGCAGCCCCGACGGTACGGCGGCTCCAGCTGACGGAGGTGGAGCGCGACGCGCTCGGCCGGCTCGTCGACGCGTTCACCGCCACCGACCGGACCGCGGATCCGCTCAGCTTCGCCGAACGGCTGCCCGCTTACGCCGTACGGCTGCCGGAGCGGATGCGGGAATTCCTGGGGCAGGTTCGCGCGGACGAGGCGCCCGTGTCCGTGATATCCGGGCTTCCGCTCCAGGCCCTTCCGCCGACGCCGCTCGACTGGACGGCGGCCGCGGCCGGCGTCGGTCGACGCGAGGAGCTGTTGCTGGTGCTGTGCGGCCTGCCGCTCGGCGAGCCGTTCGGCTGGGCGGCGCAGCAGGGCGGGCGGCTCGTACACGATGTCTGTCCGTCCCCGACGATGGAACAGTCGCTGACGAGCGCGTGTAGTGCGTCACCGTTGTCGCTGCACACCGAGGACGGGTTCCATCCGTGCCGCGGCGACTATGTCGCACTGCTGTGCCTGCGCAACCCCGACGCCGTACGGACGACGTTCGTCCGACTGGGATCCCTCGGTCTTCCCGACAAGCTCCAGAAGATCCTCCAGGATTCCCGGTTCCGGTTCCTGCCGGACGACGCACACGTGGGCGGCGCCTGCGCCGAACGGCTCCGCGCCGACCCGGACGGCACGGGGCTCGGTCCGATCATCTTCGGCCCGCGGGAGCACCCGTATCTGCGGTTCGACGCGGACTTCACCGCGGTCTCCGACGGCGACGACGAGGCAGCCGCGGCGATGGCGGACCTGGACGAGCGGCTGAGCGCGGCGACCGAGTCCATCGCGCTGGCCCCCGGCGACCTGCTGTTCATCGACAACTACCAGGTCGTGCACGGCCGGGCGTCGTTCCGGGCCCGTTACGACGGAACCGACCGCTGGCTCAAACGGCTGAATCTGATTCGGGACCTCCGCCGGATCTACGCCACCGCTGACACCCGTTCCCGGATCATCCGATGACCGCCCGTCGATCGATGAGTGACGTGACCGCCATGGAGCTGCGCGCCGTTGCCTACGACCATCCGGACGCCATCGCGCTGGTGTCCCTGCTGCAACGCCACTACCTGGCGGTCTACGGTGAGGAGGACCCCCGGTACGGGGATCCCGGTGAGTACCTGCCACCGCGCGGTCTCTTCCTGGTCGGCTACCTCGACGGCCGTCCCGTGGCCTGTGGTGGTTGGCGCGCGAAGGACGCCGGCACGTGGGGCTTCCAGGACGGCGACGCCGAACTCAAGCGCGCATACGTCGTCGAGGAACTGGCGGGCCTGCAGATGCTGGGCGCTGCCCACCGCATCCTGACGGCGGTGGAGAGCGCGGCGACTCGCGCGGGACGCCGGCGCGCGGTCCTGGACGTCGGCTTCAAACAGGTCACCGCGATGAGGTTCTTCGAGCGGACCGGATACGCCCGGATTCCGAACTACGGGGTCTACCGCGATGACCCGCAGACCATCTGCTACGCCAAGGCGCTGCGATGAGCACCCCGGTGCGCGCCCCCGGCCCGGGTGCCGCCGCCGCGCCGGCAGCGGTGACCGGGCTCGTCTTCCGGCCGCTGGCGACGTTGCGGTCGTTGGCCAGGTACGGCGATGCCGTGGAACTGCCCCTCCATCCGGGGCACCGGCTCTTCATCATGAGCAGTCCCCGACACGCCGAACACGTCCTGGCTCGCCATCAGGACAACTACGTCAAGGCCTTCACCTACCGGTCGATGCGGGCCGTGCTCGGCACCGGGCTGCTGTCCGGTGAAGGCGACACCTGGCGCCGCCATCGCCGACTGCTGCAACCGGTGTTCACCCGCCGCAACGTCGCGGGCTTCGCCCCACAGATCGTCGACGCGACCCGGCGGACGCTGGACTCCTGGGACCGACATCGCGACGGCACGCAGATCGAGGTGTCCGGAGAGGTCAACGCGCTGGCCCTGGACATCGTCGGTCGAGTTCTGTTCAGCACCGACATGACCGGCCACACCGGCCGGATCGCCCACGCCCTCACGATCCTGCTGCCCGCCGTCGCGATCGGCACCTTCCTGCCGTTCCTCTGGGGGCCGCGCGGCACCCGGGCGATCTGGGCGGCCAGCGGACGCTTCGGCGGGCCGCTCGCCGCGATCGACCGGCCGGTGCGCCAGCTCATCGCCGAGCGGCGGGCGACGCCCACCGTCGATGGACCGGCCGACCTGCTGGACCACCTGCTCACCGCGGGTGACGAGGGCCGGACCCGACTGACCGATGCGGAGATCCGCGATGAGGTGACCACGTTCATGCTGGCCGGGCATGAGACGACGGCGACGACTCTCGGCTGGTGCCTGGCGCTGCTGTCGGCCCACCCGGCCGTTCGGGACCGTTTGGAACATGAGGTGGACACGGTCCTTGCCGGCCGCGAGCCACGGGCCGCCGACGTGGAGAAGCTCAGTTGGACCACCGCCGTCGTGAACGAGGCGTGGCGGTTGTACCCACCGGTGTGGACCATCGAGCGGGAAGCCGTGCGGTCCGACGTCATCGAGGGGATACCGATCCCCGCGGGCAGCACCGTCGCGGTGCCCGCATACCTGGTGCACCGCAACCCCGCCATCTGGCCCGACCCCGAGCGCTACGACCCGACCCGCTTCCTGTCGGTCGCCGACCGCCACCGCTACGCCCACATCCCGTTCGGCGGCGGCAGGCGCGCCTGCATCGGCGCCGGCTTCGCGCAACTGGAGGCGGTGCTGGTGCTGGCGATGGTGACCCAACGCTACCGGCTGGAGCTGACCGCCGGGCTGCCCCGCCCGAGAGCCAACGCCACCCTCCGCCCGGGTCGGCGGCTGCCGATGCGTCTGACGCGTCGGTCATGAACCCTGACACCGGCCCGACCGCTGGAAAGGACGAACCCAGATGAGCAGCCTTGCCGTCAGCCGGGAACTGCTTCTCGGTTGGCTCGACGCTCCGTCGACAGAGCGTGGCGTGCGGTTCCACGTGGATGGACGGGACTGGTCGCGCCACACCTACGAGGATCTGGCGGAGCGCGCGTTACGCGCCGGCGCTGCCCTGGCCGACGCCGGGGTACGCCGCGACGAGGTGGTGCCGCTGGTGCTGCCGTCCGGCCCGGACTTCGTCGCCTGCTTCTTCGGACTCCTCGCCATCGGCGCCACCCCGTCGGTGCTGCCACTGCCCGCCGCGTTGCAGGACACGACGGGCTACGAGACGCAACTGCGGGCGATCGCCGCTGCGGTGCGACCTCGGTTCGCGATCGCGTCGGACGACCACCGCGACGCGTTGCTGGCCGGCGTCCACCAGGCCGGCCAGCAGACCACCATCCTGGCGCCGAGCTACGGCGACGCCGGGGCGGTGCCGCGTGCGCACGGGGAACTGGCCGTCCTGCAGTTCACCTCGGGCTCGCTGGGACGCCCGCAAGGCGTGCGGATCACCGTCGACAACCTGGCCGCGAATCTCCGGATGATCCAGCGCTGGCAGGGCATCACGGACCGCGGCGGGGTCTCCTGGCTGCCGCTCTATCACGACATGGGTCTCGTCGGTGGGCTGCTGACGCTGGTGACCCTGCAGACGGAACACGCGATGATGCGGCCCCAGCAGTTCGTCCGCGACACGCGGGGCTGGCTCGCCGAGTACGGCCATGGCCGGTACGCCCAGATCTTCATGCCGAACTTCGGCTTCGAGCGTGTCGTCGACCGGGTCACCCCGGACGATCTGGTCGGGCTCGACTTCTCGGGCGTCACGTCGGTGGTCAGCGGGGCCGAACGGATCAACCCGGCGGCGCTGGCACGATTCGCCGCCCTGTTGCAACCGCACGGCTTCGACAGCCGCGCGCTGACCCCCGCCTACGGGCTCGCCGAAGGCACCCTCGCGGTCACCGGCGGACCCCGACACGAACCGGTGCGGATGGTCCGCACCAACGCCCCGGGTCGGAGCCTGGATGACAAGGTCGAGGTGACCGGGACGGCGGTCCTCGACACCGACCTGGTGTCCGAGCCGTGGGCCTGGCAGGTGAGCTGCGGTCGCCCGCTCGAAGGCCTGCGGGTGGAAGTGGTCGACGAGGACGGGCGGCCCCAGTCGGACGGCGTGTTCGGGGAGATCTCCGTACAGGGCCCTTCGGTAACCGCCGGCTACGCCGACGCCACGTCGCGGGACGGTACCCGACTGGTCGAGGGGTGGCTGCGCACCGGCGACGCCGGCTTCTTCCACGACGGCGAGCTGTACGTGGTCGGCCGCCTCGGGGACAGTGTCAAGCTCCGAGGACGCAGCATCTTCGTCGAGGACGTGGAGCTGGATCTGCGCGCCCGTACCGGAATCGCGCCCCGCAACCTCGCCGTGGCCGGCGGCATCGTCGACGGCCGGCCGACGTTGCTGGTGGTGGTGGAGCGGAAGCTGGGCAACCAGCTCGACGTGGTCGTCGAGGCCGTCCGTACCTTCACCGGGTCCGCCGTCCGGGTGCTGATCCTGCAGGCCAGGCGCGGCACCATCCCGTTGACCTCCAGCGGCAAGCCCCGCCGGCGCCTGCTGTGGCGCCGCCACCTCGCCGGGCAGTTGACCGGCGAGTGGCTCGGCGACCCTCCGGCGCCGCGCCGCACCGACACCGACCAGCAGAACCGGGAGGCAGGCAGTGAGCCCGTCGCACGCTAGCGCCCCCGCCGCCATCTCCTCGACCGGCGAGGCGCCGGACCGGCCGCTGTTCGCGGATGGTCCCTTCGGCCCTCGCGTGGACGCCGCCCGGGCACGAGCCGCGGAGTCGATCGGCGCCGCTTTCGCCCCACACGCGGCGGCCGACGAGCACGGTGTGTTTCCGCGCGAGGTGCTTGCCGACCTCGGGCGCAGTCGATTGTTGCGGCAACGCTGGCACCCGGGCCCCTTCGGTGACGCCGGTCTCGGTGTGATCATTGCGGAGGAGAGCGGCCGGTACGGTCGTGCGGGCCTGTCGGTCGGCGTGAGTCTCTGCCTGGAGACGGTCGGTTCGATCCTCGTGCGCTACGGCGACTCACCACTGTTGCGGGAATATCTCGACGGGCTCCTCGACGGAAGGCTGATCGGTTGCTTCGGGGCCTCCGAGCCGACCGGCGGTTCCGACCTCACCGGCCTCCGCACCGTCGCCCGGCGGGTACCCGGCGGCTGGCGGGTGACAGGTGAGAAGAAGTACCTGTCGCTCGGCCTGGTGTGCGACTTCGCGCTGCTGCTGTGCCGGATCGAGGATGACAGGGGCGACGCCCACGGCGGCCTCGGCGTCTTCGCCGTACCCGCCTCGGCGTTGTCGATCCGCAAACGGCTGCGCAAGGTCGGTACCGCGGCACTGGACACCACCTGGATGACGATCGACGCCAGGGTGCCGGACGAGGCACTCGTCGGTCGGCCCGGCGCGGGTCTCCTCGTGGCGACCTGGGGGCTGAGCCACGAGCGGCTGTCCATCGCCGGGCAAACCGTCGGCGGGGTTGCCGCGGCCACCGGCCTCGCCACCGCACATCTGCACCGGCGGGAACAGTTCGGCCGCCCGTTGCTCCAGCACCAGGCGCTCCGGTTGCGGCTGGCCGACCTGTCCGCTCGGCTGCTGTCGTTGCGGTTCGCCGTCTACTCGGCGGCGCAGGGCATACCTGTCACCGGCGCCTGCGGACCTCGGGAGACCGCCGCGCTCAAAGTCACCGCCACGCGTTTCGCGGAAGAGGCGATGAGCGAGTGCATGCACCTGTTCGGCGGTGCCGGTTACCTCGAGGACGAAACCCCGCTCGGCCGGATGTGGCGGGACACCAGGCTGGGCCGGATCGGTGCCGGCACCGACGAGATGATGTGGGAGTTGGTGGCCAGCGGCATGACTCCCGATTTCGTGGGCTACGACGAACTCGTGGACCTCGGCTGAGCACGTACGCCTTCCGCACCCGACCATCAACCTCCGAAAGGTGAGGACCATGACCACACATCCCGTGCCGGTGACCGAGGCTGATGTCATGTCGGCGCTCGAGGCGATCTTCCTGGAGATCAAGCGGGTCCGCCGGGAACTGCGACCGGAGGACCACCTGGTGCAGGACCTGGACATCGATTCGCTGGCCGCGCTGGAACTGATGATCGCGCTGGAGGCTCGCTTCAGCGTCAACCTCTTGAACGACCCTCGCGCATCCGCCGTGGCCACCGTCGCCGAACTGGTCGACGTCATCCGTCGCCAGGTCGCGTCGGCGCCGCACAAGGTGGCGTCGACCCGTTCGCCGCGGCCGGGCGCCTGACGGCGTCGACGACTGCCCGGGTCGTACGCCAGGGGTCACCGATGCTCCCTCGACCTGCGTTCGGCGCGCTGACGCATCGACTCCCATGACGAGAGGCATCGATGATGGAGAACTGAGCGACGAGCGTGTCGTGGAACGCCCAGCTCGGCAGCGCGAACTGGGGCTTCCAGGCGACGCACGGCGCCGGAACCCGTGAATCAAGGTCAGTGCGGGAGTTCGGCGGCGCAGCATGCCTCGCCGTCGGCGGCGAGCAGGCCCGCGAAGTCCGCAAACTTGATCTTGAAGCGGCCGTGCTGGCCCCAGCCGCTGCCCCACGAGTTCTGGAACAGGTACGCCTGCTCGGAGTCCAGCCGGTCCAACATCACGTAGCAGTCGGCGTCCGGGTGGAACATGTCGTCCGTCCAGTTGGTGCCGACCACCACCGATCCCTGGGTGTTGATCCACTGGTCGATCTCACTGAGCGAGCCGGCGAACGCGAACGCCGCGAGCCGGCCCCGGTTGCGCAGCGCCAGCGCCCCGGACCGGACGGTCGAGCCGTTCTCCGCCCGCGGCTCACCGTCGATCACCTTGCACTCGTAGTACAGCGCGTGCGCGTCGGCGTTCTGGAACTCCCCCGGGACCGGTGTGGCGTCCACCCAGCCCGTCCAGCCGAAGCCCACGCAGTGCCCGGTGTCGCCCTGGTCCAGCTGGACCGGCAGCTGCCAGGCCGGGGCCGCGTCACCGGCCGGCGTCGGGCCCGGCGCGGGTGGGGCCCCGCCGGCCTGCTTCTTGAGCCAGCGCCAGAAGACCAGGTACGCCCGCCAGTCGGTGAAGTAGGTGGTCTCGGTCAGCACCTGCTCGATGGTCCGCTGCCGGATCTCCGCCGGCGGCTCGGCGATCTCCATGAGCCGCGGCAGCGACCAGTCCCGCGGGTCCGGCCGGTACACCCGGCCCAGCAGATGGGGGCCGATCACCTCGCTCGCGCTGCGTTCCGGTGGGTCCTGCGCCAACCGCCGGTTGAGCTCCATGACGGCCTCCCTCTCCGACCAACCTCCAGCAGGGGTGTCCAGTTCTCACGATGCGCCCCGGCCGGCGGCCGGCACAGTCCGTTTGCCGACTGTCGGCACGGAATCCGCTGGCCGGATGGGCTCGGGGGCATTGGCACAAGCACGTACGAGGCGATGTGGTGGTCCGCCTGACTCTCGGCCGGCAGGGACCGCGCGGAACGTCGCGGCGTTCGTGACCACTTCCTCCCCGGGGCCCATGCCGCTCCGCCCTGAGGTCCGTCACCCATCACCGGTGCGTGGTCAGCTCTCGGATAGATTGAAACACCGTTCCATTCGAGGAGGCGTCATGGTGTCCCGTTCCTGGCTCTACGTCCCCGGCCACTCCCCCCGGATGCTCGACAAGGCCGCCGGCGTCGGAGCCGACGCGATCATCGCGGACCTGGAGGACGCGGTGCCGGCGGCGCAACGGCCGACCGCCCGTTCGGTGGTCGCCGACTGGCTCGACTCCGGCGCCACCGGCGACGCCGACGCCTGGGTCCGGGTCTCGCCGGACGCCCTCGAGGAGGATCTGAGGGCGGCGGTCCGTCCCGGCCTCACCGGCGTGGTGGTGGCGAAGGTGGACGGGCCGTCCCTGCTGACCCGCCTCGACGCCCTGCTCACCGCCCTGGAGAGCGAACGCGGGCTACCGGTCGGGCGGATCGCCGTCTCACCCCGGCTGGAGTCCGCGCGCGGGCTCCGGCGGATCGACGCCGTCGCCGCCGCACCCCGGGTGCTGCTGCTCGGCCTCGGCGAGGCGGACCTGAGCGCCGACCTGGGCCTGCGCCCCGGTCCGGACGGGTTGGAGCTGCTCCCGGCCCGGTTCGAGGCGGTCGTCGCCTCGGCCGCCGCCGGGCTGGCCGCGCCGGTCGGCCCGGCCACCGTGAACTACCGGGACACGGAGAAACTGCGAGCCGGCACCGAGGCCCTGCGCCGGCTCGGCTTCTCCGGGCGGACGGCGATCCACCCCAGCCAGGTGCCGGTGATCAACGAGGTCTTCACGCCGACGGCCGAGGAGGTGGCCGAGGCCGAGCGGATCATCGCCGCGTACGCCGACGGGGGCGGTGGGGCGGCGGCGGTGGACGGCACCGGAACGATGGTGGACGAGGCGGTGGCCCGTTCGGCCCGGGCGGTGCTGGTGCGCGCGCGCCGACAGTAACCATCAAGTCGTTCCGCTGGACGGATCACTGTTGCGCTGAGCGGTCCAACGGGCTTAGCCTGTGCCCACCGGCAAGGAGGTAGCCCCATGGCTCATGACCTGCTCATCGTCAATGCGCGGGCGGTACGCCCGGGCGACGACGAACCCGTACCAACATCCATCGCGGTCCGGTCGGGCCGGATCGCGGCCATCGGGCCGGACCTCTCCCCCGCCGACGCGCACGAGGTGGTCGACGCCGGCGGCCGACTGGCCTTCCCCGGTGCGGTCGACGGACACCAGCACTGGGGGATCTACAACCCGCTCGACGTCGACACCGCCAGCGAGTCGCGGGCGTCGGCGCAGGGCGGCGTGACCACCGGGCTGACCTACATGCGGACCGGGCAGTACTACCTGAACCGGGGCGGCAGCTACGCCGACTTCTTCCCCGAGGTGCTGCGCCTGGCCGAGGGTCGGGCCTTCGTCGACTACGCCTTCCACCTCGCCCCCATGCAGGCCGGCCACATCGACGAACTCGGCATGCTGGTCGACGAGTTCGGGGTCAGCTCGTTCAAGATCTTCATGTTCTACGGCTCGCACGGCCTGCACGGACGCTCCACCGACCAGTCGTCGTTCCTGATGACCCCGCCCGGTGAGCGGTACGACCTGGCGCACTTCGAGTTCGTCATGCGCGGCGTCCAGCGGATCCGGGAAGAGCGACCCGAGCTGGCCGACGGCATCAGCCTGTCGCTGCACTGCGAGACCGCCGAGATCATGGCGGCCTACTCGAAGCTGGTGGAGGAGGCCGGGGAGCTGACGGGGCTGGCCGCCTACAGCGCGTCCCGGCCGGCGCACTCGGAGGGGCTCGCGATCACCATCGCCTCCTACCTGGCCCACGAGACCGGCCTGCCGGCGATCAACCTGCTGCACCTGTCCGGTGAGAAGGCGATGGAGTCCGCGCTGCGGATGGCCGCCGCCTTCCCGCACGTGGACTTCCGCCGCGAGGTCACCATCGGGCACCTGATCGCCACCTACGACACCGCCGCCGGCCTCGGCGGCAAGGTGAACCCGCCGCTGCGTGCCGAGGCCGACCGGCAGGCGCTCTGGCGGGCGGTGCTCGCCGGACAGGTCGACTGGGTGGTCTCCGACCACGCCTGCTGCCGGGACGAGACGAAGTTCGGCACCGACCGGGACGACGTCTTCGTGGCGAAGTCCGGGTTCGGCGGGGCGGAGTACCTGCTCCCGGCCCTGATCACCGAGGGCCGGCGGCAGGGGCTGCCGTTGGGCCGGGTCGCCGAGCTGGTCTGCGCCAATCCGGCGAAGCGCTACGGGCTGTGGCCGCGCAAGGGGGACCTGGCGGTGGGCTTCGACGCGGACGTCGTCCTGGTCGACCCGGACCGCACCTGGACGGTGACGGCCGAGGCGAGCGAGTCCACCCAGGAGTACACCCCGTTCGAGGGGTTCGAGCTGACCGCCCGGGTGGACGACGTGTGGCTGCGCGGGCACCGCATCCTCCGCGAC
Source organism: Micromonospora sp. NPDC018662 (assembly GCF_044391475.1). Classification (NCBI taxonomy): domain Bacteria; kingdom Bacillati; phylum Actinomycetota; class Actinomycetes; order Micromonosporales; family Micromonosporaceae; genus Micromonospora; species Micromonospora sp. NPDC018662. The sequence continues at coordinate 104,286 of NZ_JBISAC010000013.1, forward strand.
GGCGCGGTGGTCGGCACCCCGCGCGGCGAGTACCTGCGCCGCCCGGTCAGCCGCTAGGCCGCGCCCGCAACCGCGCCCCTCACCCGGCGGGTGAGGGGCGTGGTTGCGAGTCGGACTCGTACCGGCTCAGGCGGTGGCGTGCCGGCCGGCGAGGTAGCCGAGGCCGAGGGCGGCGAGCAGACCGTTGCCGGCCAGATACCCGTCCGCCCCGTGGCCGGAGATGCCGACCGCCGCGCCGCCGGCCGCGTACAGTCCCGGCACCGGCTGCCCGGCGCGCAACGCCCGGGCGTGCCGGTCCACCCGCAGGCCGCCCTGGGTGTGGAAGAGCGCCCCGGTGACCCGGACGGCCGCGTACGGCGCACGCAGCGGCGCACTCCAGGCGCTCCGACCGAACGCGTCGGACGCGGTCCCGGAGGCAGCCGCGTCGGCGTCGGCCAGGGTGGCCGCCAGCGCGTCGATCGGAGCGCCCACCACGGAGGCGAGCGCGTCGACGTCGTCGGCCCAGCGGACCGCCCCGGCGGCCACCACGTCCCGGTAGTCCTTGAACGCCCGGCAGGCGTCGTGGACACGCTCGTCGTAGACCACCCAGGCCCGGCCACCCGGACGGGACAGCACCGGTACGGCGTACTCGGAGTAGCCGACCGTCTCGTCTCCGAAGCGTCGCCCGGTGGCGTCCACGAGGAAGCCGCCGTGCATGACCGTCGCCCAGGTGAGCAGGATGGCGTCCGGTACGGCCAGCGAGCCGTGCCCCTGGTAGGCGTCGAGGTGGCCGGTGTCCAGGCCGAGCCGTTCGGCCAGCCGCAACGCGTCCCCGCGGGACGCCTCGCCGCCGTGGTAGACGCCGTGGGCGATCTCGGGCAGGTGGCGACGGACCAGCTCGGGGTCGGCGGCGAACCCGTTGGTGGCGAGCACCACCACCGGGCAGCTCAGGTCCTCCCGGGTGCCGTCGGGGCGTTCCAACACCGCGCCCCGGACCGCGCCGGTGTCGTCGGTCCGTACGTCGACCAGCCGGGCCGGCACGACCAGGTGCAGGTCGTCCCGGTCCGCGGCGGCGTCGAGCAGGGCGCGGTGCAGGGCCGCACCGGAGCGGTCGGGCACGGCGTGGCAGCGCAGCGCCGAGTGGCCCGGGTAGCGGAAGTCGGTGACCAGTTCGAGCGGGACCCCGCAGTCGTCGGCCAGCCAGTCGACCAGTTCCGGGGCGACCGAGGTGAGCGCGGCGGCCACCACCGGGTCGGCCCGGTCGTGGGTCTTGGCCCGGATGTCGGCGAGGAACCGACCGGGTGAGTCCTCGACGCCGGCCGCCCGCTGCCAGCGGCTGCCGGCGGCCGGGATCATCGAGGTACTCATCGCGGTGTTGCTGCCCTGCCGGAACGTCTCCCGGGCCTCGGCGAGGACGACGGTGCGGCCGGGCCGGGCGGCGGCGAGCGCGGCGGCCAGGCCGGCCGCGCCGGCGCCGGCGACCAGGGCGTCGCAGTCGGTCATGAGCCGGCCGTCCCTGGCGGGTCGTCGGGGTCGAGGCCGTAGAAGCGGGCCGCGTTGCGCCAGAGGATCTTCTCCCGGGCCGCGGTGTCCAGGAAGTCGGCGGTACGGATCCAGTTCGCGGCGCCACCGGGGTGGTCCCAGGCGAACGGATGGTCGGTGCCGATGGTGAGCTGGTCCACCCCGACACGCTCGATCACCAGTTCCAGCGCGCGCTCGTCGTGCACCAGCACGTCGTAGAAGAGGTTGCCGGCGGCGAGGTACTCACTGGGCGGGCGGGCCATCGTGCGCTGCGCCGGGGAGATCATGTGCCAGCGGTGGTCGAACCGGCCGAGCGAGTGGATCGCGATGCCGCCGCCGTGGGTGAAGCACATCCGGAAGTCGGGGTGCCGGTCCAGCAGCCCGGAGTGGATCACCGTCATCAGCCCGATGCTCGCCTCGACCGGCGCGGCGAATGAGCTCTCGAAGTAGTACCGGCCGAGCCGGTCACCCGCGCCGAGCTTGTCGAAGAACGCCGGGTGCACGTTGGCGGTCACCCCGGCCTCGGCCATCGCCTCCAGCACCGGCAGGATCTGCGGATCGTCGAGGTTGCGCCCGTTGACCGCCGGAGTGATCACGAAGTGCCGCAGCCCCAGCTCCGTCACGGCGTGGTCGAGCACGGCCAGCGCGGCGTCGCGGTCCTGGAGCGGCAGTTGCGCCAGCCCCCGGTAGGCGCCCGGGGCGGCGGCCTCCAGTTCGGCCAGCTCGGTGTTGAGTTCCCGGCAGAAGGCCGCGCCGCGGGCCGCGTCCAGGTGGTAGTTGAACAGGAACCCGGCCACCTGGACGGCCTCGAAGCCGATCCCCTGCTGCGCGGCGCGGGCGGCGAGCCGGGCCGTCGGGTCGGCCAGGTCCACCTCGGGTGGGGCGAAGGCCAGCACGGTACGCCCCAGCGCGAACGCCCGCCGGCCGTCGGCCTCGGTGACCGGCCGCCAGCCGTACCAGTCCCGCCCGGCCCGCCCGGCGGCGAGCAGCCCCCGGGGCCAGAAGTGGGTGTGCGTGTCGATGGCCGGAACCCCGGAGACGGCGTCTCCGGGGGCCGGAGCGGAGGCGGCGGTCATGCCACCTTCACGATCTTCCCGTCCTGGACCAGGATCTCCCCGTCCACCTCCACGGTCGGGGTGAGCAGCAGCAGGTCGACGTGGATAGGGGCCTTGACCGTCCCGCCGACCACACTGTTGCCGAGGGCGAAGTGGACGGTGCCGACCTGCTTCTTGTCCTCGGTGATGTTGCCGAGGAAGCGGGCCGCCGGGTTGGTGCCGATGGAGATCTCGCCGAGGTTGTCGCCGTTCTCCACTCCGTCGATCATGCGGCGTAGTTCGCCGGCCTGGTCACCGCCCTCGATCCGCACCGCGCGCCCCTGGTCGAAGTGGACCCGGATCGGTTCGCGCAGCTTGCCGAGCTGGTGCGCGGAACCGTCGGCGACCAGGACCCCCTGCCCGGTGCCGGTGGCCGGGGCGCTCCACGCCTCGCCGCTGGGGTAGCTGGAGATCTGGCCGGGCTCGCGGGCGAAGGACGCGCCCACTCCGCAGGTGACCCCCTCCAGGCTGGCGGTGAGGTCGGAGCCCTGCTGCGAGGTGACCCGGATCCGGGAGCCGGCGGTGATGGCGTCGGCCAGCGGTTTGGTGATCCGGTGGACCTCCTCGTAGTCGGCGATGCCCGCGCCGCCGATCAGCTCGGCCCGGGTCACCCCGGTCATCACGATCGCCCGCGCGCCCCGGTTGAGCGCCTGCTTGAGTTCGGGGGTGAAGCTCAGCGCGGTCGAGGTCGGCGAGATGATCACGTCCGCGCCGGCCAGCGCGGCGGCGACGATCCGGTTCGCCGGTTCGCCGGCCCGGGCGCGGGCGGGCTGCACCAGCAGGGTGCCCTCCGCCCCGGCCGCGGCGACCGCCGCGAGGAGCGCGTCGACGACCGCGTGGTCGGAGTTGTGGTCGGCGGCGACGGCGACCAGTTCCCCGGGCCGTACGGCCAGGGAGGTGTTGACGATGTTGTCGGCGGCCTTGGCGACCTGGATCGCGGCCCAGTCGGTCATCGATGGTCCTCTCGCAGCAGGGTGGCGCCGGCCTTGGTGGTCCAGCCGCGCTGGAAGCTGTACGCCTCGACGATCTCCAGGGGCTGGAAGCCGTCGAGGTCCTCGTTGATCACGTCGGTGAAGATCTCCACGCCGCCGGTGCCCTTCCAGGCGTCGATGGTGGTGGCCCGGTCCAGGTCGAGGGCGAAGAGCTGCCGCTGGTCGGGCACCTGCGGGCTGGGCGAGGGAATGTGCCGGTAGGTGTAGACGCGGTGCCCGTGCGAGGGCACCGCGTCGTCGTCGATCTTCTCGGTGAGCTGGATGTCCACGTTGAAGATCCGCCTACCGAACCGGTCCACGGTCCCCCGCATCCGGCTGCCGGGGCCGATCGGCCCGAACGCCGGGTTGGCCGGCTGGATCTTGGTCTTGTGGATGACGCCCTGCTTCTTGGCGAAGCCCATGAAGTGGCCGAAGACCACCGACCAGTCCTCGCTGACGTAGATGTAGGCGCTGAACCGGCCGGGCTGGCCCTGGTAGGTGCAGTAGAGGCCGAGGATGCCCTCCTGGTACTGCGACCACTGCGGTTCGGTCCAGGCCTGGTCGGGGTGGCTGTCGCTGACCTTGACCATGTCGGCGACGTAGGCGTAGGCCAGGGCGTCCGGGTGCAGGTCGAGGCCGTCGGGCAGGTAGGCGCGGGCCTTGTCCGGGTCGACCCGGTAGATCACCTGGATGGCGTCGGCGCTGATGTGGTGCGGGGGGTCGTCGACGAGCGCCGCCCGGCCGGACGGGGACAGGGGATTGCCGAACCCTCGAAGCGTGGCCATCACATTCCTTCCACTCAGCGAAACGCTGTTCCACAAAACGTAGGCGCGTCCGTCGAACTGTGTCAAGGGCCGGACGGACGCCGTGACCAGCGAATCCGCCGTTGGACGCGACGGGACGTCAGCCGGCGCCGCCGGCCGCCCGCCGGGCTCCGTCGAGGAAGAGGGTGGCGTTCTCCCGGACCACCATGTCCTTCTCCCGACTGGTCAGGAACGGCTGGTCGGCGATCCAGCGCACCGCTCCCACCTCGGGGATGTCCCCGCCGTACGGATGGTCGGTGCCGATCACCACCCGGTCCGGGCCGACCCGCTCGACAAGCAGTTGCAGGGCGCGCTCGTCGTGCACCAGGCAGTCGTAGTGGAATCGGCGCAGGTACCGGTCCGGCGCCTCGGCCAGCAGACCACTGTCCCGTCCCTGCAGATACCGCAGGTTGAGCCGGCCGATGCCGTACGGCAGCCAGCCGCCCCCGTGCGAGCAGCAGATCCGGGCGTCCGGGTGCCGGTCCAGCAGGCCCGAGTAGATCAGCGACGCCAACGCCAGCCCGGACTCGAGGGGCACGCCCACCGAGTTGTCGAACATGTGCCGGCAGGTGCGCTCGCGCCCGGCCCGGGTGTACCAGTTGGCGTGGATGACGATCGCCGCCCCGGCCGCGAGCACCTGGTCGAGGATGCCCACCACTTTCGGGTCGTCCAGGTTGGCGTCCTCGACGTTGGTGCCGATGCTGAACGCGTACAGGCCGAGGTCCTTGACGGCGTGGTCGAGCACCCGCAGTGACGCGTCGTGGTCCTGGAGCGGCAGCAGTCCGAGGCCGGTGAAGGTGCCGTCGGAGGCGGCCTGCGCGTCGGCCAGGTCCGCGTTGACGTCCCGGCAGTACGCCTCGGCCTCGGCGGCCGGGAGCTCGTACCCCCAGAGGAAGACCGGGACCATCGCCGCCTCGCGGACGATGCCCTCGGCGGCCCGGCGTTCCCGGCGGGCGGCCAGGTCGGTGGAGTAGAGGTCGACCGGGGCCGGGGCGTCCCGGTCCCCGGCCACGATCCGGGGGGTGGCGGCGGTGAGGTCGGCGTCCCAGGCGTGCCAGCGTCGGCCGGCCCGGACGGCCGACGCGAACTCCCGGGGCCACCAGTGACTGTGCAGATCCACGGCCTGACCAGGTCGATGCATGATGCGCACCCCTCTTGTTCCGGTTGATGAAACGGTGTTTCATAAAGTAGCGCAGCCGACGGGGGCGGGACAGGCCGACCGACTCAGGACGTGACACATGGATCTGACATACGGAAGCGACGTGATGGTGGCGCTGCTCCAGCGCCTCGGCATCCGGTACGTGGCAGCCAACCCCGGCGCCTCGTTCCGGGGCCTGCACGACTCCCTCACCACCAGCGGCAGCCCCGAGGTGATCTCGGCGCTGCACGAGGGCGTCGCCGTGGCCATCGCCCACGGCTACGCCAAGGCGTCCGGCGAGGTGATGGCCGCCGCCGTGCACAACCTGGTCGGCCTCCAGCAGGCCGTGATGGCCACCTTCAACGCGTACGCCGACCACGCGCCGGTGCTCCTGCTCGGCGGCTCCGGCCCGGCCGACCAGGCCCGCCGCCGCCCGTGGATCGACTGGGTGCACACCGCGAACCAGCAGGGCCAGGCCGTCCGGGACGTGGTCAAGTGGGACACCGAACCCACGTCCGTCGCCGCCCTGCCCGACCTGATGCTCCGCGCCCACCAGCTCGCCGTGGCCCAACCGCCCGGCCCCACCTACGTGGCCCTCGACGCGCTGATGCAGGAGTCCCCCGCACCCGCTGTCGACCTCGGCGACTGGGGGCCGGCGCCGCTCGCCCCGCCGACCGCCCCGCTGGACCGTCTCGAGGCCGTCGCCGACCTGCTCGTCGCCGCCGAGTCCCCGGTCGTCCTCGCCGACTTCGTCGGCCGGAGCCGGGCCGGCTTCGACGCGCTGCGCCGGCTCGCCGAGACCCTCGCCGTACCCGTGGTGGACCTCGGCAGCCGGCACAACTTCCCCACCGGACACTGGGCCGACTGCACCGCCGACCGGGCCGGCCGGCTCGCCGACGCCGACCTCGTCCTGGCGCTGGACTGCCGGGACGTCCGCTGGGCGACGTCCCAGGTGGACAACGACCGGCGTGGCTACCGGATGCTCACCCGACCCGGCACGAAACTCGCCGTGATCACCCTCAACGACCTGAAACACAACGGCTTCCTCGACCTGGAACCGCCGATCCGGGCCGACGAGTACCTGGTCGCCGACACCGCCGTCGCCCTGCCCGTCCTCGCCGACCTGGTCGCCGAGCGGGTCGCCCGCCGGGCCGGCGCCGTCGCCGCCCGACGCGAGTGGCTGACCGGCCACACCGCCGCGCTGCGCGCCGCCGAGGGTCCGCCGCCCGAGTCGCCGAACGGCGGGATCACCGAGGGCGTCCTCGCCGCCGCCACCTACGACGCGGTACGCGACGGTCCCTGGCAGATCGGCTTCACCATGTTCCGGGGCTGGCCCCGGCGCACCTGGGACCTGGTCGACTACAACTGCCACCTGGGCGGCTCCGGCGCCGGGGGCCTCGGCTTCGGCATCGGCGGTTCGATCGGCGCGGCGCTGCACCACCGCGACGACGACACCGTGGTGGTCGACCTGCAACCCGACGGCGACCTGCTCTACACCCCGCAGGCGCTCTGGACCGCCGCCCACCACCGGCTCCCGCTGCTGGTCGTGGTGGTCGACAACCGCAGCTACGGCGCGGACTGGCTGCACCAACGTCGGGTGGTGCAGACACGCGGCGGCGACCTGGACCGGGCCCGGCACGGCATGGACCTGACCGGGCCGGACGTCGACCACGCCGGGATGGCCCGCGCGCAGGGCGTCGAGGCGTTCACCGTGACCGACCGCGACGCCCTGGCGTCCACCCTCACCGAGGCGGTCAAGGGCGTCCGCGAAGGTCGTCCCGTCCTGGTCGACGTGGTCGTCGACCTGCCGGAGGTGTGATCCGATGCCGGTGCACGCCCCGGTCGGCTTCGCCGACGTCCTCGCCGCCGAACCGCCCGTGTACGCCGCCGGCGTCTGGGACGGGCTCAGCGCCACACTGGCCGCCGCGGCCGGTTTCCGCTGCCTCTTCGTCTCCGGTTTCGCCGTGGCCGCCTCGCTCGGCCTGCCCGACGCCGACCTCTACACCCGCGCCGACATGACCCGCGCGGTCGGCGTCGCCGCCCGGGCCGGCGGCCTGCCGGTCATCGCCGACCTGGACACCGGCTGGGGCAACGCGGTCAACGCGTACCACGCCGCCCGGGACTTCGAGCAGGCCGGCGCGGCGGCGCTGATGCTGGAGGACCAGATCTCCCCCAAGCCGGGGCCGCTGAGCGAACAGGCCGGGGTGAGTCTGGTGCCCCGGGCCGAGGCGGCGGCGAAGGTCCGCGCGTGCGTCGACGCCCGGGACCGGGCCGCCGTGGTCGCCCGGACCAACGCCGACACCGTCGACGAGGTGCTGCGGCGGGCCGAGGCGTACGCGGCGGCCGGGGCGGACGTGGTCTTCCCGATGCGCCACGACGAGACGTTCCCGTTCGAGGCGTGGGCCGCCACCCGGGACGCCTGCGGTCGACCACTGGCCGCCGCGGTCGCCCCCGGCAGTTGGCTGGAACGGGAACTCACCCCCGCCATCGCCCGGGAACTCGGCATCGCCGTGGTCATCTACGGTCTCCAGGGCCTGCTCGCCACCGCCCGCGCCCTCACTGCGGCGTACACCGACCTGCTCGGCCCGGAACCCGGCGTGGTCGCCGCCCGGGGCGTACCGCTGCGCGAGTTCACCCGGCTCATCGGCTACGACGAGGTCACCCGGCTCCGCGACCGCTACCTGGGCGCCGGCGGGGTCCCGCCCCGGCCGGGCAGCGCCGACGCCGGGCGGGGCGACACGTGACCGGGCCGGGCGACACCGGCCGCACCGTCCTGGCCGCCGCGCACGCGCTGATCGCCCCGCTGACCGAGGCACAGGTCGACGCGATCCGTGCCGCCGCCGCACCCGACCCGGTGGTGGTCGCCCGGGACCCCGCCACCGTGCTGCGGCACGCCCCCGGCGCGGCCGTCCTCTTCGGTGACATCCGGCCCGAGGCCCTCGACGCCGCGCCGAACCTGCGCTGGGTGCAGTCGGTCGGCGCCGGCGTGGACCGGATCGCCGCCCACCTCGCCGGCCGGGACGTCCGCCTGGTCTCCGCCAAGGGCGGGATCGTCGGCGCGCACCTGGCCGAGCACGCGTTCGCGCTGCTGCTCGCGCTCACCCGGGGCGTGGCGACGGTGCTGCGCGCGCCCGACTGGACCGACGCGTACCGGATCGCGGTGCGGGCCGCCCAGTGGGAGTTCACCGACCGGACCATGCTGGTGGTCGGCCTCGGCGGGGCCGGCCGGGCGGTGGCCCGGCGGGCCCGGGGCTTCGAGTTCGCGCGGATCGTCGCGGTCGAGCCGGAATCCGTCGCGCCCGGCCCCGACGTGGACCTGCTGGTCACCCCGGACCGGCTGGACGAGGTGCTGCCCACCGCCGACGTGGTGGTGCTCACCGCGCCGCTCACCCCGGCCACCCGCCACCTGCTCAACGCCACCCGGATCGCCGCGATGAGACCCGGCGCGATACTGGTCAACGTCAGCCGGGGCGACCTGGTCGACGAGTCGGCGCTGCGCGCCGCGCTCACCGACGGACGGCTCGGCGGGGCCGGGCTGGACGTGGTGGCCCGGGAGCCGCTCGCCGCCGACGACCCGCTGTGGCGACTGCCCAACGTGGTGGTCACCCCGCACATCGCCGGCGGGTCGCCGCGCCGGGCCGAACGGGTGGTCGACCAGTTCTGCGCGAACCTGCGTCGCTGGCACGCCGGCGAACCCCTGCTCGGTGAGTTCGACCGCAGCCGGGGCTATTGAGATCTCCGCACCCTGCCCGCGCCGGGCGGGTTCAGGCGGACAGGACGGCGGCGGCGGCGCGGACGGTGCCGACGGCGTGCGCGAGGGTGGCCAGCGTGGCCCGCTGCACCTGCGCCGCCGGCAGTTCGAAGCCGGCGGCGGTGACCGGCAGCGCGGCGGTCAGGTCGGCGACCACCAGCACGTCGAGGTCGCGGGCGCGGGCGTCCTGGGCCGTGGCCTGGACACAGATGTTTGTCGTCACGCCGGTGAGCACCACCCGGTCCGCGCCGAGCGTGCGCAGCACCACCTCCAGGTCGGTGCCGTAGAACGCCGACTGGCGGGGCTTGACCACCCGGATCTCGTCGTCGCGGGCGCCGAGGCCGGGATGCAGGTCGGCGGCCGGGCTCCGGAACAGCTCGTCGACCGCCGCACCGTACCCGGCGGTGGTGGCGGCGCCCATCGACACGCCGGGGCGCAGCTCGCGGGTCACCCAGACCAGCGGTACGTCCCGGGCGCGGGCCGCGTCGGCGAACCGGGTGATCCGGTCCACCAGCCCGGCGGCGTCCGGGACGGCCAGCGGACCCGTGACGTACTTGCGTTGGACGTCGATGACGATCAGGGCGTCGCCGGGGCCGAGGGGACGCACGGCTCCTCCCTCCGGGTCGTCGGGCGGTCCCGGTATCGGCCGAGGTCGGCCTCGGGGTCGAGCACCGCGTCGAGGAGTTGCCGGGTGTACGCCGCCGCCGGCCGCTGGTAGATCGCGTCGACCCGGTCCAGTTCGACGATCTTCCCGGTGGACATGACCGCCACCCGGTCGGAGATGTACGCCACCGCCGCCAGGTCGTGCCCGATGAACAGGTAGGTCAGGCCGAGCCGGGCCTGCAGGTCGCGCAGCAGGTTGAGGATCTGCGCCTGGATGGACAGGTCCAGCGCGGCGACCGGCTCGTCCAGCACCATCAGCGCGGGTTCCAGCGCGAGCGCGCGGGCGATGGCGACCCGCTGGGCCTGCCCGCCGGAGAGCTGGTGCGGGAAGCGTCCGGCGTAGTCGCCGTCCAGCCCGACCAGGTCGAGCAGTTCGGTGACCCGGTCCCGTCGCTGGGCCTTCGACCCGCGTTTGTGCACCAGCAGCGGCTCGTCGACGATCTGCCCGACGGTCATCCGGGGGTCCATCGAGGAGTACGGGTCCTGGAAGACCACCTGGAGGTCACGGCGGACGTCCCGCATGGCCTTGCCGGAGAGCCGGGCGATGTCGACGCCGCCGATGACCACCCGTCCGGAGGTGGGGGCGAGCAGCCCGGACATGATCATGGCGGTGGTGGACTTGCCGGACCCGGACTCCCCGACCAGGCCGAGCGTGGTGCCCTTCGGGATGGTGAAGGAGACGTCGTCCACCGCCCGCAGCACCCGGGCCTTACGGCCGGAACCGAGCGGGTACTCCTTGACCAGTTTCTCGACCACCACGAACGGTTGTTCCGCGTCGCCGGGCCGGGCGTCGACGAGCGGTTCGCCGCCCTCGCGCCAGTAGCCGAGGTCGCCGTCGGCGGTCAGCCGGCCGGTCCAGTGGCAGGCCGCGACCTGGCCGGCGCCGCTCGGTTGCAGGACCGGCAGTTCCTCGGCGCAGCGGTCGGTGGCGAACCGGCACCGGGGATGGAAGGAGCAGCCGGCCGGCAGCCGGGCCGCGTTCGGTGGCGCGCCGGGAATGGCGGTCAGTGTGGACCGGAGCCGCCGCAACCGGGGCAGCGACCCGAGCAGCGCGGCGGTGTACGGGTGACCGGGTTGGTGCAGCACCTGCTCCGCGGTGCCGTACTCGACGACCCGGCCGGCGTACATGACGGCGACCCGGTCGGCGACGGCCGCCGCCACGCCGATGTCGTGGGTGATCAGGACGACCCCCATCGACAGGCGGTCCCGCAGCTCGATCATGGTCTCCAGCACCGCGCCCCGGACGCTGGTGTCCAGCGCGGTGGTCGGCTCGTCGGCGAGGAAGAGCGGCGGGTCCAGGGCGATCGCCATGGCGATCATGACGCGCTGGCGCATGCCGCCGGAGAGTTCGTGCGGGTACTGCTTCGCCCGGCGGCCCGGGTCGTCGATCCGGACCACGCCCAGCAGCTCGACCGCCCGCTCCCAGGCGTCCTTCGCCGACGCGCCCCGGTGCACCCGCAGGATCTCGGCGATCTGGTCGCCGACGGTGAAGCTGGGGTCCAGCGAACTCATCGGGTCCTGGAACACCATGCCGTAGTTCTCGGCGCAGAACCGGCGCAGCCGCGCGCCGCGCAGCCCGAGCACGTCACGGCCCTGGAAGCGGACCCGGCCGGCGGTGTGGCCGTTGGCCGGCAGCAGCCCGGCGACGGCGTGCAGCGAGACGCTCTTGCCGGAGCCGGACTCGCCGAGCACCACAAGGGTCTCGCCCTGCCGCACCGACCAGGTGGCTCCCCGGACGGCGTGCACCGGCCCCCGGGGGGTGTCGAAGGTGACGTCCAGCCCCTCGACCTCGAGCAGCGGTACGGCGTCAGCGCCGGCCATGCGGATCCCACCTCTCACTCAGCCAGTCACCGACGACGTTGACACTCAGCACGACCAGGGTGATGGCCACGCCGGGGACCAGCGGGATCCACCAGGCGGTGTCGAGGTAGCCACGGCTGGCGCTCAGCATCCCGCCCCAGGTGGCGGTGGGCGGCGGCACCCCGAGCCCGAGGAAGCTGAGCGAACTCTCGATGACGATGGACCGGGCCACCACGAACGTCCAGACGACGATGAGCGGACCGGCGATGTTGGGCAACACGTGCCGGGCGAGGATGCCGGCACCCCGACGGCCGATGGCCACGGCTGCCCGGAAGTAGTCGGTGGAGACCACGTTCAGCGTCTTGGCGTGGGCGAGCCGGGTGAACGGCACCCATTCCCAGAGCACCAGCACGATGATCAGCACCGACAGTTTGGCGCCGAAGACGGCGACCACGGCAAGGGCGACGATGAGGAACGGGAACGCGGTGAGGATGTCGACCGTCCGCATGATCACCGACTCCACGATGCCCCGGTAGTAGCCGGCGACGACGCCGAGCACGGTGCCGAGCAGGCCGGCGAAGGTGGCCGCGACGAAACCGACGGTGAAGCTGACCCGGCCTCCGTAGATGGCGCGGCTGAGCAGGTCCCGGCCGAGTTCGTCGGTGCCGAGCAGGTGTGCGCCCTCGCCGCCGAACAGCGACGGCGCGGCGAGCCGGTTGAGCAGGGACTGGTCGTTGGGGTCGTACGGCGCGACGGCCGGGGCGAAGATGGCGGCCAGGACGCCGACGATCAGGAAGCCGAGCGCGATCCGGGCGCCGAAGTGTCTCGGCAGGAGGCGTCGGCGGCGCCGGCGGGGCGCGGGGACGACCTCGGCGACGGGTTCGGCCCCGCCGGGCTCGGGAACGGTCAGCACTGTGCTCATCGGGTCACCAACTGCGCCTTGAGTCGGGGGTCGACCACCTGGTAGAGCAGGTCGACGATGAAGTTGATCAGCACCACGAGCACGCCGATGACGAACACGCCCGCCTGGAGCACCGGGTAGTCGCGGGCGGTGACCGACTCGACCATCAACCGGCCCAGGCCGGGCCAGGAGAACACCGACTCGACCACCACCGAACCGGCGATGAACTGGCCGAGCTCCAGCCCGACGAGGGAGAGCATGGGCACGCTGACGTTGCGCAGGATGTGCCGGTAGCGGATCCGCCGGGGGCGGTAGCCGAGCGAGTTCGCCGTCCGCACGTACCCCTTGCCGAGTTCCTCCAGGGTGTACGCCTGCACCAGCCGCATCTGCCGGGCGCAGATGAAGGCGGCGAGGGTGACGGCCGGCAGGATCAGGCTCATCACCCCCTCCCCGCCGAAGCTCGGCAGCCAGCCCAGGCTGACTGCGAAGATCATGATGAGCACCAGACCGAGCACGAAGTTCGGCACGCTCTGCCCGAGGATGGCGAGGCCGTTGACGGCCCGGCCGAGGAGCCCGTCCCGGTGCACGGCACCGAGCACCCCGGCCGGTACGCCGAGTCCGACCGCGATGAGCATCGCGAGGATGGTCAGCAGCGCCGACGCCGGAAACCGGTCCAGCACCAACGCCATCGCGTCGCTGCGGTACTGGTACGAGTCGCCGAAGTCGAGCACCAGCAGGTCGCCGAGGAACCGCACGTACTGGACGAGCACCGGTTCGTTCAGCCCGAGGTTGCTCCGGATGGCCGCCAGGGTCTCCGGGTCCGCGTCCGCACCGGCGATGGCCGAAGCCGGGTCGCCGGAGATACGGACCAGGAAGAACACCAGGCTGGACAGTCCGAGGATGACCAGGACCAGCTGCAGGAGCCGCTGTCGCAGAAGCTTCGTCACGGTCGGACCCCGTCTAGCCCGTCACCTTGGTGATCAGCTCCCAGGCCGGGTTGCCCGCCTGGTCCACCTTGAATCCCCGGATCTTGTCGGAGCTGGCCCAGACGTCCGGCATGGTCATCACCGCCACCGACGGGACGTCCTCCTTGTAGATCTTCGACAACTCGCAGAACGCCTGCTGCCGCTCCGGGGTGCCCTCCTCGGCCGAGCGCAGCTTGCCGAACCACTCGTCGTACTTCGGGTTGGAGTAGCCGATGTTGTGCTGGGGGTAGCCGGTGACCAGGCGCTCGAGCTGCACGGAGGCGTCCACGAAGGGTGAGCTGCTCATGCCCCAGGCGAAGAAGTCGGCCCGTTCGGTGCGGTTGTAGTACACGTCGAGGTAGTTGGAGAACTCCATCGGGGCGATCTCGACCGACTCGACCGCGTCCAGCTTGTTGACCATCTCGCCGATCGCCTGGGCCAGCAGCGTGTCGTTGAGGATGAACCCCTGCGAGGTCTGGAACTTCAGCTTGAGCCCGGAGACGCCGGCCTCGGCCATCAGTTTGTTGGCCGCGGCCAGGTCGTACGGGTACCGGGTGACGTCCTTGCAGTAGCCGGACATGAAGCTCGGCGCCAACTGGCCCTGGCCGACCTGACCCTTGCCGCCCATCACGCCCTGGACCAGCGCGTCCAGGTCGAGGGACTGGGCGATGGCCCGCCGGACCCGCACGTCGGTCAGCGGCCCGGAGTCGGTGAACAGGTCCACCACGTACGTGCGGGGCTCGACCGCGTCGTAGACCGTGAAGGCGCCGGACTCCAGCGGCTTGATCCCGTCGATCGGGACCTTGGTGATGATGTCGACGTCACCGGCGCGCAGGGCGGCCACCCGGGCCGCGTCCTCCGGGATCGCCTTGAAGGTGATCGAGGCCGGCAGCGCCTTGCCCTGTCCGGAGTTGGGGTTCGGCACCAGCACGAGTTCCTTGCCGGGGACGAACTTCTCGACCATGAACGCGCCGGTGCCGATGGGCTTGGCGTTGAACGCCTTGGCGCCCACCCGTGCGTGCTCCTTGGGCGGGACGATCGGCATCGCGCCGAGCAGTCGGGGCAGGATCGCCTCCGGCGCGCTCATGGTGAACCGGACGGTGTTGGCGTCGACCGCTTCGACCTGCTTGATGATGCCGAGCTTGCCGCGGATGCTCGCCTCGTTCTTCGGGTCGAGCATGAACTTGGTGGAGTAGACGACGGCGGCGGCGTCGACCGGCTCGCCGTTGGCGAACTTCAGGTCCTTGCGGAGGACGAACTGCCAGGTCAGATCGTTGACTCGGGTCCACGACTCGGCGACGCCGGGGACCACCTTGGCACCCTCGCCGAGGGTGTCGACCCGGGTCAGCAGGGACCAGACCGGGTAGGCGTAGAAGGAACGCGGCGGGGACGTGGCGGAGAATGCGTCCAGGTCGGGGTTGATCACCCCGACCCCGACCACGATGTCCGCCCCGGCTGCTCCCGGGGAGGAGTCCGCCTCCGCCGCACTGTCCCCGTTGGACGAACTACAGGCCGTGGCCAGGAGGGCCACCACCCCGACCAGAGCAGAAACCTTCAGGGCTCTGAACCGGCCGAGAACTCCCGTCTTCGGACTCATCCCGGCACCCCTCTCCCATGCGATTCGCACATTCGATCCGCTTAGCGGAACAGCGTTTCTACACACTAGGTCTGGGTTCTCCGCAGTGTCAACGGCCTGACGTGCCGTTATGGACCCATCCTCGGGTTTACGGTACGTTCAGCGAAACATCGTTCCGCTGAATGGACCGCCTGTGGCGCCTTCCCTACCGCTCGGTACCGGCGGGATCCTGACCGTCACCGCCCTGTCCGCGGTCGGCGCCACCGGCTACGGAACGCTCGCCCCGGCGATGGCGGAACTCGCCGCCGCGTACCAGGTCTCGGAGGCCGCCGTCGGGCTCCTCCAAGGCGTGATCGCGGTGCCCGGCATCGTGCTGACCGTGGCGCTGGGCGGCCTCTCCGACCGGCTCGGCCGCGGTCGGGTGGCGCTCGGCTGCCTGCTGCTGTTCTCCGTCGCCGGCACCGCCTGCGCGCTCGTCGACTCGTTCGGCACGGCCGTCGCGCTCCGGGCGGTCCAGGGGATCGGCTTCGCCGGCCTGCTCACCATCCCCCCGACCGTGATCGGCGAGACCCTGACCGGCGCGGCCCGGCAGCGCGGCCTCGCGGTCAACACCTTCGTGCTGACCACCGCCTCCACCGTCGGACCGATGGCCGGTGGCGCGGTGGCGAGCCTGGGCGACCCACGCGCCGCGTTCTGGCTCTACGCGCTGGGCGCGCTGCTGGTGCCCGGGACCGTCCGGGTGCTCGGGCTCGGCCCCGGCCGGCGGGCGACCCGGGACCACCGCTCCGCCCGGCTCCTGGCCGACCTGCGGCGTGCCGGCGAGCTGCGCACCGTGGTCGGCGCGTTGACCCTGACCACCGTCGTCATCGGCCTGATGACCGCGGCCACCGCGGCGATGCTGCCGCTGGCCCTGGACCGGGTCTTCGAGGTGCCCCTGGCGGCCCGGGGTCTGCTCGTCGGACTCGGCAACGTGGGCAGTCTCGCCGCCTCGGCGGCCCTGGCCCTGCTCGCCGGCCGGACCGCCGACCGGCACGTCGCCCGGATCGGGCTCGGGTTGTGCGCGGTTTCCCTGCTGCTCACCGCCGCCGCCCCGGCCGTGTGGGTGGTGGCGGTCGCCGTGGTGCTCCTCGGCGTCGGGGTGGGCTGCGCGTACAACGCCTCCGTGCACGCCGTCTCCCGGCAGCCGGTCGAGGGCCGGGGCATGCTCATCGGCGCGTGGTCGGCGTCCTCCCGGCTCGGCCAGTCCACCGGGCCCGCCCTGGGCGCGCTGCTGGTCGGCGTGGTCGGCCCGATGGCCGCGTTCTCCGTCGGCGGCGCCGCCGCCGCGGTCGCGCTGGTCGCCCTCACCGCGGCCGGCCGGCGTCGGTGACGCACGCCCCCGGCGACGGGGTGGGTCAGTCGGTGAGTCCGTAGAGGCGCAGGGCGTTGTCGCGCAGCACCGCCGTGGCCGACTCCGGCCGCAGGCCCAGCTCGGCGAACTCCGTCATGGCGCGTTCCGGGTCGATCACCGGGTAGTCGGTGCCGAAGAGCACCTTCTCCCGGCCGAAGGTGTTCATGTAGTGCACCAAGGCGGCCGGCCAGTGCTTCGGGGCGTACGCGTCCACCCCGATGTACACGTTGGGGTGCTTGTACGCGACCGCGATCATCTCCTCGGTCCACGGCCACCCGGTGTGGATGCCGACCAGCTTCAGCTCGGGGAACTCGCAGGCGACCGTGTCGAGGGTGATCGGCCGGCCGACGCTGCGCAGCGGCCGGGCGTCGTCGTAGCGCAGGCAGTGGCCCACCTGGAGCTGGATCGGCACGTCCAGCTCGGCGCACTTGGCGTAGATCGGGTAGTAGCGCCGGTGGTCCGGGGGCAGCCCGAACCAGTGCGGGTACGAGTGCGCGCCGACGAAGCCGTACTCGGTGACCGCCCGTTCCAGGTGCCGCAGCTCGGCCATGCCGGCGGTCGGGTCCAGCCCGACCAGGCCACTGAACCGGTCCGGGTGCGCGGCGACCAGTTCGGCGACGGTCTCGACCTGGAGCGCGAAGCTGTTGACGTCACCGGCCGGGCCGAGCTTCGCGGCGATCAGGAAGGACCGGGCGATCCCGGCCCGGTCCATCTTGGCCAGATATTCCTCGATCGTCGTCCCGGGCAGCCGGTCCCCGGCGCCGATCTTGCGGCCGAGGAAGTCCTTCGACCAGGCCGGTCGCGCGGCCACGATCTCGGGTGTGTAGGGATTGACGACCACGTCGATGGCACCGGTGTACACGGTCACGACCTCTCTGAACAGCTACGTGTCGACGACGTCAGCCGACGTGACGGCGGTCGACGAGACGACGGGGTTTGGCGTCGGCCAGCGGGTCGTAGATGTCGTCCACGCCGACCACCCGCACCTCGGGAGTGAGATGGGTCAGGTCGCGGATCCGCGACCGTACGGCCCGGACCAGCGCGTCGGCGTCCCGGCCCGCGACCGGGGCGACCTCGACCACCACGCCGTCGCCGGAGAGCGCGTCGCCGGGGCGCAGGTGGTCGAGGACCACCCGGTACTCGGCGACGCCGGCCAGGTCGACCAGGGCGTCGCCGAGCACTGTCAGGTTGACCAGGGTGCCGTTGACCTTGACCAGGTCCTTGGTGCGGACCGGTTGGGAGACGATCCGCTCGGCGGTCCGCCCGCAGGCACACCGTTCCCGGGTCAGCCGGACGATGTCGCCGACGGCGTACCGGAGGAAGGCGGTGCCCCGGGCCCGCAGGTGGGTGATGAGCAGCAGCCCGGGTTCCCCGTCGGGCACCGGCTCCCCGCTGGCCGCGTCGACGGTCTCCAGGTGGATCAGGCCCGGGGTGGGATTGTGCCAACCCGCCCCCTCCCCGCACTCGATCATCGACCAGCCCTCGGTCGAGCCGTAGCGGTTGGCCACCCGGGCCGTCTCCGCGCCCACCGCGCGCAGCCGGGCGCGCAGATCCTCGACGCCGGCGGCGCTCGTCGCCTCGCCGGTGACGAAGCACCAGCGGACCGTGGGCAGCCGCAGCCCGCGTTCGGCGGCCCGGATCAGCACCCGGCGGACGAACCCGGCGACCCCCCACAGCACCGTCGCGCCGTGTGCCGCCACCAGGTCGATCGCCTCGTCGAGCCGGCGGTGCACCGGCCAGTCCGGCGAGGGGCGGCCGGTGTGCCCCTGGAAGATGGTCGCCCCGATCGCCGCCGCCGTCCGGTCGGCGCGGATCCGGGCGCCCATCGGGAACGGGGTGAGCGGGAAGAGGTTCGCGATCACCTCGTCGGCGCCGAGACCGAGCAGCCGGGCGCAGCGCCGGGCGTGCAGCAGGTAGGCCCAGTCGTCGCTGGTGGTGACGTAGAGCGGGGCGGGCGCGCCGCTGGTGGTGCCGGTGGTGTAGATGACGTACGCGAGGGTGCGTTCGGCGACCGGCAGGTCCGCCGGGGCGGTCAACCGGAAGGACTCGGGGTCACCGAGGAAGTCCTGCTTGCCGGTGACCGGAAGCAGGCCGAGGTCCGCGACCCCGCGTACCCGGTCCGGGTCGACGCCGGTGCGCGCGAAGAGTCGACGGTAGTGGGGGTGGTGCCGGGCCAGCAGGTGGACCTGCGCCGCGATCAGCGGGTCACGTAGCCGGTCCACCTCGCCGGGGTCCGCGTAGAGCACCGAGTCGCCCGATGGGTCGAGCGCGGATGGCACCGACACCGCTGTTCCCTCCCGCGGGGCAGTCCGGCCCCACCGCTGGCGGGCATCACTCCGTGGAGCGTTGCCCGATGATCTCCGACTCCCGGTGGCCCATCAGGGCCGAGAGTCGCCGTACGGCGTCCAGCAGCGCGTCGGCCGCCTCGTCGATCTTCGGTTCGAAGCGGCGCAGTGGGCCGCACACGCTGATCGCCGCGGTCGGCTTGCCCCGGTGGTCGAAGACCGGGGCGGCCACCGAGGCGGCGTCGGCCTGGCGCTCCCCCAGCGACCGGGCGTACCCGCGCTTGCGGATGCGGTCCAGGTCGGCGCGGAGCTGCTCGGGCGTGGTGATGGTGGTGTCGGTCAGCCGCTCGAACGGGCCGGTGGCGAGGTAGGCGTCCTGCTCCTCGGGGTCGAGGAAGGCCAGCAGCGCCTTCGACGACGAACCGGCGTGCAGCGGGTATGGATGGCCGAGCCGCACCGACATGCGGATGTCGGTGGGCGGGGTCTCCTGGTCGATGTAGATCCGGGTCCAGCCGCTGCGGATGGAGAGGGTGGAGGTTTCCTGGGTGGCCGTGACCAGCTCGTGCAGGATCGGCTGCGCCATTCGACGAACGTCGATGCCCTCGAAGTAGGTCAGGCCGAGCTTGAGGGCCGCGTGGCCGAGCGCGTACCGGCGGGTCTGCGGCTCGATCTGGATGTAGTCCTTCTCCAGCAGGGTCGACAGGATCCGGTGCACGACGGCCTTCGACAGCCCGAGCGCCTTGGATATCTCGGTGACCCCGAGGGTGGACTCCCTCCGTTCGGTGAAGAGGGTGAGCACCTCCATCGCACGGCCCACGGTGAGGATCGTCTTGCTGGTCTCGGTCACTGAGAGTCCTTCCGCTGCGGCGTCGGACCACTCCGGTCCGTGACGCGGCGAACGAGATTGTACGCCGAGGGCGACGTAGTTCCTCACAGCGGAATGCCGTTCTCGAACATCAGCGGGCTGAGCAGGTCATCCACCGAGGCCGCGTCGGGCAGCGCCCGGGCGGCCCGGGCGACCGCGGTCACCCGCTCCGGCGGCAACACCCGACCGGCGTTGTCGCGGAACTTGCCGGCGACCTCGTCGTCGGTGAGCGGGCGGCGCGATCCGCCCCGGTTGGCGAGCACGGCCTCCTCGAGCAGCCGGCCGTCGGTGGTGCGCACGCGCAGCACGGCCGGGAACTGGTGCGGGAAGATCGCGTCGCAGCGCGGGTCGGCGACCACGGTGACCCGGCTCATCAGGCGCCGCCGGACCGGGTCGCGGGCCAGGTCGTCGGTGAAGTCGTCCAGACCCAGACCGAGACCGCCGCCGCCGAGCAGCGCGGCCGCGACGGTGTACGGGCCGGAGAACTGCGCCTGGTAGCCGGTCTCCGGGGCCTGCTTGACGTCGAGGGGCTCACCGATGGTGCGGACGGTGGCGGTCGGCACGGCCAGTTCGACGCTGGCCACGTCGGCCGGGCGCAGGCCGGCGTCCCGCAGCGCCAGCGCCGCGTCGATGCCGGCGTGCGTGAAGTGGTTCGCCGGGTACGGCTTGAAGAAGATCCCCGGCACCTCCCACCGCCGGCCGAGCCCGTCGGTGACCGCCCCGGCGTCGAACTCGCCGCCGAGGAACGCCTGGAAGAAGCCGAAGCGCCCCTCCAGCAGGGTCGCCGGGCCGGTGATCCCGCGCTGGGCGAGCTGCGCGGCGTACACGCCGGCGTGCGCGGCCCAGCCGCAGTGCATCCGCTTGACGGTGCCGCCGGTGCGGTTGCTCTCGATGATCCCGGAGGCCATGCTGGCCGCGATGCCCATGGCGTGCAGCACGCCGTCGGCGGAGAGACCGAGCAGTTTCGCGGCGGCGGCGGCCGAGCCGACCGCCCCGCACATCGAGGTGGCGTGCTGTCCCCGGTCGAAGTACCGGTTCGCCCCGGTGGCGGCGTCGTAACCGGCCATCCCCACCCGTACGCAGATCTCCAGGCCGACCGCGATGGCGGCGACGACCTCCGCGCCGGTGGCCCGGGTCCGCTCGGCGACGGCCAGGGCCGCCGGGACCACGCTGGCGCTGGGGTGCAGCACCGACGGCAGGTGGGTGTCGTCGTAGTCGAGCGAGTGGGCGAGCACACCGTGGGCGAACGCCGCCTCGCTGGCCGGCACCCGCTGGCGCAGCCCGATCACCCGGGCGTCCGGCCGGCCGCCCCGCTCGGCGACCAGGTCGAGCACGGCCACGCTGGTGGGCAGCGTGGTGGCGGCGACCGCGATGCCCAGCACGTCCAGCACCCGTTGGGCGACGCTGCGCACCACCGGCGGGGGCAGGGGAACGCCGGCCGGGCCGTGGGCCGCGGCGAACTCGGCGAGCTGCCCGCCCAGGGTGGCCACCGGCGACGTGGCGGTCATCCGGACACGACCAGGGCGAGCGGGCGGACCGGACTGCCGGTCGCGCCGACGATGTTCAGGTGCGCCAGGACGACTGTGAACTCCCGTACCCCGGACTCGGCCAGTTCCTCCAGGGCCATCGCCTCGATGAGGTTGATCCCGTGCTCGGCGAGCAGCACCCGGTGCGCGGGCAGCAGGGCGTGCCCGGACCCGGCGGCGAGGCGTTCGAAGGCGATCGTGTCCGCACCGGCCAGCCGCACGTTGCGGGCGGCGATCCACCGGGCCCCGGCCTCGCCGACGCCGGGCACCCCGGTCGCGTGTCCGAGGTAGGCCTCGCGGTCGTCGTAGCGGCGCCCCCAGCCGCTGCGCACCAGGACCACGTCGCCCGGTCCGACCGGGGTGCCCTGCCGGGCGACGGTGGCGTCCAGGTCGGCGGGCGTGATCTCGTACGCCGGGTCGAGGACGGGCACCCCGAGCGCGGCCGGTACGTCGAGCAGCACCCCGCGTCCCACCAGCGGGGGCAGTTCGTCGATCGCTCCGGTGGTGAAGCCACCGCCGGTCTGCGCCCGCATCGCGTCGCTGCCGTCGTGCAGCCGGCCGTCGACGGAGACGTGTGCGAGGGCGTCGATGTGCGTGCCGACGTGGGTGCCCAGCGAGATCAGGTCGTTGGCGGCGGACATCCCGTCGGCCCGGTAACTGTCGCCGTGCCGGCGGGGCAGGGTGTGCCAGAACGGCGGGTGGTTCGGCGACTGGGGCATGCCGATGCGCAGCGGCCGGCCCAGGTCGAAGACCCGGATGCCCGCCTCGACGGCGGCGAGCAGGACGTCGCCGCGCCGCTCGCTTCCGATGGTCTCCACGGTCATCGCAGCACTCCCCGGTCTCGCAGCTCGGCGAGTCGTTCCGCGCCGATGCCCAGTTCGTCGCCGAGCACCTCGTCGGTGTCGGCCCCCACGCCCCGCCCGGTGAAGCGGATCTCACCGGGGGTGGCGCTCATCCGGAACAGCACGTTCTGCATCCGGATCTGGCCCAGGTCCGGATCGGGCACCTGGGTGATCATGTCCAGCGCCCTGACCTGCGGGTCGGCCAGGAGTTCGTCAGGCGCGTACACCGGCGCGACGGCGGCCCCGGCGGCGGTGAACGACTCGATCACCTCGGCCCGGGTCCGCGCGCCGATCCAGTCGGCCACGTACCCGTCGAGCAGGTCGGCGTGCCGCGCCCGGCCGGCGCCGGTGGCGAACCACTCCTCGCCGATCACCTCGGCGTGCCCGACCAGGGTCAGCACCCGCTCGGCGATGGAGTTCGCCGAGGTGGAGATGGCCACCCAGTGCCCGTCGGCGGTCCGGTACGTGTTGCGCGGGGCGTTGTTCAGCGACCGGTTGCCGGTCCGTTGCTGGACCACGCCGAGCTGGTCGACGTAGATGACGCTCGGGCCGACCGCCGTCATGATCGGCTCCAGGATGTCGAGGTCGATCTCCTGGCCGGTGCCGTCGCCGGTGGCCCGCGCGTAGAGGGCGGTCAGCACCGCCGCCGCGCCGGTGATCCCGGCGATGGAGTCGGCCAGCCCGAAGGCGGGCAGCATCGGCGGTCCGTCCGGCGCCCCGGTCAGGTGGGCGAAGCCGCTCATCGACTCGGCGAGGGTGCCGAAGCCGGGGCGGGCGGCGTACGGGCCGGTCTGCCCGAAGCCGGTGACCCGCAGCAGCACCAGCGCGGGGTTGAGCGCCCGCAGGTCCGCCCAGCCCAGGCCCCAGCGTTCCAGCGTGCCGGGGCGGAAGTTCTCCACCACCACGTCGGCGGTGCGGACCAGCTCCCGGAAGATCTCCTGACCATCCGGGTCGCCCAGGTAGAGCCCGACGGTCCGCTTGTTCCGGCCGATCATCTTCCACCAGAGGCCGACGCCGTCCTTGCTGAGGCCGTGGCCCCGCATGCCGTCCCCGTGCCGCGGGTGTTCGATCTTGATCACGTCGGCGCCGAAGTCGCCGAGGATCTGACAGGTCAACGGACCCGCCAGGATCGTCGACACGTCGAGCACCCGGACACCGTCCAGCGCCCGCCGGCTCCGCGACTCCTGCCCACCCACCCGGCCCACTCCCGTCGTTTGGTCGTTCCGTTAGCAGGAACGTCGTTCCTCAAACCGTACCGAGTGCCGGACCCGCTGGTCAAGGAGATGAAGCGGCGATCCGCCAGCCCTGGGCTTCGCCCTCCCGCGCTGTTACGGTACCGCTCTCCGGAATGGTGTTCCACCAACCGGTCCGACGTTGAGCAATCGGCGGGTGGCCCGTCGGGACGGGAGGACGATGACATCGCAGATCGTGCCGGTACGGGTGGGCCGCGCCCCCGGCATCCGACGCGCCGACCTGCTCTGGGGGCAGCACCCCGGGGAGACGGTGGACAGCCCGCACATCATCTGGGTGGTCCGGGACGACCGGGGCGAGGTGACGGTCCTGGACACCGGCTCGCCGGACGCGGAGTGGGTGACCCGGCACCACCGGCCGTTCGAGCGCACCGCCGAGGAGGAACCGGCCGCGGCGCTCGCCGCCGCCGGCGTGGACCCGGCCACGGTCCGGACGGTCGTGCTCAGCCACCTGCACTACGACCACTGCGGCAACAACCACCTGTTCCCGAACGCGGAGTTCGTGGTGCAGCGCAGCGAGGTCGCGTACGCCATCGCGCCGTACCCGGTGCACCAGGCCGCCTACGAGGCCCCGGCGCTCGGCTTCACCCCCCGCTGGCTGGCCACCATGGACCGGACGCGGCTGATCGAGGGTGACGTCACGCTCCGTCCCGGTCTGCGGTTGCTGCACATCCCGGGGCACACGCCCGGCATGACCGCCCTGGTGGTGGACACCGCCGCCGGCCGGTACGCCCTCGCCGGGGACCACTGCGCCCAGTTCGAGAACTGGCGGGGCGCCGGGCCCTACCGGGTGGTCCCGTCCCGGACCCACGTGGACCTGGCGGACTACTACCGGTCCTTCGACCGGTTGGCCGAACACGCCGACGTGGTGCTCCCCGGCCACGACATGCGGGTGTTCGACCAGGCCAGCTACCCGGCGGTGGACCGTGGCTAGGCTCCGGCTCGGGGTCCGGCTGCCCGAGGGCGGGTCGGACGTGCGCCGTACCGTCGCCCAGGCGGTCGCCGCCGAGGCCATGGGGTACGACTCGGTCTGGCTCGGTGAGCACCACGGCTACCCCACCTACTGGCCCTCGCCACAGCTGGTGCTGGCAGCGGTCGCGGCCCGGACCGAGCGGGTCCGGCTGGGCACGAACATCCTGATCCTGCCGCTGGCCGACCCGGTCCGGCTGGCCGGGGAATTCGCCCTGCTCAGCAACCTCAGCGAGGGCCGGGCGGTGCTCGGCGCGGGGATCGGCTGGGACGAGCCGGAGTTCGCCGCGCTGGGCGCCAACGCCCGCCGGCGGGGCGCCGTCACCGACCGCCACCTGGCCCTGATGGACCGGCTCTGGCACCAGGAGTCGGTCTCCTACCGGGACGACGACCGCACCCTGGCCGACTTCACGCTCTCCCCCCGTCCCGCCTGGCCGGTCCCGGTCTGGGTCGGCGGCCGGTCGGTCGCCGCGATGCGCCGGGCCGCCCGCCACGGCGAGGCCTGGTTCCCGGACGCGGCGCTCACCGTGGACGAGGTCGTCCGGGGCTTCGCGACCGTGGACCAGCACCGGGCCGCCTCGGGCCGACCACCGGCCGCGTTCCGCCCGCTGGTCCGGCACGTGGTGCTGGGCGAGACGGACGGGCAGGCCCGGCGGGACGCCGAGGAGTACCTGCGCGTCTCGCACGAGCTGCACCTGCTGCGGGGCAATCCCATGGTGACCCAGGCCAGCGTGGGCGACTTCGCGAGCCGGCTGGCGGACCGGTACGTGGTCGGCGACCTCGCCACCTGCGTCGACTGGGTGCGGCGACTGGAGACCGAGGTCGGGGTGACCGATCTGGTGGTCAAGTTCGCCGGTCGGATCAGCGGCGACGACGCGCTGGCACAGATGGCCGACTTCGCCACCGCCGTCCGGGCGATGTCTTGACAGCGATCCCGACCACTCCCTAGCTTCATCATCCATAGAAACGATGTTCCACTAAACGGAACATGACAGTCGGGGGCCCATCCGGAACGGTCGTGGAGGTAGTCGGATGATCAGAAAGCGGTTGTTCCTCGCCGGCGTGCTCGCCGTGGCGCTCTCCGCCACCGGGTGCGGCGACGACGGCGCGGGCGGCGGCACCGACGCGAACGGAGTCAGCAAGGTCCGCTACGTCTACTGCGCCGAGACGCTCGCCGCCAGCGGCGCGCCGTTCTGGATCGGCGAGAAACTCGGCTACTTCGCCGAGGAGAAGATCTCCCTCGAGATGCTGCCCGTCGCCGGCGGCACCGGCGCCTGCCTGCAACTGCTCGCCGCCGGTCAGGCCGACATCTCCGCGCCCAGCCCGGACGTGCTGGTGCAGGCCGCCGCGGACGGGCGCAACCTCGACCTGCGGTACTTCTACGAGGTCGCACCGAAGTTCCTCTTCGACGCGACGGTCCTGCCGGACAGTCCGGTCCGGTCCTTCGCCGACCTGAAGGACGCCACCATCGGCCTGGCCTCGCTGGGCGGCAGTTTCGAACTCTTCGCCAAGGCCGGCCTGCGCGCCGCCGGCGTCGACCCGGCCTCGGTCGACTTCGTCGCCGTCGGCACCGAGGCGGCGGCGGCCGAGTCGCTCAAGAAGGGCGACATCGACGCGCTGGTCATCAACGACGTGCGGTACGCCGCGCTGGAGGCCGCCGGATACCAGTTCCGCTACCTCGACAAGCCCGGCGTGACAGCGAACCTCTTCGGTGCCGGGCTGCTGGCCCGCAACGCCTGGCTGACCGAGAACCCCGAGGCGGCGGCGGGATACGCCCGCGCCTACACCAAGTCCGTGCTGTTCGCCAAGGCGAACCCGGAGGCGGCCATCCGTATCCACTGGGAGCAGTACCCGCAGTTCGCCCCCACCGGCGACCGGGCCAAGGCCATGCAGGCCGCGCTGCCGGTGCTCAAACGCCGGATCGACGTGATCGAGGACGACGGTTCGGCGGAGAAGCCGTACGGCCAGTTCACCGCGGAGTCGTGGCAGGCGTACGTCCAGTTCCTCGGCGTCCAGGACAAGGTCAAGGACGTCTCGGCGTTCTACACCAACGACGTGGCCGCCAAGATCGGCGCGATCGACGCGGCGGCGGTCCAGGCCAAGGCGACCTCGTGGCCGACCTCGTGACCCGGACGCCGGTGGTGTCGGCCCGGGGTCTGTCCAAGGTGTACGGCACCCGGACCGGCACCCCGGTCGTCGCCCTCCAGGACGTGTCGTTCGACGTGGCCGAGGGCGAGTTCGTCGCCATCCTCGGCCCGTCCGGGTGCGGCAAGTCGACCCTGCTGCGCATCGTCGCCGGCCTGACCGGCGAGACCGAGGGCACGGTGGACGTCAACGCCGCCGGCGCCGGGCCGGGAACCGACGTGGGCCTGATGTTCCAGCAGGCGGTGCTGCTGCCGTGGCGGACCGTCGAACAGAACGTCGCCCTGCCCGGGATCGTGGCCGGACGCCGGTTCCGGGACGTCCGGCCCCGGGCCCGGACCCTGATCGAGATGGTCGGGCTGGACGGATTCGCCGAGAAGTACCCCGGCGAACTCTCCGGCGGCATGCAGCAACGCGCCGCACTGGCCCGCTCGCTGTTGCAGGATCCCCGGCTGCTGCTGCTCGACGAGCCGTTCGGGGCGCTGGACGCGATGACCCGGGACCAGATGAACCTCGAGGTGGAGCGGGTCCGGCAGCAGACCGGCAAGACCATCCTGCTGGTCACGCACAGCATCGCGGAGGCGGTGTTCCTCTCCGACCGGATCATCGTGATGACCGGACGCCCCGGCACGATCCGCGAGATCGTCGACGTCACCCTGCCCCGGCCGCGCGAACTCGAGGTCACCGGTTCGGCGGACTTCGGCGCGTACACCAACCAGATCCGCAAGCTTCTCGACCGACCGGAGTGACGCATGGCAGTGTCGGAGAAAGTCCTGTCCGCCCGCAAACTCCCCGGCGGCGCGGAGCCGGCCGAGCGACGCCTCACCGCGCGACTCTGGTTTCCGGTCTCCCTGGTGCTGATCATCGTCGGCTGGGAGGTCGCGGTCCGGGTCACCCAGGTCAACTCGGTGCTCGTCCCCACCCCGGTCAGCGTCGTGCAGTCGCTCTGGCGCGGGCTCGCGCAGACCGGCCCGGCCAGCTTCTACCCGCACTTCTGGCGCACGCTCCAGGAGGTGTTGCTCGGGTTCGGCGGCGGCGTGGTCATCGGCCTCCTGCTGGGCGGCCTGGTCGCCATCTCCCCCACCGCGCAGGCGATCATCCGCCCGTACATCGTCATGATCGAGGCGGTACCGAAGATCGCGATCGCCCCGCTGATGGTGGTCTGGCTGGGCTTCGGCATCGAGTCGAAGGTCGCGCTGGCCGTCCTCGTCACGTTCTTCCCGATCTTCGTGAACACCGTGTCGGGGATGCGTTCGGTGCCGGCCGAGCGGCTCGAACTCATGCGCTCGCTCCGCGCGGGCCGGGCGCTCACCATCCGCCTGGTGATCGTGCCCAGCGCCCTGCCGTTCATCTTCGCCGGTCTGGAGATCGCCGCGGTGTACGCGGTCATCGCCGCCATCGTCAGCGAGTTCGTCAGCGGTCAGATGGGGCTGGGCGTGCTGATCCTCCAGGCCAACTTCCGGCTCGACATCGCCACCGTCTTCGCGATCCTCATCCTGCTCGGGCTGATGGGCATCGGCATGACGAAGCTGATCGAGCTGGCCCGCAAGCGGATCGTCTTCTGGGACGGGAACTGAGGAGCAGCGACATGGAGATCGAGAAGAAGATCGCGGAGCTCGGCCTGGAGCTGCCGGTGCTGCCGGAGAAGCCGGGCACCCGCCGGGTCCGCGCGGTCCGCACCGGCAACCTCGTGTACCTCGCCGGCCACGGTCCGTTCCACGAGGGGGGCTATCCCTTCAAGGGCCCGGTCGGCGTGGCCATCGGCGTCGCCGAGGCGCGGGCGGCGACCCGTTACAACGCGCTCGCGCTGCTCTCCTCGCTGCGCCGGGAGATCGGTGACCTGGACGACGTGGTCCGGATCGTCAAGATCAACGCGTACGTCTACGGCGAACCCGGCTTCAACAAACCGTCGGTGGTCGCCGAGGGCTGCTCGGACCTGCTCATGGACCTGTACGGCGAGCGCGGACGGCATGCCCGCTCGGCGGTCACCGTCGCCGCGCTGACGCTGGACATCTGCTGCGAGACGGAGATGATCGTCGAGGTGCGCCCGTTGCGGTCCTGACCCTGGCGCGTGCGCCAGGTCCGTGGCGGCGAACGCGACTGCCGATGTCCACCCGCACCGCGCCGACCGGCCGCGCCGCCGGGTCTGCACGCCGACGGCCGTGGTCGACATCCGGAAGGTACGACAGTGCCGTGACGATGTCGTGCGGGTGGCCCGTGACAGTGATCCGGGCGTGACGGTCGAGCAGATCGTGAAGGACTTCGGAGTCCATCCGATGACGTGGTCCACGTGGCTGCGCCAAGCCGACATCGATGCTGGCGCGAAGCCTCCGCCCGCTCGTGAACGAGCTGGCCGCCGACGGAATCCCCGTCGCGGTGACGTGCCGGGTATTGACCATCGCTCGTGCGCGTCCAGCAAGCGCAAGCCTCGGGCCGTCCTCCCATCGCACACCTGCGATCATGGTGACGAGATGCCCGCGCGCCGGGGCGACCCCGACGTGGCCGAGCATGTCCCGACCCCCCGGAAGGCACCCATGACCGGTCAGCGCGCTCTTGCCCTCGTTCTCTTCGTCGTCGCGTTCCTGGCGCTGGCAGCCTCCCGCGCCTTTCCCTTCCTGGACGACGTCTCCGGTGCGGCAAAGGTTGGCATCGCGGTGGCTGGAGCCGCCTGCGTCCTGACGGGTGTGTGGTTGTGGCGGCGCGCCAGCCCCGAATCCGAGGGCTGAGAGGGCGGTTCGGAGTCGGTTGACCATGCCCTTGAGCTTCGCGCGGGCGCCTTTGACGTGTTCCGCTGAGGGCCCGATGCCGAGGGCGAGGTAGATGTCCTCGGCGCGCATGCCGTCGGGTTCGGCGTTGAGGACGGCGGGGATCTGTTGGTAGGGGCGCTGGCGATGGTGGGCTCGTCGGCGGTGCACTCGGCGGCGGTGAGGGGCTCACGAAGGGTCGACGCCGGGGCGGTAAGCCAGGGACCGGATCGGGCGTCCCGTCGGTCCGCCTGACGCTCGGCCGACTCCGCACCGCGCTGGACGTCGCGGTCCGCCGCCAGCTCGTGGTGCGGAACGTCGAGGCGGAACAGCAAGAAGGCCTCGACCCACCGAAGTGAATCAAGACCCTGACCTGCTCGTTTACTGTCGGGACGGCCGGATTCGAACCGACGACCCCTTGACCCCCAGTAGTCCGGTGGCCCAGCGGCATGCTCACGCTCAGTGGCTTCGGATCAGGTCCGCTTGCGACTCGCGATCTCGTCAGAGAGCTGCTGCACATGGGCGGGGTCCGCGTCCCGGGCAAGGGCGACGTAGTGGTCCATGACCGCCGGCCGGTAGCGCACGGGCAACGTCTGCCCCGGGGCGAGTCGGGTGAGCTCGGTGATCGTGAGGTCTTCGTCTGCGATGCCGCGGAACGAGATGCCGTCGGCGGTCTCCACGTCGAACATCAGGACCACGCGAGGGTTGCTGTTCACCTCCCGCCAGTCGACGAGAACGCCGAGCGCAAGCGCCCCCGAACGCAATTCCGCATTGCGCTTCCGCGCATCACTGCTCAGCAGCGGGTTCGGGGCGATCCCGGGGAAGTCGGGCCCGACGCCGAGCGATTCCCGACTCAGGTCGGGTCTGAGCTGGTCCCTCAGATCGTTGATGTTGTTCGTCGAATCAATCATCCTGCCGAACATCCTGCCGAACATCCTGCCCCCTCCCTCACACCGGTGCCGGAATCTCGGCCTTGGCTCCACCTTGCCGCGATTGTATATCGCGGCCATTCCCGAGCGCCGTCGTAATTCAGCCATCTTCATCTGCGTAGCGGTTGGTTTCGACGTGGTGCAGGACGAGGGTCTCTTGTGGCGGGTAGGTCAGCGGCGATCCGGTCGGCGCGCAGGCGGGTCTTGCCGCCGTCAGGCAGAAGCAGGTGGCTGGCGGTGCGCGGTGGCCCTCGACAGCCCGAATCCGGGCGGGAGGTGCCGCCACACGTGCAAGATCGGGAATCTGCCGCCGGCGACAATCGGCGCGGCGACCGTCGACCGAGGCGGATCTCGTACCCGGCAGGGGTGCGGTGCGGCCATCGGTCGCTGGCACGTACCTTTGTCGACATGACGCTCCCCAGGCACAGCGGCATCGCGTCCCGGTAGCTGCCGCAGGAGCCCCGGCTCGCCGCCGTCCTGACGCGGCAGACGGACCGGGAAACTCCGCTTCCCGATGAGTGTGGGCAACCGCCGGGGCCGTTAGGCTTGGCTCGTGATTCGCGCTGTGATCGTGGACGTCGACGACACCCTGTGCCTCACTCAGGCCGCCTCGTTCGCTCTGGAGAATGAAATCCTGGCGGCGATGGGCCGGCCCCCCATGCGACGGGAGGTGCATCTATCCACCTGGGGCGAGCCGCTTCTCGACGCCATGCCCCGACGTTCACCCGGTCTGGACCTGGCGCAGTTCTCGACGCTCTATCAGAGCGCGCTGGAAGCGTACATCGCCGACGGTCGTCTGGATCTGATTCCCCCGGAGAACCTGCGTGCGCTGGACGAATTCGTGATGACCGGCCGGTCGGTGTTCCTGTTGACGTCGCGGACCGAGGACGAGGTTCGGCACATGCTGGAGCCGGATCATGTCTTGGCCGAGCGGGTCAGCGGCATCTACCACGCCGGCAACACGCGTTTCCGCAAACCGGATCCGCGCGCCTTCGATGAATTGCTCGCAGCGACTGACATACCACCCGGGCAGTGCGTTTACGTCGGGGATTCACCAGGTGACGCACTAGCCGCCGGGGGCGCCGGCATGCACTTCGTCGGCTGCCTGCAGAGCGGGGTCCGGAAGCCGACGGACTTCGATCCCCGCTACGTCGATGCCTTCATCGACGCTTTTCCCGACATCGTCGACGCGGTCGAGCATCTCGACCAGCATTCACTGCCGACGTCTGCTGGCTAGCACGCCGTCGGACGCCCGGTCCTCCGTCAACGGCCGACCAGGCGAGCGAGGTCGCCGGTGCGGGCTCGTCAAGCGGCGGGAGTCGACCGCTGCATGCCGCTCGGCATGACTCGGCCCTGCACGTCGCGGCCGAGCACTCGCCGCCCGCAGTCGTGGCGGCGATGGCCGCGGCAGCAACCGATATCGACGTCCTGTCCGACGGCCGGTCCCCGCGGTGGCTGGCGGTCTACTCCCGGAGGCACGACAACGCCCGGGTACAACTGTTGACCTCCGCACAGCGGGCCGACCTCAACGCCTGACGGCCGCACGGTGTGACGGCTTTCGCCGACGTGCCTGCGGACTGTCGGGCCGTGAAGCTGCTGTCCTCCCGCACGCCGGCCGGCGGGCGAACTCCGTCAGGCGTGCTCCTTGTGCCGGGGTCACACGTCGGTGACACGCAGGCCCGCGTGGGCCCGGTAGCGCCGGTTGACCGAGATGAGGTTGGCGGTGAACGCCTCTACCTGACCCGCGTTGCGCAGCCGGCCGCCGTAGACGCCGCGGACGCCGGGGATCGCGGCGGCGAGTTCCTGGACCAGGTCGGTGGCCTCGCGGTCGTCACCGAGCACGAGGACGTCGGTGTCGACGGTGTCGAGGGCGGGATCCTCCAGGATCACGGCGGAGACGTGGTGGAACGCGCCGACGACCCGTGATGCGGTCAGGATCGTGGCGGCTTGCTGGGCCGCGGAGCCCTCCGGCACGTCGAGGGCGTAGGCGCCCTGCCTGTCGAAGCCCAGCGGATTCACGCAGTCGACCACGATCTTCCCGGCCAGCGCCGGGGCGAGTTCGGTGAGCAGTTCAGCGTGGCCCGCCCACGGCACGGCGACCACGACGATGTCGCCGGCGTCCGCCGCGTCGGCGTTCGACAACCCCCGCACGCGGCCGGGCAACGCTGCGGCCGCCTCCGCCGCACGTTCGGCGGCACGCGAGCCGAGCACCACGTCGAGTCCGGCCGCGGCGAAGCGCCGGGCCAGGCCACGCCCCTGCGGGCCGGTGCCGCCGAGGACGGCGACGGTGCGGCCACGGAGCGCCTCGCTGACGGTCATGTGATGTCCTTCCCTCACCCGGTGGCGGGTGGGACGTGGTGGCGTCGCCGGCCGGCCCGGCGACGGCGATGGGTCAGGTCAGCCGCTCGTAGATGACAAGCGGATTGCCGCCGGGGTCGACGACCAGCGCCCGCCGCTCGTGCGGTCCGGTCACCGGCGCCGTGACGGTGGCGCCGGCCGCGACCAGCCGCGTCACGCAGGCGTCCAGGTCGTCGATCTGGACACTGAGCAGGGTCCGGCCGGCGACTGGCTGTTGGGAGGCATCGGCCAGGCCGATGGTCACGGTGCCGTCGGTGACCGCGGCGTACCGGTCGCCGTCGCGGAACCGCACCGTCAGCCCGAGACGGGTGTAGAAGTCGAGTTGGGCGTCCAGGTCGTCGGCGGGAACGATCACGTGTCCGACCCTCATCGGCGGAACCTCGGCATGACCTCGCGGGCGAACCGCTCGACGATCTCGATCGACCGCTCGATCGGCAGGCCGAGCCACTGGGCCCGGAAGACGAAGTGGTTGTAGCCGGCGTCCGCGAAGTCCTGGATCTTCGCCGCGATGTCGTCGGGCGAGCCGAAGAACAACGCCTTCTCCTTGATCGCGTCCCACTGTGACTCGAAGAAGTCCATGCCGTACTGGACGTACTCGCCGTAGGAGCGGCGGACCGCGTCCCCGGCCGTCGCGTACGCGTCGTCGAACGAATCCGCGACGCACAGGTCGCGGTGGATCGGGAAGACCGCCCCCTCCTCGTCGAAGCCGGCGGCCCGGCGCTGCTCGCGGTAGTCGGTCAGGTTGCCGACCGCCCAGTTGCGCCGCACGTTCGACGGGGCCAGCCAGGGCAGCCCCTGCCGGGCGATCCGGGCGATCCCCGCCGGGCCGTTGGCGCCCACCCAGACCGGCGGGTGCGGCCGCTGCGCGGGCAGCACGCTGCACCGCACCCCGTCGAGCCGGAAGTGCCGGCCCTCGTGGTGGACTGTCTCGCCGGTCCACAACCGCTGCATCACCGCGAGGGCCTCGGTCATCCGCGAGACCCGGGTACGCCGCTCGATGCCGAACGACGCGAACTCGACGTCGCGGTAGCCGGAGCCGATGCCGAGCACGAACCGGCCGCCGGACATCTGGTCGATGGTGGCGATCTCCTCGGCCCAGTGCACCGGGTGGCCCAGCGGCAGGATCAGGATCCCGGTGCCGAGCTGCATCGTCCCGGAGTGGTCGATGAGCCGGCTCAGCAGCGGCAGCGGTTGCGGGGTGCTCAGTGACGACAGGTAGTGGTGGATGCCGAACACCGAGTCGTAGCCCAGGTCGCGGACGTGCTGGACGTACTCGACGGTCTCGTCGACCCGCCGGCGCAGGTCGTCGCCGGGGGCGTACTGGTGGTCGAGCAGGATGCCGAACTTCACGTCGGTCGCCTACTCTTCCCGCGACCGGGCGTCGCTGAGCCGGAAGTACGGCGCGACCAGCCGGTCCCGGTCGGCCAGCGCCTGGGCGATGCCCTTCTCCCGCCGCTCCTTGAGGAAGTTCCAGTCGCCGTCGGCGAAGCTGACGTTGGTGGCCCAGCCGTGCCCGACCCAGCCGGTCATCGCCCCCAGGCCCTTGCCCCGGGCCTCCATCACCACCTGCATCATCGACTTGCCCATCATCAGTGAGTCGAGCGGCATGACCGCGATCGCGTCGGCGTAGTCGTCGACCCACCGTTGCAGTTCGTCGCGCTCGACGACCTTGGTGACCAGGCCCTTGCGTTCACCCTCCTCGGCGCCGATCGCCCGCATGGTGAGCATGACGTCCTTCATCGTGGTCAGGCCGACCTTCTCGATCCAGTGGTACATGTCCTGCGGCGCGGGTCCGAGGTAGCGGAACGCCGGGTGGGTGAACCGGGCGTCCGGGGAGGCGATCACGATGTCGGCGGAGAGCGCGATCTGGAAGTGGCCGCCGTAGCAGTAGCCCTGCACCTGGCAGATGGTCGCCTTGAGCGACTCGATGATCGGGCGGGTGAAGCCGGAGCTGAGCACGTTGCGGTCGGGCAGGATGCGCTGGCGCTGCGCCGGCCGGCGCCGGGACGCCTTGTCGGTGCCGGTCTTGTAGCCGATGTAGTGGCCGAGTTCGGCGGCGTCGGCGCCGGTCCCGAAGTGCTCCCCCTCCCCCTTGAACACGATGACCTTGACCCGGTCGTCGGTCTCGGCCTCCCGAACCAGGTCACCGACCCGCTCGAAGGCGGCCACCGGGATGGCGTTGAGCCGGTCGGGGCGGTCGAAGGTGATGGTGGCGACGGCCCGCTGCTCGTCGACGTCGTAGCGCACGTACGTCGCGAGAACCTCGGGGTCGACCTCCATGTTCGCCACGTCCCACTGGTTCTCCAGCAGCTCGGCTTCGGTCTTCTTCACGGCGATTCCTCTTCTCGGGTGGAGCGGAAGGCGGGGATCACCTCGGCGGCGAACAACCGCAGCGAGGCGCGGAGCTTCTCGGTCGGCATGCCCAGCCAGCCGGGGCGGAAGATGAGGTGGTCGAAGCCCAGGTCCCGCAGGGCGGAGATCCGCTCGATGAGGAACTCCGGCGAGCCGAGCAGCAGCGTGTTGCGGACCAGTTCGTCGAACCGGTCCCGCTGCCACCGCAGCGCCGGATACTCGGCGTACGTCGAGTACTCGACCCGGGCGTGCGGCAACGCCTCCGCGACGGCCTGCTCGGTGCTCGGCGCGCAGTACAGCTCGACGCCGACGGGCCGTTGCACCGTCGCCGGGTCGCGGCCGTACTCGGCCAGCGCCTCGTCGTAGACGGCGAGGTGCTCGGGGAGGAACCGGCGGCTCGGCGAGTTGCCCGGCGCGTACCAGGCGTCGCCGAGCCGGGCGGCCCGGCGGACCGCCTTCTTGCCGCCGGCGCCGATCCAGATCGGTGGGCCGCCCGGGGTCAGCGGCCGCACCCCGATGGTGGCGTCGACCTGCGGATAGAACTCGCCCTCGTGGGTGACCGGCGCCCCGGTCCAGAGCGCGCGGATGAGCCGCAGGCTCTCGTCGAAGCGGCGGAACCGGGTCTCCGGGTCGACCCCGAAGGCGGCGAACTCGTTCTCCCGGTATCCCGCGCCGACGCCGAGGACCACCCGCCCGCCGGAGAGGTGGTCCAGCGTGGCGAACTCCTCGGCGATGTGCACCGGGTGGAACATCGGCAGCAGCAGGATCCCGGTGCCGAGCATCATGTCGCCCGAGCGCGGGATCAGGCTCGCCATCATCGAGATCGGCTGCGGGGTGGCCAGGTTGGACTGGAAGTGGTTGATCGTCCATACCGAGTCGTAGCCCAGCTCCGCGGCCAGCTCGACGGTGCCGAACAGGTCGTTCAGGTGCCTGCCGAGGTCGTCGCCGTGCGGGTACTGGTGCGACGCCATGATGCCGAACCTCATCGGCTCACGCCTCCGTCCGGCACGGCAGCCGACACGCGGCTGATCTTCCCGGTCGTGCTGCGCTCCAGGGCGGGCACGAACTCGATCCGCCGGGGCGCCTTGAAGTGGGCCAGCCGGTCCCGGGCGTACGCGACGAGCCGGTCGGCGAGCGCGTCGTCGCCGACCGCGTCGTCGTCCTCGCGCACCACCAGCGCCACCGGGATCTCGCCGAGCCGGTCGTCCGGCCGGCCGAGCACCCGGACGTCGCGCACCAGCGGATGCCCGCGCAGCTCGTCCTCGATCTCCTCGGGCCACACCTGGAAGCCCCCGCACTTGATCATGTCCCGCTTGCGACCGACCAGGAAGAGCACGCCGTCGTCGTCGACGTAGCCGATGTCGCCGGTGTGCACCCAGCCGTCGCGGACCAGCTCGGCGGACGCCTCGGCGTCGTCGACGTAGCCCCGGGTCAGCGCGGACCGGACCACCACCTCGCCCTCCGCGCCGGTCGGCAGCGCGGCACCCGCGTCGTCGCGGATCTCCAGCTCGACGCCCGGGTAGACCCGGCCGGCGGAGCCCGGCTTCCACCGGCCGGCCTTCATGTCCCGCCCGGTCCAGCCGGCGATGTGACCGGCCTCGGTGGAGCCGTAGTTGACCAGGATGGGCACGTGGTAGCGCTGCTCGAACGCACGCCGCACCGGCCACGCGATCGCCTGGCCGGCCACCAGGACGGACTTGACGCCCTGGAACGGCAGGTCCCGTTCGGCGTGGACGATGTCGTAGACCATCGTGGGCAGGAAGAAGAAGTTGTCGAACGCGAACCGTGCCATCAGGTCGGCGAGCCGGTCCACGCCGAAGCGTTCCCAGACCACCGCCGGCCGGCCGACGAAGAAGGCGAACAACAGCGAGTGCTGGCCGCCGCTGTGGAACAGCGGCAACGCGATGAGGTTGGGCTTGGCGTCGCGGGCCGCGGTGCCCTCCGCGTCGGTGCCGGTGGTCACCCGGGCGAGCCGGGTCAGCGACTCACGCGTACCGCCGTGGGTGACACTGACCGCCTTCGGCCGTCCGGTCGTGCCGCCGGTGAACAGGATGCAGGCCTCCGCCTCGGGCGCGACGTCGACGCCGGGCACCCGGACCTCCCGCCGCCAGGGCAGTTCCGGGGCGCCGGGCAGCGCGCCGGCGACGGAGCGGACCGGGAACGGTACGCCGTCCGGCGCGGCGCCGAGCAGGTCGGCCACGACGTCCGGGCGACGGTCG
Source organism: Micromonospora sp. NPDC018662 (assembly GCF_044391475.1). NCBI lineage: Bacteria > Bacillati > Actinomycetota > Actinomycetes > Micromonosporales > Micromonosporaceae > Micromonospora > Micromonospora sp. NPDC018662. The sequence goes on from NZ_JBISAC010000013.1 coordinate 141,319, forward strand.
TCGACGAGCAGGAGCCGGGGCGCGGTCTTCGCGGTCGACTCGGCCAGTTCAGCGGCGTTGTAGAGGCTGCTGACGGTGACCGGCACCGCGCCGATCTTCCACGCCCCGAAGAGGAAGAACACGATTTCGGGGCCGTTGGTGAGGTAGCAGGCGACCCGGTCGCCGGCGGTGACGCCCTCGGCCCGTAGCGCGGTGGCGACGCCGCCGGCGAGCAGGTCGATCTGCTCGAACGTCCACGACCGGCCGTCCTCGCCGTACAGGCCGGGCCGGTCGCCCCGGTCGGCGTGCCGGCCTTCGAGGATCCGGGCCAGGTTGGCGGCAGTCACCGGAGGGCCTCGGGGGCGGCGGCGGGGGTGCTGACCCGCGGGATGACCTCGGCGCCGAAGCGGGCGAGCTGTTCCATCGCCTCGTCCTGCCCGGCGCCGACGAACTGGTGCCGCAGCGAGACCTCGGTGATGCCCAGCTCGGTCTCCCAGCGGCGCAACTTGGCGACGATCTCGTCGGCGGACCCGACCAGGCAGTCCTCGGCCAGATACCGGTCGAGGTCGAGGGACTGGGCGTCGTCCCAGGACTTGTAGCCCGCGTACTGGCGTTGCAGGGGCGGGCGGACGGCCGCGACGGCCGCCGGATAGCTGTCGCCGAGGTACGCCTCGCGGCTCATCGGGTACTCCCGTTCCAGGGGAAAGCCACGCTCGGTCAGCTCGGCCCGGTAGAGGGCGAGCAGCCGGGCCAGTTCGTCGTCGTCGCCCTTCGGGCCGATCAGCCACGGGGCGTCCAGTCGTGCGGCGCGGCGCACCGCGGGTTCGGCGAACGCGCCGATCCACAGCGGTGGACCGCCGGCCTGCGCCGGGCGCAGCGCCAGGTGCGCGCCGGGCACCTCGCCCCAGCTACCCGCGATGTCGATCGTCTCGCCGTTCCACAGCGATCGCAGGATCGGGACGTACTCCCGCAGGCGCCGCAGCCGGTCCTCCCAGGCCACCCCGAACGCGGTGGTCTCGCGGCGGCGGTAGCCGGCGCCGATGCCGACGGTGAGCCGGCCGCCGGAGAGCACGTCGAGCGAGGCCAGGTCCTCGGCGAGCGCTACCGGGTTCAGCAGCGGCGCCAGCAGGACCCCGAACCCGATCCGGACCCGGCCGGTGGCGTGGGCCAGGTAGCCGGCCAACGGGACGGGCTGGACGAACGCCGACCGGGCCAGGAAGTGGTGTCCGAGGTAGACGGCGTGGAAGCCGGCCGCCTCGGCGGCGACCGCCTGGGCCAGCACGCCGTCGATGCCCTCGGTGGCGGAGGCCGACGGGTCGAACTGGGCGCTCAGGAAGCAGCTGACCTTCACCCGAGGACCGCCTCGGCGGCGGGCGCGCTCACCGCGGCACGGTCGGCGCCCTGGGCCCGGAAGTGCGGGATGACCTTGTCGGCGAACTCCTCCATCGACCGCAGCGCCTCCCGGCGGTCCAGCGACGGGATACGCAGCCAGCCGATGTAGTGGTTGATGCCGAGCTGCTCGCGCAGCATCTCGATGGTCTCGATGACGCGCTGGGCCGAGCCGAAGTTGCCGCCGTGGGTGAGCGTCTGCTCCAGCGTCAGCAGCTCGATGTTCTTGGCGACCGCCGCGTAGTAGGACCGCTCCTTCTCGATGGCCTCCGCCGAGCCCGGGATGACCTTGCCGACGGACTTGTAGTAGTTCATCGCCGCCTGGGCGGCCTCGCGGAGGCCCTCCCGGCTGTCGCCGCACCAGACCTGCTGCATGAACGGCAGGTCGTAGGTGGAGATGTCGAAGCCGTTCTCCCCCATGCTCCGCCGGTAGAGGTCGAAGTTCTTCTGCATGATGCCCAACGGTGTGAAGTTCGGCGAGGTGATGATCGACTCGCCCACCGCGCCGCGGTCCCGGAAGCTCTCCGGCGAGACCGTGCCCTGCAGGATCGGCGGGCCGCCCGGGGTGAACGGCCGCGGATAGGTCGTGACGCCGTCGTAGTGGAAGATCTCGCCGTGGTAGGAGAAGTTCTCCTGCGACAGGGCGAGCCGCAGGATGTCCAGGGTTTCCTGGTAGCGCTGCTTCGACTCGGCCAGCGGGACGCCGAAGCCGGCGAACTCGGCGGGCTGGTAGCCACGGCCGACGCCGATCGAGACCCGGCCGCCGCTGAGCACGTCGAGGGCCGCGATGTCCTCGGCCAGCCGCAGCGGGTGGTGCAGCGGCAGCACGAGGACGGCGGTGCCGATGGTGATCCGCGTGGTCCGCTCCGCGACCGCCATGCCGAAGTTCAGCGGGCTGCCGAGGATGCCGTACTTCGAGAAGTGGTGCTCGGCGAGCCAGATCGAGTCGAAGCCGAGTTCGTCGGCCAGCTGGATCTCCTCGAGGGTCTCTCGAAGCACCTGGTGGTCCGATGCGCCGTCGGCCACCGGGAACAGGTTCATGATTCCGAACTTCACGGCCTTCTCCTCATTTATTCCGACCAGCCGGTATGTTACTGCTCCGGCCGAAGCCGGGCAAGGGTTCCGCAGGTCAGGCGCGATCTGTCCGGCGCGCCCGGATGCGCAGCTCCCCGGTCCGCCGCCGATGCCACGAGCCCCGTCCGCACCAGGCGTCCAACACGAACGCGCGACGCAGGAACAGGTGCGGGTCCGCCTCCATGGTGATGCCCATCCCGCCGTGCACCTGGATGCACCGCTCCGCCGCGAAGATCGCCGCCCGCCCCGCCGCCGCCTTCGCGGCGTGCACCTGGATCTCGGCGTCCGGACGGCCGTTGTCGACCGCCCACCCGGCGTACAGCGTCAGGTCCCACGCCGCCTTGCGCGCGGTGGCCGCCTCGGCGAGCGGGAACGCCACCCCCTGGAACGACCCGATCACGTGCCCGAACTGCCGGCGTGTCCGCGCCTGCTCGGCGGCCAGGTCGATGGCGCCCTGGGCCACCCCGCACAACTGCGCGGCCACCACGAGCGTGGCCCGCCACGCGCCGGTCCCGACCGGCCGCGTCCGCTCGGGCGCGGCCAGCGCGACGTCCGACAACGGCATCGACGGGTCGAGCGACTGCCGCGCGGTCACCCGGGCCGGGTCGGCGACCCACACCCCGTCGGGACCGAGGGCGACCACACCGTCCGCCTGTGCCGCGTACGGCACCAGGGTCCGGGCCAGCCGGTCCGGTGACGACCGGTCCGCCCAACCGGAACCACCCGGCACGTCGATCGCCGGGGTGAGCACCCGGCCACCGTCCAGCACCCCGTCGGGGAGCGCGTCGGTACGCCGCCCGTCGCCGCACAACAGTTGGACGGCCGCCGCGTGCGCCGGGAACCGGCTCGGCGCCAGCCGCTCGCCGAGTGCCTCGACGGCGACCAGCAGGTCGATCAGGCTCGACCCGACGCCCCCGGCCGACTCGGGCACCCCGAGCAGCGCGAAGTCCCGCAGCAGCGGTCCGTCGCACGCCGGGGCCCGCCACGGGCCGGACAGCGCGTCGCGGGCCGTGCCGCCGGCGCCGTCCGCGAGCGAGCCCACGGTCTTGCCGATCTCCTGCTGCTCCTGGGTGAATGTTGCGCGCATCCGGCGACTCCGCTCAGCGTGAGCGGGGCAGGTGCAGCACCCGCTCCGCGAGGATCGACTTCTGGACTTCCTCCGTGCCGCCCTCGATCGTGTGGGCGCGGGCCCGCAGGTAGCGGCGGATCCGGGCGGCGGCGCCGTCACCGTCGACGAGCACCCCGCCGGCGTCGTCGAGCTGTACGGCGAGCCGGTTGGCGTGCTGCACCACGCCGGCCCACAGGCTCTTCAACGCCGAGGTCTCCGGCCCGGGGACCCCGCCGGCGCGGCTCTCCCCGAGCATCCGCATCGAGCCGATCCGGACCGCCTCGGCGTCGCACTGCAACGCGCCCACCGCGTCGACGAACGCGCTGTCGTCGGCCGTGCCCCGCTCCAGCGCGACGTCGACCACCCGGTCGACCGCCTGGCGGGCCCACACCCAGAGGTTCAACGCCATGCTGCCGCGTTCGAACGCGAGCGTGGTGAGCGCGACCTGCCAACCGTTGCCGACGCCGCCGAGCACGTCGGCGTCGGGGACGAACACGTCGTCGAGGAACATCTCGTTGAACTCCGTGTCCCCGTTGATCATCACCAGCGACCGGACGGTGAACCCGTCCATCGGGGCGAGGAAGTAGGTGATGCCCCGGTGCTTCGGCGCGTCGGTGTCGGTACGCGCCAGCAGCAGGCACTTCGACGCGTTGTGCGCGTTTGACGTCCAGATCTTGGCGCCGTTGATCCGCCAGCCGCCCTCGACCCGGGTCGCCGCCGTGCTCAGGCTGGCCAGGTCGGAACCGGAGCCGGGCTCGCTGAAGCCCTGGCACCAGTACTCGTCGCCGCGCAGGATCCCGGGCAGGTGCCGGGCCTGCTGCTCGTCGGTGCCGTGCGCGATGATCGTCGGCCCGGCCAGCATCATGCCGACGCCGTTGAGCGGGTACGGCGCCCCGCGTACCGCGGCCTCCTCGTTGAAGATGGCCTGCGCGAGCGCGTCCAGCCCCCGGCCGCCGTGCGCGACCGGCCAGGACAGGCCGGCCCAGTTGCCGGCGCACAGCCGGTCCTGCCACACCCGCGACCAGTGCTCGCGCTCCTCCTGGGACAGCTCCTCCTGGTCGGGCACGTCCGCCAGCGCCTCGTCGAGCCACCTGCCGACCTCGCGCCGGAACGCCAGGTCGGTGTCGCTGTCAGCGAAGTCCATGCCCACCTCCCAGCGGGTCGTCGGTCACGCCGGTCACGCGCTGGGCTCCTCGACGCGCGTGAGCCGGGCCTTGTAGAGCTTGCCGTTCGGGTCCCGCGGCAGGGCGTCGCGCAGGACGTAGGACCGCGGGCGCTTCGGCTTCGCCAACCGGCCCGCCAGGTAGTGGCGCAGTTCCTCGACGGCCGCGTCCGGATCCGGCGCGGTGTCCCGCAGCACGACGTGGGCCTGGGGCACCTCGCCGAACTCCGGATCGGGCACGCCGACCACGCCGGCGTCGGCGACCCAGTCGTGGCCCATCAGCGCCGCCTCGATCTCGGCCGGGTAGACGTTGACGCCGCCGACCAGGATCAGCTCGGCCGCGCGCCCGGTGATGTAGAGGAAACCGTCGGCGTCGACGTGGCCGACGTCCCAGACGGTCATCAGGCCGTCGCGGCGCGCGCCGTCGGTCTTGCCCGGGTCGTTGTGGTACTCGACCCGGTCGTCGCCCTGGCGCATGTAGACGATGCCGGTCTGCCCGACGGGCACCTCGTTGCCCATCTCGTCGAGGATCCGCAGGGTCGAGATGGAGGCCGGACGCCCGACCGTGCCCGGGTGGGCCAGCCACTCGTGCGGGCGCGCGACTGTGGTGCCCACCTCGGTGGAGCCGTAGTACTCGTAGACCACCGGGCCGAACCAGTCGAGGATCCGCTGCTTGACCTCGCGCGGGCAGGGCGCGGCGCCGTGCAGCACGTAGCGCAGCGAGGAGAGGTCGTAGCCGTCGCGTACCGGCTGGGGCAGTTGCAGCAGCCGGTAGAAGTGGGTCGGCACCATGCTGGTCCCGGTCACCCGCTGCTGCTGGACCCGCCGCAGGAAGCCCTCCGGCGTCCAGCCGTCCATCAGGACCATGGTGCCGCCGGCGTGCAGCGCGCCCATCGCCGGGGTGATGTTCGCCGAGTGGTACATCGGCGCCGAGACCAGCCAGGACGCGAACGCGCCGCGCTCCATGCCGAACTCCCGGAACAGCCAGACGTAGGTGAGCGCGCCGGTGTCCGCGTCGACGCCGCTGAGCGGGCGCTTGACGCCCTTCGGCCGGCCGGTGGTGCCCGAGGTGTACATCATCAGCGACCCGGCCGGCGTGTCCGGCGGGCTCGTCGCGGGCATGCCCTCGGTGAGCGCCGACAGCGGTCGGGCCCGGTCACCGGCGGGCGTGCCGTCGAGGTAGACCTGGATGCCGGGCGCGGCAGCGGCGGCGGCCACCACGACGTCCTCGACCCGCTCGGAGCCCACCACCACCCTGGCGGCGCTGTCGGTGAGGATGTAGGCCACCTCGGGCTCGGTGAGGTGGTAGTTGAGCGTCACCAGGTAGAGCCCCGACTGCATCGCGGCCAGGTACAGCGCGACGAGGCCGACGCTGTTCGTCATCACCGCCGCGACCGTGTCGCCGGGCCGCAGGCCCGCCCGGGTACGCAGGCCGTGCGAGATCCGGTTCACCTCGGCGTACAGCTCCCGGTAGGAGATGCGCCGGTCATCGGCGGTCACGATCGCGCACAGGTCCGGTTCCGCGGTCGCCCACAACCGAAACCCGGTCCGCTCCTCGCTCATCGGACTCCTTGAATTAGATTCCGACCATCCGGTATGTTGATGCCTCACAGTAAGGGAGCCCCCGGACGATGTCCATACCCGTGAGCGACGTACACGCCGCCAGCTGGCGAGCCCGCCAGGTGCCCGCCCCCACCGAGGTCGTCGACGGCGTCTGGGCCGTCCCCGTCCCCCTGCACGGCAGCGCCCTGCGGTCCATCACCGTCTTCCTGGTCGACACGAGCGACGGCCCGGTCCTCGTGGACGCCGGCTACGACCACCCGAGCTGCTGGGCGTCGTTCCAGCGGTCGCTCGCGTCCATCGGGCACCGGGTCGACGCCATCTCCACCGTCCTGCTCACCCACAACCACCCGGACCACGTCGGCTTCGCCGACCGGCTGCGGGCCGTCTCCGGCGCGCGGATCGTCATGGGTGGCGCCGACGACTTCGCCACCATGCACCGGCGCCGCGGCAGCTTCCTCCAGCAGCTCCGGACCGCGCTCGGCCTCACCGGCGCCCCACCCGACGTCGTCGACGGCATGTACGCCGACGCGGTCGAGGTCGCCGTGCACCACGAGAGCCTGCGCCTCGACGTCGGCCTGACCGGCCGGACGGAGTTCCGCTTCGGCGACGTGACCATCCACGCCGTGCCCACCCCCGGGCACACCTACGGGCACACTGTCTACTTCGACACCCGCGGCCTGGTCTTCACCGGCGACACCATGATGGCCGAGGGACCCACCCAGCTCGCCATCGTGAGCCGCCCCGAGGACGACCCGGCCGCGGACCTGTTCCGGTCGCTCCGACGCATCCGGGACCTCGGCGCCGAGATCGCCTGCCCCGCGCACCAGTTCCCGTACCGGGACGTCGCCGCCCGCGCCGACGCGCTCGCGGCCTTCCACCGCGACGAGGTCGAGGCCGTGCGCGGCCTGATCGGCGACGGCGCGACCGCCTGGGACCTCGCGCGGCGGACGACCTGGAAGAAGCCGTGGGACGAGCTGGGTCGCGGCACCCGGCGGTTCGCGCTCGTGCACACGCTCGCGCTGCTGCGCCACGCCGCGAACACCGCCCGGTGACCGGACCGCTCAGTCCCGCCGGGCCTCGTCGTACGTCCAGTCCGGCCGCAACGAGGACCGCAGCTCCCGAAGCGCCCGCTTGAGCACCTTGCCCGACGGGTTGGTCGGGAACTCCGGCACCAGGTAGACCTCCTTCGGGAGCTTGAACCGGCCGAGCCGCTGCCGCGCGTGCGCCATCAGCGCCTCCGGGCTCAACCCCGGCCGGCCGATCACGAACGCGGCCGGGACCTCCAGCCACACCGGATGCGGCGCCGCCACCACGGACGCGGCCAGCACGAGCGGATGGTCGGCGAGCACGTTCTCGATCTCGGCGCTGGACATGTTCTCCCCGCCGCTGCGGATCATGTCCTTGAGCCGGTCGCGGATGTAGAGGTAGCCGTCGGCGTCGAAGCAGCCGATGTCACCGGTGTGGAACCAGCCGTCCCGAAACGCGCCGCGGGTCGCCTCCGGGTCGTCGAGGTAGCCGGGGCTCACCTTCGGTCCCCGCGCGACCACCTCGCCGTCCACGCCGACCGGCACGTCGTCGCCGTCCGGGTCGACCACCCGGACCTGCACCCACGGCACCGGAATGCCGACCGAGCCCTGCTTGGACTCCTGGTGCGCGGCGTCGAGATAGGTCAGCCCGCTGCACGTCTCGGTGAGGCCGTAGCCCTCGATCAGCCGGGCGTTCGGGAACAGCCCCCGCGCCACGCCGAACAACGCGGACGTCACCTGGGAGTAGATGAGCCACCGCACCGACGACAGGTCCGCCCCGGCGGTCGCCTCCCGGCGGACCATGTCGAGCATCGTCGCCGCCAGCACCATGCCGGTGATCCGTTCCGTCTCGATCGCCCGCAGCACCGCCGCCGGCTCGAACCGCCGGTGCAGCACCATGCAGCCGCCGACGTGCCAGATGCCGTAGCCGGGCAGGTCGGTGCCGCCGACGTGGTAGAGCGGCGCGACGTTCAGGACCCGGTCGGTCGGCCGCAGCCCGAGCTCGACGATCTGGGCGTGCATGTTCATGTTCACGTTGCCGTGGGTGAGCAGGACGCCCTTGGGCAGGCTGGTCGTGCCGGAGGTGTAGACGATCCGTTGCAGCGCCGTGTCGTCGAGGTCGGCGTCGGCGACCCGGGCACCCCGGTTCGCCTCGACGAGGGCCCGCAGGTCGAGCCAGCCGCCGTCGATCGGCTCCAGCGCGAACCGGCGTACGTCCGGCAGGCCGGCGACGGCGGCGCCGGTGAGCCCCGCGTACTCCGGCACCGTCGCGACCGCCTCGACCCGCGCGTGCCCCAGAAGTTGGGCCACTCGGCGGGCGTGAGCCGATAGTTCAGCGGCACGAAGACCGCGCCGAGCTTCGCCAGCGCCAGCGACAGGAGCAGGAACTCGGGCACGTTGTTCGCCACGATCGCCACCCGGCTGTCCCGGCGTACGCCCTCGGCCGACAGGCCGGCGGCCAGGGCGTTGACGTCGTCGTCGAGCTGCCGGTGGGTCCACCGGCGGCCCTCGAAGACGAGCGCGTCGGCGTCGGCGAACCGGCGGGCGTTGCCGGCCAGCATCGCGGCGAGGTTCGCGGTGCTCATCCCCGGGCCGCCTCGGCCTCGCGCAGGCCCTTCTTCAGGACCTTGCCGGAGTCGTTTCGCGGCAGCGACGCCACGATCTGCACGTACTTCGGCACCTTGTACCGGGCCAGGCTGGCCCGGCAGTGCTCGCGCAACTCGTCGGCGGTGGTGACCGCCCCCTCGGTGAGGATGACGAACGCCTTGGGGACCTCGTCCCACCGTGGGTCCGGCACCCCGATCACGGCGACCTCGGCCACGTCCGGGTGTTGGGCGAGGACCCGCTCGATCTCGGCGCCGGCGATGTTCTCCCCGCCGGACTTGATCAGGTCGGCGCGGCGGTCGACGAACCACAGGTAGCCGTCGGCGTCGATCCGCCCGATGTCGCCGGTGAGGAACCAGCCGTCACGCCGGGTACGCCGGTTGGCCTCGTCGTCCTTCCAGTAGCCGGGAGAGACCTTCTCCCCCCGCACGATGATCTCCCCCTCGACGTCGGGGCCGACCGGCCGGAAGTGCTCGTCGACGATCCGGATGTGCACGCCGGGGAACGGCGCCCCCAGCGCGCCCAGCTTGGACTCCTCGTGGGCGGCGTCCAGGTAGCAGACCCCGTTGCACAGCTCGGTCATGCCGAACGTGTCGACCAGGCGCACGTGCGGCAGCCGGCGCTTCACCTCGCGCCGCACGCCGGGCGCCACGCCGGCGAAGAGCAGGTAGCGCAGCGACGAGAGGTCCGGCGGCTCGTCGAGGTCGAGCAGTCCGAACAGGATCTGCGCGGCCAGGACCATGCCGGTGACGCGTTCCCCGGCCGCGATCCGGGCGATGTCGGCCGGCGTGAACGTCGGCGTGAGCACCATCGTCGCGCCGGCCACGAACGTCGCCAGGCCGGGCGCCTCCAGCCCGCTGACGTGGAACAGCGGCGCGGAGACGAGGATCCGGTCGGCGGACGTGAGTTCCAGTTCGAGGATCTGCGCGAAGTGGTTCGCGGTGAGGTTCCCGCAGGTGTGGATGACGCCCTTGGGCCGCGCCGTGGTGCCCGAGGTGTAGAGCAGCCGGTGGATGTCGGCGGGCCCCTTCTCCGCGTCGGCCACCCGCACCCCCGACGGTTGCCGGTCCCGCAGGTCGGCCAGCCGCCGGGCGCCGGCGACCACCCGATCGCCGTTGGCGACGAGGGTCCGCAGCCCGGTCGCGGTCGCCAACCGGGCCACGTCGTCGGCGAAGTCGTCGTCGTAGAGCAGGCCGGTGATGCCGGCCTGCGTGATGACGTACGCCTGCTCGTCGACGTGCAGCCGCCAGTTCAGCGGCACCGAGATCGCGCCGAGCCGGCTCAGCGCCAGCAGCTCGATGACGTAGGTGGCGGTGTTGCGCCCCAGCACCCCGACCAGGTCACCGTCGCCGAGGCCGGCGTCCCGCAGCGCCGCCGCGTGCCGGTCGACGTCCGCGTCCAGCTCGGCGTACGTCCAGCGGGCGTCGCCGTCGACCAGCGCCTCGGAGTCGGCGCGGCGCAACGCCTGGCGGCGCAGCGTCTCGGTGACGTTGCTGCCGGCCATCAGTCGTCGCTCCCCCGCCGCCGGGCCAGGATCTCCTCCCGGGACGGCAGGGACACGAACTCGAGCAGGTTGCCGTCGAGGTCGCGGGCGGCGAAGGCGGTGATGTGGCCGTAGTTCTCCAGCAGCACCCGGTTCGGCGCGGACAGGCACTCCGCGCCCAGGTCGACCAGCCGCTGGTGCAGCTCGTCCAGCTCGTCGCGCGGCACCTCGAAGCTGAGCAGGAAGGTGCCCAGCTCCAGGTGCCCGGCGGTGGCCGTGCGGGTCTTGACGCCGTTCCACTCGATGAGTTCGAGCTGCCCGATCCGGCTGGGCCCCTGGAGGTACTGGACCCGGCCGGTGGTGCCGGCGGGCAGCCCCAGCGACACCTCGATCCCGGGGCCGCCGACCTCGGTACGCAACGTCCGGCGGTAGCCCAGCGCCCGCTCGTAGAAGTCCGCGGCGCGGTCGACGTCGGAGACGGTCATGGCCACGTGGTGCACTTCGCTGACCGGCATGATGACTCGCTTTCTGTGTGGTCCGCGTCGTCTCAGGCGGACGGCCCGCCGAGGACCCGCTGGATCAGCGTGACCTCGTCGGCGCCGCTGTCCGGGACGATGAAGTCGTCGAGCCGGCAGATGTCGTCGACGGCGTCGAGGATGTCGTCGGGCGAGGCCGGCTCGGTCCCGCCGTACCAGCCGGGGGTGACGCCCAGGAAGATCCGCCCGACCCGGCCGCCCCCGACGGTGAGGATGTGCCGGTTGAGCCGGCACTGCTCGGAGGCGAGGAAGGTGGCCACCGCGGCGACGTGCCGCGGGTCGAACCGGTCGGTCAGCTCACCGAGGAGGTTCTCGGTCATCCGGGTCGCCGCGGTGGGCGCGATCGCGTTGACCAGGATGCCCCGGCGGGCGCCCTCCAACGCGAGCACGTTCATCAGACCGATCAGGCCGGTCTTGGCGGCCCCGTAGTTGGCCTGGCCGAAGTTGCCGAACAGGCCGGACGACGAACTGGTCAGCACGATCCGGCCGTACCCCCGCTCGACCAGGTGCGGCCAGGCGGGGCGCAGCACGTGGAACGCGCCGGCCAGGTGCACGTCGAGCACCGCGCGTACGTCCTCGTCGGCCATCTTGGCCAGCGTCCGGTCGCGCAGGATGCCGGCGTTGTGGATGACCGCGTCGATCCGGCCGAACCCGTCGATCGCCCGGCCGACGAGGTCGGCGCCCCCGGCGGCGGTGGCCACCGAGTCGGTCGACGCGACGGCGACACCGCCGGCCGCGCGGATCTCCGCGACGACCCGCTCGGCCGCGCCCGAGGAACCCGAGCCGTGGACCGTGCCGCCGAGGTCGTTGACGACCACCGAGGCGCCCCGCTCGGCGAGGGCCAGCGCGTGCGCCCGGCCGATGCCGTTGCCGGCGCCGGTGACGATCACGACCCGGCCGTCGAGGGTGACCCGGCCGCTCATCGCTGGTTCCCCAGGACCGCGACGAACGCGACGCAGGAGCCCGGCTGCCCGCCGAGGTTCTGCGCGACCGCCAGCCGGGCGTCGGGCACCTGCCGTGGACCGGCCTCCCCCCGGAGCTGGGTGAAGCACTCGAACATCATCCGCAGCCCGGTCGCGCCGATCGGATGGCCGAACGACTTCAGGCCGCCGTCGGTGTTGACCGGCAGCGCCCCGTCGAGGTCGTAGCGGCCGTCGAGGATGTCGCGCCACGCCTTGCCGCGCGCGGAGAAGCCGAGATCCTCCATCAGCACCACCTCGGTCGGGGTGAAGCAGTCGTGCACCTCGGCCAGCGAGATCTCCGACGCCGGGTCGGTGACGCCCGCCTGCGCGTACGCCTCGCCGGCCGCGGCGACCACCTCGGGGAAGGTGGTGAAGTCGTAGCCGTCGGCGGCCAGCCCGGCCCCCGAGCCGGCGACGAAGCTCATCCCCCGCAGGAAGACGGGCTTGTCGGTGTACCGGTGGGCGTCCTCGGCCCGGACCAGGATCGCCGCCGCCGCGCCGTCGGAGACGCCCGAGCAGTCCATCACCCCGAGCGGCCCGGCGATCCGCGGCGAGTTCTCCACGGTCTCAGCGGAGACCGCCTTGCGGAACTGGGCGCGCTCGTTGCGGGCGCCGTTGGCGTGGTTCTTCATGGCGACCTTCGTCAGCGCGCCCCGCATCTGCCCGGCGTCCACCCCGTACGCCTCCTGATAGGCCGGGGCGAGCAGGGAGAACCCGGCCGGCGCGGTCCAGTCCACGTCGGTGCCGTCGGCCGGCGGGAACACCGCCGACAGGCCGGAGTACGAGGAGTCCTTCAGCTTCTCCACCCCCGTCGCCATCACCATGTCGTACGCCCCGGACGCGACCGCGAACGCCGCGTTGCGGAACGCCTCCGACCCGGTGGCGCAGTAGTTCTCGACCCGGGTGACGGGCTTGCCGACCAGCCGCAGCGGGCGGGCCAGGGTCTGCCCGGACATGCCCGAGCCCTGGGTGCCGACCCAGAACGCGTCGACGTCGTCGAGCGTGACGTCGGGCAGCGAGCCGACGCACTCCCGCACGGCGTCGACGAGCAGGTCGTCGGCGGAGCGGTCCCAGTGGTCCCGGAACGGGGTGCAGCCCATCGCGACGATCGCGACGTCCTGCGCGGTACGCCTACTGGCCATCAGCGGTGTCCTTCCCTGGCGCGGTTTCCGGACGGGCCGGGCGGAGCTTCCAGAAGTAGTTGTGGATCGAGTCGGTGGTCCAGAGCCGCCGGAAGGTGGGGGTCATCGGCATGCCCACCACGACGTCGCCGGGCGGGACGTCGGTGGCGTACGCGCTGAGCCGGCCGCCGCCGTCGGAGTCGGCGACGACGATGGCGACCTCCGGCTCCGGCATGGTCGTCAGGTGGTCCCGGGTGGCCGAGACCACCCGGGCAGTGCGGTCGCGCAGCGAGACCTTCGCGGTCGCGGCGCCCGACCCGTCGACGCCGCAGGACGCGCAGACCCGACCGGGCGGCGTGGTGACCCGGCCGCAGGTGTCGCACCGGCTGCCCTCCAGCCGGTACTTCCAGCCGGCCCGCCGGTGCATCGGCGGGGCGGCCGGCGCCGGCGCCGCCGGCCGGGCCGGTCCCTGCACGTCGAGCAGCCCGCGCCACCGCAGGTAGCGGCCGTAGCCGAGGCGCTGCCGCGCGGCGAGCTGCGCGCGTACCGACGGCCCGCCGCGCGCCGCGCGCACCCCGGCACCGACCCGCAGCACGAACGCATCGGCGCCCTCGGTGGCGGACAGCAGCAGGATGCTCTGACCGGGCGGTGCCTCGTCGAGCGCGGCGGCGAGCAGCAGCCCGGGGTGGGCGGCGCCGGTGAAGCCGGTGGCCCGCTCGATGGCCGCGTCCTGCCCCGAGCCGCCGAGCGCCCGGCGCAGCGCCGTCGCGGCCCGCGGGTTCGACGACGACACGACCACCTGGTCGACCGTGTCGAGGGACGCCTCGGCCAAGGCCCGGCGGGCGGCGTCGAGGCCGGCGGCGACGAGGATCTCGGCGGTGAACCGTTCGTCCCAGACCCGGTCGTGCCGCTCCCCGGGCAGCCGCCACCGGTCCAGCACCTCGGCGGTCCGGCCGACGCGCGCGAGGAGCACGGCGGCCCGAAGGCCACCGACGAACGCCGCGGCGGCGTCCCCCTGGGCCAGTTCGTCGGGCGCGCCGGGCCGGGTGGTCCGCACGTCGGCCAGCGCCGCCGTGGCGCCGGCCCGCAGCACCAGGTCGAGGGCGGACGCGCCGGCGCGGTGGCCGCGCAGGTCGAGCGCGGTCACGCCGGGGTCCAGTCCCAGGGCCTCGTGCACGATCCCGGCCGAGGTCTTCGCCTCGTACGGCGCGCTGGTGGTGGCGAGCAGCAGCTGCCGGCCCGCCGGGGTGTCGGCGGCGATGTGCCGCAACGCCTCGACGGCCATGGTGACGGCGTCCTCGTCGTACGCGGCGACGCCGCGGACCGGGCCACCGGCACGCGGCGGCTCGGTCGCGTCCAGTCTGGTGTCGTCGAGCGCGTACGCCGGTAGGTAGGCCGCGTAGGCGTCGATGCCGGGCTGTTCGGACATGGGGCGCGCGTTCTCCTTCAGCTCCACGAGGGAATGGCGGCGAGCAGGCGCCGGGTGTAGTCCTGCCGCGGGTGGTCCAGCACGTCCGTCGCGTCGCCCTGCTCGACGACCCGGCCGCCGCTCATCACCGCGATCCGGTGGCAGAGGTCGCTGGCCAGCATCAGGTCGTGGGTGACGAACAGCAGGCCGATGCCGAGCTCGTCGACCAGGGTGCGGAACAGGTCGACGACCTTGGTCTGGGTGGTCACGTCCAGGGCGGTGGTGCACTCGTCGGCGATCACCAGCGCGGGGCGGGTGACGACGGCGAGGCCGATGGCGACCCGTTGCCGGAGCCCGCCGGAGAGCTGGTGGGGATAGCTGTCCAGGACGCGTGGGGGGTCGGTGATGCGCATCTGCGCCAGCACCTCCACCGAGCGCCGCTCGACCTCGGCCCGGGTGATGTCGCGGACGTGGCGACGCAGCACCTCGGCGAGCTGGGTGCGGACCTTCATCAGCGGGTTCAACGACCGGGAGGCGTCCTGGAAGACCATGCCCACGGCGCTGCCCCGGACCCGGTCGGTCCGGTCGACGCCGGGGGCGACCACCACGTCACCGGCGAGCGCGATGCTGCCCCGCTCGACCCGTACGTTGCGGTCGAGCAGGCCGACCACGGCGCGGGCCAGGGTGGTCTTGCCGCTGCCGGACTCGCCGACCACGCCGACGATCTGGCCCCGGCGGATCCGCAGGTCGACGTCGTCCAGCAGGCGCAGCTCGCCGTCGGCGAGCCGGGCGGTGACGGACAGTCCGGACAGCTCCAGCAGTGCGGTCATCGGCGCCTCTTCCGCGGGTCGTGGTGGGTGAGCAGCGCGTCCCCGAGGAGGTTCACCAGGAGCACCAGCACTGTGATGGCGAGGCCGGGGAAGAACGCGATCCACCAGGCCTGGCTCAGCTCGTCCTGGCCGGAGGCCAGCATCGAGCCCCAGCTGTTCATCGGGGGGACCACGCCCAGGCCGAGGAAGCTCAGCGCGCTCTCGACCAGGATCGCGGTGCCGACCTGGAGGGTGCCGAGCGCGACGATGGTGCCGGCCAGGTTGGGCAGGATGTGCCGGAACACGATCCGGGCTTCCGAGGCGCCGGCGGCGCGCAGGCCGATGACGAACTGGCGTTCCCGGATCGCCAGCGTCGCCGCGCGGGTGACCCGGGCGCACACCGCCCAGCCGGTGAGCGCCAGCACCAGGAACAGCACCGGCAGCGAGCTGCCCCGGTTCGCGATGATGGCGAGGGCGACCAGGATGAACGGCAGGGCGAGCTGGGCGTCGATGAGGATCGAGATGACCCGGTCGACGCCGCCCCGGAAGTAGCCGGCCAGCAGACCGAGCAGCGTGCCGGGGCCGATCGCCACGAGCGCGCCGACCAGGCCGATCACGATGGTCAGCCGGCCGGCCGAGACGAACTGGGTGAGCAGGTCCTGGCCGAGCTTGTCGGTGCCGAGCGGATGCGCCCAGGTGCCGCCGTCGAGGAAGGCCGGCGGCCGGCGGGTCGCGGCCAGGTCCTGACCGGCCTCCGGCAGCAGGCCGGTCAGGGGCAGCACGAACACCGCGACGGCGGCCACCACCAGCGGCACCGCCAGCCAGAAGACCGAGGTACGCCCGCGGCGGCCGGCCCGCCTGGGCGGCGGCACGGTGGCGGCGACGGGGTCGAGTTCGAGTTGGCTCACGGTGGTCACCGCACCCTCGGGTCGACGATGGAGTGCAGCACGTCGACGAGCAGGTTCAGCAGCACGAAGACCAGCGCGCCGAAGACGACGATGGCCTGCACGAGCGGGAAGTCGCGGAACTGGATGGCCTGCAACGCGAGCTGCCCGAGCCCCGGCCAGGAGTAGACGTACTCGACCGCGACCGCGCCGGAGAGCAGGATGCCGGTCTGGAGCACGACGATGGTCAGGATCGGCATCATGGCGTTCTTGAAGGCGTGCCGCCACACCACCCGGCCGGCGCTGATGCCCCGGGCGCGGGCGGAGTCGATGTAGGGCTCCGCCAACGCGTCGCTCATCGACGCCCGGGTGAGTCGGGCGATGTGCGCCATCGGGTAGACCGACATGGTGAGGGCGGGCAGCACCAGGTGCCTCGGGCTGCCCGACTGCCCGGCGGGCAACCAGCCGAGCTGCACGGCGAAGAGCACCACGAGCATCATCCCGAACCAGAAGACCGGCACCGACTGCCCGAGCAGCGCGAGCGTGGAGGCCCCCCGGTCCCACCAGGTGCCCTCCCGGGTCGCCGCGAGCACCCCGAGCGGGACGCCGACGAGCAGTGCCAGCGCCATGCCGGCGCCGACGAGCTGGAGCGTGTACGGCAACCGGTCGGCGATCATCGAGACGTTCGACTGGTAGAACTGCAGCGACTGGCCGAGGTCACCGGTGAAGACGCCCCGGAGGTAGTCGAGGTACTGGACGACGACGGGCAGGTCCAGGCCGAGCTGGTGGCGCAGCGCCTCGCGCTGCTCGGGCGGGGCCATCGGGCCGAGGATGGTGGCGGTCGGGTCGCCGGAGAGGCGGCCGAGCAGGAACGCCAGGCTGAGCGCGATGAGCAGGGAGGCGAACAGCGAGGCGAGCCGGCCGCCGACGCGGCGTACGGTGCGGGCCTTCATCGGCGGGACCTCCATCGCGCGCCGGGCATCGCGGCGAGCAGTTCGCGGGTGTAGTCGTGCTCGGGTGTGCCGAAGACCGTCTCGCAGGGCCCGGCCTCGACGACCCGGCCCCGGTACATCACGTGCACCGAGTCGCAGACCGAGCGGACCACGGCCAGGTCGTGGCTGATCATCAGCAGTGCCGCGCCGGTGGTCGCCCGGATCTGCCGGAGCAGGGCCAGCACGTCGGCCTGGACGGAGACGTCGAGGCCGGAGGTCGGCTCGTCGGCGACGATCAGGCGCGGGCGCATGAGCAGGGCGCGGGCGATGCAGACCCGTTGCGCCTGACCGCCGGAGAGCTGGTGGGGGTAGCGGTCGAGCAGGTCCGGGGCGAGCCGGACCCGGCCGAGCAGGTCGGCGTCGCCGATCCAGGAGGTCCGCTCGGGTTGCAGCGAGCGCAGCTCCCGCAGCCCGGACCGGACCGACTGGCGGGGGTCCAGCGAGCCGTGCGGATCCTGGAACACCACCTGCACGTCGGGGCGAAGCCGACGCAGTTGGCTGCGGCTGGTCGCGTGCAGCGGGTGGCCGAGCAGCCGGATGTCGCCTCCGCCGCGCGGGCCCAGGCCGGTGGCGGCCATCGCGAGCGTGGTCTTGCCGGAGCCGGACTCGCCGACGACGGCCACGCTCTCGCCGGCCCCGATGCGCAGCGACACCCGGTCGACGGCCCGGAAGACCTCACCGGTGCGGTCGTTGCGGTGCTCCACCACGAGGTCGTCGACCACCAGCACGGGCGGGTCCACCGCCGGGGTGCGGGGGTGCCGGCCGACGTCGCCCGGCACCCCCGTCTCCACTACCTCGGCCATCGTCAGCGGGTCGTCTTCGTGAAGTCCACGGTGTTCAGCGGGCCGAACACCACTCCGGAGACACCCGGGCCGGTGGCGTAGTTGAACACCTGCCGGTAGAGCGGGACGTAGCAGTGCTTCTGGACCACGCCGATGGTGTTGAGCTGCTCGTAGATCGGGGTGGCCTGCTCGGCGCCGTCCTGCTCCAACGCCTGCTGGGCGAGCGCGTCGATCTGCGGGTCGGGGCAGTTGCCGGTGATCGACTTCGTCTTCATGAAGCCGCTGACGAAGTAGTCCGGCACGGCGACGTTCGGGACGCCGGCGAAGATCGCGATGCCGGGCACCTGGCGGCCGATGATCCGCTTGACCAGCGTGCCGTAGTCGAGCGGCACGTAGGTCACCTTGAAGCCGGCCTTCTCCAGGCTGCCGCCGACGGCCTGCGAGACCTCCTCGATGTTGGTGTACTGCGCCGCCGGATAGCTGATCTGCACGCTCGGGGTCGCGCCGCCGACGAGCTCCTTGGCCTTGGCGGGGTCGGCGGTCACGCTCTGCGTCGGCTGCTGACCGGGTCGGACGTTGAGCAGGCCGGCGTCGGGCACCGCCTGGCCGTCGAAGATGCCCTTGACGATCGCGTCGCGGTCGACGGCCAGCGCCGCCGCCTCGCGCAACTTCGGGTCGTCGAACGGCGCCTTTGTCGAGTCGAGGAACGCGATGATCTTCATGGCGGTCTCGGTGCTCACCACGTTCACGCCTGCCGCCTTGGCCGCGCTCGCCTGCGCCGGCGGCAGGTCGAAGGAGACGTCGACGCTCTTGCTCTGGATCAACGCGAGCCGCTGGGCGGCCTCGTTCGCCCAGGTGAAGGTGACGCCCTCGTTCGTCGCCTTGGTGCCCCAGTAGTCGGGGTTGCGCTTGACCGAGATGTCGCGGCCGGCGTTCGCGCCGCCCCAGACGTACGGGCCGGTGCCGACCGGTGCGGCGGCGAAGCCCTCCGAGCCCTTCTCCTGGTAGTACTTCGGCGGCACCAGGTAGACGGTGGTGAGCAGGTCGGGGATGTCGTACTGCGGGGTCTTCGTCTTGACCACGACGGTGGTGGCGTCCGGCGCCTCGATCGCGGTGACGTTGCCGAAGTAGGACTTGAGCTGCGACGCGGCGCTGTCCCGGGTGAGCGTGATGGTGTTGGCGACCGCTGCCGCGTCGGCCTTCTCGCCGTTGCTGAAGCTGATGTCCGGCCGGACCTTGAAGGTCCAGGTGGTGGCGTCGGTGCGGGTCCAGCTCGTCACCAGGCCGGTGTCGGTGGGCGTCAGGTCGTCGCCGGTGTCGATCAGGGGTTCGAGCATCGTCGCCCAGACGATCTGGGCGGAGCGTGCGCCCACGATCGGGTCGAGCGTCGCCGGTTGGGCGGCGAGCAGAGCCCGGATGGTGGCCGTGCCGGACGCGCCGGCGTCGTCGGAGTCGGAGCCGCCGCATCCGGTCAGGCCGGCGCTCGCGAGAGTCAGGGCGGTGGCGACTGCCAGGAAGCGCCGGGAACGCAAGGACTTCATGATCATCGTGGTGTCCTTCACAGCGATGGACCCGTCATGTCTTCCGCGTGAGGCGGCGGTGACGTTCGCCACAAAGTACCGACCAGCCGGTATCAAGTCAACGGGTCGCACGGGTATCCCGTCCATGACATTCGTGTGACAGAGCCGGGCCAACCAGCGACGTTGTCTTCATACCGACCGGTATGTATGATCCTGTCGTGACCATCACCCTCACCCATGGGCACGACGGCCGCCTCGCGCGGGTCCGCTACGACAACGCGGCGCGCGGCAACTGCTTCGACCACGCCGGCCTGCACGACCTCGTCGACACGCTGGAGACCGCCGCCGCCGACGAGCGCTGCGTGGTGATCCGGCTCGACATGGCCGGTCGACACTTCTGCGGCGGCTGGGACACCACCGCCTTCGCCGCGTTGGCCGGCGCCACCACGGAGACGGTCGCCGCCGACCTACGCGCCAGCGACGCGGCGCTGCACCGGATCCGGCGCCTCCCGGTGCCCGTCGTCGCCGCCGTCCGAGGGCGGATCATCGGTTTCGGCGCCGGCCTGCTCAGCGCCGTGCACCTGCCGATCGCCGCGGCCGACGCCCGGCTGTCCCTCCCGGAGGCCCGGTACGGCTTCGCCCCCGCCGGCGTCGGCCACACCATCGCCCGGTCGCTACCCCGCCAGCACGCCTACCACCTGCTGACCGGCGCGGCGACCGCGACCGCCCGGCAACTGCTCGCCTGGGGACTGGTCGTCGAGGTGGTCGACGACGACGACCTCGACCACGCGGTGGACGACCTCGTCGACACGCTGCTGGCCGTGCCCGGACCGACACTGCGGGCGGTGGTCGCCGTCGTCGAGTCGAGCCTGGCCACCGGCACCGCCGACCAGGCGTACGACATCTCGGCCCGCACCATCGTCGCGGGCCCGACCACGCAGGGAGCCTCCGGATGAGCCATCGATTCCAGCCCGGCGAGGCGGTCTGGGTGGAGCTGTGCACCCCCGACCCGGAGCGGGTCGAGACGTTCTACCGCTCGCTGCTCGGCTGGACGATCCGCGCCGAACGGCTGGGCGCCACGACCTACCGGATGTGCGGCGTCGACGGCCGCGACGTCGCCGGGATCTCCGACGCCGCCGCGCTGCACGGCGACCGCCCCCGGGGCTGGATCACCTACTTCGCCGTCGACGACATCACCCGGTCCACCCGCCAGGCGGTGGCGCTCGGCGGCGAACTGGTCACGCCACCCCGATACCTGCCGGCGGCCGGCACCGGCGCGGCGGTCGTCGACCCCTTCGGCGCGGCCTTCGGTCTCTACCAGGGCGAATCCCGCGCCGGCGTCCAGGCACTGAACTCGGTCGGCGCGTTGTGCTGGAACGAGCTGGACACCGGGGAGCCCGCCGCTTCGGTGGCCTACTACCGCTCCCTGTTCGGCTACACCACCCGGCAGCGCGGCGACTCACCCACCACGCGGCCCTACACCCTGCTGATGCTCGGCGACGTCCCGGTCGCCGGCGTCCTCGAACTCGACAACGAGTGGCCCAACCCGATCCCGTCGAAGTGGATCACCTACTTCGCGGTCGCGTCCCTCGACGACGCGGTGGCCCGGGTCGCCGCCCTGGGCGGGCAACCGACTGTCGGACCGGTGGACAGCCCGCACGGGCGGCTGCACCTGGTGAAGGACCCCGGTGGACACACGCTCTGCCTCATCCAGCTCGAAGACGGGCTGCGGCCCGACCACGACTCCCTCGACCCGGCGGTGAACCGATGATGGCCGAGCCCCTGTTCGACTCCGCCGAGTTCCGCCAGGTGTGCGGACACTTCCCCACCGGCGTCACCGCGGTGACCGCGGTGGCCGCGGACGGCGCCGTCGCCGCGCTGACCGTCAACTCGTTCACCTCGGTCTCGCTCGAACCGGCGAAGGTGCTCTTCTGCGTCACCAGCCACTCGTCGAGCTTCCCCGTGCTGATGGGGTCCGACCGGATCGCCATCCACATCCTCGGCCAGGACCAGGAGGACGTGGCCCGACGGTTCGCCACCTCGGGCCTGTCCGGCGCCGAACGGCTCAGCGGTGTGTCCTGGGTGCCCGGCCCGGACGGCGTACCGCTGCTCCCCGGCACCCCGGCGATCCTCGCCGGGGTGCGCGACGAGGTGATCACCAGCGGCGATCACGTGATCTTCCTGCTCGACGTCGACCGGGTCCACCTGAAGCCGACGGACGTGCCGGCGCTGTCGTTCTACCGGGGTCGGTTCGTCACGCCGTCGCGCGCGGCGAGCGAGTGAGCGCCGGCCCGCCGGCGCGGGCTCAGTCGTAGTAGCGGAACAGGATCTCGGCCACGCAGCAGGGCTGCGACCCGTCGACGAACTCCACCGCCACCGATGCCTTGGCCTGCACCCCGGCGGCCCCTCCGGCCGTCGGGGCGGGGATCGGCGCGGCCGAGACGAGCGTGGCGACGCCCTGGATCTCGACGCCCGGCGGCAACGGCTTGACGAACCGGACCCGGTCCAGCCCGTAGTTGACACCCATCGAGAACGTCTGCACCTCGAGGATGTCGGCCAGCAGCCGGGGAACCAGGGACAGAGTCAGGAAGCCGTGCACGACAGTGGTGCCGAACGGCCCGGACCGCGCCCGCTCGACGTCGACGTGGATCCACTGGTGGTCGCCGGTGACGTCGGCGAACTGGTCGACCTGCCCCTGGGTCACCACCTGAGGCGCGCTGACGCCCAGCTCCACGCCGACCAGCTCCAGCAGGTCGTTCGGCGTGCGTACGGTGGTTCGTCTGGTGGCTCGCATCTGCGGGACTCCGTTTCGCATGGTCGGTCCGGAAGTGTCACTCAACGCCGGTCGCCTGGGCCGTGACGTGCGCGGTGAGCGTCGCCCACTCGCGCTCCCAGGCCGCGTCCGCGACGACGGGCCGGGCGAGGCGCAGCATCCGCCGGACCGCCGTCGGGTCGAGGGCCGCGACAGCCGCCGCCAGCGCGTCGACGTGCGCGACCAGTTGGTCGTCGGCGACAGTCCCACTGACCAGGCCGCGGCGCGCGGACTCCGCGGCCGACCAGGTCTCGCCGGTGACCAGCAGCCGCCGGGCGAGCGCCGGACCGACGGCGAGCGGCAGCAGCACGCTGGATCCCCAGCCCGGCACCTGGCCGACGGCGAGGTGCCGGTCGCCGATCCGGGCACTGTCGGCGGCGACCGCGATGTCGCAGGCGAGCAGCAGTTCCAGACCGCCGCCGAAGGCCGCCCCGTTGACCGCCGCGACGGTGGGCAGCTCCGCCGCCCGCATCCGGCGGACCAGGCGGCGGCCCCGGTCGAGGAAGGCCAGCAGCGCGGGCAGATCGCCGAGCAGGCCGGTGGCCTCGGCGAGGTCGGCCCCGGCGCAGAAGCTCCGGCCGGTCCCGGTGAGCACGAGCACCCGGACGTCCGGATCGGTCGCCCCGGCGAGCCACCCTTCGAGACCGGCCAGCACCGTGCTGTCGCAGGCGTTGCCGGCGCCGGCGCGGTCGATCCGCGCCCACAGGGCGGGACCGCGGCGGGTCACCACGACGGAGCTCACGACACACTCACGCAGAGCTTGCCGAAGCCGGTGCCGGCGAGCATCCGACCGGCCTGGCGGTGGATGTCGGCGAGGTCGACGACGCTGTCCACGACCGGCCGGACGTGGTGGGTGTCGACGAACTCGACCAGGGCCCGGAGTTCGTCGAGCGTGCCCATGGTCGAGCCGTGGACGGTGATCTCCCGGGCGAACAGGCGGGGCAGGTCCAGGTGGGCGGTGAAGCCGCTCGTGCCGCCGCACACCACGACGGCGCCGCCGGCCCGGGTCGAGCGGACCGAGTGCGCGAACGTCGCCGGGCCGACGGTCTCGACGACGACGTCGGCCAACTCGGGTGTCCGCTCGCCGCTGTCCAGAGCGACGGCCGCGCCGAGGGCCAGCGTCCGCTCCCGTTTCGCCGGGGAGCGGGAGGTGACCATGACGATGGCGCCGGCGGCCACGGCGAGGCAGGTCGCGGCGGTCGCGACGCCGCCACCCGCGCCCTGGACGAGCACCACCTGCCCGGGCGAGAGCGCCGCCCGGGTGAACAACATGCGGTACGCGGTCAGCCAGGCCGTGGGCAGGCTCGCCGCCTCGGCCCAGCTCAGCCCGGCGGGCTTGGGCACCAGGTGCGCCGCCGGCACCACGACGCGCTCGGCGAGGACGCCGTGGCCGGCGTCCGGCAGCAGAGTCGCGTGGGTGACGGTCCGGCCGGTCGGCGCGGTGGGCAGCACGGGATAGACGATCACCTCACGGTCCCCGGCCACGCCTGCCGCGTCGCTGCCGAGGACGCGGGGACCGTCGGAGGGTGGGACGCCGACACCGCGCAGGCTCCAGATGTCGTGCATGTTCAGCGCGCCGGCCCGCACGTCGACGCTCACCCAGCCGGCGGGCGCCGGCGGGGCGTCGAGGTCGCCGACGCGCAGCGCGTCGACCGGGTGGTCGGCGGAGGGCTCGACGACGTAGGCGGCTCTCATGCCGACGCCGTTCCGGCCCGCTCGGTGGGCCCGTTCCAGAACGCCACGTCGGCGAGATCGGCCCGGGCCGCGGGGCGGAAGGCCAGACCCTTGGTGTACGCGACCGGGATGAGCGTGACCGGTCGCCATCCGTCGGGCAGGCCGAGCACCGCCCGTACCCGGGTGGCCCGGTGCGCCATGGCGGTGGCCAGCACCGAGCCGAGGCCCCGGGATCGCAGCGCGAGCTGGAACGACCAGGCGAACGGGAAGATCGAGCCGTAGTACCCGGACGCGCCGCCGCCGACCGGTCGCTCGGGGATCGGCTTGGTGCTGCACAGGACGACCAGGACGGGCACCTCGGCCAGGTGGTCGACGAGGTGCTTCACCGCGGCGAGGACCCGGCGCTGCCGGGCCTGGGCCGACGGGTCGCCACGGACCGCCGGCGACAGCCGGGTGGTGGTGGCCGCCTCGCCGTCGGCCAGCGGACGCTCGACCGTCTCGTACCAGATCTCGGTGTAGAGCTCGGACAGCTTCCGCCGCAGCGCCGGGTCGTCGACCGCAACGGCGCGCCAGTCCTCCAGGTTGGAGCCCATCGGCGCCTGCTGCGCCAAGCGCAGGCACTCCTCGACGACGGCGCGGCCCACTGGCCGGTCGAAGTCCATCCGGTGTCGCACCGCCCGGGTGGTCGTCAGCACCTCGTCGATGTCGGTGATCACAGCGGTACTCATACGTGGTCCTCCCCGGTGAGGCGGTCGACGGGCTTGTCCCGGTAGGGCAACGGCACTCCCCACCGGTCGAGGTAGCTGACGCTGCTCACCGGCCGGCGGGCCGCGACCCTGAAGTCGGTGCCGCGGGTGTGGGCGACCGGCAGCATGGTGATCTGCAGCGCGTCGTCGGGGATGCCGAGCAGCGCGGCGGCGGACGCCGCGTGGTGCAGGTGCAGGGTGGTGATGACCGTGCCCAGCCCGCGTGCCCGCAGGGCCAGGTTGAACTGCCAGATCGCCGGATAGAGCGACCCGTAGAGGGCGGAGTTCGTGCCGGGTCCGCCGGTGGCCGGGTTGGGCCGGGTCGCGCAGGGAATGACGAGGTAGGGCGCCCGGCCGATGGTGCGCGCCAGGTGCTCGGCGCCCCGCAGGATCCGCGCGGTCCGGGCGCTGACCGTGCCGTCCGCGTCGACACCACCGAGGCGTCCCCGGACGGTCTCGCTCTCCGCGCCCGCCTCGCTGTGCAGCGGCTCGTGCACATACGTGAGGTAGGCGGCGTGGTAGAGCGTCGCCAGCTCGGCCTTGAGCGCCGGGTCGCCGACGACGAGCCAACGCCAGTCCTCGGCACCGCCGCCGGTGGGCGCCTGCAGGGCGAGTTGCAGGCACTCGCCGATCAGGTCGATCGGCACCGGGCGGTCGTAGTCCAGGCGTAGGCGCACCGACCGGGTGGTGGTCAGCACGTGGTTGAGGTCGGTGAACGGCAGCGTCATCGGCCGACCTCCGCGTCGAAGCCCATCAGGTCGGCGATGTGCAGGGTGTCGCAGTACTCCCGGACCTCGGCGATGCCACCGGCACGCACGTCGACGATCCAGAGGTAGCGGTTCTGGTAGCGGGACCCGTCGCCGAGCGTGGCGTCGCCGTGGGCCTCGACGGCGACGAGCGTGTCGTCGACGACCCACCGGTCGGCGGTCACCTCGACCGCGGCCGACCGGTACGCGCCGCCGGCGAGACGTGCCCGCATCGCGGCGAGCTTCGCGGTCATCGGCACCCGGCCGTGGAACGGGCCGTTGGCGTCGAGATCGCCCCACCCGTGCAGCCGGCCCCGGTCACGGTGCCGGCCGGAGTCGGTCCACCAGGTGGCGTCGGCGGTGAAGAGGGCGCCGAACGCGTCGAGGTCGCCCCGGGCCAGGGCCGGCCACATGGCCAGCGCGGCCCGCAGGGGCCGGGGCGCGGCGGCGGGACCGGACGCGGCGCGGGCCGGGCGGCGGTCGAGGCTGCTGCGGGGGACGGCCGCGCCGCCGCCCACCACGTGTTGCGCGTGGCTGGTGTCGAGGTACTCGCGCACCGCGACCACGGCGCCGGCCGGGTCGACGTCGAAGACGAAGCCGTAGCGGTTGGCGTACTCCAGCCCACCGGCGTGCACGCCGTACCCCTCGACCTCGATGACGCAGGTGTCGTCCCCGGCGACGACGCGACGCGGGATCTGGCGGCAGCCGGTGGGGAACGCGCCGGGGCCGAGCGCGCGCATCAGCGCGAGCTTGTCGTCCATCCGCATGACGCCGTGCAGCGGGAAACGCCCGCTGCCGGTCGGCGCCAGGTCCGGGTCGCCACCGCGCCGGTCCGGACCGGTGTCGACCCACCAGGTCGCGTCCGGGGCGCACAGGCGAGCGAGGCCGCCGAGGCTCCCCCGGTCGAGCGCGGAGATGAAGTCCATTCCCGCCCGGACCGCGCGTGTCATCCCGGCCTCCAACATTCCGACTGGTGGGTATCTAACACGTCGGCGACGGACAACTCAAGGGGGTACTACATACCGACCGGATGGTATTATCCGAGCCAGGTCAGCGACGAGGGGGTCTTTGCGGTGTTCGAGGCGTACCAACTGCCCGAGGAGCACGCGGCGGTGCGGGAGGCCGTGCGAGACGTATGCGACGACAAGGTCGCACCGCACGCCGCCATCGCCGACGAGACCGCCCAGTTCCCGCAGAACGCCTACGACGCGCTGCGCGCCGCCGACTTCCACGCGCCGCACGTCCCGGTCGAGTACGGCGGCGCCGGCGCCGACGCCCTCGCCACCGCGATCGTCATCGAGGAGATCGCACGCGCCTGCGCCTCGTCGTCACTGATCCCGGCGGTCAACAAGCTGGGCACCATGCCGCTGCTGCTGGCCGGCTCCGAGGAGCTGAAGCGGACATACCTGACGCCGGTCGCATCGGGTGACGCGATGTTCTCCTACTGCCTCTCCGAGCCGGAGGCGGGCAGTGACGCGGCGTCGATGACCACCCGGGCGGTGCGTGACGGCGACCACTGGGTGCTCAACGGCGTGAAGCGGTGGATCACCAACGCGGGCGTCTCCGAGTACTACACCGTCTTCGCGGTGACCGACCCCACGGCCCGGTC
>NZ_JBISAC010000014.1:0-156981 GCF_044391475.1 Micromonospora sp. NPDC018662
GGTGCTGCGCAAGGGGCGGCCCAAGGCGCGGGTGCTGGTGGTCAGCATCCCCGACCTCTACCGGCTCTGGCAGATCGGGCACACCGAGTCGCGGGGGGGGCGGGGCGGGGGGGGCGGCGGGGGGCCCGCGCGGCGGGGCGCCCCCCCCCCCCCCCCCCCCCCCCCCCCCCCCCCCCCCCCCCCCCCGGCTGTCCTCAGGTCAGGGCACCGTCTTCTCGATCGCCGCCCGGCCCAGCTCGGCCAGGTCACGGCGGGCCCGCTCGACGTTCTCCGGGGTCACGTCCTGACCGCGGGCCCGCACCAGGTCCTCCGGCTCCCAGGGCTGCTCGGCACCGGTACGGATGTTGTCCCCGCCCGCGCCGGTGCCGGTGCCGGTCGCGCCGGTCCCGGCCGCGTACGGGTCGCCGAGGATGTCCGGCGAGCCGGTGTCGGCCACCGCGCCGTCCGGCTCGGTGAACGTGGGGTTGTCCGGGTCGGTGCCGTCGCTGCGCAGCTGCGGCACCGTGCGGTCGTCGTCCACCGCGGCGGCCACCTCGGGGGTCTCCTCCAGCGGTCGCTCGCCACCGGGGTCACGATCGGTCATGCTGCTGCCTCCTGTCCCCATCCGTGATCCCCCTGGCCTACCCCGTGCGACGCCGGGCATGCCGGCGGGCCGGGGCGGGGGATCCGGCGCGGCTCAGGAGTCGTCGGAGTGCGCCGGTGGGGCCTCGGTCGGGCGCAGCCGCTGCCAGAGCAGCATGAGCAGCCCGAAGACCAGCATCACCGCGCCGGCCCACAGGTTGATCCGGAGACCCTGGGCCTTGTCGATCTCGGCGGACGAGTCGAAGAGGCCCATCAGCCCGACGATCAGCCCGTACGCGACGAACAGCCCACCGATGACCCGGCGGATGTCGAACAGCCGGGCCGCGGCGGAGCGCTCCTCCCGCGCGTCCTCGGTCTCGTCGACCAGCGGGTCGTGGGCCTCGCCGTCCTGGTAGCGGTCCGCGTTGTCTGCCATGACGTGGGTCCCTTCCTCAGAAGACCGGGATGTAGAAGAGGGCGGCGAGCACCACGGCGACGACGCCGAGCAGCACCGGGGAGCGGTACCAGGCCGCGTCGCCGGCCAGCGAGTCGTCGGCGAGCGTGGTGTCGCTGAGGCCGTACACCAGGCCGGTCAGCTCGTCGTCGGTCTTCGGCCGGGTCAGCGGCGTGATGATCGCGGCCACCACCGCTACGGTGACGAAGGCCAGGCCCGCGCCCCAGAAGCTCTCCTCCAGGTCCGAGTTGAAGCTGATCACACCGGTCTTGTAGAGCAGGTAGGTGGCGATCGCCACCACGGTGCCGGACAGCAGCGACCAGAAGCCGGCCAGCGCGCTCATCCGCCGCCAGAACATGCCGATGATGAACGTGCCGAACAGCGGCGCGTTGAAGACGGAGAACAGCGCCTGGATGTAGTTCATGATGTTGCTGAAGCCGGCCGCGATGAACGCCGTGCCGATGCCCACCACCACCGCGATCACGGTGGCGATCCGGCCCACCCGCACGTAGTACTCGTCCGGGCGGTCCCGCCGGAAGTACGCCTGCCAGATGTCGTACGTGAAGACGGTGTTGAAACCGCTGACGTTGGCCGCCATGCCGGCCATGAACGACGCCACCAGGCCGGTGACCGCGATGCCGAGCACGCCGTTGGGGAGCAGGTCGCGCATGAGCAGCGGGATGGCGTTGTTGTAGACCAGGTCGCCCTGGTCGGCGCCCAGGCCCTTGACCGTGATCAGGGCGATCAGGCCGGGGATCACGGTGACCAGCGGGATGAGCAGCTTCGGGTACGCCCCGATGATCGGGGTACGCCGGGCGGCGCTCATGTTCCGCGCCGACAGGGCCCGCTGCACCTCCGCGAAGTTGGTGGTCCAGTAGCCGAAGGAGAGCACGAAACCGAGGCCGAAGACGATGCCGAGCCAGTGCGCGCCGAGCGGGTTGTCGGTGCTGCCGGTGCCCTGCCAGGCGTGCAGGCCGGCCTCGCCGAGCTTGGAGCCCCGTACCGCGTCCATCAGGCCGCTCACGCCACCGACCTTGACCAGGCCGATCACGGTGATCGGCACCAGGCCGGCGATGATCACGAAGAACTGGAGCACCTCGTTGTAGATCGCGCCGGAGAGCCCGCCGACGGTGATGTACGCCAGCACGATCAGCGCGCCGATCACGATCGCGACCCAGAGCGGCCAGCCCAGCAGCGCCTGCATGATCAGCGCGAGTGCGTAGAGGTTGACGCCGGCGATCAGCACCTGCGCGACCGCGAAGCTGATCGCGTTGAGCAGGTGGGTGGGCCGGTTGAAGCGCAGCCGCAGGTATTCCGGGACGCTGCGGACCTTCGAGCCGTAGTAGAACGGCATCATCACGATGCCGAGGAAGACCATCGCCGGCACGGCGCCGATCCAGTAGTAGTGCACCGTCATGATGCCGTACTGGGCGCCGTTGGCGGCCATGCCGATGATCTCCAGCGCGCCGAGGTTCGCCGAGACGAACGCCAGGCCGGTGACCCAGGCGGGCAGGGACCGCCCGGAGAGGAAGAAGTCGACGCTGGTCTTGATGGCGCGACGGGCGGCGAAGCCGACGCCCAGCACCGTGACGAAGTAGAGCGCCAGGATCAGGTAGTCCAGGGCGTTCATGTTCAACCGTAGGCCGCTGCCCATGCCCGTTGCTCCCCTCGTGTGGGTGCGTGCTGCGCGGGCAGGTACCCCGATCGCGAAATTTCATGCCTACTGTTCGATCCGCCGCGCACGACGGAGCCCCGACCGGGTGACCGGCCGGGGCTCCGTCGCAGGTGGTGGGCGTCAGCGGCCCAGGACGCGGTCCAGGAAGTCGCGGTAGCCGCGCACGGCCACCCGGAGCTGCTCGGTGTCCGACGAGCCGGACTCCTGCCAGGCGCCGAGCCGGGTGCGCTGTTCCCGCAGCGCCGTGGACAGCGCCTCGATCGCCTCCTCGACGAGCGACTCCGCCTCGCCGACCGCGGCCCTCGGGTCGTCCACGAAGCGCAGCTGGACGTCGCGCCAGCGGTCCCGGAAGCCCTGCGCCGCGTCGGAGTCGAACAGCGTCGCCGCATCGGCCGGCACCGTGCCGGACGTGCCCCTGCCCGCGCCGGCCAGCGCCGCGCCGCCGGCTGCCGCGCCCGCCGCCGCCGCGGCGGTGGCCGGGTCGACGGTGTCGTGGTGCCGCCCGGACCCGTCGGCGTCGGCGGGAACCGGCACGGCGTCCGGGTCCACCAGACCCGGCTCCGGGCTGCCGTAGCCGACCGCGCCGGCGGCCACCGCGTCGTCCCGGTCGCGGTCGGCGGCCACCGTGTCGTGCCGGTCGGCGCGCACCGCGTCGTCGTGGCGGTCGGTCACCGCGTCGTCGACGATGGTGTCCGGCCGGTCCGCGTCGGCGTGCCCGGCCGCCCAGCGGTCCCGGTCGTGCAGCCGGTCCCCGGCGGTCGGGTCGGCCCGCTCGTCGTCCAGCGGGTCGGTGCGGCCCGGCGCGCCGTCGCCCGGCGCGGCGGTGTCCTCGCGGCGCGCGTCCCGCTCGTCCTGCGGACGACCGCCGGCCAGCGCCGAGGCGGCCACCGCGTCGCCGACAGTGGTCGCGCCGAACGCCGTCGGCAGCGGCCCCGGCTCGTGGAAGGCGGGCCGCTCGCCGTCGCGCGTCCCGTCGACGTCGTCCGACCCGTCGGCCGCGTCGCGCAGCTCGCCGGCGTCGTACGCCCGGGTCTCGTCGGACCGCGCGCCCGGCCCGTCGTCCACGGCCGGGTCGTCGAACGTGCCCCGGTCGTCCAGCGCGTCCTCGGGCACCTCGGCCCGGCCGGCGCGGTCGGCCCCCGCCCGGTCGGCGTCGGCGTGGTCGTCCGGCGGCGGGACCGGCACCGGCGAGGACCGTACGGTCTCGGGGTGGTCCGGCGTGCCCTGGTGCTCTTCGTGGCGCATGGCGCGGCTCCTCAGCGGCTCGTGGCGTCGTGCTCGGGGTCGGGGTGGTGCTGCTCCGGGGACCGCTGGCCGACCGGATCCGCACCGAGCAGGTCGGCGAAGAGGGCCCGGTAGTGCACCAGCGCCTGGCGGAGATCCTCGGTGCCGGCCTCACCGCGTTCGTTGCGCTGCCGGATCTCGTGGGCGTCGCGGTAGTGGGTCAGCGTGCGGGCGTGCTCGACGGAGAGATGGGCGATCTGGTCGGAGAAGTCCCCGGTGGGGTATCCGCGCTCGGCGATCAGGCGACTGACCAGCTCGTCGGCGTCGCCGACGGTTTCGGCCGGCGAGTCCACGAAACGCACCTGGAGTTCCTCCCAGGCGGCGGCGTACCGGGCCCGGGACTCCGGGCTGAGCGGGGTCAGCTCCAGCTCGGCGTGCCGGCGCTCCCGCTCCCGCAGCTCGCGCTCGGCGGCGCCACGGTTGTCCTGCTCGGCGACGACCCGGTCGTACTCCGGGCCGAAGCGCTGCCGCAGGGCCCGTCGGCGGTTCGCGACCACGGCGAACGCGACCAACGCGGCGACAACGGCGACGACGATGACTATGACGACTACCTGCGTGGGCGACATGGCTCCTCCTTCGCCAGCTGGTATTCCCTCCTCCGGGTGATCGCCAATCCCGTTCCGGGGCACTTTCCCGACCGGGTACCCGGAGCCGGGCCCGCGCCGGAAGCGCCGGTCCGACGATGGGGCGGGGGTCCGACGGGGTCCGCCAAGACCATCTCGGACCGTAGTGAGCGGCGAGACGGCCGGTAGTGCATCCGTCGGGGATTACGTATCCTGCCCAAGGCGTCCGGGCCGGAACCCGGCGTCGTGGCCGTCGACCCGACGGCCGCTGCCGGCGCCACCCAGCGAACCTTCCCGGGCGAGGTCTGATTGAACACCCGCGACTGGCCGATCCGCGCCAAGCTGACCGCGCTGGTCATCGGCCCGGTGACCGGGCTGCTGGCACTGTGGATCTTCGCCACCACGCTCACGTTCGGGCCGGCGCTCGACCTGCTCGCCACCCGTACCCTCCTGTACGACCTGGGTCGGCCGGGCGAGAGCGTGGTCGCCGAGCTGCAGCGGGAACGGCGGCTCTCGGTGGTCCAGCTCGCCGGGGACGCCTACCTGCCGGAGCTGGCCGCGCAACGCGACCGCACCGACCGGGCCGTCGCCGAGCTGCGCCGTCGGATCGACGGCGAGGCGTTGCGCGACGCGGCCGACGACCAGCTCGACGCGCGCCTCGACCAACTGGGCTCGGCGCTCGAGGCGCTCCCCGCGGGGCGGGTCTTCATCGACGACCGGAAGGTCGACCGGGCCGGCGCGGTCGGGCTCTACAGCGGGATGATCGGTTCGGCGTTCCAGGCGTTCTCCGCCATGGCGATGCTGCCCGACGTGCAGCTCAACCGGGAGGCGTCGGCGCTCACCGCGCTGGGCCGTTCCCGTGAGCTGCTCGGTCAGGCCGACGCGCTGCTGGCCGGCGCCGTCACCGCCGGCCGGTACGCCGACGGCGAGCACGAGCAACTGGTGCGCACCGTGGAGAACCAGCGGTTCCTGGCCGAGAACGCGGTCGCCGACCTGCCGCCCGACGAGCGGGCCGGCTACCAACGACTCACCGAGGGCGCCGCGTTCCTCCGGCTGCGCGCGCTCCAGGACGCGCTGATCCGCGCCGACGACCTGCCCGCCGGCTTCGACGTCCGGGCCTGGGAGGCCGGCCACGCGGAGGTCTGGCAGGGCCTGCGGGACTTCGAGCTGCGCGGCGCGGACAGCCTCGCCGAACGGTCGGTGCCGATCGCGGTACGCATCCTGGTGCAGCTCGCCGCCGCCGGCGTGCTCGGCCTGGTCGCCATCGTGGTCTGCGTGCTGGTGGCGCTGCGGGTGGGCCGGTCGCTGGCGCACCGGCTGACCGGCGTCCGCACCGCCGCGACCGAGGTGGCCGAGCAGCGGCTGCCCGACGTGGTGGCCCGGCTGCGCCGGGGCGAGGAGGTCGACGTCGCCCGCGAGGCGCCGGAACTGGACCACGGCGGGGACGAGATCGGCCAGGTGGCGCGCGCCTTCAACGAGGTACGCCGGACCGCCGTGCAGGCCGCCGTCGACGAGGTCACCCTGCGCCGCGGCTTCAACGAGGTCATCCTCAACCTGGCCCGCCGCAGCCAGGGCCTGGTCCATCGGCAGTTGGCGCTGCTGGACCGGCTGGAACGGCGCACCGAGGACCCGGACGAGCTGGCCGGCCTGTTCCAGGTCGACCACCTCGCCACCCGGCTGCGCCGGCACGCCGAGGACCTGGTCATCCTGGCCGGGGCCGCGCCCGGGCGCGGCTGGCGCCGGCCGGTCGCCGCGGTGGACGTGATGCGCGGGGCGATCTCCGAGGTCGAGGCGTACGACCGGGTCGACGTGGGCGAGGTGCAGTCGGCCGGCGTGCTCGGCCGGGCCGTCGGCGACGTGATCCACCTGCTCGCCGAGCTGATCGAGAACGCGACCGTGTTCTCCCCGCCGGGCACCCGGGTGGACGTCACCGGCCGGACCGTGCCGGGCGGCTACACGATCGAGATCACCGATCGGGGGCTCGGCATGTCACCGCCGGCCATGGCGGCGGCCAACCGCAAGCTGGCCGCCCCGCCCGAGTTCGACCCGGCCGACAGCGCCCGACTGGGCCTGTTCGTGGTGGCCCGGTTGGCCGCGCGGCACGGCGTACGCGTCGAGCTCCGGCGGGGCCGGCCGGCCGGGACGACCGCGGCGGTGTTCGTCCCGTCGGACCTGATCACCGACGAACCCCCGGTCGGTCCGGACGCCGCCGGCCCAGAGCGGCGGCGGATGGCGAAGGTGAGCCGGCTGACCACGGTGCCCCGCGGGCGGCCGACCCGGCCGGGCCGCGAGCGCCCCGAGTCCACCGTGATCCCGCTGCCGGCCGCCCGGGCCTCGGCGGTGGAACCGCCCGCCGACGGCGACGGCCTGCCCCGGCGGGTGCGCCGGCGCGGCCCGGCGCGTCCCCGGGCGGTCGTCACCGACACCCCGGCCAGCCGCCCGCCGGAGGAGGCCCGCCGGACCATGTCCGCGTTGCAGGCCGGCACCGCGCGCGGGCGCCGGGACGGTACGCGTGCCACCGGCACCGCGGCGGTCGCGCGGATCCGGGGCGCCGTTCCCGACCCGTCCACCGACGTGCCGGCGGACACCGGTACGCCGGCCACCGCGCCGGAGCCGGCCCCGGAGCCCTCCCCGCCGGCGTCGGACCAACGAACCGCGACTGAGAGGGACGCCTAGTGGTGCACACGACGCGGCAGAACGCCGATCTCGACTGGCTGCTCGACGACCTGGTGGAGCGCGTGCCGGCCGCCAGCCGGGCGGTGGTGCTCTCGGCGGACGGGCTCCTGCTCGGCGCCTCCACCGACCAGGACCGCACCGACGCGGAGCACCTGTGCGCGCTGGCCTCCGGCTTCTCCGGGCTCGCCAAGGGCGCCACCCGGCACCTGGACGGCGGCGCGGTCCGGCAGACCGTGGTGGAGATGGAGTCGGCGTACCTGTTCGTCACGGCCGCCGGGCAGGGCGCCTGCCTGGCCGTGGCCAGCGACGCGGACGCCGACATCGGCCTGGTGGCGTACGAGATGGCGATGCTGGTGATCCGCGTCGGGGAGAACCTGGCCGCGCCGGCCCGGACCCCGGGGGAGCCGACCGATGCGAGCTGAGTCGCCCGGCCCGCAGCACGAGTGGCTGGACGCCGACGCCGGCCCGGTGGTCCGCCCGTACACGCTCACCGGCGGCCGGGTGCGCCCGCCGGTCGACGGCTTCGACCTGCTGGCGTTCGTGCTGACCACGCCCGCGGCCGAGCCGGCCGGCGTGCCCGGTCTGCAGCCGGAGCACCGCCGCCTGGTCGAGCTGGCCCGGCGGCCGAAGGCCGTGGCCGACCTCGCCGCCGACCTGGACCTCGCCGTCGGCGTGGTCCGGGTGCTGCTCGGCGACCTCATCGCCCATGGGTTCGTCGCGGTGCACCGGCCGCCGGCCACCGCGTACCTGCCCGACGACAACATCCTCAAGGCGGTGGTCAGTGGACTCCGTGCGCTGTGACCCGGAGCCGGCCGCGTCGCGGGTGCCGCTGGCCCTGAAGATCCTCATCGCGGGGGGCTTCGGCGCCGGCAAGACGACGCTGGTCAGCGCGTTGAGCGAGGTTCGCCCGTTGCAGACCGAGGAGGTGCTGACCGGGGCCGGTCTGGGCACCGACGACGTCTCCGGGGTGGAGCAGAAGTCGACCACCACGGTGGCGATGGACTTCGGCCGGATCACCATCAACGACGACCTCCAGGTCTATCTGTTCGGCACCCCGGGCCAGGACCGCTTCTGGTTCCTCTGGGACGAGTTGGCGTTCGGCGCGCTCGGCGCGGTGGTCCTGGCCGACACCCGCCGGCTGGCCGACTGCTTCCCGTCGATCGACTACTTCGAGCAGCGGGGCGTTCCGTTCGTGGTGGGGGTGAACTGTTTCGAGGGTTCCCGGCGGTTCGGCCTGGAGGCGGTCCGCGACGCGCTGGACCTCGACCCGGACGTCCCGCTGGTGCTCTGCGACGCCCGGGACCGGCAGTCCGGCAAGCTGGTGCTGATCACGCTGGTCGAGCACGTGGCCCGGCAGCGCGGCGAACCGGTCCCGGTGGGCTGACCCGCCCGCCGGTCATGTCGGCGTTCGACGACTGACCGGGCGGTCGCCCGGGAAGCCTGGT
The DNA here is from genome assembly GCF_044391475.1 of Micromonospora sp. NPDC018662. Taxonomy (NCBI): domain Bacteria; kingdom Bacillati; phylum Actinomycetota; class Actinomycetes; order Micromonosporales; family Micromonosporaceae; genus Micromonospora; species Micromonospora sp. NPDC018662. The sequence goes on from NZ_JBISAC010000014.1 coordinate 8,659, forward strand.
TGGATCGCAGCAGGATCGACGGAAGGTGGGAAACGGTGGCGGGGCAGCACGAGGTCGTGCACATCGGGGGCTACACGGCGGAGTCGGAGGGGCGGGCCGAGGGGATCGTGGCGGCCCGGCGTGACCCGTCGACCGGGGCGCTGACCCCGCTCGGCACCGTGGCGGTCACCCCGTCGCCGTCGTTCCTGGCCCGGCACCCGGGGCGGCCGGTGCTGTACGCGGTCAACGAGCTGCCCGAGGGTGGGCTGAGCGCGTTCCGGGTGGCGTCGGACGGCGGGCTCACCCCGCTGGGCGTACGCCCGACCGGTGGGGCCGAGCCGTGCCACCTGGCCGTCGCGCCGGACGGGCGGCACGTGTTCGTGGCGAACTACGGCGGCGGCAGCCTGGCGGTGTTCCCGCTGGATGCCGACGGTGTGCCGGGGGAGCGCACCGACCTGGTGCGGCACGAGGGGCACGGCGCCGATCCGGAGCGGCAGGAGGCGGCGCACTGCCACATGGTCTCGCCCGACCCGGCCGGCGGGCCGCTGCTCGCCGTCGACCTGGGCACCGACTCGGTCTACCGGTACGACCTCGACGCCGCCTCGGGGCGGCTGGTGCCCCGCGGGCCCCGGCTGCGAACGCCGGCCGGCACCGGGCCCCGGCATCTGGCCCGGCATCCGGACGGGCGGCGCTGCTGGCTGGTCGGTGAGCTGGACGCCACGGTCACCGGGTACGACCTGACGCCGGACGGGCTGCACCAGCGGGTCCGCGTCGACGCCAGCGGCCGGACCGGGCACGTGCAGCCGGCCGGGGTGGCGGTCGGGCCGGACGGGCGTTTCCTCTACGTCAGCAACCGTGGGGTGGGCACGGTGGCCGTCTTCGCGCTGGCCGGCGTGGCGCCGGAGCTGGTGGCCGAGGTGGACACCGGCGGTGGCTGGCCCCGGCACTTCGCTTTGACCGGGTCGCACCTGTACGTCGCCGACGAGCGGGCCGACCTGGTGCGGGTCTTCCGGGTGGACCCGGGCAGCGGGGTGCCGGAGCCGGTCGGGGAGCCGGTGCCGGTGGCGAGCCCGACCTGCGTGCTGGTGTGACGGACTGGTGACCGTACGCGCGATCCGGAGTGGATGACGATCATCCGGGTCACTGATCCGTAACTCAACGTACCGATTAAGTGATCAACTGTTTCTCCTGCGTAACTTTCGTCCGAACGGTTGTGGCAGTAACCCCACGAGATACGCAAGATGGTCACCGTGTCTGGCCGCCATCGCATGCGTCACAACCTCCGAGGAGCAGGCGCCGCCGCAGCGGCGACCACGCTCGTCGCAGTCGTAGCCGGTTCCTGGTTCGGTTACCAGCAGCTGGCCGGTCCGAACTGCTCGGGCCGGATCGAGCTGTCGGTGTCGGCCGCCCCGGAGATCGCCCCGGCGGTGCAGGGCGCCGCCGACGAGTGGGTGGCCAACGGCGCGGCGGTCGGCGGCACGTGCATCGCGGTGAACGTCTCCTCGGCCGAGCCGGTCGACGTGGCCGCCGCGGTGGCGAGCAAGCATGGCGCCACGCTGGCCGGCGTGGGGCAGGCCAGCGGCACCGCGGTCACCCCGGACGTCTGGGTGCCCGACTCCTCGACCTGGCTGCTGCGCCTGAAGAGCGGCGGAGCCACCGCGTTTGCACCGGGCAACGGCGCCTCGATCGCCCGCAGCCCGGTGGTGGTCGCGCTGCCCGAGCCGGTGGCCTCGCGCCTCGGCTGGCCGGACAAGGAACTGCGCTGGACCGACCTGCTGAACCAGGTCACCAGCGGCAAGCCGTTACGCGCCGGGATCGTCGAGCCGACCCAGGATGCCGCCGGCCTGTCCGGGCTGCTCTCGTTGACCGCCGCGGCCAGCGCCACCGGCACCGCAGGGTCCCCGAAGGCGCAGGAGGCGATGGTCGGTGCGCTGCGGGCACTGGCCACCAACCGCTCCTCGCTGCGGCAGGACCTCCTCGCGCGCTTCCCGCGCTCGTCCGACCCGACGGCCATCGCCAATGGGCTTGGCGCGGCGGCGCTGTCCGAGGAGGACGTCATCGCCTACAACAGCACCAAGCCACCGATCTCGCTGGCCGCGCTTTATCTCAAGCCGGACCCGATCGCGCTGGACTACCCGTTCGCGGTGCTGCCCGGCATCGAGCCGAGCAAGGCCTCGGCCGCGCGGGTGCTCTTCGAGGCGTTGCGGTCCGCCAGCTTCAAGGACCGGCTCGCCGCGCAGTCGCTGCGCGCGCCGGACGGCAACTGGGGGAGCGGCTTCCAGGCACCGGCGGGCGCGCCGAGCCCGGCCAACGGCGGCGAAAAGCAGGCGCCGCCGTCCGGTCAGGGCGGCGCGGCCGACTTGGATCCGGTCGCCATCTCGGCCGCGACCACCACCTGGTCGGTGGCCACCCAGTCCGGTCGCATGCTCTGCGTCATCGACGTCTCCGGGTCGATGAAGAAGCCGGTGGCCACCGCCAACGGCGCCAGCCGCGAGCAGGTCACGGTGGCGGCGGCGAGTCAGGGCCTCGGGCTCTTCGACGACTCCTGGTCGATCGGCCTGTGGACCTTCTCCACCAACCTCCAGGGCGCGCAGGACTGGAAGGAACTGGTCGGCATCCGCCCGCTGTCGAGTAACCGGGGCGCGCTCCAGCGCGGCCTGGCCTCGATCCGGCCCTCCAGTGGCAACACCGGTCTTTACGACACGATGCTGGCGGCGTACAAGACGGTGCAGCAGGACTGGGAGCCCGGCAAGGTCAACTCGATCGTGCTCTTCACCGACGGCAAGAACGAGGACAGCAACGGCATCTCGCAGAAGGCACTGCTCGACCAGCTAAAGAAGCTGCAGGACGACGAGCAGCCGGTTCAGGTGATCATCATCGGCATCGGCGCCGAGGTCAGCCGCGCCGAGCTCAAGTCGATCACGGACGTGACCAAGGGCGGTGCGTTCGTGACCACCGACCCCAGCAAGATCGGCGAGATCTTCCTCCAGGCGATCGCGCTGCGCCCGCCCGCGCCGCGCTGACCGCCGGCTCAGCGGTAACCTTCCGCCGTGCCGGCGATCCGGTACGACGGAAGGCTACCCGGGTCAAGGCGCGGGAAGTGAACTGACGGTAATGTGTCCGAATCAATCGGTGACGATAATTGTCCTGGCATGATGTCCGGGTGCCTCGACCGCAGGTCCCCACCGGGGGCGGGTGGGGACGGGGCGGGCCTGAGTGGAGTGGGGAGGGCCGGTGACCTCGGCGACGCTGTTGACCCCTGCCAGGACGTCGCGACCCGGGGGCGATCGACCCGGCGCGACGACGCGAGCCGCGGAACGGGCCTACATCCGGGTCCTGGTGGTGCTCGACACCGCCGTGCTGGCCGTGGCCATCCTGGCCGGCTATCTGGCCCGGTTCGGCGACGAGCAGCCCACCGGGTCCGAGATCCCCTACGTGGTGGTCGCCCCGGTGCTCCTGCTGGTCTGGCTGGTGTCGCTGAAGGCCATGCGCTGCTATGACGACCAGGTGCTCGGCTACGGCGCGGACGAGTACCGCCGGGTCAGCTCCGCGAGCCTGCGGCTGGCCGGCGGCATCGCCATCGCTGGCTACATCGCCGACGTCGGGGTCTCCCGGGGCTTCCTGGCCATCTCCTTCGCGGTCGGCACGATCGGTCTGGAGGTGGCCCGGTTCGCGGCCCGCAAGCGACTGCACCGCGCCCGCGACCGGGGTGCCGGCTGGTCCCGCAAGGTGCTGGTGGTCGGCGACACCGCGCACGTGCTGGAGCTGGTGCACACGCTGCGCCGGGAGCCGTACGCCGGCTACCAGGTGGTCGGCGCCTGCATCCCGGACGCGCTGCTCGCCCCGGTGCCGCAGCGCCTCGGCGACGTGCCGGTGGTCGGTTCGTTCCGGGGCATCCCGGAAGCGGCCACCGCGATCGGCGCGGACACGGTGGCGGTCACCGCCTCCGGCGAGCTGACCGCGACCCGGCTGCGCCGCCTCGGCTGGCAGCTGGAGGGCACCGGCGTCGACCTGGTGGTGGCGCCGGCGCTGACCGACGTGGCCGGCCCGCGCATCCACACCCGGCCGGTGGCCGGCCTGCCGCTGATCCACGTCGAGGCGCCCGAGTTCCGCGGCGCCCGCAAGCTGGTCAAGGGCTTCGTCGACCGGTCGCTCTCGTTGATCGCCCTGCTCCTGCTGTCGCCGCTGCTGGGGGTGCTGGCGCTCGCCATCAAGCTGGACAGCCGTGGCCCGGTGCTGTTCCGCCAGACCCGGGTCGGGCAGGGCGGCGAGGAGTTCGGCGTCTTCAAGTTCCGCACCATGGTGGTCAACGCGGACGCCCTGCTCGCCGAGCTGGCCGCGCGCAACGAGACCGACGGCCTGATGTTCAAGATGCGCGACGACCCCCGGGTGACCCGGACGGGCCGGCTGCTGCGCAGGTGGTCGCTGGACGAGCTGCCCCAGCTCGCCAACGTGCTGCTCGGGCAGATGAGCCTGGTCGGCCCGCGCCCGCCGCTGCCCTCCGAGGTGGCCCGCTACGACGGCGACGTGGCGCGTCGACTGCTGGTCAAGCCCGGCATGACCGGCCTCTGGCAGGTCAGCGGCCGGTCCGACCTGAGCTGGGAGGACGGCATCCGGCTCGACCTCTACTACGTGGAGAACTGGTCGCTCGCGGCCGACCTGACCATCCTCTGGAAGACGTTCGGCGCGGTGCTGGGCAGCCGCGGCGCCTACTGATCCTGCGGGCCGAGCCAGTCCAGGCAGACCACCACCGCGTCGTCCACCAGGTCACCGGCGACGAAGGCCCGCAGGTCACCGATCAGCGACCGGACGGCGTCCAGCGGTTCCATCGGGCCGGTGCGGCGCAGGAACCGGTCCAGGGCCGACTCGCCGTAGCGGATCTGGTCCCCGGTGGCGTCGATCACGCCGTCGCTCACCACGAAGAGCCGGTCCCCGCGCTCCAGCTGGAACCGCTGCTCGCGGTAGTCGGTGCCCTCGAACATGCCGAGCGGGAACTGCTTCTCCAACGCCTGCGAGGTCACCTCGCCGGCGCGTAGCCGGATCAGGTGCGGGGAACCGGCGTCCACCGCGACCAGCGCCCCGGTGGCCAGATCCAGCTCCATCAGGAGCACGGAGAGGTGCTGCGCGCCCCGGTGCTGCGCAAAGATCGCCTCGTCGGCCAGCGCGGCCTGGTCGGCGAGGGCTAGCCCGGCCCGGCGCGCGTTGCGCAACGCGTAGGTGGCCAGCGAGGTGAGCAGCGACGCGGTCACCCCCTCACCGAAGCCGTTGAGCACCGCGAGCCAGAGCCGGTGGCCGTCGTCGGACCAGTCGAAGCTGTCGCCGCGCACCGCGTACGCCGGCTCCAACTGACCGGCCAGGCTGAACGACGGGCGGATGCGGCTGCGGCCGGGCAGCAGCTCCCACTGCATCTCGGCGGCCAGCGTGAGGCGCCGGCTGCGCCGGGTGGTCAGGTAGATGTCGGTGGTCGACGTGACGGCGGCCAGCTCGTGCCCGAGCACGGTGGCGATGGTGTCCAGCTCGCGGCGGGCGGCCGGGTCGGCGGGCGCGGGTGAGACCCGGAGCACGCCCCGTCGTTCGCCCCGCATCCCCACCGGGAACCAGCCGGTGCCGTCGGCGACCACCGGCTCCTGGTGGTCGAACGCGTACCAGGCCGGGTGGCCGGGGCCGGTCAGCGTCTCGCCGCCGCCCAGCGGCAGCAGCTCGGCGAGCCGGTAGTCGACCTGGTAGAGCTCGGTCCGGGTGATCCCGTACGTCCGCCGCAGCTCGGCGGCGAGGCGCTCCACGATGAGATCCGTCGGCGCGTCCGTCACGTTTCGGCGGGCGCGCGCCTCCGCGTCGCTCATCTTTGCTCCTTTGCACAGGTCGCCGGCCTGGTCCGGGGAGTAGTCTCGGGCCCACCATGACCGAGGAGCCCGGTCCCGTGGGACCCGAAACGAGTATGTCCGCCGCCCTGGACGAGGCGGCGGGCACCCTGCTCGCCGTCTGGGAGGCGGCCCGCGAGCGGACCACCAGCCGGCTCTCCAGCGCCCAGTTGCGCGCGGTGATGTTCGTCGAGCAGTACGACGGCATCAACCTCCGTCGGCTCGCCACGCTGACCGACATGCTGCTCTCCTCCGCCAGCCGGCTCTGCGACCGGCTGGTGGCGGCCGGCATGCTGGAGCGGGAGCCGGGCCGCCACGACCGCCGGGAGATCTCGCTGCACCTCACCCCGGCGGCCAACCGGCTCCTGGCCGAGCTGCGCGCCGACCGGCGACGCCGGCTGGAGCTGATCCTGGCCGGGATGAGCCCCGAGGGTCGGGTGGCGCTGCTGCGCGGCATGCGGGAGTTCGACGAGGTCGGCCGCCGCGGCGAGGCGACAGTGGCCGAGGACTGGCCGGTGCTGCGCCCCTCCGGCCAGCGGATCGGCGACCCGCTGGCCGGTCTGGGCGCGTCGTCCCCGCCCGCCCGGCCGGTCGCTCCCCGCTCGCCCGCCGAGCCGGCCCCGCCCGACGAACCCCCGGTGGTCCGCACCGCCTGACACCGCCGGCCGGCCCTCTCGATCAGTCGGCCGTGATCGCGGCCCGCGCGGCGCGCAGCCGCGCGGCCACCCCGGGATACTCGGTCAGGGCCCCTTCCAGCGTGGCGAGCACGTCGTCCAGCAGGCGCCGGCCGCCTCGTACGGTGAGCGCCTCCTCCTGCCACTCGACGAAGTCCAGCAACAGTCGGTCGTCGTCCACCCGGACCGCCGCCACCAGCGCGTCGACCAGGTGCGCGATGCCGGAGGCGACATCCTCGGCGGTCTCCTCTGGCGGGGCCACCGCGCCCAGCGCGAGCCGGACCAGCTCGCGCCGGCGGTGCAGCACCGCCACGTACGCGTCGTCCGGCGGGGGCGGCGGCGGGCCGGTGTGCGAGCCGGCGGGCAGCGGCCCGGCCAGCAACCGCACCGCGTCCCGCGCGCTGGCGCCCCACGCCGCCGCGCCGATCGCCGTCGCCCACCGACCCTCGGGGCCGAAACCGGGACCGCCGGCCAGCACCGGCACCCCGGCGGCCCGACTGGCCTCCACCATCCGCGCGGCCCGCACCAGCCGGTTCGGCTGCACGCAACTGAGCAGCACCGCGTCCGGGCCGGTCTGGTGCAGGTAGGAGACCAGGTGCCGGGCCGGCACGCTGGCCCCCAGGAAGGTCACCCGCCAGCCGTTCGCGCGGACCACCTCGCTGACGATCCGGGCGGCCAGCGCGTGCCACTCGCCCTCCACGCAGGCCACCACCACGTGGCCGCGCCGGGGCGCGCCGGCGGTCGCGCCGAGCGCGTCCACCACCAGCTCGCTGACGTGGGTGGCGGCATGCTCCTGGGCGACGCTCCACGAGCCGGTGAGCCAGCGCCGGCCGATCTCCCGCTGCGCCACCGCGACCACCTCGACCAGGACGTCCGCGACCGAGCAGCCGCCGTCCACCAGGTCGCGGGCGAGCGCGACGGCGCCGGCCCGGTCGGCCCGGTCCAGGTGGTCGAGGTACGCGGCGAGCGTCTCCGGCCCGATCCGGCAGGACGGGCTCACCCGGCGGCCACGGCCAGCATGGCGATGTCGTCGTGCGGCTGCCCGTCGAGCCACTCGTCGACGAGTTGGAGCACCCGGTCGACCAGCGCGGCCGGCGGCAACCCGACCCCGGAGGCGAGCGCCTGCCGCAGCCGGTCGTCGCCGAACATGGCCGGCTCGGTGGGGCCACCCCGGGCCTCGGTCACCCCGTCGGTGTAGGCCAGCAGCAGGTCACCGGGGGCCAGCCGCACCTCGACCTCGGCGAACCGGGCCCCGGTCAGCGCGCCCACCGGCATGCCACCTACCCGGACCGCGTCGATCCCGCCACCGGCGCGCACCACCAGCGGCGCCGGATGCCCGCCGCCGGCCACCCGCACCAGCAGCCCGCCGTCGGGTTGCCGGCTCAGCGTGCCGAGCAGGAGCGTGGTGAACTGGGCCCGCGAGGCCGCGCCCGGCGCGTCCAGCAGCGCGCGGTTGAGCAGCTCCATCAGCTCCCGGGGGCGCTGCTCGACCAGGCGCAGGGTCTGCAACGACTGGCGTACCCGCCCGGTCAGCACGGCCGCGCCGACGCCCTTGCCGCAGACGTCGCCGAGCGCGAACAGGCCGCCGTCGCGGGTGGGGAACAGGTCGTAGAAGTCGCCGCCGATGCGCAGGCTGTCCCCGGCGGCGCGGTAGCCACCGGCCAGCGTCATCCCGGGCAGCCGGGGCAGCTCCGGCGGGAGCAGGCTGTTCTGCAGCACCCGGGCCAGGTGGGTCTGCTCGCCGTACAGCTCGGCGGCGGCCAGCGCGGCGCCGGCCCGGCCGGCGAACTCCCGGGCCAGCGCGATCTCCCGCTGGTCGAAGCCGGCCCGGTCGGGACGGCGGGCCAGGATCAGCGCCCCGGCCGGCCCACCGGGGCTGGGCATCGGGCTGATCAGCACGGTGCCCGGCCGGCCGAAGTCGGTGGGGAGCACCTCGGCCAGGTCGGCCAGCTCAGCGTCGAGCCAGGGGCTGGGCGCGGTGAGGTCGCCGTCGAGCGCCTCGATCAGGCCGGGGACGGACTCCACGGTCCGCCAGCCCGCCACGCCGGTGGCCGGGCCGGGGTCGCCGGCGGCGTACCGGATCCAGTGTGGCTCGTCCTCGGCCGGCGGCGGCGGTCGGTGCACCACCACGGCGACGTCGGCCAGGTAGGGCACCGGCAGGGCGACGGTGGCACGCAGCGTCTGGTCCCGGTGCAGGGAGAGCCCGAGCCGGCTGCCGGCCTGGGCCAGGAACGCGGTCCGGGACCGTTCGGTGAGCAGCGCGTCGGTGCGCGCCTGCTCCTCGGTGACGTCTCGCACATACCAGGCGCCGCGTTCCCCGGCCAGCCCACGCCGCAGGCCGCGCAGCCGCCGGCCGTGGTGCTCGGTCTCGAACGTGTCGGCGCCGTCGCGGACCGCCTCGGCCAGCGCGGGCACCCGGCAACCGGCCAGGCCGACACCGGGCGCCAGCTCGGGGAGAAGCTCCGCCGCCATGGCGTTCACCAGGGTCACCACGCCGGCCGGGTCGATCGTCACGACGGCCTCGGCCAGCCCGTCCAGCAGCTCGCGGGCGAGCCGGTCGTCGGCCGGCAGCGCGACCCCGGCCACCCGCCGGGGTCGTTTCCTCCAGCCGTGTCCACCGCCGCTGACCGGCCCGGCGACACCGCCCCGGCGCGCGGCCGTCACCGCCGCTGGCCGGGCGCTTCGGTCGGTCGACCCGTGTGCATGCTGTCGGTGCGCTCCTCGTCCGTGAACAGGTTGCCTCCCGGCAAGCGTACCGAGCGGGGGCGACGAATGCCCGTCGAGGAATGCAAGGCGGGGGCCCCGCTTAACGCATTCTGCATAAGCGGGGCCCCCGCCTAACCGGTGACGCCGCGGGTGAGCCAACCGACCGGGCGGTCGACGATCCGGCGGACCACCGAGGTGGCGCCGCCGACCGCGGCCGACTGGGCGCCGAGCGCGGCGGGCCGCACCGTGACCGGCGACCAGGCGGCGGTGAGCACCCGCTGGGAGATCTCCGCCACCACCGGCGGGCACAACCACGGCGCGAGCGGGGCGTATCCGCCGCCGAGCACCACGGTGTCCAGGTCCAGCAGGTTCACCACGCCCGCCACCGCCACGCCCAGGGCGACGCCGGCGTCGGCCAGGGCGGCCAGGGTGGCCCGGTCGCCGGCCCCGGCCAGGTCGGCGAGCCGGGTGGCGGCGGTGTCGGCGGGCAGCTCCGCGCCGGGCAGTCCGGCGGCGGCCAGGATGGCCTCCTGGCCGGCGTACCGCTCCAGGCAGCCCCGGCCACCGCACCGGCAGGGTCGCCCCTGCGGCTGGACCGGGAAGTGGCCGATCTCCCCGCTCCAGCCGCGCGCGCCCCGGTAGAGCGCGCCGTCCAGCACGATCCCGGCGCCGATGCCGATCTCGCCGGTGATGTGCAGGAAGCTGCGCGGGCCGGCCGGTCCGGCGTACAGCTCGCCGAGCGCCGCCAGGTTTGCCTCGTTCTCCACCACCAGCGGCGGCACGCCGTCGACCGGCTCGACGAGCGGGCGCCCGGCGAGCAGCGCCGGCACGTCCACGTCCCGCCAGCCGAGGTTCGGGGCCAGACGGACCAGGCCGCCGTCGCCCACCAGGCCGGGCACGGCCAGCGTCGCGCCGGCCAGCGTCAGCCCGTCGCGTACGGCGGCGGCGCGCGCCTCGACGGCCAGCGCGGCCAGCCGGGCGAGCGCGTCGGCGGGGGAGACCGGGCGCAGGTCGGCGCGGCGGACCAGGTGGTGCCGGACCGTGCCGCTCAGGTCGACCACGCAGGCCGCCAGGTAGTCGACGTTCACCTCCAGGCCCAGTCCGGCCGGGCCGTCCGCGGCGAGCACCAGGCCGCGCGCCGGCCGTCCCGCTCCGGTGCGCGGGGCCGGCTCCGCCTCGGCGACCAGTCGTCCGGCGATCAGGTCGTCGACGACGGCGGAGACGGTGGCCCGGGTCAGCCCGGTCCCGGCGGCGAGCCCGGCCCGCGACGGCGGTCGGTCGGCGGCGGCGATCCGGCCGAGCACCACCGCGAGGTTCAACTCGCGCAGGCTGCCCTGCCGGACCGCTCCGGCGGTGCTGGCGCTGGTCACCACTTGACAATGCCACATCCCCGCCATTTAATTCAACCGCTGAACAAATCGCGGACGACACCACCACCCGGAGGTCCCCATGGCACCCCGTCCCACCCCCGCGGACAAGTTCTCCTTCGGTCTCTGGACGGTGGGCTGGACCGCCCGCGACCCGTTCGGCGACGCCACCCGGCCCGAGCTCGACGCCGTCGAGGCGGTGCACCGCCTGGCCGAGCTGGGCGCGTACGGGATCACGTTCCACGACGACGACCTGGTCCCGTTCGGCGCGGACGCGACCACCCGGGACGCCCGGCTGGCCCGGTTCCGCAAGGCCCTCGACGAGACCGGCCTGGTGGTGCCGATGGTCACCACCAACCTCTTCACCCACCCGGTGTTCAAGGACGGCGGCTTCACCAGCAACGACCGCGACGTGCGCCGCTACGCGCTGCGCAAGGTGCTGCGCAACGTCGACCTCGCCGCCGAGCTGGGCGCCAAGACGTTCGTCATGTGGGGCGGCCGGGAAGGCGCCGAGTACGACCTGTCCAAGAACGTCGGCGCCGCGCTGGACCGCTACCGCGAGGCCGTCGACCTGCTCTGCCAGTACGTGGTCGACCAGGGTTACGACCTGCGCTTCGCCATCGAGCCGAAGCCGAACGAGCCCCGCGGCGACATCCTGCTGCCCACCGTCGGCCACGCGATCGCGTTCATCTCCACCCTGGCCCGCCCGGAGATGGTCGGGCTCAACCCGGAGGTCGGCCACGAGCAGATGGCCGGGCTCAACTTCGCCCACGGCATCGCCCAGGCGCTCTGGCAGGGCAAGCTGTTCCACATCGACCTCAACGGCCAGCGCGGCATCAAGTACGACCAGGACCTGGTCTTCGGCCACGGCGACCTGCTCAACGCGTTCGCCCTGGTCGACCTGCTGGAGCACGGCGGCCCGGACGGCGGTCCCGCGTACGACGGCCCGCGGCACTTCGACTACAAGCCCTCCCGCACCGAGGACATCGCCGGCGTGTGGGCCTCGGCGGCCGCGAACATGAGCACCTACCTGCTGCTCAAGGAGCGGGCCAAGGCGTTCCGCGCCGACCCGGAGGTGGCCGAGGCGCTCGCCGCCAGCCGGGTGGCCGAGCTGTCCACGCCGACGCTGAACCCCGGCGAGGGCTACGCCGAGCTGCTCGCCGACCGCACCGCGTTCGAGGAGTTCGACCCGGAGGCCGCCGGGGCGAAGGGCTTCGGCTTCGTCCGGCTCAACCAGCTCGCCGTCGAGCACCTGCTCGGCGCGCGCTGAGGCGGGCCGCCATGCCGCTCGTCGCCGGGGTCGACTCGTCGACCCAGTCCTGCAAGGTGGTGGTCCGGGACGCGGAGACCGGCGCGCTGGTCCGGCAGGGCCGCGCGCCGCATCCGGCCGGCACCGAGGTCGACCCGTACGCCTGGTGGGACGCGCTCCGCGCGGCGGTCGCCGAGGCCGGCGGGCTGGCCGACGTGGCCGCCGTCTCGGTCGGCGGCCAGCAGCACGGCATGGTCTGCCTGGATGAGGCGGGGGAGGTGGTCCGACCGGCACTGCTCTGGAACGACACGCGCTCCGCCGACGCCGCCGGGGAGCTGGTCGCCGAGGCCGGCGGCGGGGAGACCGGCCGCCGGTTCTGGGCCGACGCGACCGGCGCGGTGCCGGTGGCCAGCTTCACCGCCACCAAGCTGCGCTGGCTGGCCCGGCACGAGCCGGCGAACGCCGACCGGGTGGCCGCGGTCTGCCTGCCCCACGACTGGCTGACCTGGAAACTGGCCGGTGCGCCCGGCCTGGACGCGCTGCGCACCGACCGGGGCGACGCCAGCGGCACCGGCTACTGGTCACCGAGGACCGGGGAATACCGCCTGGACCTGCTGGAGCAGGCGTTCGGCCGGCGTGTCCGGGTGCCGGTCGTACTGGGCCCGGCCGAGGCGGCCGGGCACCTCGACCCGGCGATGCTCGGCGGTGGGACGGGCACCGCCGGTCCGGCCGGTGGAGCCGGCTCCGGGGCGTCCGGCGGCACCGGCCCGGTGCTGCTCGGCCCCGGCACGGGGGACAACGCGGCGGCGGCGCTCGGCGTCGGCGCCGGTCCGGGCGACGTGGTCGTCTCGATCGGCACCTCCGGCACCGTCTTCGCGGTCGCCGACACCCCGGCCGCCGACGCGACCGGCGCGGTCGCCGGCTTCGCGGACGCCACCGGCCGGTTCCTGCCGCTGGTCTGCACGCTGAACGCGGCCCGGGTGCTGGATGCCGCCGCGACGCTGCTCGGCGTCGACCTGGACACGCTCGGCGAGCTGGCGCTGTCCGCCCCGCCCGGCGCGGACGGGCTGGTCCTGGTGCCCTACCTGGAGGGGGAGCGGACGCCTGATCGGCCGCACGCCACCGGCAGCCTGCACGGCCTCACGCTCGGCACGTCGACCCCGGCGCACCTGGCCCGGGCCGCCGTCGAGGGGCTGCTCTGCGGGCTGGCCGACGGCCTCGACGCGCTGCTCGCGCAGGGCGCCCGCGCGGACCGGATCATCCTGGTCGGCGGCGGCGCCCGATCCGCCGCGGTGCGGCGGATCGCGCCGCAGGTCTTCGGCCGCCCGGTGGTGGTCCCGCCGCCCGGCGAGTACGTCGCGGACGGCGCGGCCCGGCAGGCCGCCTGGGTGGCGCTGGGCGGCGACGCCCCGCCCACCTGGTCCATCGGCGACACCGAGGAGTACACCGCCGCCCCCGTCCCCACCATCCGCAACCGCTACTCGCACGCCCGGGGGTAAGGAGGGGGCCCCGGTTAACGCCTCAGGTATAGGCGGGGCCCCCTTTTAACGGGCGGCGCTGCGGGGGGTCGTGCTGCGCGCCGGGCGCGAGCCTGGTTGGCTGCCGGGATGAGCGGCACGAGGGTCTCCCGACGCGGGAACGCGGCGCACCGGTTCTACAGCGTCGTGGTCTTCGTCGTGCTCGCCTCGCTGGACAACGTGGCGATCGGCCTGGTGCCTCCGCTGTACGGGCCGATCTCCGGTGCGCTCGGCGTACCCCAACGGCTGCTCGGCCTGGTCACCGCCGTCAGCTTCCTGGTCAGCGCGGTGGCGGCGGTGGGCTGGGCGTACGTCGGCGACCGCACCAACCGCAAGCCGCTGCTGATGGTCGGCACGCTGATCTGGGCGGCCGGCACCGGTGGCAGCGCGCTGGCCGAGCACTATCCGACGTTCCTGGCCGCCCAACTCGTCGCCGCGGTCGGGCTGGGCGCGGTCGGCTCGGTGGGCTTCTCCGTGGTCACCGACCTGATCTCGCCGCGCCGCCGCGGCCTGGTGATGAGCTTCTGGGGCCTGTCCCAGGGCGTCGGGACGCTGGCCGGCACGCTGGCCGGCGGCCTGCTCGGCGCGACCGACTGGCGGCGGCCGTTCCTGCTGCTGACTGGCGTCGGCCTGGCCGCCACCATGGCGTACCTGTTCACCTTCGACATCCGGCGCGGGCAGAGCGAGCCGGAGCTGGCCGAGGTGTTGGACGCCGGTGGCGAGTACGACTACCGGATCAGCCGCGCCGACCTGCCCCGGATCCTGGCCCGGCGGACCAACCGCTGGCTGATCCTGCAGGGGCTCACCGCGCAGGCCGCGTTCGGCTCGCTGGTCTGGCTGCCGGTGCTGTTCAGCCAGCGGGCCGAGGCGCAGGGCTACTCGGCGGCCACCGCCGTGGTGGTGGGCAGCGTCTTCGCCACCCTGTTCCAGCTCGGCGGCGTGCTCTCCATCGTGGGTGGGCTGGTCGGCGACGCGCTGCAACGGCGTACGCCGAGCGGCCGGGCCCTGGTCGCGGCCGTGGGCGTCCTCGCGGCCGTGCCGTTCTACCTGGTCCTGTTCTTCGTGCCGCTGCGCATCGACGTGCCCGACGGCGGCAGTTCCGGCGCGGTGGTGGCGGCGGTGCTGTCCAGCGTGCTGACCGAGCCGACGATCGGGCTGAGCCTGCTCACCGCCGTGGTCGCACTGGCGCTCACCTCGGCCAACTCGCCCAACTGGTTCGCGCTGATCGCCGACGTCAACCCGCCCGAGCACCGGGGCACGGTCTACAGCCTCGGCAACCTGGTCAACGGCGTCGGGCGGGCGGCCGGCAACGGGCTGGTCGGGGTGGCGTTCGCCGCGCTGCGGGTGGCGTTCCCGCCGCCGTTGAACTACGCGGTCGGGCTGGCCGCGTTCCAGCTCTTCTTCGTGCCGACCGGGATCATGTACTGGCTGGCGGCCCGTACGTCCCCCCGCGACATCGCGCAGGTGCACACGCTGCTGCACGCCCGCGCCGACCGCCTCGAAGGCGGGGCCCCCTCTTGACCGGTGGGTGTTAAGAGGGGGCCCCGCCTATACCGGAGGCGTTAAGCGGGGGCCCCGCCTTACACCCGGAACCACACCGTGACGTCGGTGGGCACCGCGGCGCCGTCCAGCGGGGCGCTGGAAACCAGCACCTGCGCCCCGTCCGGCAGCGGCGCCGGCTCGGCGCCGAAGTTGGTCAGCACGGTGAGGTCACCGTTGGTGAACGTGAGCACCTCGTCGCCGGAGGAGAGGAACCGCATCGGGCCCCGGGCCAGCGCGTGTTCCCGGCGCAGCCGCAGCGCGGTGCGGTACAGCTCGTAGGTCGAGCCGGGCACCCCGCGCTGGCGGTCCAGCGCGTACTCCGCCCACACCGGCGGCTGGGGCAGCCAGCTCGCGTCGGTCGGGCCGAAGCCGTACGAGGGGGCGTCGGCCTCCCACGGGATCGGCACCCGGCAGCCGTCCCGGCCGCGCTGGGTGTGCCCGCTACGGGCCCAGGTCGGGTCCTGCCGGGCCTCGTCGGGCAGCGTGGTGTGCTCCGGCAGCCCCAGCTCCTCACCCTGGTAGAGGTAGGCCGAGCCGGGCAGCGCGAGCATCAGCAGGCTGGCCGCGCGGGCCCGGCGCAGGCCGAGCGCCACGTCCGGCTGCGGGTCGTCGACGCCGACCCCGTTCATCCGACCGCCGCCGGTGGTCAGCCCGAGCCGGGAGGCGTGCCGGACCACGTCGTGGTTGGACAGCACCCAGGTCGTGGGCGCGCCGACCGCGTCGGTGGCCTCCAGCGAGCGGGTGATCACCGCGTACTGGGCCGGTGCCGTCCAGGCGGCCATCAGGTACTCGAAGTTGAACGCCTGGTGCATCTCGTCCGGCCGGACGTAGCGGGCCAGCCGCTCGGCCGGCTCGACCCACGCCTCGGCGACCAGGACCCGCTCCCCGGCGTACGAGTCGAGCAGCCGCCGCCACTCCCGGTAGATCTCGTGCACGCCGTCCTGGTCCCACATCGGCGGGCGCGGCTTGTCCGCCTCGTTGCCGGAGAGGATCTCCTGCGGCTCCTGCCAGTCGGCCAGGTCGGCCTGCTTGATCAGGCCGTGCGCCACGTCCACCCGGAACCCGTCGACGCCACGGTCCAGCCAGAAGCGCAGCACCCCGAGGAACTCCTCGCGGACCTCCGGGTTGTCCCAGTTGAGGTCCGGCTGGCCGGGGTCGAACAAGTGGAGGTACCACTGCCCGTCCGGCAGCCGGGTCCAGGCCGGCCCGCCGAACACGCTCTCCCAGTCGTTCGGCGGCTCGGCGCCGTCCGGGCCCTGGCCGTCGCGGATGACGTACCGCTGCCGCTCGGGGCTGCCCGGTGCGGCGGCCACCGCGGCGGCGAACCAGCGGTGCGCGGACGAGGTGTGGTTGGGCACCAGGTCCACGATCACCCGCAGGTCGCGCGCCTTGGCCTCGGTGATCAGCGTGTCGGCGTCGGCGAGCGTGCCGAAGAGCGGGTCGACGTCGCGGTAGTCGGCCACGTCGTAGCCGGCGTCGGCCTGCGGGGACGGATAGAACGGGGACAGCCAGACCGCGTCGACCCCCAGTTCGGCGAGGTGGTCGAGGCGGGCGGTGATGCCCGGGAGGTCGCCGATGCCGTCACCGTCGGAGTCGGCGAACGAGCGCGGGTAGACCTGGTAGATGACCGCCTCGGTCCACCAGCCGGTGGCCGGGGCCTGCTGCGTCGCGTCGGTGTTCAGCGCCTTCTCCCTGTCGTGGTTGCGGGACGAACGGGTCCGTTCAGTGTGCCCGGGGCGGCGCGGTCGAGTCCCGCACGACCAGCCGAGTGGGGAGGATCACCGAGGCCGGCGTCCGCCCGTCGCCGGCGGCCCCGCGCGGCACCGGCACCAGGCCGGGGTACGGGTCGGCGACGCCCGCGCCGAGCGGGTCGAGCAGGATGCGCGCGGCGAGGCGGCCCTGGTCGGCGGCGGGTTGCGCGATGGTGCTCAGCCCGAGCACGCCGGCCAGGTCGTGGTCGTCGATGCCGATCACGCTGACGTCCTGCGGCACCCGCAGCCCGGCGTCGCGCAGCGCGGTGACCGCCCCCATCGCCATCTCGTCGCAGGCGGCGAAGATGGCGGTCGGTGGTTCGCCGCGGGCGAGCAGCTCGGCGGTGGCGTGGGTGCCGCCGTCGATGGTGAACCGGGACTCGACGTCGAGGCTCGGGTCGGGGCGGAGGCCGGCGGCGCGCAGCGCCTCCTGGTAGCCGCGTCGCCGGTCCAGGTGGGTGGTGAACGCCAGCTCGTCGTCCGGGTCGCCGGAGATGTGCGCGATCCGGGTGTGCCCGAGGTCGAGCAGGTGGCGGGTGGCGGTGCGGGCGGCGGCCACGTCGTCGATCCGGACGCAGGGCCAGCCGGGTACGCCGCTGCCGGAGCTGATCGTCACACCGGGCAGGTCGAGTTTGGTCAGCGCGTGCACGTCGGCCGCGCGCAGCGGGGTGGCGACCAGGATGATCGCGTCGACCCGCTTGTGCAGGCTGGCCGTGCGCAGCACCCGTTGCCGGGTCTGCTCCCGGCCGCCCAGGTTGTAGAGCAGGGTGTCGTAGCCGTGCTGCTGGAGGAAGTCCTCGACCGCCTCCACCACGGTGCCGAAGAACCACCTGGTGATCCGGGGGACCACCACCGCGACGGTGCCGGTCCGCCCGCCGGCGAGCCGGGAGGCGCTGGGCGAGACCGCGTACTGGAGCTGCTCGGCGGCGGCGAGCACCCGGCGACGGGTGGCGGCGGAGACCGTCGGCAGGCCGCGCAGCGCGCGGGACACGGTGGCCGTGGAGACCCCGGCCAGGCGGGCGACGTCGTCAATCTTGGTCATCGTGGCTCCCCGCTGCGACCCGTTCCCCGCCGCCGCCGGTCGGCCGGCGGCGGCGGGGTGGCGGATCAACCCTTGACGCTGCCGGCGAGCAGGCCCCGCACGAAGTAGCGCTGGAGGGACAGGAACACGATCAGCGGTACGACGATCGACACGAACGCGCCGGCCGTCAGCCGCTGCCACTCGTTGCCCCGGGTGCCGGCCAGTTCGGCGAGCCGGACGGTCAGCGGGGCGGTCTCGTCGCCGCCGCCGGCGAAGATCAGCGCGACCAGCAGGTCGTTCCAGACCCAGAGGAACTGGAAGATGCCGATCGCCGCCAGCGCCGGGGTGATCAGCGGCAGCACGATGGTGCGGAAGATCTTCGGGTGGGTGGCGCCGTCGACCCGGGCCGCCTCCATCAGGTCGCCGGGGAGCTGCGAGATGAAGTTGTGCAGCAGGTAGACGGCGAACGGAAGCGCGAAGCAGGTGTGCGCGAACCACACCTGCGCGAACTTCTGCTCGTCGACCAGGTCCCACGCGGGGAGGATCTGGACCCCGGCGACGGTGACGCCGGTGGAGAAGAACCGCAGCAGCGGCACCAGGGCCATCTGGAGCGGCACGATCTGCAACGCGAAGATCGCGATGTAGAGCCAGTCCCGCCCCTTGAAGTTGATCCAGGCCAGCGCGTACGCGGCCAGCGAGGCGAACGCGATCGGGAACAGCACCGACGGGATGGTGATCGCCAGCGAGTTGATGAAGTAGCTGGCGAGCTGCCCCGACGATCCGCTGCTGAACAGCACGTCCTGGTAGTTCTGGAAAGTGAACTGGGGGTCGCGGAAGAACGTCCACCAGCCGGTGGTCTTGATCTGGTCCTCGGGCCGGAACGAGGAGACGAACAGGCCGAAGGTCGGGACCGTCCAGAGCAGCGCGAGCACGATCGAGACCAGCGTGGCGGTGCGGCTGTTCAGCCGCTTGCGGACCCGGGCGGCCCGGGTGGTCGGCCCGGTCGCCTGGACGCCGGCTCCGACGGTGGGCGTGGCGGTGGTCATCTCAGCCCTCCCGCTGCTTGCGCAGGTTGCGGATCTGGTAGATCACGAGCGGCAGGACCAGGACGAACAGGAAGACCGCGAGCGCCGAGCCCTGGCCGTTCTCGCCGTATCGGAACGCCTGGTTGTACATCTCGTTCGCGATCACGCTGGTGTCGTAGTTGCCGTTGGTGGCGGTGCGGACGATGTCGAAGACCTTGAGCGTGGCGATGGAGATCGTCACCACCACCACGATCAGCGCCGGCCGGATGCTCGGCATGGTGATCCGCCAGAACATCTGCCACGCGGTGGTCCCGTCCAGTCGGGCCGCCTCGATGATGTCCGCCGGGATGGCCTTGATGGCCGCGGAGAGCACCACCATGGCGAAGCCGGCCTGGATCCAGATCATGATCACGATGAGCAGGAGCGTGTTCAGCGGCGAGTCCAGCAGCCACTGCTTCGGCTCGCCGCCCAGGCTGACCACGATCTGGTTGAGCAGGCCGATCTGCTCCTGCCCGTCGCCCCGGTAGGCGTAGACGAACTTCCAGATGATGGCGGCGCCGACGAACGAGATCGCCATCGGCAGGAAGATCAGCGACTTGGCCGCCGACTCGAACCGGGCCTTGTCCACCAGGACCGCGTAGATCAGGCCGAACGCGCTGGCCAGCAGCGGCACCAGGAGCACCCAGACCAGGGTGTTGAGCAGCACCCGGACGATCGAGTCCTCGGCGAACATCCAGGCGTAGTTGTCCAGCCCCACCCAGTCGGTGCTGCCCGAGTCCATGAACGAGAGCAGCGTGGTGCGGACGGCCGGGATCACCAGCCCGACGGTCAGCAGCAGCAGCGTCGGCAGCAGGAAGAAGAACGCGAAGGCGCCCTCGCGCGGCTTGCGTCGCCGGGGCGCCGGTCCGCCGCTCGCCGAGACCGCTACCAGTTGCGCCTCCCGGCGCCGGGCGAACCAGGTCGGCACCACGTCGAGGAGCAGGAGCAGCCCGCCCACCACCGCGACGAAAGCGATCAGCCCGTACATCAGCATGAGGAACTTCGGCTGTTCCGCCGCGAAGTCGAACTCCATCAACCCTCCCTCAAGGGTTCGGATGCGGGCGGGTGGCCCGGCCCGAGCACACGGACCGGGCCACCCACGCGGATCACTTCCAGCTGCCCTCGATGTCGTTCAGGACGGTGGTGGTGTCCTTGCCGTTGATCCAGGCCACCATGCCCTTCCAGAACGTGCCGGCGCCGACCGCGGCCGGCATCAGGTCCGAGCCGTCGAAACGGAAGACGGTCTTCGGGTCCTGGAGGATGCCCACGGAGAGCTTGTCCACCGGGTTCGGGACGTTGTTGATGTCCAGCTTCTTGTTCGCGGACACCCAGTCACCGATCTTGGCGCGGCTGTTGGCGTACTCGCCGGAGGCCAGGTAGGTCTGCACCGCCTGGATCTCGGGCCGGTCGGCGAAGGCCGCGACGAACTCGCCGCCGCCCAGCACCGGCTTGCCCTTGGCCGGGTCGATGGCCGGGAAGTAGAACGCGAAGACGTCGCCGTCCTCGGCCACCTTGGTGCCCTTCGCCCACTGGTTGGCGTAGAAGGACGCCTGGCGGTGCAGCGCGCACTTGCCGGTGAGGACCGGCGCGCCGGCCTCCTGGAACGAGGTGGTGGCGATGCTCTTCACGCCGCCGAAGCCACCGTTGACGTACTTCTCGTTCTTCAGGATGGTGCCCGCCTGGTTGACGGCGGTGGCGACCTGCGGGTCGTTGAACGGGATGCCGTGGGTGGTCCACTTGTCGTAGACCTCGGGCCCGCCGGTACGGAGCAGGACGTCCTCGATCCAGTCGGTGGCCGGCCAGCCGGTGGCGTCACCGGACTCGATGCCGGCGCACCACGGCTTGGTGCCGCTCGCCGCGATCTTGTCGCTGAGGTCGATCAGCTCCTGCCAGGTGGTCGGGACCGACCAGCCCTTCTCCTTGAAGGTCTTCGGCGAGTACCACACGAAGGACTTCACGTTGGAGCCGAGCGGGGCGCCGTAGAACTGCCCGTTGACGGTGCTGTACTTCAGCCAGTCGGGGGAGTAGTTCTGCTCGGCCATGGCCTTGGTGTCGGCGCTGGCCGGCTTGAGCTTGCCGGAGTCGACGAACCGCTTGAGCAGGCCCGGCTGCGGGATGAAGGCGATGTCGGGGGCGTTGCCGCCGTCCACCCGGACGGGGAGCTGGGCCTCGAACTCGCCGGAGCCCTCGTGGTCGATCTCGATGCCGGTGCAGTCCTCGAACTCCTTCCAGGACTGCTGGAGGCGCTCGTCCTCGATGTCCCGGATCGACGAGTAGATCGAGACCTTCTTGCCGTCGTGGCCCTGGTACTTCTCGTATGCGGCGCACTCGGCCGAGCCCGCCTTGTCGCTCTTCTTGTCGTTGCCGGTCCCGCAGGCGGCGACGCCGAGCGCCAGCCCCAGCACGCCGGTGACCGCGAGAGCCTGGCGCGATCTGGCAAACGCCATGCCGATCTCCTTCCTTGCCGGCGCGTGGGGGAAAACGAATGCGCGCCGGTCCGATGGTCGTGCCACACATGTAAGCGCTTGCATCCCGTCCGGTCCACCCCCCGGCCGGACACGGCCCGGTAACAATCCCGAAATCCGGACACCGCGCCTGGGCGCGCTCCCACGGATCTTCCGTCGGACGGAGCTTTCTGCCACGCTGTCCGTATCTGATTGAAGACTTTCAACATAGGAGGCAGTGGATGCGTAAGCGGTGGCTCAGTCTCGCGGCGGGCGCGGCGGTCCTGACCGCGACAGTGGTCCCGGCGGCGCCGGCGATGGCCGCGCCGACGTTCAAGGTCCCGTTCCCGTGCAACCAGTCCTGGTCCGGCCAGACGCGGACCAACCACAGCCCGGCCAACGCGATCGACTTCAACCGCACCGACGATCTGGGCGACCCGGTGGTGGCCAGCGCGCCCGGCACCGTCGACGTGGTGACGAACCTCGGTGACACCAGCTACGGCAAGTACGTCCGGATCAACCACGGCGGCGGCTGGACGACCTACTACGCCCACCTCAACGCGTTCAACGTCTCGGTCGGGCAGACCGTCGGCTACGGCCGGGTGATCGGATACGTCGGCACCACCGGCGGCTCCACCGGCCCGCACCTGCACTACGAGCAGCGCTCGAACGGTAGCGCCGTGAAGATCAATTTCAACGGCGCGGCGGCCCTCTACTGGGGCACGAAGACCTACACCAGCGACAACGGCTGCGCCGGCGCGGACACCGGCGCGGGCACGGTGAACACCTCCGGCACCGCGCTGACGGTCCGCTCCGGGCCGGGCACCGGCTACAGCGCGGTCGGCACGGTGGCCGACGGGACCCGGGTGACGATCTACTGCCAGACCAGCGGCACCAGCGTGACCGGCACCTACGGCACCAGCTCGATCTGGGACCGGATCGGCTCCGGCCGGTTCATCTCCGACGCGTACGTCTACACCGGCTACGACGGGTACATCCCCGGCGTGCCCCGCTGCTGACCTCGACGGGCGCGGGGGCGCCGGCTCCCGCGCCCACAGCGGTCAGGCGTTCAGCCGCCAGATGGCCAGGTTGAGCGCGGCCGCGAACGTGACCCACGCCCAGTACGGCAGCATCAGCAGCGTCGCCGGCCGGGACACCCGCCGGAACAGGGCCACTGTCACGCCGATCGCCAGCCACATCAGCACGATCTCGGCGAACGCCAACCCGTAGCGGCCGGCGCCGAAGAAGAGCGGCGTCCAGATGGCGTTGAGCACCAGTTGGACGCACCACGCCCAGAGCGCGGGGCCGAACCCGACCCGCTGCCAGACCAGCCAGCCGGCGATCGCGATCAGCGCGTAGAGCACGGTCCAGACCGGGCCGAACAGCCACGACGGCGGCGCCCAGGCGGGTTGCTCCAGGCTCTGGTATTCCGCGGAGGTGCCCCGGACGCCCAGCCCGCCGATGGCGGCGGCGGCGAACGTGGCGGCCCCGAAGCCGAGCAGTGCCCACCACTTCCGGACCCCGGCGGTACGCCGGCCGGCACGCTGCGACATCTCCATGGTCGAGATATTGCCGCTCGCCGGGGGAGGCAAACCCGCCGGACGCGAAAACGCCGGGATCGTCGGGTCCGGACGCTCCGGTCTGGGAGGACAGAGCGCCGGGCCCGACGACCCCGGCGGGTCTCGGGTGGTGCGGGCGGGCGGTTACGTGTTGAAGATGCTGACGCCGCCCGGGCCGACCAACAGGCCCACCACGATGAGGACGATGCCCCAGAGGATCTGCCGACGGAAGAGGGCAAGAATTCCGGCGACCACGAGTACGACTGCGAGAATCCAGAGAATCAGCTCCATGGCGGCTGGATACCCGGGTGCCCGATCCCGGAAACCTCCCTCTCAGTCGACCTGGTCACCGAGGTGGAAGACGCTGTACGCCTGCTTGATCACGGGGTGCGCGACGTTGCGGACCCGCACCCCGCCCGGCGTGGTGCCACGCTCGGTGCCGTGGTGGGCGTGCCCGTGCAGCGCCAGCGCGGTGGGCGCCGAGTCGATCGCCTGCCCGAGCTGGTAGCAGCCGAGGAACGGGTAGATCTCCAGCGGCTCGCCGGCGAGCGTGTCCGGCACGGGGGAGTAGTGGGTGAGCGCGACCAGCGCGTCGCAGTCCAGGGCGAGCAGCGCGGACGCCAGCGCGTCGGCGCTCTCCCGGGTGGTCCGGACGAACGACTTCATCTCCGGCTCGCCGAAGTCGCTGGCGCACCGCCCGGCGAACCCACCGCCGAAACCCTTCACGCCGGCCACGCCGAGCCGCCCTCCGGCGCACTCCAGCACCGTGCCGGTGCCCTCCAGCACGGTGATCCCGGCGTCCTCCAGCACCTTGACCACCTGCGGCACCTGGTCGCACTGGTGGTCGTGGTTGCCGAGCACGGTGATCACCGGCACGCCGAGATCGCCGAACTCCCGCGCCACGCAGCGCGCCTCGGCCTCGGTCCCGTGCCGGGTCAGGTCGCCGGCGAGCAGCAGCACGTCGGCGCAGTCCGGCAACTCCTCCAGCGCCGGACGGAACCGGCCCACCACGTCCTCGTCCACGTGCACGTCGCCGACGGCGGCGATCCGGATCACCATTGAACCTCCCTCACGGCAGCTCCTCCACCTGGGTGGGCGCCTGCGTACGGATCACACCGATGTCGCTGGTCACCGACGTGTCCGGGAAGCGCTCGGCCACCCGCCGCAGGATCTCCTCGCGTCGGTGCGGGCTCTCCACCTCGCCGGAGAGCACCAGCCCGCGCTCGCTGCGCGTCACCGTGATGCCCTGCTCGGCCACGGACGGGTCCTCCGCCAGCATGTTCTGGATCTCGGCCTCGACGTACTCGTCGGGCGGCACGGCGCCGGGCTGTCCGGTCACGGGATCTCCCTTCCGCCGGGCACGCCGCCGGGCAGCACGTCCAGCCGGTCGAGCAGCACCAGGAACGCCTCCGCGTACGGCGAGTGCTGCGTTTCCTTGCGTACCCGGTCCCAGTCGATCTGTTCCCGCAGCGAGCGGGCGAGCGGCAGGGCGCGGGCGAAGTCGCAGTAGTGCTGGGAGAAGCTGAGCAGCTTGTGCACCATGAGCTGGCTGGCCGAGAGCACCGGCATGTGGATCGCGTCGACCGGACGCACGATGGTGTCGGCGAACGTCTCCTCGGTCACCGGCGTCTCGATCGGTCGGTGGATCAGGTCCACCATCCGGCCCTCGTCGTAGACCTTGACCAGCCAGTCCTCCGGCGGCCGCTCGGCGGTGAAGCCGGCCTCGACCAGCGCCTCCAGCGCCCGGTCGACGTCGGTCTCGCGGAGCAGGAAGTCGACGTCGTGGTCGCTGGAGTGGCCGCCGTGGGCGTACACCGCGAAGCTGCCGCCCAGCGCGAACGGGATCTCGGACTGCTTGAGCACGGCGGCGACCTTCTTCAGCGTGTGCACCAGGGTCTCGTCCCCGCGCTCGGCCATCTGGGTCTCCCGTCGTCGTCGTGGGCGGTGAGATTAAGTGGCGTACCCGGCGGACGCTCCGGTCACACCTTCCCCGTCCACCCCGGGAGGAATGTGACGAACGGAGGTCACGAGCACCCGTCGGATAACCTCGGGGAGGTGGCCAGCTCACTGCGGACGCGGCGCGGCGGGGCCCGACTGCGCGCCGTCGCCCTGATCGGAATCGACGGTTCGGGCAAGACCACCCAGGCCCACCGGCTCGCCGAGGCGCTGACCGCCGCCGGCCATCCGGCCACCTACCACCGCAACGCCGGCGGCCGGCGCTGGCTGGGCCGGCTCGCCCAGCGGGTCGGCCGGCCGGACGCGCAACGCCTGGTCGGGCGGGACGGCCTGCTCGCGGTCGAGTCGGTGCTGCGCTGGCTGGCCATCGCGCTCGCGTTGCTGAGCTGCCTGGTGACCGGCCGCACGGCGGTGATGGACCGCTGGTCCGCCTGCCAGTACGCCAGCATCCGGGCGCACGGTGGGCAGCGCTGGGAGCGGCTGGCCCGGGCCGGCTACCGGATCTTCCCGCCGCCCGCGGTCACCATCCTGCTGACCGTGGACCCGGCGGAGGCGTACCAGCGGATCGAACGGCGCGGCACCGACCACGAGAGCATGCGGTGGCTCACCGCAGCCGACGCGGCCTACCGGGCGCTGCCGGAATTTGCCGGCTTCGTGGTGGTGGACGGCAACGGCACGCCGGAGGAGGTGTCCCGCCGGATCCGGGCGCACCTGAGCGAGTGGCTGCCGGACGACCCGCCGGCGGTGGCCCGCCCACCGTCGGACGGCACCCCGCGCCCGTCGGGCGGCGGGCGGGACGGTCCGGTGGCGGCTCAGGCCCGTCCGTAGACCGGGACGCTCGCGCCGCTGGTCGGTGCGGACTCCTCGCCGGCCAGGAAGCGGACCACCGCGGCGATCTCGGCCGGCGGCACCCACCGGCGGTGGTCGGCCTCCGGCTGGGCGGCCCGGTTGGCGGGGGTGTCGATGACGCTGGGCAGCACCGTGTTGCAGCGCACCCCGCGCGGTCGGTACTCCACCGCGACCGCGTTGGCGAACGCCTGCACCGCGGCCTTGGCGGTGGCGTAGCCGGCCGCGCCGGGGAACGGCGCGACCGCCGCCCGCGCCGACACGCAGACCACCGCGCCACCGCCGGCCGCGACCAGGTGCGG
The DNA here is from genome assembly GCF_044391475.1 of Micromonospora sp. NPDC018662. Classification (NCBI taxonomy): domain Bacteria; kingdom Bacillati; phylum Actinomycetota; class Actinomycetes; order Micromonosporales; family Micromonosporaceae; genus Micromonospora; species Micromonospora sp. NPDC018662. The sequence continues at coordinate 34,497 of NZ_JBISAC010000014.1, forward strand.
CAGCGCCGCCTGGGTGACCAGGTAGGTGGGACGCAGGTTGATCCGCAGCATCCGCTCGAACTCCTCGATCGGGGTCTCGTGCACCAGCCCGCCGCTGGCGTACCCACCGACGAGGTTGACCACGGCGCGCAGCGGCGCCGCGGGCTCGGCGGTGGCCGCCGTCACCGCCCGCGTCGCTCCCTCGGGGGTGAGCAGGTCCGCCACCACCCGGACCGGTCCGGGTGGTGGCGCCGCCGCCCCGCCCTCCCGGCCGGGTACGACGACCCGCCAGCCGTCGCGCAGGAAGGCGGCGGTGACCGCGCCGCCCAGCCCGCCCGTGCCCCCGGTCACCAGCACCGTGCGATCCGCCATGGGGACACGCTAGCCGCCCGGGGGTGACGAGGCGCCGATCAGGCCGCCCCCGCGCCCGACCACCACCGGTCGACCGGTCCTCCGGCGGCCCGCCAGCGGCATCACTCGCCGGTCACGGAAAGCGATGCGGAGGCTGGCCAACCGAATGGGCGGTAGCCGCCTTTGCTCTGCAGCCATCACCGCAGCAGGGACCGAGAGTAATGCCCCGCACCGGTATCCCACGTCGATGTCTTCCTCGAATGCCCAGGTGGACACGCTGGTGCGGATGTGGCTGCAGAGCAAAGGCGGCGGAGGGGCATCCAGGCGCCCTGGCCCTGCGGTCACGCTGCGCAATCGCACGCTCCGTCACTCATCGTGACGTCACCAACCGGTGGCAGTGACCGCGGACGAGGGGTCAGGGGCTCGTCGGTCGGTCGGCCGAACCTCCGGCGGGCGTGAATCGACCGGACCGGAGGAGGTGGTCGGGCTGCGGTGATGGGACCCTGGGCGCGGGGACCGCGCGCGGAAGGCGGTAAATTTCCCGATACGCGGCGTCATGGTTGACGCTTACGCCCTCTGAAAGTAAGTTTCATCCGTGGTGAAGAGTCCGAAGATTTCTGCGAGTCACGAGCCCGGTGGACTGATCGTCCACATCAGCGGCCTCCTGCCCTCGCTGTCCCCGGCCGAGCAGCGGGTGGCCCGGCTGGTCGTCGCCGACCCCGCGGACGCGGCCCGACGCACCATCACCGACCTCGCCACCGCCGCCGAGACATCCGAGGCCACCGTCATCCGCTTCTGCCGGTCGGTCGGCATGGACGGCTACCCGCAACTGCGGATCCGGCTCGCCGCCGAGGCCGCCCGCCGCGTCGAGCCGCCGGACGCCCGGGTGGTCGGCGGGGACATCCCGCCCGGCGCCGACCTGGCCCAGATCATCGCCACCATCGCGTTCAACGACGCACGGGCCGTCGAGGAGACCGCCGAGCAGCTCGACCCGGCGGTCTGCGAGCGGGTGGTCGAGGCGATCGGCGCGGCCGGCCGGATCGACGTGTACGGCGCGGGCGCCAGCGGCTTCGTCGCCTCCGACTTCCAGCAGAAGCTGCACCGCATCGGCCGCATCGCGTTCTACTTCCCGGACGTGCACACCGCACTCACCTCCGCCGCGCTGCTGGGCCGCGGCGACGTCGCGGTCGGCATCTCCCACACCGGCACCACGTCCGACGTGATCGAGGTCCTGGAGCAGGCCCGGGCGCGCGGGGCCACCACGGTGGCGCTGACCAACTTCCCCCGCTCACCGATCACCGAGGTCGCGGACCACGTCCTCACCACCGCCGCCCGGGAGACGACCTACCGGTCCGGCGCGACGGCCAGTCGGCTGGCCCAGCTCACCGTGGTCGACTGCCTCTTCGTCGGGGTGGCCGCCCGCAGCCGGGCCCGCACCAAGAAGGCCCTCGAGGCCACCGCCGAGGCGGTCCAGTCGCGCCGGGTGGGCCCGGGTCGGAGGCGGGCATGACGGCGGGCCGGGTGGAGCCGGACGAGGTCGCCGCGGTGCGCCCGGTGGTGCGGGTCGGTGCGCCGACCGAACGGCGTAACCCGCAGAGCGTCGACCTCGACCTGATGTCGACCCGGGACGTGCTCACCGTGATCAACGAGGCCGACCGGCGGGTGCCGGCCGCGGTGGCCGCCGTGCTGGACGAGATCGCCGAGACGGTCGACCTGGCCGTGGCCGCACTGCGCGGCGGGCGCCGGGTGCACTACTTCGGCGCCGGCACCTCCGGCCGCCTCGGCGTGCTGGACGCGGCCGAGCTGGCCCCCACCTTCAACTCGCCACGGCACTGGTTCTGCGCCCACCTGGCGGGCGGCCCGGAGGCCATGTGGCGGGCCGTCGAGGACGCCGAGGACGACGATCGTGGCGGCGCCGCCGAGGCCGCCGAGTGCGTACGCGCCGGGGACCTGGTGGTCGGCCTGGCGGCCAGCGGGCGCACCCCGTACGTCCTCGGTGCGCTCGCCGCGTCCCGGTCCTCCGGCGCCGGGACGGTGCTGCTCTGCGCGAATCCGGAGGCCGAGGCCGCCGCGTCGGTGGACGTGTTCATCGGGGTGGACACCGGACCCGAGGTGGTCACCGGGTCGACCCGGATGAAGGCCGGCACCGCGCAGAAGCTGGTGCTCAACACGTTCTCCACGGCCGTGATGGTGCGTCTCGGCCGGGTCTACTCGAACCTGATGATCGACATGGTCGCCACCAACGCCAAGCTGCGCGGCCGGATGATCTCGATCCTGATGGAGGCCACCGGCTGCGCCGAGGAGGTCTGCGCGATCGCCCTGCGGGAGGCCGACGGCGACCTCAAGACCGCCCTCGTCTCGCTGGTCTCCGGCGCCGAGGTGCCCGCCGCCCGGGCCGCCCTGGCCCGCGCCGCCGACCAGGTACGCGGCGCCCTGGCCCTGCTCGCCTCCTGAGCCGTTCCGATCCCACCCGCCGGGCGCATCCGCCCGGCGGGTGCGACGCGTATCACGGGGCAGGAGGGGACGGCTCTGGAGGTGCGGATTGTTCAACGAGGCGGAGGGTAATCCTTCCCGTGGCTGAACCCACCGGTCCACGGGCGCGTATCACGCAGTGACCAGGATCCCAGAGCGGTGGTGACGCGGCTCGCTGTGTTCATGGAAAGCGCAATGGTGCCATTCCATGGGTGACGGCGATTCCGCTGCTCCGGACCGTGTTCACCAGGGGGTCCGCAGGGCCGCCGAGCAGGGGTCCTGACAGGAAACATGGACCGGGCTCTCAGCTAGCACTCAGACATTCGTGACAGTTTCGAACCACGACATGGAATCCCCGACACGTCACATCTGTTGTGTAGGTGTCAGCACCTACGGGCACAGCGGGAGTCACGGGGAGGGCTGATGAACGTGGGGATGGCAAGGAACCGGGCAACCGGCGCGAGCGAGGGGACCGTGGCAATCGTGGACAAGAACATCGGCATGCGTACCGACGAGGTCGCCGAGGAGCGGGACCTGGTCGGCGTCTACCTGCACGAGATCTCCCGGACGCCGCTGCTGGACGCCGCCCGGGAGGTGGACCTCTCCAAGTCGATCGAGGCCGGCCTCTACGCCGAGCACCTGCTCGACTCCGACCGGATCCCCGACGGGGCCACCCGGGAGGAGCTGGAGCGCGTGGTCGCCGACGGTGAGCGGGCGAAGGACCTGTTCATCCGCGCGAACCTGCGGCTGGTCGTCTCCATCGCCCGACGCTACGTGCGCTCCGGCATGCCCATGCTGGACCTGATCCAGGAGGGCAACACCGGCCTGGTCCGGGCGGTCGAGAAGTTCGACTACGAGCGGGGCTTCAAGTTCTCCACCTACGCGACGTGGTGGATCCGGCAGGCCATCAGCCGCGCGATCGCCCAGCAGGAGCGGACCGTACGGCTGCCCGTGCACCTGGTCGAGGACGTCAACCGGATGCGCAACGTGGCCCGGCAGCTCACCCGCGAGCTGGGCGCCGACCCGGAGCCGGAGCAGATCGCGGCCTCGCTCGGCGTCACCGTCGAGCGGGTCAACGAGCTGGTCCGCTGGTCGCAGGACACCGTCTCGCTGGACACCCCGGTGGGCGACGACGGCGACACCAACCTCGGTGACCTGGTCGCCGACAGCGACGCCCCGTCGCCGGAGGAGATCGTGCTCACCGGCCTGGAGCGGCAGCGGATCGAGGGGCTGCTCAACCACCTCGACGACCGGTCGGCCGGCATCATGCGGGCCCGCTACGGCCTGGAGGACGGGCGGGAGCACTCGCTGACCGAGGTCGCCTCCCGGTTCTCGCTCTCCCGGGAGCGGATCCGCCAGCTCGAGATCCAGGCCCTCGGCCGGCTCCGTGAGCTGGCCCGCGCCGAGGGGCTGCAGGCGGCCTGACCTGGTAGTAATGAAACGACGAAACGGCCGGCGTCCGACAGGGGGACGCCGGCCGTTTCGCTGTCGCCGATCAGACCCGGCCGTAGCCGGCGATCGACATGATGTTCATGCCGCGTTTGCTGACGTTGCGGCCCGCGCTCGGCGCGTCGATGATCTGGCCGCCGCCGACGTAGATGGCGACGTGCCCGAGCCCGGAGTAGAACACCAGGTCACCCGGTTGCAGCTGGCTGCGGCTGATCCGGGTGGTGGCTCTCCACTGGGCCGCCGCGTTGTGCGGCAGCGACTTCTTGGCGGCCCGCCAGGCGGCCAGCGTCAGACCCGAGCAGTCGTAGCTGCCGGGGCCCTCGGCGCCCCACCCGTAGGGCTTGCCGACCGCGCCGTACGCGTACCGCACCGCCACCCCGGCGTCGCCGGAGACGGCCGGCGGCTTGCCCGCCGAACTCGCCTTGGCCGGCGCCTCGGTGGCCCGCCCGTACGCCTGCCGGCGCATCTCGTAGAGGCGGGACAGGTCCGCCTCGATCCGCTTCTTCCCGGCGGCGAGCTGCTTGGCCTGCGCCGCCTCCCGAGCCAGCGTGACGTCCAGCTGGGTCTTCTGGTCGATCAGCCGGCGCTGGTCGGCGGTGAAGCCGGTGATGGTGCGCTGCCGCTGGCGGGTGAGCTGGTCCAGCGTGCCCAACCGCTCCGGCAGTGCGGCGGTGCCGCCCGGCTCCAGCAGCGCGGCCGCGGTGCGCATGCCACCGGTCTTGTACGCCGTGGCGGCCAGCACGCCCACGTCGGCGCGGCTCCGCTCGGCCTGTTCCTGCAACGGGCCGATCTTCGCCTCCAACGAGGCCGCGGTGGCCTTGTTGGCCTTGATGTCCTCGTTGAGCTTGTTGTAGGACTCGACGATTCGCTCCAGCTCAGTCGAGGACTTCTCGATCTGCTTCGTCAGTTCGGCGGGGGTGGGCTCGGCCCGAGCCACCGACGCCGGGGCGAGCAGCGCGGCCGAGAGGCCGGCCACCGCCAGCGAGCGGAGCAGCATCCGTAAGGACGACAAGAGCGGAAAGCTCCTCTCCAGGGTCGGCGGGACGCGTCTCGCGACCCGTCGACACCGGCCCGGCGCCATCCGGGCGGATGGCGGTCGACCGGACCGACCTGGACAACCTAACCCGTGATCGGAGCGAACGGGAGTTCAAGCAGGGGCGAAAGTTGGCAAAGTGTCAGAAAGTGACGGTCAGCTCGCGACCGGCTCCGGAGCCGGTGACCGGCGCTCGGCGGCCACCCAGTGGCTCACCCGCCGCTCCGCGTAGAACGAGACGAACGGCACGGTGCCGGCCAGCATCACCAGCAGCATCCGCTTCAACGGCCAGTCGGCGCGGCGGGACAGGTCGAACGTCAGCGCCAGGTAGAGCATGTAGAGCCAGCCGTGCGCGACACCCACCACGGCCACCACGCTCGGGTTGTCGAAGCCGTACTTCAGCGGCATGCCGATCAGGACCAGCACCACCAGCGCCACGCCCACGATCCAGGCGATCACGCGGTACCGGGTAAGGGCTCCGCCCACCGTCGTCCGTCCTTCCGCACCGGCCTCAGCCGGGATAGTCGCCGGGCCGGGCGCCCGGATTGGCGTTCAACCAGGAAAGGTAGCGGTTGTACGCGGCCAGCTCGCCGTCGTCCGCGCCGTCCGCCGGGATCGACGGCACCCGGGCGACGCGCACCGGCCGGCGTACCGCCGGGGTCGGCGCGACCGGCTCGCCGCCGTCGGTCGCCGACGGCGCGTCCTCCGCCGACGGGCCCGGCGCGGCCCGCCGCGCCTGCCGCACCTCGCGCCACCAGACGAAGACCACGAAGCCGGCGAAGACCGGCCACTCGATCGCGTACCCGAAGCTCAGCGCGTTGCCCCCGGCGGCGCGGGTGACCTGCCACCAGCCCAGCCCGAGGAAACCCACCACCAGCACGACCATGGCCACGTGGCGGGCGATCCACGCCGGTGTCCAGAGCCGATGCATGCCATCGAGGGTACCGGGGCCGGCGGCCGTCTCCGACGCGGCGTCGTAGGTGGCGTGGGTTTGGTGACACAGCGGCTGGGCATCCGTCTAGTCGCCAGCCCGAACGAGACGAGGGGGCGACGATGACCGAATCGGTACGCCGGGACACCAGCCCGGAACAGCGCGTCACCGAGTGGGACGGTGACCACGCCCGCACCGGGGACACCGACGGCGAACTGCCCGGCGTGGACCCCACCGAGCTGAGCGACGAGGACCTGATCCGCGAGGTGCGGAGCCTGCACCGGACCCGGCTGGACACGCTGCGGCACGCCACCGACTCCGCGCTCGCCAACCACCTGCGCCGCACCGCCGAGCTGGAGACCGAGTACCTGGCCCGGCACCCCGGCCGGGAGGTCGACCCGCACCGGCTGCGGGACGCCTGATGGCCAGCCACGCCGAGCGCGGCATGTCCGCGCCGCCCGAGGTGGTGTTCAACACCGCCACCGACCCGGACCGGTCCGCCGCCTGGCTGCCCGAGGAGCTGCGCGGCTCCGGCGCCTGCCGGGTGGAGGTGCTCGACGCCGACGACATGCGGGCCCGGTGGAGCAGCGCCGACTGGTCCGCGGAGATCGACGTGGAACCGGCCGACGCGGGCGGCGCCCGGGTCCGGCTCGACCTGGCCGGCCCGGACCACGGACTGGCCGACGAGATCCTGGTCAACCTCGACCGCGAGGTGGCCGACAACCTGACCGCCGGTTGAACCCGGCCGCCATGACGACGAGGGAGGCCGGGTTGACCGGGAGTGGCCTGAAGCAGAAGGTGGCGCGCCTGCGCCAGGCGTACGCGCCGCACGAGCACCGACCGCTGGAGGGCTACCTCAAGGCGATGGGCACCTACGCCGGGGTGACCGCGGCGCTGGTCGGGCTGGTCCGGGCGACCGGTCGACCGGTGCCGGAGCGGCCCACACCCGGCGACGTGGTGCTGCTCTCGATCGCCACGCACAAGCTGAGCCGGCTGCTGTCCAAGGACGCCATCACCAGCCCGCTGCGGGCGCCGTTCACCCGCTACGACCACCCGATCGGCAGCGGCGAGGTGATGGAGCAGGTCCGGGACGAGGGCAGCCCCACCCGGCACGCGCTCGGCGAACTGGTCAGCTGCCCGTTCTGCCTGGCGGTGTGGGTGGCCACCGGGCTCACCGGCGGCCTGGTGCTGGCTCCCCGGCTGACCCGGCTGGTGGCCACCGCGCTGACCGCGGTCGCCGCCTCCGACTTCCTCCAGATGGGCTACGCGGTGGCCCAGCGGGCCGCCGAGGGCGAGCACCACGGGAAGTGAGCACGACGGAACGGGGCCGGCGCGACTGCGCCGGCCCCGTCGTCGTACCCGCGGGCTCAGGTGGGGGTGGTGCCGTGGTCCTCGCCGGCCCAGCCGCGCGACGTCTCCGGCTCCCGGTCGTCCTCGCCGGTGACGATGTCCCGGTCCACCGCGGTGCGGTCGTGCTCGTTGGCGAAGTCCGGCTCCGGCAGCGTGTCCACGCCCTCCGGGGGCTGGCCGAGCGCCGCCAGGTGCTCGTGCTCGGGTTCGCGGTCGGTCATGTCGCGTCCTCTCGTCGGCGGGGGCTCAGGCGACCGTGCCGCCCAGCAGGTCGGCCACCTCGTCCACCGCGTACTCGCCCTGCGGGAGCGCGGCGATCCGGGTGAGCAGCTCCGCCGGCAGCTCGGCGGTCACCGCCCGGCGGTAGATGTCGGTCTGACTGATCCGCTCCTGGCCGTGGTAGAGGTCGTCGAGCAGGTCGTCGAGCGGCCTGGTGTCCGGCTGCTCGGTCACTGGCGCGTCATCGGTCACGCCGACCACCTACCCGGCCCCGAACCGGTCAAACGCTCCCCAACCCGCTCAGGCGGGGGTGGGCAGCGCGGCGCGACGGGCGCGGACGGCGGCGGCCAGGTGGTCGAGCACCTCGGCGGTGGTGTCCCAGCCGATGCAGGCGTCGGTGATCGACCGGCCGTACTCCAGCTCCCGGGTCGGGTCCAGGTCCTGCCGGCCGGCGCGCAGGAAGCTCTCCAGCATGATCCCCACGATGCCGCGCTGACCGGCGGCGAGCTGCCCGGCCACGTCGGCGGCGACCAGCGGCTGGTTACGGTGGTCCTTGCCGCTGTTGGCGTGGCTGGCGTCGATCACCACGCGCTCGGGCAGGCCGGCGGCGCGCAGCAGGTCCAGCGCCCCGGCCACCGACTCCGCGTCGTAGTTGGGCCGGCCGCCCCCGCCGCGCAGCACCAGGTGCCCGTCGGCGTTGCCCCGGGTGTGCATGATCGCCGGGATGCCGGAGACGTCGATGCCGGGGAAGACGTGTGGGACGCCGGCCGCCCGGATCGCGTCGACAGCCGTGCCGATGCTGCCGTCGGGACGGTTCTTCATGCCGATCGGCATGGACAGGCCGGAGGCGAGCTGCCGGTGCACCTGGCTCTCCACGGTCCGGGCGCCGATCGCGCCCCAGGCCACCGTGTCGGCGATGTACTGCGGGGTGATCGGGTCGAGGAACTCGCAGCCCACCGGCAGGCCCAGCCGCAGCACGTCGAGCAGCAGCGTCCGCGCGGTCCGCAGACCGGTGTTCACGTCACCCGAACCGTCCAGCGCCGGGTCGTTGATCAGGCCCTTCCAGCCCACCGTCGAGCGCGGCTTCTCGAAGTAGACCCGCATCACCACCAGCAGGTCGTCGGCGACCCGGTCGGCCGCCTCGCGCAGCCGTCCCGCGTACTCCAGCGCGGCGGCCGGGTCGTGCACCGAGCACGGGCCGACCACCACCAGCAGCCGGTCGTCGGCGCGGTCCAGCACCCGGGCGACCGCGCGCCGGCCGGCGATGACGGCCTCGGCGAGGGGCGCGTCGAGCGGCAGGTGGTGGTGGAGCAGGGCCGGGGTGGTCAACGGCACGACGCGGTCGATCCGCTGGTCGATGACCCGGCGGGCGTCCGGGGACGTGGTCACGGTGGGAATCCTTCCGCCGACTGCGCCCCGGGGCCGGCGCCCAGGGTGTCGAGCCGGCTGCTCGCATGCGAAAGGGCAGGGAATCATCCCTGCCCGGCCGGCTCGAAGAGGTGGTGACGTCAGCTCACGGTCGAGTCACCGGCTCCTCCAGCCGGCTGCCTAAACCATCGATACGACCGCGTCACGTCAGCCAGCGTACCCGACGCGCCCGGGAATGCCCGCGCCGTTCCGCCAAGCGGGACGCGGGGTATGGGGGAACCCATGAGCCACCATCAGAGCGACCAGGACCGGATCGAGTCCCGCGCGCACCTGCTGCCCGAGGAGGCGGCGGCGGGCAGCGACGACCCCCAGGCCCAGGCCGACGCGATCCTCGCCGAATCGGATCTCCGGGAGGAGGACCAGAACGCCGCCCCGGACACGGTGCTGGAGCACCGCACGTCCGCCGACACCGTCACCCCCGTCGAGCCTCCCGACTGAGCACCGCGCCGGCCCCGGCGGCACGTTGCCGATCGGGTCGAAGGCCGGCACGGCGTCCTCCGGGTCGCCGTGCCGGCCACCCAGGCGCAGCTCGCCCGGACACCCCGTGGCGCGCGGAAGACGCTCCCGTGGTGTCGCCTTTCCGCCTACGGGATCGGATAGCGTCGTGCCATGCCCGACAGCGGTTTCCCCTGGCCGATCGAGACGACCCGACTGGACAACGGCCTGCGAGTGGTGGTGAGCGAGGACCGCACCGCCCCGGCCGTGGCGGTCAACCTCTGGTACGACGTGGGGTCCCGCCACGAACCGGCGGGCCAGACCGGCTTCGCTCACCTCTTCGAGCACCTGATGTTCGAGGGCTCGGTGAACGTGGCGAAGACCGAGCACATGAAGCTGATCCAGGGCGCGGGCGGCTCGCTCAACGCGACCACCAACCCGGACCGGACCAACTACTTCGAGACCGTCCCGGCCGAGCACCTGGAGCTGGCGCTCTGGCTGGAGGCCGACCGGATGGGCGGCCTGGTGCCGGCGCTCACCCAGGAGACGCTCGACAACCAGCGCGACGTGGTGAAGAACGAGCGGCGGCAGCGCTACGAGAACGTCCCCTACGGCGACGCCTGGCTGCGGCTGCTGCCGTTGCTCTATCCGCCCGGCCACCCCTACCACCACGCCACGATCGGGTCGATGGCCGACCTGAACGCCGCCGACCTGGCCACCTTCCAGGCGTTCCACACCACCTACTACGCGCCCAACAACGCGGTGCTCACCGTGGTCGGCGACACCACCGCCGCGGAGGTGTTCGCACTGGCCGACAAGTACTTCGGCGGCCTGACGCCGCGTCCGGACATCCCGGCCGCCCCGGACGGCCGCACGGTGCCGGCGACCGGCCGGCCGGCGGTGGAGACGGTCACCGCCGACGTGCCCGCCCCCCGCGTCTACCTGGCGCACCGCACCCAGCCGTTCGGCGCCCCCGGGTACGACGTGACCACGGTCCTCGCCACCGTGCTGGGCAGCGGCCGGGGCAGCCGGCTCTACCAGCGGCTCGCCGACGGTGAGCGGATCGCCCAGCCGGACCTGGTCGGGGCGTACGGGGTCGACCTGGCGCACGCGCCGGCCCCGCTGATCGCCACCGCCACCGCCCGCCCCGGCGTGACCGCCGAGCGGCTGCGCGACGGGCTGGCCGAGGTGGTCGACGAGCTGGCCACCGTGCCGGTGACGGCCGCCGAGCTGGACCGGGCCAAGGCGTTGCTGAGCACGTCGTGGTGGCGGCAGATGTCCACCGTGGACGGCCGTGCGGACACGCTCGGCCGCTACGCCACCCAGTTCGGCGATCCGGCCCGGGCCGCCGACCGGCTGCCCGGCTGGCTCGCCGTCACCGCCGAGCAGATCGCCGAGCAGGCCACCGAGCTGCTCGGCGCCGCCGACCGGGTGATCCTGACCTACCTGCCCGAGGAGACCTCATGACGCTGATCGCCACCCGTCCCGGTCCGGGCGCCGCCCGTGCCTACCGGTTCCCCCAGGTGGTCCGGCGGACGGTGGCCGGCGGTCAGGTGGTCGCCGCGCACCTGCCCGGGCAGAACCTGGCCGTCGCGTTGCTGCTGCTCGACGGCGGCGCCGGCCGGGAGCCGGTCGGCAAGGAGGGCCTCGGCGCGGTGCTGGCCAAGGCGCTGGAGGAGGGCACCGCGCACCGGGACGCCACCGCGTACGCGCTGGCCATCGAGGCGCTCGGCACCGAGCTGGTCACCGGGCTCGACTGGGACTCGTTCCAGGTCAGCGTGCAGGTCCCGGTCGACCGGCTGAGCGCGGCGGTGGAGCTGATGGCCGAGGCGGTCCGCACCCCGCGGCTCGACCCGGCCGACGTGCTGCGGGTCCGCGACGACGAGGCGACCGCGCTGCGGATGGACTGGGCCAACCCGGGCCCGCGCGCCGACGCCGTGCTGCGCGCCGACCTGTTCGGCGCCGAGCACAGGTGGGGCCGCCCGCTCTACGGCGACCCGGACAGCGTGGCCGCGCTGGAGGCGGACGACGTCACGGTCTTCCACTCCGAGTGGTTCATCCGCCCCGGCACGCTGATCGTCGCCGGGGACCTGGAGCGGATCGACCTGGACGCGCTCGGCGCGGCGGCGTTCGTCGGCACCGGTGGCGGCCCGGTCGACCGGGGCGGCCCGATCGACGTGCCGCTGGCCGAACGGCGGCGGATCATCCTGGTCGACCGGCCCGGCTCGGTGCAGTCCACGCTGCGGCTCGGCCACCCGTCCCCGCACCGCGGGCACCCCGACCACGTGCCGATGACGCTCGCCGGCACCGTGCTCGGCGGCGCGTTCACCTCCCGCCTCAACCACCTGATCCGCGAGGTGCGGGGCTACACGTACGGGATCCGGGGCGACTTCGCCTCGTCGCGGCGGTTCGGCCGGTTCGCGGTCAGCTCCGGCGTGCAGACCGCGGTGACCGCGCCGGCGCTGGTGGAGTCCGTGGGGGAGGTGTCGCGTACCCGGGATGCCGGGGTGACCGAGGAGGAGCTGGAGGTGGCCCGTTCCTGGCGGGCCGGGCAGCTCTCGGTCGAGCTGCAGAGCCCGCGGGCCATCGCGTCGGCGCTGACCACGCTGGTGGTGCACGACCTGCCGGACGACTACCACGCCCGGCTGCGCGAGGCGCTGCTCGCGGCCACCGTCGAGGAGGTCTCCGCGGCGGCCGCGACGCACCTGCGCCCGGAGGCGCTGACGCTGGTGGTCGAGGGCGACGCGGCGGTGATCCGGGACGAGTTGGTGGCCGCCGGTCTCGGCGAGGTGGTCGACCACGGGTGACCCGGCGGGGCGGCGGGATCGCTGTGTGATTCCCGTCGCCCCGGCCCGCGCGCTGGGAAACGCTTCCCGTCCGGCCGGCCCGGCTGGGTAGCCTCGCGGGCATGAGGATCGGCATTGTGGGTGCCACCGGCCAGGTCGGTGGCGTTATGCGGCAGGTGCTGGCGGAACGCGAGTTCCCGGCGGAGCAGGTGCGGTTGTTCGCCTCGGCGCGGTCGGCCGGGCGTGCCCTGCCGTGGCGCGACGGCGAGGTCACGGTCGAGGACGCGGCCACCGCGGACTACCGCGGCCTGGACATCGTGCTCTTCTCGGCCGGCAAGGCCACCGCGAAGGAACTGGCCCCCCGGGTCGCCGAGGCCGGCGCCGTGGTGATCGATAACTCGTCGGCCTACCGGATGGACCCGGCGGTGCCGCTGGTGGTCGCCGAGGTCAACCCGCACGCCCTCGCCGACCGGCCCAAGGGCATCGTGGCCAACCCGAACTGCACCACGATGGCGGCCATGCCGGTGCTGCGCCCGCTGCACGCCGAGGCCGAGCTGGTCAGCCTGGTCGTCGCCACCTACCAGGCGGTCTCCGGCGCCGGCCTGGCCGGGGTGGCCGAGCTGGACGACCAGGTCCGCAAGGTGGCCGAGGGCGCGAGCGCGCTCGCCTTCGACGGCGCGGCCGTCGAGTTCCCCGCGCCGCGCTCGTTCGCCGCGCCGATCGCGTTCAACGTGCTGCCGCTGGCCGGCTCGATCGTCGACGACGGCTCGAACGAGACCGACGAGGAGCAGAAGCTGCGCAACGAGAGCCGCAAGATCCTGGAGATCCCCGGGCTGAAGGTCTCCGGCACCTGCGTACGGGTGCCCGTGTTCACCGGTCACTCGTTGCAGATCAACGCCCGGTTCGCCCGGCCGATCGACCCGGCCCGCGCCCGCGAGCTGCTCGACGGCGCACCCGGGGTGGCGCTGCGCGACGTGCCCACCCCGCTGGAGGCGGCCGGCCAGGACCCGACGTTCGTCGGGCGGATCCGGGTGGACGAGACGGTCGCGCACGGCCTGGCGCTGTTCTGCTCCAACGACAACCTGCGCAAGGGCGCGGCGCTCAACGCCGTGCAGCTCGCCGAGCTGGTCGCCGCCGAGCGCTGACCCCGCTCGGGGGCTGTCCGGCCCGGGTTACCCCGCCTGCGGCGGCGGGTAGACCGCGGTGCCGACACCGAGAGGGGAGCACCATGACAACGGTCGGAGAGTTCATGACGACCCGGTTGGTGACGATGGACGGCAACGACACGCTCACCGCGGCGGCGCAGGAGATGCGCGACAGCGCCATCGGCGACGTGGTGGTGACCGACGGCGACAACGTGGTCGGCATCGTCACGGACCGGGACATCGCGGTCCGCGGCGTGGCCGAGGACCGGAACCCCGCCACCACCCGGCTCAACGAGATCACCAGCAAGGACGTGGTGACGGTGAGCCAGTACGACGACGCGGTGGCCGCCGCCGACCTGATGCGCACGTACGCCGTCCGCCGGCTCCCGGTCATCGAGGACGGGAAGCTGGTCGGGCTGGTGTCCATGGGTGACCTGGCGGTCGAGCGGGAACCCCAGTCGGTGCTCGCGGACATCAGCGCCGACGACCCCAACAACTGACCTGTCCGACGCGGTGGACGCCGGCCCCCGGTTCGGGGGCCGGCGTTTCGCGTACCCGTCCCGTCGCCTCACCCGAATCGGGCGAGGTTGAGCCGGGGCCCGGCGGGGACCCGTCCTGGCGACGAGGGGACCGCTGAGGCGCGGGAGGAGTCACCCGGCGATGGTGGACACGACCACGAGATTCTTCGAGGACCTGGACCGGCGGGGGTTCGAGCCCCTGCTGGTCAAGACGTCCGGCACGCTCCGGTTCGACCTGCACGAGGGCGCCCAGACCACGCACTGGCTGCTGGAGATCGACCGGGGCAACCTGCGGGTCCGCCAGGAGGACGGTGAGGCGGACACCGTGGTCGGCACCGAGCCCCGGCTCTTCTCCGCGCTCGTCGACGGCGAGGAGAACGCCATCGCGGCGCTGCTGCGCGGCGACATGACGGTCGTCGGTGACCTGCGGCTCGTGTTGCAGATCGAACGCGTCTTCCCCGGCCCGCCGGACTCCCGCGGGCCGCGCCACGCATTCTCCAGGAGGGCCGCCTGATGGCCGGGAACAACTCCGTCCGGATCCTGGACGGCAACACGTTCGTGGTCTCCGAGGACACCGGCGACATCGAGGCCACGCCGACGGAGCCGACCGGCCTGTTCTCCCTCGACACGCGTTACCTGTCGAAATGGGTGCTCACGGTCGACGGTGAGCGGCTCAACGCGCTCTCCTACGACGACCTCCAGTACTACGAGGCGCGTTTCTTCCTGGTGCCCGGCATGGCCACGCACTACGTCGACGCGAAGCTGTCGGTCATCCGGGAACGGGTGGTCGGCGGCAGCTTCCGGGAGACCCTCAGCGTCCTGAACCACGACGAGAACGCGGTCGACCTGGAGATCCGGATGGACGCCGGCGCCGACTTCGCCGACCTCTTCCAGGTCAAGGACGAGATCCTCAACAAGAAGGGCGAACTGTACGCCGAGGCGGAGCCGGACCGGCTGCGGCTGGGCTACCGGCGGGGGAACTTCAAGCGGGAGACGGTCGTCTCCGCGAACCAGCCGGCCCGGTACGACAACCGGGGCGTCTCCTGGAGCATCCACCTGGAGCCCAACGAGCAGTGGGACGTCCTCATCGACGTGCAGACGTTCGCCATCGGCCCGGGTGGCCGGGACCTGCGGATCGGGCTGCGGGCGCACGGCACCGAGCGGCTCGCGCTCCAGCACGACCTGGAGGAGTGGATCGACCAGGCCCCCAAGGTCAACAGTGAGCACGGCCGGGTCTCCGCGACCTACCGGCGGAGCCTGGTCGACCTCGCCGCGCTGCGCTTCTCACCGCTGTCGCTCGGCGGGCAGACGCTGCCCGCCGCCGGCCTGCCCTGGTTCATGACCATGTTCGGCCGGGACAGCATCCTCACCTGCCTCCAGGTGCTGCCGTTCGCGCCCGAGATGTCCAAGACCACGCTGCGCATCCTCGGCGCCCTCCAGGGGACGCGGTTCGACGACTTCCGGGACGAGGACCCGGGCCGGATCCTGCACGAGATGCGGTACGGCGAGACCGCCGCGTTCGAGGAGCAGCCGCACTCGCCCTACTACGGCTCGGTGGACGCGACCCCGCTGTTCGTGGTGCTGCTCGACGAGTACGAGCGGTGGAGCGGGGACGTCGCGCTGGTCAAGGAGCTGGAACGGGAGTGTCGCGCCGCGTTGAAGTGGATCGACGACTACGCCGACCTGGCCGGCAACGGCTACGTCTGGTACGAGCGGCGCAACACCGAACACGGCCTGGAGAACCAGTGCTGGAAGGACTCCTGGGACTCCATCTCGTACGCCGACGGTTCGCTGCCGCCGTTCCCGCGGGCGAGCTGCGAGGTGCAGGGGTACGCCTACGACGCGAAGATGCGGGCCGCCCGGCTGGCGCGGGAGTTCTGGGGCGACCCCGCGTACGCCGATCAGTTGGAACGCGAGGCGGCGGAGCTGAAGGCACGGTTCAACCGCGACTGGTGGGTCGCCGACGGTGGCTTCTACGCGCTCGCCCTGGACCCGGACGGACGGCAGTGCGACGTGCTCAGCTCCAACATCGGCCATCTGCTGTGGAGCGGCATCGTCGACGACGAGCGGGCACCGCAGATCGCCGAGCACCTGCTCGGGCCGCGGCTCTGGTCCGGCTGGGGGGTGCGGACGCTGGCCGAGGGCGAGGTCCGCTACAACCCGATCGGCTACCACAACGGCACGATCTGGCCGTTCGACAACTCGTTCGTCGCCTGGGGCCTGCGCCGGTACGGCTTCGCCGACGAGGCGGCCACGGTGGCCAACGGCATCCTGGACGCGGCCACCTACTTCGACGGCCGGCTGCCGGAGGCGTTCGGCGGCTACCAGCGGGAGCTGACCAAGTTCCCGGTGGAGTACCCGACCGCGTGCAGCCCCCAGGCGTGGTCGACCGGCGCGCCGCTGCTGCTGATCCGGACCATGCTGGGGTTGGAGCCGCACGAGGGACACCTGGCGGTGGACCCGCGGCTGCCGGTCGGCATGGGGCGGATCGAGGTGCTGGACATCCCGGGCCGGTGGGGCCGGGTGGACGCGTTCGCCCGGGGCCGGCTGGACCTGCACAACCCGGCCGGTTGACCCCGGCTCAGTGGCCGGCCGGCGGTGCGTCGGCGTGCGCCTCGTTCGGCGGCAGCAGGCAGAACTCGTTGCCCTCCGGGTCGGCCAGCACGGTCCACCGGGGCAGCTCGCGGACCACCGTCGCGCCGGCCTCCAGCACGGCGGCGCGCTCCTCGGCGTCGCCGACCAGGTCGAGGTGGATCCGGCCGGGGGCGGGCAGCTCGCCGGCCGGGCTGATCCACACGTCCGGCCGCCGTCCGTGCGGGTCGCGCAGCAGCACCGCCTCGGCCGGCCCGAGCGTACGGTCGGCGAGCCTCACCCGGTCCGCCTCCGCCACGGGCAGCCCGCTGACCGCGCTCCAGAACGGGGCGAGCAGGTAGGGATCGCGGCAGTGGATGACGATCGCGGCGAGATCGGGCATGCCTCGAACCTAGCCGGCCGGGCCGGCCGGCAGGACGTTGTCCAGGAACGCGGCGGCGACCGCGCGCAGGGCAGAGCGGCACTACGGTCCGGTAACCTACGCGGGGTAAAGTTATCGGATGCCGGAACTCGTGTACCCGCCCGTGATCACCGCCGCCAAGACGATGTTCCGCGCTCTCGACCTGCGCCTGGACGTGACCGGCAGCGAGCACGTGCCGCAAGCCGGCGGGGCGGTGCTCGCGTCCAACCACGTGAGCTACCTCGACTTCATCTTCTGCGGCTACGGCGCGCACGAGTCCCGTCGGCTGGTTCGGTTCATGGCCAAGGAGAGCGTCTTCCGGCACCGCGTCTCCGGCCCGCTGATGCGCGGCATGAAGCACATCCCGGTCAACCGCGCCGCCGGCGCCGGGTCGTACGCCGCCGCGGTCGGCGCGCTGCGCCGGGGCGAGGTGGTAGGCGTCTTCCCGGAGGCGACGATCAGCCGGTCCTTCACCGTCAAGGACCTCAAGAACGGTGCGGCCCGGATGGCGCAGGAGGCCGGCGTGCCGCTGCTGCCGGTCGCGCTCTGGGGCACCCAGCGGCTCTGGACCAAGGGTCGCCCGCGCACCCTGACCCGCCGGCACACCCCGATCACCATCCTGGTCGGCGAGCCGATGGACCCGGCCGCCTACCCGGACGCCACCGCCATGACCGCCGACCTGCGGACCCGGCTGTCGGCGCTGGTCGACCGCGCCCAGCGGGACTACCCGGACCAGCCGGCCGGCCCGGACGACGCCTGGTGGCAGCCGGCCCACCTGGGCGGTGCCGCGCCCACCCCGGAGCAGGCCGTCGAGCTGGACCGGTCCGAGCGCCGCTCCCGCAGCACCTCCTGACCGCCCCACCCGCCGCCGGTGGGCGGAGCGGTCAGCAGGCGGAGCCGGGCCGGTCCCGGGCCGGGAAGTCGAACAACGGCCACGACGACTCCTCCGCCACCGGCTGGCGGTAGTAGTCGTCCCGGGTCAGGAACTCCACCGGAAGCGAGCCGGGCAGCGTCACCACCCCGACCGTCGGGCCGGGGGACGCGGCGACCCGGGTGGCGAGCGCGTCCCGCTCCGGTGGGGACAGGTCGACCAGGTCGGGGTGGGCCAGCCGGAACCCGGCGACCGCGCGGCGGACCTGCCGGGCCAGCGCGGTGACCAGGTCGACCGGACCGCTCAGCCCCAGCGCCGGTTGCCGGATGGTGCGCAGCGCGTCGCAGACCACCCGTAGCTCCGCCGTGTCACGGTCGGTCTCGGCCACCTCCAGCCGGGACGGCCACTGCCAGCGAATCTGACCGCTGACCAGGCGGGACAGCCGGACCGGGCGCCGGTGCCGGGCGCCGGTCGGGCCGTCCCGCCCGGGAACCAGGGACAGCTCGGAGCCGGTGGAGAGGTACGCCAGCCGCCGGTCGGTCACGGTGACCGACGCCGGGTCGGGCAGCGCCCAGCAGCGGACGTCCTCGGTGGGGCCGAGCAGGTGGCCGGTGACCGGCAGGCGGTGCTGGGCGAGCAGCCGCTCACCCGGTTCGAGCACCAGCGCGTAGCGCCGGTCGAGCAGGGGGCGGGTGGGGTCGTCGTCGGCGTCGAACCGGTGTGGCCCGATGAAGAAGGGTGCGGCGTCCTCCGGCACGGTACGACCTCCCGGTGACGGTTGGCGGTACCGGTGAGCCTGACCGATCCCCGGTCCACTGTCATGACGCCCGTTAGGGGGTCGGCCGGTCGGCCGACGCCTGCGACCGGTAGATGCCGATCTCTTCCGGTCGGACGAGGCCGTCCTCGATCGCGCGGGCGAGTAGGGCCGCCTTGGTGGCCGCCGGACGCCCCGCCCGGGTGTACTTGATCCGCGCCCGGTCCACGTACTGCTTCACGGTGTGCTCGCTGATCTGCATCCGGCGGGCCACCGACGCCTTCGACATCGACTGGAACCACAGCAGCAGCGCCTCACGCTCCTTGTCCGACAGGGACGGCCGGTCCGGACGGGCGTCGCCGACCATCGCGCCGGCCAGCGCCGGCGGCACGTACGGGCGGTCGCTCGCCGCCGCCAGCACGGTGGCCACGCAGTGTTCCCGCCCCTCGTGCTTGGCCAGGAACGCGGCCGCGCCCGCGTCCAGCGCGGCCAGCATGGTCTGCGGGTCGGTGTGCTCGGAGTAGACCACCACCCGCCGCCCGGCGGCGCTCAGCTCGGCCAGCTTGTCGAGCACCATCCGCCCGTGCAGCCGCAGGTCGAGCAGCACCACCTCGGCCTCCGGCGCGGCCCGCAGCACCGTGTCGGGGTCGTCGCCGGTCGCCAGCACCCGCAACCGCGGCTCGGTGGACAGCCAGGCGCGTACGCCGTCGATCACCACGGGATGGTCGTCGACGATCGCCACCCCGACCGGCCGCCCGGCGTTCACGCCTGCCGCCAGCGGGTCTGCGTCCATCTGATCTCCCCGTCCCGCTCGTGCAGGTGCTCCACCGACCGGTGCCCGTCCTGCGGTGGCACCGGATCGTCCGGGCCGTCGTGATCCGGGGTCACCAGGCTGACCACCACCTCGTCGGGGCCGGCGACCACCGTCAGCCGGGCCCAGCCGCGGGTCCCGGTGAGCGCCGCCGTGAGCGGCTCGGCCAGGCCCCGGCGCACGTCGACCGGCAGTTCCGGCGGCGTACCGACCGCCACCAGCTCGATCGGCAGACCGTTCCGCTCGGCCAGGTCGGCGGCGGCCCGCAGCTCGTGCAGCAGCGGGTCGGGCACGTCGTCGGACTCGGCGATCAGCCGGCGCAGCCGGGCCGCGGCCAGCACCGCGCGGCGGCGTACCGCCGGGTCGGCCGGGTCGGCGTCGCCGGCCGCCAGCGCCGCCAGCACCTCCTCGGCCGTGCCGCTGACCAGGGCGAGCCGGGCCTGCCGCTCGCCCTGCGCCCGTTCGGCGGCCTCCCGTTCGGCGGCCACGGCCGACGCCGCCGCCGCGGCACCGGCCCGGGCCCGGGCCAGCGCGGTGAGGGCCGCCGCGCCGGCGAAGACCGCCACCGGCAGCGTGGAGGTGCCATAGACGTACATCGCGAAGCGGCTCAGGTCGGCCGGCGTGGTCGCGCCGTGCAGCACCACCGCCACCAGCGCGATCGTCGCGTGCGCGGCGAGCAGCGCCAGCAGCCAGCGCACCGGCCGCTGCCAGAGCACCAGCAGGAAGAACCAGGCCAGCCCGCCCCACACCCAGTTCGCGGTGGTGAACAGGAACCGTTCGCCGGCCGCCGCGAAGACCGCCGCGTCGACCACCAGCAGCGCCGCGGCCAACCGCCGGGCCGGGGGCAGCCCGCCACCCAGCAGGCGTACGCCGGTGGCGACGCCGACCAACGCGGTGACCAGCCAACCGATGGCGACCACCGCCGGGGCGGCCATGCCGGGCCCCGCCGCCAGCACCGCAGGCAGGCCGATCGCCAGGTGCCAGGCCAACGCGATGCCGACCGCCACGAGCCGGGCACCCCGGTCCGACGCGTCCGCCACGGCGTGCGCGTGGGGCGGCGCCCCGGCCGACCCGGCGCGCGCCACCGGCCGGGCCCGGGCCGCCGTGCCGGTGCCCACGGTCGTGCCGGTGGGCGCCGCCGGGCCGGCCGGTACCGCGGTCGCGCTCGTCAGCGTCGTACCCGAATCAGTCGCCATCGGACCACTCCAGCCGTACCTGCGTGCCGGCGCCAGGGGCGGAAGTCACCACCGCCCGGCCGTCCACAGTGGCCATCCGCCCATGGATCGACTCGCGCAGCCCGTACCGGTGGGCCGGGACCGTGGCCGGGTCGAAGCCGGGACCGTCGTCGACCACCTCGACCACCACGGTGCCGCCCGCGCCGGCCAGGCGCAGCGTGGTGGTCGCGCCCGGCGCGTGCCGGGCCACGTTGGCCAGCGCGGCGGCGGCGCTGTCGGCGAGCGCCGCGGCGACCTCCGCCGGCACCCGGCACGGCGGCAGCGTCGCGGTCACCGCCAGCTCCGGCAGCCCGGCCAGCACCGTGCGCAGCCGCTCGTCGAGGTCCGCCTCGCCGGTCGCGGTCGCGGTCCGCGCCCCGGCCAGGGCGCCGAGGGTACGCAGGTCCGCCGCGCACCGCTCGCGCAGCGCCGCGGAACTGGCCGGGACCGCACCCAGCCCGACCATGGTCAGCGTGCCGAGGACGGTGTCGTGCAGGTCCCGGTTGTGTCGCCGCTCCGCCTCGCGGGCGGCGCGCGCCACCACCGCCTCGTGGGACAGCCGCTGGTAGCCGGCGAACGCGGCGTCGGCCCGGCCGAGCCAGCCGCGCATCACCGCTGTCATCACCGCCGTGCAGCCGGCCTGCACCAGCAGCGTGCCGGTGTGCGCGCGGGCCTCGACGGGGTTCCCGGCCAGCGTGGCGCCGGTGGCGTAGGCGGCGGTGACCAGCAGGGCAGCCGGCACCGACCAGCGGGCCGGCGCGGTGGCCTGCGCGTTGATCACGGTGGTGCTGGCCAGCACCGCGACCCAGCTCGCCTCGCCGGGCAGCACCTCCGGCGCGACCAGCCACGGCGTGGCCAGCGCGGTGACGCAGGTCAGCGCCACGTCGCCGGCCACCAACGCGCCACCGACGCCGTGCCGGAACGCGCGGACCGCGTACCAGCCGGACCACGCGGTGAGCGCGACGACGGTGGGGATCAGCAGCGCCACCCGCACCGGTGACGTCCGCACCGACAGGGCGACCACCGCGCCGACCAGGCCACAGGTGAGCCGGAGCAGCGCCGGCAGGGTGGTGAAGATCAGCGTGAACGCGCCGCCGGCCGGACGGTCCAGCGGGGACCGTGTCAGGGTCGTGGCGGCAGCCACCGGCATGGGGGATGGTGTCCTTCCGGCAGCGACCCGGCCGGGTCCGCGCGGCATAGATTGACGCCGGAGAATAACACGCTTTGTCGGAACCGGTCACCCTCGGTACGCGGCGCGTCGCCGTTGCGTTCCGCCTGTTCAGGCGCGGGCGACCGCGATCACGTGCGCGCTGGCCCCGAGCACGGCCCAGTCCCGCTCGAATGTTTCCGCGCAGGTCACCGCGTCGGCGAACAACCGCTCCGACGGGGCGGTGCCGAGCGCGTTCAGCACCGGCCACAGCGGACCCTCCACCCCGTACACCTCGGGTGTCGGCAGTCCGGCTGCGATGAACTCGTCGACCAGTTCCTCCGGCCGGTGGAAGTACGCGGTGGTGAAACCGGTGCGCGGGTCGTTCACCCCGGTCGCGTACTCCGTGCGCAGGAGCACCCGGTTGTCATCGTCGAGAAGGCCCTGCACGGTCAGGTCGATCAGGGCGGCATTGCGGCTGATCGCCGCCGCCACCACCGGCCCGCCCGGCCGGGTCAGCCGGGCCGCCTCCCGCAGCGCCGCCACCCGGTCCGCCCGCTCGATCAGGTGGTAGAGCGGCCCGAGCAGCAGCGCCGCGTCGGCCGTCGCGTCCGGCAGCGGTAGCGCGCAGGCGTCGCCGACAGTGGCCGTGACCTGCGGGTACGCGGCCCGAGCGGCGGCCACGTGCGCGGGCACCAGGTCGACCAGGTGCACCCGGTGCCCGGCGGCGGCGAGCGGACCCGCGTATGCGCCGGGGCCGCCACCGATGTCGAGCACCTCGGCCGGCGGACCCGGCAGCAGCCGGGCGAGCAGGTCGCGGGTGCGCCGCGCCTCCAACCGCCCCTGCGGGGACCGGTCGAGTCGGTCGGCCTCGACGAAGACCTCGGTGTAGTAGCGCTGAATGTCCGGCTCGGCCGGGCGGTGTGCGGGCATCCGCCGATGGTCGCCGAGAAGCGGACGAGCAGCATCCGGTTTACGCGTGGCGGCTGAGCCACTCTAGGGCCGACTCGGCGTGCCGGAGCACGGAGACGTGCCCGTCCTCGGGGAAACGGCGCAGCTCGGCCGACGGGCACCGGCCGGCCAGCCACCGCGCGTGCGCCACCGGCGCGATGCCGTCACGGTCGCCGTGCAGCAGCAGCACCGGCGGCGCGACGTCGACCGGATCGAAGCCCCACGGCCGCACGTAGGCCAGATCGTCGTCGATCAGCCCGCCGGGGCCGGACGCGACCGCCGGGCCGACCACGCTGTCGAACCAGGACCACTCGGCGTGCAGCGCGGCCAGGTCGGCGTCGGTGAACCCGGGATCGTATTCCACGCCGGAGGCCTCGTGCGCCTCCTTGGCCGCCCGCCCCGCGGTCGCGGCACGCAGCGACGCCACCCCGGACGGCACCATGCCGGCGAACCAGTCCAGCCCGGCCGCGCCGTACGGCGCCAGCCCGGCGCCGACCACCACCGCGACCACCCGCGCCGGCAGCAGCGCGCCGCAGGACAGGGCGTGCGGGCCGCCACCAGAGTGACCCATCACGGCGAACCGGTCGAGGCCCAGCGCGTCGGCCACCGCGGCCACGTCGGACGCCGCCGAGGCGACATCGCGATCCGGCAGCGGCGTGGAGCCGCCGTAGCCGGGACGGTCGTACGACACCCACCGCAGACCGAGGCGGTCGGCGGCGGCGAACAGCGGCGCGGGCGGGGCGCCGACGTTCGGTGTGCCGTGGTGCCAGACGACGGGGAGGCGGTCCGCCCCGCCGGTGTCGTAGACGTGCAGGACGCGGCCGTCGGGCCGGCGGAGGTCGGTCTCGGTCACCATGGTCGGACCCTAGCGGCGACCGGTGACACTCCCGCCGGCGCTGATGTGGTGCACTCGCCGAATGACCCGACCGCTGCCGGCACCACCTTCGCCCGACCTCGAAGCGCGACTCGCTCACGAGCGGAACGTCTGGCTGTGCACCCTGCGTCCGGACGGTTCCCCGCACCTGACGCCGGTGTGGTTCGTGCACGCCGACGGCGTCTGGTGGGTCAGCTGCGAGGAGACCAGCGTCAAGGCGCGGAACGTGGCGGCGGCCCCCCGGGTCTCCCTGGCCCTGGAGGGCGGCGACCAGCCGGTCGTCGCGGAGGGCGCCGCCCGGCTGCACCACGCCGACTTCCCACCCGCCGTCGTCGCCGCCTTCGCCGACAAGTACGCCGGCTGGGACATCCGGCAGCCGGTCACGCCGGACAGCGAGCGGGTCCTGCTGGAGATCCCGGTCCGCCGGTGGCTGTTCGCCGGGCGGGCGCGGTAGCCGTTCATGCGCGTGCATCCGAATTGCGCGCCGGCCGTGGTAGACCGGTACGAGCGTCCGGACAGGGGAAGACGATGGTGGAACCGCGCGCCTTCTGGCTCGACGAAGACTTCGATCGTGAGCGGGGCGCCGACGGGCGCGGTCGCTACGAGAACGAGGTGCTCCGCCGTACCGATGAATTCGCCGACACCTGGGGCGACATCGCGCCGGTCGCCTTCGCCGCGACGGCGTGGCGGATCGCCACCGAGCTGTCACCCGGCTACGTCCGCTGGCACCGGCGGATCGTGTCGGCGAGCTGCGCGGCGAGCCGTGGGACGGCAGCCTGATCGCTGCCGTGTCGGTGGTCTCCCGGTGGCCGGCCGAACTCACCTGGACCCGGCAGTGGCAGCGCGACCGGGGGTGGCGGGACTGGCCGCAGTTGTTCGGCCAGTACACGACGCCGACCGACCAGGACCTGACGCGCAGCCCGCACCTGCGCGCCATGCTGCAGGTGGAGGCGCCGATCCCGCTCGGGGACCTACCGCCCGCCCCCGACGGGCCGGAGGATTCCGTGGCGTCCGCGGCGCGCCGGGCGGTCGTCGTGCTGACGCGGGAACTCAACGATCTGCTCGACCCGGTGATCGGCCAACTGGAGGCCGGGGTGCCGGCGGACCAGCCGAGAGGGACGAAACCGTCCTGATCGGAAGTCATGAGTCGGGCCGGGCAATGATGGATCGGCACCACGGCTTGTGCTGTCCGACCCGGATACTTCCGGTCGCGGTGCTCAGACACGGGCGGCTGTTTCGGTGGGCGTCGAGGTGCCTCCGCCAGAGATGGCCGCGCTTCGAGCCGTTCTGGGCGACGCAGTACACGGCTTCCACGGAGAAAATCCTTGGCAACGGGTGGGTGCCATGATGAGGCGCGAGCATCACGGCGTACAGCTCGGCGAATGCTGTCGTACGCGCGACCTCGCGCACCACGGCCGGCTCAGCATCGCCAAACGCCACAAGGTGCCGGTGGTTGATCTCATCGAACACGACGGACATGTTGTTGTTCGCACGCCTGAACGCATTCCACGCAGACCGGAAGTCCTCCCTGAGATCATCGGGGAGGTCGACCTTCCAGGTATGGGTGTCGGCGGCTGGCGGCAAGTCTGAGACTTCTTCAAAGTGTGGTTCGGCGATCTCCCCGTCACACCAGTGGGAGGCGGTGGTGTGGGCATCGATGCTGGCATCGCCATTCGCCCAGAGGCTGTTGCGGATGCGGTCGAGGTTGTCCTGGAGGGTGGAGTCCCCACGGCGCCGGAGCTCCTCGGCAAGGGACTCGAACCCCTGCACCGCCGTCCTGACCTGGCCGGCGATCCCTTTGCCCAGGTAGCGGGGTGGCCAATGCACTCGAAACTCATGACCGACGGCGCGGAACCTGTCTCCGCGGGCAACGGCCCGATACGTGAAGCGGCCCTCAGTGACCTGCTGGAGGGCGCTGACGAGGTCCAAGTTTCGCAACCCGGTCAGGGTCGTGGCGAGGGTCAGATATGCTCTCCGATACTCCACGGAGGGAACCGTGGCAAAAAGTAGGTCCAGCGATCGAAATCGCTTGCCGGTGACGCGCATGCGCTCGGCTGCCCGGATAAGACCCAGATAGTGATCAGTGTCGAAGTGCGTCACGACTATGGCGTTGACATCGTCGATCCGGTGGTCGAGGGCGGCGATCAAACGATCGGCCGCATCATCTGCGGTCAGGCTGTTGCTGCCGCAATCGACGATCATGGCGGGCCCGCGACCTGGCGCAGGCTGGAAGATCGAGCATGCGCCGTCACCGACGTCCACGACTGTCAGCATTGCGCGATCTCCACTCAGAGGTGTGGGCTTCGGCTTCGGATGTGGCGGTGGGAGTGGCCTGCGGTCACCCGCATCACACCCGCCGGCTGACAACGACTACGGCGGGTACGCCGGTCGGCCCGGACTGGGGGCGAAGGGACTGCAGCTGGGTCACCGCAGCTTCCGGTCCGCCGCGCAGAGATGGTTCCAGGTGGCTCTCGTCACCAAGCCCAATCGCCAGGTCGCCGTACCGTTGGTCGTGGCGGCACAGGGCGTACGGCTGCTCGCGCGGCCAGTCGTCACGAGGATTGGTGATACGGACGCCCGAGGGCGGCGACCGGTAAGGCGAGCACGCCGGCCGCCGCCAACCCCACCGGACCCGCAGGCGTTTCCACACCGGGCAATGGTAGGTCCAGACCGGGCCCGTCCCGACCGTCCATGAGGGACAACTTCTGCGTGCTTTCTTCGTGGTCCGCGGGCAGCCCGATCGATTGGATCGGGTCATGACCGCAACCCGAGAAACACCCACGATCCGCTCGACCGTGCCGGGTACCCGCTCCGCGGTGGCCCGGCGGCTCGGCGCGGTGCTCACCGCCCTCGCCGTCCTGCTCGGCCTGGCTGCCGCCGTGCCGCCCCGGGCCGCGCAGGCCGACCCGAGCACCACTCTGTCCATCATCGACTGGAACGTCTCGGACATCACCGCCGGCGGCAACGTCCACCACCAGCGGTACTGGAACATGATCGACGGCATCCACCAGTTCAGCGGCCACCAGACCGGCGTCACGTCGGTGATGGAGACCACCAACCAGAGGAACCGGATCATCCAGATCCGGGTGCTCGACACCGACAACGTGCACCTGGTGTCGCTGTACCTGTGGGCGGACGACCTGTATCTCGCCGGCTGGTACTCGCCGCTGCACAACCGGCACGTGCTGTTCAACGACCGCGACGAGCAGTTCCGCAGCCTGCTGGGCCTCAACCCGGCGAACGTGACGGTCCTCGCCCAGACCGGCAGCTACCCCGGGCTGGACGGCGGCACCCCCAATCAGCGGGCGGAGATGCAGATCACCCCGTCGAACATCTACAACAACCTGCGCCTGCTCGGCCGCTCCAACGCCTACAACGTGAACGTCGGGCACGCGCTGGTGCAGGCCATCGTGATGATCTCCGAGGCCGCTCGCTTCGGCACCGTCTTCGACACGATCCGCGACAACATCCGCAACTACCGCAGCACGCCGATCAACCACGTCAACAACGACGGGGTGTTCGAGAACAACGCCGGCCTGATGAACCAGTGGGAGGACATCTCGCGGTTCGTCGTCCGGCACGCCGCCGACCACACCAACAACGAGGGCATCTGGCTGTGGGGCAAGGTGGTCACCACGATCGCCGGCCTGCTGTACTACGTGAAGTTCGTGGAGATCAAGTACAACCGTCCCTGAACCTTGAATGCGGGGCCCGGCGAGCGCAGAGACGCCCGCCGGGCCCCGCGTCTCGTGCTCCGCATGGCGCGGTGAGAAGGCAGCCACCAGAATGCGATGGTGCCCGCCGATCCCACGATGCTCCTCGTGCACAGTCCCCTTCTCACCTCGGCGACGTGGGACGCCCTGCGTCCGCATCTCGAAGCGGCGGGATGGCGCGTGGCGGTGCTGGACCTCCGCCCCCTGGTCGAGGCGCCGTCCTTCCACACGGCGGTCTGCGCGGCGGCCCGCCACGTCACTCATGGTGCGCCCACCGTCGTCGTGGGTCACAGCCGCGCGGGTGCCTACCTGCCCGGCATCGCCGACGCAGTCGGCAGCGACCGGCTGGATGTCGTCTTCATGGATGCCCGCCTGCCGCATCCCGGCACGAGCTGGTTCGGGTCGCTGCCACCGGATCGGGCCACGTGGCTGCGGGAGAGGGTGGTGTCCGGCCGGCTGCGGTCGTGGGACACCTGGTTCCCCACAGCGTCCCTGGCCGATGTCGTGCCCGACCCCGACCAGCGGCGGCGGGTGCTGCACGACCTACCCGAGCTGCCGTGGAAGGTCGTCTCCGAGGTGCTTCCCACGCCCGGGGCGTGGGACTCCGCCCGACGCGTCTACCTCCGGCTGAGCGCCGCGTACCGGTCCACGGCAGAGCAGGCGGAAGAACGTGGGTACCGGGTCCGGAGCGTGGACGCCCATCACCTGGCGATGGTCACGCAGCCCGCAATGGTCATGGACCAGCTTCTGTCGGCATTGCAGCCCTAGCTGAACCCACCATTCCTCTTGACCAACCCGCGCGTGATGCTCCCTCTACCCACCGAAGGTCGAGACCAGAACCCGCAAGCGCTGGTGTCCGCACTGGCCGATCATGAACCGACGATATTGGGTCGTCTGCCTGATGGCGGGCAGCCCCTACCGCTGTCTGGTTACTCCTTGCCGGCCACGTAGACCCCACGCCCTGGCTGCCCCACGACCAGATCTCTGTCGTGCAGAAGCGAGACGGCGCGGTACGCGGTAGCCACACTGACGCCGAACTGGTCGGCAAGCTCGCTCGTGCTGGGCAGCTTCGTCCCCGGCGTGAGCTCACCGTTCTTGATCTTCGTGGTCAGTTCGTCGGCGATGCGTCGATATTCGGCAGGTGCAGAGGGCATGGCTTCGTTCCCTTGGTTCGGCCCTGCCATCTGACCATGGCCCAACCATGGTCAGCAAGTGATGCAAGAGGATCACGCGCCGTGGCTTTACCTACATCAGATAGTGACGTAGGTTGCTCTGTGGCTGCCTTGGTTCGGCAAACGAAGGTCGGCCCCGTCAGGGCGGCGTGGATCCCGTCGCCCTGACGGTCCACCGTGGCCCGACCGCCTGGAGCGCTGATGAACCGGATCCGTTACGAGGACTACCTGCTCGCCACCGCGCTGACGCTGGCCCGCCGGCACCGACCGGTCTGGAGTTGGAAACGCTGGCGCAGGGTGTGCCGCTGCGGCGGGGAACTGCCCTGCCGAGCCCGCCACCGCATCCCGATCAACCGTGGGCACTGGCCCGGCGGTGAGTCGTGATCGAGAGCAGCCAAGCACCGTTCCTGGTCGAGGTGGCCTGGTTCGCAATCACTGACCACCACGCGAAGCCCTGCCATCGCTGTTACTCGGCCGACTGGTCCCCGCCCTACGCGGCGGCGCGTGGCCGGTTGCCGGCTTGGCGGCTGGCCGGTGATCCGCAATGAGCCCGCAGCTACCGAAGGCCGGCGACCTGGTGCGTGTGACCCGCGCGGCCAGCGTGCAGTTCGTCAAGCCGATCATGTTCCGGGTCATCCGGGTGCTCGATGACTGGACCAGGACCACCTATGACGGGTGGTGCTGGCTGGACGGATACGAGCTGGACGCCAAGGGTGACGCGGTGGCCCGGCGGTCGATCTTCGTGCAGCCGACCGGCCTACAGACACAGCGCCCCGCCCCCACGCCCCGCAGGCCGACGCGTTCGCCTGCCATGTCGAACGTGCGCCAAGATCGCCGCCCCGCCGGGGTGCCGGCCACCCCGCAGCGCCGGGCGACGCCGGCTCGGCGTACGGCTGACCAGGGGTGACGTGGTGGGGCCGGGGTGGGCCGAAGATCAGCGGCCAGAGGCGATTCTCCTGGCAGATATGGGTGCGCCCGGCAGGATTCGAACCTGCGGCCTTGGGATTAGAAGTGGCATCCACGTCATGATCTCTGGCTTCGGTAGCTTCTCTAGCTGCACAAACTCTTGCTCTCGCTGGCTCTGGTTTCTCTATTGGCCGGCACTTCGCGCCACGAATAGCTCTATGGTCGGCCAGGAGGACGGGTCCGAGGTGTTCAGGGGCGTGGTGACCGCCTGTAATCTTGGATCCTGGATCACCGATGTGGTTCAGACTCCCCCTACATTCTCAAGGCGGCCCGCAACGGGCCGCACGCACCGCCGCCTGGGCCCGCGACCGTCACTCCGCTGGCGCTCCGACTCGGTCGCGCAACACGCCCGGCGGCTGGCGCGTAAAGCGGGAAGCCCGGAGAGCCGCCACATGACGACAGGCCGTTGTCCGGTTCGGTGGTGGGGCCGGCAGCCGGCCGGAACGCGCGGCCGAGCAACCCGCGCGGCGTAGGGAGCGCACGCCGGTCCGCCAGCGGCTGCCGGGCGGATGGCGAAGTTGTGGTTACTGCGCCTCCAGTGGGGGCGCTCCGGCTCCAGGATGACCGGGCTCCGTCAGGGTTTCGCGGTCCTTGGGCGGTTGGTTGCGGTGGGCGCCATCCCTGTCTGCCGTCGACTCGGACGAGCCGAGCGGACCACCGCCCAGGGTGCGTCTAGGCCGTCAAGGTCCGCTTGACATGGCGCCCCGGGCGGTGGCTGGCGCGCTGGAGGGCAGGTCGACGGCAGACGAGATGGCTTTACATTCACATTTGCGGTAACGCACTCGCGCGACCTGCTCCGCTATTGCCTAGTTGCGTTAAGAATCGCCAACGCCAGGGTTGCGATTCCGGCAAAGACCCCGCCGGCAGTGATAAGAGTCCCTGCCAAGCTCTGGCCGCCCGTGATGGCTATCAGGCCAGCAATGCTACCGATCAATGCGGCAGTAATCAGGACAACCGCAAGCCAAAGAGCGCGCACTGTCGAAACGGTCTGGGTGGCCGTCTCGGCTTGCGGTTCCGCCTCTTCGACGTCAACAATCTCGGCGCCGCTTACGTATTCACGCAAATTTTCTGTAATGCTCACGCCCTGGATTTCCTGATTCTGTGCACTGTCTTGCAAGTGTGCGGTTCGAACCCGGAGTCCCTCTCCTAGCTGCTCAATTCTTTCCGCGGCCGACTCCAGTTCTTCGAGGGAGTACGATCGCTTGTCGCCATGTGCGATAGAATTCCTTATTGAGAGCACCTGATCGAACGCCTTGATATCTTCATCGTTCCAGAGCCCCGCTTCCACCAAGCCTGCCCGGAGAGAGAAAAGCGACAGCCTTCGACTAGTCAGTCGCAGATCAAGAATCCCGCTCGCCGCTTCCTCGACAACCTGAATTCCTCGAACAACCCGATATTGGTTGAAAAGCTCGGGCGACATGTGAGGCGCTCCTACGCCAAGCTGATCGGCTTCGCCGATCCCATTCTCGGTATCAATCGAAGAAGGAAGTCCCGTCGAGTCAGGCTTTAGTCCCCTCGACGGGGGCGTGACAAAAATGATGCGGCTGAGAGCTGCCGCGAACACGACGCTTACCAGAAAGAGTACCGAGGTGCTCGACGCGGATTCGTTGACAAATAGGTTAACAGCCAGGCCAACGGCGACGGAGCCCACTAGCCCTGCCGCGAGAGCCACTGCATCCCTCCGTCTTCTCATTGATATCTCCGCACAATAGTGTAGAGAACGCAGGTTGTTCCAAGAAACGCCGAGCCAACGAAACACGCGACCTGCCACGGGCTGTTGAGATAGCTCCCAAAAACTCCGGTGGAGGCCGCAAAGATAGCGACTCCCGCCGTTGCGGCCGCCTCTAGGGGGTGCGGCTTTGCTCGGGTTCCGTGCTTATTCATTGACTCTTTCGCGCGGACGACCGAGCTTCCGGTTATTTCAGGGAATAGCACGCCGGGCGGTTGCTTGCTTAGCTCTTGTTTCTCCGTTTCGCGAACGAGGCGGTTAGCGTATTCATTGATCGCATTCGCGGTTTCGGCGCGAGCGCCCTGGGTGGGGCGATTGAATGTCACCTGAACGGTGACCGAAAACGTTACGGCCGATGGGGTCGTCGTGCTGGGGCCTAGTGCGCTCGACGCACCTGATGCAGGCTGCACAACCCCTCCTCCGCACTGCTCCCGGATCGTCGAGCGCATCGCCGCGCCACGGTACGCCTCGTCGAGCCGGCGCAGGGCCCTCCTGTCGTGGTCCTGACACCAACGTCAGCATGCGCCGCAAGTACACCTGATGCCCCGCCACAACTGCCAGAACCGCCAGAAGGCTGAAGCTCGCTGGTTCTGGCGGTTCTGGCAGTTGTGGCGAGAGCGTTCAGGCTGACCTTGCGGCGTTCGGTAGGGCGTGGAGTGGCGCGCCCTGTCGGTGCACGTCGGGATGAACGAGGTAGGTCGGGGAGGGTGGGCGTCCGCCGGATCGATGACGCTCAGGTGCATCAAGCTGGCGCAGGTAGCCGTGAGCTTCGAGAGCGGCAAGCGGGCCGTCGAAGTCGCCAGCGGTGGGCTTTGGCCGAGCGCACCCGCCGGCCCGTCGAGCTGGCTGATCTCTACGTGGTCATCGGCCAGAGTGCCGCCCTGATGGCCTCCACCGCCTTTGACCTGGGGCACTGGAACGAGTCGGCGGCACTGGCCAGGGCATCAACGCAGTACGCCGACCTGGCTGGACACGCATCGTTGAAGGCATGGACCTACGGCCTGCAAATGACTCTCGCCAACTGGCGCAACGAACCCGATTCCGCGCTGAGCTACTTCGCTCGTGCCATGCGAGCGGCACCGGAGGGCGAGCCGAGACTGAGGCTCCGCTATGTCGCTGCCCGCTCTCACGCTCTGCTCGCCGACTCCGATTCGGTCGCGGCCGTCTTGGAAGCGGCTCAGCGGGACAGGGATGCGGCAGCGGACCGACCCGACGAACTTGCCACTGTTACCGGCGGAGAGTTCGCATTCGGCGACGCGCGGGCGGCGGCATGTGCCGCCGCGGCATGGCTCGATCTCCGCAACGGTGAGCAGGCCGCGAGGTACGCCCGGGAGGCGTTGCAGGTGTACGAGGCGTTGCCGTCGCCCAGGCGGCCGTACTCGCAGATCAACGGAACACAGATCGACGTGGCCGCTGCGTACCTTCACATGCGAGACAAGGATGGTGCGGCCGACGCGCTGCGTACCGTCTTGGACCTGCCACCGCAGAAGCGCAATGTCTCGCTGACCGGTCGGCTGTCGCGGATCGAGCACATGCTGAGCCAGTCACCGTGGGACCGCGACGCCGACGCGCGCCAGCTCGCCGAGCGCATCTCGGCCTGGCTGTCGGAAACCTCAGCCCGTCCGCTCACCTGACCGGTGCCAGGCGGCCAACACCCGCGCTTCCTTCTCCCGGCTGATGCCGATCTCGGCGGCCCGATCGTGGTTGCTGGCCTCGCCGCTCTCCACCATCCAGCGCCAGGTGTCGCGGACGGTCAGGGAGAGCGGCCGGCAGCGCAGGCCGGCTGCCTGCGCCTTGGTCGTGTCGACGCGCCACACGCCATCGAACGTGCGCCAGAGGGGCAGCTCGGACCACTGCCGTACGCCCTGGCTGAGCAACACCTCGTCGGGCACCCAGTCGAAGGAGGCGTCAGCCCGGGTCGCGTGGGCGCAGTCCGCCAGTAGTCCGCCGAAGGTGGCGCCGTCTACCGGCGCGCAGACGTTGAACGCGCCGGAGGAACCTTCGGTGATGGCGTGGAGTGCGAACGCGGCCAGGTCGCGTACATCGACCGGCTGGATAGTGCGGTCGGGGGAGCCAGGAGCTAGGACTTCTCCACCAGCAGCCACGCGGCCCAGCCACCAAGGCAGGCGGCCGACGTACTCGCGCGGGCCGAGCACGACACCGGGGCGCAGGATCGTGGTCCGGTCCGCTCCGAACGCGGTGACGGCTGCTGCCTCGCAGCCGGCTTTCTGGTAGCCGTACTGGGTCGGTCCGTCTTCTGTGTCGGTGCCGTAGTCGGGACCGGCGTCAGGCGGGCAGTAGAGCACCTCGGACTGCTCGCTGAGGGGCTTCAGCGGCCAGTCCCTGTAGACGCTGACCGTGGACATGAAGACGTAGCGACCGCCGACAGGAGCGAGAGCGCGAGCCACGTCGAGAATGTTCCTAGGCACGTAGCCCGAGGTATCGACCACGGCATCCCAAGGGCCGGCGGCGGAGAGGGCGGCGACGTCCTCAGGGTGGGTCCGGTCACCCCGGATGGGCCGTACGGCTTCCAGGAAGGGATCCGAGGTACCCCGGTTGAACGTCGTCACCTCCCAGCCGGCATCGATCGCAGCTGTGACGATCGCGTGTCCTACGAACCAGGTCCCGCCGAGCACCAACAAACGCATACGCCCATAATGCCGAGCAGGGGCGGCCAACCGGTGGGCGGAGGCGTCGGCAGCCAGTTGCTGAGTTACTCACGAGATCGAGTCAAGGCGGCCCGCAAGCGGGCCGCGCCGGCCCGGCCCCGGCCTGCTGGCGACCTTCGGCCGGCATCGGCCGGGCCGGCCGGCCACGCTGACGGACGACAAGAACCTTGAAGACCTCGGGGCTCTGCCCCGAACCCCGACCCTCCTCAGAGATCAGCTCCGGATCCCCTCGCCGGGCACCACAAGGGCTACCAGCCTTCCCGGACGGGGCCAAGGTCGTTCGTCCGGTGGGGCGCTCCACCTTGTCGCCCTGGCCCTGGCCCGCTCCACGGTGTGTGGGTCGGCGGCAGACGGGATGGCGAAGTGTGGAGCGCATTTCCGCCAGTCCAACTCGGATCTTCACCGAATAGCATTCGCATTAATGTGACGACACCCAAACTTGTCGCCAAAAAAACTTGTTCGATGTTGCTAGTTCTTCCCGCCGTAAGGGCTCTTGCACATTACCTACGAGTAACTTGTACGCTTCGATTCCTGTCCCCTTGGACAGCGGGCACAACGTCGATAGATGGCCTCCGGAGCGCGCCGGCAAGCAACTCTCCGGAGGCCTTGTTCGGCATTCGTGCTCTACAGCCGCAGAGTCAGGAGGTACCGAACAGTGCCGAGCGTACGTGGCCAAGGGCAGTCACACGAACCATCCAGGATGCCGTTGCGTTGGGCTTTGATCCTCGCCGTCGCAGTCGGGGCCGGCCTAACAGTCGGCTACTCCGGTGGTCTCGTCGCAGGCGTCATGGTCGGAGTGGCCTCTGCTGGCTTATTGCACCAGGTGATCGATTAGTCAGGAGTGCGCTTGGCTGTACAGCCATCGGTACAGCCAAGCCCGCCGACGGAGGCGGCCCGAGGTGGACGGGAGGCGACACGGCGAGCAGGCCAGCGGCAGTTACCGACGCTGACCGACAGGTGTCTTGATCTTTGCAGGGCAGGGCAGGGCAGGGCAGGGGAGCGGAGCGTGCCCGTTCCGTGCCCGATAGGGCGGGTGCCGAGGGTCAACGGCGGTCAGCTCCTAGACGTGCGAGCCGGCATGAAGACCCAGGCCAGGCCAGGTCATCGCCGAGCAGAATCCGGCCGTGTCCACACTTCCTAAACCGCGTTGCGCCCACATCGGCACTTGACAGCCGCCATTGAGACTCGTCCGGCAGGGCGCTCCACCTGTCCCCGTCCGGGAAGGCTGGACGGTCTACGACTGCCCGACGAGGAGATCCTTCATCCCCACCGTGCACGCCAAAAGCCCTGATCCCCGCGCATGAGTTCAGTGGCCGCCGCGATTGCAAGCAGAGCATCGGCCTCGGCAATCTCGTCAAGCGCCTCCTCATCGCCTAGCTCCGGCCTGGTGTCCGCTCTGCGGATCGCCCTGACGTGCAGCGAGTTGGGCTCTAGCGGAGGCTTAAAGTGCGCCGATACCTTCCGCACTTCGTTGACCTCCATGAGCTTGTCACGCAAAGGCTCTTCTATGAGACCCCGCTGGAAAGCCTCCTTGACGAGCGGACCAAGGCCCCAGAGCCGCCACCTCTTGTCGAGTTCGTCTTCATAGCCTTGCAGGCATCCCGCTAGCACTCGCTCAGAGGCAGCATGTGCGCAAAGCAGGGCGGCTAACGGGAATCCCTCGACGTACGCGCGCTCTGCCTCGTGATAGAGCCACAGACTTTCGCTGCCACCGGGGAACAGCCATCCCCAACTGCTGGCGAAAGGTGCCTGCAGCTCCTGGACCTGGCCCCACCTAGCAGCTCGTGCGCGCCGCGTCCTCTGGTCCCTCAGAAAGAGCGCAGCCGTACGAGTGTCGGCGGTGTCATGCTCTTGCTCCTGAAACCAGGCTTCGACGCGCTGCTCATCGGTCAACGGCTCGATGCCCTCTAGATGTAGCTGCATCTGCCGCACCACGACGGGCGGTCCGTTCGGCTCCTCGTCCTCCACAGTCGGCAGACTACTTCGCTGTGCCGGCATCAGAGAACGTGAATTGGCGGGCATTCGTCCGGCCATACAGCCAGCCGTACAGCCAAGGCCACCGGCTGACGCCGACTCCACCCGACAACGACGTACAGGCTGACCAGGTGCGCAACCACCTGACCAGCCCTCCGCGATCTTCTTCTAATCCCAAGGCCACAGGTTCGGCCCCGCCCCTGTAGGCAGTGCGCCTACTGCCTACTGCCTACTGCCTACTGCCTGCTGCCTTGCCGCTCGATCGCTGCCTGCCCGTCTTCGCCAGCGAAGCCGACCTGGGTCATGACGCTCAGAGTCGCTGCATTTTCGTTGGCGATTGTTGCCTCCACGCGCTCGACCAGGGTTGTGAAGGCTGTGACGTCGTCCAGGTCGGTGTACACACCGGTCCGGGTGAGGAAGTAGATCCTCTCGTGTCCCAAGGTCTGTTCCGTCGACCGGTAGTTCTTCCACTGCTCCCGATAGCGGAACACGCTCTCCAGCGACACCGCCCCGGCCACGATCAGACTCACGACGGTGGTCACCGCCTGGGCGTAGGGGAAGTCGAGGTTGACGAGGACCGGAACCAGGGAACCGCCGACCACGGCAGCGGTGCGGGTTCGGAGGTGGGTAGCCTTCGCCTTCACCGCCTTCTTGTCATACCAGGACTGGTACTGGGCGAGTCGGTCGGCGAGGTACTCCTTTGCCGAGAGCCCAGGACCTGACTCCTGCCCATGGGCGTTCCTAGGCGTAGGTGCTTGGGCTCCATCGACCACGGCGACTAGTAGAGCGGGTACGCCGGTGACGGTCAAGGCGATGCGCGAGCGCAGCGGGCATCAGTCCGCGTCTAGTCCGCAAGAGGCCGACGAATGACGGGGGAGCCGTGTGAGATGTCGAGAGGTGTTTCCACTGGTGGGGGCCCACTCGACTACGTCGCCGGGTCGCCCATCTTGATCTCATAACCCCACGGTCGCCGTGCCCGTTGCGTGCCCGTTGGGAGGGGTGACCGGAGTCAACGGCGGTTAGCTCTTGGGCGTGGGTGACAGCGTGGCGAAACAGGTCAAGCCAGGCCGCCGCCGAGCGGCTTCCGGCCGTGTCCACACTTCTAAACCGGCGTGGCGCCCACATCGGCGCTTGACAGCCGCCATTGAGACTCGTCGGGTAGGGCGCTCTACCTTGTCCCCGAGCGGGAGGCTGGAAGGACTGCAACTGCCCGACGAGGCGATGTCCTCTAACTCAAACGCTATTTAACGCTCTATAGAGAGACGGGCGATCAGAGATCAGAGATCACCGGAGCCTTTCGTCTGGCTCCCACGTAAGCTGCTCCACAAGACGCTTCATCTCGGCTT
Organism: Micromonospora sp. NPDC018662; assembly: GCF_044391475.1. NCBI lineage: Bacteria > Bacillati > Actinomycetota > Actinomycetes > Micromonosporales > Micromonosporaceae > Micromonospora > Micromonospora sp. NPDC018662. The sequence continues at coordinate 71,776 of NZ_JBISAC010000014.1, forward strand.
CCTCAGTGGCTGCCGGCTGGCCGACAGTCCAGCCGCGATCGGCGAATCGCTGCCGATACTGCTGCAACATCAGTCCGACGATTGACTGCACGTCAAGCCCATTGGTGATGATGGGAACCGCGGCTTCTTCCGAGTCCCGCTCAACGCGGTTGTAGAACTGATGACCGCCTCCCGATGCTGGCCGTCGCGGGTCTGGCCGGCGTCGCCAGAGCACAATGCTCCGCGGGCCTACGGAGCCATCACGGACCCCCTGGTGAGTCTCGTAGTTGAGCTTGGCGAGCTGATCAGCGACCAAGTAGTCAGACACCTTGCCTCGATAGTGCGCCTTGACCAGGCTTAGAAGGGTTCTCTGCCACGCCATGCTCTTCCGTGCTAGATAAATCCCACCCGTGCCCCCGAGGGCAAGACGAATGCTTGGCGATCCCGGATCGGCCGTGCGCCGATAGCTCGTATAACTGTACCGGTGACGTCCCGTCTTTCGATCTACGAAATTTTCAATGCCGTATAGCCGGGGTCCGATTCCTCGAATGAAGGCGGGGGCGATAATGAAGTGTGCGCCTCCCGGCATCTTCGCGAGATGCCTTGGAAGCTGCCTATTCGCAGCACCCGAAAGGACGCCTAACGCGTGTTCAAGCGTCAGGCCCTCATGACCGCGCAACACGTGGGCCATCCAATCGGAGGGTTGTGTGCCCAGAGACGTGGCACCAAGACCGGCATACCCAAGGAGGGCAACGCCGTCCGTGGTTTCCAAGGTGATGACCTTGACCGCATCTTCTTGTGGTGATCGGCGTCCACCGTACGACAACCTTCGGTCGACCATAAGCCACATAGTGTCCCGGTTCTGCACACTGAGCACGAGGGTCACAGAGGCATGCTGACACAGCGACAGCGCCAGAGGCGTTCCGTGCCCTCCACGTGCCAGTAGCCCGTACCGCCGGACGGTCACCAGCGGGCACGAGCGGCTGCCGTGCCCTGCGGCGCGACGGCCGCCCGACGACCTCGGGCGACGCTTACCAAGCCCTCCGCCGTAAGCAATGCCACGGCGCGGTGAGCGGTTCCGACCGAAACGCCATGCACCGCAGCCAGCTGGGCAACGGCGGGCAGTTGGTCGCCGGGCCGAAGGCGGCCAGTGGCGATCTGCCCGCGTAGCTCAGCCGCTATCACCTGGTATGGGCTGCTCGACACAGCGGCTTGAGTTGGTGCGACAGGGCGCGGCGGCATACGCGCGGCCAGCGTTCCAGCGGCCCGCTGGTCCGACTCCGACAGCCAGGCGGCGTAGACCCTGAGCGTAGTTGTCCCGCCGCCGCCATGACCAAGCCGGCCGGCGACGGTCCGCACGTCGACACCCGCGTTGATTAGCTCGGTCGCCGAGTAGTGGCGCAGAGCGTGAATGTGGCTGGTGATGCCGAGCCGGGTGGCGAGTCGGCCGTACCGCTGGGTGATGGTGTCGGGGCGGTAGCCGCGGCTGTTGTCCGGCTCGGGAGAGAAGACGTAGTCGGCGGGATCGGCCTCCGCGTCGAGCTGGGCCAGGCGGTCGAGGTACCGGCCGTGCAGCTCGCGCAGCACTTCGATCGTCTCCGGGTCGAGCGCTACCCGCCGCTGCTGGTGTGTCTTGGTGTCCTTCTCCCGCAGCTCGCCGTGCTCGTCCAGGTAGGAGCTGCGCCGCAGCGTCAGCACGCCGGCGGCCAGGTCGAGATGCTGCCAGCGCAGCGCGCACAGCTCGCCGCGCCGGGCGCCCGTCGTCATGGCGAGCCAGACCAGCGCGCCCCAGTCCGGGTCACGCCACGCCTCGTTGATGATTCGTGCGGCGTCTGCCGAATTCGGGGGCTGCGGGTCGGGGTGAGGCGGCGCGGGTGGCTCGGCCTGCCCGGCGGGGTTGACGGCGATCCAGCGCCACCGGACGGCGCGGCTCAGTGCGCCACTCAGGATCCAGTGGATCTGTCGCACTGACGAGGCGCTGAGCGGCTTGCAGACGTGGGGCCGGCACTTCGCGGTGCAGGTGTGCTCCTCGTCGACCCGGTGGCGCACGTACGCCTTGCCTCCGCACCAGTCGCGGCAGCGGCGCAGGCTCGCGTAGAAGGATTCCAACGTCTCGGCGTCGAGTCGGCCAACCGGGAGCTTGCCGAGCACCGGCCGTACGTGCTTGTTCAGCTTGTTCTCGTAACCCATGCGGGTGGTCGGCTCGATGTCCACCACCTCAAGCCACCGGTCGAGTAGTTGGTTCAAGGTGGCGCGGGTGCGCGGGCTGCGCTTCTCGTCGACCTGGTTGAGGAAGCGGGTCCGTACCTTCTCCGCCTCTCGCTCGGCGGTCCGACCGGCCGGGACCGTCTCGGTGAGGTAGTGCCGCTTACCGGTGAGCGGGTCGACGCCCGCGTAGACCCTCACGCGGAGTGATCCGCTGGGGAGCTTCATGATCTCGCCGCGCTGCCGCTTCACGCCTGCCACGGGGCCGACAGTAGCTCGATGGCTCCACGAATAGCTCCACGGAAGCCGTTCGATCGAGAGAAGTGCCTGTGCGCCCGGCAGGATTCGAACCTGCGGCCTTGGGATTAGAAGTCCCCTGCTCTATCCGCTGAGCTACGGGCGCGCGCCGACGATCGTCGCGCCAAGAGGGTACCGCCGGCCCCGGCCCGCCCGGGGGTACGGGTCGGCGCGTTCACGTCGCCGCCCAGCGTGCCACGCCGGTGCCCGGACCGGCATCCCCGTTCCGGCGGGTCCCGGGCCGGCGGCCGCACCCCGGTCCGTACCCTCGGCGGATGCTGCTCGACCAGGACACCGAAAACGAGATCATCTTCGCGCTGTGCCAGCACTTCGGGCGGGCCATCCTGCCCGTCTCCGGGGCGACCGGACCGGATGCTCCGGCCGGCACGGTCGGTACCGCCTTCTTCTACAGCGAGCTGGTCGGCGCCACCGACGACGGGGAGATCGCGCACGAGTGGCTGCTCACCGCCGACGCGCTCACCGACCGGGCGTACGGGGAGATCGGGCTTCGGCCCAGCGTCACCGATCCGGCCGAGGGCGCGGACGAGCCGATCGAGTTGCCCGGCTTCGCCGACCACTGGCTGCACCTGCCGGAGCTGGGGCTGGCCGCGATGCCCACCGGCGGGCTGCACGGCTACGCCGACGACCGGGGCTGGCGCTGGCGTACCCAGCAGGTGACCGAGGCGGTGGCCGCGCCGGCCGACGCGGTGGCCCGGATCGGTGCGACGCCCGGCTCGGCGTTCGTGCTGGCCTTGGGCGTCGCCGACGACGGGTCACGGCCGTTGGAGGCGGTCGTGGAGCGGGTCGCCCGGCACGGCGACGCGGTGCGGGTGACCACCGAGCTGCCGGCCGGGTACGTGGGCGCGCCCGTCTTCGCGGTGGAGGCCGGGCCGGACGGCGGGCCGGTGCCGCACTGCCTGGGCATGCTGCTGCCGGCCCGCGACGGCGGGCACCCGGTCGCCACGTTCGACCGGATCCGGTCCGCGCTCGCCGAGGTCGTCGACGGCTGACCGGTACGGCCGGGCCCGCGCCGAGCCGGCGACGGGAGGGTCGAGTCGGCCGCCGGTCAGCCTTCGGCGGTGGCGCCGGCCGGTTCGTCGGCCGGCCGGCGCGGCGCCGGCGGCGCGGCCTCCGGCTCGGTCGGGCCGACCCGGAGGAACCCCTCCGCCCAGCGTCCGACCTCGGCGAAGACCTTTTCGCGTACGGCGGGACTGGACAGCGTGAGGTCGTGCAGCCCACCGTCGAAGCGGGCCAGCGTGACGTGCCGGCCGAGCCGGGGCGCCCACCGCACCATGTGTTCCACGTCGAGCACCGCGTCGGCCCCGGTGGCGCTGTCGTGCCACTTCGTGCCCCGGAAGGTGCGGGTGGAGCAGGCCAGCAGCACCGGCACCGGGATGTCCAGCCCGGCCCGCAGCCGGCGCTGGCCGGTGCGGATCGCGTTGAGCCAGCCGGCCCGGACCGGGAACCCGGCGAGCGGCTTCCACTCCAGGTCGTACCGCCACTCGCCGCGGTGGTCGGCGTGCAGGCTCTCGCCGTACACGGTGCCGAGCCCGAACGGCAGGATGCGTTGCGGCGCCCGACGGCCCAGGCGGGAGACGGCGGCCGCGAGGGGTCGACGGACCAGCCAGGGTGCGTTGATGTCGAAGAAGGGGCTGTTCAGCACGATGCCGTCGACCAGGCCGGCGTCGCGGCGGGCGTCCGCCCAGAGCGAGATGATCAGACCGCCGGTGGAGTGGCCCATGGCGAGCAGGGTCTCGTGCCCCTCCTCGGCGCGGATGATCTCCGCGGCGGCGTCCAGCTCGGGGAAGTAGTCGCTCAGGTCGCGGCAGAAGTTCGGGGTCTGGTGCGGCAGCAGGCTGCGGCCGTACTTGCGCAGGTCGAGGGCGTAGAAGTCCCAGCCGCGCTCGGCGAAGAAGTCGGCCACGTGGGTCTGGAAGAAGTAGTCGACGAAGCCGTGCACGTAGAGCACGGCCCGGCCGGTCGGGCGGTCGGCCCGGCGACGGACCAGCGTCGCGACCACCGGCCCCTCGTCGTCGGTGCCCAGGTCGATGGTGCGCCGCTCGTAAGGTGCTCCCAGCACGTCCGGTTCCACGACCGCGACGGTACGCCGCCGAGCTACCCGGCGGTAGGGGTGCAAGGCGGGGCCCCCGCTTAACACATTTGGTAGAGGCGGGGGCCCCGCTTAACAACGACCTGTTAAGCGGGGCCCCCGCCTCACGGGGAACTGCCGGCCCGTCCGCCGGCACCGTGCGGGCGGGCGTACGCGAATCAGGCGGTCTCCGCGTCCTCGTGCTCGCCCACCTGGAGTGGAACGGCCGGGGGCTGCTCCGTCGGACGCAGGTGCTTGTTGCTGCGCGGCTCCTGCCGGGTCTTCGCGTCGTTGAGCTTGCGGCGCAGGTCGTCCCGGACGTCGTTGAGCGCGGCGTGCAGGTCCTCCTCGGTCGAGGTGGTCACGATCTTCTGCCGGCCGGCGACCCAGCACTCCAGCGTCACCTTCTGGCCCCGGGCCTCGCGGTCCTTGACCGACACCTCCAGCTCGGTGGCGTCGGCGTGGAAACTGGCGAGCCGGGCGTCCAGCGTCCCGAACTGCTCGGCGATCCAGTTGCGGTCGCCCTGGGAGAACCCGGCGCCGACCCGCAGGCACTCGGCCACGGTCGCGGGGTTCGCCACGGCGCTCATCGCGTTGCCTCGCGGACGTCTCGGAGAAGCATCGGCGCTCCCTTTCTCTCGGTTGATCAAGTACTTACCCACCCGGGAGGTTTCCGGAACGCCTCCCGTCGGTCACTTTCCGATCATGTGTCGCCGCAGGTCGATGCCGTAGAGGCCATCGGCCTAGCAGATCGGGACCTTGATCAGGCGGTTGTCCACAAGGCGGTCCGTCATCCACAGGCGCGAGCCGTCGGGTGGCCGGCGCCGGTCGTCGCGGCCCACGCTCTCCCGGACAAGCCGATCCCTGGGAGGGACGATGTTCGACACCCACGTAACGATCGTCGGCAACATCATGACCGCGCCGGAGTGGCGGCGGACCACGCAGAGCGGCACGCTGGTGGCCAACTTCAAGGTCGCCTCGACCGCGCGCCGGCTCGACCGGGACAGCGGCCGCTGGGTCGACGGCAACAGCCTGCGGGTCCGCGTCAACTGCTGGCGACGCCTGGCCGAGGGGGTGGCCGCCTCGGTGGCCGTGGGCGATCCGGTGATCGTCGCCGGCCGCCTCTACACCCGGGACTGGACCGACGAGGCCGGCAACCACCGCACGCTCTACGAGCTGGAGGCGGTCGCGGTCGGGCACGACCTGTCCCGGGGCCGGTCGCGCTTCCTGCGCAACCAGCCGCGCGCGGCCACCAGCTCGGTCGAGGACGCCGAGGCGGAGCAGCGGGTGCACGGCGAGGCGACCGAGCCGGTGTCCCACGACCAGGCCCCGGCGACGTTCGACGACCGGCCGTTCGACGACGACTTCCCGGAGTTCGGGCCGACGCGGGTCGGCCTCACCGGCACGCTCGACCGGGTGGTCGAACTCGACCCGTTCGACGACCGGCCCGCCGATCCGGGGGCCGGCGGCGGCACGTGGCCGGGCGGCCCGACCGGTGGTGGGGAGGTCCGGCCCGGTGGGCCCAGGGTGGGGGAGGACGACGAGTTGGCCGCCGAGGAGGGGGACAAGCCGGCCCCGGCCGAGGACGACGAGTTGGCCGAGGTCGAGCTGCCGGCCGACGACGGGCCGGGCAGCACGGGGCCGGGCGGTGCGGGGTCGGGCGGCGGAGCTGCTTCGGGCCGTCGCGGCCGGCGGCGTACGCCGGTGCCCGCCTGAGCGTCCGGCCGGGCAACGGGGGTGCGGGGTGGCGGCGTCGGCGCTGCCACCCCGCGGCACGGCCCGCCCCCGACCGTCGGTACGGCTAGGCTGGCCGGCCGGGGGTGGTGACGGGTGCGGCAGGCGACCGCCATGGCGAACGCGACCGGGCTGGTGGCGGGCTACGCGCTCGACGCGCTGCTCGGCGACCCGCGCCGGTGGCATCCGGTGGCCGGCTTCGGCCGCGCCGCCGGCGCGCTGGAGCGGCGCGTCTACCGACCGGACCGCACGGCCGGCGTCGTGTTCACCGCGCTCGCGGTCGGCGTGCCGGTGCTGCTCGGGGCCGCCGCCGGCCGGGCCACCCGACGTCATCCGGTGGCGCGGGCCGCGCTGGTGGCGGCCGGCACCTGGACGGTGCTCGGTGGGCGCACGCTGCGGCACGAGTCCCGGGTGATGGCGCGGGCACTGCGCCGGGCCGACCTGCCCACCGCGCGGGCCCGCCTCGGTCACCTCTGTGGGCGTGACCCGTCGACGCTCGACGAGCCGGAGCTGGCCCGGGCCACCGTCGAGTCGGTCGCCGAGAACACCTCCGACGCGGTGGTCGCGCCGCTGGTCTGGGGCGCGGTCGCGGGGCTGCCCGGCCTGCTCGGCTACCGGGCGGCGAACACGCTGGACGCCATGGTCGGCCACCGCTCGCCCCGGTACGCCCGCTTCGGGACCCCGGCGGCCCGGCTGGACGACCTGCTCAACCTGGTGCCGTCCCGGTTGACCGGGCTGCTCACGGTGGCCGTCGCGCCGGTGGCGCACGGCGACCGCGCCGCCGCCTGGCACGTGTGGCGGCGGGACCGGGCCGACCACCCGAGCCCGAACGCCGGCCAGTGCGAGGCGGCGATGGCGGGCGCGCTCGGCGTCCGGCTGGGTGGGCGCAACGTGTACTTCGGCCGGTCGGAGACGCGGCCGTTCCTCGGTGACGGGCCCCGACCGGAGGCGCGGCACCTGAAGCGTGCCGCCCGGGTCTCCGGGACGGTGGGCCTGGCCGCGCTCGGCCTGGCCGCGCTCTACCCGGTGACCGTGGGCCGGCTGGCCGGCGCCACCGGCCGGGCCGCGCTGCGCGCACTCGCCGGCAGCCGCCAGGCCGCCTGCGGCAGCACCACCGCCCGGGGCCGCCGGCCGTGAGCGGCGGGCTGCTGGTCGCCGGCACCACGTCCGACGCCGGCAAGAGCGTGCTCACCGCCGGCATCTGCCGCTGGCTGCGCCGCCGGGGCGTCCGGGTCGCCCCGTTCAAGGCGCAGAACATGTCCAACAACTCGGCAGTGGTGGTCGGCCCGGACGGCCGGGGCGGCGAGCTGGGTCGGGCCCAGGCGATGCAGGCCGCCGCCGCCGGGCTCGCGCCGGACCTGCGCTTCAACCCGGTGCTGCTCAAGCCGGGCAGCGATCTGGCCAGCCAGGTGGTGCTGCTCGGCGAGGCGGTCGACACGGTCACCGCCGGCAACTTCCAGGCGCTGCGCCCCCGGCTGGCCGCCACCGCGTACGCGGCGCTGGCCGAGCTGCGCGCCGAGTACGACGTGGTGATCTGCGAGGGCGCGGGCAGCCCGGCGGAGATCAACCTCCGGGCCGGTGACTACGTCAACATGGGCCTGGCCCGGCAGGCCGGCCTGCCGGCGATCGTGGTCGGCGACATCGACCGGGGTGGCGTGTTCGCCTCGATGTTCGGCACCGTGGCGCTGCTCGACGCCGCCGACCAGGCGCTGGTCGCCGGCTTCGTGATCAACAAGTTCCGGGGTGACCTCGGGCTGCTGCGCCCCGGGCTGGACATGCTGCACCGGGTCACCGGCCGCCCCACGTACGGGGTGCTGCCCTGGGCGCTGGACCTGTGGCTGGACGCGGAGGACTCACTCGCGTACGGGCGGGTGCTCGGGCGGCCGGCGGCGCCGCGCGGCACCGACTGGCTCGACGTGGCAGTGGTCCGGCTGCCTCGGGTCAGCAACGCCACCGACGTGGAGGCGCTTGCCATCGAGCCGGGGGTGCGGGTGCGGCTGACCGTCGAACCGGCCGAGCTGGCCGCCGCCGACCTGGTGGTGCTGCCCGGCTCGAAGTCGACAGTCGCCGACCTGGCCTGGCTGCGGGAGACCGGGCTGGCCGACGCGGTCCTCGGGCACGCCGCCGCCGGCCGTCCGCTGCTCGGCATCTGCGGCGGGTTCCAGATGCTGGGCCGGGCGATCCACGACCCGGTGGAGAGCCGCCGGGGCAGCGTCCCCGGCCTGGGCCTGCTGCCGGTGGAGGTCACCTTCGACAGCCGTAAGACGGTCCGCGTGGCCGAGGGCGTCGCGGCCGGGGACGTGCCGGTGCGCGGGTACGAGATCCACCACGGTCGGGTCTCCGCCGCCGACCCGGGCCTGCCGCCGCTGCTGCGGTACGCCGACGGCACCGGCGAGGGCGCCCGGCTCGGCGCGGTGTACGGCACGCACTGGCACGGCGCCTTCGAATCCGACGCGTTCCGCCGCCGGTTCCTCGCCGAGGTCGCGGGCGCGGCCGGTCGGACCGGCTTCAAGGTCGCGCCGGACACGTCGTTCGCGGCGGCCCGGGAACGGACCCTGGACCTGCTCGGCGACCTGGTGGAGGAGCACCTCGACACCGGCGCGTTGTGGCGGCTGATCGAGTCCGGCCCGCCGCCGGGCCTGCCGTTCGTGCCACCCGGCGCACCCGACTGAGCCGCCACGCCGGGACCACCCCGTGGACGGCCGACGACGGGTCAGGGCCGGACGTCGGCCGGGCGGTCGGACATCGGCAGTCCGGCCTCCCGCCAGCCCTGCACGCCGCCGATCATGTCGGTCGCCTGACGCAGCCCGAGCGTCTGGAGGCTGGCGGCGGCCAGGCTGGAGCTGTAGCCCTGGCGGCACACCACCACGATCTCGCGGTCGTACCCGGTGGCCTCCGGGATGCGCCAGGCGCTGGCCGGGTCGAGCCGCCACTCCAGCACCGTGCGGTCGATGACGATCGCGCCGGGCAGCTCACCCTCCTCGCGACGTTGCGTCTCGGTGCGCGTGTCGATCAGCAACGCCCCGTTGCGGACCGCCTCGACGGTCTCGTGCGGGGTGAGCCGGCGGAGACCGGCGCGGGCCTGTTCCAGGAGGGCGTCGACGCCCGGACACATCACGTCATGCAGCACCCCCAGATCATGCCCACCACGTCGCCACGCCGCCCGGCGAAACGGTCCGCCCGGGTCGCAGGATCCAGCGGACGGGGGAACGTTAGCGTCGGTCGGGTGAACGTCGCGGTGGTCGAGTCGTACGCCGGGTTGGCCCGGCGGGTGCTGGCCGGGCCGGCGCGGTTGGGGCGTACCCGGCTGGTGGCGGTGGACGGGCCGAGCGGCGCGGGCAAGAGCGTGTTCGCGACGCGCCTCGCGGACGCGTTCGCGGCGGTCCCGGGCGGCGTCCGGCCGCCGCTGGTCCGCACCGACGACCTGCTCGACGGCTGGGACGACCAGCTCACGTTCTGGACCCGGCTGGAGGAGCTGGTGCTCGGGCCGGTGCGGGCCGGACGGACGGGTGGTTACCGCCGGTACAGCTGGGTCCGCGGTCGCTTCCTGGGTCCGGTGGTGCCGGTGCCGGCCGGGCCGGTGCTGATCGTCGAGGGGGTGAGCGCGGCGCGCGCCGTGGTGCGCCCCGAGCTGACGTTGTCCGTGCTGGTCACCGCGCCCGCCGAGCGGCGGCTGGCCCGGGCGTTGGCCCGGGACGGCGTCCAGGTGCTGCCGGAGCTGCGTCGCTGGCACGCGGGGGAGCGGGCGCACTTCGCCGCCGACCGCACCGCGGCGGCGGCGGACCTGGTGGTCGACGGCGCGCCGGACCTGCCGCACGACGCGAGCCGCTACTACGTGCGGTTCGGCCGGCGACCGGGCTGGGACGGTGTGGCCGGGTAAGGCCGGCATACGATTCCGGTCATGACCACTCCGATCATCTCCGAGTCCGAGGTGCGGGCCGCCGTCGAGCGGGAACTGCCCGGTGTCCGTGCCGACCTCGAGCGACTCGTCCGCATCCCGGGCATCGCCTTCGAGGGCTTCGACCACTCGCACGTGGAGCGCTCCGCCGAGGCGGTGGCGGAGCTGCTGCGCGGCTGCGGCCTGGACACCCGGATCGTCCGCTCCGGCGGCCAGCCGGCGGTGATCGGGACGAGGGCGGCCCCGCCCGGCGCGCCCACCGTGCTGCTCTACGCCCACCACGACGTGCAGCCGGTCGGTGACCTCTCGCTGTGGGAGTCCGACCCGTTCGAGCCGGTGGAGCGCGACGGTCGCCTCTACGGCCGGGGTGCGGCCGACGACAAGGCCGGCATCATGGCGCACGTGGCCGCGCTGCGCGCGTTCGGCGACCGGCTCCCGGTGGGCGTGGTGCTGTTCGTCGAGGGCGAGGAGGAGTACGGCTCGGACTCGTTGGAGCGGCTGCTCGCCGAGCACCGTGACGACCTCGCCTCGGACGTCATCGTGATCGCCGACTCCACCAACTGGGACGTCGGCGTGCCGGCGCTGACCACCTCGCTGCGCGGCATCGTGAACTGCTTCGTCGAGGTGCGCACGCTCGACCACGCGGTGCACAGCGGCATGTTCGGCGGGGCCGTGCCGGACGCGCTGACCGCGCTGGTGAAGCTGCTCGGCACGTTGCACGACGACGCCGGCGACGTCGCGGTGGACGGCCTGGCCGGCCGTGAGGGCGCCGTCGTCGACTACCCGGAGGATCGGTTCCGCGCGGAGGCCGGCCTGGTCGACGGCGCGCGGTTGTTCGGCACCGGCCGGATCACCGACCGGCTCTGGACCAAGCCGGCGCTGGCGATCCTGGGCATCGACGCGCCCGCCACCGGCGAGGCGCCGAACGCGCTGGTCCCGGCCGCGAAGGCGAAGCTGAGCGTACGGCTGGCGCCGGGTGACGACCCGAAGAAGGCGTACGCCGCGCTGACCGCGCACCTGGAGCGCAACGCGCCGTGGGGCGCGCAGGTGACAGTGACGTTCGAGCACGACGGCGCACCCTGCGTGATCGACGCGAGTGGGCCGATGTTCGACGCGGCGCGGGCCGCGTTCCGGGGCGCCTGGGACGGCACCGACCCGGTCGACATCGGGGTGGGTGGCTCGATCCCGTTCATCGCCACGTTCCAGGAGATGTTCCCCGGCGCGGCGATCCTGGTGACCGGCGTGGAGGATCCGCACGCCCGGGCGCACGGGCCGAACGAGAGCCTGCACCTGGGCGAGTTCGCCCGGGTCTGTCTGGCCGAGGCGCTGCTGCTGGCCAAGGTGGCCGAGGCGGGCCGCGCCTGACCGGCGGGCGTCGGCACGGCGGCCGGTGCCGTCAGGACGGCCGGTGTCGTCACGGTGGCCGGCTCGGTCCCGGCACCCGGCTCCGTCACGGCACCCTGCTCGGTCACGGCGGGTGACGACGGGGCGAGGCGATGCGGTCGGAAGCGATATGCCTGACGGTCATAATTATGCCTCTGCGGTATATCGCCTCCGACCCACCTCATCGCCCGGTCGCGCCGCGCCCGGTGTCGAAACCGTAACTTCGGGATGGATGTCGGAGTTTGCGGTGTGTCGGCGGGCCGGGTGTTATAGCCTTTCGAACATGCGTACGAACGACGAGATGGCGCGGCTCCAGGCCGCCGTCCGTGCTCTGGGGGACGTCGACGTCTCCGCGTGGCCCGAGGCCACGCTCAAGGAACAGCTCGGTGAGCTCTCCGCCACGCTGGTCACGCTCGACGCGCTGCTCACCCGGGTCGCCGACGGCGTGCGCGGGCGCGGCCTGCGCGTCGAGGAGCCGGTCTCGGCCTGACCGTCCCGGGCCGGCGGCGCGACTTCGGTCGGCCCGGCGCACCCGATGCGGTGGGCCGGGCCGCCGGAAGCGGTCCCGCTGTCACAGCCGACTGGCAGGATGTGGGCGTGCGTTTCGCGGAGCTGGCGGCCACCTCGGCCGCGATCGGTGCCACCGGAGGCCGGCGGGCCAAGGTGGAGCTGCTGGCCGCCGCGCTGCGCCGGCTCGACCCGGCCGAGATCGCGGCCGGCGCCGGCTACCTCGCCGGTGAGCTGCGTCAGCGGCAGACCGGTGTCGGGTGGGCCAGCCTGCGTGACCTGCCGCCTCCGGCCGCCACCCCGACGCTGACCGTGGCCGGGGTGGACGCGGCGATCGACGAGATCTCCCGGGTCGGCGGCACCGGCTCGCAGGCCCGGCGGCGGGAGCTGGTCGGCCGGCTCTTCGCCGCCGCGACCGCCGACGAGCAACGCCTCCTGGTCGGGCTGTTCCGGGGCGAGCTGCGTCAGGGCGCCCAGGCCGGCCTGCTCGCCGAGGCGGTGGCCCGGGCCGCCGAGGTGCCGGTCACCGTCGTCCGGCGGGCCCTGCTGCTCGCCGGCGACCTGCGGGCGGTGGCGGTCGCGGCGCTCACCGGGGGCGCCGCCGCGCTGGCCGGGTTCGGGCTCCAGGTGGGCCGCCCGCTCGCGCCGATGCTGGCGCAGAGCGCGCCCTCGGTCGACGAGGCGCTCACCGCGACCGGCACCCCGGCGGTGGTCGACGTCAAGCTCGACGGCATCCGCATCCAGGTGCACCGTTCCGGTCAGGACATCGCGGTCTTCACCCGCAGCCTCGACGAGATCACCGGCCGGCTGCCCGAGGTGGTGGCCGCCGTCCGCGCGCTGCCGGCCCGCGAGCTGGTGCTCGACGGCGAGGCGATCGGGCTGGACGCCACCGGCCGGCCGCTGCCGTTCCAGCAGACGTCGAGCCACGCGGCCCGACGCACCACGCCCAGCACCACCGGTCGCACCCCGGTGGCACCCGCCGTGCTGGCCGCCGCCGAGCGCGCCGGTGAGCCGGTGCTCACGCCGTACTTCTTCGACCTGCTGCACCTCGACGGCGTCGACCTGATCGACCTGCCCGGGCGGGAGCGGTGGGCGACGCTGGCCCGCGCGGTCGACCCGGCGCTGCTGGTCGGCCGCGTGGAGGTGGACGACGCGGCGCAGGCCGCGGCGGCGTTCGCCGCGGCGGTCGACGCCGGCCAGGAGGGGGTGGTGGTCAAGGATCCGGCCGCGCCCTACGACGCCGGGCGGCGCGGCGCGGCCTGGGTCAAGGTCAAGCCCCGGCACACGCTCGACCTGGTGGTGCTGGCGGTCGAGTGGGGCAGCGGCCGACGCCAGGGGTGGCTGTCCAACCTGCACCTCGGCGCCCGCGACCCGGGCACCGGCGAGTTCGTCATGCTCGGCAAGACGTTCAAGGGGCTGACCGACGAGCTGCTGCGCTGGCAGACCGAGCGGTTCCTGGCGCTGGCCGTGGAGAAGGGCGACTGGGTGGTCCGGGTGCGGCCGGAGCAGGTGGTCGAGATCGCCTTCGACGGGGTGCAGACCAGCAGCCGCTACCCGGGCGGGATGGCGCTGCGGTTCGCCCGCGTGGTGCGCTACCGGGACGACAAGACCGCCGCCGAGGCGGACACGATCGACGCGGTCCGGGCGATCCACGCCGGCCGGGTCACCGGCTGACCGGGCTCAGGAGGCGGCGGGCCCCGCGGCGGCCGGCTCGGCGGCCCGGTCCACCGGCACGCGCGGCCCGTCCAGGCCGGCCCGGCGGCGGGCCTCTCGGCGTGCCACCCAGCCGTACCCGACCAGGCTCATCACCGCGAAGATCCACCACTGCCACACGTAGCCGAAGTTCTGCCAGTTGTTGGTGTGCCCGATCGGCACCGCCTGGAACGCCGGGTCGGCGGCCGGCGTCTGGCCGTCCAGCAGCACGTAACCGCCGGTCACCGGGTAGGGCAGTTGCTTCGCCAGGCGGGCGATGTCGATGCGCCGGGCCTCCAGCTTGCCGTCGCGCCGGGCCACCGCACCGCCGCCGCTCTCGCTGCCGACCACCCGGCCGGTGACGGTCACCTCGCCGGACGGCGCCGCCGGCACCGAGGGCTGGACGGTCGCGCCGGCGCCCGGAACGGGCGGGATCCAGCCGCGGTCGACCAGCACCGCCGTGCCGTCGGCCAGCACCAGCGGGGTGAGCACCTCGAAGCCGACCGTGTTGTCGACGGTCCGGCCGCGGATCAGGACGACGTTCGCGCTGTCGTAGCGGCCGGTGGCGGTGACCCGGCTCCAGGTGAGGCGCTCCGCCGGGGCCGGGCCGGCGCGGCCCGGACCGCCGGTCGGCGCGGGCAGCGCGTCACGCAGCGGGGCGGGCGTCATGGTGGCGCCGGCGTCGATCCGCTCGTTGATCGCGGTCCGGCCGTGGTAGCGGTCCAGCTGCCAGTTGCCCAGGAACACCATCACGGCGGCGGCCACCAGGGTCAGCGCCAGGTAGCCGAGCCAGCGCGGGGTCAGCAGGAACCGGTACACGGTGGTCAAGGCTACCCGTATGAGCGGGGCCACTCGCCGTTGCCGGTGGTTGTCGGGGCGGCGGGCGGCCGCCGCGCGGCGGACCGGGCGGGTATGGTCACGCGGGCGGAAATCACCCGGAGGATCCAGGAGTCGATGATGACCGACGTGCCGCGCGTCGTGCTGAGCGCGCCCTCCTCGGGGCACGGCACCGGTGCCCTCTCCCTCGGCCTGCTCGCCGCGCTCGCCGACCGGGGACTGCCGGTGGCCGGGTTCAAGGTCGGCCCGGACCAGGTGGACGCGGCGTACCTCGGGCTGGCCGCCGGCCGTCCGGGGCGCACGCTGGACCCGCGGCTGGTCGGCCCGGAGCGGGTCGGGCCGCTCTTCGCGTACGGCGCGGCGGGGGCCGGGTTCGCGCTGGTCCAGGGCACCATGGGGCTCTACGACTCGGTCGCCGGCCGGCCGGAGAGCGAGTCCACCGCCGCGGTCGCCACCGCGTTGCGCAGCCCGGTGGTGCTGGTGGTGGACGTGGCCGCGATGGGCCAGTCGGTGGCCGCGCTGGTGCACGGATTCCGGGCCTACGACGAGCAGCTCTGGCTGGGTGGCGTGATCCTCAACCGGGTGGCCTCGCCGCGGCACGAGGCGCTGCTGCGCGAGGCGCTGGACGACGTCGGGGTGCCGGTCTACGGCGCGTTGCGCCGGCACGAGCTGCCACCGGTGCTGCCGGCCCGCCGGCACGGCGCCGCGCCGGTGGTGCGCGGCGACGCCGAGGCCGAGCGCGGGGTGCGCCGGCTCGGTGAGGCGGTGGCCGCCACCGTCGACCTGGACCGGCTGCTGACGCTGGCCCGGTCCGCGCCCGCGCTGACCGTCGAGCCGTGGTCGCCCGACCCGGCGGACGGCCCGCCCGGGTCGGCGGAACGCCCGGTGGTCGCGCTGGCCGGCGGCCCCGCCGGCAGCTACAGCCATCCGGAGACCGCCGAGCTGCTGCGCGCGGCCGGCGCCGAGGTGGTCACGCTCGATCCGCTGCGCGACGAGGCGCTGCCCGCCGGGGCCCGCGCGCTGGTCGTCGGTGGCGGGCTCCCGGAGACGTACGCGGAGCAGCTCTCCGCCAACCGCCGGCTCTGCATCGCGGTGGCCGAGCTGGCCCGCTCCGGCCGCCCGGTGGTCGCCGAGGGGGCCGGCCTGCTCTGGTTGGCCCGCGAGCTGGACGGCCTGCCCATGTGCGGGGTGCTCGACGCGGTGGGCACGGTCCGGGACGGCCTGGTGGTCGGCTACCGGGAGGCCACCGCGGTCACCGACAGCGTGGTGGCGCCGGCCGGCGTCACGGTGACCGGGCACAAGCAGCACGCCGCAGTGCTCACCCCGCGTGCCGGTGACCGGCCGGCCTGGCAGTGGGGCGGCGGCACGCCGGAGGGCTTCGTCCGGCACGGCGTGCACGCCTCGCAGCTCGTGCCGCACTGGGCCGCGCTTCCCGGGATCGCCGAGCGGCTGGCGGCCGCCGCCCTGGCGTCCGTCGCGACCCCCGCGTGATCGGTCAGGCAGCGGCACCGCCCCGCCCCGACGTCGATCAAGGAGTTCGCGTCGGGGATCACGCGATCCCGGACGCAAACTCCTTGATCAACTGACCCGGGCGCACCCCCGGGACGGGTAGGGGGCAGTCAGCCGACGATCTGGTCGGACGGCGGGGTGAACTGGCGCGTCG
The DNA here is from genome assembly GCF_044391475.1 of Micromonospora sp. NPDC018662. Classification (NCBI taxonomy): domain Bacteria; kingdom Bacillati; phylum Actinomycetota; class Actinomycetes; order Micromonosporales; family Micromonosporaceae; genus Micromonospora; species Micromonospora sp. NPDC018662. The sequence continues at coordinate 88,060 of NZ_JBISAC010000014.1, forward strand.
GCTGGCCCTTGAGGGCGTCGCGCAGCGTTTCGGCGACGGCGTTCACCGGGATCTGGGACTGCCCGTCACCCACCGCGTTGAACGGGTTGTCCGGATCGGCGATGAAGCTCGCCGCGGCCAGCTCCGGCGTGTAGCCGACGAACCACGCCGACCGGGTGCTGTCGGTGGTGCCCGTCTTGCCGGCGACCGGCCGGCCGACCGTCCTGCGCACGCTGTCCGCCGTCGACCAGCCGCCGCAGCTCCCCTTGGCCGGGGTGTCGCCGGTCGGGCAGCGGGCCGCGTCGGTGGCGGCCCGGGCCGCGTCCGCGTTGACCACCTGGCGGCACCGGGGCTTGGCCACCTCACGCTGCACCCCGCCCGGGGTGGACCAGGTGGCCGGCGTGCCGTCCCGGTTCATGATCGCGTTGACCGGGATCGCCTCGCAGTAGCGCCCGTCGGCGGCGACGGCCGCGTACGCGTTCGCCATCTCCAACGGGGTGGCGTCGGAGACGCCGAGGGTGAACGCGCCCCACTTCTTCGCGTTGGCCGGCGACGCCTGGTCCTTGTCCACGTCGGTGCGCCAGCGCAGCCCGAGCTGTTCGGCCAGGCGTACCGCGGCGTCCGCGCCGACCTTCTCCTCCAGTTGGACGAAGTAGGTGTTCACCGACTTGCCGAAGCCGGACCACATGGTCTGCCGGCCGGTCATCGCGGCGCTGGCGTTTGACGGCGCCCAGCCGTTGTAGATCGCGGACTGGTACTTGTACGGCGAGTCGTACGCGGTGGACAGCGGCATCCCGGCGTTGAGCGCCGCGAGCATCGGGAACATCTTGAACGTCGAGCCGGCCTGGTAGCCGGGGAGCGTCCCGCCGCCGAGCAGCGGCGCCACCGTGTTCGGGTAGTTCGCCTTCACCTTCGGGCCGGCCTCCGGGTTCGAGCTGTTCGGGTTCTCGGCCAGGTCGAGCGAGTAGTTCCGGTTCACCGCCATCGCCTTGATCCGCCCGGTGCCGGGTTCGGCGACCACGATGCCGTTGGCGAACGGGCTGCCGGTGTTGCCCTCGGCGCCCACGTTCTTCTCGGCCGCCGCCTGTGTCTTCGGGTCGAGCGCGAGCACGATCCGGTAGCCGCCACGGCGCAGCTTGTCCATCCGTTCCAGGCGGTTCTCGCCGAACGCGGGCTGCGCGCTCCACCAGTTCTTCAGGTAGTCGCAGTAGAAGCCCCAGCTACGGTGCGCGTCGTCGATCGCGGCGCAGTCGTTCGGCGGGTCGGTGAGCTTCAGCTTGATCGGCTGGGCCTTGGCGGAGGCGGCGGCGTCCGGTGACAGGTAGCCGAGGCGGGCCATGTTGTCCAGCACGTAGTTGCGCCGGCCGGTGGCGTCCTTCTGGTCCGAGGTGATCGGGTCGTACTCGGACGGGGACTTCACCAGCCCGGCCAGCGTGGCCGCCTCGACCGGGCTGAGCGTGGCCGGCGTCTTGGAGAAGAAGATCTGCGAGGCGGCGTAGATGCCGTACGCCCGGTGGCCGAAGTAGGCCGAGTTGAGGTAGCGCTCGAGGATCTGCTCCTTGCTCAGGTGCTTCTCGATGTCGAGCGCCATTCGCATTTCCTTGACCTTGCGCAGGCTGGTCTGCTGGGTGGCCTCCTGGACCTCCTTCGGCGTGCTCGCGCTGTCCCGCAGCGCCATCCGGACGTACTGCATGGTGAGCGTGGAGGCGCCCTGGGAGACGCCACCGGAGCGGGCGTTGGAGACGAACGCGCGGGCCACGCCCTTCGGGTCGACGCCGTGGTGCTGGTAGAAGCGGTTGTCCTCGGCGGCGACGATCGCCTGCTGGATGTTCGGCGACATGTTCTCGATCTTGGTGTACTGCCGGTACTCCTCGTAGAACATGGTCAGCACGGTCGTGCCGTCGGGCGCGTAGAGGTACGAGGTCTCGGCCGGTAGCGCGGTCTTGAGGATGCTCGTCTTCTGCTCCACGGCGTGCGCGGTGGCCTTCGCGCCGAGGCCGGTGACGGCGGCCATCGGGTACAACGCGGCGGCGACGACGATGCCGGCGATCAGCCCGGCACGGAGAAGGGGCACGGCACGACCGGCGGACGCAAGGGGTCGATTGCTCACGGGGTCAAGCTATGACATTTCCGATTCGGAAATGAGAAGAATTCATAAACGGGCGGGCCGTGACGCGACCCACGCCGGGATGCGCTGTCCCGGGGCCCGGCTTCCCGGCAGGATCGCGGTCATGCCCGCACCGCCGACCGCCACCGCGCCCGCCGAACCCGACCTGGGACACCACGGGGACGCCGAGGCCACGCCCGGACTGGTCGATCTGGCGGTCAACGTGCGCCGCGCCCCGATGCCCGACTGGCTGGCCGACCCGATCACCGCCGCGCTGGGTGAGCTGGCCGCGTACCCGGACCCGGCGCCCGCCCGCGTCGCCGTCGGTCACCGGCACGGGCGACCCCCGGACGAGGTACTCCTCACCGCCGGCGCCGCCGAGGGTTTCGTGCTGATCGCCCGCGCGCTGCGCGACGCCCGGCACCCGGTGGTGGTGCACCCGCAATTCACCGAACCGGAGGCCGCCCTGCGCGCCGCCGGTCACCGGGTCGACCGGGTGCTGCTCGACCCGGCCGACGACTTCCGGCTCGACCCGGCCCGCATCCCGGCCGACGCCGACCTGGTCATGGTCGGCAACCCCACCAACCCGACCTCGGTGCTGCACCCGGCGGACACGCTCGCCGCGCTCGCGCGCCCCGGCCGGGTGCTGGTGGTCGACGAGGCGTTCGCCGACACCACCGTCGCGCCCGGCGTCGACGGCGAGCCGGAATCCCTCGCCACCCGCCGCGACCTGCCCGGCCTCCTGGTGGTCCGCAGCCTCACCAAGACCTGGGGGCTGGCCGGGCTGCGGATCGGCTACCTGCTCGGCGACGCCGGGCTGCTGGCCCGCCTCGCCGCCGCCCAGCCGCTCTGGGCGGTCTCCACCCCGGCGCTCGCCGCCGCCACCGCCTGCGCCGGGCCGGTCGCCGTCGCGGCCGAGCGCGCCATCGCCGCCGGGCTCGCCGCCGACCGCGAGCACCTGGTGGCCCGCCTGTCCACCCTGCCCGGGGTACGCGTGGCGGGGCGCCCGGCCAGCGCCTTCGTCCTGATCCACACCCCCGGCGCCGCCGTGCTGCGGGAGCGGCTGCGCGAGCACGGCTGGGCGGTACGCCGGGGCGACACGTTCCCCGGGCTCGGCCCGGACTGGCTCCGGATCGCGGTGCGCGACCGGGCCACCACCGACGCGTTCATCGAGACGCTGGCACGGATCCTGGAGGCATGATGCTGGAGTCCACCGTCGCGGCGATCCGCCCGTCGGACGAGTCGGCCATGGCGGCGGCACGCGAGCTGCAGGGCCGGCTGACCAAGCCCGCCGGCTCGCTCGGCGCCCTGGAGCCGCTCTCCGTACGCCTCGCCGGGCTGGCCGGCGCCTGCCCGCCGCCGCTGCCCGGCCCGGCCGCGGTGGCGATCTTCGCCGGCGACCACGGCGTGCACGCCCAGGGTGTGACCCCGTGGCCGCAGGAGGTCACCGCCCAGATGATCGGCAACTTCCTGGCCGGCGGCGCGGTCGTCAACGCGTTCGCCCGGCAGGCCGGCGCCTCGGTCACCGTGGTCGACGTCGGCGTGGCCACCCCGCTCCCGATCGGCCCGTCCGCCGACCCGGCCGCGCACCCCGCCGCCTCGAACGGTCCGTCCACCGCCCCGGCGGTGCTCTCCGCCGGCCTCGTCGCGACGCCCGCCGACCCGGTCGGGCCGCGCCTGGTGGCGGCGAACGTGCGCGCCGGCACCCGGGACATGACGGTCACCGAGGCGCTGACCCGGGACGAGGCCCGGGCGGCGGTGGAGACCGGCATCCGGGTCGCCGGCGAGCTGATCGACGCCGGCGCCGGCATCCTGCTCACCGGCGACATGGGCATCGGCAACACCACCCCGGCCGCCGCGCTGGTCGCCGCGTTCACCGGCGTGGACGCGGCGGCGGCGACCGGCCGGGGCACCGGTGTGGACGACGAGACGTACGCCCGCAAGGTCGGCGTGGTGCGGGCCGCGCTGGAGCGGCACACGCCCGACCCGGCCGACCCGCTGGGCGTCCTCGCGGCGGTCGGCGGGCTGGAGCACGCCGCGCTGGCCGGGCTGATCCTCGGTGCCGCCGCGCGTCGGGTGCCGGTGCTGCTCGACGGCGTGATCGCGGTCAGCGCCGCGCTGGCCGCAGCCGCGTTCGCGCCGGACGCGGTGGGCGCCATGGTCGCCGGGCACCGCAGCGCCGAGCCGGGCGCCACGGCGGCGCTGCGGCACCTCGGGCTCGACCCGCTGATCGACCTGGGGCTGCGGCTCGGCGAGGGCACCGGGGCGCTGCTCGCGTTGCCGGTCGTCACCGGCGCGGTCCGGGTGCTGCACGAGGTGGCCACGTTCGACGCGGCCGGGGTGGCCGAGAAGTGAGCGGGCCGGCCCGGGAGGCGTCGCCCAGCCCGTACCCGCTGGGGTTGCGGCTGGCCGGCCGGCGCGTGGTCGTGGTGGGCGGGGGAGCGGTGGCCACCCGGCGGGTGCCCGCGCTGCTCGACGCCGGTGCGGACGTGCTGCTGGTGTCGCCGGAGCTGACGCCGGCGCTGCGCGCGTACGCCGACGCCGGGCGGCTGCGTTGGGAGCCGCGCCGGTTCGCCGTCGACGACCTGGACGGGGCCTGGCTGGTGCAGGTGGCGGTGGACGACCGGGCCGCCGCCGCGGCGGTGAGCGCCGCCGCGGCCGAGCGGCGGATCTTCTGCGTCCGGGCCGACGACCGCGTCGCCGCCAGCGCGTGGACGCCCGCGGTGACCCGGCACGGCCCGGTGACGGTGGCCGTCCTCGGCGGTGGCGACCCGCACCGCGCGCGGGCCGTCCGCGACGCCGTCCGCACCCTCCTGAGTGCAAGCAGGGGCCCCCGGTTAACGGATTCGGTAGAGGAGGGGGCCCCGCTTAACACCGCCAGCGGCGGTGGGCGTGTGGCGCTGGTGGGGGCCGGGCCCGGCGACCCGGAGCTGATCACCGTGAAGGGCTGGCGGCTGCTCACCGAGGCCGAGGTGGTGGTCGCCGACCGGCTCGTCCCCGGGCTGCTCCTGGACGAGCTGCGGCCGGACGTCGAGCTGGTCGACGCGTCGAAGATCCCGTACGGGCCGTCGCGCGCCCAGGAGGAGATCAACCGGATCCTGGTGGACCGGGCCCTCGCCGGCAAGGTCGTGGTCCGGCTCAAGGGCGGCGACCCGTACGTCTTCGGCCGGGGCGGTGAGGAGTTGCTGGCCTGCGCCGAGGCGGGTGTGCCGGTGACCGTGGTGCCGGGGGTGACCAGCGCGATCGCGGTGCCCGGGGTGGCCGGGGTGCCGGTGACCCACCGGGCGGTGGCGCACGAGTTCACTGTGGTCTCCGGGCACGTCGCACCGGACTCGCCGGCCTCGCTGGTGAGCTGGGAGTCGCTGGCCGGCCTGCGCGGCACGCTGGTGATCCTGATGGGCCTGAAGAACCTGGCCGCGATCGCCGCCACGCTGATCGCCCACGGCAAGTCGCCGACCACCCCGGCCGCGGTGATCCAGGAGGGCACCACCGCCACCCAGCGCACCATCAGCTCGACGCTCGGCACGGTGGCCGCCGACGTGACCGCCGCCGCGCTCCGCCCACCGGCCATCGTGGTCGTCGGCGACGTCGTGCACGCCCTCACCCCCTGACGTCGATCGTGCACTTACTGCCCCGGCAAAGGGGATATACCGTGACATCACGAGGGCACCAAGTGCATGATCGACGCGGTGGGGCGGGGTGGGGCGGGGTGGGGCGGGAGCGTGGTGCGGCCCGGGACCGTGGGGTCCCGGGCCGCGTCGTGTGCTCGGGTCACTGCTTGAGCATGTTGTCCAGCAGCAGCGCGCAGCGGATCAGGCCGAGGTGGCTGTACGCCTGGGGGTGGTTGCCCAGGCCCCGCTCGGCCAGCGGGTCGTACTGCTCGGGGAGCAGGCCGGTGGGGCCGGCCGTGTCGACCATCTGGGTGAACAGCTCCTCGGCGTCGGTGCGGCGACCGGTGCGCAGGTAGGCCTCGATCAGCCACGCCGTGCAGATGTGGAAGCCGCCCTCCCGGCCGGGCAGGCCGTCGTCCCAGTGGTAGCGGTAGACCACCGGGCCGCTGCGTAGGTCCGCCTCGATCTTGAGCACGGTGGAGAGGAAGCGCGGGTCGTCGCCGGGAAGCAGCCCGGACAGGCCGATCCAGAGCGACGACGCGTCCATCTCGTCGTGCCCGTACGCGACGCTGTATGCCTCGGCCTCCGGGTGCCAGCCGTGCTCGAGCACGTTGGCCCCGATCCGGTCGCGCAGGTCGACCCACTCCGGCCGGTCCTCGCCGCCGTGCTGGCGCACCACGTGCAGCGCCCGGTCGACAGTCATCCAGAGCATGACCTTGGAGAACACGTGGTGCCGGGGTGGGAGGCGGGCCTCCCAGATGCCGTGGTCGGGCTCGTGCCAGCGGCGGCGGACCGCCTCGACCATGTTCTCCAGCACCCGCCACTCGTCGTCGCGGACCGAGCCCCGGGCGTCGGCCACCGCGGCGATCAGGTCCGCCACCGGGCCGAAGACGTCGAGCTGGAGCTGGTGGTTGGCCAGGTTGCCGACCCGGACCGGCCGGGAGCCGGCGTAGCCGGGCAACGTGTCGATGACCGCCTCGGCACCCAACTCGTAGCCGTCGACAGTGTAGAGCGGGTGCAGTCGCTCCGGGTGCCCGCCGGTGCGCTCCACCACGCCGTCGATCCAGCGCAGCAGCCCTTCGGCCTCCTCGGTGGAGCCGAGGTCGACCAGCGACCGCGCGGTCATCGCCGCGTCCCGCAGCCAGCAGTAGCGGTAGTCCCAGTTGCGGACCCCGCCCAGCTCCTCGGGGAGCGAGGTGGTCGCCGCGGCGAGGATCGACCCGGTCGGCTCGTGGGTGAGCCCGCGCAGGGTCAGCGCGCTGCGGGCGACCAGGTCCCGGGCGGTGGTGGGCAGCCGCAGCGAGGCCACCCAGTCCTTCCAGGGCTGCTCCGCGGCGGCCTGCCGCTCGTGCACCGGCACCCGGTGCGGCTCCAGGCTCTGCGTGCCGAAGCGCAGCTCCAGCACCACCTGCCCGCCGGCGGCGGACAGGTCCACCACCGCCTTCGCGGTCTCGTACCCGGCGTCGTTGGTGACCTCCCACTCGACGCCGGGGGAGTGCAGCGCGACCGGCTCGTTGGAGCCGAGCACCAGCAGCCCGTCGTCGAGCGGCTGGAGCTGCACCGCGACCTGCCCGAACTCGGGGCGCGGCGCGAACTCGACGCGGGCCCGCCCGGTGCCGCTGAGCACCCGGACCAGTGTCGAGTCGCCGCTGACCACGGCCGGGTCGTCCGGCGTGGTCTGCCGGACGGGCAGGTCCAGCCAGTCGGTGACGGTCAGGCCGGACCAGCGGGTCTCCACCGTCATGGTGTTGCTGCGGTAGCGCTGGCCCAGCGGGATGCCGCCGCGCTCCGGGCCGATGGTGAAGTGCCCGGCCGGGCTGCCACCGACCAGGTCGGCGAAGATCGCCGCCGAGTCCGGCTTCGGGTGGCACAACCAGGTGATCTTGGCTTCCGGGGTGACCAGCGCGACCGTACGCCCGTTGGCGAGCATCGAGTGCCGTTCGATCGGCACCGCCCGTTCGCCGAAGAGCCAGTGCCGCCGGGTCTCCAGCAGCAGGCCGAGCGCGCGGGCCGCCTCGATCGGCTCGGCCACCCGGTAGTCGGCCTGGGTGTCGCCGGGGCCGATCTTGATGCCGACGTCCGGCCCGTGCAGGTTGCCGAACGCGTTCTCGTCGGTGACGTCGTCGCCGATGAAGAGCACCGCGCCGGCCGCGAGCTGGGTCCGGAGCTGGTCGACAGCGGTGCCCTTGTGGGTGGCCACCACGGACAGCTCGATGACCTCCTTGCCCTGGGTGACGGTCACGCCGTCCCAGGTGGCGGGGCCGCTGCGGACCGCGTCCACGGCGGCGGCGGCGACCTGCGGGTCGACGCCGCGGGTGTGCACGGCCACGCTGGCCGGCTTGCGCTCCAGCCGGACCCCGGGGTGCGCGGCGGCGATGTCCCGCAGCGTCTCGCGGAGCCGGTGCCGGACCGCGATCAGCTCCGGGCTGAGCCGCTCGACGAAGCCGATGTCGAACTCCGAGCCGTGGCTGCCGACCAGGTGCACCTCGCTCGGCAGCCGGGAGAGTGTGGCCAGGTCGCGCAGCGCGCGGCCGGAGACCACCGCGACGCTGGTCTGCGGCAGCGAGGCCAGCGCGCGGATCGCGGCGACCGACTCGGGCAGCGGCACGGCCTTTGTCGGGTCCTCGACGATCGGCGCGAGTGTGCCGTCGTAGTCGCAGGCGACGAGGAGCTGAGGGATCCGGGCGATGCGGCCGATCGCGGCACGCAGTTCCGGGTCGAGCACGCCACCGTGAGCGGTGGCGGCGGCGGACGGGGTCACGCAGCCTCCGTATCGGGGACGCCGAGCTCGCTGAGGAACGACTTGGCCCAGTGGCCGACGTCGTGGCTGCGCAGATGGCGCTGCATGACGCGCATCCGGCGGCGGGCTTCGGGTTTTTCGACGTGCACGGCCCGGAGCAACGCGTCCTTCACCGCGTCCGGGTCGTGCGGATTACACAGGAACGCCTGGCGCAGCTCGGTGGCGGCGCCGGCGAACTCACTGAGCACGAGCGCGCCGCCCTGGTCGGCGCGCGATGCGACGTACTCCTTGGCCACCAGATTCATTCCGTCTCGCAGCGGGGTCACCATCATCACGTCGGCCGCGACGTACATCGCGGCCAGTTCGGAGCGACTGTACGACTGATGCAGATAATGCACCGCCGGCACGCCGACCCGGCCGAATTCACCATTGATCCGGCCAACCTCGCGTTCCACCTTCACCCGAAGTGCCTGGTAGTGCTCCACGCGCTCGCGGCTGGGCGTGGCGACCTGCACCATAACCGCGTCCGGAACTGTCAACTTTCCGTCAGCAAGGAGTTCGCGGAAGGCCTTGAGTCGGAGTTCGATGCCCTTGGTGTAGTCGAGCCGGTCGACGCCCAGGATGATCGTCTTGGGGTTGCCCAGCTCCTCGCGGATCTGCTTGGCCCGGGCCTGGATCGCCGGGTCCTCGGCCAGCCGCTCCATCTCCCGGGTCTCGATCGAGATGGGGAACGCGCCGGCCTTCACCTGCCGGCCGTCGACCTGGATCATCTGCCCCTCGTAGCGCAGGCCGAGCAGGTGCCGGGCCAGCCGGACGAAGTTCTGCGCCGCCAGCCGCTGCTGGAAACCGACCAGGTCGGCGCCGAGCAGGCCGCGCAGGATCTCGGCGCGGAACGGCATCTGCATGAACAGCTCGATCGGCGGGAACGGGATGTGCAGGAAGAACCCGATCTTCAGGTCGGGGCGCAGCTCGCGCAGCATCGCCGGGACGAGCTGGAGCTGGTAGTCCTGGACCCAGACCGTGGCGCCCTCGGCCGCCACGTCCGCAGCGGCCTCCGCGAACCGGGCGTTCACCAACCGGTACGCCTCGCGCCAGCGCCGCTTGTAGGCGGGCGTCTCGACGGCGTCGTGGTAGAGCGGCCAGATCGTCGCGTTCGACTGGCCCTCGTAGTAGCGTTCCAGCTCCTCGGCGCTCAGCGGCACCGGGTGCAGCCGGATCCCCTCCAGGTCGAACGGCTCGGGCGCGGCGCCGGTGCCGCCGGCCCATCCGACCCAGGTGCCCTGGTGCTCGGCGAGCACCGGGTGCAGCGCGGTCACCAGGCCGCCGGGGCTGCGCCGCCACTGCCGTCCCTCGGGTGTGCTCACCTCGTCGACCGGCAGTCGGTTGGCCACTACGACAAAGGAGCTACGGACGGTCACGATCGGCCACCTCCGGGTACTGACGGGTCCACCGCGATGAGCGTACTGAGCGTAGCTGCGGCGTCTGATCCCCCGTGCCGGAGTCCACTACCCGCCCCCGGAACCGCCGAACCCTGCTCGTGATCTTGTCGACACCGGCCGGTCAGAGGTCGATGACCGGCCATTCCTTCGGCAGTACCTCGCCGAGCAGTTCCCGCCGGTCCGTCATGATCGGCACGAGCGGGTTGGCGGCGGCTTCCATGGCGAGGTGGGCCAGGTCCATCCGACCGCTCATCCGACGCGACCAGCCGCCGAGGTAGCTGCACATGTCCGGTTCCACGGTGCTGATCCGCACGTGCGGCAGTGCGGCGAGCAGTTCGAGCAGCTCCCACTGCGCGGCGGTGGCCCGTTCGTGGGCGTGCGCCAGGCAGAGGCCGGGCACGAGCACGTCCCGCGCGTAGTCGGCGGCCTCGGCGATCCTCGCCCCGACGTCCCGGGCGCCGGAGGAGTAGGCCAACAACGCGGCCGTGTCGAGCGCCAGGCCGAACTGCGTCATCGACGCGCCTTCGCCCGGGCGGCCAGCACCTCGGCCCGGAGCTGGGCGGCCTGCTCGCGAAGCTCGGGTGTGATGCCGGCGGTGAGCTGTTGCATCTCCGCGTGGGCCCGGGCCACGTCCTCGTCGGTGATCGTGAGTCCGGCGCGGGTGAGGAGAACCCGGGTCTGCTCGCCGGCCATCTGGCGGCGCACGGCCCGGGCCACGAAGGCGGAGACGTTCGGCTCCTGGGCCAACCGCTCCGCGACGTCGTCCGGGAGGCTCACGGCGATCTTCTTGGTCATACGCAAACGTTAGTCAGTCATACCGACAGGTGGCAACGCGCCACGCCGTACCGGTGCTGGGGTGGGGTGATGTGGGCGCGGCCGCCCGTACCTGTCAGGATTGACGACGGCGTGCGCACGGCCGGCTCCCGGCCGGCGGCGGCGGGCGGAGTCGAAGCCCGCGCCCCGCACCCCGCAAGCCCGCGATCGCAACCGACGGAGGTAGCCCGCACCGTGGCTCAGTTCATCTACGTCCTGGAGAAGGCACGCAAGGCGCACGGCGACAAGGTCGTGCTGGACAACGTGACGCTGAACTTCCTGCCGGGTGTCAAGATCGGTGTGGTCGGCCCGAACGGCGCCGGCAAGTCCAGCCTCCTCAAGATCATGGCAGGGCTCGACCGGCCGAGCAACGGCGAGGCCCGGCTCATGCCCGGCTACTCCGTCGGCATGCTGGCGCAGGAGCCGCCGCTCAACGACGCCAAGACCGTCCTGGGCAACGTCGAGGAGGCGGTCGCCGAGACCAAGGCCAAGCTGGAGCGGTTCAACAAGATCGCCGAGCAGATGGCGACCGACTACTCCGACGAGCTGATGGAGGAGATGGGCAAGCTCCAGGAGGAGCTGGACGCCGCCGACGCCTGGGACATCGACTCCAAGCTCGAACTGGCCATGGACGCGCTGCGCTGCCCGCCGCCGGACGCCGACGTGACCCAGCTCTCCGGTGGTGAACGCCGCCGGGTGGCGCTGTGCAAGCTGCTGCTGGAGGCGCCCGACCTGCTGCTGCTCGACGAGCCCACCAACCACCTGGACGCGGAGAGCGTGCAGTGGCTGGAGCAGCACCTGGCCAAGTACGCCGGCACCGTCCTGGCCATCACCCACGACCGGTACTTCCTGGACAACGTGGCCAACTGGATCCTGGAGCTGGACCGCGGCCGGGCCTACCCCTACGAGGGCAACTACTCCACCTACCTGGAGAAGAAGGCCGCCCGGCTCTCCGTCGAGGGACGCCGCGACGCCAAGATGCGCAAGCGTCTCTCCGAGGAACTGGAGTGGGTCCGGTCGAACGCCAAGGCGCGGCAGACCAAGTCCAAGGCCCGCCTCGACCGCTACGACGAGATGGCCGCCGAGGCGGAGAAGACCCGGAAGCTGGACTTCGAGGAGATCCAGATCCCGCCGGGCCCGCGCCTGGGCAGCACCGTCATCGAGGCGCACGGCCTGACCAAGGGCTTCGGCGACCGGGTGCTGATCGACAACCTGTCGTTCTCGCTGCCGCGCAACGGCATCGTCGGCATCATCGGCCCGAACGGCGTCGGCAAGACCACGCTGTTCAAGACCATCGTCGGGCTGGAGCAGCCGACCAGCGGCGACGTCAAGGTCGGCCCCACCGTGCAGCTGTCGTACGTCGACCAGAACCGGCAGGGCCTGGCCGGCGACAAGAGCGTCTGGGAGGTCGTCTCCGACGGGCTGGACCACCTCATGGTGGGCAAGGTCGAGATGCCGTCCCGGGCGTACATCGCCGCGTTCGGCTTCAAGGGGCCGGACCAGCAGAAGCCGACCAAGGTGCTCTCCGGTGGCGAGCGCAACCGGCTCAACCTGGCGCTGACGCTGAAGATCGGCGGCAACGTCATCCTGCTCGACGAGCCGACCAACGACCTGGACGTGGAGACGCTCTCCAGCCTGGAGAACGCGCTGCTGGAGTTCCCCGGCTGCGCCGTGGTCATCTCCCACGACCGGATGTTCCTGGACCGGGTCGCCACGCACATCCTGGCCTGGGAGGGCGACGACACGAACCCGGCGAAGTGGTTCTGGTTCGAGGGCAACTTCGAGGCGTACGAGAAGAACAAGATCGAGCGGCTCGGCGCCGACGCGGCCCGGCCGCACCGGGTGACCTACCGCAAGCTCACCCGTGACTGACCGCTTCGTCTACCACTGCGCGCTGCGCTGGTCCGACCTGGACGCGTACGGCCACGTCAACAACGCCCGCTTCCTCACGCTCTACGAGGAGGCCCGGGTGGCGATGATGTTCGCCGGCGGCCTGGCGTGGGGGGTGGGCTCGTTCGCCGACGGTGTGGTCATCCGCCGGCACGAGGTCGACTACCTGCGCCCGGTCGACTACGCGCTCGGCCGGGCCAGCGCGGAGGCGGCGCCGAGCGTGCGGATCGAGCTCTGGGTCGACCAGATCCGGGCCGCGTCGTTCTCGGTCGCCTACGAGCTGTATGACGGCGACGCGCTGGCCGGCACCGCCCGGTCGGTGCTGGTCCCGTTCGACCTGTCCACCCAGCGCCCGCGCCGGATCTCGGCCGACGAGCGGGCGTTCCTGCTGCGCTACGCCCCCGGGCTGGCCGGATGACCGGGCCGGCGGGCGGGCACGGGTTGACCGGGTTGGCCGACGCCGGCGCCTTCCTGGCCCGGCTGGTCCGGCTCGACCCGGCCGCCCTGGTCCGGCTCCGTCCGGTGCCGGGCGCCGGCCGTACCGCCCTCTGGGCCCACCTGCCGTGGGGGGTGCTCGTGGTGCGTACCGTGCCCGGCGACGCGCCCGGCGACGTCACGGTCGCGGCGGCGGAGCTGCTGGCCGAACTCTCCGCCGGGGGCGCGGCGCTGCCACGGCGGCGCGACGACGGCTGGCGCTGGCCGCTGCCACCGCCGGCCAGCCGGCCGGTCGAGAGGCTGCCCGGCGCGGAGCTGCGCCGGATCGCGGACGCGGCGGCCGGGACGCTGCGCGAGGCGGCCGCCCACGGGGTGGCCGGCCGGGCGGTCGGCCAGCGGGTGCTGCGGGACGCGCTGCTGGACCACGTCGCGGTGGTGGTGACCCCGGACGAGGCGCCCGGCGCGCCGGTGGAGGTGTCGCAGCGGCTGGTGCAGGGCATGGTGCGGCTCGGCTTCCTCGGCGCCGGGGACGTTCAGGTGCGGGTGGCCGGCCGTTGGGTCGGGCTGGTCGGGCCGTACGGGGCGGCGTGGTCGCGTACCGTCGCGGACCTTGCACTCACGCCCACCCGGGGTCACCCGAACGGATGACCCGGCATCGTTCTTCCGGGCTGGGGCGGCCGGTGGGGGGATGCCTCCTGCCGGCTGTCCGGGTACCGTCCATCCTCGGATCCAACGCACCGTAGGCGGCTGGATCCGCTGGGGAGTGAGGTGCGCGAGCGATGCCGTGGTGGTCATGGCGCCCCGGTCCCGCCGGTGGCGGCGATCCGGAAACTCGAAGCGGGACCACAGTGGACGACAGCGTCCGGGTCGGGCCACCGACCCCACGCCGGCCGGACGACGACGCGGCGGCGCCCGAGCGGCCGGTCATCGCGGACATGCCGGCCACTGTCGCCCCGGTCACCCTGAGCCGGGTCTGTGACGCACTCGACCTGCTCGACGTGCGTTACCTGGCCGACGGCGACGGCAACCTGCTGGCCATGTGGGAGCGACACGCCGTGCTGGTCGCGCTGGAGGGGCCGGAGGACGAGATCCTCGTGATGCGGGCCCGTCCACACGCGACAGTGCCGCCGGACTGGGCCGACCGGGCCTACCGGGTGGTGAACGAGTGGAACCACACCCGCCGGTTCTGCAAGGCGTACATCGGCGACCCGACCGAGCGCGGCCAGCTCCCGATCTACGCCGAGCTGCAGGTGCCGCTCGGCGCCGGCACCCACGACGCGCTGCTGGTCGAGATGCTCGACTGCGGCGCCGCGGTGGCCACCACGTTCGTCGACTGGCTGCACGACGAGGGCGCCCTGCTCTGAGCCCGCGCCGGCGGGCGTCGGTCAGCCCGCGGCCGGGTCGTCCGCCACGTTCACCATGAAGTACGCGGCCCGCTCCAGGTAGTCCCAGAGCGCGGCGGCGAGCTGCGGCGGCAGGTCCAGCGTGTCCACCGCCTGCCGCATGTGGTGCAGCCAGGCGTCGCGTTCGGCGGCGCCGATCCGGAACGGGGCGTGCCGCATCCGCAGCCGAGGGTGCCCGCGCTGCTCGGAGTAGACGCGCGGGCCGCCCCAGTATTGGATCAGGAACAGGGTCAGCCGGTCCGCCGCCGGGCCCAGGTCCTCCTCCGGGTACATCGGCCGCAGCAGCGGGTCGTCGGCGACGCCGGCGTAGAACTCGTCCACCAGCTTGCGGAAGGCGGGCTCACCGCCGATCGCCTCGAACAGCGTCATCGACTCGCCTGGGGAAGTCACGCTTCCATCCTGCCAGGCGCGACCCGGCATCCGCGCCCGCCCGCCGGGCGGCGGCTGTCACGTCACCGCGTGCCGGCGCCGGGCGGGCTCCCGCCCCCGGTCGCCCACGGCCGGCTCCCGGGGCGCGAGGTGGCCGCTCCCGGCGGCCGACTCGGCCCGGGCGGTGTCGACGGCCGCCTCGATCGTCGCCGGGCGGGGCCAGGTGACCGCCGCGACGAGCATGAGCAGCACCCCGGCCGCGCTCCACAGCCCGACCACCGTCGGAATGGTGAACCGCTCGGCCAGCGCGCCGGTGGCCAGCACCGAGGCGCCCTGGATGATCTGCGTGCCGCTGGCCATCACCCCGAACGCCCGCGCCCGGTAGCCGTCCGGCAGCGCCTGCACGAAGAGGCCGTTGGCGACCGGGACGATGCCCCCGACCGCGAAGCCGCACGCGGCGGCCAGCAGGGCCACCACGGCCGGCGGCGGGTCGAGCAGCGAGGGTACGAGCACCGCCGGCGCGAGGACCGCCAACGGCGGCATCAGGGCCAGCCGGCGGGCCGGCGCGGTGAGCCGGCCGATCAGCAGCCCGCCGAGGACGTAGCCCACCGGGTTGGCGGCCATGATGACCGCCTGGGCGGTGCCGGCGTCCATGCCGCCGCCGGTGCGCTCGGCGGCCCAGCCGGCGGCCAGCCCCTCGGGCACGATCGAGAAGAGCATGGCGCTGAACACCAGCACCGCGATGGCCCGCAGCACCGGCCGTTCGAAGACGATCCGGAAGCCCTGCCCGGTCTCCCGCAGCAGGTGGCTGCGGTGCGCCTCGGTCATCGACGGGGCGCGGTCCCGCAGGCCGAACCGGACCAGCGCGGCCGACAGCGCGAACGTGCCCGCGTTGATCAGCAGGGCGGTGCTCGGGTTCAGCACCGCGATGGTGGCGCCGGCCAGGTAGCCGACGACCTGGGCGGCCTGCCCCGCGCTGGTCGACGCGGCGAGGCCCACCACCAGCCGGTCGCCGGTGAGCACGTGCGGCAGCAGCGCCGAGCGCGCCGCCTGGCTGGGCGGGTTGGCCAGCGTCGCCAGGAAGATCAGGCCGAGGATCGACCAGGCCGGCATGAACGGCATGGCGACCAGCACCATCAGCGCCATCCGGATCAGGTCGCAGAGCACCATGACCCGGCGGTAGCGGTGCCGTTCGGCGAGCGCCGAGAGCAGCGGGCCGCCGATCAGCCAGGGCAGGTAGCTGGCCGCGAAGGCGGCGGCGGAGAGCGCGACCGACTGGGTCTCGCGCAGCACGAGCACGGTGACCGCGGCCTTGGCGAGGTAGTCGCCGACCCAGGACAGGACGTTGGCGGCGAAGAGCGCGCGGAACTCCGACTGGCCGAACACGTCACGGAAGGTGGCCGGGCTCTCCTGGGCGGGTCGCTGGTCGGACACCGTCGCCTCCATCGTTCCGAGCCGGCCACTTGTGGTGGCCCGACCGGGAACCGTCGTCAGATCAACCGATCGGCGAGGACACGACACACTCCCCGAGGGAGCGTGTTCACCGGATTCTGCCCGATCGTCTGACAACTGACTAGGGCGAACGGATTGATCGTCGCATCTCCGACTGAACGAACGGACGATACCCGAGGGGCCGCGCGACGCGCGACCCCCGGAAATCGTCCGCCCGCCCCGGCCCTCAGGTGGTCCCGCCGGTGCCCGTTCCCCCCGGCCGGAGCGGCGCCGGCGGCTGCGGCGGCAGCCCGGGATAGAGCCGGGCGGCGGCGATCTGGGCGGTGATCCCCGAGTTCTCCAACGCCTCCGCGAGCCGGCGGCGCAGCTCGCGGCCGACCGCGAACTGTCCGTCGGCGGTGGTCTTGACCACGGTCCGGATCACCGCGCCGTCGACAGTCATCTGTTCCACGCCGAGCACCTCCGGCTGCTCCACGACCTGCGGCGCCAGCTCCGGGTCGAGTGCCACCGACGCCGCCGCGGTCCGCAGCACCGCGGTGGCCTCCTCGGTGCCGGCGAAGCCGATCGGCAGGTCCACCACGACCAGCGCCCAGCCCTGGCTCTTGTTGCCGACCCGGATGATCTCCCCGTTGCGGATGTACCAGAGCACGCCCCGACCGTCGCGCACCGTGGTCACCCGCAGGCCCACCGCCTCCACCACGCCGGTGGCCTCGCCGAGGTCGACCGTGTCGCCCACGCCGTACTGGTCCTCGATCAGCATGAACAGGCCGGCGATCAGGTCCTTGACCAGGCTCTGCGCGCCGAAACCGAGCGCCACACCGGCGATGCCGGCGCTGGCCAGCAGCGGGGCCAGGTCGAAGCTGAACTCCTTGAGCACCATCAGCAGCGCGATGCCGAAGACGAACGCGGTGACCATGCTGCGCAGCACCGACCCGATCGCCTCGGCGCGCTGCCGGCGGCGCTCCGGCACGAACTGCTCCGGGTCCAGTGTGGCGCTGGGGATCCGCTCGCGCAGCGGGCGGAGCATGGTGGGCACCGCGCCCTGGGTGGTGGTGCGCACCAGCCGGTTGATGGTCCGGTGCAACGCCCAGCGGGCGGCGACGGCCAGCAGCAGGATCAGCGCCACCCGCAACGGCTTCAGCAGGATCCAGTAGCTGCTCTCGGCGAACCAGGCGGAGTTGGTGAGCCGGTACACCCACTCGCAGGAGCTGCTGCCCTGGCAGTCCGGGCGCCGGTCGGAGACGGCGGACAGCACGGCGGTGATCAGGTCGGAGACGTTCACGGGAAATTCGTACCGCACCGGGGGCGCGGGGACCGCACGGACCCGCCCCGACACTGACGGACCGGGGCGGCGATCATCCCGGGCGGAACCGGTCATCTTGGCACGCCGGTGTCAGCCTCCCAGCGGGTACCCCGGATTAGTGCGTGCAATCCGGGGCGCGATCAGGGACTATTGGCCCAACGGACGTCGGTGATCCGGCCGACGTCGGGGCCGTTCCGCGCAGTGTGCGGGGCGGTCTCGGCGTGGTGGTGGCGGGAGCGGCTGGACCGGGAGGGTGAGCGCGATGCCTGACATACGACCCACGGCGGGCTCCGGTGCACTCGTTCTCAACGCCACCTACGAGCCCCTGTGCGTCGTGTCGGTGCGTCGTGCCGCCATCCTCGTCCTCTCCGCCAAGGCGGTCTGCGTGGCCGACGGCGAGGGCATCCTGCACAGCGCGCGCAACGCACTCCCGGTGCCCTCCGTGGTGCGGCTGACCCGCTACGTCCGGGTGCCCTACCGCACCCAGGTCGGGCTCTCCCGCCGGGGGATCTTCGCCCGGGACGGGTGGCGCTGCGCCTACTGCCGCGGGCCGGCGGAGACCATCGACCACGTCTTCCCGCGCAGCCGGGGCGGCCGGCACGCCTGGGAGAACGTGGTGGCCGCCTGCGCGCGCTGCAACCACACCAAGGGCGACAAGACACCGGCCGAGCTGGGCTGGCGGCTGCACCACCTGCCGGTGGCGCCAAAGGGCAACGCCTGGCGGGTGCTGGGCCACCGCGCGCCCGACCCACGCTGGGCGGACTGGCTCGACCTGCGCGAACCCGAGCCCGAGGCGGCCTGACCGGTCGGCGCTCAGCGGGCCTGGACCAGCGAGGCGTAGACGACCAGGTTGTCGGCGTACCCGGTCTCGCCGCCCACCCAGCGCCCGCCGCAGGTGATCAGCCGCAGGTTGGGGCGGCTGAAGTCGCCGTAGATCTCCTGCACCGGCAGCTTCTCCTTGCCGTACCGCTCGATCGAGGTCACCTCGAAGACCGCCACCGACCGGTCCTGCCGGGTCACCTCGATCCGGTCGCCGTCGTCGAGCTCCCGCAGCCCGTGGAAGACGGCCGGACCGGTAGTGGTGTCGACGTGCCCGACCAGCACCGCCGGGCCGTACTGGCCGGGGGTGGGGCCCTGGTCGTACCAGCCGACCTCGCCGGCCCGGCTGACGTCCGGCACCGCGATGCTGCCGTCCGGCGCGATGCCGACCCGGTGCACCGGGGCACGCAGGTCGAGCTTGCCGATGGTCAGGTCGGTCGGCGGGCTGGCCGGCAGCACCGGGAACTTCTTCGGCGGCGGGCGCAGGCCCGCGACGATCCGGTCCGGCAGCACGCTCACGCCGGTCACCCGCTCCACCCCGAGCATGGCCACGATCAGCGCCATCAGGCCGGCCACCACCAGCACCGGGACGCCGGGGCCGGGCCTCGGGGCGTACCGGCGGGTGGTGCCCGTGGCGGCGTGGGCCGCGACCGGGCGGGCGTGCGGGTCGGCGGTGGTGACGCTGGCCGAGAACGCCTGCCCGGCGGCGTGGGTGAACCGGCGCGCGGCGCGGGACGCCAGCCGGTACGCGGTCCGGAGCCGCCCGGTCCGGCCCGGTGGCGCGGCGCGGCGGGTCCGGCCCCGACGGGTGCGGCGCGCTGAGCGGGCCATCACGTCGCCGGGGTCAGACGCGGCCACCGGGCTTGCGGCGGGCGCTCGCGCCGGCGATCACGGCCACCGCCGCGAGGCCGCCGACCAGCAGCAGCGAGCCGGTGCCCCGGCCGCCGCCCGCGGTGCCCCCGCCGCCGGTCGCCGGGCCCTTGCTCGGCTGCGACATGTTCAGCACGGTGAGCATGGTCGAGGCGGTGTTGCCGTTGGCGCAGTCCAGGTTCACCGGGTAGTCGCCGGGCGCCTTGTTGGCGGGCACGGTGACCGAGCCGGTGAGGAAGCCGTTGTTCGACCGCAGCGTCACCCGGCCGAACGCGTCCGAGGTGACCTGGGCCTGGCGGTTGTTGCTGGCGTCGCAGCCGGCCCGGAGGTTCACCCGGGAGCCGGCGTTGACGCTGTTCGGCGTCACCTCGATGAAGACGCTCTCCCCGGCCCGGGCCGGTACGGCCGTGGTCAGGACGAACGCCGCGACCAGGCCGAGCAGGCCCAGTACGGACGACAGCGCGCGATGTGACAGGAGCCCTGGCATGATTCCCCCCTCCCGGTGCGAGGCGCACCGGAATCCTGCTGACGGGCAGCGGGGCTGCCTTCCCGGCCAGCGGGGCTGTTAACAGGGGGCCCCGCCTCTACCCGAGGCGTTAAGCGGGGGCCCCTCCTTTCACCACCGGATGCCAGGCCAGCGGCGTGGACAGGACCATGGTGCTGGAGGGTTGGCCGTAGGGGGCCAGGCGGTCGATGACGGCCTCGAACTCACCCATCGAGGCGGCGGCGACCTTGAGCATGCTGCACGCGTCGCCGGTGATCCGGTGGATCTCCATGATCTCCGGCCACTGCGTCACCCGCGGGTCGTTGAGGATGCACCGCGAGCCGTAACAGGACATCCGGATCAGCGCCAGCACGGTCCGTCCGGCCCGGGTCAGGTCCACGTGCGCGTGGTAGCCGGTGATCACCCCGGACTCCTCCAGCCGCCGGACCCGCTCGGCGACGGCCGGCGGGGACAGGTGCACCCGGCGGGACAGCTCGCTGAACGAGAGCCGGGCGTCGGCCTGGAGTTCCCGCAGCAGCGCCCAGTCCATGTCGTCCACGCGGCGACCTTTCTTCCGTGAAGTCGGGGACCCGAGATGCTTTCGGCTCGTGAGGTCAGACCACCTTACCGCCGTTGAACCGGCATTCCATCCGCGCGCCCACCAGCGAGATCATGGCGTCTACCCCGCACGGACGGAGATGACTGTGGAACACACGACGGCGGTGCGCCCGGCCACCTCGCAGCAGCGGGCGGCCCGAGCGGCGCGCAACGGAGGTGAGCCGACGCTGGAGTTCGCCGAGCGCGTGCCATACGACGCGTACGTGCACGCCAGCACGCTGCACCGGCTCCAGCAGCCGCTCAGCGACGACCCGGGCGAGATGTCCTTCCTGATGGTCAGCCAGATCATGGAGCTGTACTTCAAGCTGACCTGCCACGAGCTGCGGCACGCCCAGCGCGAGCTGCGGGCCAACCGGATCTGGGAGGCGCTGCCGCCGCTGCGCCGCGCCGCCCTGCACCTGGAGGGGCTCAACGCCGCCTGGCAGGGGCTGCGCTGGATGACGCCGGCCGACTTCAACCGGTTCCGGGACCGGCTCGGTGAGGGGTCCGGCTTCCAGTCCGCCATGTACCGCCAACTGGAGTTCCTGCTCGGCCTGCGGGACCCGGCGCTGATCCGCCCGTTCCGCCGGCAGGCCGACGTGCACGCCGAGCTGACCGCCGCGCTGGCCACGCCGAGCCTCTGGGACGACGTGGTCGCGCTGCTCGCCCGGCGCGGCTTCGGCCTGCCGGCCGAGCTGCTGGAACGGGACGTGACGGCCGAGCACGAGTCGCACCCGGCCGTCGAGGCGGCCTGGGTCCGCGTCTACGGCGACGGCGGGCCGGACAACCACCTGCGCCTGCTCGGCGACGCGCTCACCGAGGTGGCCGAGCAGTTCGGCGACTGGCGGTGGAACCATGTGAAGGCGGTGCAGCGCACCATGGGCGCGAAGGTCGGCAGCGGCGGCTCGGCCGGGCTGGCATGGTTGCAACGCAGCATGGCCCGGGTGGTCTTCCCGGAGCTGTGGTCGGCCCGTACCGCGATGTGACCGGAGAACAATCGATGATCACCCCCGAGAGCGAAGCCCACCGGCTCGACGCCGCCGACGCCGGCCACCGGCACCTGTTCCACGTGCCGCCGGCCGAGGGTGGGCGCTACCCCGACGTGGCGTACCTGGCCGGCAACTCGCTGGGCCTGCAACCCCGGGCCACCCGTGACGAACTCGTCGCCGACCTGGACGCCTGGCGACGGCTGGGCGTCGAGGGGCAC
The DNA here is from genome assembly GCF_044391475.1 of Micromonospora sp. NPDC018662. Lineage (NCBI taxonomy): Bacteria > Bacillati > Actinomycetota > Actinomycetes > Micromonosporales > Micromonosporaceae > Micromonospora > Micromonospora sp. NPDC018662. Next base: position 109,578 of record NZ_JBISAC010000014.1, read on the forward strand.
CTGGAGGCGGAACGGCCCTGGCTGCCGTACCACGAGTCGTTGACCGCGCCGGCCGCGCGCCTGGTCGGCGCGCTGCCCACCGAGACCGTGGTGATGAACTCGCTGACGGTCAACCTGCACCTGCTGATGGTGAGCTTCTACCGGCCGGCCGGCGAGCGTACCCGGATCGTCATCGAGGACAGCGCGTTCCCGTCGGACAGCTACGCGGTGCGCAGCCAGGCCCGGTTCCACGGCCTGGACCCGGACGCCACTGTGGTGCGGCTGAAGCCCCGCCCGGGTGAGGACACCCTGCGCACGTCCGACGTCACCGACTTCCTGGCGGCCGAGGGGCACACCGTCGCGCTGCTGCTGCTCGGCGGCGTCAACTACCTGACCGGCGAGTTGATGGACATCCCCGCGATCACCGCCGCCGGACGGGCCGCCGGCGCGGTGGTCGGCTGGGACCTGGCGCACGCCGCCGGCAACGTGCCGCTGGCGCTGCACGACTGGGACGTCGACTTCGCCGCCTGGTGCTCCTACAAATATCTCAACTCCGGGCCGGGCGCGCTGGCCGGCGTCTTCGTCCACGAACGCCACCTCGGCGATCCGTCGCTGCCCCGCTTCGAGGGCTGGTGGAGCACCGAGGCGGCCACCCGGTTCGAGATGACGCCGGTGTCCCGGCCACCGGCCACCGTGGAGGCGTGGCAGATCTCCAATCCGCCGATCTTCGCGATGGGCCCGGTGCGCACCTCGCTGGCGCTGTTCGACGCGGTCGGGCTGCCGGCGCTGCGCGAGCGCAGCCTGCGGCTCACCGGCTGGCTGGAACGACTGCTCGACGAGGTGACGCCGGGCCGGCCGCTGACCGTCATCACGCCGCGCGACCCGGCCCGGCGGGGCTGCCAGCTGTCGGTCCGGGTCGCCACGGTCAGCGCCGGTGAGCTGACCAAGCGGCTGCGGCACGAGCACGGGGTGATCGCCGACGCCCGGGAGCCGGACGTGGTCCGGTTCGCGCCGGTGCCGCTCTACTCGACGTACCACGACTGCTGGCGGGTCGCCGAGGCGCTGGCCGCGACCGTCGCGAAGGAGGGCTGATGAGCACCGAACGCGACGAGGTAGCGGTGGTCGGGGCCGGGCTGGCCGGCTGCCTGCTGGCCTGCTTCCTGGCCCGCCGGGGCTACCCGGTGGCGCTCTACGAGCGGCGGGGCGATCCCCGCGCCGGCACTGTCGAGCGGGGCCGCTCGATCAACCTGGCGCTCTCCGAGCGCGGCCTGGACGCGTTGCGCCGGATCGGCTTGGACGAGCAGGTGATGGCGGACGCGCTGCCGATGCGCGGCCGGATGATCCACCCGGTCGAGGGCGAGCCGCAGTTCCAATCGTACAGCGTCTCCGGCGACCGGGCGATCAACTCGATCAGCCGGGGCGCGCTGAACAACGCGCTGCTCGACGCCGCCGCCGCGCTGCCGGGCGTGCGGGTCGCGTTCGACCACCGGCTGGTCGGCCTCGACCCGGTCGCCGGCGAGATGACGTTCGAGACGCCGCAGGGCAAGGTCACCGCCACCGCGCCGGTCGTTCTCGGGGCCGACGGCGCCGGCTCCGCGGTGCGCGGGCAACTGCTGGCGTACGGGGGGCTGACCGAGAGCCTGGACTTCCTCGACTACGGCTACAAGGAGCTGACCATCCCGCCGATCGGCGGGGAGTTCGCAGTGGACCCCGGCGCGTTGCACATCTGGCCGCGTGGCACCTCGATGATGATCGCGCTGCCGAACCCGGACCGCTCGTTCACCTGCACGCTGTTCTGGCCCACCCACGGCACGAGCAGCTTCGCGTCGCTGAGCAGCCCGGCCGCGATCGAGCGGTTCTTCGCCACCCACTACCCGGACCTGGTCCCGCTGGCGCCGAACCTGGTCGACGACTACCAGCACAACCCGGTCGGGGTGCTCGGCACGGTGCGCTGCACGCCGTGGCAGGTGGCCGGCCGGGTCGGCCTGCTCGGCGACGCCGCGCACGCCATCGTGCCGTTCTACGGCCAGGGCGCGAACTGCGCGTTCGAGGACGTGGTCGAGCTGGACCGCTGCCTCGACGAGTGCGACGACGAGTGGGCCGCCGCGCTGCCGCTGTTCCAGCACCGCCGGCAGGACGACGCGGAGGCGATCGCCCGGATGGCGCTGGCCAACTTCGTGGAGATGCGGGACAAGGTCGCCTCGCCGGTGTTCCGGGCCCGCAAGACGGTCGAGCACGCGCTGGAACGGGCGCTGCCCGGCCGCTACGTCTCCCAGTACGAGCTGGTCTCGTTCTCCACCACCCCGTACGCGCAGGTGCGCCGCCGGGTCCGCCGGCAGTACGCCGCCGTCGGCGCGGTCGCGGCCGGCGCGGCGGCGCTGCTGGCCGCCGGGGTCGGCGCGGCGCTGGGGAGGCGGCGGTGACGCGCTGGGACCCCCGGCTGATGACCGGCCACGCGCCGGACGGCCCGGGCCTGCTGCGCAACTTCGTCGGCGGCGCGTTCGTCGACGCCGGTCCCCGGTTCACCAAGCGCAGCCCGGTGACCGGCGAGCCGGTCTTCGAGGTGGTGGAGGCGTCGGAGTCGGTGGTCGACGACGCGGTCGCCGCCGGCCGGGCCGCGCTGCGCGGCCCGTGGGGCCGGATGGGGGAGCGGGAACGCGCCGAGGTGCTGCGTCGGGTCGCCGACGAGTTGGAGCGCCGCTTCGACGACCTGGTGACGGCCGAGGTGGCGGACACCGGCAAGGCCATCTCGCAGGCCCGCACGCTCGACATCCCGCGCGGCGCGGCCAACTTCCGGGCGTTCGCCGAGATCGTGGCGACCGCGCCGACCGAGTCGTTCACCACTGTCACCCCGACCGGCGGCCGGGCGCTCAACTACGCGGTCCGCAAGCCGGTCGGCGTGGTCGCCGTCATCGTGCCGTGGAACCTGCCGCTGCTGCTGCTCACCTGGAAGGTCGCCCCGGCGCTGGCCTGTGGCAACGCGGTGGTGGTCAAGCCCAGCGAGGAGACGCCGGCGTCGGCCACGCTGCTGGCCGAGGTGATGGCCGCGGCCGGTGTGCCGGACGGCGTGTTCAACCTGGTGCACGGCTTCGGGCCCGGCTCGGCGGGCGAGCACCTGACCCGGCACCCGGGCGTGGACGCCATCACGTTCACCGGCGAGTCGGCCACCGGCAGCGCGATCATGCGGGCCGCGGCCGACGGGGTGAAGGCGGTCAGTTTCGAGCTGGGCGGCAAGAACGCCGGTCTGGTGTTCGCGGACGCCGACCTGGACGCGGCGGTCGCCGGCTCGGTGCGGTCCAGCTTCACCAACGGCGGCCAGGTGTGCCTCTGCACCGAGCGGATCTACGTGCAGCGGCCGGTCTTCGAGGAGTTCACCGCGCGGCTGGCGAAGCGCGCCGACGAGCTGGCGTACGGCTGGCCGGCCGACGAGGCGACGGTGAACATGCCGTTGATCTCGCACGCCCACCGGGACAAGGTGCTCGGCCACTACGCGCTGGCCCGTACCGAGGGCGCCGAGGTCCGCGCCGGTGGCGGCACGCCGCGCTTCGGCGACGCCCGCGACGGCGGCGCGTACGTGCAGCCGACCGTGCTCACCGGGCTCGGGCCGGACGCCCGGACCAACCGCGAGGAGATCTTCGGGCCGGTGGTGCACGTCGCGCCGTTCGACGACGAGGACGAGGCGTACGCGCTGGCCAACGGCACCGACTACGGCCTGGCGGCGACCGTCTGGACCCGGGACGTGGGGCGGGCGCACCGGGCCGGGGCGCGGCTGGACGCCGGCATCGTCTGGGTCAACACCTGGTTCCTGCGCGACCTGCGCACCCCGTTCGGCGGGGTGAAGGCGTCGGGGGTCGGCCGGGAGGGCGGCGTGCACTCGCTCGACTTCTACTCGGAACTGACGAACGTCTGCGTGGACCTGACGTGAGTGAGAATGGCCGGCAGCCCGAGGACCGTGAGCGAGGAGCCGACATGACCGTGGACATCGAGGCCGCCAACCGGGAGCTGGCGGTGGCCCGGCAGGAGGGCAGACCCTGCCCGCCGCTGCGTGGCCGGCTGCTGCCGGAGGGCGACGTCGAGGCCGCCTACCAAGCGCAGCAGGTCTACACCCGGCAGCGGCTGGGCAAGGGCCACCGCCGGGTCGGCGCGAAGATCGGCCTGACCTCGCGGGCCGTGCAGGAGAGCTTCGGCGTCTTCCAGCCCGACTTCGGGGTGCTCTTCGACGACATGGCCGTCGGTGACGGCGTGGAGGTGCCGATCGACCGGCTGCTCCAACCGCGGGTGGAGGCGGAGATCGCCTTCGTGCTCGGCGCCGACCTGCCGGACGAGCGGGTCACCACTGTCGACCTGATCCGGGCCGTGGACCACGTGCTGCCGGCGATCGAGATCGTCGACTCGCGGATCGCCGGCTGGGACATCTCCATCGTGGACACGGTGGCGGACAACGCCTCAAGCGGGCTCTTCGTGCTCGGCACCGCGCCGCGCCGGCTGGCCGACGTGGACCTGCGGCTGTGCGGGATGGTGCTGGAGCACGCCGGGGAGCCGGTCTCGGTGGGCGCGGGCGCGGCCTGCCTCGGCAACCCGCTGCACGCGCTGGAGTGGCTGGCCGCCACGCTGGCCCGCGCCGGTGACCCGCTGAAGGCCGGTGACGTGGTGCTCTCCGGCGCGCTCGGCCCGATGGTGCCGGTCACGCCCGGCGCGGCGTACGAGGCCCGGATCTCCGGGCTCGGCTCGGTGCGTACCTGCTTCTCGAAGGAGGGAATCTCATGAGCGTCGGTGTGGCGGTGCTCGGGTCGGGCAACATCGGCACCGACCTGATGATCAAGGTGCTCCGGCTCAGCACCGAGCTGCGGATGGTGGCGATGGCCGGCATCGACCCGGCCTCCGACGGTCTGGCCCGGGCCCGCCGGCTCGGCGTGACCACCACCGCCGAGGGCGTGGACGGGCTGGTCGCGTTGCCCGAGTTCGCCGACGTCGAGCTGGTCTTCGACGCCACCTCGGCCGGCGCGCACCGCCGCCACGACGAGGTGCTGCGCGCGCTCGGCCGGACCGTCGTCGACCTGACCCCGGCCGCGATCGGCCCGTACGTGGTGCCGCCGGTCAACTCCGACGAGCACCTGGGCGAGCCGAACGTCAACATGGTCACCTGCGGCGGGCAGGCCACCGTGCCGATCGTGCACGCGGTCGGCCGGGTCACCGCGGTCGCGTACGGGGAGATCGTCGCGTCGATCGCCTCGAAGTCGGCCGGGCCGGGCACCCGGGCCAACATCGACGAGTTCACCGAGACCACCGCGCGGGCCATCGAGGTGGTCGGCGGCGCCGAGCGCGGCAAGGCGATCATCGTGCTGAACCCGGCCGACCCGCCACTGCTGATGCGGGACACCGTCTACTGCCTCTGCCCGGACGCCGACGCCGACCGGGCCGCGATCGCCGCCTCGGTGGCCGACATGGTCAAGGCCGTGCAGGAGTACGTGCCCGGCTACCGGCTCAAGCAGGAGGTGCAGTTCGACCCGGTGGACACGTACGCGCCGGTGCTCGGCCGGCACGTCACCGGATTGCAGGTGTCGGTGTTCCTGGAGGTCTCCGGCGCCGGGCACTACCTGCCCGCGTACGCCGGGAACCTGGACATCATGACGTCGGCCGCGCTGCGCACCGCCGAGCGGCTGGTCACGCTCCGGAAGGCGGCTGTGCGATGACCGACCTCTACATCCAGGACGTGACGCTGCGCGACGGCATGCACGCCATCGGCCACCGCTACACGGTCGACCAGGTACGCACCATCGCCGCCGCGCTCGACGCCGCCGGGGTGGCCGCCATCGAGGTGGCGCACGGCGACGGGCTGGCCGGCTCCAGCGTCAACTACGGCCATGGCGCGGCCTCCGACGCCGAGTGGATCTCGGCCGCCGCCGAGGTGCTGACGAACGCGCGGCTCACCACGCTGCTCCTGCCCGGCATCGGCACCATCGCCGACCTGAAGGCGGCGAAGGCGCTCGGCGTGACCAGCGTGCGGATCGCCACCCACTGCACCGAGGCGGACATCTCCGCCCAGCACATCGCCTGGGCGCGGGAGAACGGCATGGACGTCGCCGGGTTCCTGATGATGTCGCACCTGAACGACCCGGCCGGGCTGGCCGCGCAGGCCAAGCTGATGGAGTCGTACGGCGCGCACTGCGTCTACGTCACCGACTCCGGCGGGCGGCTGCTGATGTCCGACGTGGCGCAGCGCGTCGACGCGTACCGGCAGGTGCTGGCGCCGGAGACGCAGATCGGCATCCACGCGCACCACAACCTGTCGCTGGGCGTGGCGAACAGCGTGCTGGCGGTCGAGCACGGCCGGATCCTCGGCGCCGGCCCGGTCGGCCCGGACGCCGCGCACGGGCGCACCGTGCGGGTGGACGCGTCGCTGGCCGGCATGGGCGCGGGCGCCGGCAACGCGCCGCTGGAGGTCTTCGTGGCGGTCGCCGAGTTGCACGGCTGGAAGCACGGCTGCGACGTGTTCGCGCTGATGGACGCCGCCGACGACCTGGTCCGCCCGTTGCAGGACCGGCCGGTCCAGGTCGACCGGGAGACGCTCTCCCTGGGGTACGCGGGCGTCTACTCCAGCTTCCTGCGCCACGCCGAGCGGGCCTCGGCGAAGTACGGCGTGGACGTGCGCTCGATCCTGGTGGAGCTGGGCCGCCGCCGGATGGTCGGCGGCCAGGAGGACATGATCGTGGACGTGGCACTGGACCTGGCCGGTAAGGAGAACTCATGATCGGGCCGGACGTCGCGGGGATCGCCGAGAAGCTGGGCGCGGCGGCCGACTCCGCCACCGCCATTCCGCAGCTCGCCGCCGAGACCGGCCTCGACGTGGACGCGGCGTACGCGGTGCAGGCCGCGCTGGTGCAGCGTCGCCTCGACCGCGGCGAGCGGCTGGTCGGGCTCAAGATGGGGCTGACCAGCAAGGCCAAGATGGCCCAGGTCGGGGTGGACGAGGTGATCTGGGGCCGGCTGACCGACGTGATGCGGGTGCCGGACGGCGGCTCGGTCGACACCGGCGACTTCATCCATCCCCGGGTCGAGCCGGAGGTGGCGTTCCTGCTGGACCGGCTGCCCGAGCCCGGCGAGCCGGTCGGCTCGTTCACCCGGGCCGTCCGCGCGGTCGCCCCGGCGATCGAGCTGATCGACTCCCGGTACGCGAACTTCACGTTCTCGCTGCCGGACGTGGTCGCGGACAACACCTCGGCCGCCGCGTTCGCGATCGGACCCTGGTCACCGGTGCCGGACGGGCTGGACAATCTGGGGGTGCTGTTGGAGATCGACGGGCGGGTGGCGCAGGTCGGCTCCACCGCGGCCATCCTCGGCGACCCGCGTCGCGCGCTCGACGAGGGCCTGCGGCTGGCCGGCCGGCACGGTGTCCGGATGCGCAAGGGCTGGGTGTTCCTGGCCGGCGCGGCGACCGCCGCGGTGCCGCTGCGGCCGGGCGCGCACGTGCGCGCCATCGTGGAGAAGCTCGGGTCCGCCTCCCTGAAGGCCCGCCCATGAGCAGCCGGGTGGTGGCCGGGAAGGCCGTGCCGCGCGGGGCGTTCCCGCACGTCAAGGTGGCCGGCGGGTTCGTCTTCGTCTCCGGTACGTCGTCGCGCCGGCCGGACAACACGTTCGCCGGTGTGTCGGTGGACGAGTTCGGCACCACCGACCTGGACATCCGGGCGCAGACCCGGGCCGTGATCGAGAACATCCGGGACCTGCTCCGGTCGGTCGGCGCCGAGCTGACCGACCTGGTGCAGGTCACCAGCTACCTGGTCAACATGAACGACTTCGGTGGCTACAACGCGGTGTGGGCGGAGTTCTTCGACGCCACCGGGCCGACCCGGACCACGGTGGCCGTGCACCAGCTTCCGCACCCGCACCTGCTGATCGAGATGCAGGCCGTGGCCCTACTGCCGTCGGGAGGTCCGTCATGAGTGAGATCGCCGAGCCGTTCAGCTTCACCGGCTGGATCGGGGAGAACCAGCACCTGCTCAAGCCGCCGGTGGGCAACAAGGAGATGCTGCCCGGCAGCGACGACTTCATCGTCATGGTGGTGGGCGGGCCGAACCAGCGCACCGACTTCCACGTCGACCCGTACGAGGAGTTCTTCTACCAGGTCAAGGGCAACATGCACATCAACCTGATGACGCCCGAGGGGCCGCGTACGGTGCACGTGCGCGAGGGTCAGATGTGGATGCTGCCGCGCAACACGCCGCACTCGCCGCAGCGTCCGGAGGCCGGCTCGATCGGCATGGTGATCGAGCGGGTCCGCGAGGAGGGCACGCTGGAGACGTTCCAGTGGTACTGCGCCGAGTGCAGCCACAAGGTGCACGAGGTCGAGTTGCAGGTGCGCGACATCGCCGCCGACCTGCCCCCGGTCTTCGCCGCGTTCTACGGCGACGAGAAGGCCCGCACCTGCGACAACTGCGGCGCGCTGCACCCGGGCAAGGGCTGATGCCGGTGCCGGTCGTCGACGTGCACACGCACGTCGTACCGAAGGGGTGGCCGGACCTCGGCGCGGCCTGCGGCGGGTCCGGCTGGCCCTGGTTGCGGGTGGACTCCGAACGTGCCGCCATGATCATGGTGGGGGAGACGGAGTTCCGGCCGGTCGGCGCGGCGTGCTGGGACGCGCCCACCCGGCTCGCCGACATGACCACCGACGGCGTCGACGTGCAGGTCGTCTCGCCGACCCCGGTCTTCTTCGGCTACGACCGCCCGGCCGACCAGGCGGTCAAGGTGGCCCGGATCTTCAACGACCTCACGCTGGAGGTCACCGCCGCCGGTGGTGACCGGCTGGTGCCGTTCTGTCAGGTGCCGCTCCAGGACGCCGACCTGGCCTGCGCCGAGCTGGACCGCTGCCTGGCGGCCGGGCACGTCGGGGTGGAGATCGGCAACCACGTCGGCGACCGGGACCTCGACGACGCCGGCATCGTGGCGTTCCTGACCCACTGCGCCGAGGTCGGCGCGCCGGTCTTCGTGCACCCGTGGGACATGCCCGGCGGCCCCCGCCTGAACCGGTGGATGGCCCGCTGGCTGACCGGGATGCCGGCGGAGACGCACCTGTCGGTGCTGGCGCTGATCCTTGGCGGCGTGTTCGACCGGGTGCCGGAGACGCTGCGGATCTGCTTCGCGCACGGCGGCGGCAGCTTCCCGTTCTGGCTGGGCCGCGCCGACAACGCCTGGCACCGCCGCGGCGACCTGGTACGCGGCGCGTCCACCGCACCGCCCAGCTCGTACGTCGACCGGTTCAGCGTCGACTCGGTGGTGTTCGAGCCGGCCGCGTTGCGGCTGCTGGTGGACACCATGGGCGCGGACCGGGTGCTGCTCGGCAGCGACTACCCGTACCCGCTGGGGGAGCGGCCGGTCGGGCAGGTGGTGCACCGGTCCGACTTCCTCACCGACGCGCAGCGGGCCGCGCTGCTGGGTGGCAACGCCCTGCGCTTCCTCGGCGCAGGCATGGCCGCCGGGCGGAGCGGGGCGATCCGGGAGCTGCTGTCGATCGATCGGGACTGGACGGGCATCGTCGACGACGACAAGGTGGCCGCGCCGGAGACGCTGGCCTGACGAAACGGGTGCGTCCGTCGCCTCCGGCGACGACAGACGCACCCGAAGCGCCGGGACCGACGGGTCAGGAGTGCGGGCAGGTGTCGCGGTACTCCTCGATGGCGCTGCCCCGGGGTGCCGGGCAGAGGAACTGCTCGTAGCGGGTGTCGTCGTCGACGAACCGCTTGAGCCAGGAGATGCTGTACTTCGCGACCGTCACGTTCGGCGAGGTCGGCGCCGAGTGGGTCGCCGCGTTCAACTCCAGGTACGCCTTGTCCAGCGTGGCCGGCAGGCTGGTGTAGAACGGCTCCGAGTGCGACGACACCGGTGCCACGGTGTCGTTCTCGGCGCCGACGACAAGCGTCGGCACGCGGACCGACGACCAGTTCTTCACGGTGTGCCAGCCGGTCAGCGGGATCGCCGCCTGGAGCGTGGGCCGGGCGTTGGCCGCCGACAGGCTGCCGCCGCCGCCCATCGAGTGCCCCATCACGGCCAGCCGGTTGCGGTCGACCCGGCTGCGGACCGCGCTGGTGGTGGCCACGTAGTCCAGGGCGGCCAGGAGTTGGGTGCCCCTGCTGGCCGGCTGGTCGTAGACGGAGAGCGTGTCGATGGTGATCACCACGAAGCCCTGGGAGGCCAGGCGCGGCCCGAGCCAGGCGACCGACGACTGGCTGGCGGTGAAGCCGGGCGAGACGGCCACCGCGCCGAACGTGCCCTCGGCGGTGCTGGTCGGGTAGTAGATCGTGCCGCCCCGGAAGCCGCTCACGCTCGACGCGGAGACCGTGGTCTGGGCGATGGCGAACGGACCCCGGGTGGCCTCGATGCTGGCCACCGTGGGCGCGGGACCCCGCTCGTAGGGGTTCGCGGCCAGCGCGGTGGCGGGGGCCCCGTCGCGGGCCCCGGCCGGCGTCGCGGGCAGCGCGGCGAGACCGGCGGCGGTCAGGGCGAGGGCGAGCAGCGGGCGGAGGGCACGCGGGAGGCGGCGGCGGGCCGGCCGGGTCGGGGGTGGGGCGCTCTGCGAGTCGGGTACGGGTTGCACGGCACGCTCCCTGGGGTGGTGGTGGCGGTGGTATCGATCGGATCTGATCGATGCGTCAATCCTCCGCGCCCGAGGCCCGGGCCGGACCATCCCGATCCGGTCATGCCAGCCGGGTATGGGCCGGGCCGCCGCCCGGCCGGACGTGTCGCCCGGCCGTCCGGCCGTCGAGCGGGCAGGATGGTGGCCATGGCCGAGCCGCACGACCTGACCGCGCTGGAACAGGCCGCCGCGATCCGCCGGGGCGAACTGTCCAGCCTGGAACTGGTCGAGCACCACCTCCGCCGGGTCGACGCGCTCGGCGACACCGTCGGCGCGTTCGTCACGGTCACCGCCGAGCGGGCCCGGGCCGCCGCGCGGGCCGCCGACGCCGCCCCGGCGGGCGAGCGCGGGCCGCTGCACGGGGTGCCGACCGCGATCAAGGACCTGACGCTGACCGCCGGCGTACGGACCACGTTCGGCTCGGCCGCGTTCGCCGACTTCGTCCCGCCGGTCGACGCCGACGTGGTCCGCTTCCTGGCCGGCGCCGGGCTGGTCAGCCTCGGCAAGACCACCACCTCCGAGCTGGGCTGCTCGCTCTACTCCGAGGGGCTCATCGCGCCACCGGCCCGCAACCCGTGGGACCTGGCGTACACCGCGGGCGGATCCAGCGGCGGCGCGGCGGCCGCGGTCGCCGCCGGCCTGGTGCCGGTCGCGCAGGGCTCCGACGGCGGCGGCTCGCTGCGCATCCCGGCCGCGCTCTGCGGCCTGGTCGGCCACAAGCCGAGCCGGGGCCTCGTCTCCGGCGGCCCGCTCGGCTTCGGCGCGTTCGGGCTGCCCACCAACGGTCCGCTCGGCCGCACCGTCGCCGACGTGGCGGCGCTGCTCGACGTGCTGGCGCGACCGGTGCCCGGCGAGCCCTACCTGCCGCCGGCCGCGCCCGCCGACGGCTACCTCGGCGTTGCCCGCGCCGCCCGGCCCGGCCGGCTGCGGATCGGCCGCTTCACCACGCCGATGCTCGCCGCCGAGCCGGTCCACCCCGACTGCGTGGCCGCCGTCGACCGGGCCGCCGCGCTGCTCGCCGACGCCGGCCACGACGTGGTCGAGGTCCCCGCGCCGCTCGGCCCGGAGGCGTGGCCGCTGTTCGAGACCGTCTGGTACGCGCTGGCGCTCGCCCCCGTCCCGGCCGGGCGGGAGGGTGAGCTGCTGCCGCTGACCCGGTTCCTGCGCGAGCGCGGCGCGGCGGTCGGCGCCGCCCGACTGATGGCCGCGCTCGGCGAACTCCAGGCCCAGGTACGCCGCGGCGTGCGCCGGACCGCCGGCTGTGACCTGCTGCTCTGCCCCACGCTGGCGGCCCCGCAGGCGCCGGTCGGCGCGTTCGCCGCGCTCGACCCGGCGGAGGATTTCGACAGGCAACGGCGCTTCTCGCCGTACTGCGCGGTCTTCAACGTCACCGGCGACCCGTCCGTCTCACTGCCGGTCGGCCGGACCGCCGACGGCCTGCCGGTCGGCGTGCTGCTCACCGGCCGGTACGGCGACGACGCCACGCTGATCGCCACTGCCGCGCAACTGGAGCACTGCTGTGGCGGATGGGATCAGCACCCCGCAATCTGGCGGGCCGTCGACTCCGCTAACGTGAACATCACAAGCGAGGTCGGGCGCGGCCCGTCGTGACCGTCCACCCGACCCGGAACATTCCTGGTCTCTCTTCCGCCTGGGGGCGTTGGGATTGTCTGTTACCGAGACGTTGGTGGTCTTCGTCGGCATCCCGGTCGCCGCGGTGCTGGTGATCGCCGGTCTGGCGGCCGCCGGCAGCCGTGGCCACGGTGGCGGCGCCAAGCGCTACCGGCCGGGCCGGCCCTTCGACTTCACTCCGGTCTGGTTCCTGGGCCGCCCGGAGCAGCTGGCCGACTCGGCCGGCACCGCGCTGACCGCCGGCGCGCAGGCGCCGGCGCTGACCAGCCACAAGCAGGAGCAGGCCGGCCGGGAGGCGCCGGCCGGTGGAACCGGAGGCGCAAGTGACCGTTGGTGAAGCGCGGCCCACGACCGGGACGGGCACCCCGCCCGACGTGCTGGACGGGCCGTTCTCGACCCGGCAGCTCCTCCGCATCGACGAGGCGCTCCGCCTGGCCGACCAGGGCACCGGCCTGGTCTTCTCGGTCTACGTGGGCGGCCTCGACGAGCCGATCCGGGAGCACGCCGAGCGGCTGCACCGGCAGCTCGCCGACCCCGACCGGTCGGTGCTGATCGCGGTGTCGCCCAACCAGCGACAGCTCGAGATCGTCACCGGCAAGTACGCCCGCAAGCGCATCCCGGACACGTACGCGAAGCTGGCCGCCCTCTCCATGGTGGCGTCCTTCGGCGGCGGCGACCTGGCCGGCGGCGTCATCCAGGGCCTCGACCAGCTCGCCAGCCACGCCGGCAAGGGCTGACCGCCCGCAGACACGACGAAGCCCGGCCCGCGAACGCGTGGGCCGGGCTTTCTCGTGGTCTCAGCGGGGCCAGGCGGACGGGTCGAGCCGCATCGGCCACGGCTCGTCGAGCTGGACGGCGTCGTCCGGCCCGAGCGTGCCCGCCATGTTGTAGTGGACGCCCTTGACCAGTTGGTAGCGGTAGATCACCGGACCGAAGTCGCCCCGCTCCACCCGCCAGTAGTGCGGGATGCCTGCCTCGGCGTAGAGCGTAGGTTTGATCAGCCGGTCATACCGGCGGCTGCTCGGGGACTCGATCTCGACGACGAGAGCGACATCCGCGGGATGTGTCCACAAGCCGTCCGAGGGCGCGCTCGGCTTCAGAACGGAGATGTCCGGGATGAGATTGGCGACAGGTGCCCGAAGGCCGGCCTCCCGGATGACCCACCACCCGGCCGGCGCAGTTACCTGGAGCGCCGACCGGATCTCGTCGGCCAGAAGTTGATGCCCGTACCCGGGGGGTGGGGTCACGTGCAGACTCCCGTCGATGATCTCGTAGCGGTTCCCGTCCTCGGGGAGGTCGGACAGATCCTGCTCCTGCCACGGCCGCTCCGGGGGGCGCCACTCGTGGGTCGGTTGTGCCATCACGTCCACCTCCTCCGTACACGATAAACGGCCGGGGCCGGCGCGGGCTCCCACCCACGCCGGCCCCGGCCGTCGTACCCCTTGCTCAGGCGCTGCGGGCGTCCCGCTCGCGGGCCTTCAGCGCGCGGACCACGCCGTCGCGCCCCTCGGCCACCAGGCGGCGCAGCGACGCCGGCTGGCCGTCGCGGGCCAGCCACGCGTCGGTGGCCGCGACGGTCTCCTCGTCGACCAGGTACGACGGGTAGGCGAGCTGCACGAACTCCTGCGCCGGCTCGCTGTCCCGCTGCGCCCACACCTGGTCGACGGTGGCGAAGTAGCGCTCCCGGTAGGGCGCGGTCAGTTCCACCTGCGCCGGGTGGGTGAAGCCCTGCAACAGCGCCCGGTTGCGCCAGTTGGGCAGCGCGTCTGGGCCGGTGAGCTGCGCCCACACCGCGGCCTTGTTCGCCTCGGTCGGCACCAGCGCGTGCGCGTACGCGGCCTCCCGCTCGCCGCTGGCGGTGCGGTCGCCAGCCAGCTCGGCGTCCACGTCGGCGGCCCCGGCCGCGCCGTTGGCGACCAGTGACTGGAGCACCGTCCAGCGCAGCTCGGTGTCGACGGTCAGCCCGTCCGGCACCCCGCTGCCGTCCAGCCAGCCGCGCAGCGTCGCCAGGTCCTCGCCGGAGCGGGCCGCGGAGGCGTACGCCCGCGCCCAGGCGAGCTGGAAACCACTGCCCGGCTCGGCCGCGGCCAGTGCGGTCCGCGCGGTACGGGCCAGGTCGGCCCAGCCGGTCGGCGCCCACTCCGGGTCGGCGTAGAAGGTGAGCGCGGTGGTCGCCTGCCGCAGCGTGGCGGTCACCAGGTTGATGTCGTTCTCGGCGGTCAGCCCGGCCAGCACCAGCGCCACGTAGTCACGGGCCGACAGCTCGGCGTCGCGGGTCATGTCCCAGGCGGCCGTCCAGCACAGCGCCCGGGCCAGCGACGAGTCGAAGCCGCCGATGTGCTGCACCACCGTCGACATGGACCCTTCGTCCAGCCGCAGCTTGGTGTAGGTGAGGTCCTCGTCGTTGAGCAGCAGCACGTCGGCGGCGGGCTTGCCGTGCAGCGCGGACAGCTCGGTCAGCTCGCCGGTCACGTCCACCTCGACCAGCTCGCGCCGGGCCAGCCGACCGTCGGTCAGGTCGTAGAGACCCACCCCGATCCGGTGCGTCCGCAGCGTCGGGTGCCCGGCCGGTGCCTCCTGCCGCACCACCACCCGCTGGTACGCGCCGTCGGCGCCGATCGTCACCTCCGGGCGCAGCGTGTTGACCTGGGCGGTCTCCAGCCACTGGGCGGCGAACTTGCGCAGCTCGCGGCCGGAGGCCGCCTCCAGCTCGGAGAGCAGGTCGTCGAAGGTGGCGTTGCCCCAGGCGTGCTTGCCGAAGTAGGCCCGCAGGCCGGCCAGGAACGGCTCCTCGCCCACGTACGCGACGAGCTGCTTGAGCACGCTGGCGCCCTTGGCGTACGTGATGCCGTCGAAGTTGACCTCGACGGCCTCCAGGTCCGGCATCTCGCAGTAGACCGGGTGGGTGGAGGAGAGCTGGTCCTGCCGGTAGCCCCAGTTCTTGCGGATGGACAGGAACGTCGTCCAGGCGTCGGTGAAGCGGGTGGCGTGGGTGTTGCACCAGTGGCTGGCCCACTCGGCGAACGACTCGTTCAGCCAGAGGTCGTTCCACCAGCGCATGGTGACCAGGTCACCGAACCACATGTGGGCCAGCTCGTGCAGGATCGTGTTGGCCCGCTGCTCGTACTCGAAGTCGGTGACCTGCGAGCGGAAGATGTAGTGCGACTCGGCGTGCGTGACGCAGCCGAAGTTCTCCATCGCGCCGGCGTTGAAGTCCGGCACCCAGAGCTGGTCGTACTTGGGCAGCGGGTAGCGCACGCCGAACTTCTCCTGGAAGAAGTCGAAGCCCTGCGTGGTGATCAGGTGCAGGTCGTCGGCGTCCAGGTGCGGGGCCATGCTGGCCCGGCAGAAGTAGCCCATGTCGATGCCGTCGTGGGTGTGCCGCACCTCGTGGTAGGGCCCCGCGCACAGCGCGGTGATGTAGGTGCTCATCCGCTCGGAGACGGCGAAGTGCAGCGTCTTCATGCCCTCGTCGGCGGCCTCCTCGCGGGCCACCGGCATGTTCGACACGACCTTCCAGTGGTCCGGGACGGTGGCGTGCCAGGTGTAGACGCTCTTCAGGTCGGGCTGGTCGAAGCAGGCGAAGACCTTCTGCGCGTCGGCGGTCTCGAACTGGCTGTAGAGGTAGGTCTCGCCGTCGACCGGGTCGACCGTGCGGTGCAGGCCCTGCCCGCTGTTCGAGTAGGCGAAGTCGGCGTCGACCACGAGGACGTTCTCGGCGGCCAGGCCGGTCAGCGTGAGGCCCTTCTCGGCGGACCAGTCGGACAGGTCGACCGGCTCGCCGTTCAGCGTGGCCGACCGCACCGAGTCGGCGGCCGCCTCGATGAACGTGGTCGCTCCCGGCTCGGCGCAGCGGAACCGGACCTCGGTCACCGAGCGGAACGTGCGACCGGTGGGCTGCACGGCGGTCGACAGGTCAAGGCTGATGTCGTACCCGGTCACCTCGAGCAGGCGGGCCCGCTCGGTCGCCTCGACCTGGGTCAGGTTGCGCACTCCCGGCACTGTTCGTCTCCATCCCACTCGTCTCGCCGCGTCCCGCGGCACCGGCCTCCCCGGCCCGCTCGTGACGGGCGGTCGGAAACCGAGTCTTCCATGCACGCACCGCATTCGGTGGCCGAGGTCACGCTCTCATTCCGGTACCGGTCGATGCGGCGCGGGGTGAGGATCGGAGGGTGAAGGCGCCGGGACTCCGGCGCGGGAAAGACGTGAAGGGACGACACCGTGACCGAACGTGTCACCGCGGACATGTGGTTCGACCCGCTCTGCCCGTGGGCGTGGATCACCTCCCGCTGGTTGCTGGAGGTCGAGCAGGTCCGGGACGTGGACATCCGGTTCCACGTGATGAGCCTGTCCGTGCTCAACGAGGGCCGGGAGCTGCCCGAGGAATACCAGGACATGATGCGCAGGGGCTGGGGCCCGGTACGGGTGTGCATCGCCGTCGAGCAGGCGCACGGCGCCGAGGCGCTGGCGAAGCTCTACACCGCCATGGGCACCCGGATCCACCTCGGCAAGGAGGAACTGGGCCGGGACATGCTGGTCGGCGCGCTCACCGACGTCGGGCTGGACCCGGCACTCGCCGACGCCGCCGAGTCGACGCAGTACGACGACGCGCTGCGGGCCAGCCACGAGGCCGGCATGCGGCCGGTCGGCACCGAGGTGGGCACGCCGGTGGTCCACGCGCCCGGCCCGGACGGCGGCCAGGTCGCGTTCTTCGGACCGGTGATCACGCCGGCGCCGAAGGGCGAGGCGGCCGGCCGGCTCTGGGACGGCGTGCTGCTGGTCTCCGCCACCCCCGGCTTCTACGAGCTGAAGCGCACCCGCACCCAGGGCCCCATCTTCGACTGAGGTGTAAGGCGGGGCCCCCTGTTAACGCCTCCGGTAGAGGAGGGGGCCCCGCTTAACACCGCGCCGAGCCCCGCACCCGCCCGTCACCGGGCCGGTGCGGGGCTCGTTTCACCGGGTGTCCCAGCCGGCGGCCCGATGGACGCCGCGCCACGGCAGCTCCTGGAGGCGTACCCATGGGTAAGCACCGCCGCATGTCCGACGACGCGCCGCTGCCGGTGGCCGAGGACTCCGGTGCGACGTACTGGTCGGTGGTCGAGGGCGACTGGCCGGCCGGTGCGGCCGAGCTGGCCGACCTGCTGGCCCCGCCGATCGTGGTCGGTGTGGCGCGGGTGGTGGCCACCTCGCGGATGACCCCGCCGGTCGAGCCCGGCCGCGCCCCGAGCAGGTCCGCCGGCGGGGCGACGACGGTACGCCTCAACGCCGGTCCCCGCCCGTCCGCGCCGCCCCGTCGCCCGGCCGGTCCCGGCCGCCACCGCGACCCCGTCGCGTGAGCGCCGGCTGTTAAAAGGGGGCCCCGCCTCTACCGGAGGCGTTAAGAAGGGCCCCCTCCTTTCACCTGGTGGAAGGGGGCGAGTCCGGCGGCGGGGGCGGTGGGGGCGCGGGTAGCGTCAGCGGGCATGACGGTCGTGCATCCGATCGCCCGGGCCTGGATCACCACTGGCGGCACCGGCGCGCAGAACTACGACGAATTCGCCGACGACGCGGAGATCACCGCCATCGTCGAGGCGAATCCGCACAGTGCCCTGGGCATCGAGATGCCCCACCGGGCGCCGGGCAGCCTGGGGAAGTCCTTCCTCGACGCGCTCCCGGACGCGGTGTCCCGCCTCGCCGAGGCCAAGGCGGACGGCAGTTACACCCCGGCCGAGCAGGTGGTGGTGCTCTACCGGATCAGCGCGCCGGGGGAGGAGAACGCGTACGGGCTGTGGGCCATGGTCGACACCGACCAGATCTCCACCCGCGCCGACGAGCCGGGCCTGGTGATCCGCAACGAGGACGTGTTCATCGCCAAGGTGCGGGAGCGCGTCGCGCTGGCCGAGGCCGTCGGCCACCTGCTCTCACCCGTACTCCTGCTCCAGACGGGGCGCGGCGACGAGCTGCACGCGGCGCTCGCGGCAGCGACCGAGACGGCCGGCGCGCCCGCCGCGACCGACGTCGACCAGTCCGGCCGGACGCACGCGATCTGGCTGGTCGGCCCCGGCCCCGTCCAGGACGAGCTGACCGCGCTGGCCGGCGGCGGCGAGCTGGTGGTCGCGGACGGCAACCACCGCAGCCTGGCGGCACAGACCGGCGGGTTCCCGCGCTTCCTCTCGGTGATCACCACGCCCGCGTCGGTCGCCATCCAGCCCTACAACCGGCTGGTCAGCGAGCTGACCACCACCCCGGACGAGCTGCTCGACCGGCTCCGCGCCGCCGGCGCCGAGGTCACCCCCACCGACGGCCCGGTCGGCGTCCCGGCCACCGGCGGCGCCGTGCACCTGCACCTCGCCGGCCGGGGGTACGCGGTGACGCTGCCGCACGTTGGCGCCGGCCGGCTGGAGAACCTCGACCACGCGCTTGTCGAGCGGCTGCTGCTGCGCGACGCGCTGGGCCTCGACCCGGGCGACAAGCGGATCACGTACGTGGGCGGCGACTACCCGGCGAGCTGGCTCACCGGCGAGGTCGACGCCGGCCGGGCCGAGCTGGCCGTCCTGGTGGCGCCGGTGACCGTGGACGACTTCGTCGCGGTCAACCTGGCCCGCGAGAAGATGCCGCGCAAGAGCACCTGGTTCACCCCGAAGGCGCGGGCCGGCCTGGTGGTCGCCGAACTGCCCCGCTGAGCACCCCGTGTGACGAATCCGCCTCCGGGTCGCCGCCCGCGCGTCGGCCCGGAGGCGGGCCTGTCAGACTGCGCGGTATGCGCGTCTATCTGGGATCCGACCACGCCGGTTTCGAGCTGAAGGTGCACCTGGCCAACCACCTGGCCAAGCAGGGCTACGAGGTGGTGGACGTGGGTCCGCACGCCTTCGACCCGGACGACGACTACCCGGCGTTCTGCCTGCACACCGGCGACCGGGTGGTCGGCGACCCGGGCAGCCTCGGCGTGGTGATCGGCGGCTCCGGCAACGGCGAGCAGATCGCCGCGAACAAGGTGGCCGGCGTCCGGGCGGCGCTCGCCTGGAACATCGACACCGCCCAGCTGTCCCGGGAGCACAACGACGCCAACGTCATCGCCATCGGCGCCCGGCAGCACACGCTGGACGAGGCAACCGCCCTGGTCGAGGCGTTCCTGACCACGGCGTTCTCCGGCAACCCCCGGCACAGCCGGCGCATCGCCCAGGTGGCCGACTACGAGCAGAGCCGCCGGCTGCCCGAGCTGCCGGCCTGACGCGTCCGGCCGCGCCGGTACGGCCCGGGCTCGGCCGACTGCCGGCGCAGGCTCGGCCGTTCGCTGCCTTCGGCGCAGGCTCCGCCGGCGCGCTCGGTGCCCGGCGTGGTGGTCAGCGTCCGCCGCGCGGCAGGTCCTCGCGGGGCACCCAGTTACGGCGTACCAGCACCACCCGCGCCTCGGCCTCGGCGAGGTCGTCCTCGCTGGGGCGGGCGGCGTCCCGGGCCCGCAGTGCGGCGGTGACGCTCACCTGCGACGACCCCGAACCGACGAGGCCGCGTAGCCCCCGTTCACCCTCGTCGGCGGACGGGGTGCCGCGCCGTGCCCGAGGCTCCGACGACTCCAGCTCGGCGCGTCGGGCGCCGCGCGGCGACCTGGAGCCGTCGTCCGACGATTCCGGCTCGGCGCGTCGGGCGCCGCGGGGCGACCTGGAGTCGTCGTCCGACGATTCCAGTTCGGCGCGTCGGGCGCCGCGGGGCGACCTGGAGTCGTCGTCCGACGATTCCGGCTCGGCGCGTCGAGGGCTGCGCGGCGGCCGGGGTGCGACGTCGTCGTCGACCCCCGCCGTGCTCGCGCTCGTCTCCTCGGCCACCGGCGGCTCGATCGCCCCGCCGTGATGCCGCAGTCGCCGCCGCCGCCGTTCCGCCTCACCCATCCCCCGACCGTACCGCCCTGCCCCGCCGCCCACCCGCCCGTCGTCCCCGTCGGGCGATCATGAAGGTGGCCGGGACGATCCGGACGCGCCGCACCGTCAACTTCATGATCGCCGAGGCGTGGCCGGGGCCAGGGGGCGGGGGAGGGCAGGGGTCAGAAGACCTCCATGGGGGACGGGGCGCGGTGCCAGGTGAAGGCGGGGGTGGTGGCGGTGAGGGTGTCCGGGAGCAGCTCGCGGACACGGCCGGCGGCGGCCAGCGCGGCCGGCGTGGTGCCGCCCAGATGGAGTTCGCCGAGCGCACGGACGTCGCAGGCCAGCCCGGCCGGGGCGGTGGTGGCCGTGCACTCGGCGCCGGCCGGCCCGCCGACCAGCCGCCACCGGCCGGTGTTCTCCGGCAGCAGCTCGTCGGTCACCTCGATCACCACGTCCACGTCGGTGGCGTACCGGCGGGCGGCGAGCGCGGCCGGCACGTCCACCACCCGTACCCAGAGCGCGTCGGCGAGCTGCGGGGCGAGCTGACGTGGCTCGTCCACCAGGCGCAGCAGCGGCTCGTCCACGGCGGCGGTGGGGAACGACAGCCGCCGGGTCAGGTCGACGGAGAGCAGCAGCCGCCACAGTGCCACTGACGCCTCCGGCGTGACGGCCACCACCTCGCCGACCTGCACCTCGCCCCGGGGGACGTCGCCGGTCCAGCCCTCCTTCGTCCGGTAGAGCGCGTACCCGTCGAGCCCGTCCGGGCCGTCGTGCAGCAGCACCCGACGTTCGGTGGCACCGCCCCGTCGCCCCTTCGCATCCGCCAGCACGTACGCCCACCAGCGCTCGTCCCGCCGGGACCAGCCGGGGCGGTCGGCGCGCGCCCGCTCGTACAGCCGGGCCAGCTCGTCGGCGTGCGGGGCCGGCCGGTCCAGGCGCAGCGTGCCCTCGGCGGGCGTCGGAGCGGGCAGCCGCAGCCCGGTGGTGTCCGCGCTCAGCATCAGCCGCTGCGCCGCCGAGCCGTAGCCGAACCGGGGGTAGATGCGGCCCTCGCTCGCCCACAGCACCGCGACCGGCTCCCGGCCGGCGTCGCGGATCTCGCGCAACTGCCGCCGCATCAGCCCGGTGAGCAGGCCGCGTCGGCGATGCGTCGGGGCGACCGCCACCATGGTCACGTGCGCGGCCGGCACGCTGCCGCCCGGTACGGCCAGGTCGCGGCTGAACGCGGCGGCGTGCGCGACCGCCGTCCCGCCGTCGCGGACCAGCAGGGCGCGTTCCGGCTCGAAGATCGGGCGCTCGACCTCCTGCACCTCGGGGTCGAGGTCGCCGTGGAAGGAGAGCGCCAGCAACGCGGCGATCTCGTCGAAGTCGTCGGCCCGGGGCACCACCGCGTCGGTCATCGCCTGTGTGTACCCGATCACCGCCGGGGTCGGCACCCTATTTGCCGGGTGGCTACCCTCGACAACGGAGGCGGACGTCGGTCGAGGGGGAGGACGAAACATGGCGGACCAGACACAGCCGTGGGCGGAGCGCACCGTGGAGGTGCCGCCCCAGCCGGGGGTGGTGCCCTCCCAGCGGGACGCGTTCCAGCGCGGGGTGGCGGCGGTCGGCCGGCCGCGTACGCCCCGGACCGAGCAGTTCCCCACCGTCGAGCACGGGGGGTCCGACGACTGGGCCGACGCGCCGGCGCCGCGCCGGTCGATGAGCTGGCATCTCGCCCAGGCCCGCCGGGGCGGGGAGTGGAGCGCGGCCGGCACCCTGTTCGCGTTCGTCTGCTGGGGCATCTGGGCGATCTCCGGCCGGGGCAACCTGGTCGCCCCGCTGCTCACGTTCGTGCTCAGCCTGCTCACCGCGGTCGGCCTGTTCGCGCTGGCCCGGCTGCTCGGCCGGCTGATCCTGGAGCGGCAGCTCGGCCGGGTACGCCGCAGCGCGCGAGGCGCGCACATGATCACCGCGCTGTTCCTGGCCGGCGTCGGGGTGGCCTACCTCCAGCAGACCGAGTGGGTGGTCTCGGCCTGGAACTGGGTCACCGGCAACTGACGTCCGGACGCGCGGGCGGGCCGACTCCGGTTGCCGCCGCCCGCGCATCGGTACGGTTCAGAAGACGGTGGTGACCCCGGCCGCCTTGCAGGCCGCGTTGAAGTCCTCGCCGGCCTTGGCCATGGCGGGGTTGTCGGCGGCGGTGGCCGGGTCCGGCGCCGCCGCGGCCTTGGTGACCTCGACGCTGAACCGGCGCAGGGCGGTGGCCGCCTCGCCGTCACCCGCGGTCCTGGTCAGCGCGCTGACCTTCTGGCCCAGCTCGGTCATGATCTTCGCGATCTGGGTGTTCGTGTCGCCGCCGGACTGCATGGCGGTGACCAGCTTCGCCTTCATCTCGTCGCTGGTCTTCTTCGCGGACGCGCAGAGTTCCCTGTCGCTGACGGTGGTCACGGCGGCCGGTGAGGACGCCGCGGGGGAGGGGGTGGAGGCGGACGGGGCCGGCGCGGTGGGGGTCGCCGCGGCGTCGGCGTTCGTCGAGGTGTCCTGGCCGCCGCAGGCGCCGAGCGCCGTGACCGCGACGCAGGCCAGCACGACTGGGAAAATGCGCATCGATTTCACGTGCGCGCACGCTAGTGGATGCCGCTCTCTTGATCAACTACATTCGCGGCCGCTCGCCGCGGGCGGGCGGCGTGCTGCCGCCCGCCCCGGCTCCGGTCGCGGTACGCCGCGACGCCGGCCGTCACTCCACCAGGACGGCTGTCGCATTACCCGGCCCCGCCCGGTTCATCCGTCGCCCGTTGGGCTGAGGGCACCGCCGGCGCGGCAGACGCGGTCCCCGGCCGACGCGCCGGCCGGGGACCGCCGGCTCACCGTGCCCGGGCCGCGTAGTCGCGGGCCACCCGGACCAGCTCCACCAGGCCGCCGGCGTACTCCTGGGACTCGCCGTGCGCCTCGTCGAAGGGCGGCTGGAAACCGACGCCCTCCCACTGCCCGGTGGCCGCGTTCCAGCGGTCGTTGCCGACCTCGAAGTCCCACGCGAAGATGCCCAGCTCGTAGTAGAGCTGGTCGGCCGAGTTGCCGGCCGCCGAGTAGAGCACGTCGGCGACCGGCCCGGTCTGCGACGGCCAGGTGACGGTGCCGCGCTCGGTGGCGATGGCGCCGACGATGCGACGCGCGCTGGCCAGGAACAGCGTCGACTCGTCGATCGACGGACGCGGCAGCGTCACCCGGCCGTCCGCCCGGTACGCGCCGGGCGGCCACATGAAGTAGCCGCCGTAGGAGTGCACGTTCATCGCGAATTTGATGTTCGGATGCGCCCGGGCCAGGTCGATCACGTTGCGGCTCTCCGCCTCGGACAGCTCTGCGGTGCCGGCGTAGTTGCCGGACAGGCAGTTGGCGCTGGCGCCCACGTAGCCGTCGAAGAGCGAACCGACCGTGTAGTTGCGGTTGACGTCCACGCCCCAGTTGGTGCGGTACCTCGGGTCGCGGGCGGCGCCGGTGCAGTGGTTGACCAGGTTCTTGCGCTGGAGGTTGTAGTCGTGGAACGAGTAGTTCGCGCCGTCCGGGTTCACGGTCGGGATCACGAACACGTCCACCTGCTCCAGCAGTTGCCGGGTCGCCGCGTCGGTGCGGGCGTTGGCCAGCAGCCGTTCGGCGAACTCCAGCGTGACCAGCGGCGTCGCCCACTCCCGGGCGTGCTCCTGCGAGTACGCGAGCACCCCGACCCGGGAGCCGTCCCGGTGCTTGCCGATCCGCAGCGCCTGCACGGTCCACGGGCGGGCCGGCACCTCGGTGCCCTGGAGTCCGTCGTCGAGGCGTACCGGCCCGGCCACCGGCATCGGCAGCCCGGCCGAGCCGTCCTCCACGGTGGCCCGGAAGCGGGTGCCCTGCCGCGCGTTGATCACGGCGGCGACGTCGTCGGTGCTGCTGGTCACCTTGCCGGCGGCGTCGGTGGCCAGGGAGACCGTGAGCACCCGGTCCCGGTAGCGGACGGTCAGCGGACGACCGGGCCGGCCCGGGTCGACGGTGCGCGCCTGCACGCCGTTCATGCCCTGGTCGCCGAAGCGGACCGACTCCACGACCACAGCGGCGGCGGCCGGGTCGCCGAGGTACGCGGCGGCGGTACGGCGGTAGCCCTGGGTGCGGTTCGGCAGGTCGATGACGTCGACCAGGTCGCGGTACTGGCGGCCCAGCCGGGCGATCCGCGCCTTGATGTCGACAGGCGTCAGATAGGCGTCGATGAAGTCCTTCTGATAGCCGGCCGGCTGCGGCGGCGGGGCGGCGTTCGGCCAGCGCGCGGGCGTGATCGGCCGGCTCGTCCCGCCCAGGCTGGAGGTGGCGGTGAGCTGCACCGGGCGGCCGGGCACCGGCTGCGGCAGCGCGTAGTGGTACTGGTACTCACCCGAGTCCTCGAAGCGGTACAGCGGGAACGAGCCGGTGGCGCCGTCGGCCGTACGCCAGCTCACCGTGATCTCCACGTCCGGGTCGTCGGTGGCGGTGGTGGCCACCTGGGCCTGGAGGAACGTCTGCCCGCCGGTGGTCCACCAGTAGGCCTGGAGGACCTGGAGCGTGTCGGTCCCGTCGGCGGCGCGCAGCCCGGCCCGGGTGCGGGCCTGTGCGGCGCGGGTGCTCTCGGCGAGCCGCCGGGCGCCGTCGTCGGCGCGCTGCACCACCTGTAGCGCGCTCGCCCCCTGCCGGGTGAGGTCGGCGAGCTGCCGGCCGGTGAGGACGAGGTCGGCGATCGGGTGGCCGTCGCGGGAGCGGGGTCGGTTGGCCAGGTCGGCGCCGCCGGCGACCAGGCGGGCGAGCTGCGCCTCGTCGGCCAGGCGTACCCGGACCAGCGCGGTCTCGGCGGGGGCGAGGGTGATCGTGGGTGCGGCCGGCGCGGCCACGCCGGGACCGCTGTGGGACAGGGCGGCGGTGATCAGGATGCTGGTGGTGGCGAGTGCGGTCCACCGTCGTCGGACGAACAAGGTGCCTCCTGACGGACGTCGATCTCACTGACGTCCAGACCAGTCGAGGCATCGACGACTGTCAAGCTCACTTTCGGTCGCGCGGGTCGCGCGGGTCGCGCGCGGGTCGATTCGGTCAGCCGGCGAACCGGTACAGCCGGAACTCCTTCTCCGCGCCGCACACCAGCACCTCGGTGTTCCAGGAGCACGACTCGCTGCGGATCTGCTTCACCTCGCCCATCTCGACCGGCTTCCCGTCCACCGCCAGCCCGGCGAGCACGAGGTCGTCCTCGTAGCCGCTCGGCGCCTTGCCGAGGAGCAGCAGGTTCCCGGCGTCCAGCCGGACCGCCACGCCGTCCCGGTCGCGCAGCACCGGCTTACCGTCCGGGGCGAACACCGTCACCGCGTCCCGGGGCGTGTCCCGCGCGGCCAGCAGGTGGTCGCCGAGCGGAACCAGTCGCTCCGCCTGCGGGGCCGGCCAGCGCCGGCTGTCCTCGCCGTCGGCCACGACCACCACCCGGGTGCCGTCGGCGCCCGCGCTCGGCACCTCCAACAGGCAGGCGCGGTGCTCGCCGCAGGTGACCAGTGCCCGCGCCCGACTGTCCTGTTCCGTCGCCTCGTACCGCACGGCCGGCGTGCCGAGGCTGCCGAGGTCGTAGGAGACCAGCCGCAGGCCGCGGTCGCTCTCCGCCACGTACAGCCGGTCGTCGCGGGCGGCCACCGGGTCGTCCAGGTCGGCCACGTTGCCCCGGCTGCGCAGGATCTTCCCGTCGCCCATGGCCACCACCCGCACCGAGCGGTCCGCGCCCACCTGGACCAGCCGGTCGGCCTCGCCGGCCCACGGCGCACGCGGCGAGCCGTCCGGGTACGCCGCGCCGTCGAGCGCCTCCCCGGTGGCGACCGGCACCACCACGGTCCGGGCGTCGCCGTACTCGGTGCGCGGGTTGTCCTTCGACCACCGCTGCCGGCCGTCGTCCAGCCGCAGGCCGACCAGGCGGTTGCCGGCGCGGTCCAGCCGGACCACCGTGTCGGCGCCGACGAAGATCTGGTCGTCGCCCTGGATGCTGATGTCCCACCGCTGGTCGCCCGCGTCACCGTCGAGCACCACGAACGCTCGGGGCGTGCTGGCGCCGGCCGCGTCGGCCACCACGGCCACCCCGTCCGGCAGCGCCCGGATCCCCGCCCACCGCTCGGCGCTCACCCGGGTCTGCTTCTCCCAGACCCGCCGGCCGGTCCCGGCGTCCACCGCCACCACGTTGAGCCGGTCGTCGGGCAGCGACCAGGCCAGGTAGGCGCGGTCGCCCACCGTCGCGGTGAACATCCCGCCCGGTCGCTCGTCGCCCGCGGCCACGGTCTCGACCAGCGTCGGCGGGTGGAAGTCCAGCGCCGGATGCCGGTCCCGGAACACCCAGAACAGCGTCGCCGCCGCCACCCCGACCACCGCGAGCGCGGCGCCCAGCGCGAGCCAACGCCCCCGCCGGCCGCCGCGCGACGCGCCGTCCGCCGGGGCGGGGACCGGCGTCCCGGGCGTCCAACCCGGGGGTACGCCGGGAGCGGCGTACGCCGCCGCATCGTGACCGGGAGGCGTCACGGGGGACCCGCCGCTCCCGGCGTACGCCGGCGTGTGGTGACCGGGCGGCGCCGCCATCGGGGCGTACCCCGGATGGGTGGGGCCGGCCGGGTCGGCGACCAGCGTGCCGGGCGGCCCGGCCACGGTGGTCGCCGCGCCGGCGGTCGCGGCCCGGTCCTCCCTCGTCGGGCCGGGTGTCGGGTGGGCCACTGTCGAGTCCGGCGCCACCGCGCCACCGGCCGGCGGGCCCGGGGCGGCGAGGCTCGCGGGCGCGACCGGGGCCGGCCGGGTTCCGGGCCGGCCCTGGCGGGGCAGCGGCAGGTCGGTCAGCGCCCCCTCGGCGACCGGTAGTTCCGGCTGTTCCAGCACGGTCGGCGCGATGCCCAGCTCGGCGTGGAGCAGCCGGGCCACCAGCGGAATCCGGGTCGAGCCGCCGACCAGGAACAGGCCGGAGAGCTGTTCGGGCCGGATCCCGGCGGCGGCGGTCACCTGCCGGGTCTCGGCGACCGCGTGGGCGAGCAGCGGCGCGGCGAGACGCTCGAAGTCCGCCCGGGTCAACGACACGGCCGCCTCCACCCCGGGCACGGCCACCGGCGCGGCCATGACCCGGGAGAGCATCTCCTTGGCGCCGCGCACGTTGTCCCAGAGTTGCTGCCGGTCCCGCCGGTCGGCGGTGGTCGCCGGGTCGGTCAGCCGGGCCCACTGCCGGGGGTGGGCCGGGCGCACCAGCTCGCCGAGCCGCCCGAGCAGCGCCGCGTCCAGGTCGAGGCCGCCCAGGTCGGCGATCCCGCCGGTGGCGACCAGGTGGAACCCGGAGTCGCCCCACGGGTCGGCGCCCTCGTTGCGCAGCACCGCCACGTCGAGCGTGCCGCCGCCGAAGTCGAACACCGCCACCGCGCCGCCCACCGGCACCGGTCGGCGCAGCACCTGCGTGTAGTAGCGGGCCGCGGCCACCGGCTCGCGCAGCAGGCGGGTGCCGGGCGCGATCGGTCCGGCGAGCGTGTGCTCGGCCGCGGCCGGCCAGCCGGCGAGTTCCAGCGCGTCGTGCAGCACCTGCCGCCGGGGCGCGTCCCAGGCCGCCGGATGCGTCACCACCGCCGGGGGCAGCAGGCCGACCGCGGCCACCGCGGCGTCCGCGACCGCCCGCAGCGCCGTGGCCAGCAGTTCCGCCGGCCGGTACGCCCGACCGCCCAGCTCGACGGTCTCCTCGTCGACCCGGCGCTTCGGGTTCGGCTCGTAGCCGGCCGGGTCGGCCTGGGCCAGGCGCTGGGCGTCCCGGCCGACGTGCAGGTGGCCGGCGGTGTCGGAGTACACGCCGGACGGCAGGATCGGGTGGCCGTCCACCAGCAGCGGCCGGGTGGTCCCGTCCGGCCGGCGCAGCACCGCCACGGTGTTCGAGGTGCCGAGGTCCACGCCGAGGGCGACACCGTCCTGCTGGCCTGACATCCGTCACTACCTCCACCCGACGAGGGGCATGTCCGGCCCCGCATCGTACGCAGCCCGCGCTCTGCTGCTCGGTGGGCGGTCGCGGCGGTACGCCGAAGGGACGTCTCGTTGTCGCGTTTCTGTCTGCTCTGCACATCGACCGGTCGCTAGCATGTGCGGTCCATCGGCCTGCCGGATGCGGTGATCGGTGGGCCGGCGATTCGCGCCGACGGGAAGGCGGATTCGCGGCGGAACCGCCTGTGGAAAGAGCGTGCCTCTACGCCAGATGTCCTTCTCGCAGCGGAAGCCGCCGCCCACCATGTAACGCAGCGTGCGCTAGGAAACGGACCGTGAGGAGTGACCATGGCTGCACCCACCCCGCACTCGATCGTGGTGGTGGACATCGAAGGTTTCGGCAGGCGGAGCAACCCGGTGCAGTCCTCGCTGCGGGACACCATGTACGACGTCGTCCGGAACGCCTTCGCCGACGCCCACCTCAACTGGGCCGACGTCCATCCGCAGGATCGCGGTGACGGCATCCTGATGCTGCTTCCGCCCTCCACGTCGATCGTCGCGCTCGCCGGAGAGCTGGTCCGGGCGCTGGACGCGGGGCTGCGGGAAAAGGCGAAGATCTTCAGCGCGACGCACGCGATGCGCTTCCGGGTCGCCCTGCACCACGGGCTCTGCCAGCGCGACGCGAACGGCTGGGTCGGTGCGGCGATCAACACGGCGAGCCGGCTCGTTGACGCGCAGGTCCTGCGGGACGCGCTGGCCGCCGCCCCGACGGCCGTACTCGCCTTCGCCGTCTCCGACGAGATCTACCGCGGGGTGGTGCGGCACGACTACCGCTTCATCGACTCGTCGACCTTCGGGCCGGCCTTGTTGAACGTCAAGGAGTTGCAGCAGGAACGAGTCTGGATCCAGGTGCCGGGCTATCCGTACCCGCCGGGCCTGCCGGACGAGGCGTCGGCCGACGGCATGCCAACGGGCGACCGGCGGGCGCGTGCCGCGTCGCCCAAAGCGCGGCACGCCGCCGGGCCCGATCCGGCCCTGCGAGTCGAGCAGAGCGGCGGCTTCTTCTTCCACGACTCCGACGTCCGGGTCGCCGGTGACCAGGTCGCCGGGGACAAGCACGTGTGGGGCCGGAGAGAGCCGTGACGACACCCGCCGCCCCGCCCACCGCCCCCGCGGCCGGCCTGCCACAGGGCGGGGCGGCCAGCCCCGCCCCGCCCGGGCCGGCGGCCGGTGCCGGGCCCGCTCCGGGCGACGGCGCGGGCGCTCCGGCCGCCCCGAACGGCAACGGTCCGGCCGCCACCGCGCCGCCGGCCGGCTCCCCGGATGCAGCCGCCGAGCTGCGGACGCCGACGACGCTGGACTCGCAGGACCGCTCGCTGGCGCCGTCGGCGGTGACAGACGGGGTACGCCGGCAGCGGAACCTGCGCCGCTCCTCCCAGTTCGTCATCGGCGGCGACCAGGTCGGCCGGGACAAGTACGTCGTCATGCTCGGCGGTCGCGAGCCGACCCCGTTGCAGCGGTTGTCGCCGATGCTGACCAATCCGGTCCGGCACGCCTTCGTGGCGCCGGCGGAGTGGTCGAAGATGCGCGGCGCCTGTGCCGAGAAGCGGATCGTGATCCTGCGCGGCGCGCGCGGCATGGGGAAGACAGCCACCGCCATCCGCCTGCTGCAGTCCCCATCCGACCGACGCATCTTCAACCTGGACCAGAACGTCGACCTGCAGCGCTTGGGGCACTGGCTGGAGCTGGACGGGGAGTCGGAGAACCCGTTGCCGCGCGGAGCCGGCTTCCTGCTCTGCGAGCCGGCCGGCTGGGGCGCCACCCGGGGCTGGATGCTGCAGCAGCTGCATGTCGTCCTCGAGCGGATCGACGCCCGGCTGGTGCTGACCGTCGGCGCCGACGCGGCCCTCGCCGACCAGGACCTGCTGGAGTTCGTGGTCGACCTGGCGGATCCGCCGGAGCACGTCGAGGTGCTCGCCCGCCACCTCGCCTGGCGGCTGCGGGCCACCCAGGAACGTGCCGACGCGGAGGCGCTGAGCACCCGGCTGCTCGCCGACGCCGAACTGCTGGTGTACACCCGGGAGCTCTTCGTCACGGGTACGCCGCTGAAGGTCGCCGCGGACCTCGCCCTGGTGATCAGCCAGGAGATCGACGGCGGCACGGTGGACGTGGCACGCCTGCGGGCCCGGATGGCCGACCGGTTGACGGAGGACTTTGACATCTGGTTCGGCGGGTTGCCGGACGTCCCGTCCCGCTGCCTGGCCATCGCGCTGGCGGTGCTGAACGGCTTGCCCTACGAGGTGGTCGTGCGGGCGGCCCGGCGGCTGGCCGAGCGGCTGGACGGCCCGCCGGAGGGCGGCGGCAACGACCGGCAGGCGCCCTGGCGCGACCCGTTCGGCCTGACCCGGCGCGAGCGGGAACGGCTGCTACGGGCCCGCTCCCGGCAGACCAACATCCGCAGCCCGTGGGGGAACGTCCAGGCTGACGTGCTGGAATACGTGGACGATGGGTACGCCCAGATGGTGCTGGAGCACGTCTGGCGGCAGTACCAGATTCACGACGAGCTGCTGACCTGGTTGCAGGACCTGGCCGACGACCGGGGCTCGGAGGAGGTGCGGGTCTGGGCCGGCACGGCGCTCGGTCTGCTCGCCACCTATGCCTTCGAGGCGGTCTTCACCCGGGTGCTGCGCCCGATGGCCCTCGACGACCAGCGGTACTGGCTGCGCGACGTTGTCGCGTACGCGCTCCGGGTGCCCGCCGGTGACGCCCGGTGGCGCCCTCTGGTGGAGAACGTGGTCGCCGCTCTCTACGGCAACTCCGCGCTGCCGGTCGGCCAGGCGACCGCCGCCCGGATTCACGGAGTGAGCCTCGGGCCGCTCGACACGCATGCCGCCCTCACCGCTCTCGACCGGCTGGCGTCGATCGACGACTTCCGCATCGCCAACGGCATCGGCGACAGCCTGGCGGACGTGCTGCTGCAAGACGAGGAGCGTAACGCGCCGCTGGTGCTTAGCCGCATCTCCAGCTGGCTCAACGACCGCCGGCGCAACGTGGCCGGCCAGTACGTCTTCCTCTGGCTGGCGAAGTCGCTGCGGGCCGAGGCCGAGGCCGGGACGGTAGACGGTCCGCACCCGTCGAACTCCTGGCCGACCCTACTGCTTCTGGCCGACCAGCACCCGCAGCTGCGGGGAGCGCTGGTCAACATGTGGCAGGCCGTGTTGAACGCCGGCACCTTCTCCAACCTCACCGAACAGGCCCTGATCGGTTGGGCGGCGATGGCCGAGACGGATCACCGGGTGCGTACCGCGTTCGCCCGGATGCTGACCGACGTGGCCGCCCGCAGCGACCGGACCCGGCAGCTGGTCCGCCGGCTCGCCGCCGGCTGGCGGGCGGTCGACAACCTGCAACCACATCCCCGTACGGCCTACGCGGTCGAGGCCGCGCTCGCTCCGGGAGGGAGCCCTCAGTGACCACGCCACTGCCACTGATACTCGACGTGAGCCCGGTCACCAGAGGGCCGTTCACCGTCACCAAGGCCACCACGCCGTCCCGGGCGGTGGTCTACGCGACCGCCGCCGGCGAACTGACGACCTTCGACGGGAAACCGATGCGCTGGTCGCAGCAGGCGCTGTCGCCGTACCGGACCCGCTACGACGTCGACACCGGCGACCACCGTCGCCGGGCGGAGCTGCGCAGCACTCCGCTGCCGTCCCGCGGCGATGTGCACTTCTTCGTGGCGACCGTCGACGTCGCATTCCGCGTGCATGAGCCCCGTGAGATCGTCCGACGTAATGTGACCGACGCCATGCCGATCGTCTACGGCGCGATCGTCGACCGGTTCATCCCGATCACCCGGTCGTTCGGCATCGAGCAGTCGGCCCAGGCGGAGGAGGCCCTGCGCCAGCGGTTCGGCGGCGGCTGGCCGCTGCCCGAGGGCATCACCATCTTCTCCCTCTCGCCCCGGCTGCTGCCCGACGAGGCGGCCAGCCGATACCTGCGGGAGAAGGTCGAGGCCGGCCGGGCGGTGGAACTCAACCGGGTCCGCCACGACGTGCACGTCCAGCAGGCGATGCACCAGGGCCAGCTCGAACAGATGCAGCAGCACCACCGGATCCAGGCAGCCCGCACCGAACTGAGCGAGCTGGGGGACCGGCCGCTCGACCCGGCCGAGCTGATCCGCCTGCACCTCGCCCGCAACCCGCAGGACACGATGACCGCGATGCAGCTGTTCGCCGCCCACGAGCAGGCGATGCTGCAGCGGCAGGACCTGCACAACCAGCAGACCACAGAGCTGTTCCGGTTCCTGGTCGAGAAGGACCTCATCCTGGCCGCCGACGTGGAACCCATGCTGGCGCATACGATGCGGCGTCTCGGCGCGACCGACGTACGGCCCGCCGGGCTGTCGGCCACGTCGGCCGGCTGGACCCAGCCGCCGGTGCTCGGCTCGGCGGGCCCCGAGCCGGCGGGGGAACCAGAGGGTGGGCGGGCCAAGCCCAACGCGACCATCCTCGAACAGGATCCGAAGACCCGGGTCTGGACCCCCGCCGCCGGGGTCCAACCGGTGTACGTGATGGTCGACGAGTCCGCCGACGTGGCGCCCTGGATCGGCGACCTGAGCAATGGGCTGCACACCCTGCACGACGCCTTGGTGCAGGCGGCCGACGTGACGCCGGCGATCCGACTGGCCGTGCTCGGCTTTGCCGACGAGGTCGCCAGCCGGCTGCGGATGGACGTGGTGACCGCGGGCAGCCAGTCGCCCTGGCTGACCCCGCGCGGGCCGGCGAACTACGCCAACGCCTTCGAGACGCTGCTCGACAACATCGGCCACGACATCGAGGCGCTCAAGGCGCAGCAACCTCACGTCCGCCGGCCGATCGTCTTCTTCCTCAGCGGCAGCGCACCCCGCGACGGTGAGAGCTGGACCAGGCCGTACCAGCGGCTGGTGGACCGGAACGCCCATCGGTATGCGCCGAATGTTGTCGCCTGCGGCATCGGGGCGGCCCCGCCGGCGCTGATCGCCACCATCGCCACCGAGCCCACGTTCGGGTTCGTGATGGTGCCCGACAGCGACGTGCACGCCGCCATCGCGCAGTACTGGCGGGCCCTGGCGGCGAGCGTCATCAACTCCGGTCGTGCTCTCCTCGACGGCTCGGGTGAGCTGACCATCTCCCCGCCGGCCGGCTTCCGGATCGCCAGCGAACTGGTCTGATCGCCCCTGCACAGCGTTACGTCCGGTCCGTGGGCCGGGGAAAGCGAGGTAAACATGTCCGGCGGCCGCGCAAATCTCCTGCCGGTGTACGTCATGGCGGACGAGTCCGGTTCGATGACCAAGGTGATGGGCCAGCTCAACGAGGGGCTGCGGTCGTTGCACGAGGCACTGTTCGGCGAGCCGATGGCGGCGGCGAAGGTGCGGTTCTCGGTGCTCGGCTTCTCGGAGACCGTTCTGGAGCACCTCCGCCTGGCCGACCTGCGATACGCGGAGGAGATGCCGGAGCTCAGGCCGCGCGGCCGGACCAGTTACGGCGCCGCCTTCGGCGACCTGCGGCAGCGCATCCCGGCGGATGTCGACGCGCTTAAGGCGGAGGGCTTCACGATTCACCGCCCGGCCGTGTTCTTCCTCAGCGACGGCCAGCCCACCGACCAGGGATGGATGGAGGTGCACCGGCAGCTCACCGACCCTACCGTCACGAAGGGCGCGCCGAACATCGTCGCCTGCGGCATCGGCGACGCGCAGGCGGCCACCATCCGCCAGGTGGCGACCCGGGACGAGTACGGCTTCATCGCGAACGCCGGCACCGAGGTGGGCACCTCCATCGCCCGGTTCTGCACCGCGCTGACCAAGAGCATCGTCGAGTCGGGACGGTCGCTCGGGTCGGCTCAGCCCGAGCTGGTGGTCGAGCGACCGCAGGGGTTCCGGATGGCGATCGATGTTGTCTAGGTGGCGGCGGGGGCGGCAGGAGGGGCCGGCTCGGGTGACGGACGACCACGTGCTGCGCGAGCCGGCGTACCGCGAACCCGACCGGCGCACCGACCGCGGCGACGACGGGGTGCCGTACTACCGACCGGAGCGGGGGCCGGCGCGGGCGGGCAGCCGGCCGGTGCAGTTCTCGGAATCGGACAGCCCAACACCGCCACGAGGCGGCGCGCACCCCGACGACGGTGATCCGCCAGCCCGGGGATCCGCCCGCCCGCAGGCCGGCACCGACCAGCGGCCACCACGGGAGACGGAGCCGTACGAGCCGGCCGGGACGCCGCGCCCGACCCGCCCGCAGGCGGAGCAGCGGGCGGTCGACCGGGCCGGCCGTCGGCCGCCGGCCCGTTCGCCACACTGGCAGCCCGCGGTGCTCGGCACGCCGACGGCCGACTTCGAGCCCCGGCCCGCCGAGGACCAGACGTACCGGCCGGACACCGTGGCGGACGGCTGGTCCACCCGCGACTTCACCGTGCGCGCCGCCTCGGTCCGCGGCTACCTGCACCGCCACCGCGGCACGCCGCGCCAGGACGACCTCGCCGTGGCGGTGCACCCGCCCACCGGCGCGGTCGTGTTCGCCGTCGCCGACGGGGTCTCGGCTGCCCGGCACTCGCACCTCGGTGCCGCGCTGGTGTGTCGGGCGGCGGTCCGGGAGATCCTCGCGGACCTCGCCGCCGGTGCCCCGGTGGACTGGCAGAACGTGGTGCAGCAGGCGGCGTGGCAGCTCGTGGAGCAGACCAGGACGCTCCTCGGCCTGGCCGAGGCGGACCCGGTCGCCGCCGAGGACGAGATGGCGAGCACCCTGGTCGCCGGCATGGTCCTGCCGGACGGCCCCACCGTCTCGCTCATCCAGGTCGGTGACACCGGCGCCTGGGTGCTGCGCGACAGCGTGTACCGCAGTCTCCTCGACGGCAAGATGCACACCCGCGACGCGGTCGTCTCGTCGGCGGTGACCGCCCTGCCGCGTACGCCCCGGATCAGCCCGCGTAGCGGGCAGCTCGGACGCGACGAGGTGCTGCTGATCGGCACCGACGGGTTCGGGGACGCGTTGGGCGACGGCGCCGGCCAGGTCGGCCGCTACTTCGCGGGCCTGCTGGCGAGGCCGCTGCCACCGCTGCAGTTCGCCTACCACGTCGACTTCTCCCGGGAGACGTACGACGACGACCGCACCCTGCTGGCCATCTGGCCACGCACGGGAGCCTGAGGAACCCGATGGACGCCCTCACGCCACAGTTCGACGTCCGCTCGCTCGGCGACCTCACCCAGCTCGGCAAGGGCGGCCAGGGCTGCGTGTACGCCATCGAAGGGCTCCGGATCAACCAGGAGTGGCCCGTGGTCTACAAGGAGTACGACCCGGCCGTCCGCGCACAGCTCGACGTCGCGCAGCTGCGCCGGATGGTCTCCTTCGTGCCGGGGTTGGACCCGGCCACCGGCCGCTGGCTCTGCGAGCAGAGCGCCTGGCCCGCCGCGCTGGTCACCCGGGGGTCAGCGGTCTGCGGGCTGCTCATGCGCCGCATCCCGGCGGAGTTCGAGATCGTCCTTCCCTCCGGCGGCGGTGCGACCCGCCGCCCGGCGGGTTTCCAGTTCCTGCTCAACTCCGATCCGTACCTGGCCCGGATGGCCATCCCGGTGGACGACCGGGGCCGCCTGCTGCTTCTGGCCGACCTGGCCCGGTCACTGTCCCGGCTGCACGGCCTCGGGGTCGTGGTCGGTGACCTGTCCCCGAACAACCTGCTCTTCCGCCTCGGCGACCAGCCCTGTTGCTTCTTCATCGACTGCGACGCCATGCGACTCTCGGGGTCCTCGGTGCTGCCACAGACGGAGACCCCGGACTGGGAGGTGCCGATACCCGGCGGGGAGCCGCTCGCCACGCCGGCCACCGACGCGTACAAGTTCGGGCTGCTCGCCATCCGGCTTTTCGCTCGCGACCAGACGAGCCGGGATCCGGCGGTGCTCGCGGAGGTCTCCGACGACCTCGCCGACCTCGCCGAAGCGAGCCTGGCCGTCATACCCGCCCAGCGTCCCGCACCGCAGGACTGGATCGCCGCGCTGACCACCGTGGCGGCCCACGATCGCCTCGCCGGCAGCCCGATGCCCGTCCGGGTGGGACCGGCAGCGGTTCCCGCCGGAAGCGAAACCAGCGCAGTCGGCCGTACGCTCGCCCTGCTGGTGCTGCTGGGCATCCTGATCGTCTACCTGGTGAACAGGTTCGGCTGACGATTCGCTCCGTGCGGCCCGTGTCCTACCGTAACCACCGCCCTACGATGGCCCTGTCGAGTGTCGCACTCCACCCTCGACAGGGAGGCGACGGGCATGGATTTGGGACGCCACCGCCGGGTGCCGTTCTGGCATGCGCTGGCGAAGGAGCAGCGGGCGGGACTACGGGCGCTCGGGTCGCTGCGCCGCTACCCGCCCGAGGCGGTGCTGGTGCACGAGCGCGACGAGAGCGACTTCGCCATCGTGCTGTTGCACGGCTGCGTGAAGGTCACCGCCAACACCCGCCAGGGCTACCAGGCAGTGCTGGCCCTGCGCGACGGCGGTGACCTGGTCGGCGAGCTGGCCGGCTTCGACGGGGGCGGCCGGTCCGCCACCCTGACCGCGATGACCCCGGTGGAGGCGCTCGTCATTCCCGCCGACCGGTTCCGGATCTTCCTCAGGGGCTTTCCGCAGGCCGCCGAGATCGTGCAGCGCACCGTCACCGTCCGGTTGCGCGAGGCCGACCGGCAACGCGCCGCCGCCGGCGCCGAGTCGGTCCCGCAACGCCTCGCCGAGCTGCTGCTAGACCTGGGCCGCCGCTACGGGGTGCCGGACGACCAGGGTGGGCTCCTGGTCGAGCTGCCTCTGTCGCAGGCGGACCTCGCCGGCCTGGTGCTCACCTCGCAGCGCACGCTGGGCCGGACGCTTGAGCACTGGCGCGACCAGGGCTTGGTGGTCACCAGGCGGCGCAGCCTGCTGATCACCGCCGCCGGCCGGGCCGCGCTCGCCACCGAACAGCACCGTCAGACGTCCCGGTAGGAGAGCGCGGGACGCCCCGCCTGCCGGGTGACCGGGTTCCACAGCGCCACGAAACGCTGCTTCGCGGCCGTGGCGGCCCGCGACTCCCGGTCCCCGGTCTGCCGGTCCGTGCCATGCATCGCAGACGACCGGCAACCGTGGCGTGCCACCGCCCGGGCCCAGCGCGCGTACGCGTCGTCGGCCGCCGCCGAGTGGGTCAGCGCCGAGACGAGAGCCGAGCGCAGTTCCGCGCCCCGGGGCAACTGGTCGGTCCTGATCGCGGTGACTCGCTGGAGCACGTCGCGTCGGCCGGCCCCGGCCCGCAGGAAGTCGACGGCTGCGCCGGTCGGGTCGGTGCACCGGGTGACCTTCTCCACCGCCGGGGCGATCGTGCGGCGGTCCCGCTTCGACCGGGCCAGGAGCTCAGCGAGGGCGGCTGCCTGGGCCCCCGCCTCCGCCGATCGCCGGTCCATGTCATCGCTCGTCCCGGTGGTCCGCTCCTGCGCGGTCGGGCCGGCGACCGGGTGGTCGCCACAGGACGAGATCCGGGTCACGGCGCAGAAGAGGAGCACCACCGCCAGTGCCCACTTGCCCACCGAGCCCGCCCGCCGAGGCCGCGCGACGACGGGAGGCTTCGCCGCGGGCGGGCGGGCCGGAGCGCGGGTCCGGGCGGCGGGCCCGCCCGGCCGGGACGCCCCGCCGGGTGCCGGACCGGCTGTCGTACGCGCGGCGGTACGGGGGTCGGGCACCGGTGGGGAGGTGGCCGGGCGGATCCGCGGCCGGCTCCGGGCGGCCTCGACGGCCCGCGCCAACGGCCCTATCCATTCCGCTGGTCCGGGACGGCCGGCGGGCACCGCGTCGAGTCCCCGCTCAACGAGCCGCCTGACGTCGGCCCCGGCGCGCTGCGCCGCCCCCGGGTCGCGCGTCGTCTGGTCACCGGCGAGTAGCCGTACGCAGAGCAGCGTGAACTTGTACGCGTCGCTGGCCGGGGTGGCCAGCTCCTCGCCCCAGCCGCTCGGCACCTCCCAGTCGATCGTCTCGACCTGCGGCAGCACCGAGGCACCACCGAGCCGCATGGCGTCGCAGTCGAGAAAGAGGCAGCGGCATGTGGCGCCGCGGCTGAACAGCAGGTTGTTGGGGGAGAGGTCGCCGACCACCAGGTCGAGGCGGTGGAAGTCGGCCATGGCCCGCGCCGTGTCCAGCAGGAAGCTGAGCCGGAACACGTCGTCGACGGCGAGGTCCCGGGCGACGAGGTAGTCCTCGGCGTTCAACAGCAACTGAACCTGGGCGAGCCTGTTGACGTACCGGGCGGTCAGCCGCAGCGGGGTGTGGAACTTCGCCGGTACCTGACGCATCAGGAAGCCGGAGAGCCGCCCGCTGCGCTCCACCACCGCCACCGGCCACGCCGTGCGCTTGCGCAGCAGGCGGGCGTCGGCCTGGGCCAGCCGTCCCGGCAGCCGCACCAGCTTTTCCAGGGCGGAGCGGTCCACCCGACCCAGGGTCGTCCCGTCGTACTCCTTGTACGCTGCCGGCCAGCGACCGTCGATCAGCCGGTTCGCGACTGCGTGGACGGTCCCCTGACCGCCCGAGCCGAGCACGGTCAGCGGGCCGAGCGACTCGGCGGCGATGGGGTGCAGGTCGGAGGTGGAAATCGACGGGCTCCTCCCGCTACGGGTTACCGCCCTCGGTTCTACCGGCCGTGTCCGCCGACGAGTAGGACATCTGGCGAGCTACTGACGGTCAACCGCTGAACGCCCCGACCGCGCTCGCCAGCCCGATCACCAGGATCGCCCCGGCGGCGAAGCGGATCCCCCAGCTCAGGTGGTGGTACTTGCGCCGGCCGATGATGCTGTTGGCCCACACCTGTCCGCCGACCTCCCGCCGCAGGGCGTCCGGGTCGGCCAGCAACGCGACGAACTCCGCGACGAACTCCGACTCTCGTGTCGCGAACCTTTTCCCGACATGCCCGAAATGCAGCAGCGAGCGCTGCTGTCCAGCGACGGAGGTGCGGGGCGCGACGGCCAGCACCGTGGCGGTGAGGCTGGCGGCCAGCAGACCCAGCGCGAGCAGCAGCAGCACGGTCGCGACGGGATACCGGTCGAACGCCTCCCGGCTCTGTACCCGTAGCGCGATCAGGCCGATCAGCGCGCCGTCCAGGGTCAGTACGAGGCTCGCCTTCGTGTCGGCGTGCCGGAGCCATTCGTTGACGTTTTGCAGCACCTTCCACGGCTCCTCGTGCTCCACCGGCCCAGTTTATCGATCATGTTCGACGCTCGGTAGGGCGCACGGCACGGTGTCGCATTGCCTACGGACGCTTGACTCGACTCCGCTCCGCCGCCGTCCGCATAGCGCGTGGCTGGTCCGCAAGATCGGACAAGGGGGAGAGGCGGGTCGGCTCAGCCGCCGCGATCAAGCGGTCTGCCTGGTTCTCCATGGTTGGAGCGGGCGACGGGAATCGAACCCGCGTAGTCAGTTTGGAAGACTGAAGCTCTACCATTGAGCTACGCCCGCGTGCACCCCGCGTGGACGGGGCGCAGGTGACAGCGTACCGAATCACGGAGCCGCACGCGCAGCGCCCACCCGAGCAGGTGCCGTCGGCCCGGCGCTGCACGGTCCCCGCCCCGGTCACCCATGCACGGGCGCGGACGGCATACACTCTTCGTCGCCACGGGGTGTGGCGCAGCTTGGTAGCGCACTCGCTTTGGGAGCGAGGGGCCGTGGGTTCAAATCCCGCCACCCCGACTGTCGTTCGCGACCGGATCGTCCCGGGAACCGCCGGTTTCTCCGCGCGGTGACCGGGCCCTGCCGACGCCGCAGGCCGACTCGCCTACACTCGATGCGCGCAATCACGCCCCAGAATCGACACCCAGATCCGTCAAGGAGTACGCCTGTGAAGAGCACCGTCGAGACTCTGAGCCCGACGCGCGTGCGGCTCGCCATCGAGGTGCCGTTCGTCGAGCTCGAGCCGAGCCTCAAGAAGGCGTACCGGGAGATCGGGCAGCAGGTCCAGGTTCCCGGCTTCCGCCGGGGCAAGGTTCCCAGCGCCGTGATCGACCAGCGGGTGGGCCGGGGGACCGTCCTCAACGAGGCGATCCAGGAGGCCATCCCGCAGAACATCCTCGCCGCGGTCCGGGAGCACGACCTCAAGACGCTCGGCCGTCCGGAGGTCGACATC
This sequence comes from Micromonospora sp. NPDC018662, assembly GCF_044391475.1. Taxonomy (NCBI): domain Bacteria; kingdom Bacillati; phylum Actinomycetota; class Actinomycetes; order Micromonosporales; family Micromonosporaceae; genus Micromonospora; species Micromonospora sp. NPDC018662. The sequence continues at coordinate 149,735 of NZ_JBISAC010000014.1, forward strand.
ACCGAGTTCAACGACGGTGACTCGCTCAACTTCACCGCCGAGGTCGACGTCCGCCCGGAGATCACCCTGCCGGACCCGGCCACCATCGAGGTGACCGTCGACGAGCTCGAGATCGCCGACAGCGAGATCGACGACCAGGTCAACAGCCTGCGCGAGCGCTTCGCCACGCTGAAGACGGTGGAGCGGGCCGCGCAGGACGGCGACTTCGTCCAGATCGACCTGAACGCGACAGTCGACGGCGAGGACGTGCCCGGCGGTTCGGCGAGCAACATCTCGCACGAGGTCGGCAGCAAGCAGCTCCTGCCGGGGCTGGACGAGGCGCTGGTCGGCCTGGCCGCCGGCGACAGCACCACCTTCACCACCCAGCTCGTCGGCGGCGACTACGCCGGCCGCGACGCCGAGGTGGCGGTGACCGTCCGCACGGTGAAGGAGAAGGAGCTCCCCGAGCTCGACGACGACTTCGCGCAGATGGCCAGCGAGTTCGACACCATCGAGGAGCTGCGCGCCGACCTGCGCGAGCGGGTCACCCGCGGCAAGCAGGTCGAGCAGATCTACGCGGCCCGCGACAAGGCCCTGGAGCAGATGGTGGCCGCCGCCGAGGTGCCGGCGCCGGAGGGTGTCGTCAAGGAGGAGGTCGAGAGCCGCAAGGCCGCGATGGTCGACCAGCTCGAGCGCATCGGCGCCTCCCTGGAGGAATACCTCGCCGCGGAGGAGAAGACCGAGGAGCAGATCGACGCCGAGCTGACCGAGGCGGCGACCGACGGTGTCAAGATCCAGCTCCTGCTGGACACGCTTGCCGACGCCGAGGACGTGCAGGTCTCCGACGACGAGTTCGGTCACGAGATCGTGCACCGGGCGCAGCGCGCCGGCATGGCCCCGCAGCAGTACTACGACCAGCTGGCCCGCTCCGGCGCCGCCGCGGCCGTCTTCGGCGACGTCCGCCGGGGCAAGGCGCTCGCCGCGGTGATGGAGAAGATCAAGATCAAGGACTCGGCGGGCAACGAGGTCTCCCTCGACGCGCTGCGGGCCCAGAACGAGGCCGAGCACGACCACCAGCACTGATCGTTCCGGTGACGGCCGCCGTCCCGCGCTGCGCGCCGGGCGGCGGCCGAAACCCTTTCCGGGGTACGCCGAGCGGGTGACTGCGCTGAGAGCGAACAGTGCCCCGACCGGGAGTACGCCCGAAGGGCGAGCGGTTAGTGTCGGACAGGACGGTACGGAGAGCGAAGGGCTGCCATGACCGACATGCACATCCCCAAGAAGTCGCTCCGGGCGATCGAGGCCCGCGGTGGCGACTCCATTGGCAACCTCGACGACTCGGTCTACAACCGGTTGCTCAAGGAACGCATCATCTTCCTGGGCAGCGAGGTGAACGACCAGGTGGCCAACCGCATCTGCGCGCAGCTCCTGCTGCTCGCGGCGGAGGACCCGGACCGCGACATCTTCCTCTGGATCAACTCGCCGGGTGGCTCGGTCTACTCCGGCATGGCGATCTACGACACCATGCAGTACATCGACAACGACGTGTCGACCGTGGCCATGGGCATGGCCGCCTCGATGGGTCAGCTGCTGCTCTGCGCCGGCACCAAGGGCAAGCGCTACGCCCTGCCGCACGCGCGGATCATGATGCACCAGCCCTCGGGTGGCCTGGGCGGCACCGCGTCGGACATCGCGATCCAGGCCGAGCAGATGCTCTACACCAAGCGGATGTTCCAGGAGCGGGTCGCGCACCACACCGGCCAGTCCCAGGCCCAGATCGAGGCGGACTCGGATCGTGACCGCTGGTTCACCGCCCAGGAGGCCATGGACTACGGCTTCATCGACAAGGTGATCATCGGGGCCGCGCAGGTTCCGGATGGCGCCGGGACCCTGAGCTGACCGAGGAGCTGACGATGACCGACCTGAGCCTGCCGCCCCAGTTCGCGGCCGTGCACAACCGCTACGTCCTGCCGTCGTTCGTCGAGCGCACGTCGTACGGGATGAAGGAGTCGAATCCCTACAACAAGCTCTTCGAGGACCGGATCATCTTCCTCGGGGTGCAGGTGGACGACGCGTCGGCCAACGACGTGATGGCCCAGCTGCTGACGCTGGAGGGCACCGACCCGGACCGCGACATCATCATGTACATCAACTCGCCCGGCGGCTCCTTCACCGCGATGACGGCGATCTACGACACCATGCAGTACGTCCGGCCGGACATCCAGACCGTCTGCCTCGGGCAGGCGGCCAGCGCGGCGGCGGTGCTGCTCGCCGCCGGCACGCCGGGCAAGCGGATGGCGCTGCCGAACTCGCGGATCATCATCCACCAGCCGGCCACCGAGGGCGGCTACGGCCAGGGCTCGGACATCGAGATCCAGGCGCGGGAGATCCTGCGGATGCGGACGCAGCTGGAGGACATGTTGTCCCGCCACTGCAACCGGCCGATCGAGCAGGTCCGCAAGGACATCGACCGTGACAAGATCATGACGGCCGAGGAGTCCAAGGACTACGGGCTGGTCGACACCATTCTGACCAGCCGCAAGAAGGGTCTGCTGGCGACTCACGCCGCGGGCTGAGCACGGACGGGGTCGGAGGTCGGCCGGGGGCGGTTCCCGGCCGACCTCTGACACACCCGTTTTGGGGGTCGGAGAAAACCCGGCCAACGGGTAACGTCGGGTCCGTACCGCTCCGGGGTCGGATCGGGTGGATCCGACAGCACAGCAGGACGACAGGACGGACGGACGCGGTGGCGTCCGCAGGTCAGGGCCGGCGCTCCGGCCGATGAGTGCAGGGAGAACGTAGGTGGCACGGATCGGTGACGGCGGCGACCTACTGAAGTGCTCCTTCTGTGGCAAGTCACAGAAGCAGGTCAAGAAACTCATCGCGGGCCCCGGGGTCTACATCTGCGACGAGTGCATCGATCTCTGCAACGAGATCATCGAGGAGGAGCTGGCCGAGTCCGGCGAGGTGAAGTGGGAAGAGCTTCCCAAGCCGATGGAGATCTGCCAGTTCCTCGACAACTACGTCGTGGGGCAGGAGCAGGCCAAGAAGGCGCTCGCCGTCGCGGTCTACAACCACTACAAGCGGATCCAGGCGGAGGCCGCCGGCGCGCCCGGCTCGGGCAGTGACGGCGTCGAGCTGGCCAAGTCCAACATCATGCTGCTCGGCCCGACCGGGTGCGGCAAGACCCACCTGGCGCAGACGCTGGCCCGGATGCTCAACGTCCCGTTCGCGATCGCGGACGCCACCGCGCTCACCGAGGCGGGCTACGTCGGCGAGGACGTGGAGAACATCCTCCTCAAGCTGATCCAGGCCGCCGACTACGACATCAAGCGCGCCGAGACCGGCATCATCTACATCGACGAGGTCGACAAGATCGCCCGTAAGTCGGAGAATCCGTCGATCACGCGCGACGTCTCCGGCGAGGGCGTCCAGCAGGCGTTGCTGAAGATGCTGGAGGGCACGGTGGCCAACGTGCCGCCGCAGGGCGGTCGTAAGCATCCGCACCAGGAGTTCATCCAGATCGACACCACCAACGTGCTGTTCATCTGCGGTGGCGCGTTCGCCGGCCTCGACCAGATCATCGAGTCGCGCACCGGCTCCGGTGGCACCGGCTTCGGTGCCCGGCTCCGGTCGGTCTCGGAGCGGTCGACCGACGACATCTTCAGCCAGGTCATGCCGGAAGACATGTTGAAGTTCGGGTTGATCCCGGAGTTCATCGGCCGGCTCCCGGTGATCACCAACGTGCGCAGCCTCGACCGGGGCGCCCTGGTGAAGATCCTCACCGAGCCGCGCAACGCTCTGGTCCGGCAATACCAGCGCCTGTTCGAGCTGGACGGCGTCGAGCTGGAGTTCGAGCAGCCGGCGCTGGAGGCCATCGCCGACCAGGCGATGCTGCGCGGCACCGGCGCCCGGGGCCTGCGGGCGATCATGGAGGAGGTGCTCCTCTCCGTGATGTACGAGGTGCCGAGCAACCCCGACGCCGCGCGGGTGCTGATCACCCGCGAGGTCGTCCTGGAGAACGTCAACCCGACGATCGTGCCCCGCGAGTTCACCGGCCGGCGTCGCCGGGACCGCGAGGAGAAGTCGGCCTGACCGCCCGTCGCGACCGCGCCCGGGTCAGCTCGGGCGCGGTCCGCGTGAGCGGGTCCGGCGGTCCCACTCGCCCGACGGGGTGACCACCACCATCATCAGTCGCACCGGCTCGTCGCCGGCCGTGCGGTATCCGTGCTCCCGGTCGGCGTGGAACTCCACCGTCTCGCCGGCGTCGACCTGATGGTCGACGCCGTCGACGGTGACCGTGACGGCGCCGTCCAGCACGTGCAGGATCTCCCGGGTGCCGTGGGCGTGGTCGGGGGAGTGCAACGCCTCGCCGGGCCGCATCCGCCAGTCCCAGAGTTCCACCAGGTCGGGCTCGCCCAGACCGCTGAGCAGGCGGGCGACGCCGCCGTGCGGGCCGCGCCACAGCACCGGTGCCCGGTCGGCCGGGGTGATCCGGACGGGGCTCTCCTCGGCCGGCTCCAGCAGCCGGGCCATGCTGACCCCGAACGCGTCGGCGACCCGGCAGAGCGTGCCGATGCTCGGGTTGGTGCGGGCGCCCTCGATCTGCACCAGCATCCCCTTGCTGACCCCGGACCGGCCGGCCAGTTCCTCGAAGGACCAGCCGCGCGCGGCTCGCAACTCGCGTACCTGTCGGGCGACGGCGGCGGTCACCGCGCCCACCCGCCCACCGCTTTCGGTCATCATACTATCCTTCACGGTCACTATTATGGTACGACTGCCGGATGCTTCCCATTGTGCTGGCCGCCGTGTCCGCGCTCGCCTTCGGCACGGCCGACTTCTCCGGCGGCAAGGCGTCCCGGCATGCCGACCCGATCGCGGTGACCGTGGTCTCCCAGGTCCTCAGCCTGCCGCTGCTGGTCGCGCTCGCACTGGTCGTCCCCGGCACCCCGAGCCGGGTCGACCTGATCTGGGGGCTGCTCGCCGGCGTGGCCGGCGCGGCCGGCGTGGTGCTGCTCTACCGCGCGCTCGCCACCGGCGTGATGGCGGTGGTGGCACCGGTCACCGCGATCACCGCCGCGGTGGTGCCGATCGTCGCCGGTCTGCTCGTCGCCGACTCCCCGGGCACCGTCGCGCTGGGCGGCGCCGGGTTGGCCGTGGTGGCGATCGCCCTGGTGAGTCTCGGGGAGCGTGGCGGCGCCGGCCGCGTCTCGGGTCGGATCATCGGCACCGCGCTCGCCGCCGGCCTGCTCTTCGGCGTCTTCTTCGCGCTGCTCGGCCAGGCCGACGAGCGCGCCGGCATGTGGCCGGTGCTGGCGGTCCGCGTCAGCTCCATCGCGTTCGGCCTGGCGCTCGCCGCCCGCACCGGCACCCGGTTGCGCCTGGGCCGGCGGGTGCTCGGCTGGGCCGCCGCCGCCGGACTGCTCGACTCGGCGGCGAACGCGCTCTTCCTCGCCGCCGCCGGGCGGGGCCATCTGAGCGTGGTGGCGGCCATCGCGTCGCTCTATCCGGCGAGCACGGTCCTGCTCGCGCTCGCCGTGGACCGGGAACGGCTGCGGCCGGTGCAACTGGCCGGCCTCGGGTTCGCCGCCGTCGCGCTCGTACTGGCCAGCTTCTGAGCCCTGTCCCCGGGGGTCGGATGCCCGTACCCTCTCCCCATGCGCGTCGCCGTCTGCCAGCTCAACGCCCGCGACGACCGGGCGGCGAACCTTGCCGCCGCCGAGGCCCTGCTGGTCGGTGCCGCGGCGGCCGGCGCCGACCTCGCCCTCCTGCCGGAGTACGTCGACTACCTCGGCCACGCCGACCGCATGCCGCCGGCCGAACCGGTCGACGGTGAGGTGGGCCGGTTCTTCGCCGAGACCGCCCGCCGGCTCGGGCTCTGGGTGATCGCGGGCTCGTTCCACGAGGCCGGCCCGGACCCGGCGCACACCTGGAACACGTCACTGGTCTTCGACCGCGAGGGCGCGCTCGCCGCCGCGTACCGGAAGATCCACCTGTACGACGTGGAGATTCCCGGCCGGGTCTCCTATCAGGAGTCGGCCACGGTCGCGCCGGGGGAGAAGCCCGTGGTGGTCGACGTCGAGGGCCTCCGCGTCGGCCTGTCGATCTGCTACGACCTGCGGTTCCCGGAGCTCTACCGGCAGCTCGCCGTGGACGGCGGCGCCGAGCTCCTGGTCGTGCCGGCCGCGTTCATGATGCACACCGGGCGGGACCACTGGGAGGTGCTGCTCCGGGCCCGGGCGATCGAGAACCAGTGCTTCGTGGCGGCGGCCGGCCAGACCGGCGACCACGACCCGGGCCGGACCTGCTTCGGTCGGAGCATGGTGGTGGACCCGTGGGGGACGGTGGTGAGCCAGGTCCCGGACGGGCCGGGTCTGGCGGTCGCCGAGATCGACCTGGACCGGCTGCGGACCGTTCGCGCCGAGCTGCCCAGCCTCGCCAACCGCCGGCTCTGACCCGGTTCAGGTCTCCAGGAGTACGCCCAGCACCGCGAAGCAGGCGATCGCCGCCGCGGTGACCAGCAGGGCGGTGGTCATCCGGGACGGGCCACGCCGCACCAGCCGTCCCACCGACAACACCAGCACGGCGAGTACGAACGCGCCGATGACCAGCTGCCAGAACGGCAGCAGGAGACCGAGCAGAGCCTCCTCGGCGAGGGCCGGGAGCCGGGACAGGTCAGCCATGCCGACCACTCTGGCACGCCGGGTTCCGATCCGAACCCTCTCCGCGGGCACCGTTACCGGCAGCCGGTCGACCAAAGACAATGACGATCATTGATTTGCCTTCCGGGACCGCTCCGCGTAACTTTCTCTCTGCACGCGGGAGGCCGGGCAAACCGGCCGAGAGCGGGCACCAGGATGGTGGCGGTGACGCCGAGCCAGACTGAGGATTCGGGCGGTGCGGAAAGACTCCGGGAACACGGAGTTGCAAACGCGAAGCCGGCCGGGTAGAGTTCGGAAGCCGGCAGGGAGCCGGGCGGGTGGCTGCGAGAGCAGCGCCGGCCGGTCCGCCGGAAACCACGACAGCAACGACCGCCGGGTACGGCGAGCGTCAGCGTGGATCGGCTCGAGCCAAGTTGAACGCCTCAAAACACGAGGTTGACAGCGAAAGTCGAGTCGGGTAAGTTAGAGAGGTTGCCCCAAGCGGGGGCCCTGCGGTGCAGGGCTTCGGGTTGGTGTGTGGTTGTTCTTTGAGAACTCAACAGGGTGCTTGATAAGCCAGTGCCAATTGTTTTATACCCCGGACTGGTCAGGCTTTGGTCTGTCTGG
>NZ_JBISAC010000015.1:0-152138 GCF_044391475.1 Micromonospora sp. NPDC018662
CACCCCACCGACCAGCCAGAAAACACCTCACACCACCACGTCAAGACCCCCCGACCAGCACAAACAGGATGAGACAAGCTCACGGAAAGAGTGGCCATTCCGCGTCGGATGGCCACTCTTTCCGTGAAAGAGCGCCGTCGTGGGTGTCGGTGGGGCGAGGGAGAATCGCGTCCATGGGGGTCGTGGCGGTGGTGGCAGGGGAGCGGGGCGGCGGCGTGCTGCAACCGCTGGACGGTGACGGGCGCTCCGCCGGGCCGGTGGAGGAGGTTGCCGACCTGGCTGCCGCCGTCGCCGCCCGGGAGGCGGCCGAGCGACCCCGCTGGGTGTGGGCGGCCGGGGCGGCGGTCTACCCGGCGCTGCTGCGCGCCGGCGTCCGGTTGGAGCGCTGCCACGACGTCGAGCTGACCGAGACGTTGCTGCTCGGGCACGCCGGCCGCTGGGGCGAGCCGCGCGCGCTGCCCGCCGCCTGGGCCCGGCTGACCGGGGCGCCGGTCCCGCCGGACCCGACGCCCCGCCCGCCCGAGCCGCCCGGCCACGGCCAGGCCGCGCTCTTCGACCCGCCGTCCGGCCCGTCCGGTCCGGGCATCACGGCGTTGACCCGGGTGTACGCCGACCAGCTCGCCCGGATCGCCGCGACGGCCCACCCCGGCCGGTTCCGGCTCCTGGTGGCCGCCGAGTCGGCCGGCGCGCTGGTCGCCGCCGAGATGGGCGCGGCCGGCCTGCCCTGGCGTGCCGACGTGCACGACGCGATCCTGGCCGAGCTGCTCGGCGAGGCGTCAGCGGTCGGCGGGCCGCCCCGTCGGCTGGCCGACCTCCAGGCCCGGATCGCCGCCGCGTTCGGCGTACGCCATCTGCACGCCGACTCGCCCGCGGAGCTGTTGCGGGCGTTCGCCCGCGCGGGGGTGGAGCTGCCGAACACCCGGGCCTGGGTGCTGCGCGGGGTGGAGCATCCGGCGGTGCCGCTGGTGCTGGAATACAAGGAGCTCTACCGCATCTGGACGGCGCACGGCTGGGCCTGGCGCGACGCCTGGGTCTCCGGCGGCCGGTTCCACCCGGAGTACGTGCCGGGTGGCGTGGTCTCCGGCCGGTGGGCGACCCGGGGCGGCGGCGCGTTGCAGATCCCGAAGGTGATCCGTCGGGCGGTGGTGGCGGACCCGGGCTGGACGTTCGTGGTGGCCGACGCCGGCCAGCTCGAACCGCGGGTGCTCGCCGCGGTCTCCGGCGACGGGCGGCTGGCCGCCGCGGGTGGCGCCGGTGACCTGTACGCGGCGCTGGCCCGGGACGCGTTCGCCGGTGACCGGGCCCGGGCCAAGGTGGCGCTGCTGGGTGCCATGTACGGGCAGACCGGCGGCGCGGCGGTGCCGGCGCTGGCGGTGCTGCGGAAGAACTACCCGACCGCGTTCGGGTACGTCGAGGCCGCCGCCCGCACCGGTGAGGCGGGTGGGCTGGTCCGGTCGTGGCTGGGGCGCACCTGCCCGCCGGGCGCGGTCGGGTTCGCCGACGGGGACGAGGCGGCGCCGGACGGCGAGGTGGATCCGCACGGCCCGTCCGCCCGCGCGGCCCGCTCGCGGGGGCGGTTCACCCGTAACTTCGTCATCCAGGCCACCGCCGCCGAGTGGGCGTCGACGCTGCTGGCCACGCTCCGCACCGAGCTGGCCGGCACGGCGGCCGAGCTGGTCTTCTTCCAGCACGACGAGGTGGTGGTGCACTGCCCGGTCGACGAGGCGGACGCGGTCACCGAGGCGGTCTTCGCCGCCGGGGCGCGGGCCACCCGGCTGTTGTTCGGCGACACCCCGGTCCGGTTCCCGCTCGACCTGTCCACGGTGGACTGCTACGCCGATGCGGCATAGTCACACAATTTTCCGTTTTGCCCCGCTACCCGCTCCAGGCCGCGCTCGTTGGGCCCCATGTGCGTACGACGGGACGGACCGGGCGCTGCTGTGCCCGGTCCGTCCCCCTGGTCGAGGGGGCACCGCTGAACCGGATCGCTGCAATGATCATCGCCGCAGGCGGGGGACGCCGCATCGGCGGCCCCGAGGCGCTGCTGCACCAGGGCGAGAAGCCGCTGGTCAGCCGGATGATCGACACGATGACCGACGCGGGCTGCGGGCAGGTCGTGGTCGTGCTGGGCGCGGCGGCCGAGCAGGTCCGGCGGACCACCGACCTGACCGGCGCCACCGTCGTGGTCAACCGCGCCTGGGGCACCGGCGTGGGTTCCTCGATCCGGGCCGGGCTCGCCGCGCTGACCGACGACGGCATCGAGGCGGTCGTCGTGGTGCCGGTGGACATGCCCGGGCTCACCGAGGTGGCGGTCCGCCGGGTGACCGCGCTGCCGTACCCGGACGTGCTGGTCTGCGCGACCTACGACGGCCTGCGCGGCTACCCGATGCTCTTCGGCCGCCGGCACTGGCCCGGCATCGCCACGCTGGCCAGCGCCGACGTCGGCGCCCGGCCCTACCTGCTGGCGCACAAGGACCAGATCGTCGACATCGCCTGCGACGCGGTGGCCGACGGCAGCCGGATCGACAGCCCGGAGTTGATGGCGCTCTACGGCCTGTCCATCCCCGAGCAGCGCATCGGCGCCTGACTCGGAAGCTGCGCCAACGGCCCGACCCGAGGATCGCAGAGGGCTCGGAAATGCGCGACGAGCCGTCGCACCACGTCCGGGTCGCGGAGCACCACGCCCACCTCCACGTTGTGGGTCAGCGCCCGGTCGGTGAGGTTGGCACTGCTGATCAGTGCGACTGTGCTGTCGGCGGCGATGAACTTGGCGTGCAGAGCGGCACGGGAGCGTCCCGTGGCAGGCCGTCGCGCGGCTGGCCAGTGCCAGAAAGCCGCCTGGTGGCGGAGAGCGGCGAAGGTGGCCGCCGCCCCGGGTGACCCACGCAACGCGCCACCGTCCTCGGCCGAGCTCTCCAGAATCAGATCGATTCGGACGCCCCGTTCGGCTGCCGAGCGCAGTTCCGCGATCACCTCCGCCACCCCGTAGGCGGCGAAGCTCGCCACCAGCAGGCTGGCCCGGGCGGCACGGATGACTTCCACGACCACCGAGCTCGTGAGCCGTACGGGCACTGATGCGCTGGTCGGGCCGCTGACGGCCAGTTCGGTCCGCTGCGCGTCGGCGCGCTGGTGCAGGATCGCGGCGCTGCGGAGGGCGAGCGCGACGGCGGAACCAGGAAGGTCGGGTGCCTCGTGCCGCCAGGCACTGGCCAGCCGCTCCGCGGTTGCGGCGATCGAGAACCCCACACGCGCGTCGATGAGAGCGGCCACCACTGTGCTGTCGCCGGCCGCCGCCCGCCTCAACACGCCTGCCCAGGCGGTGATGTGGTCGGCGGGAAGGCCGGCGGCGATGTCCGCGATCACCTCGGCGAACCGCTCGTGACTCATCGGGCGAAGAACCCGGAGCCGGGGTCGGTGAGGGTGTCGACAAGCAACGTGCGGTCGAGGTAGTGGTTGCCGCGCTCGCAGGAGGTCTCGGCCGCGAAGAGGCAGGCGTGGCAGGCCGCGCCGGACAGGCGCGCGTGCACTGTCGGGTCGTGTTCCGCGCAGAGCGGGTCCGAGCTGCACAGCCGAGCGGCTTCCAGAGCCCGCTCGATGAGCGATCCCAGCCGGTCCTGTCGCCCGAGGGAGACCAGACCGCCGAGGGTGCCCTCGCTGTCCGGCGCGGAGGTGTAGAGCAGCACACCGGCGGCCGGTTCCTTGCCGGAGCCGGGGTAGATGCGCTCACCGATGCCGGCGGCGTTGTATCCGCATTCCAGGGCGAGTTCACGGATCAGCACATGGGCGAAGGTGTGCAGCAGGACGTAGCGGGAGCCGGGGTGCGGCAACGGGTCCAACCCGCGCCGCCGTCGCCAGTCGTCGTGGGCGCGGGCCAGGAGCTGTTCGCGTTGCTTGACCTGCGGACGGTGCTCCCACTCGGCGACCCGTTCCTCCGTCAGCCGCAGGAAGATCCCCTCTCCGCGCATCTCGGCGCAGGGCAGCCAGGTCGGCCGACCGACGGTCAGCGGGGCCCGTCGCCGGTCGGGGGTGTCCAGCACCTCCCACTCGGGGGCGTCGATCCGGGTGAAGCCGTACAACGCGGCGACTTCCCGGAGCCGGGGTGCGAGAACCACTTCCTGGAGCCAGTCCTGGTGCGGCAACGGCACCGGCTCCGGCCGGATGGTGAAGTCGGGCAGCTCGACGGGAGTGCCCGAGGTGAAGGCCCGCCACTCGGGCCTGCGCAGGTCGGTGTCGTCGTCGCCGGTGTCGTCGGCGGGCCCGGCAGTGGCAAGGCGTTGGATCGCTTCCCAGACCCGGTCGACGCCGTAGGGCTTTAGCTTCGGCCAGCAACTCTGCGTCGGCATGATCGCTTTTGCGGTGGCGGCATCCAGCCCGGCGAGCAGGTGCAGCGTCGACCATTCGTCGGCGACCACCTGATCGACCGGATGTGCCGCCCGGGGGACGCTGATCACCGGCAGGTACATGGCGAACCAACTGTTGGTGGCACCGAGCGCGAGCGTTCGCGCGGCTGCGGCGCAGGGTTCGTAGGTGCCGAGGTGGGGATGGCGTCCCCGGCAGGCGGGGAGGGTCCGCTCGGCCGGCAGGCCGATCGCCGCGGACATGGGTCGGGACGCGCCGCACTCGCAGGTGATGAAGATGTTCGACGCTTCACCGGTGCTGCCGCGTTCGGCGAGGGTGAGTGAGTGACCGGGCCCCGGGTCGGCGCCCCCGTGCGCGACGTATGACCATGGGAAGTCGTCCAGGTGGCCGTTGTCGCAGGCGAGCACGAAGCGGGCCGGCACGGCGGTGGGACGGGAGGCGCCGTTGCCCCGGCAGCCGTGCACGTAGCGGTTCTTGTCCGGTTGGACGGGCGACTGCTGAAGGTCGAACAGCCCGGAGTCCACCGAGGCCAGCCGGTTGCAACGGGTGTCGGAGCAGCGTAGCCAGGTGGGGAAGAGCGTCACCGGCACGCCCACGCGCGCCCAGTCGGCGAACGGGTCGGCGGTCTCCGGCAGATGTGGCGGCAGGCGGAGACTCTCCACCTGCTCGCCGAGCCGGCGCCGGATCTGGGTCAGCAGCCGGTCCTCGACCACAGGTGCCGAGTGGGTGAGGTCCCAGTGCGCCAACCCGAGGGTCAGCACCGACAGGCTGGGCAGGTCGGCGACCGCGCCGACACCGTAGGTGTGCAGGAGCTGGTTGGGGCGGAGCGCACCCACCCGCAGGTTGCTCGGCCGGGCTCGGCTCACGACGGCACCCCCGGCCCGGTCCCGACGGGCGGCACGAACGGTGGCGGTTCGTCGCCGACGGCGCCGAGTTGCAGTTGGAGCTGGATCGCCGGTTCCACGTCCCGCAGCGAGGTGGGGCAGGTCATCTGCTCCCAGAGGCCCTCTTCCGGGCGGTGCAACAGCCCGGCGACGTCGTCGCTGTGGCGGGGCCGGTCGTAGGCCAGCCGCCGGGCGGGTCGGCTCCGCTCCCGCGCCCAGACGTCGAGACGGGCCTCCAACTCGTCCTCCACCCGCTGGCGGACCGTGTTGTCGGCGGCCACCTCGCTGCGGCGCTTGAGGAACCGTACGACGTGGTCGGCGAGTTTGCCGTGTCGGTCGAACTCGGCGGCCCGGAGGTTGCCGTTGTAGCCCTGTTCCAGGCCGCGGACCAGCGCCATCAGCACTCCGGTCAGCCCTCGATCGATGGCCCGCTCGGCGAACGGGGTCACCGACAGCGCTTCGACCTGCCGGTAGACGGTGGCGTGGAAGTGGTCGAACCGCTCGTAGTGCGACAGGTCGCGGGGACGGGCCCAGTTGTAGACGGTGAAGACCAGCCCCGGCGCGCGTCGACCGACCCGGCTCGTCGCCTGGATGTATTCCGCGGCGGACTTCGGCTGGTTGGCCACCACCATCACGCCGAGCCGGTCGATGTCGACGCCGACGGAGATCATGCTGGTGGCCAGGAGCACGTCGATCGGTCGAGGTGCGTTCTTGCCCCGGGTGCCGCCGAAGCGCACCGCGAGCCGGTCCAGCAGCGGCCGGATCGCGTCCGAGGGCATCCGGGAGGTCAACTCCTCCAGGTAGGGGTCGTAGCGGCGAGCGAGCCCGCGCTCGTCCGCGCGGATGAGGCGGCTCGACACGTCGTCCTCGATCACGCGCCGCATGCCGCCCAGGTCCCGCAGGCTGTTGAAGTAGCCGACCAGGGTCATGTAGGGATCGGTCACCGGGTTGCGGCCGTATTTCTCGTGGAGTTTCTGTGCCGCGCCGAGGACCGAGACATACACCCGGATCAGGGTGGACCGCAGTCGGTTGCCGTGCGCGCAGATGCCGACGTACCGCCGGCCCGGATGCTCTTCGGCCGTGCGCTGTCGGGCGAAGAAGCTGTCCGCGGCGTCCAACCCCGGCGGCGGAAAGACCCGGGTGCGCCGGTTGAAGAGCGCCCCGATCTGCTGCTGCGCGCGCCGCACGGTGGCGGTCGAGGCGATGACCTTCGGCCGGGACAGGTGGCCGCGTTGCGGCTCCCAGCTTGCCAGCCGGTCCACCGCCGTCTCGTAGAGCCCGACGAGCGAGCCGAGCGGCCCGGAGATCAGGTGCAGCTCGTCCTGGATGATGAGGTCCGGTGGGCGCAGGCGGGCGCAGGCGACGACCCGGTTACCGGGCTTGTGCGGCTTGCGCTCCCAGTCGGTGGATTGCAGATCCTCGGTGAGGTAGCCGTGCTGGGTGCACCGCTTGCCGACCTGGCCGAAGAGGGCGGCGGTCTCGCCCTTCCACGGCAACTGCGCGAACTTGTCGACGGTGGCGATCAGCAGCGCCGGCGGGTGGCGGTAGATCTCCTCGTCGACCAGGAGCACCGGCAGGCCGCGTTCGTCCTCGGGTGACAGCGCACCGTTGGGGGACAGGCAGCCACCCACGGTGCTGAACGGGCACTCCACGTCGGGGCAGAGCACCAGGGTGCGCCAGGAGACCCGATCCACGTCGATGTCCTTGCCCGGGTCGATCCTGGTGCCGCACCACGGGCAACTGGTGAGCTGGTGCGGTGAGCCGACCCCCCGGGTCGGGCGGCGCTGCCGCCGGTCGGTCAGCCAGTCCTTCGCGTCCTGCGTGCGGTTGGGCGTGACCCGGCCGCCGACCCACAGCCCGATCCGGATCGGCGTCTCACCCCAGGACTCCGGCTCGGCGCGACGCAGCGTTTCCGCCGCGCAGATCAGGGTGGCGGCCCGCTCGAACTGCTGGATGGTGAGCAGGCGCAGGGTGTATCGCATCAGCACGGCGAGACCGGCGCCGCCGGTGAAGCCGCTATAGTCCGGTTGCCGGCGGCGTACCGCGATCGTAAAGGCGGTGAGGCCGAGGTAGGCCTCGGTCTTGCCGCCACCGGTGGGGAACCACAGCAGGTCGGTGACGGCACGGTCGACGTCGTCGCCGCGCTCCGGGTGTCGGGGGTCGGCGAGTGCCGGCAGGTTGATCAGCAGGAAGGCCAACTGGAACGGACGCCAGCGGTGGTTGGCCGGCTGGTCGGCGGCCTCGACGGCCTGGGCCAGCGACAGTTGCGGCTCGTCCCGGCGGCGGGCGGCGGCCACGGTGTGCACACGTTGCAGGTACATCGCCCGGTTGGCGAAGCCGAACGCCGCGCGAGCCGTCGGGTTCGCCGTGAGCAGGGCGATGCCCGCGGTGATCCGGTCGGCCGCTTCGCGAGCGTCGCGGAGCGCCTCTCGCACCTGGTCCGGGTATGCGTCGAGCCGGCGCTGCGGATCACCGGCGCTCGCCTCGTTCCGGTCGATCCAGGCCCGGTAACCGGTGACGAGGGGCCGCAACGCCGCGGTCAACGCCCCGGCCGGGCCTGCCTCGGCCAGCTCGGCGAGCCGCTTCATGTCCAGCTCCAGGTCGGCCAACTCGGGTAGGTCCGCGTCCTGCGAGCTGTCGGGCACGTCGGTGAAGGGCAGTTCGTGTGTGGGGACCGTCGCGGTGCTGATCTCGACGGCCCGCAGGGAATCGGACGGTGCCGGCTCGGCCCGCACGGCCGTGCCGTGCCCCACCGCGAACTCCGGGTGGAACCGGTAGGCCATCGCCGACCGGCGCCGCTCCGCCTGGTCGGCGGCGTCGCCACCGACGACCTGCTCGGACCGGGGTACGAAGACGGGTGTGCCCTCCTCGGGGCCGGTCGCGCTCAGCTCCACCTGGAAGATCCAGCGCGCCGCATCCCGCGGCGACTTGCCGTCCTCCGCGTTGACCAGGAACAGGGAGACCAGCCAGACCTCGTCGAGACGCCGCGCCCGGCCCCGGACGACCACCCTTGGCTGCGCCGGGTCGACGGGCAACGGCTCGATCAGCCCCTCGCGCAGGGTCACCGTGACCGTGCCGCGCCGCTGGAGCCGTCGCCACACCCGACTGCCGGCGTGTTCCTCCCGGTCGGAGGTGGCGTTCTCGTAGCAGCCCCACGCGGCGGTCACCCGCAGTTCGGTGACCGGAACCGGCACCGTGGCGGTGAAGCCGAGCGCGGACGGAGCCAGACTCGGCACGCTCGGCGCGCTCGGCTCGGCGCCGCCCTCCACCAGGTCGGACGCTGTCGCGTCGGCGACCGCGTCCTGAGTGGCCGGATCGATCACCTCGCCGTTGGGGGCCAGCCGGCCGAGCACGTAGCGGTCGAGCGGGCTCTCCTTCCGGGTGGGGAACTCCTCGGCGGATCCGCCGAGTGGCCCGAGCAGGTCGCGGAGGACCAGCCGCTGCAACTTGTCGCGGATCACCCGTTCATCCGGTATGGCGAGCACGCTCTGCCCAGTCATGACGGTGACCGTAGCCGTTGGATGCGACAGCGGAGGAGGCCCGCCGGCGCACCGCTTCGAGGCCCGCCGGATCCGTTAGGCTACTGCGGGCCGTGAATGCGACGTTCCCGCAGGACACGGCAGCGAGACGAATCGAGGTGGCGAGATTTCCGAGCAGGTGACCGAGATTCTCGAGGAGCTGGATTCGCTCGGCCGGGCGACCGGCATCGAGGTCGACGACGCGCAGGACGCCCGGGCGGATCAGTCGATCGACGCCATTCACACGCCGTTCGACCCCGAACGGATCGACGTGGTTACCCGGAACACCACCGTCGACCTGCTGTTGTCCCGCATCCGCACCGGGCGGGTCGACCTGCAACCCGACTTCCAGCGTCAGGCCGGCATCTGGAAACCGATGGCCAAGAGCCGGCTGATCGAGTCGCTGCTGCTGCGGATTCCGCTGCCGACCTTCTACGCGGCGGAGGGCGACGACGAGGCATGGGCGATGGTCGACGGCATCCAGCGGCTGACGACCATCGCCGAGTTCATCGAGCCGAAGGCGCTCGGCCGCGACCCGTTGCGCCTGGTCAATCTCGAATACCTGGGCGAGGAGTACGACGGCAGGACGTTCGACGAGCTGCCCGGGCGGTTGCAGACCCGACTGCGGGAGACCGAACTCATCGTCCACCTCATCCGGCGGGGCACGCCGGATGAGGTCAAGTTCAACATCTTCGCCCGGATCAACACCGGAGGGCTGCCACTGTCCCGGCAGGAGCTGCGGCACGCCCTGATCCCGGGCAGGGGTCGGGAGATCCTGCGCGAGTGGGCCGAGTCGGACCTCTTCCGCTCCGCGACCGGCGACAGCGTGCGCAGCGAGCGGATGGTCGACCGGGAGATGATCCTGCGGTTCATCGCCTTCCGGCTGATCAGCCCGTACGACTACGACCACGACGACCTCGACCGTTTCCTGCGAGAGTCGATGCGCACGTTGAACACGCTTCCCGCCGACCGGGTCGACCAGCTCTGGGACGAGTTCGGTCTGGCCATGATCGCGGCGCGGAACATCTTCGGCCCGTACGCCTTCCGCAAGCGTGACCGTGACGGAGGTAGCCGTCGCATGCCGATCAACAAGGCGTTGTTCGAGGCGATCTCGGTCAACCTCGCGGAAATCGGTGGTCCGGGGATGGCGACTCTCATGGAGCGGCAGCGCAAGGTGGAGAAGGAGTTCATCGGCCTGATGTCCGACGTCGACTTCCAGGGGGCCATCTCGCAGGGCACCGGCGATCCGGGCAAGGTGCGCCTGCGTTTCGCCATCATCCGGGAGATCTTCGAGTCGGTGATCGGCCGATGATCGACCGCGTGCGGCTGGAGAACTTCAAGGCGTTCCGCCACCTGGATCTTCCGCTCGCGCCGCTGACGCTGCTCAGCGGTGTGAACGCGGCCGGCAAGAGCACCACCATGCAGGCGTTGGCGTTGCTGCGTCAGTCGTACGACGCTGGTGTGCTCGACCACCGGGGTGGCCTCCTTCTCAACGGCGAGCTCGTGGAGCTGGGCGTCGGGCAGGACGTGCTGCACGAGAACTACGCCGACGGCACCCATGGAGGCCGCATCTTCATCTCGGTCGCCGCGACGATCGACGGCGTCGAGAGCATCTGGCGGGTCGAGTACCGGACGGCCGAGGACCGCGAGGCCGATCTGCTCACCGTGCCGCAGGAGTGGAACGCCTCCGACATGCCGTGGCCACCGGAACGGGCCGGTCTGTTCGGGCCGGGCTTCCAATACCTGCGAGCCGACCGGATCGTGCCCGCGGTGACCTATCCGAAGTCGTACGAGATGGCGGTACGTCGGGGCTTCCTCGGCGTCCGGGGCGAGCACACGGTGAACTTCCTGCGGGCCCGCCATGAGGACCGGGTCGCATCGGAACTACGTCATCCAGCCGGGAAGTCGAACGGCCTGCTGGACCAGACCGAGGCGTGGCTACGGGAGATCTGCCCCGGCGTCGACCTGAGGGCGGAAGACCTGCGTGGCACCGACATGGTGCGGTTGAGCTTTGGGTTCGGTGGCACGGCGGGCATCTCCTCGTCGAACATCCGCTACCGCCCCACCAATGTGGGCTTCGGGCTCACGTACGCCCTACCGATCATCGTGGCCTGCCTGTCGGCGGGCCCGGGTCGAATGGTCATGTTGGAGAACCCGGAAGCGCACCTGCATCCCCGGGGACAGACGATGGCGGCCCGGCTCGCGTGTCGCGCCGTCGCTGCCGGCGCGCAGTTGATAATCGAAAGCCACAGTGACCATGTACTCAATGGACTGCGACTCGCCGTCAAGGAGCGGGTGTTGACGCCGGATCGCGTGGCGCTGCATTATTTCGACCGGAACGACGACGGCGAGATCGAGGTCAGCTCTCCCGAGATTGATCCCGACGGCATGCTGTCGCAGTGGCCCAGGGGTTTCTTCGACGAATGGGACAGGGCGCTCGATCGTCTGCTCGACTGACGAGGAGTGAATCTTGCCCTTGCTGTTGGTGCTGAACGAGCTTTCCTATCGGGAAACCAAGGCGCGACGCGAGGAGATCTCAGATTCACTGCGGGGTCTGGTGCGGCTGCTGCGAAAGGTTCGGGAGCACCGCACCGACGTGGCGTTGGTGACCGAACGCGCGTTCTTCGACCTCAACCTCGGCGACGACTACTCGGTCCGCGAGTGGGCGGGTGACGGGCGCAACCGCGATTGGCTGCGCTACCTGCTTGGCATGCGCCAGCGCGCCCCGTTCCGGGACGTGGCGCCGGCCGATCTGCGCGACGGGACGGAATACTTCCACGACGGGTGGGCGGCGGAGGGCCTGGGCACCGCGTATCAGGTGGGTGGGCTGGCGGTCAGCCTGTCCCTGGCGGAACCGTGGGAGGAGACGCGGCTCAAGCTGAGTCAACACGGCCTCGCCGAGGATGATGCGGGCACCGTCGTGGTCACTCGCACCGAGGTGGACGTGCGGCACGCCGCTCGGCCCGAACACGTCGAGGAGCATCGACAGTGGCTCTGCGACTCGGAGTTGACCCGCATCCACACCGGAGTCGAGCTGTGGGATGCACGCGACGACATCTTCCCGCACCTCCGGTTCCTGCCCCGCGTCGCTCACGACCTGCGCCGGCTGACACCTGCCTGGCTGCACCCGGTCAAGGAGCGGCTCGCCGAACTCGAACTCGCCACCGCCGCCTGGACGCCGACCCTGGACGCCGCTCCGCAGTGGCGGAGCAAGGTGACGCCGGAGAGTGACACGCGCAAGGCGCTCTGCCACTTCGAGGACACCGACGGCACCAGCCAGCTCTTCGACTGGCACGCGCGGTTCACGCCGGGCGCGGGGCGGCTGCACTTCCGGATGGACCGGTCGCGACAGCAGCTCGTCGTGGCGTACATCGGGGCCAAACTGGTCTAGCTCGACAGCTCGGCCGGGACCAGGACGCCGGTGCCGGACCAGTTGATGTGCTCGTGCGAGATGGCCTTGTCGGGCTCGTCCTCCTCGTCCAACGTGGAGTAGTCCGCGACGTAGCGGCCGAAGCCGTATCCGCCGGCCCTCAGCGTGGCCAGCGCCCACGGTCGCAACCGGTCGCGCAGCTTGTCCGGCGCACGTCGGTCGACCGCCACCCGGATGACCCCGAGCAGGTCGTACCACTCGTCGACCGTGCCGGCCTCGACCACCCGACAGAGCGAGAACGCGTGCCGCACCGGCGGCTCCGGGTCGACCCACGTGACCTGTCTGCGCATGTTGCCTCCAAGCTCATCACCGATACGGCTCACTCCTGAGAGAATGCATCAGGTAATCCTTGATATCAAGGGTGCTGGCGTGGATACTCACGGTTG
The DNA here is from genome assembly GCF_044391475.1 of Micromonospora sp. NPDC018662. Lineage (NCBI taxonomy): Bacteria > Bacillati > Actinomycetota > Actinomycetes > Micromonosporales > Micromonosporaceae > Micromonospora > Micromonospora sp. NPDC018662. The sequence goes on from NZ_JBISAC010000015.1 coordinate 12,578, forward strand.
TCGTAATGAGTCGAAGGAGAGCCCATGCCTGTGCCAGCCGTCAGCCCGACCGGGTCGCGTCGATCTCCGTCACCGCAGGAGGGCTCGCCGATCGTGCAGGCGTGGGAACTCGGACTGCGGCTGCGCCAGCGCCGTGAGGAGATCGGTTTCACCGCGGCTGCGGCTGGCCGCGCGATCGGCATCATCCAGGCGTACGTCACCGGAGTCGAGACGGGCAAAGTGAAGCTTCCCGCCGCCCGGCTGGCGCAGATCGTCAAGGTCTACGAGTTGGAACCCGATGAGGCGGCCGAGCTGGAGGAGTTGCGCGTCGGCGCCAGCCAGCGCGGCTGGTGGCACGAGTACGTCCAGCTCTTCCCGGCCGAGTTCATCCGGTTCCTCGGCTACGAGGCCGGTGCCGGGCACATCCGCTTCTACGACAACGAGCTGGTGCCCGGTCTGTTGCAGACCGAGGACTACGCCCGAGCGGTCATCGCCGGCGGCACCACGACGATCCGGCTCACCGAGGTCGAGCGGCGGGTCGCCGCCCGGATGGCCCGGCAGCGGCGACTCGACGCCGCGAACCCGATCCGGTTGACCGCGCTGCTCGGCGAGGGCGCACTGCGCCAGCAGGTCGGTGGGTCGGCGGTGATGCGCGCTCAACTCGACCACCTGGTCCGGTTGGCGACCGAGCGGCCGGAGCAGATCGAGATCCGGGTGTTGCCGTTCACCGCCGGGGCGCATCCGGCGCTGGGCGGAGCCTTTCAGATCCTGTCGTTCCCGTCGCCCCGGCTGCCCGACCTGGTCTGGCAGGAGGTGCTGACGTCGATCGACATCATCGACCAGTCCATCCGGGTCACCGACTATCAGGTGACGCTCGCCGAGGCGCGGGAGCGCGCGTTAGGCTCGGACGACTCGCTCGAGCTGATCCGCCGGATCGCCAAGGAGATGACGTGACCCCGTCGCACCCCACCGCCGGGCAGGGCTGGTTCAAGTCCTCCCGCAGTTCCAACAACGCCAACTGCATCGAGGTGCGGTGCGTCGGCGGCACTGTCGACGTCCGTGACACCAAGGACCGCACCGGCCCGGTGCTCGCCTTCGACGGCCGCTCGTGGGCCAGCTTCGTGGCCGCGCTAAAGGCGGAACCGGCCCAGTGACCTGATCCCAACGGAATGCGGTAGGTGTCGGTGTTCGAAGTGGGTGAGGTCTAGCGCGGCTCGGACGATGTCGCCGGTGGTTCAGCCAGGATCACTTGTCGCCTCCGAACGAGATGCCCCCGTGGACGTCACGCGCCTGCACCACCGGGCCGCTGACATCGCCCGAGATGGAGTTCGCTACGCCGTCCGGACCGGCTGCGACGGCTGCGTTGGCCCGCACCCATCGGGCTTGGAACTCTGCGCCGAACGCCGGGTCACGTCGTGCTTCGCGGTCCAGCAATACCGCAAGGAGATGAGCGGCATCCTGTGACGGATGGTGGAGCAGACCCTCGATGACCTGGCGTGCCTCGGGTTCGCGCCGAAATCGGTCTCGCAGGAAATCAACTAGCGCCGCTACCGCCTGCCGGCCGCCCTGGGCGAGCTCGGTGGTCGTCCAGGCGACGAGCGTGGTTGCTGCGGTAGCCATGAGTGGATCCACCGTCAGGCACCTCCAGGCATCCGGCTCCGGTGGGCGCGAGGGCCAACCAGAACGGCAACGGCATCTGGCTCCTCGATGTTAATGTCGGCCGCCAACGCGCCATTCAGCGGCGCGCACGGCGATGCGCGTGCCCCGCTGCATCAAGATCGGATAGACGATATTGACTTGTTCGGCCGCTACGCTGAGCACTACTGTCCTCACCAAGGGCGCTTGCTGGCCGTCTGACCCGAAGGAGGTCGCGGTGAAGTTGACCAAGCTATACAAGGACCCCGGGTCGGGTGGCAACGGCTGCCCGACGGTCTACCTCGCGGACAGCGGAGAGCTGGTCGTCCAGGGGCACCTCGTCGACGGCGACACCTTCGGTGAACTGGAGAACGTGCTTCCCGGGGAGAGTGCGGTGCGGATCTCTGCCGAGGTGGTGCTCGGCGCTATCGAGCGCTACCGCGAGTCCGGGCAACGGTGATCAAGGTTGACCCGATCGTTCACCTCGCTGGATGACGCCGAGTTCAACCAGCTGTTCCGCGACTTCCGCTACACGGCCTACCGGTTGGAGACGCTTCAGCGGTACGACGTGTCGTACGAGCAGGACGAGTTCGCCCGGTTCCTGGCCGGCGAGACCCGTGGGGAGTTTCCCGGGATCGCGACCTGGTGCGACACCGTGCGGGCAGCGGCGTCGGCTGGCAAGCGCATGCACCGGGTCCATGTCGTCGCCGAGCCGCTGTCGGACTACGTCCGGTTCGAATGCGGCTGGGCCTACGAGCACACGGTCGAGGCGGGCGAGGACGTCCGCCTCATCGTGGTCTCCGGCGACGACTGGCCGGCCGCGCTGCCGCACTACGACTACTGGCTGTTCGACTCCTCGCAGCTCGTGGCGATGTACTACGACGAGGAGGGACGGTTCGTCTCCGGCGAGTTGATCAGCGAGCCGGAGAAGATCGTGCAGGCCAACCTCTGGCGTGACGCCGCCGTCTCCGCGTCGATCCCCTACCGGACGTACGCAGGCCAGCTCCACCCCAGCTCCCCATAGATCCGCCGCTCGCCGGGGAGGAGGCAACGTGCCCACCGCGCACAACGAGTCGTCCGGCGACGCCGAAGCTGTGGTTCAAGCCGGGACGGTGCACGGGGGCATCAACCTGTTCGGGCGTGCGGGACCGCCTTCTCTCCCGCCTCGCCAACTGCCCCTCGACGCGACCCACTTCGTCAACCGCGAGCAGACCCTCAACCGACTGGACGCGGCACTGCCCGCCGACGATGACGCGACGGTTGGGGGCGGGCCGCCAATGGCCGTCGCGGCCATCGCGGGTGCCCCCGGTGTGGGCAAGACCGCGTTGGCCGTGCACTGGGCGCACCGGGTCCGGCGATGGTTCGCCGATGGTGATCTCTACGTCGACATGCGCGGCTACGGGCCGGGACCGGCCTTGGACGTCGGACAGGCGCTGGACACGTTCCTGCGCGCCCTGCACGTGCCGGCCGAGCAGATCCCGACCGACACCGAGGGACGCGCCGCTCTCTACCGGTCCGTCCTGACCGGCAAGCGTGTGCTGGTCGTGGTGGACAATGTGTCCACGGTCAGCCAGGTCCGGCCGCTGCTGCCCGCCACACCGACCTGCATGGCGATCATCACCAGCCGCAGCCGCCTCTCCGGCCTCGTCGCGCGGGAAGGAGCGTCACGCATGACCCTGGACGTACTGTCCCCCGACGAAGCGATCACGCTGCTGCGCGACAGCATCGGCGGAGACCGCGTCAGCGCCGAACCACAGGCCGCCGCCGAACTCGCCCGCCGCTGCGCCTACCTCCCGCTCGCGCTGCGGATCATCGGGGAACGCATCGCCAACGCCCCGTATGCCACCCTCGCGGAGTTCGTCGCCGACCTCGCGCTCGTCGAGCATCAGCTTGACGCCCTCACCGTCGACGATGACGAACTCTCCGACGTGCGAGCCGTGTTCTCCTGGTCCTACCAGGCGTTACCCGAGGACACGGCGCAGTTCTTCCGCCGCCTCGGGCTGCACGCCGGCTCCGACATCTCCGTCGCCGCCGCGGCAGCCATCGCCGGCGTGAGCATCCCCCGCGCCCGCAACCTCCTCGACCAGCTCACCGCGGCACACCTCGTGCAGAACCCCGCCCGCGACCGATACCTGTTCCACGACCTCCTGCGGGCCTACGCCCTCGAACGCGCGCGAGCTGAAGAGACACCCGAACAACAACACCAGTCACGCCGCCGCGTCTACACCTGGTACCTGTGGATGGCCGAGGAAGGCCGCAAGATCATCCTTCCCTACTCCCACGCCATCGGCCTTGCCCCGGCCGGACCTGACGTACCGCTCACCCCACCCAGCACGGTGACCGAGGCAATGGCATGGTTCGAGCGGGAACGACTCAACCTCCTCGACACCATCCGCCAAGCAGACGAGCTCGGCGACCACGACATCGCCTGGCAGCTACCCGTCGTCAGCGACGGCTTCTTCGAACTCAAGTCGTACTGGGCCGACTGGCGCGACATCCACCTCACCGGCCTACGCGCCGCACGATCCGCCGCATCACGCCTCGGCGAAGCAGCCAACCTCCGCTGCCTCGCTGACGCCTACTGGCGAATGGAACAACGCGAAACCGCCCTCGACTGCTACCGCCAAGGCGCCGACGCCAGCCGCGAGGTCCACGACCACTGGGTCGAAGGCTTCAGCCTCCGGGGCCAAGGCCTCATCCATGAGGAACTCGGAGACATAGAAGAAGCCCTCAACCTGTACGGGCAGGCGCGGGAAGTGTTCCGCCGCCACGGCATCACCCGAGGCGAAGGCATGTCCCTGCTCAGCCTCGGCAACTGCCACCGCGCCCTCGGACAACTCGACACCGCCATCGCCCACTACCAGCAAGCAGTCGCCATCCTCGACGGCATCAACGACCAATGGAGCGTCGCCTGGGCCTCCTACCCCCTCGGCCTGGCCTACCAACAGACCGGCCAACACGACGAAGCCCTCAACCAGCATCAGCTGGCCTTGGACCTCTTCCGCCGATTCGACGACCGACGCTGCGAAGGACTCACCCTCGCCGCCCTCGGCGACACCTACCACGCCACCGGCCAACACGACGACGCGCAGCGCAGCTGGCAGCAAGCACTCCAGATCCTCGATCTACTCGGAGATCCCCATGCGGACGCCGTACGCAGCCTCATCGCACAAGCCGAGGCGGGAGAACTGCGGGATTAAGCGGCGGGCTGGGGACGGTTCACGCCTTGCGGCCGGCGTCAGATGGATGCCGGGAAGTTCGCCTTGGCCGCGCGCCCGACCAGAGCGGTGAGGGCTGCGTCGACCCCGGCACCGACGAGGCCCCCCGCGATCGGGATGCCCTTGGCCAGGGTGATGGCCGACCGCTGCGTCCCGTACTTGGCGAGCAGCATGAAGCCGACACGCTCGTTGATCTTTCGGATGACGGCGATCGGAACCGCCTTGATCATTTGTGCGGTCACCTTCGTGCCGACCTTGACGCCCACCCCGTGCAGGGTGCTCGCCAGCGTCCCGCCTGCCGTGGTGAGCGTGATGAAGGTCTGGACGTGCGGGTCCGAGATGTCATAGCCCCGCAGGTAGGCGATCGAGCCGACCAGTCGCGCGTTGATCACCAGTGCCCCGGCGATGTTAGCGGGAAGCGTCAGGGGCATGGTCATGAAACCGCCCAGACCGGTGACGAACCCGTTCGTCGAGGCCGTCGCCACCGACTCCATGATGAGTCGATCGATCACCCGCTCGATTGCTGCTTCACTCGCCTGGTCACGCAGAGGCCCGTCGCCGCCGGCGATTGCCGGGCTACCTTCCTCCGGGCTGGTCTTGCTGAGTCGGGCCTCCGCATAGGGAATCGAACCGGTGATCGGGCCGACCCCATCTCGGATGACCTTCACGGTCGTGTCCTGGAAGAAGCGAACCACCGCGTTGGAGACACCCTCACCCTGTTCGCCCGCGTCGGGCTCGTTCGCGTCCATCAGTTGTCCTTCCGACATCGAATACCGGTTGTCGCGGATCGCTTGCAGCGGTCAGAAGAGCGCGTCCGGGGGAGCGAAGAGGCCGTCGAGCAGCAGCGGTTCGGCCGAGGCGGCGTCTTCCGCCGCGCGCGGTCGCGGGATGGGCTTGGCCCGCTTGGGCGACTTGCGTGCCGTGCCGGGGCGCAGCCCGTTGCGCTCTTCCTCCCGGTGACGCGCGTGGTTGAGTTCGAGCAGCAGGTCCAGCACGTCGATCTGGACGGTCGGGTCGATGGTGAACCGGGTGCCCTGGCGGGTCTGGTGAAACCCGTGCCCGAGCGCGAGGTCGAACCGGTACGCCACGGCCACGGCCTCGTCGACCTCGACGTGGATCTCCCGCAGGCGGCGGATGTCCGCGCTGGTCTCCTGCTCGTCGTGGACCAGGTTGTAGAGCTTCGTCAGCCCCAACTCGCGCCCCAACATCACCGACCGCCGATACGAGTCCAACTCCGCCCCGATCCGCGTCATACGCTCGGTCGGCTCCGGCTGCGGGAAGGTTTCATAGACATCCGAGGGCGAGTAGTTGAGGTCGGCCTTCATCGTCGAGGAGTTCTTCCAGGCCCACGAGCTGTGAAAGCCGCTGGACAGGAGGGTGAGGCTCGCCGGCAGCGCCGAGACGAAAATGCCGAGCTTGTGGGACAACACCTGCCCGGTCGGAACGAACACGGGCAGTCCCGTTCTGCTGACCAGCGCGATCACCAGCACGCGATCGAGCCCTTCGATCGCTGAGTACAGCTCGGGCCGGCGCCGCTCATACTGCCACCAGCGCTCCCGAGCGTTGACGCTGTACTTGTTGCGTAGCCGCTCCGGCTTGACCTTGAGTTCGACGATGGCGAAACAGTCGGGATACTCCTGGGCCCGTTCGAGTGACCAGTTGTGGAAGTTGATGACCCAGCGGCGGGCCGAGCAGTCGGGCCGCCCGTTTAGGTCCTCCCCGTTGAGATAGGGGAACAGCACGTCCGCGTTGCGCGGGTCCCTGGCGATCAGCTCCTGCGCCTGCTCCGGTTCGAGCAGGAAGCCGGTGCCCAGGACATACGAGCCGATGTAGGACTCGTCGGCGTTGGCCGCCAGGCGGTGCGGCTTGCCGGTGACCCGGGAGCGGGCGTCCAGCGACGGCGTGATGCCCGGCACCGGGCGGCCGTCGAGGATCGGCTGCTCGCCCTCGGCGGCGTGGCCGACCCAGAGCAGCGACACCTCCAGCGCCGCGGTGCCGGGCCAGGGCTGCGACTTGTTCGCCCGGTACACCGTCCAGCCCATGTCCACCAGTTGGTCGAGGCCGACCTCCCGGGTGTCACCCTGGGCGATGGTGTTGGTGGCGATGATGCCGACCCGGCCCCGGCCGGTGACGCTGAGATTGCGCAGCAGGAAGTACGAGCACAGGTCGGCGCTGCCCCGCCGGCCCCGGCCGACGCGCTCGACCAGGTATTCGCGGACGTCCGGCCCGATCGCTCCGGTGAGGCGCTGGCCGCCGACGAACGGCGGGTTGCCGATGACGGCGTCGAAGCCGGCCCGGTTCACCACCTCGGGAAACTCCAGCGGCCAGTGCAGTGGGCGGATCGGCTCCGGTCGGGAGCCGCGCAACCATCCGTCGACGGTGATGACGAGGCGCTGCGCCAACTCCGGGTCGTCCGCCCCGTCGAGCAGGCGGTGCACGTCGTCGCTGATCCGGAGCAGGCGGTCGTCGTACTTCCGTTCCGGGTCGTCCTCGTCGTCTTCCTGCTCCCACGGGCGGCGCTGGGGCCGGACGGCGGTGGAGAGCGCGGCGCCGACCACCGCGTCGGCGGCCAGTCGCAGGCCCCGGCCGAGGTGTTCGACTTCGGTGAGCGTGGCTTCCTTGTCGGCGGCGTCGCGGACGTCCTCGACCACTGTCACGCTGATCGACTCACGCAGCCCGGTCATCTCACCGACCGTGTGGTGTAGCCGGTCGACGAGGTCACCGAAGAAACGGCTGTGCTGGAAGCGGCCCGCCTCCGGGTCCAGGTGGAAGGCGGTGAGCTGGTCCAGCGAGGTGATCCCGACCAGCGAGTCCCCGCACCGCAACGCGTGGTCGAGGAAACCGAACGGCTTCCCCTTGGCCAGGGTCACCAGCCACAACGACAGTTTCGCCAGCTCCACCGCCATGTCGTCGCGGTCCACCCCGTAGAGGCAGCGGGCGGCGACCGACCGGCGGGCCGCGAGCAGCAGATCCTCCTGGTCCGGGTTGCCGTTGGCCAGGTCGGACAACTCGGCGGGAAGCCCGTCGCGCCGCCAGGCCCGCACCACCACCTCGGCCAGGTAGCGGCAGGCCGCCACCAGGAAGGCGCCGGAGCCCATCGCCGGGTCGAGCACCTTCAGTCGCAGCAGCTCCTCGGCGGGTCTCGGCTCCCACCGCCCCTCGTCGGTGACGCCCTGCGCCGGGCCGGGGGAGAAGCAGAGCGGGGCGAGCGTGTGCGTCACGACCTCCTCGGCCAGTTCCCGAGGCGTGTAGTGGGTGCCGGTCGCCCGCCGGTCGCCGAACTGGGTGAACAGCACTGAGCCGGCGGGGAAGACGGTGGGCAGGTCCCGCAGGTCGGCGCGGAGCAGGCCCCACCAGGGGCGTACCCGCTCGGCCAGGTCGGCGTCGTTGTCGCAGGCCGCGTGCAGCGCGGCGAGCTGGTGCGGCGCGGGCGTCGCGGCCAGGGCCTTTTCCACCTGCCGGGCGGTGAGGCCGCAGTGGGTGACCAGCCAGACGCGCAGCTCCAGCTCACCTCGGGCGGCGGCGGCCTCAAGCTCGGCCAGCGGTAGCTCCGGCTCACGCTTGCCGAGCAGACCGATGTACGGTTCCCGCACCCGGGCGCAGGAGAACTCCAACAGGCCCTCGTAGACGTGGCCGAGCTGCTCGACGCCGAGACTGGAGTAGCTGAGCTGCTCGGCGGCCTTGCCCCGGTGCCGGAGCACCAGCAGGGCGTCCAACATCTCGTGCACCACCCGGTCGGTGACCGCCGCGTCCGCCAACCAGCCGAACCGGCGCGGATCGAACAGTGATCCCCCGTGCGCGGGAATGCGCAGGTCCGGGTGCTCGCAGCCGCCGTGCACGGCGGCGAAGAGGGCGAGCAGCCGGGGCCAGGCCGCGGTCCGCCGGTCGCCGACCTCGTCGCCGTGCAGATCCCGCAGGGCGCCGAGCTGGCCGTGCAGCGTGGAAGCAGCGTACGCCTGCGCGTAGAGCGGGTCGGCCACCGGCAGCAGTCGCTGTTCCTCGGCATAGAGCAGAAAGACCAGGCGCATGAGTACGGTCAGCGAGCCCTGGTAGATCTCCCGGTCGCTGACCTTGCCGAGCAGCAGCCCGTCGGACTCCCGGTCCAGCCGGGCCAACTCGCCGACGAACAGCTCCACCGCCCGACGGACCTGGTCGCCCAGCGTGGTGGTGATCTGGGTCAGCGCCTCGGCGCTGCGCGCGAACAACCCGGCCAGACTGGTCGACGGTCGACCATCGGCGTCGGTCGGCGGGGTCAGCACCCGGGACGCGGCGAGCAGGGTGGCGAAGGCACGCAGCAGCGTGGGCTCCTCCAGCCACAGGTCGGCGTCGAAGACGCCCACCCCGGTGGCCTCGCCCCGCCGGGCGTGCACCAGCGCCCAGTGCTGCCCGTTCGTCACCAACGCCAGCGGCACGGCGGTGTCCCGGCAGACCTGCGCAGCGTGCTCGACAGGAGCAGTTCGGTCCCCACGGGCGACGGTGAGGGAGGCGCCGAACGGCAGACGGTGCACGTGTAGCCGGCCGGCCCGGCCACCACCGGCCTGCGGACCGGACAGCACCACGCCCGGTCGGGCGCCGTCGGTGGCCTCCACCGCGCCGTCCGCACGCGCGGAGTCCGGATAGCGGAGCAGCTCACCGAGGACCAGCTCGATCCACGCCGGGCCGAGCAGGTCCGGTGCGTCCTGGACCTCCGCCCAACCCCGGCGGATCCGGTCCCGTACGTCGTCCGGCACCGTGTCCAGCCCGTGCGGCAGCGCCTCGACGAGCACCGGCACCGTCAGGAACGGCCCCTCCGGGCGCAGCAGCCCCAACCACTCGGCGTGCTGTTCGTCGACGCGCTGCGCGGGCGGCCGGAATGGACGGCCGATCGCGACACCGGCGCGGCGGGACGAGCCCCGGGACTGGCGGGGGATGGCGGGCATCAGCGGGCACCTCGGGCCAGGGACGCGGGGACCAGGAACGTCACGGCGGCCGGGAACCACCGGGCGGTCGGATCGGCGTAGCGGCGGCGCAGGGCATCGCCCTCTCGCTCGCGCTGCGCCGGAATGGCGCGCAGCCGCGCCCGCAGCGCCTCCCGATCGGTGTGCAACTGGTCCCGCTCGATGCTGAACAGCGTCGGCTGCTCCCAGTGCGGCTCGTCGGCGAGCTTGGCGCGGATCGAGGTCTCCAGCTCGGTCAGGACCGCGTCGATGGCGGTGACCTCCTCCGCGCAGCGCCGGGCGAGCAGCCCGTGCAGGCTGCGGGCCCGCTGGTCGGCGCGGGTGGCGAGCGCCCGGCCGAGTGCCTTGGTCAGGGTCGGCCACAGCTCGATCAGGCTCTGCCGGACCGACTCGGCGGGGACCTCTTCGGTCGCGGCGGCGAGCAGCGCCTCCAGCTCCTCCTGCCGGACCCGGGTCAGTTTCCCGCCCTCGATCGGACCGCCGGCGATGACGATCTCCTCGTGCAGTCGGGTGCCTTCCGCCCCGGTGATCACCACCCGACCGTGGGCGACCAGTGCGGGGGTGCGAAGCAGGTCCCCGGTCACCACCCGGGCCGTGACTCGGCTGAGTCTCGCGCCGCCGGTGCCGGCACCGGCCCGGGCCTGCGCCCACAGCTCGGCCCGGAGCAGCCGCAGGCACATCTGCACCAGCCGGTGCCCGAGGTGCAACAGCACGACGTCGGTGCGTCCCACCACCGCGTCCGGATCGAAGGTCACCGGTCGCTCCCGGCCGGTGACCGGGTGCAGGAGCCCGTCGTTGCGGGCGGCGGACCAGGCGCCGGGCAGCTCGGGCAACCGGAACCACGGGCCCACCGCACCGGTCGGGGTCGGCGCGTCGATCAGGTCACGACGGTGGGCCAGCCGCAGGCCGGTGCGGACCACCCGTTCCACGGTGGCGGGGGTGAGGTTCAGCTCCGCCCGGCTGCCCTTCAGCGTCTCGACGAGTCGTTGCAGGTCCCGGGCCAGGTCACGTTCGACCCGCAGCCGCGCGCGGCTGGCCCGCCGGTCGATCTCGACGTCGGTGACCTGCCAGTCCGCCCGCTTACCAGTCATCTTCTGCTCGATCTGGGCGGCGATCACCTCACCGGCGCTGCCCAGATCCGTCCGGATCGCCTCGACCTTCTCCACCGCCAACCGGAGGAACGCCAGCTCATCCTCCAGCGAGCCGTTGGTGTAGTCGACCTGCTGCCAACCGGTCGGCACGAAGTGCAGCACCTCGACCCGACCGGCGCGTTGACCGTGCCGGTCGATTCGGCCGTTGCGCTGCTCCAGGCGGTTGGGATTCCACGGGATCTCCCAGTGCAGGAGGCGGTGGCAGTGTCGTTGCAGGTTGATGCCCTCGCTGGCCGCGTCGGTCGCGAGCAGGATCCGGACCGGGTCGAGGTCGGGATGCTCGGTGAAGACGTTCTTGACGTGTTCGCGCTCGTCCGGGTCCTGGCCGCCGTGCAGCAGCGCGATCCGCTCCGGCGGGTAGCCGGCGCTGAGCAGCCGTTCGTGCAGCCAGCGCTGGGTGTCGCGGTATTCGGTGAAGATGATGACCCGGTCGGGACGCCACTCGCCGTCGGGCCGCACGATCGGGTCCAGCCACCGGCGCAACGCGGCGAGCTTGGCATCCGGCCGGTCCTGCGCCGCGCGGGCCCAGGTGCGCAGCTCGCCGAGGAACGCCCGCTCCTCGGCCGAGAGCGGCGCGGCGTAGTGCCGGACCGTGGTCAGGGCATCGGCCTCGGCGGTGCCGTAGGCGTCGTCGTCCTCGGCCGTCTCGGCCAGCCGATCGATCACCGGTTGCAGGACCTTCTCGCCGGCCACCCGATTCGTGCCGCCGGTGGCGTCGTCGGCCCTGGCGGTCATCGTCGCCAGGTGGGTGTCGACCGTCTCGGCGAACGCCTTCGGCGACGAGAAGAGCCGCCGCTTGAGCAGGGTGGTGACGAAGTCGGCGGCGATCTCGCCGGCCCGGCCGTCGGCGTTCGCCCGGCGGCTCGCCGCGTAGCGGTTGAGCAGCTCGTGGGCGCGTCGCTCCGGGGTGGAGTAGTCGACCTCCAGGTAGTCGAGATGACGCTCCGGGAAACGGGCGGTGCCGTCCCACCTCGGCGGCAGCTCGCTCTTGAGTCGACGCACCATCACCCGCGCCAACTGCTCGTCGGTCGGCTTGACCCCGCGGGCGAACCGACGGTCGTCGAGCAGCTCCAGCAGTGCGGTGAACGACTCGGTGAAGCCGTTGTGCGGGGTGGCGGACAGGAAGAGTCGGTGCTCGCAGTGCGGGGCGAGGGCACGGATGGCCGTCGTCCGTTGTGAATCCACCGCGTACCGGCCGCGGCCGGACGGCGCGCAGGTGTGCACCTCGTCGACCACCAGCAGGTCGAACGCGCGTGGGTAGCGCGGCGTGGCCGGCAGCACCTCGCGGAGCAGGCGCATCGGCCGATCCCGCTTGAGCCAGTCGACGCTGACGATCAACCGGGGGTAGTGCGTCCACGGATTGGTGTAGAGGCCGCGGGTGCGGCGCAGATCCCGCAGCAGCGTCGCATCGACGATGCGGAAGTCGAGCCCGAACTTGTCGCGCATCTCGTCCCGCCACTGGCGGGTCAGACCGGCCGGGCAGACGATCATCATGGTACGAGCGCGGTGGCGCAGTAGCAGCTCCTGCATGACCAACCCGGCCTCGATGGTCTTACCGAGGCCGACGTCATCGGCGATCAGCAGGTTGGTCCGCGGCATCGACAGGGCCCGGACCACGGGGTCGAGCTGGTAGTCCTCGATCTCGATGCCGGCTCGGAACGGCGCCTGGAGCGCGGTCCGGTCGGCCGAGGCGATGGCACCCCAACGCACCGCGTCGAGGAACGCGTCCAACTGCCCGGGTGGGTCGAACCCGTTCCGGGGATCCGGCAGGGTGGCGCTGTCGTGCACCAACCGCCCCGGCTCCAGCTCCCAGACAACCCGTAACTCCTCGTCGCGGGCATCGTCCTCGACGCTTACCAGGGTGGCCAGATGTGCGGCTCGGCCGGTGAAGACGTGCGGGTCGCCGCTGGTCACTCCGCTGTGCACCACATCGGCGACGACCCAGCGTCGGTTGCGGACGGTGACGAGCTGGCCGGCTGCCGGTGGGCTCCCGATGTCGGTGGCCATGGTCATCCGGCTCGTACCATCGGTGTGCTCCTTCAACCTGCGGACCGCTGCGCCGGGTCGATCGGGTGGTCCGTGTAGCGCCTGCCCGGATCGCAGACGTGAAGATTAGACGACATTCCACATCGGAGGGAGTGGTATGACGCGTCCAAACCCTCAAAACAGGCGTTAGCGGACGCCAAGTCGATAACCCGACAGGCGTCGCCCGGGCACCCATTCGGTTGAGCCCGGCGATCATTTCGGGCATCATGGGTGTCGATGATGGCGGAGCGTTTTGACCCGGATACCTGCCGTGACGTGACCGAGTTCGTGCACCTCATGCGGCAGGCCAAGGACCGGTGCGGATACACGTTCCGGCAGTTGGAGGAGAAGGCGGCGGCCTCCGGCGACGTGTTGGCCCGCAGCACGATCGCCGACGTCCTGCGCCGGCAGAGTCTGCCGAAACCCGAGGTGCTGGCCGCGTTCGTGCGCGCGTGTCTTGGCCCGGAGCACGTCGACTCCTGGCTGGCCGCCCGGGACCGGCTCGCCGAGGCGGTGCCGGCGACCGGGCCGGCGGACCGGCCACCGCCGGCCTCGCCGCCTCCCGTGCCGGGACGTCAGTGGTGGCGGCCACCGCGTCCGGTACGCGTCGCGTTGGTGGTGCTGGCCGTCCTCGCCCTGCTCGGCGTGACCGTCCGGGCCGTCCTGTCGAACGATGGGGAGGCCGGGTCGCCCGGTCCTACCGGCTCCGCGGGCCCCGCCACGGCCGGGCCGCGTCATCTCACGACCGAGGCGCAGGGGAGCGCGGTCCGTGTCCGGCCGGCGCAGGCACCAGACCTGTGCATCGGCGAGGGACGCGACAGCGCCGGCCGCCTCTCCGACCCCGTGGCGGCCCAGCGGCCCTGCGGCGGAGCCGTACCGCCCACGACCGTCCTCCAACTGGTGGGCGGCGATCTCTACCACCTCAAGTGGGACCATCCGCAGGAGGGGATCGGCTGCCTCACGGTCATCGACGACGGGCCGGCGGCCACCATGCTGATGCCCTGGAACGACTGCGCCGCCGACCGCCCGGCCCAGGTCTTCCGGATGGAACCGGTGGACACCCCGGTACCCGAGGGGTTCCGGATACGGTCGGCGTCCGGAACGTTCTGCCTCGGGATCCGGGACAATGCCCTGACGCCGTACGCGGAGCTGGTCCAGGAGACCTGCACCGGCGAGGGGAACCAGGAGTTCCTGATCGACGTGCTGTAGCGCGAGCCGCGGGGCCAGAGGCCCGCCCACGCGGGGCGCAGGCGGACCTCTGGCCATCCGGCGTCAGCGCGAACGGCCGCTCAGCAGGGCGTGTCGAACGTGCTGACGTTCTTGACGTTGCCCGAGTAGATCCACCCGAGCGGGTCCGTGCCCCCGACGCTGACGTAGTACCACTTGTTGCCCGCGTCGTTGTACGCGAAGCACCGGCCACCGAGTCGCGACCCCACGGGGATCGAGTAGCCGCTCGCGTTCCCGCAGCCCGCACCGGGCCCGGTTCGGAGCCAGATGGACTTCGCCACGGTCGCGCCCCCGCTGCCGTTGGCACTCGGCCGCCAGTTGCAGCTCGTCATGGTGCCGAAGCCCGCCGGCGTCCAGTTCGGCGGCTCGTTCACCGCGTCCGCGGACACCTCCGCCGACCCGACCGGGGCGGCGGTCGCCATCGACGGCGCGACCAGGGACAGGCCGGCGCCGATGGCCGTGGCCAGCACGGCGGCGTTTCTGATGGAGCGTCCCTTGCGGTGCATCGTTGCTCCCTTCCGGAGGCGCGGGATGCGCGCCCCCTGTCGCCGACGGCAACTCGGTCGAGTTCCTGTTCGGTTGCCTCCGATCGTGTTTTCGGGCGACGCGGTGCGGCAAGGAGCGGGAGCTGTCCCGGACAGGCGCCGGGCTGTCCGGGCTGGTCAGGGGCATCCGAGGCGGTCGTCCCGGACAGGGGGAGGGCGGCGGCCCGATAATCGGCTGCGGGCCCGATCGCCGCGTCCTAAGCTCGGTCGCCGGTCGGACCGGGCCGGCCAGCGGAGCGGAGATGAGCGCGGCGATGACGAGTCACCTGATCGCGATCAGTGTCGACGCGCGGGAGCCGCTGCGGCTCGCGCGTTTCTGGGCGGGGTTGCTCGGTCGGGAGGTGGTCGACGACCCGTACGAGGGCGTCGCGCTCCAGCCTGACGACGACGCCGGCCTGCGCATCCGGTTCCTGCCGACCGAGGCGCCGAAGATCGGGCAGAACCGCATCCACTTCGACCTGACCAGCGTGTCGCCGGAGGCGCAGCGGGAGACGGTGGCCCGCGCGATCGAGCTGGGCGGGCGGCACGTCGACATCGGCCAGCGGGGCGACGAGGGGCACGTGGTGCTCGCCGACGGTGAGGGCAACGAGTTCTGCGTCATCGAGGCGGGCAACAGGTTCCTCGCCGGCTGCGGGTCCGTCGGAGCGGTGAACTGCGACGGTACGCAGGCGGTCGGCTATTTCTGGAGCCGGGCGCTGGGCTGGCCACTGGTCTGGGACCAGGACGAGGAGACTGCGATCCAGTCGCCGCGCGGCGGGGCGAAGATCACCTGGAGCGGTCCACCGTTGATGCCGAGGCACGGCCGGGACCGCGTACACCTGGATCTCGCGCCGCCGGCCGACGGCGACCGGGAGGCGGAGATCGACCGGCTGCTCTCGCTCGGGGCGACGCGGGTCGGCGCCGGCCGGCACACCGCCGACGACGTGGTGCTGGCCGACCCCGACGGCAACGAGTTCTGCCTGCTGACGCCCCGGTGACGCGAGCCGCGTCGGGCGGCGGACCGGACCTGGCGCACCCGGGCCGGCAGACGCTTTCGAGCTGATGGCGGGAACGACTCGGCTGTCCGTCGGCGCTGAGTCGTTCGTGCTCTCAGCTCGAAAGGGGACCGAGGGGGATGCCCCCGGGTGTCGTCGCGCCGCCGCCCCGCGTCACACCTGGATGTCGAAGCGTTGCAGCACCGAGGGCGCGACCAGGCCCAGCGCGGCGAGTACGGCCAGCACGGTCAGCGCACCCCGTAGCACGACCGTCTCGGCCTTGCTGCCGGTGCGCAGCGCGATCTTGTTGGGCAGCCCGATCATCGTCCACATCCGCCGTCGGATCGGGATGGGCCAGAGGATCGGCACCCCGGCCCGGGTGATCATGTCGCCGAGGATGTGCACGAAACACCCCACGCCGACGGCGAGACCGATCATCGGATAGCCCCGGTCGCCGGGCAGGTTGGCGAAGGTGAACCAGGCCGCGGCGGCGGACACCAGCGTGACCACCACCCAGCCGGCCCGCTCGGCCCACTCGTCGAAGAGCCCGCGCAACGCCAGACCGATCATGAAGAACAGGATGCTGACCACCGCCCACTTGCCGTAGTGGGCGCAGAGCGCGGTGGTGCCCCACCCGACCAGCACGGTGAACGGCACGGTGTGGGTCAGCGTGCGGTGCCCGTTGTTGCGGCGCGGATCCTTGCTGAGCTTGGTGGCGTAGTAGACGCCGAGCGAGATCTTCTCCATCACCTCGGCGACGAAGAGACTGAACACGCCGAACGTCCGGGCCACGGTGGCGCCACCCTGGTTGCGGGTCACCTTGCCGGAGAGGTCGAGGTCGGGAAAGAGCGCCCCGCCCGCGCAGACCGCGGTGCCCACCGCCAGCGCCAGCGGCGTCTGGTGATAGTCGGCGAACTGGTCCAGCGCCCAGGAGCCGGTCAACCACACCGCCGCGCCGGACAGCGCGTGGGACGGTCCCATCATCTCGGCTCGCCCTCCCCAAAGATCTTGATCGACGAAACTACGCCACTGTAGTCAGTCGGTGCGACCGGGGGACGCCCGCCGGTCATCCCGCGGTGCGGGTGGGTCGGATCGGCCGGATGCTGTCCCGGATCAGCGCGAACTGGTCCTCGGCGGCGGCCCAGTCGGCGTCCGAGGTGGTCAGGCCCAGCGTCCACCCGGCCTCCTCGCCGGGCAGCACGCGCAACGCGTGCAGGCGTTCTCCGCTCGGCGCGATCCAGCGGCACTCCCACTCGGCGCCGTCGCCGTCGGCGTCGAGCCGCACCTTCTCGTATCCGGGGAGCCGGCCGGCGGAGGTGAGGTCCCGTTCGGCCGAGAGCAGCCGGCCGACCGGGTCGCCGCCCGGGTACGGCTCCACACCCAGGATGCGCCGGGTGGTCGGGTCCTGGAAACACGTGGTGTCGCCGGAGCGGAGCTGGAGCCACCCGGCGGGCAGCGCGATGTGGAAGCCGCCGGTGTCGGCGGGCCAGACCCAGCCGGCGGGGATGGTCACCGCCGGGTCGGCCGGCGGCGGGCCCTTCTGCACCGGCGTGCCGGCCACGTCGGGGCGGATGCAGGGAAACGGCGGGGGCGGCGGCCCGCCCGGCCCGCCGGGTGGGGGCGGTCGCTCCCACGGCTGGCCGGCCGGTGCGGCGTGGTCGTCGCCGTCCGGCGAATGCCCGTGGTCACCGTCGACGGCGAGGGCGGTGCCGACACCGGCCAGCACCGCCAGTGCCGCGGCCCCCGCGGCGAGGAGCCAGCGCCGCGTGGTCGTCCGGTGCCGGTCGCCGCCGGCCGGGCCGTCGGGCGAGCCGGCGCGACCGGTCCCGCTCCGACCGGGTACGTCATACGACAGCCCGCCGGAGGCGGTCCCGCTTCCGCCCGGCGTACGGGACGGCGCGGCCCCGCGCACGCGATCGTCGTGGAGCGCGCCGCTGCCCGTCAGGCCGCTGGAGGTGACCGGGGGCGGGATCGTCGTGGGGGCGCCGCCGAGCCCCGGCGTGTGCACCGGGCTGGCCGCGTCGGCGCGGGCGGCGGGCCCCTCCGGGCCGGTGGGGCTGCCCGGGTCCACGAAGCTGGTCAGGACCGTGGGCCCCAACCCGCCCACCGGCCGGTCGGGGGTGTCCCGGGCCCAACCGTCGCTCTCCGGCCGGTCCAGGTCGCCCGAGCGGTGCTCCCGGTCGGGCGAGGGCTCCGGCTCATCGTCGGTCGGCCGCGCCCACTCGCTGCCCAGCGCCGCCCGGCTCCACGCCCGGGCCGCCGCGGCCGGCGGCATCAGGTCCGGGTAGCCCACCGTCGGCCGGTCGGCGGCGTCCGCGCCGTCCGGATCGGTCGGGTCCGGGCGTCCCGGCCCGGCGGCGGGCGCGGCCCGCACCTCACCGGACGTCGAGGGCGGCATGGCCCGTCCGGTCGCGCTCGTCGGCGGCGGAACGGCCCGGCCGGCCCCGCCCCCGGGTGGGGGCGAGGGCCGGGTGCCGCTTCCCGGCGCGACGGCCCGTGCGGTGCCACTCGCCGGCCGGGTGCCGCCCACGGTCCCAGTTTCCGGCGGGGCGCCGCCGACGGCCACGCTCGCCGGTGGTTCGGCGGGGTCGGACCGGGGCACCGGCGGGACGCCGATGCTGGAGCCGCTCAGCGGCGGGACCGGAGGGGCGGGTCGGGCGACCGGCGGGACGCCGATGCCGGACCCGCTCGGCGGCGGGACGGCGGACCCGACCCCGGCCGGGCGCCCCGCCCCCGCCCCGCCCCCGACGCCGGCGGTGCGCGGGCCGGAGCGGACCGGCTGGTTGGGCACGGTCGGAGCATCGACGGCCGGCCGGGCCGGAGCGGCGGCCGGCCCGGCGGCGTCGGCGAGCAACCCGGCGACGTCGTCGTGGCCGAGTCGGTGGCGCGGGTCGCGGCGCAGCAGCCCGACCAGCACCGGCATCAGCGGACCGGCGTGCGGTGCCGGGTCCGGGGGCTGGCTGGCCAGCGCCGCCAGCGTCGCCATCGCGGTGCTGCGGGCGTACGGGGAGCGGCCCTCCACGGCGGCGTGCAGGGTGGCGCCGAGCGACCACAGGTCCGCCTCGACGCTGGACACGCCGTCGGCGGCGCGTTCCGGTGCGACATACTGCGGGGAGCCGAGGACCAGCCCGGGACGGGTCATGGCGCCGTCGCCGCCCTCGAACACGGCCAGCCCGAAGTCGGTGAGCAGCACCCGGCCGTCCCGGGCCAGCAGCACGTTGGCGGGTTTCACGTCGCGGTGCAGCACGCCGGCCTCGTGCGCGGCGCGCAGCGCGGCGTGCACCGCCACCCCGATCCCGGCGGCCCGCCCGGGCGGCAGCGGGCCGTCGGCCTCGATCAGCTCCTGCAACGACCGGGACGGGACGTACTCCATGATCAGCCAGGGGTCGCCCTGGACCCGGACCACGTCGTAGACCCGGACCACGTTGGGGTGGTTGAGCCGCGCCGCCGTGCGCGCCTCGCGCAGCGTACGGGCGCGCAGCTCGTCCCGCTCGTGCTCGGCCAGCCAGTTCGGCGGGACCACCTGCTTCACCGCGACCTCGCGTTGGAGCTCCTCGTCCCGCGCGCGCCAGACCTGGCCCATCCCACCGCGACCGACCAGCTCGATCAGGCGGTATCGTCCGGCGATCACCACGTTCCGCACCGCACTCCTCACCGCTGGCCGTGGTCCACAATAGCCAACGGATCGGACCGCACCTATCCCATCAGGGCGGGTCGCCTCAGCTCGCGGCTCCGGCCAGCAGATTTCCGTCCGGAATGGCGATGGCGGACCGGCCGCCGGCCAGCCGGGCGGCGGCCCGCCGGGTCTGGAACGTGTGGTGCTCCCGTCGGGCGGCGGCGTAGCTGCCGGCGGTCCGGGCCGCGATGGCCGACCAGGCGTACCGCCGGGACACCATGGCGCGTGCCTTGCGCGCCACCCGGCGCGCGAAGACCTCGTCGCCGAGCAGCCGGTCCACGGCGCCGGCCAGCGCGTCCGGGTCGCCGTGCGGGAACGTCACCCCGGTCACCCCGGGCTCGACGATCTCGGCCAGCCCGCCGGTACGCGCCACCGCGAGCGGCGCGCCGGCCGCCGCCGCCTCCAGGGCGATCATGCCGAACGGCTCGTAGAGGCTGGGGATCACGGTGGCGTCGGTGGCGGCGAGCACCGCGGGAAGCTCGGTGGCGTCCAGGAAGCCGGCGAACCGCACCGTGTCGCCGAGGCGCAGCCGGTGCGCCTGGTCGACCAGCTCGTCCCGGTACGGCCCGTCCCCGGCGATCACCACCCGCAGGCCGGGGTGCCGGTCGGCCAGGTGCGGCACGGCGTGCACCAGGTGCTGCACGCCCTTCTCGTAGACCAGCCGGCCGGCGTACCCGATCAGTGGCCCGTCGCCGGCGAAGCGGGCCCGGGCGGAGGCGACCGCGTGCGGGCGGGCCCGCCAGGCCCGGTCGTCCACGCCGTTGGCCACCACGTCGATCCGGCCGGTCGGCAGGTCGAACAGCCGGGCCACCTGGTCGCGCATGTAGCCGGAGCAGGCGATCACCCGGGCGGAGGCATTGCTCAGCCAGTGCTCGACGCCGTGGATGGTGCGGTTCATCTCCTCGGGCAGCCAGCCCTGGTGCCGGCCGGCCTCGGTGGCGTGGATGGTGGTCACCAGCGGCACGTCCAAGTGCTCGGCCAGGGTGATCGCGGTGTGCGCGACCAGCCAGTCGTGGGCGTGGATCACGTCGTACGCGCCGGACTCGGTGGCGCGCAGGGCGGCCCGGGTGAGCGTGTGGTTGAACGCCATGGTCCAGGCCAGCAGCGACCCGGTGGCGAGCGGGAAACGGACCGGGTCCTCGGCGGCGCGCAGCACGCGCACGCCGTCGGCGTACTCCTCCAGCGGCGCGCCCTCGGCGTGCCGGGTGACCACGGTGACCTCGTGCCCGGCGGCGGCCAGGGCGACGGAGAGCGCGTGCACGTGGCGGCCGAGCCCGCCGACGAGCACGGGCGGGTACTCCCAGGAGAGCAGCAGCACCCGCAGGCGCCGGGCGGGCTGGATGTCGATCACTTCGGCGTCAGCTGACACGCGGCCCCCTTTGAGTTGTGGACGTCCCCGACCCGTCGGCGTCGCTGCGGGTGCCCGGTGGGATCGGGACCCATCCTGCCCAGGCGTCGATAACCGGCGGAGACGCGCCGGTTGCCGGTCTGTAACGGGTTACCGGCGCATCCGCCGCGCGCGCAGCAGCTCCGCCACCGACCAGGCCTGGAACGGGCAGCCGGTGGCGGCGTGCGGGGCCGCGCCCTCGGCGGTCTCGCTGACCGAGCCCAGGCCGTCCTCGACCAGGTGGCCCTCCAGCCCGACCAGCAGGTCCGCGGTGGGCAGGCCCGCCTTCCGGTACGCGTCGAGCAGCGGCCCGGTCAGCCAGGGCCAGACCGTGCCCTGGTGGTAGGCGGCGTCCCGCTCGGCCGGGCCGCCCCGGTGCCGGCCGGTGAAGCCGGGGGAGTCGGGGGCGAGGCTGCGCGGCCCGAGCGGCGTGAACAACGCCTCGGTGAGCCGGCGCAGCGTGGCCTCGTCCGGCTCCAGCGGCGCGTACGGCAGCGACCAGGCGAGCAGTTGGTTGGGGCGCAGCAGGTCGTCGTCGTGGTACGGGGCGCCGCCGAGCGGGTACGCGGGCGCCGGCGCGTCCACCACGTCGTGCAGCCAGCCGGCGGGCGCGGGGAACCGGTCGCGGAACGACGTGGTGGCCCGGGAGTGCAGCGTCCACAGCGCGCCGGCGTCCCGGCCGGCCAGCTCGGTCAGCTCGGCGAGCCCGGCCAACCCGTTGATCCACAGCGCGTTGACCTCGACCGGCTTGCCGGTACGCGGAGTCACCGGCACCCCGTACACCCGGGCGTCCATCCAGGTCAGCGCCACGTCCGGCGGGCCGCCCTGGGTGAGCAGCCCGTCCGCGGGGTCGACGCCGATGCCGTAGCGGGTGCCGGCGACGTGCGCCTCGACCACGCCGTGCAGCGCGGGCAGCAGTTCGTCGCCGAGGTCGGTGTCGCCGGTGACAGTGACGTGCCGGCTCACCGCGTGCAGGAACCACAGCGTGGCGTCGACCGTGTTGTGCTCGACCCGGCCGGTGTCGGCGGTGTTCGCCAGCATGCCCTCGCTCAGCGTGCCCGCGTACGCGCGCAGCAGTTCCCGGCCCTCGTCGGCCCGGTTGGCGCAGAGGAACAGCCCCTCGTAGGAGATCATCGTGTCCCGCGACCAGGCGCCGAACCAGGGGTAGCCGGCCACCACGTCCGGGCCGCTGGCGGTGCGGACCACGAACGCGTCGGCGGCCAGCGCGAGCGTCGCCTCGACCGCGTCGTCGGGCTTCGCCGCGGCGACCACCGCCCGGTTGCGCCGCCGGGCCGCCTCGAGGACGGCGGTCGCCGGTGGCGGTTCCTCGGCCAGGTCGTCCGCCCAGGCCAGCACCGTCACCGTCGCGCCGGGCTCGTCGAGCGCGCCGGAGAAGCGGCCCGCGTACCAGAGGTCCTCGTCGGGGTTCAGGCCGCGGGCCGCCTCGGCCCGGTGCCGGACCCCGAGCCACCACTGGCCCTCCGGCGTCCAGTCCGGCCCGGCGAGCCGGAACGCGCCGTCGACCACCGCGCCGCCGGCCACCGGCTCCAGCCGGGGCATGGGCCCGTCGGCCCGCCGCTCGCCGTGCGCGTCGCGCCAGGTGCAGGCCGCCGCCAGGTCCAGCCGGACCGGGCCGCCGGAGACCAGCCGGTGGACCACGGCGACGCAGGACCGGCCGTACGTCATGGCGATCTCCCGCTCGATCACCACGTCGCCGACCCGCCACCGCCAGCGCGGCACCCCGTCGGTGAGGTCGAAGCGTTCCAGCGACTCGAAGCCGCGCGGGTCGACCACCCCGGAGGACCACTCGTGCGCGCCGAGCCGGACCTGCCGCCCGGACGGCAGCGTCACGGCCGGGTCGAGGCTCGCGAGTCCCACCTTGCGGGACGCCGGCGTCTCGCCGGGCACCACCAGCAGACCGTGGTAGCGGCGGGTGCGCAGCCCGGCCACGGTGCCCGTGGCGTAGCCGCCGCGCCCGTCCGTGACCAGCCATTCCCGCCCGGCGGCGGCGGACAGCGTCCCGCAGACCTGCGGGCCGAAACGGATGTCGATCAACTTTCCTCCACCGGCAGCGAGGTGTGACAGACCACGACGACAATGGCCGCTGTGGAGAAGTACCCCTGGGACGTCGAAGATGTGCGGGTGATCACCGACCGCCCGACCTCCGCGACCCCCGACCCCGAGCGGCACCGGCTCGCCCAGGCCGATGCCGGGGAGCAGGACTGGCGCGCATGGGGCCCCTATCTGTCCGAGCGGGCGTGGGGGACGGTACGGGAGGACTACAGCGAGCACGGCACGGCCTGGGACTACTTCCCCCACGATCATGCGCGGTCCCGAGCCTACCGGTGGAACGAGGACGGCATGGCGGGCGTCTGCGACGACCGGCAGACGTTCTGCTTCGCGCTGGCGCTGTGGAACGGACGCGACCCGATCCTCAAGGAACGGATGTTCGGCCTCGGCGGCGACGGCGGCAACCACGGCGAGGACGCCAAGGAATACTGGTGGTACCTCGACAGCACGCCGACGCACTCCTGGATGCGCTGGCGCTACCACTATCCGCAGGCCGCCTTCCCGTACGACGAGCTGGTCGCGGTGAACGCGCTGCGCGGCCGGGACGACACCGAGTACGAGCTGGTGGACACCGGCATCTTCGACGACGACCGGTACTGGGCGGTGACCGTCGACTACGCCAAGGCGTCGCCGACCGACATGTGCATCCTGGTCACCGTGGCCAACCGGGGCGAGGAGGACGCCACCCTGCACGTGCTGCCCACGCTCTGGTTCCGCAACACCTGGGCGTGGGGCCTGCCCGGCGCCGACCGGGTCCCCGAGCTGGTCGGCAGCGGTTCCCGGCTGGTCGGCGAGCACTGGGTGCTGGGCCAGTTGCTGCTGGAGGGCGACGGCGACCCGACGCCGCTGCTGTGCGACAACGAGAGCAACGCCGAGCGGCTGTGGGGGCTGCGCGGGCGCTCGGCGTACCCGAAGGACGGGATCAACGACCACGTCGTGGCCGGCGCCGCCACCGTCAACTCGGACCGGGTCGGCACCAAGGGCGCGCTGCACTACGTGCTGGACGTGCCGGCCGGCGAGCAGCGGCGGATCCGGCTGCGGCTGACCCGCACCGCGCCGCCCCCGGCGGGCGACCCGCCCGCCCCGGCCGACCTCGGCGACGGGTTCGACACCGTGCTCTGGGCCCGGCGTGCCGAGGCGAACCGGTTCTTCGACAGCGTCATCCCGGCCGCGGCGACCGCCGACGAGGCGCTGGTCGCCCGCCAGGCCATCGCCGGGCTGATGTGGGGCAAGCAGTTCTACCACTTCGACGTCAAGCGGTGGCTGGAGGGCGACCCGGGCTCGGCGCCGCCGCCGGCCGGCCGGCGGCACGGGCGCAACAGCGCCTGGTGGCACATGACCAGCTTCGACGTGTTCTCCATGCCGGACCCGTGGGAATATCCCTGGTACGCCGCCTGGGACCTGGCGTTCCACTGCGTGACCATCGCCCGGGTCGATCCCGGGTTCGCCAAGGAGCAGCTCCTGCTCCTGCTCCGCGAGTGGTACCTGCACCCGAACGGGCAGATCCCGGCGTACGAGTGGGCGTTCGGCGACGTGAACCCGCCGGTGCACGCCTGGGCCGCGCTGAAGGTCTTCGAGATCGACGGCGCCCGCGACCACGACTTCCTCGCCCGGGTGATGCAGAAACTGCTGCTCAACTTCACCTGGTGGGTCAACCGCAAGGACACCGGCGGCAACAACGTGTTCGAGGGCGGCTTCCTCGGGCTGGACAACGTCGGCCCGTTCGACCGGTCGGCCGCGCTGCCGGTGGCCGGCACGCTGGAGCAGTCCGACGGCACCGGCTGGATGGCCATGTACGCGCTCAACCTGCTCGACATGGCGATCGTGCTGGCCGAGCACGACCGCGCGTACGTGGACACCGCGACGAAGTTCTTCGAGCACTTCGCGTACATCGCCGCGGCGGCGTACTCCCAGGGGCTGTGGGACGCCGAGGACGCGTTCTTCTACGACGTGCTGCGGCTGGCCGACGGCACGCAGGTGCCGCTGAAGGTCCGCTCGGTGGTCGGCCTGCTGCCGCTGGCCGCGGTCACCCGGCTCACCACGCGCACCATGCGCCGCCTGCCCGAGCTGGGCGCCCGGCTGCGCTGGTTCCTCACCAACCGTCCCGAGTACGCCGACGTGATCGGCGCCCGTCGGCTCGGCCCGGACGGCACCCAGCAGCGGCTCCTGTCCATGGTCGGCCCGGAGCAGGTGGTGCGGCTGCTGGCCCGGATGCTCGACC
The DNA here is from genome assembly GCF_044391475.1 of Micromonospora sp. NPDC018662. Taxonomy (NCBI): domain Bacteria; kingdom Bacillati; phylum Actinomycetota; class Actinomycetes; order Micromonosporales; family Micromonosporaceae; genus Micromonospora; species Micromonospora sp. NPDC018662. Next base: position 37,623 of record NZ_JBISAC010000015.1, read on the forward strand.
CCGACGAGTTCCTCTCCGATTACGGTCTGCGCACGCTGTCCCGCGCCCACCTGGACAAGCCGTTCACGGTCACGCTGGGCGGGCAGGAGTTCAGCGTCGGCTACGAGCCGGCGGAGTCGACGAGCGGCCTGTTCGGCGGCAACTCGAACTGGCGCGGCCCGATCTGGATGCCGACGAACTTCCTGCTGATCACCGCGCTACGGGACCACGCCGCGTTCTTCGGCGACAACCTCCAGGTCGAGTACCCGACCCGTTCCGGGGTGAAGCGGACGCTCGACGAGATCGCCGACGACCTGTCGGCGCGGCTGATCTCGCTGTTCACCCGGGACGGGTGGGGGCGGCGGCCGATCTACGGCGCGGCGCAACTGTTCCAGACCCACCCGGACTGGCGGGACCTGATCTGCTTCCCCGAGTATTTCCACGGCGACAACGGCGCGGGGCTCGGCGCGTGGCACCAGACCGGGTGGACGGCGCTGGTCGCCGACCTGATCCTCACCCTGCGCCGCTGAGCGCGGGGCACGGCGGTCCCGTCGTGCCCCGCGTCGCTCACGCCAACGGCAGGAACGCCACCCGGGCGTGGTACTCGCCGGCCACCGTCACCGTGTCACTGCCGACCCACAGGCCACGCTCGGTGGCGTACAGCTCGGCGGTGCCGACCCCGCGGTCCTTGGTCGGGTTCCACGCCAGCGCCCGGCCGGTGGTCGGGTGGATCGCCCCGATGCCGGGCCGGGACACCGCGCCGGGGCCGGCCGAGTTGCGTCCCGACGGGTTGTCCAGCCAGCGCTGGTGGCCCCCGACGTAGACCGCCGCGCCGGTCACCGCCACCGACAGCAGCGTGTCGCCGCCGGTGTAGTTGGCCCAGGTCGGCTGCTTGCTCCCGGTCGCGGCGCCGAACTCGAAGCGCGCCGCGGAGTCGCAGAGCGTGCCGGGGAACGGGCCGCCGGTGGTGACCACCGCGAACCAGGTTCCGTCCGGCGAGATGTCCACCCCGCGCAGGTAGGCCGGCATCGTCTTGGCGCACTGCGGTTGGTAGCGGGTGGTGGCCCAGCCGGAGAGCGTGGCGCCGCTGGCGCCCAGGTCGGCCACCGCGAGCTGGTGCCGCGCCGCGCCGGACACGGTGCTGAAGTTGCCGGCGAAGACCAGCCGCCGGCCGTCGGCGGAGACGTCCAGCGCCTCCACCTTGACCGGCGAGGTGGCCCCGGAGGAGGTGACCCGCGCGCCGTCCAGCCGCAGGTTCACCGAGGCGTCGGCGGCGCCGGTGGTCGCGTTCAGGGCGGCCAGGCCGCGCCGGGTCACCCCGCCCACGGTCTGGAACGCGCCGCCCACGAGCAGCCGGTCGCCGACCAGCCGCATGTCGTTGACCTGGTTGTTGAGCGTGGCCGGGGCGAACCCGGCGACGCGCGCGCCGGTGGCCGCGTCGATCCGGGCCACCCGGGGCGCGGCGACACCGTTCACTGTGGTGAACGCGCCGCCGAGATAGAGCGAGCGGCCGTCCGCGGCGGCGGCGAGCGCCCGGACCGTGCCGTTGACCACCGGCCTGAACGTGGTGTCGATCCGGCCGGTGGTGGCGTCGATCGCCACCAGCCGGGGCATCGCCAGCTGCGCGGTGCTGTTCGCGTTGCGTACCTTGGTGAACGAGCCGGCCAGGTAGACCCGGTCACCGAGCTGGAGGATCCGGTACACGGTGCCGTCGAGCGCGTGCGGCGTCCAAGCCGCCGGCGCGGCGCTGACCACTGTGGTGTGAGCGGCGTTGACCGCGAGCGCCGGGGTCGCCGGCAGCGTGCCGCCGACGACGGCGAGCGTGGCCGCCACGGCGACGGCCGTGCGTCGCCGGTGCCGGACCCGCGTCGGAGGGGATGGGGCGGGTGCGGGAGTCATCGCCGAAGCATCGCGCCGGACCCGGGATTCCGCAGTCGGCCACCCGCACCGCAGCGCCCGCCGACCGGCCGGTCCGCCCGGTCCGTCCGGCGGTAAGGCGGGGGCCCCGCTTAACACTCCGGCGTTAAGCGGGGGCCCCGCCTCTACCAAAAACGTTAAGCGGGGCCCCCGCCTTTCAGTAGTACGGTGTGCGGGGCCGGACGGGGAGGTTCGATGCGATCAGTGTTGGTCTTCGACGCCGACGACACGCTCTGGGAGAACAACGTCCTGTTCGAGCGCGTCATCGAGGACTTCCTCACCTGGTTGGACCACCCGACGCTGGACCGGGCGCAGATCCGGGCCGTGCTCGACGACGTGGAACGGGCCAACGCGGTGGCGCACGGCTACGGCAGCAAGATCTTCCTGCGCAGCCTCGGTGAGTGCCTGGAGAAGCTGCGCGAGCGTCCCGCCACGGAACGGGAACGCGTCGAGATCGACCAGCTCGCGGCCGCGTTGGTCGGGCACCAGGTCGAGCTGATGCCGGGCGTGGCGGAGACGCTGGACGATCTCGCCACCCGCCACGAGCTGCTGTTGCTCACCAAGGGCGAGCGCGAGGAGCAGCAGCGCAAACTCGACGCCTGTGGGCTGCTGCACCACTTCCGCGCGGCGCACATCGTGCCGGAGAAGAACGTCGACACCTACCGGTGGCTGGCCCGCGAGCACGCGTTCGACCCGGCGGTCGCCTGGATGATCGGTAACTCCCCGCGCTCGGACATCCTGCCCGCCCGGGCCGCCGGCATGAACGCGGTCTTCATCCCGAACGAGAACACCTGGGTGCTGGAGCACGAGGAGCTGGACCCGTCCGACCCCGGGGTGATTCGACTCGCCGCGTTTCCCGACCTGACCCGGCACTTCTGAGCCGGCCGGTAACGTCCGGAACGTGCCGCTCACGTTCCCGTCGCACCTGGCGCCGGTGCTGCCGCTGAAGCTGTGGCGACCGCGCTGGTTCGACGGGGTGGCACTGTGCACCGGCGCGGTCGCGCCGGACGTCGGCTACCTGTTCAGCGGCACCCGCCTCGACCTCGGGATGCGCACCCACACGCTCGGCGGGCTGCTCTGGTGGTGCCTGCCGGTCGCCCTCGGGTACGCCTGGATCGTCCGCCGGGTGGTCGCCGGCATCGCCGTGCACCTGCCCGCGCCCAGGCTGTTCGGCTGGCCCCGGTACGCCGGGCTGGCCGGCGTACGCCACCCCTGGCAGGTCACCGTCTGTTCGGCGCTGATCGGCGCGTTCAGCCACGTCGGGTGGGACCGGGTGAGCCACAGCGCGCGCCTGCCCCGGCTGGTCGGCATCACCGACTTCCACGCCCTGACCGGGCTGTACTGGTTCCAGTTCGCGGACGTGTTCGCCAGCGGCGGCGGCGGGCTGCTGGTGGTCGTCCTGGCGGCGCGGGCGGCCCGCCACGGGGAGATCTTCGACGGCGTGGTCCCGCCCGCCCCGGCGGCGAACCCACAGGTGTTCTGGCGGGTCGCCCTGGCGGTCACCGGCCTGGGCGCGCTCCTGCTGCCCGGGTTGCCGGCCGCCACCGTGCCCGCACCGGCCGGCGTACGCGTGCTGCACGTCGGCGCGCTGGCGCTCATCGCCGGTGCGGCGGCGGCGCGGTCCGCGCCGGCCCGCGAGGCCGATCGCGGCCAGCGCCTCGAAGACGAACAGCGCCGCCCCGGCTGACCCCGTTACGTCGACATGCCGCATTTCGGCATTGACATCAATCACAGCCGTCCGCCCCGGCCGAAGCTTGTCCGACCTGCGCGGACGCGCCTAACCTGAGCCGGCGTCCACGCCTCGTCGGGGTGAGTCGGGGGCGCACCGGAGTCCGGTGGTAAGAGCACCGTGGAGCTGAGTGCGGGCAGAACGGCTCGCCGTCTGGAGCCCGGCGTGGGCGACGTGCCATGCCCGCCGTGTTCCCGCGGCGTGGACCGTTACCACTTTCGGACGACCGGGGTCAGGGCCGGGGAGTTGCGGACCCGGTCCTGACCCGTCCGGACCATCCCTGGGGAACGCCTCTGGTGTGCCGGCCGGTGACGGAGCGACACTGAACCATGACTCTCCAGCGCGTACCGCTGCTCGCCGGCCTGGTCGTGCTGCTCGCGGCGGCCTGCACGACGACCGGCCACGACGGCGCGTCCCCGACGCCCTCGACCACCACACCGCCGGCCGCGCCGGCCACGACCGCCACGACGGTCGCCGCGCCGCTCCCGCCGGCCACCCGGCCGGCACCGACCGACGCGACGGCCGCCGGATCCTGGCGGGTCACCTGGGGCTAGGCGGTGCCCGGCACGCCGGCCCACGTCGCCCACCCGGTGCGGGTGCCGGTCACCACGGCGCCCCGCGCGGCGCTGCCCGTGCTGGTGGCGGTGCAGGTCGGCGACCACCCGGCGGAGGGGTTCAGCCGGATCACGTTCGCGTTCCGCGGGCCCACCCCGTCCTACCGGGTCGGATACGTGCCGCAGGTGGTGACCGAGGGACGCGGCGACCCCGTCGAGCTGCCCGGCACGGCCTACCTGTCGGTGCGGTTCTCCCCGGCGCAGGCGCACGACGCGCGGGGCGGCCGGACCGCCGACGTGCCGCCGGCGGCGGTGGGCTACCCGACGCTGCTCGGCTGGGCCGCGGCCGGCGACTTCGAGGGGCACCTGAGCTTCGGGCTCGGCCTGCGCTCCCCGGACGGCGGACGGGTGCCGGTGCGGTTGGGCGAGTTCACCCGCCCGGACGGCGCCCACGTCGTCGCCGTCAACGTCCGGCGCGGCTGAACACCACCCGCGTCGGGGCCGGGCTCAGCCGACCTCCCCCCGGACGATCGCCACCGCCACCCGACAGAACTCGTCCATGTCCGGCTGGAAGCCGGCCGCGATGTCGGGGTGCAGGCCGGCCCGGGTCTCGTCGAGCAGCCGACGGCAGACGTCCTCCACCGGCTCGCCGGCGTAACCGGCGCGAATCCGTTCGGCGGCCGCCTGCAGGGCCGAGGTCAGCTGATCCTCCAGCGGGCCGCGCAGCTTCTGCTGCACCGGATCGAGCCCGCTCGGGTCGAGCGTGACATGTGGCTCCGACATCGGGGCTCCCTTCGTCGGCGTCCGCGGTACCCCACCGCGTGCGTCGGTCAAACCATCGTCGGTACGGCCGCCACCCGGACCAGGTACGAGAAGTCGTCCGCCGGCTCCTCGGCGTACGACAGCCGGCGGATCTGCCGGTCGTCGGACCAGAGCGCGACGTCGACCAGCACCCCGAGGTGGGCGAGGCCGATGGTGGAGACCCGCTTCTTGTCCTGCAGCACCGCGCACACGCCGCCCAGCAGGGTGCTGGCGTCGGAGGTGCGGTGCCCGGGCGGGCAACGCAGGGTCAGGTCCACCTCGACCGGCCCGGCGAGCGGGGTCCACCCGGTGCGCTGGGCCGCCGTGCAGGCGGCCTGGAGCAGCGTGCGGACCCTGGTCGCCTGCCGGTGCCCGGCGGCGAAGATGGACAGGGCCTCGGTCTTGACCGGGGGCAGGCCGCTCACCTCGAACGACAGGGCGAGAGCGCGGGTGTCCTGCACGACGGCACCTCCTCGGGAAAATCCTGCCCAACCGGTGCGCACGCGGGCGACGGTTCCCGGGAGAACCCACCGATCGAGCAGGCTGTGGGGGACAGCCGGCGGCGGGTCGACAGCGGCGGCGACGCGCGGGGCCACGGAGCTAGGGAAACGCTAGTCCAGTCCGTTCCCGCCCGGTAGTCTCGCCGTTCACCTGGTGGGACGCCGGTCAGGCCGCCTCACCGGCGTGCCGGGCCAGGTATTCGTCGATCGCCCGGCGGATGAGACCCGACCGGCCACCCTTGTCGTTGCCGGCGAGTTCGTCGAGCTGCCTGACGATCGTGGAGGGGAGCCGGACGCCGGTCACCACCATGGGCACGCTCTCCGCAGTGGGCGCCGGCCCGAGGTCGGGCCCGCGGGTCGCGTCCCGCAGCAACTCGGAGATGTCGCCGCCCCGGTCGAAGTACGCCACCAACTCCTCGCGGCTCATCGTGCGCGGATCACGGTCAGCGCTCATCGAGTTCCCTCCATCCACTGCCTGACCGAGCAGCAAGCTCCCGATGTGGTTCTCGATCCGTTGCGGTGAGTAGAGCGCCTCGATCGCCTCCTGCTCCGAGACGTCGTGGCGGCTGGCGCTCGCCTTGCCGACCTCGGTCCAGGCGTACTCACGCTCCATCACGAAAGCAGCGTACAACGCGTAAAACGCGATCAGCGGCGGGCGCGCTTGAGTTCGTGGAACGTCTCCAGGCGCAGCAGCGGCAGCATCGAGTCCCAGATGACCAGCGCGTCCTCGGTGCCCGGAACCTCGGTGATGATCGGCCCGTGGATGCCGCGGGCGGCGTCCGGCACCATCAGCACCGGGGAGCCGATGTCCGGGCCGGCCGTGGCGTACGCCAGCGCGTGCGACTCGTGCACCGCCGCGTCCCAGCGCTCCTCGTCCAGCGCGGGCGCGGCGTCCGTCACACCGGCCGCCTCCACCGCCGCCGCCACGGTCCGGTCGCCGAGCGGGTCCCCGACGTCGTGGCTGCGCGTGCCCAACTCGGTGTAGAGGCGGCCCGCGTCCTCGTGCCGGTCCTGCGCGCGCAGCGCCTCCACCAGCCGCAGCACCCGGCCGGAGGCGGCCATCGCCTCGGCGTACTCCGGGGCGACCTGCCCGTCGTTGAGGATGGCCAGGCTGAACGCCCGCCACTCGACACGCAGCCCGCGGGCCTGGGCGACGGCGACGAGCCAGCGGGAGGTGCGCCAGGTCCACGGGCAGACCGGGTCGAAGAAGAAGGTGGCGTCCATCCCCCCAACCTAGGCGCGGTCGCCCGGACGCGCAGCGCGGCGGTCACCGTCACGTGACCGTGATGTTTCGCTTCGTCGCAGGTCGGGCACGTTCTGCCGCACGAAACGCCCGGGGCGTCGGGCGCACGGGCCGGTGCCTCGCCGTCTCGCCGTGCGCCGGGGCACGGGTGACCTCCCCGGCTCTCGCCGAAGAGAGGGGGAGGGTGATGACGACAGTCCCCGACACGGCCGCACGGCGGCCGGCCGGACGGGCGGCGGCGGCAGCCGCCGCGCTCGCGTTGGTGGCCCCGCTGGCCGCCTGCGGGTCCGGCGGCGACGGTGGCACGCCGACGATCAACCTGTACTACCCGCCGGAGCAGAACCTCCAGAAGGTGGTCGACGACTGCAACGCGCAGGCCCAGGGGCGCTACAAGATCAGCTACCGGGTGCTGCCCCGCGAGGCCGACGAGCAGCGGGTGCAGATGGTACGGCGGCTCGCGGCGCAGGACACCGGCATGGACGTGCTCGGCCTGGACGTCACGTGGACCCAGGAGTTCGCCAGCGCGGACTGGATCCGGGAGTGGACCGGCCAGGACAAGGCCGAGGTGGAGCAGGGCACGCTCGCCGGCCCGCTGGACACCGCCCGGTACGAGGACAAGCTCTACGGAGCGCCGAAGAACACCAACGTCCAGCTGCTCTGGTACCGCGCCGACCTGGTGTCGCAGCCGCCGAAGACCTGGGACGAGATGATCTCGGCGGCCCAGCAGCTCAAGGAGCAGAACAAGCCCTACCGGGTGCTCACCATGGGCGCCCAGTACGAGGGCCTGGTGGTGCTCTACAACACGCTGGCCGAGAGCGCCGGCGGGAAGATCCTCAGCGACGACGGCAAGAAGGCGGTGATGGACGCCGGCACCGTGCGCGCGCTGGAGCAGCTCAAGACGTTCGCCACGTCGGGCGTGACCTCGCCGTCGTTCAGCAACGCGGTCGAGGACCCGGTGCGGCTGGAGTTCCAGTCCGGCGGCGGCGCGTTCCAGGTGAACTGGCCGTTCGTCTATCCGGCGATGCAGGAGGCCAACCCCGAGCTGGCCAAGGACGTGAAGTGGGCGCGGGTGCCCGGCATCGACGCGAACACCCCGAGCAAGGTCACCATCGGCGGGGTCAACCTGGCGGTCAGCAAGTACTCGAAGCACCCGACCGAGTCGTTCGAGGCGGCCCGGTGCATCCGCAACGCGGAGCACCAGAAGTTCTCCGCGGTCAACGACGGCGTGCCGCCGACCATCGAGGCGGTCTACGACGACCCGGAGATGACCGAGGCGTACCCGATGAAGGAGACCATCCTGGAGGAGCTGAAGGAGCCGGCGGTGCGACCGCTGACCCCGGCGTACCAGAGCATCTCCACGGTGATGTCGGCGATCCTGTCGCCGCCCTCGGGGATCGACCCCGAGCGGACCGCTGACGAGCTGCGCAAGGCCATCGCCGACGCGCTGGAGTCGAAGGGTGTGCTGCCATGAGCGTGAACGCCACTCCGGCCGGCGCGGAGGCCGCCGCCGAGACGGAGCAGCCGAGCGGCAAGCACGCCGCGGTGCCCGCCCAGCGGGCCCGCCGCGGCGTCCGCGCCCCGCTGAGCGACAACAAGCGGGCCGAGCGGCGCCTGGGCTGGCTGCTGTGCGCGCCGGCCGCGCTGGTCATGGTGCTGGTCACCGCCTACCCGATCCTGTACTCGATCTGGCTGTCGTTGCAGCGCTACGACCTGCGGTTCCCCGACGAGCGGCAGTTCGTCGGGCTGGAGAACTACGTCACCGTGCTGACGAACGATTTCTGGTGGACCGCGTTCGGGGTGACCGCGCTGATCACGGTGGTCACGGTCGCGGTCGAGCTGGTGCTCGGCATGGGCCTGGCGATGATCATGCACCGGACCCTGGTCGGCCGGGGCATCGTCCGCACCGCGGCGCTGATCCCGTACGGCATCGTCACGGTGGTCGCGGCGTTCTCCTGGCGGTACGCCTGGACGCCGGGCACCGGCTACCTGGCGAACCTGTTCGACGGCAGCGCGCCGCTCACCGAACGGGCCAGCTCGCTGGCGATCATCATGCTGGCGGAGATCTGGAAGACCACCCCGTTCATGGCGCTGCTGCTGATGGCCGGGCTGGCGCTGGTGCCGGAGGACCTGCTCAAGGCGGCCTCCACCGACGGCGCGACGGCGTGGCAGCGGTTCACCAAGGTGATGCTGCCGGTGATGAAGCCGGCGATCCTGGTCGCGCTGCTGTTCCGCACGCTCGACGCGTTCCGGGTCTTCGACAACATCTTCGTGCTCACCAACGGCGGCAACGAGACCTCGTCGGTGTCGATGCTGGCCTACAACAACCTGATCCGGGGCCTGAACCTCGGCATCGGCTCCACGATGTCGGTGCTGATCTTCATCACCGTGGCGATCATCGCCTTCGTGTTCGTGAAGCTGTTCGGCACCGCTGCCCCCGGCAGCGACGATGGGGAGAGGCGCTGACATGGCCGTGGAAACCACCACGCGGGCGAAGCTGCGCTGGGGCGTGCTGGACGTCGTGGTCGTCGTCTTCGCGCTGGTCCCGGTGCTCTGGATCGCCTCGCTGTCGTTCAAGACCCCGGCCACGCTCACCGACGGCAAGTTCTGGCCTCGGGAGTGGACGCTGGACAACTACCGGACGATCTTCGACACCGACCAGTTCGTCCGGGCCCTGGTCAACTCGATCGGCATCGCGCTGATCGCCACCGCGGTCGCGGTGGTGCTCGGCACGATGGCCGCGTACGCGATCTCCCGGCTGGACTTCCCGGGCAAGAAGCTGCTGGTCGGGGTCTCCCTGCTGATCGCGATGTTCCCGCAGGTGTCGCTGGTGTCGCCGCTGTTCGAGATCGAGCGGCAGCTCGGCCTCTTCGACACCTGGCCCGGCCTGATCCTGCCGTACATCACGTTCGCGCTGCCGCTGGCGATCTACACGCTGTCGGCGTTCTTCAAGCAGATCCCGTGGGACCTGGAGAAGGCGGCGAAGATGGACGGCGCCACCCAGGGGCAGGCGTTCCGGCGGGTGATCGCCCCGCTGGCCGCGCCGGGCGTCTTCACCACGGCCATCCTGGTCTTCATCTTCTGCTGGAACGACTTCCTGTTCGCGATCACGCTCACCTCGACCGAGCGGTCCCGCACGGTCCCGGTGGCCCTGCAGTTCTTCACCGGCGAGTCGCAGTTCGAGGACCCCACCGGGGCGATCTGCGCCGCCGCCGTGGTGATCACCGTGCCGATCATCCTGTTCGTGCTCTTCTTCCAGCGCCGCATCGTCTCCGGCCTGACCTCCGGCGCAGTCAAGGGATAGGTGGTAACAATGGCTGACATCGTGCTGGACAAGGTGAGCAAGCGGTTCCCGGACGGGACCACCGCGGTGCGGGACGTCGACCTGGAGATCGCCGACGGCGAGTTCGTCATCCTGGTCGGCCCGTCGGGCTGCGGGAAGTCCACCACGCTCAACATGATCGCCGGGCTGGAGGACATCAGCGACGGCGAACTGCGCATCGCCGGGGAGCGGGTCAACGACAAGGCGCCCCGGGACCGGGACATCGCCATGGTCTTCCAGTCGTACGCGCTCTACCCGAACATGACGGTCCGGGAGAACATGGCCTTCCCGCTGCGCCTGGCGAAGATGGACAAGGAGACCATCAACCAGAAGGTGGACGAGGCCGCCAAGGTGCTGGAGCTGACCGCCCTGCTGGACCGCAAGCCGGCCAACCTCTCCGGCGGCCAGCGGCAGCGGGTCGCGATGGGGCGGGCGATCGTCCGCCAGCCGAAGGCGTTCCTGATGGACGAGCCGCTGTCCAACCTGGACGCCAAGCTGCGGGTGCAGATGCGCACGGTGGTGTCCCGGTTGCAGAAGCAGCTCGGCACCACCACGGTCTACGTCACCCACGACCAGACCGAGGCGATGACGCTGGGCGACCGGGTGGTCATCATGCGGGGCGGCGCGGTGCAGCAGGTCGGCCCGCCGCAGGAGCTCTACGACCACCCGCGCAACCTCTTCGTCGCCGGGTTCATCGGCTCGCCGTCGATGAACTTCGTGCACGCCGCGGTGGAGGACGGGAAGCTGCGGACCGCGCTGGGCGACGTGCCGATCGGTGAGCGGGTCCGCCGCGAGCTGGAGGCCGGTGACGCGCCGCGGGAGCTGATCCTCGGCATCCGGCCGGAGCACTTCGAGGACGCCGCGTTGATCGACGACGAGACCCGCCGCCGGGGCCTGGAGTTCGAGGCGCCGGTGGACATCGTCGAGTCGATGGGCTCGGACAAGTACGTCTACTTCACCGTCGAGGGGGAGCGCGCCACCGCCGCCGAACTGGAGGAGCTGGCCGCCGACGCCGGCGCCGCCGACTTCGCCGGCGCCGGGTCCAGCCTGGTCACCCGCCTGTCGGCGGAGTCGGCGGCGCGAGAGGGCGAGTCGCGCCGGGTGTGGTTCAACCTGGAGAAGATCCACCTGTTCGACCCGGGCAGCGGTCGCAACCTGACCCTGCACGAGGGCCGGGCGGCCGGCGCGCTCGCCGACTGAGCACGCCGCGCGGACGGGGCCGACGGCTGGTGCCGCCGGCCCCGTCGCACGTTCCGGGGCTGACCTGCCGGATGACCGACCGATGGGCATCACGGCGAGCCGGCGGGTCACCAGGAGTGACGCAGCGCCAGCCCGAGGAAGCGGGCGTAGCCGGCCAGCGCCGCGTCGACCCGGGCGCGCAGCTCGGCGTCGAACGGCGTCAGCTGCCGCACCGTCACGGTCACCGCCGTCGCCGACGACGTCCGCTTCCAGGTGCCGACCACCCGGCCGCCGCGCACCACGGTGGGCTGGAACATGCCGTTGTTGCCGGGCACCACGGCGGCGGCGTGCGCCGGGTCGAGCATCAGCGAACGGTCCCGGTAGCCCAGCAGGTACTCGTCGAAGCCGGGCAGCGTGTGCAGGTCGTCGACCGGGGCGCGGGGGGCGTCGAGCAGCGCCGCGTCGACCACGGCGGGTTCGCCGTCGACCTCGACCGGGGCGAGGAGGTCGCCGGCCAGCGCCAGGGCGCGGGTCGCGTCGGCGACCGTCAGGCCGCTCCAGCGGGCCAGCTCGTGCCGGGTCACCGGGCCGTGGCCGCGCACGTAACGGTGGGCCAGCAACGCCAGCGCCTCGTCCCGCTCCGGTCGGTGCGGGTCGGGCGCCCACTCGTCGAGCAGCGCGAACGTCTGCTCGGTGCCGACGTGCGGGGCGATGCAGGTGATGCCGCGCTGGCTCGCGTACCAGAGCAGGTGGTAGCCGCGCTGGCCGGTGGTGTCCAACCCGGCGGCGCGCAACGCGGCCAGGCACTCGGCGCGGGTGAGCCGGCCGCCCCCGCTCAGCGCCGCGCCCAGCACGTCGCCGGCCCGGTCCCCGTCGGCGAGCGTCAGCCCGAGCTGCCGCCACCGGGCCGCCGATCCGGCCAGGGCGCGGACCCCGGTCACCGCCAGCATCCAGTGCGCGTCCCGCGTCGGCACCAGGTGCACCGTGCCGCGCATCGGCCAGGTGCGCACCGCCTCGCGCCGCTCCAGCGCCGCGTGGACGTCGTCCCGGGTGCGACCGGGCAGGCGTACGCCGAGCGACCACAGCCCGCTGGCCGCGTCCTGCGCCTGCATGGCGCCGAACCACTCGACCACGTCGGCCACCCGCTCCGGCCGGGCGACCGGGTGCGGGCGCAGCAGCAGGCTGGTCATTCGCAGCGCGAGGGCCTCGGCGCGGTCGAGGCGTACGGTCACGGCGGCCTCCCGTCGACAGGTGGACGGCCAGCCTAAGGTGCCGGGCCGCGCGAGCCGTGCCCCGGCAGGGCATCGGGAGAGGGAGGCCCGCGTCACCGGGTTCTCTGGCTAGGGTTTCCGGCATGGCGATCGAGTGGCACCTACGGGTCAACCGTCGGTTCACCCTCCACGAAGCCGTCGACCTCACCCGCGTCCGGCTGGCCGACCTGCTCGGACAGCCGGATGCCCCGCCGCCCGTCCGCGTCGTCGAGGCGTCGGTGGAGCGGCGCCGCGGCGGGCCGGGCGTGCCGCTGCCGGCGGACGCGCTGGACCGTGTCGCCGAACCCGCCGGGCTCGCCGCCGACATCGACTTCTTTCTCGAGATTCCCGAGTGGAACGCCGGGGTCCTGCTGAGCCTCAGCGAGTTCCGTCCGGACGTCGACGACCCGGAGTCCGGGGTGTTCGTCTGGGTGACGTCGCAGCGCGATCCCGCCTCGCACGTGTTGAGCATCGCCGCCTGCGTCGCGTTCGCCGAGTGCGCCGACAGCGAGGTGGTGGACGAGTACGGCTACCTCGCCAGGACCCGGACGAACTCGCCCGAGGCGCTTCTCTACCAGCTCCGGGTGACGTCACCGGTCGACTCGTTCACGGCCGCGACGGACCTGGTCCTCAGCCGCACGCGGCTGCGCCGGCGCTGACCGCTGGTCTCGCGACGCCGGCACCCCTGATCGCGCTACGCCGGCACCGTTGCCGACGGAGCGCGATCCCCCGTTCAGGTTCCCGGCGCGGGGGCGGCGGTCGGCCGGCGCCGGTCCGACCAGGATCCCCGGCGCGGTCGGCCGGGAGAGCGGTTGCCCGCCGAACTTGCGCAAATCTTGAGCCGCCGTCCGTCAGTCCAGGCGTCGGTGCATCACCAGCAGGTCGACGTACCCCTGGGTGGGGTGCCGGAAGCCCTCCGGCACCCGGCCGACCACGTCGAAGCCCAGCGACCGCCACAGCCGCACCGCCCGGGTGTTGCTGGCCACCACGGCGTTGAACTGCATGGCCCGGTAGCCGTCCGCGCGGGCCACGTCCAGCACGTGCGCGGCGAGCGCCCGTCCGACGCCTCGGCCCGCGGCGGCCGGGGCGACCATGAAGCCGGCGTTGGCGACGTGGTCGCCCGGGCCGGCCTGGTTCGGCGCCAGCTTGGCGGAGCCGAGCACCGTGCCGTCCGGGTCGACCGCGACCAGGGTCCGCCCGGGTGGCGCCGCCATCCACAGCCGGCGGGCCTGCTCCTCGGTGACGTCGCGGGGCCAGGTGTACGTCTCGCCGGCGGCCACGATCTCGTGCAGGAACGGCCAGATCAGCGGCCAGTCGGCCGCCGTCGCGGTACGGATCTCCACCGGACGAGCATGGCACGCACGGCGTTTGACGCGGCAAGTAACGGGTAGTCGCCGGAGCTCACCGGCGAAAACGAGAAGGAGAACGTCTGATGGATGGCCAGGTCAAGGTCGCGGTGATCTACTACAGCGCGACCGGCATCACCTACCAGATGGCGCAGGCGGCGGTCGAGGCCGCGGGGGAGGCCGGTGCCGAGGTGCGCCTGCGCAAGGTGCGTGAGCTGGCGCCGGACGAGGCGATCCGCTCCAACTCGGGTTGGCAGGCGCACCGGCTGGAGACCCAGGACGTGATGGAGGCCGAGCCGGACGACCTGTCCTGGGCCGACGTCGTGATCATGGGCTCGCCGACCCGGTACGGCATGATCGCCGCCCAGCTCAAGCAGTTCATCGACACCACCGGCCCGCTGTGGGCCAACGGCCTGCTGGCCGACAAGGTCTACACCGGCTTCACGTCGACCGCGACCTCGCACGGCGGTCAGGAGGCGACGCTGCTGTCGCTGTACACCGTCTTCTACCACTGGGGCGGCGTCGTGGTGACGCCCGGCTACACCGACCAGAGCCAGTTCGTCGCCGGCAACCCGTACGGCGCGTCGCACACCAGCAACAACGGCGAGGTCGCCCCGGACCACGTCGCGCTGGCCGCCACCGCGCTCACCGCCAAGCGGGCCGTGCTGATGGGGGCCGCGCTCAAGCGGGGCATGGCCGGCTGACCCGCCGCCACCCGGGTGACCGGTGGCCGGACGGGGGCTCTCGAACCCGTCCGGACCACCGGTCACCGTTGACCTACCCCCGATCGGCCGCGCCATGCGCGCTCAGCGCCGGCCGGTCCAGCAGATGCCCGAGCAGGTCGGCCAGGACCACGGTGCCGTCGCGGCTGAGCACCGACTCGGGGTGGAACTGCACCCCGGCGAAGCCGGCGCCGCGCAGCGCGTGCACCGCGCCGTCCACCGGGTCCCGGGAGACCTCGACCGGCCCGTACCGGCTGCTGACCCGGTCGGCGTCGGCGCGGGCGGTGAAGCTGGCGTAGAAGCCCACCCGGCGGGTCACCCCGAACACCGGCACGTCCCGGGGCAGCCCCTGGTAGGGCGCGTCCCGGCGGTGCAGCGGCAGGCCCAGCAGCCCGGCGAGCAACTGGTGGCCGAGGCACACCGCCAGGGTCGGCCGGCCCGTCGCCAGCAGCTCCACCAGCAGCGCCCGCAACGCCGCCATCTTCGGCGCGTCCGGATCGCGCGGGTCACCCGGGCCGGGGCCGACCACCACCAGGTCGTACCCGTCGACCGGGCCGGGGTGCGGCCAGTCCCGGCGGGTGACCGCCAGGCCCAGCGCGCCGAGCTGGTGGGCCAGCATCCCGGTGAAGGTGTCCTCGCCGTCGACGATGAGCGCCCGACGGCCGGCGGACCCCGGCAGCGCGATCGCCCCCGGTTCCCGCTGCCGCAGCCAGAACGGGGCCAGCGGCGCGTTGCGGGCGGCCAGCGCGGCGCGGACCTCGGGGTCGTCGGCGTACCGGCGGGCCGGCCCGACGCCCGGGTGCGGGGCGTCCGGGCCGAGGCCGAGCGCGGCCAGCACACCGGCCGCCTTGGCGTGCGTCTCGGCCACCTCGCCGGCGGCGGTGGAGTGCCGGACCAGGGTGGCGCCGACCGGCACCCGTAGCCCACCGTCCGGGGACAGCTCGGCGGTGCGGATCAGGATCGGCGCGTCCAGCGTCTGCCGGCCCCGGTCGTCCCGACCCAGCAGGGCCAGCACGCCGGCGTAGTAGCGCCGGCCGGCGGGCTCGTGCCGGGCGATCACCCGGGCGGCGTTCTCCATCGGGCTGCCGGTCACGGTCGGCGCGAACATGGTCTCCCGCAGCACCTCCCGCACGTCCCGGGAGCAGCGCCCGGCCAGCAGGTACTCGGTGTGGGCCAGGTGCGCCATCTCCTTCAGGTACGGCCCGACCACCTGACCACCGTGCTCGGCGACCACGGCCATCATCTTCAGCTCCTCGTCGAGCACCATGTACAGCTCCTCCACCTCCTTCTCGTCGTGCAGGAAGCGCAGCAGCGCGGCCCGGTCGGCGGTCTCGCCGCGGTGCCGGAACGTGCCGCTGATCGGGTTCATCTCGACCAGCCCGTCGGCCACGCTGACGTGCCGCTCCGGGCTGGCGCCGACCAGGATCCGGGTGCCGGTGTGCACCAGGAAGGTCCAGTACGCGCCGCGCTCGCCGACCAGCAGCCGGCGCAGCGCGGCCAGGGCCGCGGCCAGCGGGTCGCCCAGCACGGTGGCCCGCAGCGTGCGGTGGATGACGAAGTTCGCCCCCTCGCCGTGGCCGATCTCGTCGGCCAGCACCCGTTCGACGACTGCCGCGTACTCGTCGTCGGCGATGTCGAAACCGGCGTCGCGGGTCCGCACCGGCGCGTCGGGCAGCGCGTCGAGCACCTCCGCCAGCGGGATCCGCCGGTGCCGCTCGACGGTCAGGTACTCCAGCGGCATGCCGTCGTCCACGCAGGCGAAGCCGCGCTCGGTGAGCTGGCGGTACGGCACCAGCGCCAGCGTGCGCGGGCCGGCCGGACCCTCGGGCAGCGGCAGGTCGGCGAGCCGGTCGGCGCGGCGTACCGGGCCGGTGTACAGGTCGACCTGGTCGGCGCCCTCGCGGCGCACGAGCGCGAACGGGCCGGGGTCGTGGCCGGCGGCGACGGCGGCGAGCGGGTCGGACGGGACGGTCATCGGGTCTCCTCGGTGGGCCGGGGCCGCCGGCGAGGGCGACCCGGGGTGCCGGGGAAGACCGGCGGCCGCCTCGTGGGGCGGCCGCGTGGGAAAGCTACGCGCGGGGGTGGGCCGCCGGGTCGGCGGGCCACCAGCAGGACAGGTGCGCGAGCATGACGATCACTCTACGCGACCGGCCGGCGCCGGGGAACCCGATCGGTGTCGTCGTCCGCGCCGGGTAGGTTGACCGGCGATGGACATTCTCGCTCTGGACCTGGGCACCTCGTCGGTACGCGGGCTGGTGCTGGACGCGGACGCCGTGCCGCGTCCGGGCGCGCTGGCCCGCCGCAAGGTGCACCTGGCCACCGGCGACGACGGCGCCGGGACGCTGGACGGCGCCGGCTACCTGGCGTGCCTGGTCGAGTGCCTGGACGAGTTGGCCGCCGGCGGGCACCTGCGGGCGGTGGGGTTGGTGGCGACGTCCGCGCAGTGGCACTCGGTGCTGCCGCTGGCCGCCGACGGCAGCCCGTCGGGTCCGGTGCTGACCTGGCTGGACACCCGGCCGACGCCGCCGGCCGGGGTCGCCGGGCCGGCCGATCCGGACGACTACCACCGGCGCACCGGCACCTGGTGGCACCGCTGCTACTGGTCGGTGCGACTGCCGTGGCTGCGGGAGCGCGCGGGCGGGGCGACCCCGCGGTTCGCCGGCCTGGCCGAGTACGTGCTCGGCGCGCTGCTCGACGACGCACCCATGTCGATGTCGCTGGCCTCCGGCACCGGCCTGCTCGACCTGCGCCGCCTGGACTGGGACGCGGAGGCGTGCGCGCTGGCCGGCGTACGCCCGGAGCGGCTGCCGCCGCTGGCCCCGGAGGGTTGGCACGGCCGGTTGAACCCGGCGCACGCGCGGCGGTGGCCGCAGCTGGCCGACGCGCGCTGGGCGGCGCCGGTCGGCGACGGCGCGGCGTCCAACGTGGGCTCCGGCTGCGTCGACGAGTCCCGCGCCGCGGTCACCGTCGGCACGTCCGCCGCGGTCCGGGTGATCCAGGCCGTGCCGGCCGGTGCGGAGCTGCCGCCGCTGTCGGACCAGCTCTGGCGATACCGGGTCGACCACGACCACGTGGTGACCGGGGCGGCGTACTCCAGCGGTGGGAACCTGTTCGCCTGGGCCGACCGCGAGCTGCGGCTGCCGGCGGGCGCCGAGCTGGAGGCCGCGCTGCACCGTGCCACCGACGCCCGGACGCTTCGGGTCAATCCCCGCTTCGGCGGCGACCGGCCACCGGGCACCGCGCCGGCCGGGTCGGGCGAGCTGGGCGGGTTGAGCTTCGGCACCACCGCTGTCGAACTGCTCGCCGGGCTGATGGGTGGGCTGTGCCGGCTCGTCGCCGACGACCTGGCGCTGCTGGAGGCCGGTGTCGCCGACCCGGTGGAGGTGGTGCTCGGCGGCGGCGCGCTGACCGCCTCGCCGTGGTGGCGGGCGGCCTTCGCGGAGGCGCTCGTCCCGCGTACGGTGCGGTGGCAGCGCAACCCGGAGATCGGGGCGACCGGTGCCGCGTTGGTGGCCCTGGGCCGGGTCCCGGAGGCGGCCGGAATCGGCGGCGTCGGCGGTATCGGCCGGACCGACACCGACGAGCCGAGCGCCGGCTCGCCGCGCTGACCGTCCTGCTCATGCCGTCCGGGCGGGCGTTGACACCGCCCGTCGGCCTGGTTGGATGGATCCCGCTCCCCGGCGTGGTGGAGTCGGACGAGGAGGCAAGTGTGGGCGCAGGTCCCGACCCGGTTCGCGGCGCGGCCCCACCGCCGCACCGGCGGCGCTCCGGGTTCCGGCTGCGGGACTGGCGGCTGGGCACCAAGCTCGCCACGGTGCTGGTGATCCCCTCGGTGGCGTTCCTGGTCCTGGCCGGCGTGCAGACCCGGGGGCTGGTGGGGCAGACCACGGCCCTGAGCGACTTCGCCGAGCAGGTCGGCATCGGCCGGCAGATCACCGCCGTGGTCGACCGGCTCCAGCAGGAGCGGGACCGCTCCGCCGGTGAGCTGGCCGCGTTGCGCCGGTCCGGCACCGGCGCCGACCGGGATGCCGCGGTCGCCGCGCTGCGGCCGTTGCAGGAGGCCACCGACCGGGCGGTGGACGAGCTGCGGACCGCGGCCGCGCCGTTGGCCGACGCGGACGCCGCCTGGCGGGTCTCCTACTCGGAGGCGCTGGAGGCGTACGACCAGGTGGTGAACATCCGGGCCGCGGTGCCGCCCGCGGTGCTCTCCGCCGACACCGTCCTCGGCAACTACCACCGGGCCGTCGCGGCGCTGCTCAACCTGCTGGCCGAACCGTCGCCCGGGGAGGGGCAGCGGGCGCTGACCGAGGCGGTGCTGCGGTACGTGCAGCTGTCCCGGGTCAAGGAGCTGTCCTCGCGGATCCGCGCCGAGCTGTACGCCGCGGCCCGCGCCGGCCGGTACGAGCCGGACGCCCAGGTGACGCTGAGCGACCTGCGGGCCCAGCAGCTCACCGCGCTGGGCGCGTTCCGGGTGGCGGCGACCGCCGACCAGGTTCGTCGCTACGACCGGACCTCGGTCGACCCGGCCTTCGTCTCGGCCACCCGGCTGGAGGAGCGGACCCTGCCCACCGGCGAGGCGAAGCCGGCGCTGCTGTCCGCGCCGCAGTGGTGGGCGGCCACCGGGCAGCGGCAGGAGCTGTTCCGCCAGCTCGAGGGCGAGATCCTCGACGACGCGGTGAGCCGGGCCGACGACGCGAGCGCCCGGCAGCTGCGCGAGACGCTGCTGGTGGCCGGCGGGATCGTCGCGGTGCTCCTGGTCGCCGTGCTCATCTCGCTGCTGGTGGGCCGGTCGGTGGCCCGGGCCATGCGCCAGTTGCGCGGCCAGGCGTTGCGCATCGCGCAGGTGGAGCTGCCGATGACGCTGGAGCGGCTGCGCATGGTGGACCGTCCGGTGGACCGGATCGACGTGCCGCCGGCGGTGATCGACTCGCAGGACGAGCTCGGCGAGCTCGCCGAGGCGTTCGTGGCGGTGCACCGCAGCGCGGTGGACGTCGCGGTCGAGCAGGCGATGATGCGCCGCAACGTCAACGCGATGTTCGTCAACCTGGCCCGGCGCAGCCAGGTGCTGGTCGAGCGGCAGTTGGAGCTGCTCGACGACCTGGAACGCGAGGAGAGCGACCCGGATCAGCTGGAGAACCTGTTCAAGCTGGACCACCTCGCCGCCCGCATGCGCCGCAACGACGAGAGCCTGCTGGTGCTCGCCGGCACCGAGTCGACCCGGCGGTGGAACCGCCCGGTGGGGCTGGGCGCGGTGCTGCTGGCGGCGAGCGCGGAGATCGAGCAGTATCAGCGGGTACGCCATGAGAACCGGGCCGGCCTGCACGTGGTCGGGCACGCCGTGGGGGACCTGGTGCACCTGTTCGCCGAGCTGTTGGAGAACGCCACCGCGTTCTCCCGGCCGGAGACGCCGGTGCGGGTCGTGGTCGAGGCGGAAGGGCCGGGCGCGCTGGTGGAGATCGTGGACCGGGGGCTCGGCATGAGCCAGGCGGCGTTGGCCGAGGCGAACGCGGTGCTGGCCGAGCCGCCGGCGGCCGACGTGGCCGCCTCCGAGCGGATGGGCCTGTTCGTGGTGAGCCACCTGGGTGCCCGGCACGGGGTGCGGGTGCAGTTGCACGCCGCCCGGGAGGGCCTGGTCGCCCGCGTCCGGGTCCCGGCCCACCTGCTGGCCGAGGCGCCCGCGCCGGGGCTGGACCCGCCGGTGCCGGCGCGGATGCTGGCCGGCCAGGTCGCCGCGGCGTCCCGCGCGCTCGGCGCGGCCACCGCCGAGCTGCCGGTGGCCGGCCGGCACCCGATGTCGCCGCTGGTCCCGCCGCAGCCGGGCCGGTCGCCGCAGCCGGGCCAGTCGGCACCGCCGGCGCTGCCGGTGTCGCCGCTGACCGGCCGGCCGCTCGGCGACGTGCCGGAGCCCGCACCGCCCGGCCCGCCGGCGTCCGCCGTTCCGCGTCCCCGGCCGGTGCCCGGCCGGGCCGAGGACGTGCTCGCCCCGGCCGCCGCTCCGGCGGCCGGTGGCTGGTTCACCCGGCAGGGTCCGACGTCGTCGGTGCTCGGTGTGACGCCGGCGCCGGCCCGGACGCCGGTCACCGGGGGGACCAACGAGCGGGGCCTGCCGGTACGCGTGCCGATGGCCCAGCTCGCCGCGGTCTCCACGCCCGCCGGGCCGGGCCGCGCGGCGCTACGGCACGAGCCGGACCCGGATGCGGTCGGCGGTATGCTGTCCCGCTTCTACGGCGGGGTGCGGCGGGCCGAGGCCGAGGAGACGACCGAGATGTACCTGCCGCGCGACGAAGGGGGACGACGACAGTGACGACGTTGAGCCAGGAGGCACGGGACCTGAGCTGGCTGGTGAACGCGTTCGCCGAGCGGGTTCCCGGCGTGGCGCACGCCGTGGTGGTGTCCTCCGACGGGCTGCTGGTGGCGATCTCCGCGCACCTGCCCCGGGACCACGCGGACAAGCTCGCCGCGGTGACGTCGGGCCTGATGAGCATCACCGCGGGCGCGGCCCAGATGTTCGACGGCGACATCGTCAAGCAGACAGTGGTCGAGATGGGCCGCGGCTACTTCCTGGTGATGCAGATCCGGGACGGGTCGATCCTGGCCACGCTGGCCGGCGGTGACGCCGACATCGGCGTGGTCGGTTACGAGATGGCGCGGCTGGCCAAGCAGGCCGGCGAGATGCTCACCCCGGCGCTGCGGGCCGAGCTGCAACAGGCGCTGCCGCGCTGAGCCGAACCAGGCGCTCCCGCGCTGACCGGGCACCCGGCCGGCGACGCCGCCGGCCGGGTACGCCGGTCAGAGCCCGTTGCGGCGGATCACGTCGCGGTACCAGTGGGCGCTGCGCTTGAACACCCGCCGCTGGGTCGGGTAGTCCACGTAGATCAGGCCCCAGCGCTCCTCGTACCCCTCGTTCCACTCGAAGTTGTCCAGCAGCGACCAGACGTGGTAGCTCTCCAGCGGCACCCCGTCCCGGATGGCCCGGTGGGCGACGGCGAAGTGGTCGCGCAGGAAGGCGACCCGGCCGGCGTCGTCGACGGTGCCGTCCGGGCCGGGGGCGTCCGGGCAGGGCAGGCCGTTCTCGGTGATGGTGATCGGCACCCGGCCGTAGTCGCGGGTGACCCGGGTCAGGGTGTCGTACAGGCCCTCGGGGTAGATCTGCTGCCAGCCCGCCTGCGAGGTGGGCCACTTCCGGACCGTGTCGCCGCTGCCGGTGACGTAGATCGGCGTGTAGTACTGCACCGCGAGCAGGTCCACCGGGCTGGAGATGATCTTCAGGTCGCCGTCCCGGACGCCCCGGGCCATCCGGCTGTCCGGGCCCAGGTCGGCGAGCACGTCCTGCGGGTACGCGCCCTTGAAGACCGAGTCGAGGTAGAGGCGGTTCTCGTAGCCGTCGTAGAGCCTGGTCGCGGCGGCGGCCTCGGCGCTGTCGTCGGCCGGGTAGCAGGGGTGCAGGTTGAGCGCCGGGCCGATCCGGCCGGGCACGCCGGAGGCGCGCAGCGCCTGCACGGCGAGGCCGTGGGCGAGCTGGAGGTGGTGGGCGACCAGGTACGCGGCCGCCGGGTCCTGGTGGCCGGGGGCGTGGTGGCCGGTGAGGTAGCCGTTCTGCACCACGGTCTTCGGCTCGTTGATGGTCAGCCACACCGGCACCCGCTCCCCGAGGGCGCGGAACACGACGTCGGCGTAGTCGGCGAAGCGCTCGGCGGTGTCGCGGTTCTCCCAGCCGCCGTCGTCCTGGAGGGCCTGGGGGAGGTCCCAGTGGAACAGCGTGGCCATCGGCGCGATGCCCCGCTCGTGCAGGCCGTCCACGATGCGGCGGTAGAAGTCGAGGCCGCGCTGGTTCGGGCGGCCGGCGCCGTCGGCCTGGATGCGCGGCCAGGAGATGGAGAACCGGTAGCTGCGCAGCCCCAGCTCGCGCATCAGGTCGAGGTCCTCGGCGTACCGGTGGTAGTGGTCGGCGGCGACGTCGCCGGTGTCGCCGTTGCGGGTGCGCCCCGGGGTGCGGCTGAAGGTGTCCCAGACGGACTCACCCCGACCGTCCTCCTTGGCGGCCCCCTCGATCTGGTACGCCGAGGTCGCCGCACCCCAGCCGAAGTCGGGCGGGAAGCGCAGCCCGCCGTCCGGCTCCGAGTCGGTGCGGCGCTCGGGCGGGCTGTCGCAGCCGCCGAGGGCGGTGGTGGAGGCGGCGACCCCGGCCGCGGTGGCGCCGGCGAGCCCGGTCCGGGCCGCGCCGGCGGCGCTCGCGGACAGGGCGGCGCGGCGGAGCAGGCGCCGTCGGGTGAGTAACGACATGAGGCTTCTCCTCGAAGACGGGCCGCCCGGGGCCGGGAGCGCTCCCAGCATAGGCCGGAGGCGGCCGGCCTCGAATCCGGCGGTCGCGGCGCGGACGGCGGCGCGGCCGGCGGGCGGCCGGAATGGGGTGGGCGGGTGTCGCTCGGGGGCTGGGGGCGAGCGGCGAGGGTGGGGCGGATAGCGAGAAAGGCCGTCCGGGTGGCGTGTCACGCCTGTCCCGTCGGCCTCTTTTGCCGTCGACAACGGGGGTTTAGTGTGGGGACGGGGGAGGGCAACCCCCGTCCCCACCGAGATGCACACACGCACGATTGGGAATTGGCGTCCGTCGTGCGTGTCGCGCGGGAGCCGGGCCACGCGAGTGGCTCTGGTTCCACCTCCCTCCATCTGGCGGGTGACGGCCGGCGGCGGCGTCCGGGCTGGTTCGCCGCCGGCCACTGGGCCGGTACGCCGGGCACGGGTGTCCCCGGCGATTCAGTACTTACATCTCCGTCGATGGAAGCGCTCCCATCGGCGATGCTGCGACTGTAACGCCCGTCACGGCTTTGTGAAAGCCCCTAAACGAGATCGAAACATGGATGTGGGTATCTGCCCTGGCCATTGTGGTGGGAGCGCTTCCATGGCACACTCTCGTCACGCGACGTGGAGCCAGCTTCCCGCGAGCGCGGGCCGCCGAGGGCACCCGGTGACATCCGGTGCGGCGCCCCGATTCCCGGCACGACCGGGACGACCACCTTTCCGGACGCCTCCGTCCCCCCGCGTACGCCCGTCGACGCGTGGAGGCGCCCTGCCGGGGCCCCGGCCCCGGCCCGGTCCGAGGAGACACCGCCCAGATGAGACTCATGGCCAGACGTCGCCGCACGGCGATGCTCGCCGCCACCGCCCTCGCCATCGGCGGGGTGACCCTGCCCGCGAGCGCCGCCCAGGCCGCTCCCGCCTGCGACGTGACCTACGCGACCAGCGAGTGGAGCACCGGGTTCACCGGCACCGTCACCATCAAGAACCTGGGTGACGCGCTGAACAACTGGTCGCTGAAGTTCGCGTTCCCGAACAGCAGCCAGCGCGTGACGCAGGGCTGGTCGGCCAAGTGGACCCAGTCCGGCAGCGACGTGACCGCGACCAACGAGTCGTGGAACGGCAACCTGCCCACCGGCGCGTCCACCAGCATCGGCTTCAACGGCAGTTTCAGCGGCAGCAACCCGAAGCCCACCGCGTTCACGCTCAACGGTGTCGCCTGCAACGGCGCCTCCAGCAACCAGCCGCCGTCGGTCTCCCTCGGCGTGCCGGCCGGCCCGTTCACCGCGCCGGCGGACGTCCCGCTGACCGCGACCGCCAGCGACGCCGACGGCACCATCAGCAAGGTCGAGTTCTACCGCAACGGCCTGCTGGTCAACACCGACACCACCGCCCCGTACGGCTACGACCTGCTGAGCCTGCCGGCCGGCAGCTACACCGTGCAGGCCAAGGCGTACGACAACGCCGGCGGCACCGCGATCGCGGAGAAGTCGTTCACGGTCGGCGCGGCCACCGGGCCGAGGCTGGTCGCCACCCCGTCGGCGGTCAGCGTCGACGAGGGCGGCAGCACCAGCGTCCGGTACACGCTCAGCTCGGCGCCCACCGCCAACGTCCCGGTCACCCTCGCGGTCACCGGGGACAGCGACATCACCGTGTCGCCGAGCACGTTGACGCTCACCCCGAGCAACTGGAGCACCGGCGTCACCGCCACCGTCTCCGCCGCGGAGGACGCCGACACGGTCGGCGGCACCGCCACCATCGCCGCGTCGGCCACCGGCGTCGCGCCGGTCTCGGTGGTCGCCACCGAGATCGACAACGACTCCCCGGGTGGCGACAACGCCTACATCAAGAAGTTCCTCGACCAGTACGGCAAGATCAAGAACTCGGGCTACTTCAGCCCCGAGGGCGTGCCGTACCACTCGGTCGAGACGCTGATCGTCGAGGCGCCCGACCACGGGCACGAGACCACCTCGGAGGCGTTCAGCTTCTGGATCTGGCTGGAGGCCCAGTACGGCCGGGTCACCCAGAACTGGAGCCCGTTCAACAACTCGTGGACCGTGATGGAGAAGTACATCATCCCGAGCCACGCGGACCAGCCCACGGCGGGCTCGCCGGGCACCCCGCAGTACGCGGCCGAGCACAACCTGCCCAGCCAGTACCCCTCCGTGCTGGAGGCCAGCGTCCCGGTCGGCCAGGACCCGCTGCGCTCGGAGCTGCAGTCCACCTACGGCACCGGCGACATCTACGGCATGCACTGGCTGCTCGACGTCGACAACACCTACGGCTACGGCCGCTGCGGCGACGGCACCACCAAGCCGGCCTACATCAACACGTTCCAGCGGGGCACCCAGGAGTCGGTGTGGGAGACCGTGCCGCAGCCGTCCTGCGACACGTTCAAGCACGGCGGCCAGTACGGCTACCTCGACCTGTTCGTCAAGGAGTCCAACGCCCCGGCCAAGCAGTGGAAGTACACCAACGCGCCGGACGCCGACGCGCGTGCCGTGCAGGCCGCGTACTGGGCGCTGACCTGGGCCAAGGCGCAGGGCAAGGAGGCCGACGTGGCGGCCACCGTGGCCAAGGCCGCCAAGATGGGCGACTACCTGCGCTACGCCCTGTTCGACAAGTACTTCAAGAAGATCGGCAACTGCGTCGGCGCGTCCGCGTGCCCCGCCGGCAGCGGCCGTGACTCGGCGCACTACCTGCTCTCCTGGTACTACGCCTGGGGTGGCGCGTACGACGCCGGGCAGAACTGGTCGTGGCGCATCGGCTCCAGCACCAGCCACTTCGGCTACCAGAACCCGTTCGCGGCCTGGGCGATGACCAACGTCCCCGAGCTGAAGCCGAAGTCGCCCACCGCGGTCTCCGACTGGCAGAAGAGCATGGACCGGCAGCTGGAGTTCTACACCTGGCTCCAGTCCGCCGAGGGCGGCATCGCCGGTGGCGCCACCAACAGCTGGGAGGGCAACTACGGCACCCCGCCGGCCGGCACCGCCACCTTCTACGGCATGTTCTACGACGTCGACCCGGTCTACAACGACCCGCCGTCGAACCAGTGGTTCGGCATGCAGGCCTGGTCGATGCAGCGCATCGCCGAGCTGTACCTCCAGACCGGCAACGCCAAGGCCAAGGCGCTGCTCGACAAGTGGGTCCCGTGGGCGATCGCCAACACCACCACGGGCGCCAACTGGTCGATCCCGTCGGACATGAAGTGGACCGGCCAGCCGGCCAACTGGAACCCGAGCAGCCCGCAGCCGAACACCAACCTGCACGTCGAGGTGACGGTCAAGGGCCAGGACGTCGGCGTCGCCGCCGCCTACGCCCGCACGCTCATCGCGTACGCGGCCAAGTCCGGCAACGTCGCGGCGAAGAACACCGCCAAGGGCCTGCTGGACGCGCTCTCGGCGGCCGCCGACAGCAAGGGCGTCTCGATGCCCGAGAAGCGCGGCGACTACAAGCGCTTCGACGACGTCTACAACGCCGCCGACGGTCAGGGTCTCTACATCCCGCCGGGCTGGACCGGGAAGATGCCGAACGGCGACGCGATCGCCGCCGGCAAGAGCTTCCTGGACATCCGGTCCTTCTACAAGAACGACCCGGACTGGCCGAAGGTGCAGGCGTACCTGAACGGCGGCGCCGAGCCCGTCTTCAACTACCACCGGTTCTGGGCGCAGGCGGACGTCGCCATGGCGTACGCCGACTACGGGACCTACTTCCCGCAGGGATGAGATGACGACTCCTCCGTGGGCGGGTGAGGCCCCGCCCGCGGAGGAGGTCGACCCGGCCGATGGGGGAACGGAGCGGCCGGGTCGGCGGACGGCCTGACGCCCACGGTCAGGCCGGGTGGGCCGGCCGTCCGGCCGACGCAGCGGACGGGCCGGCCCACCACTCCGCCCGGGGACGACCCATGGCGCGAAAAGGCACCGAAAAATCAGCGCTCCACGGGATCACATCAGTGGCGCGGACGGAGTAACGTAATTCACGGAGAGGCCGCTCCCCCCGTGGCGGCCTCTCCACTATTTTTTTGCCGAGCCGGCGCCAGATCCGGGGTCCTCCGCCGCGCGCCGCACCGGCCCGACCGCTAAGTTGTCCGGGTGCGGGAGACGGCGAGGGGTTGGACGGCGGTCTGGTTGGTCGTACTGGCCTTGGTCCAGACGGCCGCGTTTCTGGTGGTGTGGCGCTTCGCCGTGCACACCGAGCTGGGGCAGTGGCTGGACACGGTCGCCCTGACCGGCAACCAGATCGGCCAGGACCGGGTCGACGGGCCGGTGAACACCATCCTCAACGCCATGTCGGTGGTGTCGCTGCTGGCCGCGACCGCGGTCATCGGCTTCATCGCGCTGATCCGGGGCCGCAAGGCGCTCGCCGTCACCGCCACGCTGCTGATCGCCGGCGCGAACGTCAGCACCCAGGTGCTCAAGTACGTCCTCACCCGACCCGAGTTCGGCGTCGACCCGGAACGGGCCGCCGCCGGCAACAGCCTGCCCAGCGGGCACACCACGATCGCGGCCTCGGTGGCGGTCGCGCTGATCCTGGTGCTGCCCCGGCAGTTGCGGGTGGCCGGCGCGTTCCTCGGCGCCGGCTACGCCGCCGCCGCCGGCGTGGCCACGCTCTCCGCCGGCTGGCACCGACCCAGCGACGCGGTCGCCGCGTACCTGCTGGTCGGCGCCTGGGCCGCGGTCGCCGGGCTGGTGCTGCTGGTCTTCCAGCGGGAGCGGGCCGTGGTGGAGCCCGGCGACGCGCACCGGCTCGCCGCCGCCGTGCTCGGCGTCGGCGGCGCGGTGGCGCTGCTGGTCTCCGCGCTGGCGTTGTCCTGGCTGGTGGACCGCTCCACCGTCGCCGTCGAGGAGCTCGGCCGCCGTCCGCTCCTCATCGGGTACGCGGGCAGCGCGGCCGGCATCGTCGGCACGATCGCCGTGGTGACCGCGTTGGTGCTCGCCCTGGTGCACCGGCTGGTGCCCCGCTGGAAGGGCTGAGGCGGCCCGATGGAGCCGGTCCGGGCCGCGTTCTCCGACGAGTGCGGGCGGCTGGAACGGGTGCTGCACGGGCTCGACGAGGCGGCGCTGGACCGTCCCACCCCGTGCCCGCCGTGGCGGGTCCGGGACCTGCTGGCCCACGTGCGCACCGGCGCCGGCCGGCTGGCCGGGATGCTCGCCGAGCCCGCGCCGCCCCGGGCCGAGGTGACCGCCCCCGACTACTTCGGCGCGGCCAAGTTCGCGCCCGCGGTCGACCGGGAGCGGATCGACGGCGCCCGGGCGGCGGCCCGGGAACTGCCCGGCGCGAGCGACGTGGCACGGGAGTTCGGGCGGGCCTGGCGGGCCACGGACGCGGCGGTGGCCGCCGAGCCGCCGGGCCGGGTGGTACGCACCCGGCACGGTGACGCGATGGCGCTGACCGAGTTCCTGCGTACCCGCGTGGTGGAGGTCGCGGTGCACGGCCTCGACCTGGCCGACGCGCTGGACCGGCCGCCGTGGACCGCCCCGACCGCGGCGGCCGTGGCGCTCGACGTGCTCACCGCCGGGCGGCCCTTGCCGGACCGGCTCGGCGGGGACGCGCGCACGGTGCTGCGCAAGGCCACCGGCCGGCTGCCGTGGACCGACGCGGAGCGGGTCGCGCTGGCGGCGGCCGGCATCCCCCGGCTCGCCTTCGGCGGCTGAGCCGGGTCGACCGGCCGCCGGCGCCGGTCGGGCGGTTCCGTCGGCATCCGGCCGGGCCGGGTCAGCCGGCCGCCGACGCCGCTCCGGCGGGTCCGCCGCCGGCCGGCCGGTCGGCCGCGCCGCGGCGCAGGTGGTCCAGCACGATCGGGTCGATCCGGCCGGGCACGAAGCGTTCCTCCAGGTTCTCCAGGCCGGACCAGGCGGCGAGCGCGTCGTCCAGGCCGGCCGGGCCGACCGGGTGCCCGGCGGCGGCGAGCAGCTCCGCCACCTCGACGGCGAGCGGGCCGGTGAGGTCACGCAGGGTGGCCGGGTCGGGACGGCCGAAGATCATGGTGTGCAGGCCGAGCAGGCGGCGCAGCTCGGCGACCGGGTCCGGATGGTCGTCCACCCGCAGGTCCACCAGCTCGTCACCGGTGCCGGCGTAGCCGCCGTGGCGCTGCACCACGAGCAGCGCGGCGCTCTGCCGGCCGCGCCGGTCGCCGCCGGCCCGATCGCCGGCGGCCAGCGCGGCGAGCAGCCGCTGCGGGAACGGCAGGTCGGTGCCGGTGAGCCAGGCGTCGCGCAGCGCGTCGATCACCTGCGGGCCGGTCAGGATGTTGCCCTGCGCGGCCCACCCGTCGCCGGCCTGGCCGCCCGCCCAGGGGTGGCAGCGGGGCCCCGTCCAGGTGGCCCCGGCACCGGCGGCCCCGACCACGGCGAGCTGTCGGTCGTCGCGCCCCGGGTCGGCGGCGACCAGGCCGGCCACCGCGTCGGCGGCGGTGACGCCGGTACGCAGCAGCGCGAGCGCCTGCGCCCGGTAGGCGAGGTTGGCGTGCGCCTGGGTGGCGACCGCCCCGACCCGCGCCTCGGCGGCCGGCACCAGTGCCCCGGCGGCGAGGAACCGGCTGGCCACGGCCACCCCGTGCAGGTGCCCGTCGGCGGAGCGGGCGACGAGCGAGAACGTCACGCGCGGATCCTAGCCCGGGAGCGGGCACGGCGTCCCCGCACCGGCGGGAGGCGTCGGGGCCGGCCAGCGCGGCGGCGTGGGCGGTCGGAACCGCGGCGCGGGACCGGTCAGAACCGCGGCGCGGGACCGGTCAGAACGGCGGCGCGGGCGCCTCCGGCGGGCGGCCCCAGGCGCGTCGGACGTCGGCCACCGCCACCGTCGCCAGCACCACCACCGCCCAGCCCGCCGCGGGCAGCGGCGCGACGTGCACCAGCAGCGGTACCGGCAGCAGCAGCGCGGCGACGGCCACCAGCCGGGACGGGGAGACGCGGCCGAACACCTCGTACTCGAAGCGGGCCCGGCCGGCCAGGAACAGCGACGGCCCGCCCAGGACCATGGCGAGCCAGGCCAGCTCGTTGTGCCCGGTGGGATGCTCGATGGCCAGCTCGTAGCCGATCGCGGTGGCCACCACGCCGACCACCATGACCAGGTGGGTGTCGGCGGCGGAACGGCCGATGGTGGCCGGGTGCGCGGCCCCGGTCACCGCCTCGCCGAGGATCTGCCCGGCCCGCTGCACGTAGATCCGCCACAGCAGCACGGACGTCGCCAGGGCGGCGGAGAACGCGACGATGCTCGGCCAGCCGCCCGGCGAGCGGGTGAACGTCAGGCCGGCCACCAGGATCGTCTCGCCGATCGCCACGAGATAGATCTGCTGGTAGCGCTCCGCCAGGTGCTTGCCGTGGATGTCCCACCGGGAGATCGTCGAGCGGCCCAGCCCGGGCACCGGCCAGCCGAACCGGTTGCCGAGATACTCCACCAGCAGCGCGGCGCTCCAGAGCATCACCCGGGCGTTGGTGGGCAGCACCGCGCCGGCCAGCCAGAGCACCCCGGCCACGACGTACGTGATCAGCATCCGCAGCTTGAGCCGGCGGTACTGGATCCGGCGCAGCACCAGCAGCAGGATCACCGACCGGGCCACGTGCGCCACCACGTACGCGACCGCGAACGCCAACCCGGTCGCGGTGAACGCGCGCGGGATCGCCACCCCCATCACCATCGCCGACACCAACGCGGTGATCACGATGACCTGCAACCAGAGGTGGTACGGGTCGTAGCGGCTGGTGGTCCACGCGGTGCCCTGCCAGAGCATCCAGAGCGCGATCAGCAGCAGCAGGGTCTTCCCGCCGCCGGTCACCGCCGACCAGGTGGTCTTGTTGCCCTCCAGCGCCAGGTCCTCGAAGGCGCGCGCGGAGATCCGGGTCAGCGCGAAGACGTAGACCAGATCGAAGAAGAGCTCCAGGAACGTGGCCCGGTCGCTGCCGGCGTCGTCCGAGCGCAGCGCGGCGGGCTCGGCGGTCCTCACCGCCGTCTCCCGCCCTCGATCGCGTCCACCCGGCAGTCGTAACACTCTTCCCGGCCGTCGCGGTGCGGATCGTGCGGATCGCCCCCTGATCTTGCTCCGGGTGGCGCCGGGCGGGCACGATCGACAGGTGACGAACCGATGGGGCATGACGGTGCCGCTGGGCGGCATCCCGCTCGCCGAGCACGCCGAGGTCTACGCGACCCTGGACCGGGCCGGCTTCACCGACGTCTGGTCGTCGGAGGTGGCCGGCACGGACGCGTTCACCCCGCTCGCGCTCGCCGCCGCCTGGGCGCCCCGGCTGCGCCTCGGCACCGCGATCACCCCGGTCTTCACCCGAGGGCCGGCGCTGCTGGCGATGAGCGCCGCCGCGCTGGCCGAGGCCGCGCCGGGCCGCTTCGCGCTGGGCGTCGGCGCGTCCTCACCGGTGCTGGTGCAGGACTGGAACGCGGTGCCGTTCGACGAGCCGTACCGGCGCACCCGCGACGTGCTGCGCTTCCTGCGGGCGGCGCTGCGCGGCGAGACCGTCGACGGGGCGTACGACACGTTCGCGATCCGGCGGTTCACGCTGGAACGCCCGCCGGCCGTGCCGCCGCCGGTGCTGCTGGCCGCGCTGCGCCCCGGCATGCTGCGGCTCGCCGCCGCCGAGGCCGACGGGGTGATCCTCAACTGGCTCGCCGCCGACGACGTGCCGACCGCGCTCGCCGAGCTGGGGGAGCGTCGCCCCGGCTTCGAGGTCGCCGCCCGGATCTTCGTCTGTCCCACCGAGGACGCCGACTACGCCCGCGCGCTGGGCCGCCGCATGATCACCGGCTATCTGACCGTGCCCGCGTACGCCGCCTTCCACCGCTGGCTGGGCCGGCAGGAGAGCCTGGGGGAGATGTGGCGGGCGTGGGCGGCGGGGGACCGGCGCGGCGCCGCCGCCGCCGTGCCGGACGACGTGGTCGACGCGCTGGTGCTGCACGGCTCGCCCGAGCGGTGCGCCTCCGCGGCCCGCCGGTACGCCGCACACGGCGTCGACGTGCCGGTGCTGGCGGTGCTGCCCACGCCGGAGACGACCGGGGGCGGCGCGGCCGCCTGGGCCGACCTGCTGCCCCGGCTCGGGGCCGGCGCCGAGGACGGGAGCTGAGATGAACCTGACCGACCGGGTGGTGGTGATCACCGGCGGGGCCGGTGGCATCGGCGCGGCGCTGGGCCGGCGGTTCGCCGCCGAGGGCGCCGCCGCAGTGGTGCTCGCCGACCTGGCCGCCGACGCGGCCCGCGCGGCGGCCGACGCGATCGGCCCGGTGGCCTCCGGCGTCGGGCTGGACGTCACCGACGAGACGGCGGTCCGCGCGCTGGTGGACGAGACCGAGCGCCGCCACGGCCGGATCGACCTGTTCTGCGCCAACGCCGGCGTCGCCACCGGCGGCGGCCTCGACGCGCCAGAGGCCGACTGGGACCGCGCCTGGCGGGTCAACGTGCTCGGCCACCTGCACAGCGCCCGGGCGGTGCTGCCGGGGATGCTGCGCCGGGGGCAGGGCCACCTGCTGCTCACCTGCTCGGCGGCGGGGCTGCTGACCGCGGTCGGCGACGCGCCCTACACCGCCACCAAGCATGCGGCGGTCGGCCTCGCCGACTGGCTGGCGATCACCTACCGGGACGCCGGCATCCGGGTCAGCGCGCTCTGTCCGCAGGGCGTCGACACCCCGATGCTCGCCGACGGGCTCGCCGAGGGACACCTCGGCGCCCGGGTGATCGCCGCCTCCGGCGCGATCCTCACCCCGGATCAGGTCGCCGACGCGGTCGTCGCCGGGCTGGCGGAGGAGCGGTTCCTCATCCTGCCCCACCCGGAGGTCGCCGACTACGCACGCCGCCGCGCCGAGGACCCGGACGGCTGGCAGGCGGGCCTGCGCAAGCTCGTCCGCAAGCTGCGCGCCGCCGCCCCGTAGCTGTGGCGCCCGGCCCGCCGGGCCGGACCGCTCCCACCTGGCGGGGTCGGTTCCCGCCTGGCGGGGCCGGTTCCCGCCCGGTGGGGCCGATTCCTGCCTGGCGGAGCCGGATTCCTGCCTGGCGGAGCCGGTTCCTGCCTGGTGGGGTCGTTGCCGTCTGGCGTGGTCGCCACCGTCCGGTGGACCCCTTCCGCCTGACTAGGAACTTGATGACGTGGACGAGTCAGTGCACGACGCCCGGCGCGGAGAAGCGCTTTCCACCGGCCGGCTTGCTTCGCGGGCACCGGGCGGCCCCGATGCGACGGTCTGACCGATCCATCCGCGTCGTCAAGTTTCTAGTCAGGCGGAAGGGGCCTGCGCACCCCGGGTGGAGGACCGTGTCGTCCGGCGTGTCCGCCGTCAGCGACGCCAGCGCAGCGGACCGGGGTGCACCGTCCACCGCAACCGCGCCCACCGGGAGCGGGCCGCCCGCAGTGCCGTGACGTAATCGGTGGACACCGCCACCGCACGCGCAGCCTGCGCCGCGTCAACGCTGCCCGGCGCGAAGGCGGCTCGGTTGACCAGGTCGGCCAACTCGCCCACGCCACCGTCAGACTCCGCCGGGACGCTCACCGGGGCGCCGGCAGTCGACCCACCCGAAGCTCGGGCTGTCGCGAGCGTGGCGCCGGCCCGCTCGGCCACCTCCGCCGCCGCCAGATCGGCGCCCACGGGTCGGCCGGCCAGCCGCAACCCGTCGGTCAGCTCCCGCCAGGCGCCGGCGATCCGCTCGCCGGGGCCACCCTGCTCCAACCGGGTACGGGTCAACCGGCGGCGCATCACCGCCAGCGCCGCCAACACCGCCCCGACCAGCAGCAGCAGGCCGCCGACGCCGCCGCCCACCAGCACCGGCGTACCCGGACCGCCCCGGGCCCGGTCCGGCGCCGACGCGGCGGCCGGGGGAGAGGCGGAAGGTTCCTCGGTCGGCGCCGGCACCTCCGACGGCGGCGGCTCCTCCGGCTGCGGCCGGAAGTCCTCCTCCACCGGGCGGGGCTCGGAGTCCGGGCGCGGCATCGGATCGAACGGCACCCAGCCGACGCCCTCGAACAGCACCTCCGGCCAGGCGTACGCGTCGGCCGCCCGCACCGGCCCGTCCGCCTTCGGCTCGAACCCGACCACCACCCGGGTGGGCAGCCCGGCGAGCCGGCCGAGCACCGCGAACGCGGCGGCGAACTGCTCCGACGTGCCCCGCTGCCCGCCGCCGTTGCGCGGCCCGAACAGGAAGAACGTCAGATTCGGGTACGCGTGCCCGCTCGGCGCGTCGGCGGTCACCCGGTAGTGCTCGGCGAGGAACGTGGCGACCGCGTCCGCCCGCGCGTACGGGGCGCCGTTGGCCTCGGCGAGCTGGGCGGCCAGCCGGCGCAACTGCTCCGGCGCCCCGTCCGGCACCCGCAACACCCGCGCCACCGCGTCGCCGGCCGGCACGTTCGCGGTGCTCACCAGGTTCAGGTCCGGGCGCTCCCGCACCGAGGACACCTCGTACCGCAGCCCCGGGACGAGCCCCTCCGGGCGGATCAGCGTCCCGCTCGCCGGGTCGTACGCCACCCGCGCGCCACCCACCTCGCGCGGCGTCGGCACCGCCGGCAGCAGCCGCCCGGTCAGGTCGCCCACCGTGATCTCCTGGCGCACCGCCTCGGTGGTGGTGCCCGGCGCGGGCTCGACCGCCGGCAGGATCCGCCCCGCGTTGCGGTACGTGGCCCCGACCCGCCAGGTCACCCCGTCGTAGTCGCTGAGCACCGCCAACCGGATCCGCGGCGGCCCACCCTCGGCCGGGCCGGCGACCGTCCGCACGTCGAGCAGCCGCTGGTCCGGGTTCAACGCCCAGCCCGAGATCCGGATCAGCGGGTTCTCGTCCAGCGACTCCACCCGCGGCGGCTCCACGTAGCGGCGCGGATCGACCGGACGCGCGTCGACCTGACCGGCGACCACCGGCGCGAGCAGTGCGGCCAGCGCCACCACCACGGCCAGGCCGGCCGCGCTCGCGGCGGCCAGCCGCAGCCGCACCGCCGCGCGGACCGCCGGGGTGAGACCGGCGGCCGGGTCGGCGGCGGCCGGGTCGGACCGCCGTCCGGGCGCCGCCAGGCCGGCCGCGGCGACGGCCGCGAACAACACCGTCGGGCCGACCGCCGGTGCCGCGTTCGGCCCGACCACGTAGAGCACGCCGGCGTAGAGCAGCGCCGGCGGCAGGTAACCGGCCAGCACCCGGCCGGCCCGCAACGCCACCTCGGCGGCGGTCAGCCCGGCCAGCCAGGCGGCCACCACCGGGACCAGCACGGTGTCCGGGGTCGGCTGCACCGGGATCATCGCGGTCAGCAGCCGGGGGATCGCGTTGCGGGCGGCGTCGGCGGCCACCTCGCCGAGCCCGCCGGGCAGCGCCGCGTGGCTCGCCGCCAACCGCAGCGACAGCAGCGTCCAGCCGGCCAGGGCGGCCACCGACAGCGGCGCCACCAGCCACGACGCCAGCCGCCGGGCGGCCACGCTCACCACCACCGAACCGACCGCCGCGCCGACCATCAGCCGGGTCAGCAGCGGATCCGCGTACACCCGGCCCAGCACCACGCCGGACAGCGACACCAGCACGACCAGCGCCACCGGCACCACCGCCGCCCGCAGCACCCGGACCGCCCACTCCCGTGCCGGCGTCCCGGTCACCACCGGCGGATCCCGTCCCACTCGGCGGCGAACGCCGCGCCGTCGGCCGCGTCCAGCACCACCAGGCCCGCCGCGCCGGCCGCCGTCGGCGCCACCGCGCCGAACATCCCCACCACCACCGACGGGTACGCGCCGCGCAACGCGCCGACGTGCCCCAACTCGTCGGCGGCGCCCGGCCCGGTGAGGAAGACCAGCGTGTCGCCGAGCCGGTCCTGGCGCAGCCGGCCCGCCGCCGCCGACAGCACCTCCGGCCCGCCGCCGGCCAGCTCCACCGCGGCCAGCCGATCCAGCGGCCCGGCCACCCCCGCCGGCTCGGCCTCGGCCGGCGCGACCAGCAGCAGGTGCACCGGGAGGTCCTCCCGCACCGCCGCGGCCACCACCGACGCCGCCGCCTCGCACGCCGACTCGAACGACTCCGCCACCCCGGCCACCCGGCCCGGATGGGCGGCCGCCCGGTTGTCCAGCACCACCACGAGACGCGGCAGGCTGGTGTCCACGTTCTCCCGCACCATCAGCTCGCCCACCCGGGCGCTGGTCCGCCAGTGCACCCGGCGCAGCTCGTCGCCGACCACGTACTCGCGCAGCGAGTCGAACGTGATCGACCCGTGCGGCACGCTGTCGGTGCGCCCGTCCAGGCTGCGCCCGGCCCCGGTGGGCACCGCGGACATCGGGTGGATGCGCGGATGCACCCACACCGGCACCGTGCCGCCGTAGCCACGGGCCAGCGCCACCAGCCCGAGCGGGTCCCGGCGCACCACCCGCAGCGGCCCGACCGGCACCACCCCCCGGCGGTACGTCGGCACCGGGTAGCGCACCACCGTGTCCCGCCCCGGGCGCAGCCGCAGCAGCGGCACCGGCACCAGCGCGCCGGCGCAGCGGTCCTCGGCGACCAGGTTCGCCGCCCGCAGCCGGCCGGTGTTGCGCACGGTCAGCTCCATCGCCGCCGGCTCGCCCCGGGCCACCCGGTCCGGGTCGGCCCGACGCGCCACGGTCAACCGGGGCCGCCAGGCGGCGGTCACCACGGCGTAGCCGACCGCGACGCCGGCCGCCGCGCCGAGCACGGTCAGCTCCGGGTACGCGTACCGGAAACCGACGCCGAGCAGCACCAGGGCGGCGACGAGCAGCCCGATCCCCCGGGCGGTGATCCCCACGCTCAGCCGTGCACCGGGGCGGGCTGGCCCGACGGCAGCGGCACCGGCACCGAGGCGACCGCCTGACGCAGCACCTCCGCCGGCGTGACGCCCCGCACCTGCGCGTCCGGGGTGAGCAGCAGCCGGTGCGCGAAGACCGGCTCGACAAGCGCCTTCAGGTCCTCCGGCATGATCCAGCCCCGCCCGTCGATCAGCGCGTACGCGCACGCCGCCCGCGTCAACGCGATCACCCCGCGCGGACTCACCCCGACCCGCACCTGCGGATGGGTACGGGTCGCCGCGGCCAGCCGCACCGCGTACGCGTACAGCGGCTCGGCGATGTGCACCCGCCGGGCCATCTGCACCATCTCGCCGACCGTGGCGGTGTCGGTGACCGCGGTCAGCGAGTCGGGGGAGCGGACCGTGGCGCCGCGCAGCACCTCCACCTCGACCGCCTCGTCCGGGTAGCCGACGGAGAGCTTCACCAGGAACCGGTCGAGCTGCGCCTCGGGCAGCCGGTAGGTGCCGTCCATCTCGACCGGGTTCTGCGTGGCCACCACCAGGAACGGCTGCGGCACCGGGTGGCGTACGCCGTCCACCGTGACGGTGCGCTCCTCCATCACCTCCAGCAGCGCCGACTGGGTCTTCGGCGAGGCCCGGTTGATCTCGTCGGCGATCACGATGTTCGCGAACACCGGCCCCGGGTGGAACTCGAAACCGCGGCTGGCCTGGTTGAAGATGGTCACCCCGGACACGTCCGAGGGCAGCAGGTCCGGGGTGAACTGGATCCGACGCCACTCACCCTTCACGGTGGCCGCCACCGCCCGCGCGAGCGTGGTCTTGCCGACCCCGGGCACGTCCTCCAGCAGCACGTGCCCCTGCGCGAACAGCGCGGTCAGCGCCAGCCGGACCACCTGCGGCTTGCCCAGCACGACCGCGTTGACGTTGTCGGCCAGCCGGGCGGCCAGGGCGGCGAAGCCCTGCACCTCCGGGTGGCTGAGCGGTTCGTGCGTGTTCACGCCGGTGCCTTTCGAAGAAGATCGCGGTCAGCAGGTGGGCAGCAGGTTGAGGTTGTCGCCGCCCTCCAGGTTGAGCCAGGCCCACGGGATGTAGGTGCGGCCCTCGTAGGCGACCTGGATCCACCAGTTGCTCTGCTTGTTCTTGTTGTAGATCCAGGCGTCCACGTTCTCGCCCTTCGCCTTGCAGTAGGTGCGCAGCCGGTGTCCGTCCGGCACCCAGCCCGCCTGGCGGTCGTCGTCCTGCTGGGTGACCTTGAAGATCTCGTTCCCGTTGCGGCCCGAGACGTCCTTGTCGCAGTACGTCCGCTGGTCGCCGTCCGGGCCGTTCTTGCAGGTGGCGATGCCGTAGAGCGGGTCGGTGGTCTGGGCGCGGGTGGCCGTGCCCTTGCCGGCCGCGTTGCTCGCGGTCAGCGTCACCGTGTACGCCGTGCCCGGCGTCAGACCGGTCACCCGCAGGCTGGAGCAGCTCCCGGTGGCGGACTTGCCGCCGGTCGCGGCCGTACAGGCAGCCTTTCCGCCGCCGGCGTCCACGGTGAACGTCACCGTCACCGACGTGGCGTCCGCCGACGAGCCGGTCACCGTGACCCGGGGCGCGGCCACGGTGCGCGCCGTGGTGGTGGCCTCCCCGCCGGCACCGGCCTCGTTGACGGCCTTCACCGTCACCGTGACGTTCTGGCCGTTGCCGAGCCCGCCCACGGTGGCCCGCACATCGGTCACCTCGACCGTCTTCCCGCCGGCCTCCACCACGTACTTCGTCACCGGGCGGCCGTTCTCCACCGCCGGCGACCACTGCACCGCGATCGTGCCGGGCTGGTCGGCCACCGTGGA
Source organism: Micromonospora sp. NPDC018662 (assembly GCF_044391475.1). Lineage (NCBI taxonomy): Bacteria > Bacillati > Actinomycetota > Actinomycetes > Micromonosporales > Micromonosporaceae > Micromonospora > Micromonospora sp. NPDC018662. The sequence continues at coordinate 75,992 of NZ_JBISAC010000015.1, forward strand.
CGCGCGCAGCTCGGTCGGCGCCTTCGGCACGGTGAACGGCACCACCGTGTTGCTCACCGGCGACGCCTTCGAACCGGCGCCCTTCTCACTGACCGCGGTCACCGTGAACGCGTACTGGGTGCCGAACTCGAGTTGGCCGGCCGGCACCACCAGCTCCGTCTTCGGCGACTCGCCGGCCGGAGCGCTCGCACCGGCCGAGGTCGCGGTCACCGCGTACCGGGCGACCTTGTTGCCCTGCCCGTTCGCCGCCGGCCAGGTGACCAGCACGGTGCCGTCCGGTCGGGCCTCCGCGGTCACCGCGGTCGGCGGGTCCGGCACCTCGGCGGTGGGCACGACCGGGTTGCTGCGGCGCGCCGGCCCGTCGCCCTTGGCGTTCACCGCGTGCACCGAGAACGTGTACGTCTCGCCGTTGGTCAGGCCGGTGATCTCCAGTGCGCGCTGGTTGGCGCCCACCTGGTGGGTCTGACCGGCGCCCTCCACCACGTACCGGATGATCTCGGCGCCGTTGGACGCGGCGGCCTGCCAGCTCACCTGCGCCGACGCGTTGCCGGCAGCGGCCCGGACCGACTTCGGCGCGCCCGGCTTGCTCACCTTCGGCTTCTTCGGCGGGGGCGGAGGCGGGGGAACCGGCGGCGGGTCGCCGCCGAGCACGTCGTTGGCGTACTTGTCGACCTCGCGCACCCGGTTGTGGTCGTCGACCACCTGCGCCCTGGACGAGTCGGGCGGGTTGATGAACAGGTGGTTCTCGCGGACCTCCAGCTCCACCGGGCCCGGCCGGCCGGCGCCCTTGATCGTCTCCACCAGCTGCCCGCCGGCGTCGAACGAGTAGACCGTTCCGGTGCCCTCGTCGGCGACGTAGAACCGGCCCGCCCAGGCCACCGCCGGGCTGAGCCGGGCGCCCGCGCCGGGCACCGTGAACCGCTTCACCTCGGCGCCGTCGCGCACCACGTGCACCGACCGGTCACCCGGGACGGTGACCGGCACCTGCGGGCCGCTGGTCCGCGTCGGCAGGCTGCCCGGCGCGGTCATGGTCAGGCCGGCCCGTTGCGTCCGCCCACCGCTGACCGTCACCAGCGACGCGGAGGTGCGGTCCAGCACCGCCACCCCCTCGTCCAGCGTGGACACCACCAGCTCGTGCGCCGGCTCCGCCACCTCGTACGTCTCGACCCGCTTCGGGCTGAGCCCGGCGGCGGGCGCGTCACCCGGCGTGGCCGGCAGGTCGGCGGCGGTGACCGCCGAGACGGTGCCCTCGCTCGGCACCGCGATCCACAGCTTGCCCTCGCCGTCGAACGTCCCGCCGGTGATGCCCGGCGGGTAGCGGACCGGCTCGCCCACCGGCGTCAACGCCCGCGGGTCGAGCTGCCGGACGATGCCCTGCACCGCGTCCACCACGAACGCCTGGTCGTCGTGCAGCGCGACGCTCACCCCGAGCCCCGGCGCGGTCGGCGTGGTGGCGGTGATCTGCAGGGTGGCCAGATCCAGCGAGCTGACCTGACCGGTGTTGAGGTCACGCAGGATCAGCAGCCGGTCGGTCTGGGCGACCTGCATCTGGTGGCGCCGCCCGCCGGGCACCTCCATCCGGGTGTCCACCCGGGCGGTGATGCCGTTGACCCGGGCCAGCTCGCTGCGCGTGGTGCTCCACAGCCAGGACGACGAGTCGAAGTTGGCCACCGCGTTGTCGGCGGCGCCCAGCCCGAGCACCGTCAACCCCATCGCGGCCAGCAGCGCGGCCACGGTGCCGATGGTCACCAGCCCGCCGCGCATCCGCTTCCGAGGGCGGGCCGTCTCCGGCCCGGCGGTGCTCGTGACGTCCTCGATGGTGGTCACAGCCGGCTGCCTTCCCGCGTCGGTGGAGGAGGGCGGCGCCCGTGGTCGACCCTCCCCAGAGCCGGGAGCCATCATAGGGGCCGGCCGGGGCAGGTGAAACCCGTACCGTCCCGCTGTGGACACCGAGCGTGTCCCCGGTGGCCGGTCAGTTCGGCGTGGCGGCGCCCTCCCGGTCGGTGCACACCTGACCCGAGGTGGCGTAGGAGTCGGTCGAGTAGACCGCCAGCACGGTGAAGCAGTAGTCCAGCCGCGCGCTCAACCCGTTCACGGTGTACCGGGTCTGCCCGGCGTCCACGGTGGCCATCACCCCGAGCTTCTGGCCGGCCCGGCCCCCCGCCACCACGAACGGCACCCCGCCGTTCGTCGGGTCGGTCCAGGTCACCGTGATCGTGGTGGTGTCGTCCCGCAGCCGAAGGTCACCGGGGGGCGGGCCGGTGACCTTCGGTCTCACCGCGCTGGGCACGGGAGCGGGCGGCGCCGCGTCCCGGTTCAGCCACACCGCGCCACCGGCGACCGCCGCCACCACCGCGAGCACCGCGCCGCCGACCACCAGGGCCAGCACCGTCCGGTTGCGGCCGCGCGACTCCGGCTCCGCCATGCCCGGGTACGCGGCCGGCTGGTGGAACGCCGGCGGCACCGCCGGCCAGGAACCCTGCTCCGGGTACGCCGCCGGTTCCGACCGGGCCGGCTCCGGGAAGCCCAGCAGCCCGTCGTGGACCGGCAGCGACCGGCCCTCGTCCGGCACCTCGCCGTCGGCGTCCCGGTGCAGCTCCCCGGCGTGTTGGTGCAGCTCCCCGGCACCCCGGTGCTCCTCGGCCGGGCTCCGCTGCTCCCCGGTGACGCTCCGGTGCTCCTCGGCGGCGCTCCGGTGCACGTCGGTGGCGTCGAAGCTGTCCGGCGTCGGCTCGGGGTCGGTCGCGGCGGGCCCGGCGACCGGTTGCGACGGCGCCACACTGCTCCACGGCGGCGCGGTCATCCCCCACGGCGGCACCGGCGTGCCGCTGACGGGGGTGGCGCTGACGGGCATGCCGCTCATCGGCGCACCACTCACCGGGTACGCGCTCGAGGGCCCGCTCCCCGGGTGTGTGTGCGGCGGGTGCGCCCGGGACGGAGCGCCCGACGGATGTCCGCCCGGCAGGTGTTCGCCCGGCACTCCGCTCGTCGGTCGGGTGCTCATCGGCGGGCCGCTGACGGGCGTCCCACCACCGGGAGGCGTGGCCGCCGACGCTCCGCTCGCCGGGGTGACGGCGTCGGTCGAGCGTGCGGACGCGGCGGCCTGCCGCTCCGCCTCCTCGCGTAGCAACGGGCCGATCTGCTGCACCTGAATGGTCGGCTTGTCCCAGCCCGGGCCGGGCACCACCGGGCCGGATCCGGGCCCGCCCACCGCTGTCCCGGCCGACTCGTCCGGCCGGTGTGCCGGCGCGGCAGCGGGCGTCCCCGCCGAGGCGGGCGCCGGCGCCGGCGGCTCGGCCCCGGACGCCGCCGCCACGGGCGTTGCCGTTCTTGGTACGGGGTCGCCCTCGGAGGGGCGGGACCGTACCAAGATCTCGGGGGCGGCCGGTGCCTCCGGCATCGGTGCCGGGACGCGTGGCGCGGGCGGTACGGGTGCCACGGTGGACGCGGGTGGCGGTATCGCGGCTGCTTCCGTCCCGGGCGGCGGTGGCGGGGCGGCGGCCCCGGGGCCCGCCCACGGCGACGGCCGGCGAGGAGGGGGAATGACCGGCGGCGGCGGTAGCGGAGCGACGCCGGCGGTCGGCGCCGCCGGTTCGGGAGACGGGAGTACCGCGAACGGCGCTCGGGGCGGTACCGGCGTCACGCCGGGAGCGGGCGCTACCGGCGTCACCCGATGGCTCGGCGGGGCCGGTGGAGTTCCGTCGCTCCGCGGGACCGGTGGAGTTCCGTGGGTCGGCGGAGTGGGTGGAGTTCCCTGGCTCGGGGGGACCGGTGGAGTTCCGCGGCTCGGCAGGGTGGATGGAGCCCCCTGGCCCAGCGGGATCGGTGGAGTTCCGTGGCTCAGCGGGACCGGTGGAACGCCGGCGTGGGACGGAACGGGTGCAGGCACCGGGCCGGGTGGGGTCGGCGTCGCCGACGGGCCCGGCCGGGGCGGCGGGGGTGCCCAAGGGCTTGCCGGACGGTCCGCCCCGGCGGGCGGGAACGAGGCCGGGACCACCGGCGGTGGCGGCAGCAGGGCCGGCCCCGGCGCGGACCGGGGCGGCGGTGGCGGTGGTGGACCGCCGTGCGGCCCGGGGCCGGACCCCGGTCCGGATGCCCGGGCGGTCGGGGCCGGCGGCGGTGCCCATTCGGCACCGGGCACCGGTGTCACGCCGGGTGGTGCGGCGACGGCGGGTGGCGGCGGGGCGGGCCGGGAAGGGTACGACGGCGCGACCTCCGGCAGCGACACGGTGGGCCCGGACCGCGCCGGATCGGGGTGCCGGCCGGCAGCGGCGGCGGAGCCGCCGAGGGGTGGGCCCTGACCGGCGGGAGCGGCGGCGGAGCCGCCGAGGTAGTGGCGGGCCGCGCGTACCGCCGGGTGGTCCGGACCGAGCACGGCGGGCCCGGCGGTGGCCACGCGGCCGTAGTTGCGGCGGGCCTCGTGCCGGTTGCCCAGCTCCTCCGCCACGCCGGCGAGGTCGAAGCTGAGCGCGAGCATCAGCGGGTCGGCGTCGCCGCGGCGACGCTCACCGGCCGCGTACGCCTCCTCGAGCACCCGGCGGGCGGCGGCCGGGTCGTCGGCCTCCCGGTGCAGCCGAGCCAGCAGATGACCGGTGGCCAGCACATCCTGGTGGTCCTCGCCGTACGCCGGACGGGCCGCGGAGATCGCGTCGGCGAGCAGGCGGCGGGCGCCGGTCAGGTCGCCGGCGGCGCGAAGCGCCAGGGCCTGGTGTTGCGCGGCGGTCAGCGGGGAGGGGTGGGACACGTGAGCAATGCTGCCCGGAATCGCCGGTTGCGCGCTACCCGCTCGGCGTTCGGTGGCGCTGACCTGCGAAGACGTGCGGCACCGGAGGTGATGTGCATGATCGTTTCGAGCCGTGTACAGTAATGCCCCGTGCGGCCCTCGGGGCCGGCCGAACCGGTGCGAAGGTCACCGCGGCCGACCAGGTAGGCTGGACGTGCAGGTCCGGGTGGCGGAATGGCAGACGCGCTAGCTTGAGGTGCTAGTGCCCGTATAGGGCGTGGGGGTTCAAGTCCCCCCTCGGACACCACTACGTGTGGAGATCCACGCGAGATCAACTCTCCTCGCGTGGGAATGCGAACCGCTGCGTTTCATTTGTGCCCCCGGACGTCGGGAGTGGCGTCCCCCTGCGCTGACACCGTTGCGACCGCCCTGGCGGGGGCCTCGGTGAGATCTGGCCGCCCGCGTCCCCGCCGGCCCAACGAGCAGCTCGTCGAAGCGCTCATTCCCACCCCACTGCCGGTCGCAGCGCCGGAGCCGGCGCCGCTGCCGACATTGCCCGCGCCCACCGCTCGTGACGGCGACGGCGTGCTGTTCGACGTAGCTCGCCCCGACGCCGCCGGCCGGGTCACCGCTCGCGCACTGCTGCGGGCCTTGGGTTGGACACCGGGCCTCGCGCTGCACGTCGACGTCGTGACCGGCGCCATCCTCATCACCCCGGCCGCGCACGGTGCGCATGTCGTGGGCACCCGCGAGGAACTGCCGCTGTCGGCCGCCGCCCGCCACCTGTGCGGCATCGCCCCCGGCGAACCCGTGCTCCTGGCTGCCCTGCCCCGCCGCAACCGCATTGTCGTGCACCCCTCACACACCATCACCGCGGTCTTGGCCGATTTGCATGCCCGCATCCTCGGAGAGCCCTCATGACCACGGATCCCGATCGTGTCGCCACCGCCCGAGCGCTGCTGGAGCACCTCGGCCTCACCGCCGCCGACCTCACCGGCACCGACGCGCCGGCCGTGCCGACGGTCGCCGAGTACCTTCCTGCTGTCGTCGCCGCGGCGAGCCCGAGCACCCGACGCACCTACGGCAGCTCCTGGCGACGCATGGCAGCCGCCCTCGGCGATCGGCGCATCGACGCGGTGCGCGCCAGCGACCTCGAAGCCCTCATCCGACAGGCCGTGGTTGGCGCCCGCCCTCGCCGCAACTCCCGAAACGGCCGGCACGCCGGCGAGCACCTCATCGCCGCAGCCCGCGCCTTCTACAACCGCGCCATCGCCGACGGGTACCTGACCGCAGTGGACAGCCCCGCCCACCGGGTCCGCAAACCCCGCCGGCTGCCCAACACCCGCCGCGCCCTCACCCCCGACGAAGTGTCCGACATCAACGCCGCCGCCCGCAGCGGCGGCAACGACACCGTGCTCGACGCACTGCTGCTGCGCCTGCACACCGAAACGGCATGCCGACGCGGCGGCGCTCTCGCGCTACGCCGGATCGACCTGGACACCGACCACGCGCTGATCCGCCTGTGCGAGAAGGGCGGCACGCAACGCTGGCAGCCCATCACCCCGATGCTCGCCGAGCGCCTCGCCGACCACGCCCGGGCCCGAGGAGCCGCCGCACCAGCCGATGCACTCCTGCGCTACCGCAACGGCCAACCCGCCACCTACCGCCGCTACGACCTGCTCTGGGCCCGCATCGGCCGACAGCTACCGTGGGTCGCCGCCCAGGGCATCACCACCCACTGGCTGCGCCACACCACCCTCACCTGGGTCGAGCGCCACTTCGGCTACGGTGTGGCCCGCGCCTACGCCGGACACACCGACCGCCGCGGACCCGCCACCACCACCTACATCAAAGCCGACCTGCAGGCCGTCTCCGCCGCCCTGGCCGCCCTCACCGGCCAACCTCATCCGCTGGCGTAGCACCCACCAGGGCGGGTCGCGAGAGTGGGGAAAGGCTGACGTTAGCCGCTGCAGCAGCCATCGGCGCAGCCGCCGGTGGTCGGGGTCGCGCTCCGCGCGGTGGTCGGGGCGCAGCAGGCGTCGCCGCGCCAGGCGTCCCGGCCTTCCTTGACGGCGACGGCGGCGATGACGAGGGCGGCGGCGGGATCGGCCCACCACCAGCCGAACAGTGAGTTGACGGCGAGACCGGCCAGCAGGACGGCGGACAGGTAGGTGCAGAGCAGGGTCTGCTTGGAGTCGGCGACGGCGGAGGCGGAGCCGAGTTCACGGCCGGCGCGTCGTTGGGCGGCCGAGAGCAGGGGCATGATCGCCAGGGAGACCGCAGCGAGAACGAGGCCGACGCTGGAGTGCTCGGCGCGGTCGCCGCCGATGAGGGCGCGCGCGGATTCGACGGTGACGTAGGCGGCGAGGGCGCAGAACGAGGCCGCGATGAGGCGCAGGGAGGTGCGTTCGCGGCGTTCGGGATCGGCGCCGGAGAACTGCCAGGCCACCGCGGCGGCGGAGGACACCTCGATGACCGAGTCGAGGCCGAAGCCGATCAGGGCGGTCGAGGACGCGCGGGTGCCGGCGGTGATCGCGATGATCGCCTCGATCACGTTGTAGGTGATGGTGGCGGCCACGAACAGGCGGATCCGGCGGGTGAGCACGGCGCGCCGGGCGGTCGTCGGCGCGAGGGACAGGGGTGTCGTGGTCATCAGCAGCATCCGTCGCGGTCGGCGGTGGGGCAGGCGGCGGGGTCGACGGCGACGACGAGGCCGAGCAGGTCACCCAGGGCGTGTGCGAGGCGGGAGTCGGCGAGTTCGTAGCGGTTGCGTCGGCCCTCGGGCACGGCGACGACGAGGCCGCAGCCGCGCAGGCAGGCCAGATGGTTGGAGAGGTTCTGCCGGCTGGTGCCGAGGGTGTCGGCGAGCTCGGCCGGGTAGCCGGGACCGTCGCGCAGGGCGAGCAGGAGCCGGGCGCGGACCGGGTCGGACAGGGCATGGCCGAAGCGGGCGAGGATCTGCCCGTGGGTCAACGTCTGCACCCCGAGACGATACATCAGGTCCTGAATTCATCTGTAGCTGTACTGTCTGGGTGGTGCCGTACCGCCGGTGACACCGGCGATGTCAGCCAAGAGCAGGTGTCGTAGTCTGCGCTGGTGACGTGGGTTCGACCGGCTGGTGCGATGCGCGGCTACCGCGGTGTCGCGGTGGCGGTCGTCGTCGCGGCGGTGGTGTTCCTGCACGCGCTGCAGTGCGCCACCGGAGCCGACGCGTCGGCGCCCGGCGTGGCGACGGCCCCGGCCGCTGTCGCCGTATCCTCCGGCGACGTCTCCGCCGCCGCGGTCGCGGCGGCTGTCATCGACGGGGTCGACTCGGTGCGGACGGCTCTCGCCGACGGGCATCACCCGCCCCTCGATGGCGGGGGTGTGGCGGTGACCGCGTGCCTGTTGCTGCTCGTGCTCGCCGTCGCGGCGCTGGTGTGGACGTTGCGGCGCTGGCTCGGGTGCGTGCGCGCCGGTCGCGGGTCGCCTCGTGCTCCGGCCACGCCGCTGACGGCGGTGCGGCTGTTGTCTCTGCTGTGCGTGTCGAGGGTGTAGGGCGGGTCGCTGTCGCGAGCCCGTGGCGTGCGCAGCCGTTCTGTGTCACTGCCGGCTGAACAGCCGCTGCGGGCGTCCGTCCCCGTCGAGTCCTGACCGGCCTGATCCTGACCGCGGCCGTCGTGCGGCGGCTCGGCTGTTTCTTCGTCAGGCTTCGAGGCTGCCATGGGCAACACCGTCATCGTCGTCCGCGCCGCGTGCGGACCCGTCGGCGACGTGCCGCCGGCGCGATGTGCCGGGTCGCGCGGGGACTGTCGGGGCGTGTCGCGCCGAGGCGTCACGCGGTGGTGTCGGCTCCGCCGGCGACGGTGGCTGCGGCAGGCGGTGCGGCCGTGTCGCGGGGCGGGGCGGCCGGGGACAGCAGCCGGGCGAACAGTTGGGCAGTGCGGGCGCCGGCCATCCCGGTGCCGCTGAAACGGTGGGTCGACCCGGCGACGTGGGTCACGGTGACGGTGATCCGCCCGCCGGCCTGCTCGCTGCGGGCCGCGGCGATGTCGGCGACGCCGATGGCGTCGGCCGGGTGGCGTTCGGCCCGGCGCAGGCCGGTCGCGATTCCATGCCCGCAGAGGTCGGGGGACCGGAGGAGGTCCCCGGACGAGCGGTTCCTCGTCACGTGCTATGCGAACGCAGTTGTTCGGCCATGACACGTTCGCTCCAGCCGAAAGAACACCTCGTCGGTCCACTCGTACCTGCTGTCCTACCCGTGCGTTCGGTTCCAAGTCCGCTGCCGATGCCGGCTCTTCCTGCCCGAGTCTGTCCGTCGGCGATCACCGGCGCGGCCCCGTTGCTGTGGATGGCTCGTCCGGCACGCTGTGGCCGGGTGAGCGCGCAGCACCTTCTGCGCGCACTGGGCTGGCCCCCGTCCCACCGCCTCGACATTCAGCCGGGTCACGGCATGCTCGTCATGCGATCGGCCAGCGACGGCCGCCACCAGGTGGGCAGCCGAGGAGACCTGCCCTTGCCGGCGAATGCCCGGCAACTGTGCCGCATCGAGCCCGGTCAGCCCGTGCTGCTCGCGGCCATCGTCACGCATGAGCTGCTCGTGGTGCATCCCGTCAGCACCGTCGTACGCCTGCTTGCCGACCTGCACACCCACCTGCCGGCAGCCGGCGATGACTGCTGACCCCGCCGCCGTCGCTGCCGCTCGCCAGGTTCTGGCTCACCTGGGCGTCACGGTGACCGATCTGCAAGCGCACCCCGTGACGCCGGCCGTTTTGCCGACGGTCGCCGAGTACCTGCCCCGTGTTATCGCCGCTGCCGGGCCCGGAGCACGCCGCACCTACGGCACCTACTGGAACCGGATGGCCGCCGCGTGGCCCGAGCGGCCCTTGGACACCATCACCGCAAGCGACGTCGAGGCCCTGAAACAGGCGATGATCGCCAGCGCCCTGACGCGGCGCAACAGCCGCAACGGCCGGCACGCCGGTGAGCACGCCATCGCCGCCGCCCGCGCCTACTACCGATGCGCCATCGCCGACGGACTGATCGACGCCTCTGCCAGCCCCGCGCACCGCGTCGCGAAACCCCGACGCCTACCCGGCACCCGCCGCGCGCTGACCGCACACGAGTTGAAGGAGATCAACGTGGTAGCGCGCACCAGCGGGCACGACGTCATCCTGGACGCGCTGCTCCTGCGCCTGCACACCGAGACCGCGTGCCGCCGCGGCGGTGCCCTGGCCCTACGGCTGGTCGACCTTGATACCACCAACGGACTCGTCCGCCTCACCGAGAAAGGATCCACTGTCCGCTGGCAGCCCATCACCCTCGACCTCGCCGGACACCTGCGGGAGCATGCCGACGCCCGCGGCGCGGTCCTGCCGGCCGATCCGCTCCTGCGCGCACGCAACGGCCAACCGATCACCAGCCGCCGCTACGACCACCTGTGGCAACGCTTGGGCGCGCGCCTGCCCTGGGTGGCCGTGCACGGCATCTCGACCCACTGGCTGCGCCACACCACGCTGACCTGGGTGGAACGGCACTTCGGCTACGGCATTGCTCGCGCCTACGCCGGACACACCGACAGCCCCGGTTCCTCTACCACCACCTACATCAAGGCCGATCTGCACGACGTCGCCAACGCGCTGTCCGCCATGACCAACCAGCCCCATCCACTGGCCAGGGTGGCAGATCACGGCGGTGCGGGGTCGCCGGTGAACCACGTCGCGTGGCCCACGTCCGAGTAGGGGCCAGTAGCCGCGTGCGGTGCCGGGCGAACCAGCTCCGACCGCACCGCACCGCACGCGGCGAGGCGGTCGGACCGGCCGTGCAACCGCAGCGCGACCTCCGCTCTGCTTCCCCTCGTTACCTCTGACCGCAGATACCTACTTACGTCGGACAACGATCGTGAGGTTGACGGTACCGCTCGAACTGCCAACCCCCGCCCTTGGCTATACCGCCTAGCGGATGACCGTCAGGAACGGTGTCGACGAAGTGTCGTTTTCTACTTGGAGTCGAACGGACCTAGCCGCGCCTTTGAACCACCTAGCCGACCTCATCCGTGCCGACGCAGACCGTCAACCGGCGCCACGCCAAGATCCGCGCCGTCGGCGAGCGCGCTGCCGTCACCCTCAAGGGCTGGAAAATCCTGGCCGAGCTCCGGCTGCCCCCGACGCGCCACCGCGATCATCAAGGCCATCCTCGCCCTATATCATGGCCCGACCCAGCCAAGACCCACCATGAAAGGCGCTCAATGGATTAGGCGGAAGATCCGGTGCCTCGATCTTTACCTCGAGACACCGGACCGATTTCCTGGTTGTCTTAGCCGATATTCTTGACCACGGTGGTATTCCAATCGCTGGCCACCTGGAATCGGGTGCCCCAGTTGATGGTGCTCATGCCTGGGTACACCCATGCTTGGCCGGTTGACGCTGCGGCGACGGCGTCGGGAAGCCCGTCGCTGTTGATGTCTGCTATGGCTACCCGGAGAGAGTCCCAGCCGATGCCGATCTGCTTCCGCGTCCCGAGCATGGCGTGTCCTGCTTGTCCGGTGTTCGGGTAGTACCACATGTATCCGGCTGGGTCGATGGCGATGAGGTCGTCGAGACCGTCGCGGTTGAAGTCGGCGGGGTAGATGCGGTAGTTCGACCAGCCGGTGTCGTCTACTTGTACCTTGCAGCAGCCGTTGGGGTAGTAGAACAGCTCGCCGGTCGAGTTTTTGATGCCGAAGTGGTCGGGTCGTGGTGAGGTGTTGGCGTTGGCTGAGGCGTGGGTGTAGTCGTTCCAGCCGACGCCGAGTTGTTTGCGGCGTCCGGAGCTGGGTGCGCCGTTGACGTTCGGGTACGCCCACAGGTTCCCGATGGTGTCGATCATCATGACGTCGGCGAGGCCGTCTTGGGTCCAGTCGTGGATGTCCCATCGTAGGCTGCCCCAGCCGTTGCCGATCTTGACGGGTGCGGCGAAAGTGGCCATGCCGGTGCCGCCGGTGTTGGCGCGGAGGTGGAGGTTGCCGGACGAGTCCGCGGTGACGAGGTCCGGTTTGCCGTCGCCGGTCAGGTCGTGGGGGGCGGGTGTCGGGTTGAGGGCGACCGAGGTCCAGGTCTGGATCGTGGAGAGTTGGCCGTTGAAGTAGCTGCCGATTGTGCTGGTTCCGGTTCGTGTGCTGCCGAATCGCATGCTCCGGTCGGCGTTCCAGGTGGTGGAGTGTGCCGCCGAGCCGACGTTGCGTCCGTTGATGTAGAGGTACATGCTGCTGAGGTTTCCGCTGGCGGGCTTGTAGGTGATCGTCAGCTCTGTCCAGACGCCTAGCCGGACGGTGTTGGCGCCGCTGCTGATTGTGTCCCAGGCTGGGTTGACGACGTCGCTGCGGGACATGGCGAATCGCCAGGAGTTGTCACTCGCCTCCGCCCAGAGCTTGAAGCCTGCGGTGTTGACGCCGTCCTGGGAGAGGACGGTGCCGCCTGCGGCGTCGGGCTTCGCCCAGACCGAGAGGGAGAACTCGCCGTTGGTGGGCACCGCTGAAGACGGCGTGGTCAGGGTGCTGTTGAGTCCGTCGAGGTCGATGCTGGGGTCGAAGAGGTCACCGGAGTGCCAGGTCGCAGCTCCGCTGCCTGTCGCGGCGAGTGTTCCGACTGCGTCCTCTGCGGGCAGGCTGCTGACCGGTCCTTCGGTTGCCTCGCCGAGGTGCCAGGCGTGGTTGGCGGTGAGGATCTGTCGGTCTGTGTCGGCGGTGATGGTTCCGGTGGTGCCGGCGAGGCTGGTCAGGCGCCACACCTTCGTTACGCCGCCGTCGCCGATTGTCCAGAGGTCGGGGAGTCCGTCGTTGGTGATGTCGGCGGCCCGGAGGCGTACGACGGCGGTCTTGTTCCAGTCGGCTGCGGCGATCGTGTAGGGGGTGTAGGTCATCTGGCCGTTGTCGATGTCGATGCTGAGGTCGGTCCAGAGGTGCAGGGCCCCTGTGCTGGGTTTCCAGAGGAACATGGCGGTGCTGGTGCCCGTGCTGGTGGTGGTTTGCGCGGTGGTGATGGTCCAGTTGTTCCAGTCGGTGTTGCCGTCGGGTGTGGTTGCGGAGGTGCGGGTGACCTGTTGGAAGGCGCCGGGTGCTACCGACGGGTAGTAGGTGAGGTAGTAGCCGAGGTTGTTGCCGCTGATGCCGATGAGATCGTGGCGCGACGATCCGGTGTGGCGGGCGTCGCCGGCGCTGGCCACCTGCAGGGGGGACTGTCCGGATTCGTCGGTGAGGTCTTCCCGCTGGATCGTGTACTGAGTGTCGTCGGCGGACGGTTGGATGACGGACCCGTCACCGTTGGTGCGAAGGACTGTGCCGCCGCCGGCGAAGGGTCCGGAGGGGTAGTAGACGAGAACGTCTTGCAGCGCGTAGTCGGAGAACTGGCCGGTGATGGCTTGAGCGCCGTTGTAATCCTTTGATGACCCGGGTTTTGTCAGCCCGTTGCCCTTGGCGCCGATATTGGTAGCGGGCGCGGCGGGACCGTCGGAGCCGCCTTCGGTGAGCCAGAGCCCTGGTGGCAGGCCGTTGACACTGCCGGTGGCCAGGAGGTCGGGAACGTCGTCACCGGTCATGTCGCCGTCAGCCGCGGTGATGGTGGGATCCGCGTTGAAGGTGACGCTCTCGGAGTCACCGATGTTGCCTCCGGGGGAGAGGCTGGTGACTGTCACGGTGTTGGTGTAGCGGGTAGGCAGGATCGACACGGTGGTCCCACCGGCGCCGGCGTTGGGCACCTGGACCGGCGCGCCGGCGTTGAGTTGGTAGAGGTAACCGCTCGGGGTGGTGCCGCCGGCTGCGGTGATGGTGAAGGTCGTCGGCTGGCCGAGGATGGCGCCCTGGGGCTTGCTCACCTCAGGATGGCCGGGGCGGGTGGGGTCGAAGTTGAAGGTGCAGGTGTCCGACCAGTCGCTGGGGGTGCGGAAGTCCGTTGCCTGGACCCGCCAGGTGAAGGCGGTGACCGTGCCCGTGCCCGGACCGGTGTAGCCGGCGTACTGGCGCAGCGTGGCCTGTGGGACGACGAGCACCGAGGTGGCGCCCGAGGCCGAAGTCAGCAGGTTCGGGTTGGACGTGGCCACGACCGCACCGTCGCTCTTGCGGGTGACCCGGAAGGAAACCCCGAGGACGCCACCGTTGCGGTCGGAAACCGGCGCGTAGAGCGACACCGACGCGTCACCGACGGTGGATCCTCCGGCGCAGGCGGTCCTTGGTGAGGTGGTCAAGCCGGCGGGCTTGTTCGGCTTGTGGTTGTACTCGATCTCGAGTATCGGGCTCGTCTCCGAGAATTCCTTCCAGCTCTCCGCATCGCTGGCCTCGTTCGCCGCCTTCATCCACAGGGTACGGGTCTTATGGCTGCTGCTGACGTCGCGTTGGATCTGCGTCTTGACGTCGAAGGAGACGCCGTTGGCTCCGCAGCCGGTGTATCCGTACGCGAAGCTCTTGGAGGCGGCCAATGGGCCGCCGCTTTGGCCTTCCCAGTAATTCCAGGTGGCATTGCTGCTGCTCAACACGGTGTCGGGTGCGTAGACGTTGACCTGCTTGTCGTCGCAGCTATAAGATCGTGTATTTGTGATCTTGAAGTAGGCCGAATTGATTTCGGCGTTCGTCAGGGTGCTGATCGGTACCGTGAAGTTGATCAAGGTGTTGGACCGCTGTACCCCCGAGTTGCCTACCTGCATTCGGTCGTACGGGTCCGGGGTGTTCATCCAGTAGTTCGTGGACTGGTGCTGATAGGAGATGCTGGCCCAGCCTCCTCGGCTGGATCCGGCCGGCGACCAGGTGAAGGTCGGATCAATATAGACCGGGTATTTGGTCTTCGCGCTGGTCAGCAGGTCTTGGTCGGGTGTCAGGCGCAGCTGCCGGTCCCGCAGCCGCACTTTGATCGGCGCGGTACGTGCCGCTCGTCCGGGCATGGCGGTGGTGCTGGACGACAGTCCGCTGCGCGCGGCGGACTTTGAGACGGGTCCCGAACTGGAGTCCCACATGAGGGGCGCAGGGGCGGAAAGAACGGTCGCTCCGGAGCGGTCCCGTCCGGCGATGTTGCCGGCGGCATCGATGTCGAGAGTGAAACCAGTCGCCTGGGTATCGAGCTCGAGGGTGGCCAAGGCGGGATCTGCTGCGGCTTCTGGAGTGCGGACGACGAATACGTGGGAGAAGCCGCCGTTGCGGCTCACCGTGGCGACCAGGTCGACGTCCGGAAGCACGTTGCGGTAGGTGGCCGTGTCACCGGACAGGGTTGGTGGGGGCAGCGGCATCGGCGCTGCGACGGTGAAGACGCGATCACCGGACACGAGCGTGGCCAGCGGGGCCTCTCCACCCGGGGACAGCTTCACCTCGTTGGTCGTCACACTTGAGGTGATAGTGCCGTTCGGCTGTTGGGCCAACGTCGCGTCCAGGGCCTTCCAGGCACCGTCGACCCTCTTGCGGGTGGCCAAAGCGTGCTGCGTCAGGCGAATCTGACCGTCGGGCAGGGCCGTGACTACCGAGGAGGAGGTGCCAGCGGCGGTTGCCTCCACCGACTGGCCGGTCCGACGCGCCTCTGTCAGCGCTTCCTCGACATCGAGGGAAGTGCCGGTGGCGGTTACCGGTCGGATGGCTCCGGCGTAGCCGTCCGCAGCAGCGACGGCGGTCGTGCCGGGCAGGACGGCGACGGCGGTGACGATCGTGGTGACCGCTGCTGCGAGCGGGACGGTCCTCGGTCGGTGTGGTGGCCGGGTTGCGGGCATGGTGAGGTGCTCCCCGTGTCGAGGGACGTGGCGGATGCGCGTCCGATAGCCGGCACAGTGAACCAGCGGTGGCCCTGAGCGGGGAATCCCTCCGTCACTCACCGCTGTCCCTTTCGCACGCACTGCGACAGTTTTATGGTAAAGAACATGATCGATTGTTATCCTCTCGTGACATCAACCAGGTTGGTTACGTGGCAGATTGATCGCGCCACGGAGGGTGTGCGAGGACAGCCGGCGTGGTCACCTCATCCATACTTAGGTTGGGATTCGCATGCTCAGGCACGGGGGAGTGCGGCTGTTCACGCGCCGCACGCGACTGACCGCATCCGCCATCGCGGCGACCGTCACCGCAGGACTGCTGATCGGCACTCCTGCCAACGCCGCCCCGACGACAGTCGAGCCGCCAGTCCCATCGCCTGGCAGGTCGGTCGACGGGGTGAAACCGCTACCCAGTAGATTCGCCTACCCGCGCAACGATGCTGAGAAGAAGTTCACGCCGACCAGGACGACGTGGCCGCAGGCCGCCGCCGCGCAGGTCGACCTGAACGCGCCCGCCAACAGCGCAGCCGGCCCCGTCAAAGCGCGCGCCGCGCAAGTGCCGATCTGGGTGAGCCCTCTGGCCAAGACCGACACGTCCTACGCAGGTCCCACCCGCTGGAACCTCCGGGTCCTCAACCGCTCCGCCGCGACCGCCGTCGGCGTCGACGGGCTGCTCGTCAACGTCAGCCCGCAGGCAACCTCTGCTGCCCCACACGCCCAGGCCCGCGCCACCGTGCGAGTCGGGGTGGACTACGGTTCTTTCGCCGAGGCGTACGGAGGCAACTACGGCCTGCGTCTCAAGCTGGTCAGGCTGCCGGCATGCGCGCTGAACACGCCGCACCTCGCTGAATGTCGCAGGCAGCAGCCGCTCACCTCCACCAACGACGCTGTCGCCAGGACGGTCTCCGCAGAAGTTCCCATCGACGACACCATGTCGAAGACCAGCGCGACGAGCGGGCAGATGGTGCTCGCCGCAGTGGCCGGCGTCGGTGACGAGGGCGGTAAACTCGGCACCTACGCCGCGACCGACCTCAAACCCGCCGGCTCCTGGTCCGCCGGCGGCAGCACCGGATCCTTCAGTTACTCCTACCCGCTGACGCTCCCGCCGGCCCGCTCAAAGCTGGCGCCGCAACTCTCGCTGTCCTACGACTCGAGCGCGGTCGACGGGCAGACGGCAGCAACGAACGCGCAGGCCTCCTGGGTAGGCGACGGTTGGTCGACGCCCCGCAATTACGTCGAGCAGACATTCGTTTCGTGCAAAGACGACCCGGGCGGCAGCCCGTCGCCGAAGAAGACATACGACCGCTGCTACGCCGGGCCGGTCCTCACCCTGTCGCTGAACGGCTCATCGACCTCGATGATCTGGGACACGGGCAAGCGGATCTGGAAGCTGCAGAACGACAACGGATCGGTTGTCACCCAGGTCACCGCTTCGAATAACGGCAGCGGCACCTACAACACCGACTACTGGCGCGTCACCGAGCCGGACGGGACGGCGTACGAGTTCGGCCGCAACCGGCTGCCGGGATGGACCACGGACAAGCCGGAAACCAAGTCCGTCGACTACGGGCCGGTCTACTCCCCGCACGCCGGGGATCCGTGCTACGACACCGCCGGCTTCAGCGCGTCGGTCTGCACCATGGCGCACCGGTGGAACCTCGACTATGTCAAGGACCCGCACGGCAACGCCATGGCCTACTACTACAACCAGGACGTCAACTACTACGGCCGCAACGAGGGCGCCACCGATGTGCCCTACATCCGGGACAGCAACCTGGCCCGCATCGACTATGGCTTCACCGACGGCGGCGCCTACGGCACCGTGCCCAACCGGGTCGTGTTCAACACCGACGCTCGCTGCGTGTCTGGAACATGCAAGCCGTTGAACGAGTCAACGAAGGCCAACTGGCCCGACGTGCCGTACGACCTCGTCTGCGCCAAAGACACCGACTGCAAGTCCTGGAGCCCGTCGTTCTTCTCCACGGTCCGGCTGACCTCCATCCAGACCCAGCAGTACGACCTTGTCGCCCGCGACCATCTCCCGGTCGACACCTACACGCTGGCGCAAAGCCTGCCGGACCCGCAAGACGTCACTTCGCCCACGCTGTGGCTGGATTCCATCACCCGCACCGGCCACGACCTCACCTCGGGCGGTTCGACGACACCGATCACCCTGCCGTCCGTGTCCTTCACCGCGAAGAAGCTCGCCAATCGGGTCGACACCGCGGGCGGCTTCCCGTCGTTCTATCGGCAGCGCATCGAGACGGTCACCACCGAAACCGGCTCCATGATCACCGCCAGCTACGAGCTGCCGCTTCCCTGCACGGCACCGGTCACCCTCGCCCCGAACACCAACACGAGATCCTGCTACCCGGTCTACTGGACCCCGGACGGGCTCACCACCCCGAAACAAGACTGGTTCCACAAGTACGCCGTCACCAGGGTCACCGCTACCGACCCCACCGGCGGTGCCCGGCAGACCTCAACTAGCTACAAGTACGTCGGCGGCGCGGCCTGGCGCTACGACGACAACGAGGTGGTCAAGGCCAAGTACCGCACCTACGGCCAGTTCCGCGGCTACGGCACCGTCGAGACCCGTAACGGCGACGGCGTCAACGACGCCCAGACGCTGTCCGTCTCGACCTACTACCGCGGCATGTCGAAGAACAACAACAGCACCGTGGTCAAGGTGACCGACTCCGCCGGCGGCCAGCACGAGGATCTCGACCAACTCGCCGGACGCGAACTCGAGACCACCTCCCACCGCGGCGACACCGGCCCGGTGGAGACCTCCTCGGTGACCTCCTACTGGGTGTCCGGCGCCACAGCCACTCGTACGCGTTCCGGCCTGCCCGCGCTGACCGCCCACAAGATGGGCCAGGTCCAGAAGTGGAACCGGCAAGCGATCACCTCATCCGGCACCACGACCTGGCGCTACAGCCAGACCGATACCACCTACGACACCGATGTGAACTCGCCGACTTTTGGTCTGATCCTGCACTCCTACGACCACACGGTCCCGGTGAACGTGGCCTACGACCGCTGCACCTCCACGAAATACGCGCCAGCGAACACCACCGCGAACATCACCGGCCTGATCAGCCAGATCGAGACCGTCTCCGTGGCCTGTGGCGGCTACACCCAGGGCACACCGACCACCGTCCCCGGCAGCGTCAACACGCTCACCGCCCCCGCAACCGTCGACCGTCCCCGTCAGGTCGTCTCGCACGTGCGGACCTACTACGACGACCCCGCGTTCGACGACACCTTCCCTCAGGTCAAGGCGCCGACCCGGGGCACGGTCACCATGGTGCGCCAGGCCGAGGACTACAAGGCCGGCGCCTACGTCTACCAGACCACCGGCCGAGCCGACTTCGACAGCTACGGGCGGGCCGTCGCCACCTACGACGCCAACGGCAACGTTAGTCGAACCGCCTACACCGACAACTCGGTCGGCCTGACCGTCGGGGTCAACACCACCAACGCCGAGGGGCATACCACCTCGACGACGCTCACGCCGATGCGCAACCTCACCACGGTGAGCAGCGACGCCAACAGCGTGGTGACCACCCGGCAGTACGACGCGCTCGGCCGGGTCAAGGCGGTCTGGGGCGCCTCCCGCGCGACAAGCACCTCGCCCAACGTCCGCTACACCTACCTGGTCCAGAAGACCGGCCCGACCGCGACCACCACCGAGACGCTGAACAACTCCGGCGGATGGGCCCCGGCCGTCCAAATCTACGACGCCCAGCTGCGGCCCCGCCAGACGCAGGCCACCACTCCGGCCGGCGGTCGGATGATCACCGACACGTTCTACGACAGCCGGGGCTGGGTGGCCGCCACCTACAACGGCTGGTGGGATGACGAGCGTGATCCCGGCACCACTCCGATGTACGCGACGGACCTGTCCAAGAAGGTGCTGAACCAGACGTTCAATACCTACGACGGTGCGGGCCGGGTGATCCTCGCCGAGAGCAAGCGCGACAACCTGGTCGTCTCGTCGACCCGGATGGTCCACAACGGTGACCGCACCACGGTGATCCCGCCGCCGGGCGGCACCGTCACCACCACCGTCACCGACCCGATGGGTCGTGCCACCACGCTGCTCCAGTATACCGCCGCACCCACCCTGGTCAGCCCGGCGAACGCGTTCACCGGCACCTTCCAGGTGACGGGCGGCACCACGACCACCACCAGCTACGGCTATGACGACCGCGGCAACCAGGCGCTCCTGACCGATGCGAGCGGCACCGACTGGAAGAGCCAGTACGACCTGCTGGGCCGGGTCACCAGCAAGACGGACCCGGTCGCCGGCACCAGCAACACCACGTACGACGGCGTCGGCAACGTCACCGAGACCACCGACGCGCGCGGGAAGACCGTCTCCTACACCTACGACAAGATCAACCGGAAGACCGGCAGCTTCACCGCCGCGAAGAAGGACCAGTCGTCGGCCAACCAGTTCGGCAAGTGGGAGTACGACAACACCAACAACGCGGTCGCCGGGATGACGAACCCGATCGGCAAGCTGACCACGGCCACCACCTACCGCAACGGCGCTGCCTACACCACCCAGTACGGCGGCTTCACCGCCTTCGGCGCCTCCACCGGCGAGACGATCACGATCCCGGCGACGGAAGGGCTGCTCGGCAACACCTACTCCTTCACCCATAAGTACCTGGGCGTCACCGGCAAGCCGTACAGCGACGCCTGGCAGGCCGCCGGCGGCCTGCCCACCGAGACCGTCACTTATTCCTACAAGAGCGCGCTGGAGATTCCCAACGGGGCGGGCAGTCTGCTGGCCACCTACGCCAACGTCACCAGCTACGACGCGTGGGGGCGGGTGACCGGCGGCGGCCTCAACGCCAGCACCAGCCAGGCCACCATGGTCAACATCTACGACGATCACACCGGCTGGCTCAGGCAACGCAAGATCACCAAGACGGCCACGTCGACCTCCGACGTCGGCCAGCGTGATTACGAGTACGACCGGTTCGGCAACATCGTCAAGCAGGTCGAGACCCGGAACCTGCCCGGCGTGGCGGCCGAGACCCAGTGCTACCGCCACGACGGCCTGCGGCGGCTCACCTCGGCCTGGACCGCCACCGACAACTGCGTCACCGAGCCCACCGTCGCCAACCGCTCCAAGGTGGGCAGTGGCATCGGCTCGACCAGCGCTTTCTGGACCGAGTGGACCTTCGACGCTGTCGGCAACCGCAAGACCCAGATCCAGCGCTCCCTCAGCGGCGGGGCCGACACCACCACCGACTACGTCTACAACGGCAACGGCGCCAGCCAGCCGCACACGCTGACCGGCACGACCACCGCCGGCGGCCTGACCGGCTCGACCTCGTACACCTACGACAAGACCGGCAACATGACCGCTCGGAACGCCGGTCAGGGCAATCAGACGCTCACCTGGGACGAGACCGGCGAGTTGACCGCGGTCACCGGCGGTCGGGACGGCAACAGCTCCTTCCTGTACGACGCCGACGGCAACCTCCTCGTCCAGCGGGACCCCGGCACCACAACGCTCTACCTGCCGACCCAGCAGATCACGCTGAACACCACCACCAACGCGGTCAGCGGTGTCCGCTACTACCCGTTGCCCAACGGCGCGACGGCCATCCGGACCGGCAGTGGCACCAACTACAGCTACCTGATCCCGGACCACCAGGGGAATCCCACCCTCTACCTCAACAACACCGCGCAGATCCCCACCTGGCGTCAGTTCACGCCCTACGGCGGCCAGCGCGGCGCCACCGTCACGGCGCCCGACAACCGGGGCTTCCTCAACCAGCCGCTGAACACCGCCACCGGGCTGACCCAGGTCGGCGCCCGCAACTACGACCCAACGACAGGTCGCTTCGTCTCCCTGGACCCGCTTCAGGACCTGTCGAGCCCGCAGCAGTGGAACGGCTACGCATACGCCAACAACTCGCCGGTCACCACGAGCGACCCGACCGGCCTCATCCCGGACGACTGCCGCCAGTTCGACTGCTACGGATACAGTCCGGCCAAGGGCTGCCCGGGCGGGTGCGGCACGGAGGCTAACAAGGCCTGGGGCACGAGTCGGAAGCAGTCGGGTAGCGCCCCCACGCGTCGCAACGACCCCCGCATCCTCGGTCACGTCATCCGAGTCCCCGAGACAGTGCCGCTGGAAGAGTTCACCCGCCGCTGGAATGAACAACGCGGCGCACATTTCGCGATGGACGCGCTCGTCCCGAGCGTGGAGCTCGCGCCCGTCAGCGAACGGGCCTTGGCGATGAACATCTGCGTCGAAATGGGGAATCCGGGTGGATGCCAGAAGTGGGTAGAGGAGTTGTACAACCCCAACATCGACAAGCTGGCGGAGGTGCTGCCTTCCGACGACTTAATCCCCGGGGGGGTCGGGGCGCTGGGTGCGGCTGCGGGTGCTGGACGCGGACTGGGGCCGAGGGGCCGCCCCAATGGACGGGGTGGCTGCAACTGCGGATGCATGAGCTTCAGTGGTGACACCGAAGTTCTCATGGCCGACGGCTCGGTCATGGCGCTGGAGGAGATTCGAGCGGGTGACGAGGTCCTCGCGACGGATCCGGAGACAGGTGAGCAGGGGCCTCGGAGAGTCGATCACGTTTGGAAGCACCTCGACGATCTCATCGAACTCGAGGTCGGGGATGCACTTGTCGTCGCGACCGAGGACCATCCGTTCTGGAACCAAACGGAACGCGAATGGCAGCGGGCCGACCAGCTCGACCGAGGCGATCTCGTTCTCGCTCCTAACGGAGGAGCAGCGATCGTCGGTGGCCTCCGCCCGGCTTCCCTACACACGGCGCTTGCCTTCAACCTGACCGTAAACGGGCTTCACACGTACTACGTGGTCGCTGGTGGCGTCCCGGTTCTGGTACACAATGACGGGCTCACCCCGCCCCGGATCGTGCAAGACGGAATTGACGCGTACAATCGGGGCGACCTGTCGCAGCGCATGACGACCCGCATGGAGAACGGTCGCCCTGTTCGAGTGAACGGCCGGACCGTGCAGGTTCCTGACACCTTCGACGGTCGATCCGGACCCATCGGTGCCAGAACCTACTGGAGGGGTGCGGAGATCTACGACATTCCCGGCGGCGGTAACGACTACCGTCTCCTAGTGAAGGCCGATGGCACCATTGGTTGGGTAGGCCCGAAGGGTGGGCGTCCGGGAGCTGGTCACAACTACGACCGGATCACCACCTATCGGCCGTGTGGGTGAGTGAAGAGAATGCCAAATCCGGAGATGATCGCTGCTTCGCTGGGTACCGCAGGTGTGGACTTGGTCGACTTCACCTGGCCTACAGTCGAGCTGCCAGCTGCGGCGGCCTGGATGCTCTCGGCCTGCTCCGTCGAGGACGGCAGGGAGGACGTCGAATTCATGTTCGATGATCCTGCCCTGATTGAGGGTGCGAATGCGGCCTGGTGGAACTTTGCCGACACGGGCGGGCTGTTCGACGAGGATGATTGCTTCCTCGTCTCGGTCGGCCCGGTAGATGGGGACCCATCGGCGGGGCCGCATTGGGCTCGAGTGCGGCTGCGTAACGAATGGGATGTCATCGGCAGAGGAGTGGACTGGGGTGTGCTGGGAGGGCCTTCGGGGCGACCCGGCTTCGTCATGATGGCGTTGGACGAGCGGGTCCTCGTTGGAGCGACGACCTGGAGCGGATTCATCAGCGTCATGAGGCTGAAGAATCCGGCGCTGGCGGGACCGATCCGTCGGGCGATGGGCTTGCGGGAATAAGTTCGTGGAGTCGGCCGGCCGCTCCTCGACCACCTGCGGGATTGAGGAGCAGCCGGTGCCTCGACACCGCGATTCCACCCTCGCGACTCCCTCCGGGGCAGCGGCATGAAGTGGGGGAGTCGACACGCGCGATCAGCCCGTCGCGTAACGTGAACAGGTCGTTGAAAGCGAAGCGGAACGGCCCGTGTGCGACGCTGACTCCGCGTCCCTCGCCGGTGCCCACCACCACCGGCCCGTCCTTGATCACCCGCTCGACGTCGAGCTGTGGGCTGCCCGTGGAAGGCCGATTCTCGATCTCGCCGTCGAACTCGGCGCGGCCCCGTATGTTGCGGTGCCCGTGGACGGCCCAGTCGATGTCGTCGGTCAGGATGCCGGGATGCATGCGTGGTCCCCAGCACGAAAATCGGCGAAGTATATGGGCGACCAGGTCACGCTGACTCGGCTGCGACACGGCGGGCTCCGCCCTCGGTGAGGTGGTTGGTGAGGGCCTCCAGGATCGAGGCGAACCCGTCGGCAGCCCGGCTGGTCCGCTGCTCCACCGGCAGTCGGCGTTGGTGCACGGTGGGTCGGTGTCTCCATCGGTGAGCCGAAGGTCACGCTGGTGCGCAGGCCGGTGACCGGCTCGTCGAGCATGAGTTCGCGGGTCGGGTCAAGGCGCACGTAGACGAAGCAGAGCCGCCGCGTCATGCCATCCGACGCCCGGGTGTCGAGCACGAACTCGCCGCCGGGGCGGGTGGCATGGTGACGTGCGAGCCGCCCCAGAACGCGGCGACGTCGGTCGGTTAGGTGAACGCCGTCCAGACCCGGGCGGACTCGGTGTTGAGGTGGCGGTGGTCGATCGGTTCGTCGCCGCGCAGCTCGGCGCTGGCGGGTCATCGTACAGCCTCCTGGTCGTTGAGTTGGTGCGCGAGCGCGTCGAGGAGGTTGCTCCAGGTTCGGCGTTGCTCGTCGATTCAAGTGCCGAGCAGGGCGAGCTGGTCGGGCGGAGCCAACAGCGCCGTCGGATGCCGTCGCGTCGCTGCCCGACCAGGCCGCCGGGCACGCCGACCGGTCCGCCAGTCGGCGAACTCGCGTGACTCGTCGAGGACCGTTCTGCCAATGTCGAAGAAGATCGCCCTGATCACCCGAGTTCCTTCATCCGGTTCAGCTCGTGGCGCGGGGCGACGGCTGGTTGTCGAACGGCCACGGCTGCGGTCCGAAAAGGTCGGTGCACGCCGACAGCAACTTCTGCTGCGCCTCGACCAGGCGCGCGGTGGCCGGCACGCGATCGGCCTCCGGGGCGTTCTTGACGAGGAGTTCCTCGACCGCCGTGCCCGCCGTCATCAGCTCCCGGCCGGCCTCCTGGATGCCCGGATCGGTCGACTGCGCGGCGCGTGCCGCCGGTCGCGTGCCCGAGCCGAAGAGCACGTCCTTCCGCTCGATCGTCCGGGCCACCAGCAGACAGGCGCCGACGGCTTCTCGGTCCGCCGGCACGCTGGGGTTGGCCCTGGCGGGTGTCGGGGCGTCGGTGGACGCACACCCCGAGAGGAGCAGCAGCGGAGCCAGGGACACGGCGGCGAGAGTGCGGATCACGGCAAGAGGATAGCGGTCACGCGAGATCGCGTCGCGCCAGCTCGGCCCGGCAACGGCCCTGCCGCGGCCACGACCGTGCGGGCGCACGGCCACCTGCCCGAGGTAGACCAGCCGGTCGACACGTGAGAAGCCCCGCCACCGTGGGCGGTGACAGGGCTTGCGGGTCGTCCACCGGCCGGGGGCGCGGTCCCAGTCGTCCTCGGTGTCGGTGGCGCCCACCCGGGTACCGTCACTGTCCCGTGTGGCCCCGGACAGGTTCGCGTCGGCGCCGGCCCGGGAGGCGTCGGCCGCCGTCCGCTGGCGTTCATCACGGCAGTCGGGCACCTCGGAGGCGTCGGTCAGCATCCACCCTGCGGCGTCGACGACGACTCCGCACTGCGACGGTCTTGGTGGGGGTGATGACACAGAGGCCTCCTGATCGTCTGAAATCGATACGCGAGTTGGATTTGGGGGTACGCTGCTGGCTCGGTGGATTCATCCATGCCTCGCGCGGCCGGTGAGGGGCGTGGCATTGTTCATCAATAAGGGAAGCTGTTGTCTGGTCATCCCATGCGCCGCCGACTCGCCACGGCGGCGGCTATCGTGCTCGGCCGGGCGGCTTGTCTGTCGCGAGTCCCGCGCAGGCCTCATCCGCATACCTGTACGTCGGTCCATCGCCGTCCTACGGGTTCTACAACCAGAACGACTCGTCCGACCTGCTGCGCGTGCTGGCCGCTCCGACAGGCGCCGTGCCCAGCGGCAAGTGCCTGGACATGTGGTACG
The DNA here is from genome assembly GCF_044391475.1 of Micromonospora sp. NPDC018662. Taxonomy (NCBI): domain Bacteria; kingdom Bacillati; phylum Actinomycetota; class Actinomycetes; order Micromonosporales; family Micromonosporaceae; genus Micromonospora; species Micromonospora sp. NPDC018662. The sequence continues at coordinate 101,542 of NZ_JBISAC010000015.1, forward strand.
ACTGGAGCCGCGAGAGCGGTCACTTCGATGCGCGTATGGCACGGTCCTGCCGATCGGCCTTTTCACGCGACAGTGGTAACACGTACGAGTCGACGAACGTGTTCGGCTTCAACAAGCTGTTCAGCTGCTATGGCAACAATAACGCGACCGCCAGCGGCACTTGCGAGATAGCGATCGGCGTACCATCTGAGGTCATCGTGAGCATTCCGAACAAGTGCACCCGCTCGTGGTGGCTCACCTCCACCGGCTCGTACCTGTACGACGGGGGCGGCTCGGTCACTTCTTGCTCGTCCTGATTTCGTATGAAGGGAGCCCACCGACCAATGGTTAAGCGCCGCCGGAACGTTGCCGTTGCAACCGCCGTCATCATCGCCGCGCTGGCCGGCTGTGCCCAGCCGGGCATGCCGGCCGCCGCGCCCGTCGGCGTCGATGCCCCGGCCGTGTTGTCCGCTGTGATCGACCAGGTATATGGAACGCCGCAACAGCGTCTGGCCGGCGAGGAGCGGATGTGGCTCACGAGCCAGTCCGCGATCGCCGCCTGCGCCCGGACCAAGGGCGTCGTTTACGGCGTCACTCCCTATCAGCCGATGAGGCCGCCTACCGACCCTGCCCCCGGTGATCTGCTCGGGTTTGCGCCCCAGCGCGCCGATTTCGGGGTCGCCGCCCGTATCGAGATGCTGGCCAAGCGAGGTGAGACCCCCAACCCGGGTTTGCCTGCCGCCTCGGATGACCAAGCTCGCTGGTTCACTGCTGTCGAGTCCTGCCAGAACGCCGCCACCGCGGGTGAGAAGCTCAGGGTTCCGGACGGGCAGCAGGAGCTGGAAGTCGAGCTGGTAGACCTGCTCGGTAGCGTCCAGCAGCAGGTCGCACCGGACCTGACTCGCCAATACGCCAGCTGCATGAAGTCGGCCGGAATCGACGCCGGTGGCCTGTCCGAGGCGTACCTGAAGGTCGAGCAGAAGTTCCCACCTGTGTCATTTGAGCGTCCGTCGGACCCGACCGCCCTCCCTGAATGGGCCGCCGCTGTCGCATTCGAGAAGAAGGTAGCCGCTGCCGACTGGGCCTGCCGTGAATCACGGCTCGATGGAGTCGTCAACGCTGCCGCTAACGACCTGCAGAAGTTCACCACCACCAACACCGCCCGAATCGCACGAGTCGCCGACGGCTGGAAGGCGATGCCCAGCCTCGCACAAACGCTACGCGCCACCGTCAAGACCACACCCGCGAAGTGATGCCGTCCGCCGGGCTTGGCGGGCAACGGATCTGCCAACCGCGGCCGGAGTCGCCTTCTCGATCGCAATCTGACTGATAGTCACGCTAGCATGCACCCCTGTGAGTTCGCGGCAACGTCGTAGACGGCGCCGCCTTCCACCAAGATCATAAGAGCGGCGCCGTGCGGGCTGCGTGAGTGAACGGTCCAAGCAGAGGTGCGGCACGAAAATCGGACCCGCCGCCACCTCACCTCTGCGGTGTTCGCGGTCCGCGCCGCGATAGTCTGCAACGGATGAAGCTGTCGGCTCGAAGGTGAGGCTTGCCCGATGGGTACCAGCTACGAACCGATGAGTCTGGCCAGGTTGGCCACCCATCTGGTATCCGCGGACACCGACCGGACTCGCTGGAAGCTCGTATGGGAGTTTCTGGAGGAGTACCGCTGGGAACCCGCCGAAACCAGGGTCGCCCTGTTGAGCGACGAGCCCGGGCTGACGGGGGATCCGCGGTGGGATGCGCTGCTCGCCGCTGTTGCGGAGCATCTGCTGGCTCAGGCGGATCTTGCTCCGCCCGCGTGGGTCGACGCACGTGTGCTGCGCCGGGCGTGGTTCCCGGCCGAACTGGCCATCCACCGGGCCGACGCCCTGGCATGGGCGCCGGCTGCATTTCGAAAGCATGGCGTATACCTGTCCGTGCACGATCTGGCGGCGGCGTGAGCGGGTCAGACGGCGTGCTGATGGGGCGCGCGGAACTCGAACGCGCGTTCACTCACCTGGGCGAGCGGCTTGTCCGTCGCGGGGTCGTCGCCGACATCTTCGTGGTGGGTGGTGCCGCGATGGCGCTCGCCTACGATGCGAAACGGGTCACCAGGGACGTCGACGCGATGTTCGTCCCGCACGGTGTCGTCCTTGACGAGGCGCGTGCGGTGGCCGATGAATTAGGTCTGCCGCCGTGGTGGCTCAACGAGCAGGCCAGCGTGTATGTCTCCGGAAAGGACGACCCAGGCAGGCGCCGGGTCTTCGACCACCCAGGCCTGCGCGTGATGGCGGCCTCGCCGGAGCACATCTTCGCGATGAAGGCCCTCGCGGCGCGGACCCGCGACGTGGACGACCTTCGCACCCTGGCGGCGCTGGCCAAGGTGGCGACAGTCGATGACGCCCTACGTCTGTGCAGCGACTTCTACCCTGACGAAGTCGTTTCGCCGCGGGCCATGGGAGTCATCCGCGAACTGTTCGAGTAGGTCGAGCACTCCCGTCGAGTATGTAAAGGCACCGACAAGCCGCTCTGCAAGTGGTTAGCCTGCGCATCTCGACCGCAAGAGCGAGTTGGCCGAATCTTTGAGGTTAGAGGCCAGCCACCGAGAGGCAGGATCCGTTCGCGGTCTCACCTGAACGAGTGTTCGCGACGACGTGGCGGTCTGTCGATATCGAGTCCAAGGGCCGCGCTGCTGGAACGGTGGATACTTGCGTGGCCGCGCCGCGAACACCAGTCGAACCGCAAGCACTTGAGTCAGCCCTGGCCGTACGTAATCTATGAGCATGCGCACCCAAGATGGTGCACATATGATACGTACAGGTGTTCGTTTCCCCCCTCGGACACAGATTTGAAGCATCCCTGCTGTACCTGACGTACCGGTGGTCAAGGCTGCTTGAGCACCAGAGTATCGGCCTACAGCGGCCTTGAGTGTGGCGATGCGTGGTCAGGCTGACCGCCATGGCTGATGCGACGGTTCCCGCACTCGTACTCCCACGACACTTCCGAACCGGATCCGCGGACGTGCTCCAGGCTCAGACAGGTCGCTACGAGGCACGTGGACAACTCATCGTCGACCGCCGCCGCGCCGAACGTCACGCTCGTGCGGCGCGTCGACACCGTCGGCTTCGAGCGGATGTTGTTCGAGTCCTGTCAGAGGGAGGATACCGACGCGTGACCACCGCCGACCGGCCTGCGCGCTACGAGCTGCACTGCCATCTCGACGCCTCCGTACGACCCGACACGATCGCGGCCCTCGCCGCCGAACACCACCTTCATCTGCCTGCACCCGTACGACACCTTGCCGTCGCCCCCGCCGACACCGGAAGCCTGCACGCGTTCCTGCCCTACATCGACATCGCCCTGGACGTCCTGCAGACCCCGCAGGCACTGCGCCGCGCCGCCGCCGAACTCGTCACCGACTGGCGGCGTGACAACGTCGCCTACGGCGAGGTCCGCTTCGCTCCGCAACTGCACACCCGCTGCGGCATGACCATCGACGACGCCATCACCGCCGTCTCCGCCGGCCTGACCGACGGCACCACGGCCACCGGGATCCGCACCGGCCTACTACTGTGCTGCCTGCGCCACCAGCACCCTGAAATGAGCATGGCCGTCGCCGACGCCGCCGTGCGCCGCCGCGACGTCGTGGCCGGGCTCGACCTCGCCGGCGACGAACGCCTCCCCGGCGCCCGGCACCGCGAAGCCTTCGACCTCGCACACGCGGCCGGTGTTCCGGTCACCGTCCACGCCGGGGAAGCCGCCGGCCCCGACAGCGTGTGGGAAGCACTTGACGTCCTCGGCGCGCGACGCATCGGCCACGGCGTACGCAGCGTGGCCGACAACGCCCTCCTCGACCGCCTGCGCCGTGACCAGATCGCCCTCGAAACCTGCCCCCGCTGCAACGTGCTGACGCGAGCAGTGTCGTCCCTGGCCGACCATCCGGCCGACCGGCTGCTCCGCGCCGGCATACGCGTCACCGTCAGCACCGACGCCCGCACCACCGCCGACACCACCCTCGACGACGAGTTCCAGGCAATGGCCACCACCTTCGGCTGGACCTCAGCCCAGGAACAGCTGTGCCAGGACAACGCCGCCCGCGCCGCATTCGCCAGAATCTAAGAGCCCTGGTCGTCGTCACGTCGGTACTTCGCCGACGACTGGGGTGCGCCATCCGCGCCGGTTCATCTTGGCCGCCCTGCGACCCCAAGCCACATTGGATCGGGCGATGCCCCACGGTACTTCCCGGCCAACCTGGCGCTACGGCTGGGACGCCGATTGTTGTTCGGCAGGCTCACCAGGAGCTTTGTAGGGGGTAGCGATGGTGGAGATGTTGCAGCAGTTCCCGCCGGTCATCGTTTATCTGATCTCGGCGCTCATCGTTGTGGCGAAGACGGCGTCGGATTCACCGAAGCGCTGCGCTGCGAGTTGCTGCACGAGCGGAGGGCAGGACGACCGCCAGCAGGACGGTGGCGAGCAGGGCGAGCACGGTCAACGCGAGGAGCGGGGCCCGCCAGCCGGCCGCCTGGCCGAGCATCGCCCCGAGCGGCACGCCCAGCAGGGTGGCCACGGTGAATCCGGACGCGACGGCCGCGATCGCCGTGCCGACCTTCTCGGTCATGCTGGCCGACCTCACCCAGGAGCGCCGGCGGATCATCCAGGCCATCAACGACCTGCAGGGCTCGCGGGACGCCCTCGACACCGTCATCGCCGCCGCACCCGCCGACATCCGGTCGACGGTCAGCCCCGCCTCCTGATCCGTGTCGCACGCAACGCGGCGGCCGCCGCGGGTCGGACGTCCTGAGGCGCTGGCGCACGTCGGGCGTCCCTCGGTGGCAGGCGATGGCGCCGTTTGACGCGGAGCTGGGAGTGGAAGCGTCGTTCCCCGCCCGGCTGTAGCGAGCGCCAGCGGCGGGTCCCCTCGAACTGGCACGGCAGGGCGGCGCCGGCGGGGGAGAATGCCACCTGGTAGGCCAGGGTCAGCGGGTTGGCGTGGTGTCACACCCGGGCGATCACCCCGTCGTGGGCAGGCACTCGGCGAGCAGGTCGACGACGTCACGCCAGGCTCGCCGCGCGTGCCGTGGGTGGTAGCCGACGCCGGGGAGCACGGTGTGGTCGACCGGTGGGTGGTGGAAGGCGTGCAAGGCGCCGCCGTAGACCACGAGGCGCCAGTCGACGCCTGCGGCCTGCATCTCGGCGGTGAATGCGTCCCGTTGCGCGGGCGGCATGATCGGGTCTTCCGACCCGACCCCGGCCCAGACTGGGCAGCGGATGCGCGCCGTCTCGCCCGGTCGGCCGGTGGTCAGTGCGTTGACGGTCCCGATCGCGCGCAGGTTGACGCCGTCGCGCCCGAGTTCCAGCGCGATCGCGCCCCCGGTGCCGTAGCCGACGGCGGCGATCTGGTCGGGGTCGGTCCGCGGTTCGGCGCGGAGCACGTCGAGCGCCGCGTGGCCGATGCCCCGCATCCGGTCGGGGTCGGCGAGCAGTGGCATGCAACGGGCCAGCATCTCCTCGGGGTCGCCCAGATAGCGTCCGCCGTGGAGGTCGAAGGCCAGCGCCACGTATCCCAGTTCGGCGAGCGTGTCGGCTCGGCGGCGCTCGACGTCGCTGAGCCCCACCCCCTCGGGGCCGATCAGGACCGCGGGCCGGCGGTCGGCGCCGGCCGGAAGCGCGAGGTGCCCGATCATCGTCAGGCCGTCGGCCGCGTATCTGACCTCGCGCGTGGTCGCCGTCGTCATGAGCCTGGACTGTAGTGCGCGCCGAGCCCGGTGGGGCCGGCGTTCTGCCGCTGGGAGAAGGCCGGTCTCCGGCGTGCTCCGGAACCATCCGTCAGCGCCTCGGCTGAACGCGCCGCCGGGGGCGGACCTTCGGGTACGGGCGACGAGCGTGCCCGTCACTCCTTACCCGATCCGTCTCGATCACCCGGTCGACTGCGGATCGGCAGCTTCGAACACGCTGCGCGGCCCGACCGCCTCAGCCCGTGGAGCCAGGCCGCTCCCCGGACTGTGGTCGCGGCCTCAGGTTGTGTCGCCTGGATCTTGCGAGGTGGGGTGGAGGTTGAGGTTGAGTAGTTCCAGGCCGGTGACGGGCTGGAAGCCGGCATCGGTGTAGAGCGTCAAAGCCGGAACGTTGTCGGTCTCGGTTTGCAGTGACACGCGTCGCGCGCCCGCAGCGCGCGCGTGGTGGATGATGTGCTGCAGGAGGGCGTTCGCGATACCGCTACGGCGATGGTGCGGGGCCACGTAGAGGTCGCGGATCGATCATGCGGTGCCCAGCGCCAGCGAGGCGGGCATGATCGTGGCCGTGACGAAGCCGCACACGTCATCGGCTCGGAGGGCAGCAGCAGCGAAGATCCGCTGCTGCGCGAGCTGGTCGTGCAGCCAGGAGCGGGTCGTCTCGGGAGATGACGGCTGGCCGTAGTGCACCCGGTAGTCGTCGAAGAGGGCAGTTACCTGATCGAACGCCGGGTGGGCAGAGGCTATGGGCACGATCGTCGTCGTCACCCGACAAGTGTGGCCGACGGGCGTCTTCCTCATCGGCCACCGCGACACGTCCGGCCAGTTCGGCGGCCTCGGTCGCCACCAGGATGCTTCGGGTGGCGCCCGGTGGATGAGCGTCGCGGCTACGACGTGGACCACGGGTGGCAGGGCGCGTCCGGTACCGGCGCGCCCCGCCACCGTCGGCCCCACAGTTAGGCCAGGTTGGCCCATCGGCTGTACATCCGCAGGTCGCGGGTGGTGCGGCGGATCAGCTCGGGGTGCACGGTGTCGCCCCAGCGGGCTGCCGCGGCGGCCGCCTTCGCCAGCTGCTTCGCTGCCGCGTCGGCCGCCGGGGCGGGCATCCCGTCGGCCAGCAGCCGTTCGGCCACCGCGAGCCGGGCCCGGACGTCGGCGGTGGTCCTCGTCGGCGCACAGGCCGTGGCCCGCTTCAACGTCGCGCGCAGGGCGGCGACGCCGGCGCGGGCGGCGTGCCGGTAGTCGGCGTGCGGGACCACCGAGCGGGTCCGGAACGTACCTTCGCGCAGCGCCTCCTGCTGGCGGGCGTTGAGCTGGTTGTAGGCGAACAGCGCCGCACCGTCGGAGTCGGCGTCGTCCACCGCCTGCACCTGGTCCAGCATCAGGTCCGGTGACGTGCCCCGCAGCGGCCCGTAGGTCGCGGTGTAGAGCGGCACGTCACCGACCCGCTCGCGCATGACGGCGGTGTCGTGGCCGACGGACTCGGCTGAGGTGCCGAACGACATGCCGGTGAGGAAGTTCAGGGTGCCGGCGTCGACCCAGGCGCCCCAGTTCTGGAACTTCTTGGCCAGGCCGTCGGTCGGGTCGGCGAAGACGGCAGCGGAGAGCTGCCGGTCGGCGGCGACCCGCCGCTGCATGGTGCGGACCTGGTCGACGAAGGTGGTGATCTGCTTCTCCCGCCAGGCGTTCCAGGTGGGCCACTGCGGCGAGTCGGGCGTCAGGGTGTACGGGTCGACGCCGTGCTCCGCGGCGAACGTCCCGCGGCTGTACGCGGAGTAGGAGAAGTCCGCCCCGTAGGGCAGGGAGACCGGATAGCGGATGTAGTCCAGGTGCAACCCGTCGACGGCGTAGCCGCGCAGGATCTCCTCGAAGGTGGCCAGCACGTGGGCGCGCACGGCGGGCATCGCCGCGTCCATCCAGTAGTAGCCCGGCTCCATCCGGGAGGGCTGGGGGCCGGCCTTGCCGACGTCCTCACGTTCCACCGCAGCCCACTCGGGGTGGGCCGTCAGCACCGGGCCGCCACCGCTCTCCACGCCCACGAAGAAGGTGTGGGTCCAGGCGTGCAGCTCGATGCCCCGGGCGTGCGCCTCGTCGACCCAGACCTTCAGCGGGTCGAAGCCCCGCATCTCGGGTCGCTGCGCCGGCATGCCGGCCCGCTCGGCCACCGCGCTCGGGTAGATCGTGTATCCGCCCCAGACCGTCTCCAGGAACACCATGTTGAAGCCGGCGGCGGAGATCCGGTCCAGCGAGGCGCGGATCTGCTCCGGGCTGGTCTCGATGGGGCGTACCCACAGGCCACGGCCCTCGACGGGCCGGGACTCCCGGGTGCGGTAACCGGCCACGTCGGCGCGGACCGCACGCAGGCGACCGGGACGACGGTCAGCGTCGGCGGCTACACCCTGCGGCCCGAGCGGCGCTCCCAGCCCGCCGGCCGGACCGAGGACTACCGCTTCCGCGTCTAGGGAAGCGACGGGCGGCCGGTGACGCGCTTCGCCGTCGTCCACGACAAGCCCCTGCATCTGGTGGTGGTGGGCCGCGACCTCACCGGCTACCAGCACCTGCACCCCGGCATGGCACCCGACGGCACCTGGAGCGTGCCGCTGAGACTCCTGCGCGCCGGCACCTACCGCGTGTACGCGGACTTCGCCGTCCTCGGCCCGGGCGGCGCTGCCACACCCCTGGTGCTCGGCGTCGACCACCACGTCCCGGGCGCGTACGCCCCGGCCACCCCGCCGCCACCGCGACCGCAGGCGACGGCCGGGCCGTTCACGGTGACCATGGCCGGCACCCCCAGGGCCGGCACCACCGTGCCGATGGCGTTCACCGTCGACGGCGGCGCCGGCGAGGCGGCGGTGCAGCGCTACCTCGGCGCGTACGGGCATCTGGTCGTCATCCGGGAGGGCGACCTGGGCTACGTGCACGTCCACCCCGAACCGGAACTGGTCGACGGCGCGATCTCGTTCTGGCTCACCGCACCCGGCGCGGACCGCTACCGGGTGTTCCTCGACTTCCAGGTCGACGGCACGGTACACACCGCCGAGTACACGATCGACGTGCAGTGAACACGCAGGTTCACCGGATCATCGGAGCGAGGTCAGTGGCGGTGGTGATGTCCGCCGGCGGGCGCCGAGCACCAGGTCGACCACGAGGAAGGCCAGCAGGCTCACGCCCAGCAGCGGCAACGCCCACCCGACGGCGAAGACCAGGGGTACGCCGACCGCGATGCCCCAGCCGGGCAGCCGCTGCCAGGCACCGCGGTCCGGAGGTGCGCCGAGCGGGGCGCGCCGGTCGGCGCGGGTGGGGCGGCGCTGCCACCACATCCGGTAGCCCCAGACGGTGACGCAGAGCAGGCCGAGGGCCAGGGCGGCGAGCAGGACCTGGTTGACCGGGCCGAACAGCACCCCCATGTGCGCCTGGATGCCGAGACCGCTCACCTGCGCCAGCAGCGGCCAGGAGGTGAAGTCGCTGCGGGCGGTGATCGCGCCGGTGGCCGGGTCGACGGCGACGGCGTCCTTGCGGACCGGCCAGGAGTTGTCGACCTGCACGACGCTCCACGCGGTGCCCGCCTCGGCCGGTGGGGTGACCTCGACCGGGCCGTCGAGGCCGGCGCCGCGGGCGAGCGCGAGGACCCGGTCGGTGTCGGCCGGGTCGACCGGCGTCGCGCCTCCTCCTTCTCCGCCCCCGTGGTGGCCGGTGTCGGCGACCGGGGTGACCGTGCCGGGCAGCGTGGTGGACAGCTCGGGGGCGTGCGCGTCGAGCGCGTCGAGGGCAGAGCTGAAGTTCCCGCCGGCGTAGCGGGACCAGGTCAGTCCGGTGGCGGACAGGAACAGCAGCCCGACGGCGAGCCACACCCCGGTCGCGGCGTGCCAGCCCCGGGTGCGCCGCACCCCCCGCTTCGCGGCCAGGTCAGGGGCGACCAGTCGCCGCAGCCGCCCGGTGGCGGTGCGGTGGCGCCGCCACCACAGGATGAGCCCGCCGAGGACGAGGATCCACAACCAGCTCGCGGCGAGCTCGGAGTAGTAGCGCCCGACCACACCGAGGTGCAGGTTGCGGTGCAGGTCGTCCAGCCAGGTGGTGGCCGGCGTCGAGCCGAACCAGGTGGTGAGGGTGCCCTTGACCTGGGCGGTGTACGGGTCGACGTAGACGGTGTGCTGCTTCTCGCCGAGCGCGGGCACGTCGAACACCACCCGGGTGGTGGCGTCCTTCTCGCCGGGGGCGACGCTGGCCACGGTGCCGTCGGGGTGCGCCGCCCGTGCCGCGGCGATCTGCTCGGCCAGGGGCCGCGACTGGTCCCCGACGCGGTCTACGGTGAGCTGGTCGCCGTAGAGCACCCGGTCCAACTGCGGGGTGACCGTGTACGCCAGCCCGGTCAGGGCGGCGACCATCAGGAACGGTGCCACCAGGATCCCGGCGTAGAAGTGCAGGCGTAGCAGCAGTCCACCCCATCCGCTGCCGGAGGGCCGGGCCGGCGGTTGTGGGGTGTCGACATGAACCGTCATGCGTCAATCCGATCTCGCGCAGAGGAGCGTCGGCTGTCCTAGTCGGTGTGGGATCCGTTCCGGTTCCCGCGTCCGCTCGCCGAGGCGCGAGATTCCACCGTTCGGTGGAGTCGGGGAACTTTTCCCGCTCCGCCGCCGACCATCAGCCGGTGCCGGAGGACCGGCCCTCGAGATCGGACGCAAAGGATGCGCTGCTCATGAACCGGATAGCGTTCGCCCGAGTGGCGACGATCGCCGCGGGCGCCGCCGCGCTCACCGTCGGGCTGGCCGGGCCGGCCGCAGCCCACGTGACCGTCAACCCGTCCACCGCCGCGCAGGGCGGCTGGACGAAGGTGTCGTTCCGGGTGCCGAACGAGACCGACACCGCCGACACCACCAAGGTCGAGGTCAACCTACCCACGGCCACCCCGATCGCGTCGGTCTCCCTGCGACCGCTCACCGGCTGGACCGCCACCACCGAGTCCACCAAGCTGGCCACGCCGATCAAGACCGACGACGGGGAGATCACCGACGCCGTCACGAAGATCACCTGGACGGCCGGACCTGGCGCGGCGATCAAGCCGCACCAGTTCCAGGAGTTCGACGTCTCCCTCGGCCCGCTGCCCCAGACCGACCAGGTCGTCTTCAAGGCCCTGCAGACCTACTCCAACGGCGACATCGTCCGGTGGATCGACGAGCCCGCCGCCGGCCAGGAACCCGAGCACCCCGCCCCCGTGCTCACCCTCACCGCCGGCAAGGACGACACGTCCTCCGCCCAGCCCGTAGCCGCCGCCGCGCAGACCAGCGGCGACGCCGACTCCGACAGCGGCACCGTCTACGGCATCGCCGGCGTCCTGCTCGGCCTCGCCGGTCTGGTGGCCGGACTCCTCGCCTACCGCCGCGCGAACCACGCGAACTGACCGCGTCGATCCATTCCGCCTTCTGCGTACCCGAGAGGCGGCGCGGAACCCGTGACGGCAGCGCCGCCGGGTCAGCTGTCGGCCGGCCGGTCGGTGCCGCGCGCGTCGGTGTCGGCGCGCGCGGCGGCGGCCAGGAACCTGTTGTAGCGGGCCAGGTCGTCGTCCTCGCCGGTGGCCTCGGCCCGGTCCGCGGCCCGGTCGACCCGGCGCTGCTCGCGCTGGTCGGCCTGGATCCACTGCCGAACGAGCAGGACCATGACGACGGCGGCGGGGATCTCGCCGAAGGCCCAGGCGATACCGGCGCCCAGCTTCTGGTCGTCCAGGAGCGTGGACGCCCAGGCGGGGTGGACGCCCAGGTACCAGTCGGGGGCGATGACGGTGGTGGTCTGCATGAGCGCGAGGCCGAAGAAGCCGTGGGCCATCATCGAGGCGAGGTGGACGAGCACCAGGATCGGGTGGGGCAGCCTGGGCCGGCCCGGGTCGATGCCGATGAGCACCCAGAACAGCAGGTAGCCGGAGAGCACGAAGTGCCCCAGCATGGCCAGGTGCCCGAGGTGGGAGCGCATCAACGTGCCGAGCAGGTCACTGAAGTAGAGGCCGAACAGGCTGGCGGTGTAGATGCCGAGCGCCACCAGCGGATGGGTGAGCAGCCGGGTGGGGCGGCTGTGCAGGGCGAGCAGCAGCCACTCCCGGGGCCCGCGTACCTCCGGTTCGGTCGGGCGGCGCAGGGCCCGTAGCGCCAGGGTGACCGGGGCGCCGCCGACCAGCAGGATCGGCACCACCATGGACAGCACCATGTGCTGCGCCATGTGCGCGCTGAACAGCACGTAGGCGTAGCGGGCGAAGCCCAGGCCGGTGGCGGCGGCGAGCACCAGCAGGCCGGCCACCCAGCTCGCGGTGCGGGCCACCGGCCAGCGGTGCCCGGCCCGGCGCAGCCGGCGTACCCCGGTCAGGTAGCCGGCGATGCCGACCGCGGTGACGGTGAGGAAGAACAGATCGGGCAGCGGCTGGCCGAGCAGGTGCCCCGGGGTGGGCGCGGCGGGCATCGGAAAGCCGAGCACCTCGGTCACCGGGTCGGCGTCGACCGGCTCGGTGACCGGCGTCGGACTGCGGGACAGGGCCACCGCCAGGCCGACCGTGGCGGCGAAGACCACCAGTTCGCCGGCCGCCAGCCGCGCGAACGCGCGGCGCCGCCCGGCGGCCAGGGCCGGCAGGGTACGCGTGCGGTGTGCCGCGCCGAGCAGGCCGAGCACCGCGAGCGCGGCCAGCTTGCCCAGCACCAGCCACCCGTAGCGGGACTGCCACAGCTGGTCGACGGCGCCGAGGCGCACCGCGGCGTTGGCCAGGCCGCTGACCCCGACGGTGACGAAGCAGGCCAGCGCGAGCCGACTGTAGCGGGCGGCGGCCCCGGGCAGGTTCCGGCTGCGGCGGATGGTCAGCAGCGCGGCCAGCCCGCCGGCCCACAGCGCGGCGGCGAGCACGTGCAGCGCCAGGCTGGACACGGCGATCTGGTGGTTGCCGGCCCCGGCGGCGTGCCCGGTCAACGCCGGCGGCAACAGCCCGGCCAGCGCCGCCGCCGAGGCGAGCGCGGCCGTCCGGCGGGACAGCGCGAGCCGGGCCGTCACCGCCACCGCTGCCGCCAGGCCGGCCTGCGCCACCAGGGCACGCCCCTGCGTGATGTTCACGCCGAAGCTGACCACGGGCGCCACGCCGAGCCGGCCGAGGGGAACCCCGAGCAGGTCGGAGACCGTGAGCACCAGCAGTGTCAGGGAGGCTGCCGCCCAGCCGGCCGCCGCGAGGCCGGCGCGGCGCAGCAGCAGCCACCCGTGCGCGGAGACGCTCGCCCCGTCACCGGGCAGCAGGAATGCCGCCGTCACCGCGAAGCCGACGGTGAGCGTCGCCAACCCGTCGGCGAGCAGCCGCACCGCCGGCAGCGCCCACGTGGTGACCGGTCCCGGGTCGGGCAGGCCCGGGATCGCGGCGGCGACCGCGCCGCCGAGGCGCAGCGCCAGCAGTAGCACCGCCACCGCCGAACCGGTCGCCACCACCCAGGCCAACCAACCGCTCGCCACCGGCCGGCCCGGGGAAGGGCGAGCCTGACCGGCGGTGGTCGGGTTTCCACCCACCCGTCCGGCGCTGCCCGGTCCCGCGCCGACGGCTGCGGGTTGCCGGCTGCCCGGCCCGTCGTCGGCAGGCTCCGCGGCGACCGATCCGAGGCCGGCCGCTTCGGCCGCTCCCGGGCCGGAGACGTCGGACGGGCGGGGGGAGCGGGGGGTCGGGGACGGCGACGCGGGCTGACGCACGGTGTGGACCTGTTTCCGGATCGGGCGCGCCGGACGGGCCGGCGTCGTGGTTCAGGAGGTGCGGCGGCGCCGGAGCAGCAGCAGGGCCGCGCCGGCGACGGCCACGACGGCGACCGCGCCGACGGCCAGCAGGACCGACGGTGGGCCGCCGTCGCCGCCCCCGGCGGCGACCGGGCTGGCCGGTCCGCCGCTGCGGGTCGCCGTCGTCGGCGGTGGGGGCGACACCGCGGACGTGGCCGGGTCGGCGACGGTGAACCGGTACGAGCCCTGCACCGGGTGACCGTCGGCGGAGACCACCCGGTAGGCGACGGTGTAGGTGCCGTTGGCCAGTGGCTCGTCGACGCTCACGCGGCCCGCCGTGCCGTCCACGGCCGGTGCGCCGGTCGGCACCTTCCGCCGGGCGGCGTCGCTGAGCACGATGGTGGTGAACTGCGGGTCGAGCCGCTGCAGGAAGCGCAGCGTCACCGAGGTCGGCGCGGTGGTCACCCGGGCGTCCTGCGCCGGTGTGGCCGACTGCAACGAGTTGTGCGCCGCGGCGGGCGCGGCCGGCACCAGCAGCAGCGCGGTGAGCAGCGCGGCGAGGGCTGCGGTGACACGGGTACGCATCGAGCAGGCGTCCTTCCGGGTAGCGGTCATCCGAGCACCTGCTGGCCGATCCAGCCGCCCTCGGGGCAGCCGGGCGGGATCGCGAAGACGGCGGAGCCGATCGGGGTGGTCCACTCGTTGAGCAGGTCCCGCTCGGCCAGCCGGCGCTGGATGGGCAGGAACTGCCGGGCGATGTCGGCCTGGTACGCGGCGAAGACGAGGCCGCTGTCGGCGTGGCCCTCGGCGGTCGGTGCGCCGTCGTAGTTGTAGGGCCGGCGCAGGATCTTCTGCCGGTCGTCGGTGACGTGGGCCCGGGTCAGGTGGGAGAAGTCCGGGATGACGGTGAGCCCGTCCTCGCCGAGCGCGGCGAAGTCCGGCTCGTCGTGCTCGGCGGCGCCGGTCAGCGGCGCCCCGGTGTCCAGCCGCCGGCCCACCGCGAGTTCCCGGTCGGTGCGGCCCAGCAGGTCCCAGGTTTCCAGGTTCATGCTGATCCGCCGCACCACGAGGGTGGTGGAGTCGCGCAGCCAGTCCGGCCCGTCGGACACCCACACGGCGGTGTCGGCCGGCGTGCCGGGCTTTGGGTTCGCGGTGCCGTCGAGCTGCCCGAACAGGTTGCGCTGCGTACGCCCCGGCTCCGCCCCGGCGGCCCGCCGGAAGCCCTGCTGCATCCACCGCACCGTGGCGAAGGGTCGGCTGTCCTTGACCAGGACGCGTTGGGCGTGGGCGACGGTGAGCGGGTCGTCGGCGCAGATCTGCAGCAGCAGGTCCCCGCCGGACCAGCGGGGTTGCAGCCGGTCGATGCGGAACGCCGGCAGGTCGGCCACGGATGGCGGTCGGCGGTCGGCGCGTCCGGCGGCGGTATAGAGGCCGGGGCCGAAGCCGAACGTGACGGTGAGCCGGGCGGGCAGCAGCCCGAGTTCCGGCTCGGTGTCGGCCAGCGAGGGGCGGCCCTGGGTCAACCGGGCGGCGTCGTCGGACAGCAGCCGCAGCATCCGCCCGAGCGCCGCCCGGTCGGTGTCCGGTTTCAGGGTGAACGCGACGAACGCTGCGTGTGCCTGCGGTTCGGTGGTGACCCCGGACTGCCGGGCGCCGTGGAAGGGCTCGACCGCGTCGCCGACCTGGGCCACCGGGACCGGCGCGGCGGCGCTCACCCGGGGATCGGCGGGACGGGCGGCGGCGATGGCAGCGCCGCCGGCCAGCGCGCCCCCGGCGGCGACGGCGCCGGTGAGCAGGCCACGCCTGCTCACCGGACGGCCCGTGGCGGGACGGTCGGTCATGAGGCCGGGCTCATGCTCATCTCCGGCATCGGGGAGTCGCCATGGCCGGGGGCGTAGGACTCCTGGGCGCCGGTGAACGGCTTCGCCACGGCGGTGAAGGTCTGGGTGCGGCCGTCGGCGAAGGTGAGCGTGAAGCTCAGTTCATCGCCCGCCTTGACCGGCTTGGCGATGTTCATCAGCATCAGGTGGTCGCCGCCGGGCTCCAACGTGGCACGCGAGTGCGCCTTGACCACGATGCCGCCCTCCTTGGGCTGCATGACCATCTTCCCATCCTTCATGGTCATCTCGTGCAGCTCCATCGGGGAGACCTCGGTGGCCGCCTTGGTGATCGTCACGTCGGCGTCGCCGTCGTTGACCAGGGTGCCGAACGCGGCGGTCATGCCCTTGTCGGCAGCCTTCACCCACGGGTCACTGATGCCGAGCACCGCCGCCGCGCTCGCCGAAGCGGTCGCCGACGCCGACGCCGTGGTGGCCGACGATCCCTCGTCGGAACCGCAGGCGGCGACAGACACGGCCAGCAGGGCCGCGGCGATCAGGGCCGCCGGACGCAGGAACCGGCCGCTGGTGGTGGTGCTGGGCATGACAGTTTCCCCTCGAAGATCGGTACTCGTGTCGTTGGTCGGGGCCGGGAAGCGGAAAGTTCCAGCCGGTGGGATCCGCCACCTCGCCGACAGCGCGGGTCGTGCCGCCGCGTCACGCCGTTGGTGCGCCGAGCCTTGGTATGGCGCGGGCACCAGCCGCAGCGAGGGCGCCGTCGCGGTTTCCTCGGACAGCCGCCTCCGAGCGTGTCGTCTACGCGCTCGCGATGGCCGCCTGCCACCGCAAGATCGCTTGAACGGTCAGCCGTGTCGACACCACCACATCGGGGGGTTTCGCTGATGGCGCGGTGGGGTGTCAGCGCTGCCGCCGGAGCGCAGCCACCGCGCTCTCGGGGTCGTCGACGCTGGCCACGAAGCTGCGCCCGGAGGTCAGTTCCAGTCGGACGGCGGCACCGCTGCGGATCAGCGCGGTCCGGTGCCAGGTGCCCGGTGAGGGGAACCACCAGATCGTCCAGGGGCGGGCCGGCACGTCGACTGCCCACACGGCTCGGACCTGGTGCAGCGGCACCGCCGCGTTCGGGCCAGGCAGCAACGGGTGTCGGACCGCCACCTGGTAGGTGGTGATCTCGACGGTCAGTCGGCACGTCGCCAGCGCGGACAGCGTGGCCGCGACGGCGGCGATCGTCCACAGGGTCGCCGCGGCGGACCAGGCCAGTGCGGTCGGCAGGTCCGCGCGGCCGGCCAGCAGCAGGCAGCCCGCCGCGGCGGCCAGCAGCACCGGTATGGTGGCTGCCGCCGTCGCGGCCGGCCAGCCGCCGGTCGCGCTGCCGCGCCAGAAGCGGCTGTCCGTCGGTCCCGTTCGGGGCTGCGGGCAGTCGTCGCCCGCCGTCCTGCCGCGCGGGGCCTCGACATGTTTGCCGGAGCCGATGACGGCGTCGATGTGGTGGTGCACGGCTGGTTTCTCTCCGCTGGGATCGGGGGCACGCGGCGGGCCGGTCGAACCGACTCGGCCCGCCGCGGCGACCCGGTGTGAAGGGCGCGGCTGGGGGCGAACGCATCCCGGATGCGGGGGCGCCCTGCCCTTTCCGGACCGCACCGGCCACCTCATCCGTAGCGGCGGGGCTCGTACCCGCCTGCCGCGATGGGCCGTCCCGTCCTGGCCGTCGCCGTCCTTCCCACCTTCGGTCGGGTTCTTACCCGACGGAGTACAGCAGATCCGATCCGACCACAGGCTGGCAACGACCTTCACACGTCCGCTACGCCGGACGCGTGGTTCTTCACGCCGCCGCTACGCCGACCCTG
This sequence comes from Micromonospora sp. NPDC018662, assembly GCF_044391475.1. NCBI lineage: Bacteria > Bacillati > Actinomycetota > Actinomycetes > Micromonosporales > Micromonosporaceae > Micromonospora > Micromonospora sp. NPDC018662. Next base: position 118,642 of record NZ_JBISAC010000015.1, read on the forward strand.
TTTCGGGAAGGCGTTACGGGTTTGCCCCCGATGGGTAGGCTCCCGCTGCTCGGAAGGACCGGTGAGGCGCCCGGCTCGATGGCCCGCGTGCTCGGTCGAAGCGTGGGGACGGACGGAGTCGGCATGGTCAGCGGGCGTGAAGTCGGCGTAGAGGTCCGCAGCGGCGGCGAGCCGGACGGCGGCGAGCCGCCGCCGGGTCGACCGGCGGACGCGGGGGGTTTGCTGGTGCCCGAGTGCGTCGACACCCCGTCGGCGGGCCAGGTGCCAGCGGGACCGGTGGCGCGGTGGTTGCTCCGGCACCGGGTGCAGCCGGCCGGCCCCGAGTCGGGGGAGTCGCACGCCAGGCCGCACTCGTGGTGGAAGGTGATGTGCCTGACCGGCGTGGACTACTTCTCCACCCTGTCGTACCTGCCGGGCATCGCGGCCCTGGCGGCGGGCGCGCTGTCGCCGTTGGCGACCCTGCTGATCGTGGCGTTGACCCTGTTCGGGGTGCTGCCGATGTACCGGCGGGTGGCGGGGGAGAGCCCGCACGGGCAGGGGTCGGTGGCGATGCTCGAGCGGCTGTTGCCGTTCTGGCGGGGCAAGGTGTTCGTGCTGGTCCTGCTCGGCTTCGTCGCCACGTCGTGGATCATCACGATCACCCTGTCGTCGGCGGACGCGACGGTGCACCTGTTGGAGAACCCGGTCCTGCCCGACGCGTTCCCGCATGGCACGACCGCGGCAGTGGTGGTGACTGTGGTGCTGCTGCTGGTCCTCGGCGGGGTGTTCCTGCTCGGTTTCAGCGAGGCTGTCGGGGTTGCCATCCCGCTGGTGGCGGTGTTCCTCCTGCTGAACGCCGCGATCGTGGTGGTCGGTCTGGTCGAGGTGGTCCGCGATCCGGCGTTGCTGTCGGGCTGGACCGGCGCGTTGACCGCCGGCACCGGTGGTGTCGGCGACGTCGTCGGCCCGGCCGTGCTGGCGTTCCCGCTGTTGGTGCTGGGCCTGTCCGGTTTCGAGACGGGCGTGAGCATGATGCCGCTGGTCAGGGGTGACGGTCCGGACGGTGAGGCACGCCTGCGGGCGCGCATCGGCAACACCCGCAAGTTGCTCACCACCGCCGCGTTGATCATGTCCGGGTATCTGCTGACCACGACGTTCGTCACCACCGTGTTGATTCCCGCCGAGGAGTTCGCCCCCGGCGGCCGGGCCAACGGACGGGCGTTGGCGTACGTCGCCCACGAGTACCTGGGGGAGGCGTTCGGCACCGTCTACGACATCAGCAGCGTGCTCATCCTGTGGTTCGCGGGCGCGTCGGCGATGGCCGGGTTGATCAACATCGTGCCCCGGTACCTGCCGTCGTACGGAATGGCGCCGGAGTGGGGCCGGGCGGTCCGGCCGGTGGTGATCGTCTACACGTTGATCAGCGTCGCGATCACGGTGGCGTTCCGCGCCGACGTCAACGCCCAGGCCGGCGCGTACGCCACCGGGATCCTGGCGATGATGGTGTCCGGCGCGGTCGCGGTGACCATCTCCGCGCTGCGCGGCCGGCAGCGCCGCGCCACCGCCGGGTTCGCGGCGCTGACGCTGGTGCTGGTGTACGCGCTGGTCGCCAACGTCATCGAGAAACCCGAGGGGATCGCCATCTCCGGCCTGTTCATCGCCGGGATCATCGCCGTGTCCCTGGTCTCCCGGGTGTCGCGCACCACGGAGCTGCGGGCGGAGCGGATCGAGTTCGACGAGCCGGCCCGCCGGTTCGTCACCGACTCGATCGAGTTCGACGGCCGGCTCGACATCGTCGCCCACCGTCCGGACACCGGGACCGGCGCGGAGTACCGGGCGAAGGAACGCGCGCAGCGGGGAATGAACCCGGTTCCGGGCGCCGCCGACGTGGTGTTCCTGGAGGTCGAGGTCATCGACCCGTCGGAGTTCAGTGACGTGCTGCGGGTGCGCGGCGTCGAGGTGGACGGATACCGGGTGCTGCGGGTGCAGAGCCCGGCCGCGCCGAACGCCATCGCGGCCGTCCTGCTGGCCCTGCGCGACGCCACCGGCCTGCGTCCGCACGCGCACTTCGAGTGGTCCGAGGGCAACCCGATCGCGCACCTGCTGCGCTACCTCCTTCTCGGCCGGGGTGACACGCCGCCGGTGGTGCGGGAGATCATCCGCAAGGTCGAACCGGACCCGACCCGCCGTCCGGGCATCCACGTGGGCGGGTGACGTCCTCGCGCGGCGCGGGAAGCTCCAGCGGATCCGCGCCCGTCGTGGCGATGTCGTCGGGGCCGGAGGCGACCGAGGTCGAAGCGTCGAGAATGGCGCCCAGGTTGCGCCGCGGACAGCGGGACCAGCGGGTCGAGTACGCATTCTTGACGCCGTGCCGACCGATTTCTACGCCGTCTTCGCGCCGCGGCCGGATCAGCCGAAAGCGGGCCGGCCAATGCGGCGGAGCGGTCGCCGTTACGGCCGCGTCAAAATTCGGCTCGTGGTCGTAGCGGGCGCGTGAAAACTGTCGACGGTGGCTGGCCGCCGGGGGTGATATGGCGACGAGGGATCGAGATGCGGACCCTCATCGTCGCAGGAGGCGTGTGGTGACTGTCGATCCGGATCCGTCGGCCCCGTCCGGCCGCCAACCGACACCGACAGGTGTCAGTGTCGCGGCAGGTTGGGTGGTGATGGTCGCCGCGGCCCTGCTGGCGGCCGCGGTGTTCCCGCCGTCGGAGGCGCCGGGGCGGATGCTCGTCATGGCCGTCGCGGCCGGCGTCTTCGCGTCGGTGGTGGCGGACCTGCGCGCGGTGGCCGCCGTCACCGTCCTCGCGATGGCCACGTTCGTCGGATTCCTGGCCAACCAGTTCGGCGACCTGACCGCCACCGCCGACGCCTGGTCGTACGCCGTGGTGATCGGCTTCGCCGGCGCGCTCGGCAGCGGCTACCGATTCATGCGGTCCCTGCCGGGGGCGGCCGGGCAGGAGCCCGACCGGGGGGCGGCGTTCCGGCCGTTCACCTGCGGACCCGACGCGGTGGTCGCGCCGCCGGACACCCCGTTCGGTACCTCTCGTGGGGCGTGACCGAACGCGCACCGCACCGGACACGACGGATCGCGGCGGCCCGGGAAACCCCGCGCCGCCGCGCGCCACCACCGCCGACGAGTCCTTGTCCATCTGCGTGGAGTTGGTGACCGGGCGTGGCCGGGACTGGTGGCCACGCCCCGGCCGCGTGTTCACGGCCCATCGCCGGCACACCTTCGCCCAGTTGGCCGAGGCGATCGACGTCGCCTTCGGCCGCTGGGATCTGGCGCATCTGCGGATGTTCGTCCTGCCCGGCGGCGTGGACGTGAGCTGGTCGGCCTGGCGGGACGGGCCGGCGTTTCCCGGCACCCGCGACGGTCGCTCCAGTCGGCTGGACGCGCTGACCGTCGGCACGGCCTTCGCGTACGTGTTCGACCTGGGCGAGGACTGGACGCACCTGTGCACCGTCCGCCGCCCCGACCCCTGCGCCGCGGCGCCGCAGTCGCCCCGGCCCGACCGCGGCTGGGGCGACCTCCCCGACCAGTACGGGCGTCACCGGGCCGACGACCGGGTCGGCGCCGCAGCGCCGCGCGGCTCGTCGACGCTGCTGTCGGACCTGCCGCCGATCCTGCCCTCCTGGGGTGCCCGGGCCGATGGGTCGCTGCCCCGCGCCGCCGGCACCGCAGGCGACACGTCCGGCACCCCCGGGTGACCCGTTTCACCTGATCAGCGGCCGGCGTTAAAAGGGCGTCAAGAATCGCCCGGGCGGCGTCATGGTTGCGTTAACGACCCTGTCCGCCGCACGTCCGAGGCGCTTTGATTGCCCGGCGCGACCGGATGGCGGTCGTGACAACTCTATTGCCGGTTAGGGGAGTCAGCGGTGTCTGACGTGCTGTTCGTGGTGTTGACGGTGGGGCTGTTCGCGGCTCTCGCCCTCGTGGTGAGGGGTGTGGAGAAGCTGTGAGTGCCGTCAACGCCGTCGGCTTGGTGCTGGCGATCGGGCTGGCCGTGTTCCTGGTGGTCGCCCTGCTGTTCCCGGAGCGGTTCTGATGACCATGACAACAGCGGGCATCGTCTTCGCCCTGTCCCTGGTCGCGGCGCTGGTCGCGGTCTACAAGCCGTTCGGCGACTACATGTTCCGGGTGGTGTCGGGCACCACGCAGTCCCGCGTCGAGCGGGGCGTGTTCCGCCTGGTCGGGGTGAACCCGGCCGCCGAGCAGTCGTGGGGCGTGTACGCCCGCAGCGTGCTGGCGTTCTCCGCGATCTCGATCCTGTTCCTCTACCTGTTCCAGCGGGTGCAGAACCACCTGTGGCTGTCGCTGGGCTTCGACCCGGTGGTGCCGCACGGCGCCTGGAACACGGCCGTGTCGTTCGTGACCAACACGAACTGGCAGTGGTACTCGGGTGAGTCGACCATGGGCCATCTGGTGCAGATGGCCGGCCTGGCGGTGCAGAACTTCGTGTCCGCCGCGGTCGGCATCGCCGTCGCGGTGGCGCTGGTGCGGGGCTTCGCCCGCAGTCGTACCGGGGAGCTGGGCAACTTCTGGGTCGACCTGACCCGGATCGTCCTGCGGATCCTGCTGCCGATCGCGGTGCTCGGCGCGCTCGCGCTGATGATCGGCGGCGCGGTGCAGAACCTGTCCGGCGGCACCGACGTCACCACCCTGACCGGCGGCGCCCAGACGATCATCGGCGGGCCGGTGGCCAGCCAGGAGGTGATCAAGGAGTTGGGCACCAACGGGGGTGGCTTCTACAACGTCAACAGCGCCCACCCGTTCGAGAACCCCACCTCGTGGACCAACTGGATCGAGATCTTCCTGATCCTGCTGATCCCGTTCAGCCTGCCCCGGGTCTTCGGCCGGATGGTCGGGCAGAACCGGCAGGGCTACGCGATCGCCGCCGTGATGGGCATCCTCGCGCTGGCCAGCATCACCCTGACCAACGTCTTCGAGTTGGCCGGGCACGGCACGGTGCCGCAGGCGGTCGGCGCGGCCCTCGAAGGCAAGGAGGTCCGGTTCGACGTCTCGAACTCCGCGACGTTCGCCGCGGCGACGACGCTGACCTCGACCGGGGCGGTGAACTCGTTCCACGACTCGTACACGGCGCTGGGCGGCGGCATGCTGCTGGGCAACATGATGCTCGGCGAGGTCGCGCCGGGCGGCGTCGGCGCCGGCCTGTACGGGCTGCTGATCCTCGCGGTGATCACCGTGTTCGTCGCCGGCCTGATGGTCGGTCGGACGCCGGAGTACCTGGGTAAGAAGATCGGGTCGCGCGAGATCAAGTTCGCCTCGATGTACTTCCTGGTCACCCCCGTGCTGGTGCTGGCCGGGACGGCGGCGGCCTTCGCGACCGGTAACAACTCCACCGCGCTCAACGTCGGCCCGCACGGCCTGTCCGAGGTGCTCTACGCGTTCACCTCGGCGAGCAACAACAACGGTTCCGCGTTCGCCGGCATCACGGTCAGCACGCCGTGGTGGAACACCGCCCTGGGGCTGTGCATGCTGCTCGGCCGGTTCCTGCCGATCATCTTCGTGCTCGCGCTGGCCGGCTCGCTGGCCCGCCAGAATCCCACCCCCGCGTCCGAGGGCACCCTGCCGACCCACAAGCCGCTGTTCATCGGCATGGTCGTCGGCGTCACCGTGGTCCTCGTCGCGCTGACCTTCCTGCCCGCGCTCGCGCTCGGCCCGCTGGCCGAAGGGCTGTGACCACCATGAGAGAGAAGGACATGACCACGTCCACGCCGGCACCGCACGGCACCGCCGACGCGGCCACCGCCGGCACACCCGCCACCCAGGGCAACCGGGTCGGAGGCGGCCTGCTCGATCCGAAGCAGCTACTCCGGTCCCTGCCCGACGCGCTGCGCAAGCTCGACCCGCGCACGCTGTGGCGCAACCCGGTGATGCTGATCGTCGAGATCGGCGCTCTCTTCACCACCGTGCTCGCCGTCGCCGACCCCTCGGTGTTCGCGATCGCGATCGCGATCTGGCTGTGGCTGACCGTGCTCTTCGCCAACCTCGCCGAGGCGGTCGCCGAGGGCCGCGGCAAGGCCCAGGCCGCCACGCTGCGGCAGGCGAAGAAGGACACCGTCGCGACCCGGCTGGTCGGCTGGACGCCGGGCGCCGCCGCGAACACCTACCGGGACGAGGCCGTCCCGGCGCCGGAGCTCAAGCAGGGCGACGTCGTGCTGGTCGAGGCCGGCAACATCATCCCGGGCGACGGTGACGTGGTCGAGGGCATCGCCAGCGTCGACGAGTCGGCCATCACCGGCGAGTCCGCCCCGGTCATCCGGGAGTCCGGCGGCGACCGCAGCGCGGTCACCGGCGGGACGAAGGTCCTCTCCGACCGGATCGTCGTGAAGATCACGCAGAAGCCGGGCGAGAGTTTCATCGACCGGATGATCGCGCTGGTCGAGGGCGCCAACCGGCAGAAGACCCCGAACGAGATCGCGCTGAACATCCTGCTGGCCGCGCTGACGATCATCTTCCTGCTCGCGGTGGTGACCCTTCAACCCCTCGCCATCTTCTCCAAGGGCTACCAGGCCGCCGCGCCGGACTCCGGGGCGATCACCGACGCCGGCGTCACCGGCGTGGTGCTGGTGTCGCTGCTGGTCTGCCTCATCCCGACCACCATCGGCGCGCTGCTGTCGGCGATCGGCATCGCCGGCATGGACCGTCTCGTGCAGCGCAACGTGCTGGCGATGAGCGGCCGAGCGGTCGAGGCGGCCGGCGACGTGAACACGCTGCTGCTGGACAAGACCGGCACGATCACGCTGGGCAACCGGCAGGCCGCCGAGTTCGTCCCGGTCGAGGGCCGCACCGCGGCCGAGGTCGCCGACGCGGCCCAGCTCTCCAGCCTGGCCGACGAGACGCCCGAGGGGCGCTCGGTGGTGGTGCTGGCCAAGAACGAGTACGGGCTGCGCGAGCGCGAACCCGGCCTCATCCCGCACGCCACCTTCGTGCCGTTCACCGCGCAGACCCGGATGAGCGGCGTCGACCTCACCGCCGACGCCGGTGAGGGACCGACGCGCCGGGTCCGCAAGGGCGCCGCCGCCGCCGTGATGAAGTGGGTACGCGAGAACGGCGGCCACCCCACCGAGCAGGTCGGGCAGATCGTCGACGAGATCAGCGGCATCGGCGGCACCCCCCTCGTCGTCGCCGAGCACGTCGACGGGGAACCGGCCCGCGCCCTCGGGGTGATCCACCTCAAGGACGTCGTCAAGGCCGGCATGAAGGAACGGTTCGACGAGATGCGCCGGATGGGCATCCGGACCGTGATGATCACCGGGGACAACCCGCGCACCGCGAAGGCCATCGCCGACGAGGCCGGCGTGGACGACTTCCTCGCCGAGGCCACGCCGGAGGACAAGCTCGCCCTGATCAAGAAGGAACAGGAGGGCGGCCGGCTGGTCGCGATGACCGGCGACGGCACCAACGACGCGCCCGCCCTCGCGCAGGCGGACGTCGGCGTGGCCATGAACACCGGCACGTCGGCCGCGAAGGAGGCCGGCAACATGGTCGACCTCGACTCCGACCCGACCAAGCTGATCGAGATCGTGGAGATCGGCAAGCAGTTGCTGATCACCCGGGGCGCGTTGACGACGTTCTCCATCGCCAACGACATCGCGAAGTACTTCGCGATCATCCCGGCCATGTTCGCCGGCATCTACCCCAGCCTGGACACGCTGAACATCATGCGGCTGTCCAGCCCGGAATCCGCGATCCTGTCGGCGGTCATCTTCAACGCCCTGGTGATCATCGCGCTGATCCCGCTGGCCCTGCGCGGTGTGCGCTACCGCCCGGCCAGCGCGTCGAAGCTGCTCAGCCGCAACCTGCTGCTCTACGGCCTCGGCGGCATCGTGGTGCCGTTCGTCGGCATCAAGCTCATCGACCTGCTCATCCAGTTCGTCCCGGGGATCTGACATGCGACTTCCCAGTTGGCTCACCCAACACCTGGCCGCCCTGCGCGCCGTGCTCGTGTTCACCGTGCTGCTCGGGCTGGCCTATCCACTCGCCCTGGTCGCGGCCGGGCAGCTGCCCGGCCTGTCCGGCAAGGCGGACGGCTCCCTGATCACCGTGACCGGCAAGACCGTCGGCAGCTCGCTGATCGGGCAGTCCTTCACCGACGCGGACGGCAACCCCGTCCCGCGCTACTTCCAGTCCCGGCCCTCCGCCGCCGGCGACGGCTACGACCCCACCTCCACCTCGGCCAGCAACCTCGGCCCGGAGAGCGTCGTCGACACCCTCTCGACCGACCCGGAGGCAGCCTCCGAGAGCCTGCTCACCCAGGTCTGCGCCCGATCCAAGGCCGTCGGCGAGCTGGACGGCGTGGACGGGCGACGCCCGTACTGCACCACCGACGGGGTGGGCGCGGTGCTGGCCGTGTTCCGCGCCGACGGCCTCACCGGCCGGGTGACCCGCGTGGTCAGCGTCAACCAGGTCGCCCCGGCCACGCCGTTCGTCACGTCGTGGCAGGGCGTACCGGTCGAGCTGGCCAAGCCGGACGAGGACTACGTCGCCGCCGGCGGACTGATCGTCCCGGTCCGGGGCGACGCGCCGGCGGAGCCGGCCGTGCCGGCCGACGCGGTCACCGCCAGCGGCAGCGGCCTCGACCCGCACATCTCCCCGGCGTACGCGGAGATCCAGGTGGGCCGGGTGGCGCGCGAGCGCGGCGCGGACCCCGCAGCGGTCCGAGCCCTGGTGGCGAAGCACACCACCGGCCGGTCGCTCGGCTTCATGGGCGAGCCCGGCGTGAACGTGCTGGAACTCAACCTCGCGCTCGACGAGAAGTTCCCCGCCCGCTGACGGCGGACGTGGGCAGGGCCGACCACCGGTCGGCCCTGCCCGACCACCGGTCGGCCACGAGAGCCGGCACTTCCCGAGCCCGTCCACACCAGAGAGGATCTTCTGCGTGTCGCGAGGAGAGCTTCGTATCTATCTGGGGGCCGCCCCCGGCGTCGGCAAGACCTACGCCATGCTCGAGGAGGCCCAACGGCGGGCCGAGCGCGGCACGGACGTGGTGATCGGCTTCGTCGAGACGCACGGTCGCAAGCACACCGCCGCGATGATCGGCGACCTGGAGCAGGTACCCCGGCGCACGATCACCTACCGGGGGGCCGAGTTCACCGAGATGGACCTCGACGCCGTCCTCGCGCGCCGGCCCGAGGTGGTGGTGGTCGACGAGCTGGCCCACACCAACGTCCCGGGCTCCCGCCACGACAAACGCTGGCAGGACGTCCAGGAGCTGCTCGACGCCGGGATCAGCGTGCTCTCCACGGTCAACGTGCAGCACCTGGAGTCGCTCAACGACGTCGTCGCCCAGATCACCGGCACCACCCAGCGCGAGACGGTGCCGGACGAGGTCGTCCGCGCCGCCGAGCAGGTCGAGCTGGTGGACATGACACCGGAGGCGCTGCGCCGCCGGATGGCGCACGGCAACATCTACCGCCCCGACAAGATCGACGCCGCGCTCGGCAACTACTTCCGGGTCGGCAACCTCACCGCCCTGCGCGAACTGGCGCTGCTCTGGCTCGCCGACAAGGTCGACGAGCAGCTCGACGCGTACCGCTCTCAGCAGGGCATCTCGGCCACCTGGGAGGCCCGGGAGCGGGTCGTCGTGGCGCTGACCGGCGGCCCGGAGGGCGAGACGCTGATCCGCCGGGCGGCCCGGATCGCCGCCCGCAGCAAGGGCGCCGACCTGGTCGCCGTGCACGTCGCCCGCAGCGACGGCCTGGCCGGCGCCGACCCGGCCCAACTGGCCCGCCAGCGGGTGCTGGCGGAGAGCCTCGGCGGCACGTACCACCAGGTCCTCGGCACCGACGTGCCGCAGGCGTTGCTCGACTTCGCCCAGGGCGTCAACGCCACCCAACTCGTGCTCGGCGCCAGCCGCCGGGGACGCCTCGCCCAGGTGTTCTCCCGCGGCGTCGGGGTCACCACCACCGCCCTGTCCGGCGCCATCGACGTACACCTGGTCACCCATCCGGAGGCGGGTCGGGGCCGGCGCTCCTCGGCGGTGCCGGCGGCGCTGTCACGCCGACGCCGGCTGCTCGGCTTCGCGCTGGCCGGGCTGGGGATGCCGCTGCTCACCCTGCTGCTGTGGGTGCTGCCGGATCTCACCCTGACCAACGACATCCTGCTGTTCCTCGCCGGTGTGGTCGGGGTGGCGCTGGTCGGCGGGCTGTGGCCGGCGCTGGTCGCCGCCCTCGGCAGCTCGCTGCTGCTCAACTGGTACTTCACCCCACCCTTCTACACGCTGACCATCGCCGAGGCGGACAACCTACTCGCCCTCGGCGTCTTCGTCGGCGTCGCCCTCGCGGTCAGTTGGGTGGTCGACGTGGCGGCCCGCCGCACCCGCGAAGCGGCCCGGGCCTCCGCCGACGCGCAGACGCTCGCCGTCGTCGCCGGCGGGGTGCTGCGCGGGCAACGGCCACTGCCGGCGCTGCTGGACCGGCTCCGGGAGACCTTCGGGCTACGCGCGGTCAGCGTGCTGGAGTTGGCCGCCGACGCCGAGGGGCGGCCCGGCCGGGCCCGCGAGGAAGGCGCCTGGCGGGTCGTGGCCAGCGTGGGGGAGGCGCCGGCGTGCAGCCCCAGCGCGGGGGAGACGGCGGTACCGGTCGACGACCGGCTGACCGTCGTGCTCTCCGGCCGTCGCCTGGAGGCCGCCGACCGGCGCGTCGTCGAGGCGTTCGCCGCCCAGGCCGCCGTCGCGCTGCGCCAGGAACGCCTCGCCGAGGAAGCGGCAACCGCCCGCCCGCTCGCCGCCGCCGACCGGATGCGCACCGCACTGCTCGCCGCCGTCAGCCACGACCTGCGTACGCCGCTCGCGTCAGCGAAGGCGGCGGTGAGCAGCCTGCGCAGCCCGGACATCGAGTTCGACCCGGACGACCGGGATGAATTGCTCGCCACCGCCGACGAGTCACTGGACCGGCTCGGGCGGCTGGTGGAGAACCTGCTCGACATGAGCCGGCTACAGGCCGGTGTGCTGGGCGTCAGCTCCACGGCGATCGGACTGGAGGACGCCGTACCGCGGGCGCTGGACGAACTGGGCCCGATGGCGGCCGACGTCAGGACCGACATCCCGGCGGACCTGCCGGCCGCCGAGGCCGACCCGGGGCTGCTGGAGCGGGTGCTGGTCAACATCGTCGCCAACGCGCTGCGGCACAGCCCACCCGGTCAGCCGCCCACCGTCACCGCCAGCGCCCACGCCGGCCAGGTCGAGCTACGGGTGATCGACACCGGCCCGGGCATCCCGCAGGACCAGTGGGAACACGTGTTCCTGCCGTTCCAACGCCTCGGCGACCGCGACAACCAGACCGGGGTGGGGCTCGGACTCGCCCTGTCCCGCGGCCTGGCCGAGGCGATGGGCGGCAGCATCACCCCCGAGACCACACCCGGCGGCGGTCTCACCATGGTGCTGCGGCTGCCGGCCGCCACCGAGTCGGAAGGGCCGCCGGAATGACCCGCATCCTCGTCGTGGACGACGAACCGCAGATCCTGCGCGCCCTGCGAATCAACCTGCGGGCCCGCGGCTACGACATCGAGGTCGCCGACACCGGTGCCGCCGCGCTGAAGGCCGCCGCCTCCCACCCGCCGGACCTGGTGGTGCTCGACCTCGGCCTGCCCGACATCGACGGCATCGACGTCATCCGCGGCCTGCGCGGCTGGACCGGCGTGCCGATCATCGTGCTCTCCGGCCGGGCCGGCAGCGAGGACAAGGTCGCCGCTCTCGACGCCGGCGCCGACGACTACGTCACCAAACCGTTCGGCGTGGACGAGCTGCTCGCCCGCATCCGCGCGGTCACCCGCCGCCTCACAGTCAGCGCGGCCGGCGCCCCGGCGCCCTCCGCGACGGCTGCCCTCCGGGTGGGCCGGCACACCGTCAACCTCGCCGACCGGAGCGTCACCCGCGACGACGGCACCGACGTCCGGCTCACCCCCACCCAGTGGGCCATGCTCGACAAGCTGCTGCGCCACCCCGGCAAGCTCATCAGCCAGCGGCAGTTGCTGCATGACGTGTGGGGCCCGGAATACCAGCACGAAACCAACTACCTGCGTCAGTACATGGCCCAGCTGCGGCGCAAGCTCGAAGACGACCCCGCCCGCCCCCGGCACCTCATCACCGAACCGGGCATGGGCTACCGCTACCGGCCCTGACCAGCCGGACGAAAGCTGTCCGGCGGGCTTGACCCTGACGCTGCGTCAACCCTCCATGCTGACGGCCATGAGCATTCCGGCAACACCTGCGGCCCACGAGCCGGCCATCCACGTACGGGGCCTGGAGAAGTCGTTCAAGACGCTCAGGGTGCTGCGTGGCGTGGACCTCGACGTGACCCGGGGCAGCATCTTCGCCCTGCTCGGCTCCAACGGGGCCGGCAAGACCACGATGGTCAAGATCCTGGCCACGCTGCTGCGGGCCGACACCGGGACCGCCCGGGTCAACGGCCTCGACGTCGCGACCCAGCCGGCCGAGGTACGCGCCGCCATCAGCCTCACCGGGCAGTTCGCCGCGGTCGACGAGATCCTCACCGGGCGGGAGAACCTCGTCCTGGTCGCCCGGCTGCGGCACCTGAAGCACCCGGGCGTGATCGCGGACGACCTGCTGCGGCGTTTCTCGCTCACCGAGGCGGGCAGCCGCCGGGTGGCGACCTACTCCGGTGGTATGCGCCGCCGTCTCGACATCGCGATGAGTCTCATCGGCGACCCGCCGGTGATCTTCCTCGACGAGCCGACGACCGGCCTCGACCCGGAGGGCCGCATCGAGGTGTGGCGGGCCGTGAAGGAACTCGCCGCCGGGGGCACGACCGTGTTGCTCACCACCCAGTACCTCGACGAGGCGGAGCAGCTCGCCGACCGCATCGCCGTGCTGCACGAGGGCCGCATCATCGTCGACGGCACCCTCGCCGAGCTCCGGCAACTCCTCCCACCCACCACCGTCGAGTACGTCGAGAAGCAGCCCACCCTCGAAGACGTCTTCCTCAGCGTCGTCGGCGCCCGATCGGAGCAGGAACAGCGATGAACAAGCACTTTCTCGGCGACACCGCCGCCCTCCTGGGCCGTTCGCTGCGGCACATCGCCCGCAGCCCGGACACCATCATCACCACCGCGATCATGCCGATCGCCTTCATGCTGCTCTTCGTCTACGTCTTCGGCGGCGCGATCGAGACCGGCACCGACTCGTACGTCAACTACCTGCTGCCCGGCATCCTGATCATCACCATCGCCTCCGGCATCTCCTACACCGCCTACCGGCTCTTCCTGGACATCCAGGGCGGCATCTTCGAACGGTTCCAGTCCATGCCCATCGCCCGCTCCGCCGTGCTCTGGGCGCACGTCCTGACCTCGCTGGTCGCCAATCTGATCTCGCTCGTGGTCGTCGTCGGCGTCGCCCTGGCCATGGGCTTCCGCACCGGGACGAGCGTGCTGGGGTGGCTGGCCGTCGCCGGCATCCTGGTCCTGTTCACCCTGGCGCTGACCTGGCTCGCCGTGATCCCCGGTCTCACCGCGAAGTCCGTGGACGGCGCGAGCGCCTTCTCCTACCCGCTCATCTTCCTGCCGTTCGTCAGCTCCGCGTTCGTACCCACCGAGTCCATGCCCGGCCCGGTGCGGGCCTTCGCCGAGCACCAGCCGGTGACCGCCATCGTCAACGGCATCCGAGCCCTGTTCACCCAGCAACCGGTCGGCGCTGACATCTGGACCGCCCTCGCCTGGTGCCTCGGCATTCTCGTCGCCGCCTACCTGTTCGCCGGCATGACCTACCGCCGCACAATCTCCTGACCGGGGAGCCGACCGGGCCGAGGCGAGGAAGGGCAGGATCCACCACATGCTGACGATCGGTCAACTGGCGGCGTACGCCGGTGTCACCGTGCGGGCGGTGCGGCACTACCACCAGGTCGGCCTGCTGCCCGAGCCGGACCGGGACGCCTCCGGCTACCGGCGGTACGGCGCCACGGCGGTGGTGTCCCTCATCAAGATCCGTACCCTCGCCAACGCCGGCGTGCCGCTGTCCGAGATCGGTCGGCTGCTCGAAGCCGACGGTCCGACCTTCGTCGACGCGATCGGGAGGATCGAGCGTCGCCTGCGCGACGAGGTCGAGCGGCTCGAAACCAGTCGCAAACAGATCGCGCAGCTCGCCGTCGGGGATCGTCTGCTGCTTCCGGCCGAGGTGACCCACTACCTCGATCGGCTCCGCGAGATCGGGGTGTCGCGGCGGATACTGGAGGGAGAGCGGGACGGGTGGATCCTGATCGCGGCCCGCTGGCCCGACCGGGTCCGCGAATGGATGCCCGCCAAGCTCGCGGAACTCGACGACCCACAGGTCGTCCGGCTCTACCGGCTCCTCTCGGCCATCTTCGACGGCGACGCGGACGACTGTTCGCGGTTGCCGGAGGTCGCCGACATCATGGTCGGCCTGGCGGAGCAGGCGGAGGCCGCCGGCCGGTTGGAGTTCGGCGAGGTGGGGGACGACAACCTCCTGTTCGACCTGGTGGACTTACTTGCCGTCGAGTCCGACCCGCGGGCCCGGCGGCTGCACCAACTGATGCGTGAGCGTGGCTGGAACGGCTGGAATCGAATGGAACGGCTGACGGCCTCGTACGACTGACCCTCTCGCGTGTCCTTCCACCTCTCGGTGCCGCCTCCCATGTCGACAGTGGGCTCAGGTGTCCCCGCCGGGACGCACGGGAGGCCGACCCGATCTCCCGGCGGGTCGGGCCGGCGCGCCTGCGACCGCCGCCGCGTCCGCCCCGGCGGCGGGGCGCGTCCGTGTCGTGACACGCCCGGACGCCCGCAGTTCCGGCGGCGTGGGGGCAGTCAGGTCGAGAGTCCGCAGGCCGTGTCTGCCCACGCCTGGACGGCAGGGCTGGCCGCCCACTGCACGCCGCGCCACAGGGCATCGAGCCAAAAGAATGGATCGGGTGTGGCTGGATCCTCCAGAACCTCGCACACCGGGTTCCGCTCGACTACCCTGCGCAAATTCGCGGTGATCGTCACCGATGTCCAGGAGAAGGCCGCCAAGAACGACCTGGTGGGCGGAATGGTCCGGGCGAAGGATCCCCGGCCGGGGAGTGGTGAGCGGACGCGAGGCCGCTGATTTGACCGGCTCAGGGCGATCGTGGGAGTAGGCGTCCTCGGGCCATCAGTTCGATGGTGAGGACGATGGCGGTGGCTTCGACGGCGAGGAGGCCGACGAGGACGAACAGTTGGGTGATGCCCGCGGTCAGGGGACTCGCGCCGCCGAGGAGGACGCCGACGAAGGCGCCGGGGAGGGTGACGAGGCCGACGGTGCGGGTCTGGTCGAGGGCGGGGATGAGTGCCTGGCTCGCGGCGGGGCGGCAGACGAGCAGCCGGGCGTCGCGGGGAAGCAGGCCCAACGCGAGCGCGGCTTCCACCTCGCCGCCCCGGGCGCGAAGATCGTCGTTGAAGCGCCGCCCGGCGAGGCTGGTGGCGGTCATGGCGCCACCGGTCAGGATGCCGGCGATCGGGATGATCGCGATGCCGCGCAGGGGCACCAGCCCGGCGAGCAGGAGGGCGGCGACGACGGTCAGGCTGGCGGTGGCGATCGGGACCCCCGCCCACCAGCCGTACGAGCCGCCGGTGATGCGCCGGCCGGAGGTGCCGGCGGCGACAGCGCACATGAGCAGGACGAAGGTCGTGGTTGCCCACAGCGAGCCGACGATCGCGGTGATCACCAGCGACACGGCGGCCAGTTGCAGCGCGGCGCGCACGGCGGCGACGGCGATCTGCCGGCCGTGCCCGAGCCGCCCGATGGTGGCGATGGCGGCTGCGGCGGCGGTCATCAGCGCCAGCGCGACGGCGAGTTTCGGCCCGAGCACCAGCATCGTCGAGGTCATCCGGTCAGTGTTGCCTCAGCGCCGACGGGTCGTTCAGTCGGTGCGGGTGGCGTTTCCGGCCACCGTGGCCTCGGTGGCCGAGGTTGCCGAGCGGCGGCGGGAGCGCAGGAGCTGGACGCCGATGGGCAGGACGGAGATGAGCACGATGGCGATGAGGATGAACTCGATGTTCGACTTGACGAAGCTGATCTGCCCGAGGAAGTAGCCGAGCACGGTGACGCCGGTGCCCCAGAGAACACCGCCGAGGACGTTGTAGGTGACGAAGGTGCGGTAGTGCATCCGGCTGACTCCGGCGACTACGGGGGTGAAGGTCCGCACGATCGGCACGAAGCGGGCCAGCACGATCGAGCGGGCGCCGTAGCGGGCGAAGAAGGCGTTGGCCCGCTGCACGTTCTCCTGCTTGAACAGCCGGGAGTTGGGGCGGCGGAACAGGCTCGGGCCGACGCGCTTGCCGAACAGGTAGCCGACCTGGTCACCGATGATGGCGGCGACCGCCGCGAGCATGCAGACGAGCCAGAGCGGCTGGTGCAGGTAGCGGCCGCCCGCGACGAGGAGCCCGGCGGTGAACAGCAGCGAGTCGCCGGGGAGGAAGAGCCCGATGAGCAGCCCGGATTCGGCGAAGATGATCACCATGATCCCGATCAGCCCGAAGGTGGAGATCAGCCATTCCGGGTCGAGGAAGCTGGGGCCCACGGCGAGGAGCGCTTGAGGCGTGGACATGGCAAGGACCTCCGGAACCAGGGGGTGGGGGTGGTGCTCAGGCGGTGGTGTCGAGGCGGCGGCTGGTCAAACGGTGGTAGGCGCGGCCCCCGAGGCTGACGGTGGTGACGGCCGCGGCGGCGATGAGCGCGCCGGCGAGGATGTCCCCGGGGTAGTGCACGCCGGTCCAGACACGGGCGAAGCCGATGAGGGTGGCGAGCACGCTCAGCGCTACCCCCCATCGGCGGGACAGAAACGCCCCGACGGCGAACGCCACCGCGAACGCCGCGGTGGCGTGGTCGCTGGGCAGCGACGGTCCGGCGGCGTGCGGGATCAGTTGGTGCACGGGGTGGGTCTGGAAGGGCCGCACCTCGGTGCTGAGCGCGGCGACGGCCTGCCCGACGGCGAAGGCCAGCCCGAGGGACGCCACGACGCGCCCCAGGGCGGCGCGCCGGTGCCGCACGTGAGCCAGGATGGGTATGGCCGCGGTGGCGGCGAGGGCCCAGATCAGCCATACCGCCGACCATTCGAAGACGTCGTCGACGGGGTCGTTGTGGCCGGCTGCGGCGTTGACGATCTGGAACAGGTGATAGTTCATCGCTCCCCCGTTGGTGGCTCCGGCCCGGGCAGGCGCCTCTCGTCCAGGGTGCCGCCGGTCACCTGAGAGGAGCCTGAACCGGCCGGCGCCGGCTTCAGTGATGGTCGGAGTCGACGTCGCGGGGCAGCAGGATCCGGACGGTCATGCCCGGCCCGGGCACCGCCTGCACGTGTCCGCCGTGGGACGCGACGACCTCGCGGGTGATGGCGAGGCCCAGGCCGCTGCCGCCTTCCGGGCGGGTGCGGCTGTCGTCGAGACGGACGAACCGGTCGAAGATGCGCTCCCGGTCGGCGTCGGGGACACCGGGTCCGTCGTCGGTGACCTCCACGCACCCCCACCCGTCGCGCATCGACACGCGCAGGGTCACCTGGGTACGGGCGTGACGGGCGGCGTTGTCGGCGAGGTTCCGCAGCGCGCGGCCGAGGTCGTGGGCGTCCCCGGCCACCCGTACCGGAGTGAGGTGAGCCCGGACGGTCAGGTCCGGGCGGTGCGCGGCGAGCCGGTCTCGCTCGGTGTAGGCCAGATCGTCGAGGTCGACGTCGTCCCGGCGGCGGGTGGCGCCGCGTTCGTCGATGCGCGCGAGCAGCAGCAGGTCCGCGACGAGATCGCCGAGCCGGCTGGTCTCCCGGCGCAGCAGCGCGACCAGGTCGTGGTGGCCGTCGGGCGAGGGTGCCACGGCCAGGCGGTCGAGACCGGCGCGCAGGGTGGCCAGCGGGCTGCGCAGTTCGTGGCTGGCGTCGGCGACGAACCGGCGCTGGCTCGCCGCAGCGGTCTCCAGCCGCTCCAGCATGCCGTTCATCGTCTCGGCGAGCGCCGCGACCTCATCTCGGGCGGTCGGCACGGGCACGCGGGCGTGCAGGTCCCGGGCGGTGATGCCGGCGACCCGGCGGCGGATCGCCTCGACCGGGCGCAGGGACCGTCCGACGAACCAGAACACCGCCGCGCCGACCACCAGCAGCATGGGCGCCAGCCCGGCGGCCAGGATCGCCGCGACCGCCTCGGTGCTCTCGTTGACCGGCCGCAGCGACTGCGCGACCAGCACCGTGCGTACGCCGGAGTCGGTGGCCACCCCAACGGCTGCGATCCGGAAGGGGTCCTCGTCGGCGAACGGCAGCAGCCGCTGCTCGCGCAGCAGTTGACCGGGCCGGGGCCGCAACGGGGACAGCGGCGCGGCGTCGCCGAGCGCGGCCGAGGCCGCCTCGACCCGCCCGGACGGGTCGAGGACCTGCACCAACGTCTGCTCTCCCGGGCTGGGCCTCAGCGTCTGGGCGAGTGCGTCCTGATCGCCGGCGGCCACCGCCGAGACCACCTCGGCGGCCCGTTGCCGCGCGGCGGCATCCACGTTGTCGGCCAGATCCGCGCGGGCGAGGTAGACGAACGCCGCCGCGCCGACAGCGAAGGCCGCCCCCACGACCGTGGCGGCGGCCAGCGCCGAACGCAGCCGTACGCCCAGATGCCGGCGGATCCACCCGATGGCCACGCTCAGCCGCCGTCGGCTGCCAGGCGGTAGCCCATGCCCCGCTCGGTCTGGATGGCCCGGCGCCCGAACGGCTGGTCGATCTTGCGGCGGAGGTAGCCGACGTACACCTCGACGATGTTGGGGTCGCCGTCGAAGTGGGCGTCCCAGACGTTGTCGATGATCTGCCGTTTGGACACCACGTCACCACGGTGACGCATCAGGAACTCCAGCAGCGCGAACTCCCGCGCGGTGACCCGGACGGCCTGGCCGGCCCGACTGACCTGCCGTCGCGCCGGATCCACGCTCAGGTCCCCGGCGGTCAGCACGACCGGCCGGGCGGGCGCGCCCCGGCGCACCAGGGCCCGCAGCCGAGCCACCAGCACCACGAACGAGAACGGCTTGACCAGGTAGTCGTCGGCCCCGAGGTCGAAGGCATCCGCCTGGTCGTACTCGCCGTCCTTCGCGGTCAACATCAACACCGGCGTCCACACGCCCTGTGACCTCAGTCGCCGGCACACCTCGTACCCGTTGAGACCGGGCAGCATGATGTCCAGCACGATCACGTCGTACGGGTTCTCGGTGGCCGCCCACAGTCCGTCGGTCCCCGTGTGGTGCACATCCACGGCGAAACCCTCGTCCGTCAGGCCGGCGCGCAGCACCTGCGCCAGGGCGGTCTCGTCCTCGACGACCAGCACCCGCACCCCTGCCCACCCCCTTCCGGAACATCGGCGCCCGCACCCTGCATCACCGCAGGACACCCCGATCATCGCGCGGACGCGTGAACCAGGACACCGGAGTGCCGTCTCACGGCCACCGCGACGGATCCGACCGGCCCAAGGCGGACCAGCACGGCCGCAACCAGCACAACCGCACGGTACGCGGCAGTGGTCGGACGGCCGGAGTTCGTCACACGCCCTGGCAGGTGAGGCGAGCCTTACCTTATGGTGAGCGGGTGCTGCTGAGACGTCCTGCTGTCGCACGAACCGGCCCCGCGTTGTGTGCCGTCGAGCCGGGTCGGCTCGCAGACCTGCCCCCGGGCAGCCGCGCCACGATCGTGGGACTGGCCGACGGCGCACCCCCTGCGACGGCCCGCCGGCTCGCGGACCTCGGATTCACCGCCGGGACGCCGGTGCAGGTCGTCCGGCGCGCGCCCCTGCGGGATCCGGTGGTGTACCGGGTCAAGGACTACGACCTGTGCCTGCGCCGTGCGCAGGCCGCGCACGTGCTGATCCGGGACGCGCGGTGAGGGACGCGGGATGCCACGCTGAGGCAGGAGGTGGCGCCGTTGACACGGCATTGCCGCGCTTGGCCCTGGCGGGCAGCCCGAACGCCGGAAAGACGAGCATCTTCAACGCGCTGACCGGTCTGCACGCCAAGACGGGCAACTACCCCGGTGTGACGGTGTCCCGATTCGTCGGCACCATGCAGGCGGGTGACCGGCGGTACCTGATCGAGGACCTGCCGGGCACCTACAGCCTCGACCCGATCAGCCCCGACGAGCAGATCATGGTCGACGTGCTCGACGGCCGCCTCGACGGCGAGGCACCACCGGACGCGCTGCTCGTCGTGGTGGACGCCACGACGCTGCGCCGCTCGCTGCGGTTCGTCGCCCAGGTACTACGCCGCCGCCTGCCCACCTGCCTGGTGGTGACGTTCACCGACGAGATGACCGTACGGCAGGGCCACCTTGACCTGCCGGCGTTGCAGCAGGCACTGGGCGTGCCGGTGGTGCGGGTCCTCGGCAACCGCGGGCAGGGCATCGACCAGCTCCGCGACCAGATCCAGCGGTGGCCGACGTGGTCGACACCGGCCCTGCCGCCACCGGACGACCCGGCCGAGGCGGATGCCTGGGCGGAGTCGGTGCTGAGCTTCGCCGGCTACCGCGCACCGGGTCGGCACCGCGTCACCCAGCGCGTCGACGCGGTGTTGCTGCACCCGCTGTGGGGCACCATCGTGTTCCTCGCCGTGATGGTGATCTTCTTCCAGACCGTGTTCACCCTGGCCGCACCCCTGCAGGGCTACGTGGAGACGTTCTTCGGGTGGCTGTCCGGGCTGGTGGCCACCCACGTCGGCAACCCGTGGCTGGCCGGACTGCTCGGCGACGCGGTCATCGGCGGCATCGGCGCGGTGCTCGTCTTCGTGCCGCAGATCATGCTGCTGTTCCTGCTGATCTCCCTGCTCGAGGGCGTCGGTTACATGTCGCGCGCCGCGTTCCTGATGGACCGGGTGATGGCCCGCGCCGGCCTGGAAGGCCGCGCGTTCGTGGCCCTGCTGTCGTCCTTCGCCTGCGCGATCCCGGGCATCATGGCCACCCGCACCCTGCCGTCGGCCAAGGACCGGCTGGCCACCATGATGGCGGCGCCGCTGATGACCTGCTCGGCCCGGCTGCCGGTGTACGTGCTGCTGATCGGCCTGCTCGTGGACCCGACCGCCCGGTGTGGGCCGTTCGGGGCACAGGGCCTGGTCATGTTCGGCATGTACCTGCTCGGCGCGGTCTCGGCCATGACCGCGGCCTGGGTGTTCAAGAAACTCGGCGACCGCACCGGCCCGCTCCTGCCGTTCTACATGGAGATGCCCCCCTACCGGATCCCCTCGCCCCGCTCGGTGCTGATCGCGGTCGGCGACTCGGCCAAGTCGTTCCTGCGCAAGTGCACCACCATCATCGCGGTCACCACCGTCAGCCTGTGGCTGCTGCTGAACCTGCCCCTGCACTCGACCGCCGACCTGCGCGCCCACGGCGTCGACCCGGGCAACCAGACCACGGTCTCGGCCTACGTCGCCGACCACAGCTACGCCGCCGCCCTGGGCCACCTCGTCGCGCCGGTCTTCGACCCGCTCGGCTTCGACTGGCGGATCAACATCGGCGTGCTGTCGGCACAGTCGGCACGGGAGACGTTCGTCGCCACCCTCGGCCAGGTCGCCGCCGCGGAAAACCCCGATGAACCATCCAAGGC
The DNA here is from genome assembly GCF_044391475.1 of Micromonospora sp. NPDC018662. Taxonomy (NCBI): domain Bacteria; kingdom Bacillati; phylum Actinomycetota; class Actinomycetes; order Micromonosporales; family Micromonosporaceae; genus Micromonospora; species Micromonospora sp. NPDC018662. The sequence goes on from NZ_JBISAC010000015.1 coordinate 140,174, forward strand.
GCTCAAGGCGATGACCTACACCGACGGGCCGCACGCCGGGCAGCCGCTGTTCACCGCGCCGACCATCGCGGCGCTGCTGGTCTACTTCGCCTTCGCGTTGCAGTGCATGGCCACCGTCGGCATCATCCGCCGCGAGACCGGCGGCTGGAAATGGCCCCTGATCGCGTTCGGCTACCTGACCGCGCTGGCCTGGATCATGGCCTACGCGGCCAGGACCATCACCGCGCTGCTGGCGGGATGACGCCATGATCCCCATCCACCCCCAGCCCGTCGCGGGGCACCCCGAGCAACTGCGCTGGATCACCCCCGCCGGAGTGCTGCCCTTCACCGGCGTCGCCGCCACTCTGCCCGCCCCGCTCGCCGCCCTGCGTGACGACGGCACCCTCGCCCAGGTCCGCGTCGAACCCGCCGCGATCGTCACCACGCTGCACGCCGGTCGGCAGTGGTTCCGCGACGGTGCCCGGGTCCGCACGGCGCTACACGCCGCCCTCGCCGACCCGTCCGGCTGGACCCCGGCCGACGCCAACGGCGAGCCGGACGACACGCCGCTGCGGGAGGCCGCCCGGGAGTTGCTCGACGGCCCCGTCGGCGACCTCGCCCGCTCCCACGGCGGCCACATCGAACTCGTCGACGTCCGCGACGGCGCCGTCACCGTCAAGCTCGCCGGCGCCTGCCACGGCTGCCCCGCCGCCCGCACCACCCTCCGCGAAGGGCTGGAGGACCGGCTCCGCCGGCGTCACCCGCACCTGCGGGGCGTCACTGCTGACCCGACCCGCCGCTGATCCTTCACGCTGTACTACCTGTCACGCGAGCACCGGTCGACGTCGGCGTCACGCACCCGTCGACACAGGGCTGCGGTAGCCCTACCGCCCCAGGAGACGCGCCCCACGTTTCGGGGGCGAGCGCCACGGCGGGCTGCCTGTAGGCGCCGGTGCAATGCGCGTCACCGTACGCTCTCGCTTCTTCGGCAGCGTGGTGCGGGTGACGGGGGACCGGTACGCCGGGTTCTACCGCGTCCGGGAGGGGCTCGGTCGGGCGGGCGGCGCGACCACCGGGGTGGAGGTGGAGGCGTACCGGTGGGGGCCCTGACCGTCGGGGTGGCGGTGCGGACGGCGTCGATGCTGCTGCTGTTGCCGTTCATGCTGGGCAACCTCGCGGTCTGGCTGCATCACTGCCACCCTTTCCCGACCTGTCCGACGAACCCCGCGATGCGTGAGCGGCGACCAGATCGTGCCCTGCACATGACGGCGGGTCCCGGTCGCGGCCAAGGTGTTCACCGACCTGGTGACCCGCTTCTCGGACCCGGGCCGCCGGCCGCCCATCGCCGGATGGCACCGGTGCTGCCTCGTTCGGGTGCACGCGGGTGATGACGGCTTCGTTGTCGCGTGGGCGCCGATACCGTAGTGGCGGCGGGAGTGCCGGTCGTCGTGTGCGGCAGCCTGCCGTCGGGTCGCCCGAGGGGCGGGCAGCGGCTGGTCCTCGCCGCCTCGCTTCGGCGTGCCGGGAAACCTTCGATGAGCCCATCCGGGCCGTCGGTCTCGTCCTGGCAGCCGTCACGGTCGGCGGCGGGGTGTGGCTCGCCGCTTCCGCCTGCTCGACCGGAGCCGACGAGCACCGTCGACGGTGACAGCCGTGCGGCGGGCGGAGCGCAGGGCATCAGCCTCGACGCAGGCGCGCCAGCTCTCCGGGGCCGTTCGACGCGGACTCACGCTGTGATCTTCCCTTGGGATCTATCACTGGGCTGGCGGATGGTGGGGCGGTTCGACGAAAGCGACTTCTCGGCGGGCTGCGGGGTGGGCACGATGGGAATGTGCAGGGGTGAGGCCTTCCCGGGCCGATGGTGAGCTGGGGTCGCTCGCCCAGCTCGACTCCGGCCTCGGCGTGGGTTCCGCATCATTCCGGGCGGCGGCCCGGCCAAGTAGCGACAGAGCTCCCGGAGAGGGGACGATGGACGCGCCCAGGCACCGCGACTCCTCCTGCGCCCGGCGGCTGCCGGTGCGTGGGTACCTGCTTCTCGTCGTCGTCTACCTCGCGATCGGGCAGGGGCTGGGCCACGTGCTCACCCGCGGGTTGCGCCTGAGCTACCCGACGCCGCCTGACGTCGACGCGACGTGGCGGATGCTCACGGTGCCCGTCGCCGCCACGCTGCTGTTCACGGTGGCCGTGGTCACCGCCCTTCGTTGGTGGCGGCCCGTGTGGCGCGACGACCGGCCGGTGCGGTCGTGGGTGATCGTCGTGCCGATCGTGATGGTCGTGAGCATCGTCCTGGTCACCGACTACGGCGGGCTGGCGGACAGGGGTGTGGTGTTCACCCTGCTCCTGCTGCTGTCCACGGTGCTGATCGGCTTCAGCGAGGAACTGATGTTCCGAGGTGTCGGCGTGGTCACCTTCCGCGGCAACGGCTACCGCGAGGGCAGAGTCGCGCTGTGGTCGACGATCATCTTCGGCGTCGCGCACCTGGCGAACCTCTCCAGCGAAGGGCTCAAGACCCTGGTCCAGGTGATCGCCACGATCATCGCCGGCTACTTTCTCTACCTCATCCGTCGGCGCACGGGCGGGATCCTCGCCGCGGCGCTCGTGCACGGCGGCTGGGACTTCTCACTCATCTCGAACGGCGTCGCCGGAGGACAGACACGGGGCCTTCCGATCGTCGCCATCGGCACGCTGATCGTGCTGGCCGTTGTGGTGCTGGTCGGACGTAAGAGAATCACGCCGGTCGGCACCCGGAGCGCCGCCGGCGGCGGGACATGACAGCCCGGCGTCCGGTGATCGACGCCCACGTTCCCGGCGTGCGAGGCACGCCGAGCGCCGGCGCCGCGGCATTGGCGGAGAAACCAGCGATCGCGCTCTTCCTGCCTTAGCACCTGCCGACCGGCCGTGAGGGCTGTTCGGGGAAACGTCAGCCGCAGGGGCGCGGGCGTGAACACGATGGGCCTGCGAGCACAGGGCGGGAGCGTCGACGGACTCGGTAGCGGGGTGGACATCGTGCAGGACATGGCTGTCACAGTGCCCGACATCGACCCGGAAGCATCAGGTCTGGGGCAGCGGGTGTGGGACAACGCCGCGCGGGACCCGACCAAGGTGCAGTTCGTGCGCCCGGCGCCGGTGTCGAGGGCGTGGCCGGTGCGCCGGTCGGTGCGCGGCGGTGACGTGCCGGTGACCTGTGCGCAGTTCCGCGATGACGTCACGACTCTCGCGCGGGGATTTGTCGCCGCGGGGATAGGACACGGCGACCGCGTCGCGCTGATGAGCCGAACCCGCTACGAGTGGACGCTTGTCGATTACGCCCTGTGGGCGGTCGGCGCGGTGGGCGTGCCGATCTATGACACCGCCAGCGCCGAGCAGGTGGCGTGGATCCTGCGGGACTGCGGTGCGGTGGCGTGTGTGGTGGAGACGGGCGCTCATACCGCCCTGGTCGACGCGGCCAGGTGCGAGGCGCCGAGGCTGCGCGAGACGTGGCAGATGGACGCCGGCGCCCTGATCACCTTGGCCGGTCTGGGTCGTGACGTGCCTAACTCCGAGGTCGACGGGCGCCGCCGGCGGGTGTTCGCCGCGGACATGGCGACAATCGTCTACACCAGCGGCACCACCGGACGCCCGAAGGGCTGCGTACTGACCCACGGCGCCATCGCGGCCGACGTCATGAGCGCGGTGTCGGCGCTGCCGCACCTGCTGCACGAGGGCGCCTCGACGGTGCTGTTCCTGCCCTTGGCGCACGCGTTCGCCCGCCTCATCCAGGTGGGCATGGTGCAGACGAGGGCGACGACAGTGCACAGCAGCGACATCGCGGGTGTGCGCGAGCAGCTGCGCCGTTACCGGCCGACGTTCCTGCTCGCCGTGCCCCGGGTGTTGGAGAAGGTGTACGACCAGGCGCGGCGGCAGACCGACGACGCCCGCCGCGGGTGGTTGTTCAGCGCTGCCGAGCAGGTCGCGGAGCGCTACAGTCGTGCCCTCGACGACCACGGCGGGCCGGGTGTGTGGCTACGGCTGGCGCACGGCGCCTGCGACAGGGTGGCCTACCGCACGCTGCGTGAGCGCCTGGGCGGGCGATGCCGCACGGTCATCGTCGGCGGCGCGCCGATGGACGAGCGGTTGAGCCACTTCTTCCGTGGTGCCGGCGTACGCGTGCTGGAGGGCTACGGCCTGACCGAGACGTCACCGGCGTTGACCGTCAACCGACCCGACCGGCAATGTATCGGCACCGTCGGGCCGCCGCTGCCCGACGCGCGGATCCGGGTGGCCGCCGACGGCGAGATCCAGGCTCACGGCCCGATGGTGTTCGGCGGCTACTGGAACAACCCGGACGCCACCCGCAACGCGTTCACCGACGACGGTTGGCTGCGCACCGGAGACCTCGGCCACCTCGACACCGACGGGTTCCTGCACGTCACCGGCCGCAAGAAGGACCTCATCGTGACGGCGGCCGGTAAGCACGTCGCCCCCGCCCCGATCGAAGAGGCCGTCCGTGCCCATCCGCTGGTCAGCCAGTGCGTGCTCGTCGGTGATGGCCGCCCCTACGTGGCCGCGTTGGTGGCCGTCGATCGCACCGCCTGGCAGCGGTGGCGGGGCACCCACGAGGGCACCGTGGACGAACCGCGTGATGATCCGCGTCTGCGCGCCGAGGTCCAGCTCGCGGTGGACCGCGTCAACCACGGCCTGTCCCGGGCCGAGCAGGTCAAGACGTTCCGCATCCTGCCCCGCGAGCTCACCGAGGTCGACGGTGAGCTGACTCCGACGCTCAAGGTGATACGCGCCGTGGTGGCCGCGCATTTCGCCGCGGACATCGACGATCTGTACCGGGGGCACGCCGGCGCGCCCCCGGCGGACCCCGTCGCGGGACCGGCTGCCGCCGCGAATCGTCCGATGGCGCCCGATCACGAATGCCGCGGTGACCGACACCGCGCCGACAGCTCACAGCAGTCGGCGGCGGGTCAGGACCCGGAAGGCCAGGTAGCCCGGCGGTACCGGGAGCCAGAACGTCGCGAGGCGGTAGATCAGGGTGCCGGCGACGGCGGCATCCAGCGGCAGCCCGTAGAGCAGTAGGCCGGAGACGAGCGCGGCTTCGGTGGCGCCGAGCCCGCCGGGGGTGGGCGCGGCGGAGGAGACGCCCTCGCCGACGAGGCTGACCAGGATCACCGGTGGTAGGTGTGCGAGGGGGACCGGGCCGGTGGCGAGCAGCGCGAGGTAGAGACAGAGGCCGTAGGTGAGGGTGAGCGCCGTCGACGCGACGACGAGCCACCGCAGCCCGTGCTGGTGGCGCAGTTCGCGCAGCGCGGTCACGACCTGGCCGGCCGCCGCGCGTCCGCGCCGGCGGATCCGGGGTACGGCGAGCACGGCGGCGACGACGAGCAGCACGGTGAGGGCGCCCAGCAGTAGCGGCAACGCCCTGGTCGCGTCGTGGGTGAGGATGCGGGCGGGCTGTCGGGCGAACGGCAGCAGCACCGGCAGCAGCAGCACCACCGAGAACACGCCGGCGGTGCGGGAGACGGCCACGGCGGTGCCCGCGTCGGCGGCGACGAGTCCCTTCTGGTGCAGGTAGCGCAGGCTGAGGGCGGCGCCGCCGAGGCTGCCGGGAGCCAGCCGGTTGGCGAACGACGCGGCGACCTGCACCACGGTGGCCTCGCCCAGCGGCACCCGGCCGGCCGCGGCCAACCGGAGCACGAGGCCGCTGAGCAGGTAGGTCAGGGCGGAGCCGAGCAGCGTCGCGGTGACCGCGACCGGGTTGGCGTGCACGATCAGACGCGCGGCGGTGCGGATCTCGCCGAGCTGGGGAAGCAGCAGGTGCACGACCAAGCCCAGGACCAGCAGCTCCAGGATCGTGCGGCGGCTGATCCGGACCACCTTTGCCGCCGGGCGGTCCCGGTCCGGGGCGCGTCGCAGGATCTCCTGGCGTAGGCGGGTCAGCATGCCGGGACGGCCTCGCAGGGCGGCCCGGCCGGCGCGGGACAGCACCGCGGGTTGCAGGAACGGCAGGCTGGCCGCGACCGCCTCGACGCCCAGGCGGTCGGCCGCGCCGGCGACCACGCTGGCCGGGTCGACCCGGGTGGACAGGGCGACCATCAGCTCGACGACGTCGCGGGCCCGCTGCTCGGCCGAGGCGTCGTCGGCGCCGAAGCCCAGATCCACCAGGTGGGCGTGGTCCCGGCCGACGAGCACGTTCGCGGCGCGCAGGTCCCGGTGCGCGATGCCCGCCCGGTGCAGACGCGCCACCTGCTCCCAAGCGTCGCGCACGACGGCGAGCGGGACCGGGCCGACGACGGCGTGCAGCGGGGCGGCGTCGATGAAGTCCTGCACCAGCACGGCTTCGCCGCCGGGCATGGCGGCGGTCGTGACGACGGCCGGGACCCGCACGCCGCCGCGCTCGGCCAGCAGGGTCAGACACGTCTCGTGTTCGCTCTGCTGGCGGGCGCTCAGGTAGGGCGGCGCGTCGGCCACGTGCCGGTAGCGCATCCGCCGGTAGAGCTTGTAGACCCAGTCCGCGTCGCGTTGCTCGCCGCCGGTCACCTTGACGAACAGCCGCCGCCCGTCGGTGGTGACCGCCTGCCACGGCTGCGAACCACGGGCGTCGCCGTGGATCGGCGCCAACCGTGCCACCTCGAACCCGCGCCGTCGCAGCGCCTCCCGTAGCGCGGGCACCGACCGTTGCGGCCCGACCTCCCCGACCGCGAGCCGGGTCAGGCACACCGCGAGCCAGCCGACGAGGACGCCGCCGACCACGTCGACCGGCAGGTGCGCCCCGACGTGGATCCGCGCGACGGCGACCAGCCCGATCACCACCCAGGCCGCGCGGCGCCACCGGGGCCCGCCGGCCCGCGCGGCGGCGAGCGCCAGGGCGGTGGCGACCGCGACGTGCCCCGACGGGTATCCGTACCGCCCGGTGATCGTCTCTCGCAGGACCACGTCGGTGAGCAGCGCCGTCGGCCGCTGCCGGGCGACCACGGCCTTGGCGGCGACCGCGAGCCAGTACGCCAGGTTCCCGGCCAACAGGAGGCTCCACGCCGTGCCGATCCGGCGCGCGACGACGGCTGCCGCGGCGGCGACGAACACCGCCGGGTACGAGCCGACCTGCATGACCAGAACCAGGACCGGAGTCAGCCCGGTGGGAAGGTGGTTGAGAAGGGCGAACAGGTCCCCCTCCCAGGGCGGGACCCGGTGGCTGCGCACGACCGCGCTCAGCGTCGCCAGCAGGCATGCCGAGGCGCCCAGGCTGACCAGGAGGGCGGGCGACGGGCGATGTGTGCGCGCTGCCACCGTCCTCGGCCGCCCCTCAGTCGGCGCAGATGCCTGCTGTCGACCCGAACCCTACGGATCGCCGACCCACCGGCTGGTCCTGTTCGCCACTTGTCAACCCGTCGGGGGGCGACAATCGGCGGGTGGTGGACGGGGTGGTGGAGACGCTCGTCGGGCTGCCGCCGGTCCTCGTCCTGACCCTGGTGATCGTCCTGCCGGCCCTGGAGTCCTCGACGCTGCTCGGGCTTGTCGTGCCGGGTGAGACGGCGATCCTGATCGGCGGGCTGGTGGCCCACGGCGGTGCGCTGCCGCTGTGGGCGGTGGTCACCGCCGGGACCGTCGGGGCGTGCCTCGGTGACCAGGCCGGGTACGCCCTGGGCCGCCGGTACGGCCCGAGCGTGCTCGCCCGCGCCCCGCGCGTGCTGCGCCGGCGCCTCGACCTCGCGCGGGCCCGCCGCCTGGTCGCTCGCCGCGGGGCGTGGGCGGTGGTCACCGGACGGTGGGTGGCGGTGCTGCGGACCGTGGTCCCCTTGATCGCGGGCGCCGGTGGGATGCGGTGGCCGGTCTTCCTCCGCGCGAACCTGGCCGGCGGGCTGGTGTGGGCGACAGCCGTGGCGCTGCTGGGCTACCTGGCTGCGGCCTCCTACCGCTATCTGGAGCGGGAACTGGGTGTCGGGGAGTGGGCCCTGCTGGCCCTGGTCGGCGCTGTCGTGGCGCTGCGGGCGTGGCGGCGGCACGGCGCGCGCCGGCCGACCGGTGAGCGCCGCGGCCAATCGCCCGCGCGTGGTGGGGCGGATCGGTAGCGTCACTCGCGGGGTTGCCGGCGACCGCGGAGTGCGCAGTGGGGCGAGCAGGGGGTGAGCGCGCGGCCTTCTGGGCCGGCCCGCTGCCGGACGCCATGGCCGCTGTCGGGGCGTCCGCAGCCGGCCTCACCGGCGAACGCGCCGCCGACCTGCTGCGTGAGCACGGACCCAACCGGGTCGATGCGGGCGCCAGGCGGGGCTGGCGGCTCCTGCTGTCGCAGTTCACCAGCCCGATCATCCTGATCCTGATCGCCGCGACAGTGCTGTCGATGGCTGTCGGGGACCTGATCGACGGCGCGATCATCCTGGCCATCGTCGCCGCCAGCGGCGGCCTCGGCTTCTGGCAGGAACACGCCGCCGGGCGGGCCGTCGACGCGTTGCAGGCCCGGGTGCGGGTGAGCACCGAGGTGATCCGCGGCGGGCGTGAGGTGTCCGTACCGGTCGAGGACGTCGTCGTCGGTGACCTCGTGGTGCTGCGCGCCGGGGACGTCGTCCCCGCGGACTGCCGGATCGTTGAGGCCGGGCGTCTGCAGGTCGACCAGGCGGTGCTCACCGGAGAGTCGTTCCCGGTGTCGAAGTCCAGCGACCCGTCCCCGCCGGGGGCGGAGCTGACCGCACGCGCCAACGCCCTGTGGATGGGCACGCACGTGGCCAGCGGCACCGCACGCGCGGTGGTGATGCGCACCGGCCGCGACAGCACCTACGGCGCGGTGTCCCGCCGGGTCGCCGCCCGCCCGGCCAGCACCGGCTTCCAGCGCGGGCTGACCCGCTTCGGGCTGCTGCTCGTACGGATCATGGTGGTCCTGCTGGTTGGCATCCTCGTCGCCAACCTGCTGATGCACCGCCCGGTCATCGACTCCCTGCTGTTCTCCCTCGCCCTGGCCGTCGGGTTGACCCCGCAGATGCTGCCGGCGATCGTCGCGGTCAGCCTCTCCGCCGGCGCCCGCGCGATGGCCGCGCACCGGGTGATCGTCAAACGCCTCGACGTCATCGAGGACTTCGGCGCCATGACCGTGCTCCTGACCGACAAGACCGGCACCCTCACCGCCGGAACGGTCACCCTCACCGGTTGCCTCTCGGTCGACGGCGAGCCGGACGCGGAGGTGACGCGGCTCGCCCGGCTCAACGCCGGCCTCCAGCGCGGGTTCCCCAACCCCATCGACGCGGCGATCATGGCGGGGCAACCAGCGGCCGACCCGGAAGCGCGCGTCGCCGAGGCGCCCTACGACTTCACCCGGCAACGCCTGTCCCTGCTGGTGCGTGACGACGGCGGGCCGGTCCTGGTCACCAAGGGCGCCCTGCGCGCGGTGCTCGACGTCTGCACCACCGCACGCACCGCCGCCGGCACGGTGCCGCTGGACGAGGTGCGCGACCGCATCCTGCACCGGTTCACCGCGCTCAGCGACCAGGGCAACCGGGTGCTCGGCCTCGCCGTACGGCCCATGCCCGGCGCCACCGGCGTCACCGTCACCGACGAACGGGAGATGACCCTCGTCGGGCTGCTCGCCTTCCAGGACCCGGCCCGCGGCGACGCCGCCGCCGCGATCCGCCGGCTCGCCGGGCTGGGAATCACGGTCCGACTGGTCACCGGCGACAACCGGCACGCCGCCCGACACGTCGCCGCCGACGTCGGACTCGCCGGCGAACAGCTCGTCGGCGCCGACCTCGCCGCCTGCCCCGACGACCAGCTACCGGACCGGATCGCCGACGTCAGCGTGTTCGCCGAGGTGGACCCGTTGCAGAAGGAACGGATCCTGACCGCGTTACGACACCGCGGCGAGGTCGTCGGGTTTCTCGGCGACGGCATCAACGACGCCCCCGCACTGCACACCGCCGACGTCGGAATCTCCGTCGACACCGCCGTCGACGTCGCCAAACAAGCCGCGGCGATCGTGCTGCTCGACAAGAACCTCGACGTGATCGCCGACGGCGTCCAACTCGGTCGCCGCACGTTCACCAACACGCTGAAATACATCCGGGTCAACACCAGCGCGTCCTTCGGCAACGTCGTCAGCATGAGCATCGCCACCCTCCTGTTGCCCTTCCTGCCGCTGCTGCCCCGTCAGGTCCTGCTGCTCAACTTCCTCTCCGACATCCCGTACATCACCCTGTCCACCGACCACGCCGACCCGGAGCAGCTCCAGCACCCCCGCACCGTCGACGTCCGCACCATCCGCGGGTTCATGCTGGTGTACGGCTCGATCAGCATCGCCGTGGACCTCCTCGTGCTCGTCGCCCTGCGCTGGTGGTGGCACGTGCCCACCGATGTCTTCCGTGCCGCCTGGTTCGTCCAGTTCACCGCCACCGAGATCATCGTGCTGCTGGTGCTGCGCTCCAACCGGAGCTTCCTGCGCAGCCGCCCCTCCGCGGCACTGGCCGGCACCGGGCTGCTGCTCATCGCGGTCACCGTCGCGCTGCCGTTCAGTCCACTCGCCGCGCCACTCGGCCTCGCCCCGCTCCCACCGGTGGTGTTGGCGACCCTCGCCGCGCTCACGGCCGTCAACGTCGCCGCCAACGAGACCGCCAAACACCTCGTCCCGCCCGACCCGGCCGTTACCCGGCCGGTGCCCCGCCGTCATCGGGTGAGCGGTCCGTGAGGTGGACCGGGTCAGGCCGCACCACCGGATGCGTCGAGCAACTTCGTGGTCTTCTCGATCGCGATCTGACGGAGAGTCATGCTCACGTGCACATCAGCGACGACGACGGCAGGATCCTGAGCTGGGACGTGTGCGGTGACCACGCGAAGCCCCCGGTCGAAGACCGGGAACCGCGTGCGTTGACTGCCGAAGAACGCCAGCGATACGGACTGCCGTCAGCGTCGACCGACTGAGACCCGCCGGGACGCAAGCGGGTCGGCTCCAGCTTGACGGCTACGCCTTCATCCCGATACTCGATAACGGAGCGAGCCGGCCTGACAAGGGGAACGCCACGGGCTGATCGTGGCGTCGGCCGGTCAACAGGACGCCTTCGAGGTGGCAGAGCAAGGACACGTTCGGTTGCCGGCGGGCATGACCCGTTGCACGAGCCAGGTGTCCAACGGTCGGGTCAGCAGGTCTTCGCGCATGATCACGCCGAGGTCAGTCACCTGCTCTCAGCGCGCTGAGCACGGCCGTCACCTCGGGGCGTGACGCAGCCGGTCGCCGGACCGCAGTCGTGATGCGCCGGGTCAGCGGCGGGTTGAGCGGTCGGGTCACCACCCGGTACCGCGGGTCGACCGCCAGCCTCGGCAGCATGGTGATCGAGCGGCCGTTCTCCACGTGCTGGAGCGCCAGCATGTAGTTGTTGAACCGACAGATCACCACGGGCTCGAAGCCGGCCTCCCGGCACAGCCGGGTGGACAGCTCGGACATGTACGAGCCGGCGACGTCGAACGTCCAGCGCTGCTGCGCGCACGCCTCCAGGGCGACCGACTCGGCGCTGGTCAGCGGGTGCTCCGGGGGCAGCACGAGCACGACCGGGTCGGTGGCGAGCGGCACCAGGTCGATCTCCGGGGAGAGCTCGGCGCCGGCGAAGTCGGCCGTCGTGATGATCAGGTCGACGTCGCCCCGACGCAGCGCCGGCATGCTCTCGTGCGGCTCCAGCTCCAGCAACACCACGTTCACGTCCGGGTGCCGGGCCGCGAGACGGGCCAGCGCCGGTTCGGCGAGGGCTTGCACGGCACTCTGGAACGCGGCCACGGTGACCGTACCGGCCGGCTCGTCGGCGAGGCGGCGCAGCTCCGCCTCGGCCGCGTCCATGGCCGCGAGGATCTCCCGGGCCCGGCCGGCGAGCAACGTTCCGGCCGCGGTGAGCCGCACCCGCCGCCCGGTGCGTTCCAGCAGCGCGGTCCGGGTCTCTCGTTCCAGTGTGGTCAGCTGCTGCGACACCGCCGACGGGCTGAGGTTGCCGCGCTGTGCCACGGCCCGGACGGTGCCGTAGGTTGCCAGGTCGGC
>NZ_JBISAC010000016.1:0-86015 GCF_044391475.1 Micromonospora sp. NPDC018662
CGACGCCAAGATCACCCAGATCTACGAGGGCACCAACCAGGTGCAGCGCATCGTCATGGCCCGTCAGCTGCTCAAGGGCTGACCGGCGGGACCGGGCGAACTCGGCGTGCGCCGGCCGATGCGTCGCCGGGCCCCCGGAGGGGGTGGGCCGACCGGCGACCGGCCGGCCCACCGGAGTCAGCGGAGTTCGTCGGGGCCGTCCGGGCGGTTGCCGGCCCGCGGCGGCGCCGACCAGGGCGACTCGCCGCCGGTGCGGCGGGGCAGGGGTTCGGTCGGGGTTTCCGGATAGGCCAGCGTGAGCGGGGCGGTGTCCGGGTCCTTCGCCGGGCCCGGCGCGGACCAGCCGGTGAGCGCGGGCTCGGGCTCGGTCGGGGTGCCGGCCGGGGTCAGCTCCGCCCCGGCCGTCCGCGGCGTGGGCGGGCGACGCCAGCGTCCACCACTGAACACGGCCATCAGCAGCAGCAGGCCGATGAGGAACAGCGTGCCGTTGTCCAGCGGCTGGTGCAGCGGCAGCGGGTCACCGAGCAGCCGCAGGTCGCCGGGAACCCGGTCCCGCACGGCGAAGGGCGCGACGAACAGCCCCACGTACGGGGCCGCGAGCAGCAGCCCCGCCACGAGCGGGCCGAGCGGCGAGAAGCGCAGCGTGCCGAGCAGGCCGAGCAGGATGCCGGCGACGCCGAGGTAGACGGCCGGTTCGATCAGGTTGGGGGTGCTGTACGTACCGATCTCCACCCAGCGGTTGACGGTCCGCCCAGATCCGTCCTGACCGAGCGTGACGAGCACCCAGGTGACGGGCGCCACCACCAACCCGGCGAGGAAGCTCCAGAGATGTCGCATCCGCGCACCGTACCGTTTTCGGCATGACAGATCATCCCGCGGTCCCGCCGGGTAAGCCGACCTCGTACTCCCGCGTCACGCTCAGTCGCATCATGACCGCTGTCGATGTCAATCTGTACGGGACCGTGCACGGTGGGGTACTGATGAAGTTCGTCGACGACGTGGCCGGCGCGGCGGCGGCCCGGCACAGCGGCGGCACCGCGGTCACCGCCTCCATCGACGAGATCGTCTTCTCCGAGCCGGTCCGGGTGGGTGATCTCGTGCACGCCCACGCCCAGGTCAACTGGACCGGCAGCACCTCGATGGAGGTGGGGGTGCGGGTGGTCGCCGAACGCTGGGACTCGGCCGAGGACGAGCCGGTCCGGGTCGCCACCGCGTACCTGGTCTTCGTGGGGGTGGACGTCGGCGGCGCGCCCCGCCCGGTCCGGCCGGTGCTGCCGGAGACGCCGGAGGACGAGCGCCGCTTCAAGGAGGCGGAGATCCGCCGCGCCCACCGGCTGGCCCGCCGCCGCGCCATCCAGGCCCACCGCGCCGCCTGAGGTGTTAAGCGGGGCCCCCGCCTATGCAGAATGCGTTAACAGGGGGCCCCTCCTTACATCCGTGCCCCACATGGGGCGGGGGTGCGGGGTGTGGGGCGGGCACGCACCGGGCGCGGCGCCGGGTGCGGAGAATGGCGGCACGAGGTAGGGCAAGATGGCGCCACGGCCCATGCACAGTGTCGTGCCGGGCCCCAGGGAGGGTGGAACGTGTCTGACGTGCTGTGGACGCCGCCGGCCGACGTGCGTGATCGGTCCCGGATCGGTGCCTACCTGCGCTGGCTGGCCGAGCACCGCGGGCTGGAGTTCGCCGACTACGACGCGCTGTGGCAGTGGTCGGTGACCGACCTGGACGGGTTCTGGTCCTCGATCTGGGACTACTTCGACGTGCTCGCACACACGCCCCCGACCGCAACACTGGCCGGGAGGTCCATGCCGGGCGCCCGCTGGTTCCCGGGCGCCACGCTCAACTACGCGGAGAACGTGCTGCGCATGCCGGGGCTCGGCGACGACGACCCGGCGGTGATCGCGCACGGGCAGACCCGCGCCCCGGAGACGCTCACCGCGGCGCAGTTGCGCGAGCGGGTCCGCCGGGTGGCCGCCGGCCTGCGCCGGCTCGGCGTGGGCCCGGGCGACCGGGTGGCCGCGTACGCGCCGAACATCCCGGAGACGTACGTCCTGCTGCTCGCCACCGCCAGCCTGGGCGCGATCTTCTCCTCCTGCGCGCCGGAGTTCGGCACCCGCAGCGTCACCGACCGCTGGCAGCAGATCGAGCCGACGGTGCTGGTCGCGGTCGACGGCTACCGGTACGGCGACAAGCCGATCGACAGGCGCGCCGAGGTGGCCGCCATCCGGGCCGCGCTGCCGTCGCTGCGGCACACCGTCGCCGTCCCGTACCTCGATCCGGCCGGCCCGGCCCCGGACGGCGCGATGACCTGGGCGGAGTTGGCGGCGGAGACCGACGAGCCGCTGTCCTTCACCCCGGTGCCGTTCGACCATCCGCTCTACGTGCTCTACTCCTCCGGCACCACCGGCCTGCCGAAGCCGATCGTGCACGGCCACGGCGGCATCCTGCTGGAACACCTGAAGATGCTGGCGTTGCACCACGACCTGGGCCCGGCGGACCGGTTCTTCTGGTTCACCACCACCGGCTGGATGATGTGGAACTTCCTGGTCTCCGGGCCGGCGGTGGGCGCGGCGATCGTGTTGTTCGACGGCAACCCGGGCCACCCGGACCTGGGCGCGCTGTGGCGGCTGGCGGCGGAGACCGGCACCACCTACTTCGGCACGTCGGCCCCGTTCCTGCTGGCCTCCCGCAAGGCCGGGCTGGTGCCGCGGGAGATCGCCGACCTGTCCGCGCTGCGCGGCCTCGGCTCGACCGGCGCGCCGCTGCCCGCCGAGGGCTTCACCTGGGTGTACGAGAACGTCGGCGACCGCCTCCAGCTCCAGTCGCTCTCCGGCGGCACGGACGTCTGCACCGGGTTCGTCGGCGGCGTGCCGCTGCTGCCGGTGCACGCCGGTGAGATCGCCTGCCGGGCGCTCGGCGCGAAGGTGGAGGCCCGGTCCGCCGACGGCTCGGCGGTGGTCGGCCAGCTCGGCGAGCTGGTGATCACCGAGCCGATGCCGAGCATGCCGGTCGGGTTCTGGAACGACCCGGACGGGAGCCGCTACCGGGAGGCGTACTTCGACGTCTATCCCGGGGTGTGGCGGCACGGTGACTGGATCACCGTGAACGAGCGCGGCGGCTGCGTGATCACCGGCCGGTCGGACGCCACGCTGAACCGGGGCGGGGTGCGCCTCGGCACGGCCGAGTTCTACTCCGTGGTGGAGGGGCTCGACGAGGTGGTCGACTCGGTGGTGGTGCACCTGGAGGACGACGAGGGCGGCGCCGGCGAGCTGCTCCTGTTCGTGGTGCTCGCGGACGGCCTGGAGCTGGACGACGCGATGCGGAAGAAGATCTGCCGTGAGCTGCGTACCGCGCTGTCGCCCCGGCACGTGCCGGACGAGATCCACCAGGTCAAGGCCGTCCCGCGCACGTTGAGCGCGAAGAAGCTGGAGGTCCCGGTCAAGAAGATCCTGACCGGCACCCCGGTCGACCGCGCCGCCGCCAAGGGCGCCCTGGCCAACCCCGAGTCCCTGACCGCGTTCGCCACCTTCGCCCAGCGCCGCCCCCCGGCCTGACCCGCCCCGGCGATCTTGCACTTGCTGACCCGGCGAAAGGGGTGAATCGCCCGGAACCTGGGCCGCAACTGCACGATCGCGGGGGAAGGGGGATCAGGGCAGGGTGTGGGTGGTCTTCTCGGTTTCGGCGCGGGCGGGGAGACGGGCCGGGTCGGGGTGGGCGCAGGCGACCACGCTGGCGTGGGCAGTGAGCGGGGCCAGCAGCCAGTCCACCGGGTCGGGGTGCCGGGTCACGTCGACCAGCAGGCGGTCGCCGGGGGAGAGGCCCAGCTCCGCGACGCGGGCCGCCGCGCGGGCCAGCAGCGCCGCGTCTCCCTCGCCACCCGAGGGGTACGGCGTGAAGTGGTCGCCGTGCGCGCGGACCGCACTGACGAAGTCGGCGCAGCCGGCCGGCACCTGCCGCATCGGCAGCGCGAACGGGTCCAGCGCCAGCGCGTAGCGCTCGCCGGCCGGCCAACGGGTCGCCTCGTCGACCCGGTCGACGGCGGTGAACAGCACCTCCACCGGGCCCGGCGCGTCGACCACTGTCAACGTGGCCGACCAGCAGCCGAGCAGCACCGCAGCGGTCTGCCAGTGCGGGGGCAGCAACACGCCGGCCGCATCGCCCGGCGCGCAGCCGACCTCGTCCACGAGCAGGTTGGCGGTCTTGGCCACCCAGTTCGCCAACGTCGCGCCGGACAGTTCGGTGCGCTCGCCGGTGGCATCGTCGTACCAGGTCAGCAGCGGTCGGGTGGGGTCGGGCGCGATCGCGTCGGCGAACACCCGGGCAATGTTGTCGGCCATCGGCGCGAACGATACGCGCCCGAAGTGCGTACTCGATGACAACGACAAGTCGGCGTACCGTCGGGTCGCAGTCAGCGTCGGGCGGCCCGCCCGGCGTAGGCTTGCCGACAGTGTTCTTTCCCACAACTGCGCCACCTGAGGAGTCGCCCCGTGACCGCCGGTCGCCCGCCCCGCGTTCTCATCGACGCCACGAGTGTCCCCGCCGATCGCGGCGGCGTCGGTCGATACGTCGACGGCCTGCTCGGCGCGCTCGGCCGGGTCTGCGGCGACGGTGTGGACCTGGCCGTGGTGAGCCTCCGCACCGATCTGGAGCGCTACACCCGGATGCTGCCCGGGGCCGAGATCGTCCCGGCGCCGGCGGCGGTGGCGCACCGGCCGGCGCGGCTCGCCTGGGAGCAGACCGGTCTGCCGCTGCTGGCCCAGCAGGTCGGCGCGGAGGTGCTGCACTCGCCGTTCTACACCTGCCCGTTGCGGGCCGGGTGTCCGGTGACGGTCACCGTGCACGACGCGACGTTCTTCACCGAGCCGGAGCACTACGACAAGTCGCGCCGGACGTTCTTCCGCAGCGCGATCAAGACCTCGCTGCGCCGCGCCGCCCGGGTGATCGTGCCGAGCAAGGCCACCCGGGACGAGCTGATCCGGCTGCTGGACGCCGACCCGACCCGGATCGACGTCGCCTACCACGGCGTCGACCAGGCCGCCTTCCACGCGCCCGGCGACGAGGAGAAGGCCCGGGTCCGGGCCCGGCTGGGGCTGGGCGACAACAGCTACATCGCGTTCCTCGGCGCCAAGGAGCCGCGCAAGAACGTCCCCAATCTGATCCGCGGCTGGGCCCGGGCGGTGGCCGACCGGCCGAACCCGCCGGTGCTGGTGGTGGCCGGCGGCCAGGGGCACGACGACGACATCGACCGCGCGGTGGCCGAGGTCCCGTCGCACCTGCGGCTGCTCCGCCCCGGCTACCTGCGCTACGCCGACCTGCCGGGCTTCCTCGGCGGCGCGCTGGTCGCCGCCTACCCGTCCTACGGCGAGGGCTTCGGGTTGCCGATCCTGGAGGCGATGGCGTGCGCCGCGCCGGTGCTCACCACGCCGCGGCTCTCGCTGCCCGAGGTGGGCGGCGACGCGGTGGCGTACACCAGCGAGGACCCGGAGCAGATCGCGGCCGACCTGGGCGCCCTGCTCGACGACGAGCAGCGGCGGCTGTCGCTGGCCAAGGCCGGCTTCGACCGGGCCAAGGAGTTCACCTGGGAGTCCAGCGCCGAGGTGCACATCGCCGCCTGGCGGCGGGCGCGCGCCTGACCGCGGCGCGGCGCGCCGTCTCGCCCGCCGGGGCGGCTCGCCCGCTTCGGGCATGATGTGCTGATGTTCTACGCCGTCATCCCGGCGGGCGGCAGCGGCACAAGGTTGTGGCCGTTGTCCCGCGCCGGCCATCCGAAGTTCCTCCACCCGCTGACCGGCACCTCCGCCTCGCTGCTCCAGGCCACGGTGGACCGGTTGGGGCCGCTGACCACACCGGAACGCACGCTGGTGGTCACCGGGGCCGCGCACGCCGCGGCGGTGGCCCGGCAACTGGCTGGCCTGCCGGAGGAGAACATCCTGGTCGAGCCGTCGCCGCGGGACTCCTGCGCGGCCATCGCGCTGGCCGCCGCGGTGATCGCCGGCCGCGCCCCGGAGGCGGTGATGGGCGCGTTCGCCGCCGACCACCTGATCGCCGACCCGGCCGGCTGGGCCGAGGTGGTGCGGCAGGCGATCCGCGGCGCCGAGCAGGGCTTGCTGATGACGGTGGGCATCACCCCGACCCGGCCGGAGACCGGCTACGGCTACCTGGAGACCGGTGACCCGGTCGGTGACGGGCCGCTGCGGCCGGTCCGCGAGTTCAAGGAGAAGCCCGCGGCCGACGTGGCGGAGGGTTACCTCCGCTCCGGGCGGCACCTCTGGAACGCCGGCATGTTCGTCTGGCGGGTGGACGTCTTCCTGGCCGAGTTGGCCCGCCAGCAGCCGGCGCTGCACGCCGGGATCACCGCGATCGCGGCGGCCTGGGGCGCCCCGGAGCAGGACGACGTGCTCGGCACGGTCTGGCCGACGCTGCCGAAGATCTCGGTCGACTACGCGGTGATGGAGGGCGCGGCGACCGCCGGCCGGGTGGCGACCGTGCCCGGCGACTTCGGCTGGAACGACGTCGGCGACTTCCACACGCTCAGCGAGGTGCTGCCGGCCGACGCGTCCGGCAACGTGGTGCTCGGCGGCGACGCGAAGCCGGGCGTGCTGCTGCACGACACCACCGACACCGTGGTCGTGCCGCACTCCGGCCGCCTTGTCGCCACGGTCGGCGTGCACGACCTGATCGTGGTGGACACGCCGGACGCGCTGCTGGTCTGCCCCCGGGGCCGCGCGCAGGACGTGAAGAAGATCGTCGACCAGCTCAAGGAGCGTGGCGAGGAGGGCCTGGTCTGAGTCGGCGTCCGTTCACCCCGCGACGCGGCGGGCCAGCACCGCCAGCGCCGGCGCCACCAGCTGCGCGGTGCCGCCGGCCAGCGGTTCCGGCAGCTGGTCCGGCGGGAACCAGCCCAGCGCCTCGGACTCGTCGCTGACCCGTTCGACCGCGCCGGGCGGGGCGAACACGGCGTACCGGACGTCGTGGTGCAGCGAGCCGCCCTGGCAGGCGACCGGGTGGACGTCCACGTCGATCGGTTCCGGGTCCAACGTCAGGCCGGCGATCCCGGACTCCTCGGTGGCCTCGCGCAGCGCGGCCGCCGCCAGCGTCCGGTCGCCGGGCTCGCAGTGCCCGCCGAGCTGCACCCACTTGCGGAACCTGCCGTGCAGGCAGAGCAGCACCCGGCTGCCGGTCGGATCGAGGACCAGCGCGCTGGCGGTGACGTGACCGGGCCGGTGCGCGCGGCTCATCGCCACCGGCCCGGCGGCCAGCAGCGCCAGCGTCCGGTCCCGGTTGGCGGCCGCGGCCGGGCTGGTCGCCGTCCAGCGGCTCAGCGTCGTCGTGGCGTCGGCGTGCAGGTCGGCGTACGCGGTGTGATCGGTGTCGGGCACCCGGACACTGTACGAGCGCGGCCTCCGTACCCTGACCCGGTGACCCTGCGACTCGTCGAGTTCCTGGTGGCCGGCAACGAGGCCAGCGATCTGCTGCCGGTCCGCTCGCCGGCGCTGCTGCGGGCGCACGGCGCGCGGCGCGGCTTCTGGACCGTGCTGGACGAGGGCCCGGTGGAGCAGTGCCTGGCGTTGCTGCTGGAACGCGACGACGGCGAGTGGGTGGCGCACCACGTGCCCGCCGACGCCGGCCGGGAGAACGGCCGGACCGAGGACGGCGAGGCGCTCGCGCACCACGACGGCTGGGTGTACGTCTTCGGCTCGCACTTCGGGTCGAAGGGCGGCCCGCTGCGGCCCCGGCGGGCGTTCGTGGCCCGGTTCCGGGAGGACGACGCGGTGTCCGGGCCGCTCGCCGTGCACGTGGTCCGCAACCGGTTCCGGCTGCACCGGGCGATCAACGACGCGCTCGTCGCCGCGCCGCTGACCACGCTGCCGCCCGGTGCGAGGGTCCGACAGCGGTTCCTGACCGAGACCGTGGCGCGGGGGACCGCCCGGGCCAAGGGGTGGGTGAGCCGGCTGACCGAGGACGACCTGCCGCTCAACGTGGAGGCGGCGGCGTTCACGCCGGCCGGGACGGTGCTGCTCGGGCTGCGGTTCCCGGTGACCGCCGCGGGCGAGCCGATCTACGTCGAGCTGGCCGGGGTGGCGGGGATGTTCGACGACGCCGACGTGCGCTGGCCGCGGGCGCTCGGGGCGTACGCGCTGACCGGGGTGACGCCGGCCGGCGCGCTGGCCGGTTTCCGCGCGATCACGCCGACCGACGACGGCGGCTACGCGGCGGTGATCGGGTCGATCGACGCGCTGGGCAAGGGGTCGGTGCTGCTCGACGACCACCCGCACGGCGGTGCGGTGACCTCCCGGCACGTGCGGTTCCGCCACGCCGCCGCCGACGACGCCCGGGTGGGCGCGGAGCTGGTGGCGGAGCTGGCGCCGTTCCATCACGTGGAGGGGCTGGCCGAGGTGGCGGGGCGCTGCTATTACGTGACCGACGAGGACCACCGGGTGGCGCTCTGGATCGGGTGAGCGAAGGCCGGACGGCACCCCTGCGGAACGAATCCGCAGACCCTCGTGGTGCCGTCCGGCCACGCCCGTCAGCCGGCGACCGGGTCGACACTGCACCCCGGCGTCGGCGGGCAAGGGAGAGTCTGCCGAACCGGCCGCCCTACCGTCGAGGTCTTTCACGTCACGCTTAAAGATGGAGATTACTGCCGGCGGGTAAAGTGCCAGGGGTGGCGGGCACCTCCGCCGTCCACCCGGGAGCGCTCCATGTTGAAGGTCATTTTCTCGAGCGAGGACATTCTGCGGACCCGGGTCGCCCCGGCCGCGGACCCGCTCTGGGAACTGGTCCTCAGCCTGCACCTGCTCCAGGGACGCAGCCGGGATCCCCTGTCGACGACCTGGCGGCGCGGCGTGGCGCGCGGCCTGCGGACCGACACCGGCCCCGAGCGCTACCGGCTGCTCCTCGCGCTCAACCCGCCACGCGGCTACTTCCCCGACTTCCTCACCCCGTCCGCCAGCCGGGAGGGCTTCGAGGCCGGCCTGGAGGCGGTCCGGGGCACCCCGGTCGACATGCTGCGCCGCGACCTGACCGTGCTCGCCGCGGAGAACCCGCTGCCACCGGCGGCGACGGCACTCGCCCGGGGCGAACCCGAGGTGCTGCGCGACCTCACCGACACCATGGCGCGATACCAGGAGCTGGCGATCAGCCCGTACTGGGCCCGGGTCCAGGCCGCCGTCGAGGCGGACCGGGCGCGGCGGGCGCGGGCCATGCTCGACGGGGGCGCCGAAGGGCTGCTGGCCAGCCTGCGGCCCACCATGCGCTGGGCCGACGGCGTGCTCGAGGTGCTCGACTACCCGGACACCCGGGAGCTGCACCTGGACGGCCGGGGCCTGTTGCTCGTCCCGTCCTTCTTCTGCTCCCGCACCCCGGTGGCGCTGCTCGACCCGAGCCTGCCCCCGGTGCTGGTCTACCCGGTCGACCGGCTCGGTGGCCTCACCCCCGAGGCCGCCGGCGCCCGGGACGGCGCCGCCGCCCAGCGCGAGGCGCTCGCCGCGCTGCTGGGCCGCACCCGCGCGGCGGTGCTCCAGGTCGCCGACGAGGGCTGCACCACCGGCGAGATGGCCCGGCGGCTGCGCATCTCCGCCGCCGCGGCCAGCCAGCACACCACCGTGCTGCGCAACGCCGGTCTGCTGGTCAGCCACCGGGACCGCAACACCGTGCTGCACACGCTGACCCCGCTGGGCCGCGCCGTCCTCGACGCCTGACCCGCCGCTCCCCGTCCCGAGCCGAGCCGCCACGCGCCGCTGCCGCCATCGGCGTCGAGGTCGATCGGCCACGGCCGAGACGGAAGAGAAGTGTTTTAGACGCCATGACTCTCAGGCATAATTATGACCGAGAGTCATGGCGCCTAAAAGTGGAATGCTTCCCGAGCGCCGAGCGCCGAGCGCCGAGCGGGGCGGGGCGGGGTGCGGTCAGAGCGCCAACGTCGCGCTGGCGGTGGTGCCGGCCGGCGGTGGCAGCAGGGTCGAGCCGACACCCTCGGCGGCCAGCGCCGTGCGCAGGCGTTGCAGGTCGGCGCCGAACCGGACCAGGTCCGGCCGGTCCACCGGGGTCGGCGCCGCGCCGAGCAGCAGACCGGTGGCCGTCGTCGGCCAGTCGGGCACCGTGGCGGCGAGTCCGGCGCGTACCTCCTCGTCCGTGACGTGCGTGAACACCGTGCCCGGGGCGACCACGTCGGCCACCGCGGCGATCGCCCGGTCCACCGCGGCCGGGTCGGGCGGCGTCGGCCCGGTGCCCTCGGGGAGCGTGGCCGCCGCCAGCAGGCCGGCGGCGCGCGCCTCGGCGGTGCCCAGCGAGAAGAGGTCCAGCGAGGCGTCCCGCACCAGCGCGCGGGCACCCTCGTCGTCGTCCCGGGCCGCGCCGAGGTAACCGCGGACCACGGCGACCGGCACCTGGTCGCACTTGCCCTTGATCAGCTCACCGGCGCCGGCCAGTTCGTCGACCACCGCCATCTGGGTGAGCTGGAGCTCGTTGCCGTACGGGTCGACCTCGCCCCGGTGGTCGCGGATCGCCGGCATGCCCGCCACGCCGAGCGCCACGTCGGTCAGCCCGTTGCGCCACGGGCGACCCATGGTGTCGCTGACGATGACCGCGACGTCGAGACCGTGCCGCTCGCGCAGCGCGGCCCGCAACGCCCGGGCGGACGCGTCCGGGTCCACCGGCAGCAGCACCAACCGGGTCTTGTCCACGTTGGACGCGTCGATGCCGGCGGAGGCCATCACGAACCCGTGGTGGGTCTGCACGATCCGGGTCGCGCCCCGGGTGGCGACCACCCGGGCGGTCTCGGCGGCCAGCACCCGGTCCCGCGCGGCGAGCCGCTCCGGACCGTCGGCGGGTACGTCGACCAGTCGGCCCTCCGCCTTCGACACGATCTTGCTGGTGACCACCAGCACGTCGCCGTCGCGCAGCCAGGGCGCCGCGCCGGCGATCAGCGCCGCCAGGTCGTCGCCCTCGGTCACGTGGCCGATGCCCGGCACCGGCAGGATCTCCAGCCTCACATCAACTCCAACGCGGCGCGCACCATCGCGGCGGTCGCCGCCTCGTCGGTCATCCGCAGCGGGGCCGCGCGGACGGACACGTCCGGCACCACGGCGTCCTCGTCCTCCGGGGCGACCAGCCAGCCGTCGAGCAGCCCGCCGCCGGACCGGCTGCCGTAGAGGGCGCCCACCCCGGCCGCGCTGCACTCGACGCCGAGCACGGCCAGGCAGCGGTCGGCCATGCCGCGTACCGGCGTGCCGCCGATGATCGGCGACACCCCGATCACCGGGGCCGGACCGCCGACCACCGCGTCGCGCAGGCCGGGCACGGCCAGCACCGGGGCGATGCTGACCACCGGGTTGCTCGGCGCGATCAGCACCACGTCCGCGGCGGCGATCGCCTCGACCACGCCGGGCGCGGGCTTCGCCGCCTCCGCGCCGACGAAGACGAACTGCTCCGTCGGTACGTCGGCCCGGTAGCGCACCCACCACTCCTGGAAGTGGATCGCCCGTCGCCCCTGCTCGTCGGCGATGACGGCGTGGGTCTCCAGGCGCTCGTCGGTGGCCGGCAGCAGGCGTACGCCGGGCTGCCAGCGGGCGGCCAGCGCCTCGGTGACCTGGGACAGCGGATAGCCGGCGTTGAGCATGGTGGTGCGCACCAGATGGGTGGCGAGGTCCTTGTCGCCGAGGCCGAACCAGCTCGGTTCCGCCCCGTACGCGGCCAGCTCGTTCTTCACCGTCCAGGTCTCACCGACCCGGCCCCAGCCACGCTCCGGGTCGGCGCCGCCGCCCAGCGTGTAGAGCACGCTGTCCAGGTCGGGGCAGACCCTCAGCCCGTGCAGCAGCAGGTCGTCGCCGACGTTGACCACGGCGGTCACGTCGGCGCCCGTCTCCCGGGCGTACGCCCGGACGCCGAGCAGGAACCGGGCACCCCCGATGCCGCCGGTCAGTACCACGATGCGCATGCCGTCCATCCTTCCGCACGTGCCGCCGTGGATCGCCCGGTGGCCGGAGAGACTAGGCTCACGTCGCCAACTGTCCGCTTTCGTCCCCTGGGGGAGTCCGTGACCAGCCCCACCGAGCCCGCGTCCGGTGACGCCGCGCAGGCCAGCCAACTGACCAAGCCGCTGCGCGAACTGGCCGCGCTCGTCCTGATCGGCGCGAACGCCGTGCTGCTCTTCGTCGGCCTGCTGCGCCTGCTGGTGCCGGTCGACGACTACAGCACGTTCGGCGGCCGGGCCGGCAGCACCTTCTTCGCCTTCGTCGGGCTGGAGTCGACAGTCCTGCCGTTGCTGGCCGTGCTGCTCGCCACGCATGTCCGCCCGGTGCTGCCGAAGGCGAAACTGATCACCCAGGTGGCGCTGGTCGAGTACGCCGTCGCCGCCTTCTTCGGTGCGCTGACGTTCCTGATCTGGCTGGTCAACCGGCTCGCCGACGGCGAGGTGCTGGACGCGTTCCTCGGGCTGCTCACCCGGGTGGCCTGGCTGGCGATCTTCGCGGTCGCCGCGTACGTGGTGTTCAAGATCTGGCGCACGCTCTACTACGTGCCGAAGCCCAAGCCGCAGCCCGGCGTCTACGGCCAGGCCCAGCCCGGTTGGCCGCAGCAGCCCGGCCAGCCCGGCGGCTACCCCGCCCCGGGCGGCTACCCGCCGGCCGGGGTGCCGCCGCAGCCGGGCCAGGCCCCGGCGGGCTACCCGTCGGCGGGCGCACCGCCGCAGCCCGGCTGGCCGCAGGCCGGTCCGTACGGCCAGCCGCAGTCGGCGCCGCCGTTCAACACCGCCCCGCCGCACGCCCCGCAGTCGGCCCCGCCGTTCGGCCAGCAGCCGGGCCAGCAGTTCGGTGGGCCCCAGGCCGGTCCGCAGGCGGGTGGCCCGCAGTTCGGCGCCCCGCAGGCGGGCTCGCCGTTCGACGGGCCGCAGTTCGGCGCCCCGCAGGCCGGCCAGCCGCAGTCGGCGCCGCCGTTCGGTCAGCCGCCGTCGGCCGACCCCACCCAGGCGATCCCGCGCCAGAGTGCCGAGCCGGGCCAGCCGGCGTCCCCGGCCGACGACGAGCGCACCCAGCGCTTCGACCGCGAGGACCCGAACCAGCCCCGGTGAACCTCGGTGGCGGGCGGCGGACCACCTCCGCCGCCCGCGCCGGAGCGCCACCTGGCAGCAGGTGTTAAGCGGGGCCCCCGCCTCTACCGAAAACGTTAAGCGGGGCCCCTCCTTACACTGGGCCGATGGTTGATCGCAGCGACTCCGTCCCCACCGAGGCGAGCGTCCGGCGGGCGCTGGGCCGCGCCGCCACCGGCCGGGCGTTGGACGCGGACGAGGCGGCCGCGCTGCTCACCGCGCGCGGCGTGGCACTCGACGAGCTGCTCCGCGTCGCCGGGGAGATCCGCGACGCCGGGCTGCGCGAGGCCGGCCGGCCGGGCGTGGTCACGTACTCCAAGAAGGTCTTCATCCCGCTGACCCGGCTCTGCCGGGACCGCTGCCACTACTGCACGTTCGCCACCGTGCCGCACCGGCTGCCCGCCGCCTACCTGGAGCGCGACGAGGTCCTCGCCATCGCCCGGGAGGGCGCGGCGCAGGGCTGCAAGGAGGCGCTGTTCACGCTCGGCGACCGGCCGGAGGAGCGCTGGCCGGCGGCCCGCGAGTGGCTGGACGAGCGCGGCTACGACTCCACGCTCGACTACCTGCGCGCCTGCGCGGTGGCGGTGCTGGAGGAGACCGGCCTGCTGCCGCACCTGAACCCGGGCGTGCTGTCCTGGTCGGAGTTGCAGCGGTTGAAGCCGGTCGCGCCGAGCATGGGCATGATGCTGGAGACCACCGCGACCCGGCTCTGGTCGGAGCCGGGCGGCCCGCACTTCGGCTCGCCGGACAAGGAACCCGCGGTGCGGCTGCGGGTGCTCGACGACGCCGGCCGGGTCGGCGTGCCGTTCACCACCGGCATCCTGATCGGCATCGGCGAGCACCGGGCGGAGCGGGTCGACGCGTTGTTCGCGATCCGCCGCGCGATGCGGGAGTACGGCCACCTCCAGGAGGTGATCGTGCAGAACTTCCGCGCCAAGCCGGACACCGCGATGCGCGGCATGCCGGACGCGGAGCTGCACGACCTGGCCGCGACCGTGGCGGTGGCCCGGGTGCTGCTCGGCCCGAGGGCCCGCATCCAGGCCCCGCCGAACCTGATCGCCGGCGAGTACGACCTGCTGCTGCGCGCCGGCATCGACGACTGGGGCGGCGTCTCGCCGGTCACGCCGGACCACGTCAACCCGGAGCGGCCCTGGCCGCAGCTCGACGAGCTGGCCGCGCGGACCGCGGCCGCCGGGTTCACGCTGCGCGAGCGGCTGACCGTCTACCCGGAGTACGTGCGCGCCGGCGGGCCGTGGCTGGACCCGCGCCTACTGCCGCACGTCACGGCGCTCGCCGACCCGGCGACCGGGCTCGCGGTCGAGGCGGCCCGCCCGGTGGGGCGGCCCTGGCAGGAGCCGGAGGAGGTCTTCGGGGGCCGGACCGACCTGCACGCCACCATCGACGTGACCGGCCGGACGGAGGACCGGCGCGGCGACTTCGACAGCGTCTACGGCGACTGGGCCGAGGTGGCGAACAAGGTCACCCGTCCGGCGCCCGGAACCGGCGGCGGGGACGCCGACCTGCGCGCCGGCCTGCGGCTGGCCGCGGACGACCCGGCCGCGCTGCTGACGCCGGCGCACGAGGCGGCGGCGCTGGCGTTGTTCGGTGCGGACGGCCCGGCGCTGGACGAGCTGTGCCGGATCGCCGACGACGTGCGCCGGGACGCGGTCGGCGACGACGTGACCTACGTGGTCAACCGGAACATCAACTTCACGAACGTCTGCTACGTGGGCTGCCGGTTCTGCGCGTTCGCCCAGCGGGAGAGCGACGCGGACGCGTTCCGGCTCTCCCTCGACCAGGTGGCCGACCGGGCCGAGGAGGCGTGGGCGGCCGGCGCCTCCGAGGTCTGCCTCCAGGGCGGCATCGACCCGAAGATGCCGGTCACCGGCTATGCCGACATCGTCCGCGCGATCAAGGCGCGGGTGCCCGGGATGCACGTGCACGCGTTCTCCCCGATGGAGATCGTCACCGCCGCCGCGAAGGCCGGCGTGCCGGTGCGGGAGTGGCTGGGCCGGCTGCGCGAGGCCGGCCTGGACACCATCCCGGGCACCGCCGCCGAGATCCTCGACGACGATGTGCGCTGGGTGCTCACCAAGGGCAAACTGCCGGCCGCCGCCTGGGTCGAGGTGGTCAGCACGGCCCACGAGCTGGGCATCCGGTCCAGCTCCACGATGATGTACGGGCACGTCGACCACCCCGGCCAGTGGCTGGCCCACCTGCGGGTGCTGGCCGGCGTACAGGACCGTACCGGCGGGTTCACCGAGTTCGTGGCGCTGCCGTTCGTGCACACCAACGCGCCCATCTACCTGGCCGGCATCGCCCGGCCGGGGCCGACCTGGCGGGAGAACCGGGTGGTGCACGCGATGGCCCGGTTGCTGCTGCACGGCCGGATCGACAACATCCAGTGCTCCTGGGTGAAGCTCGGCGACGCCGGCACGGTGGAGATGCTGCGGGGCGGCTGCAACGACCTGGGCGGCACGCTGATGGAGGAGACCATCTCCCGGATGGCCGGCTCGGGCAACGGTTCGGCCCGGACCGAGGAGCAGTTGCGGTCGATCGCCACGGCGGCCGGCCGGCCGTTCCGCAAGCGGACGACCGCGTACGGTCACGCCCGCGCCTGACGTCGAACCTTTTCCCGCCCTACGCCGTACCTGTGGATGCCGGCGGCGGTTGCGGCGAGGACCGCCGCCGGTGACCCCAGCCCGGGGATCCGGCGGCGTCCGGGTGCCCGGCCCTCGCGGCGCTGCGGCGCCGGTTGTGGAAAGGTTGCCGATGAGCACTGACGAGACCACCGACGCCCCGAAGCGGCGGACCTGGCCGCGGCTGACCCGCCGGCAGACGCTGACCGCCGCGGCGAGCGCCACCCTGGGCGCGGCGGCGCTCACCGTGCCGGGCCTGTCGGCCGCGCAGAACACCCCGACCGCGGGCCGGCGCGACGAGCCGATCGTGGTCCACCTCCGCGACGCCGCCACCGGCACGATGGACGTCTTCGTCGGCACGACCCGGGTCCAGGTGCGCGACCGTGGGCTGGCCGACCGTCTGGTGCGCGCTGCCCGCCGCTGACCCCGCTCCTCCCGGCGCGGGCTCCCGGCGCCGGTCCGACGTACCCTTTCCCCCGACGAAGGTGTGGTCCGCCATGTCCTCTCACCGCGAGGCCCCGGAGATCGCCAAGGATCCGGTCGCCGACAGTTCCGACCTGTACGCGTTCGTCAGCCCGAGCCGGCCCGACACGGTCACGTTGATCGCCAACTACGTGCCGGTGCAGCTCCCCTCCGGCGGCCCCAACTTCTTCGAGTTCGGTGACGACGTCCGGTACGAGATCCACGTCGACAACGACGGCGACGGTTACCCGGACGTCACCTATCGTTTCGAATTCACCACCGAGATCACGAATCAGAACAGTTTTCTCTACAACACCGGGCCGATCGAGTCGCTGGACAGCAAGAACTGGAACCGGCGGCAGTTCTACAAGCTGACCCGGATCGCGGACGGCCGGGAGCACGTGCTGGCGAACAAGTTGCCCTGCCCGCCGTGCAACGTCGGTCCGCTGTCCACGCCGAACTACCAGAACCTGGTGAAGCAGGCGACGTTCAAGCTGTCCACCGGCGAGAAGGTGTTCGCCGGCCAGCGCGCCGACGGCTTCTTCGTCGACTTGGGCGCGGTGTTCGACCTGGGTACGCTGCGGCCGTTCCAGCAGCTCCACGTGGCCGGCAAGAAGCTGTTCAAGACCGAGGGCGAGCCGGTCAACGCGTTGGACCGGCTGAACGTGCACAGCATCGCCCTCCAGGTGCCGTTGAGCAAGGTACGCCGGAAGGCCGCCCGGTACGGCTACGCCGACCGCGCGTCCACCATCGGCGTCTGGACCACCGCGTCCCGCCAGCAGGTGCGGGTGCTCGGCGACCGGGTGTCGGCGGACACCGCCACCGGCCCCTTCGTCCAGGTGTCGCGGCTCGGCAACCCGTTGTTCAACGAGGTGATCGTGCCGATGTCGAAGAAGGACCTGTGGAACACGCTGCCGCCGTCGGAGGACAAGCGGTTCGCCGGGTTCGTCGAGCGGCCCGAGCTGGCCGCGTTGCTGCCGGTGCTCTACCCGGGTGTCTTTCCCAACCTGGACGCGTTGCACAAGGCGAAGAAGCCGCGCGCCGACCTGGTGGCGATCCTGCTCACCGGCGTACCGGCGGGGCTGATCGACGGCTTCGCCAACACCACCGGCGACACCCAGGCCGACATGCTGCGGCTCAACACGGCGATCCGGCCGAGCGCCCGGCCGGACCGGTTCGGGGTGCTCGGCGGCGACCTGGCCGGCTTCCCCAACGGCCGCCGGGTCGCCGACGACGTGGTGACCATCGCGCTGCGGGCGATCGCCGGGCTGACCGTGCCGCTGGTGGACAAGACGTTCAAGCCGGACGCGGCGGCGGCGGCCGTCACGCCGGGTCTGGACGCGACGGACGTGACCGCGCCGTTCCTCGGTGACTTCCCGTTCCTCGGCACGCCGTACGACGGGTTCGGCAACCCGCCGGCGAAGCGGTCCTGACGGGAGGGGGCGGCATGCACCGGCACCACGACCTCGGCCCGTCGTACCGCGGGACCGTGATGCTCGACCTCGGCGGCGACACCGGCGCGCTGATCATCCACACCGGTCGGGACCTGCACGGGCGGGAGATCGAGATCAGCCGCGCGGACCGGGACGGCCCGCGTACCCACTCGGCGGTACGGGAGCGGCACGTCCTGGACGGCGTGTTCCACAGTGCGGTCTACCCGGACCTGGAGGCGGGCGTCTATACCGTCTGGTGGGACGAAAACACGCCGGCCGGTGCTGTTTCCGTCACCGGTGGAGCGATCGCCGAATTCGTCTGGCCGACCAGCTCACCACCGCGAAGCGACTGACCGAACGCTCAGCTACCCACGCGCCCCGTCCACATGCTGGACGGGGCGCGGTCGGCGTTGGTGGATGGACGGGCGGTACCGCGCCGCGCGCGTTAACCTTTGCCCCACCATTAGTGATCTTGGGCGGCGGCCGACGGGGGCGTCCGGCCGGCCCGCCGGTGTTGCGCCACGGCAGAAAACTTGGGGCAACTCGCCGGGGAGGGCGTTACTCGCCCGGGGTCTGAATCGATAGGGCAGGTTGCGAGGCTACGGACGGCCGCAGCGGCCGTGCCGGACGTGTCGGGAGGGCGACTCCATTATCAAGTTTGGCTTGACGGCGCACGCATTACACGCGTGTAATTTGAATGGGGTTGTTCGCGCGGAACGCACCAATTGGGTCCGTACGGACAAGCACGCCTTTCGCGTGGGGGGTTGCAGCGGCGAATGACGCCGGTGCGCGACAAGGAGGCAATCGATGGACGGCCAGCTCGAGGTGGCCGACCTGCTCGGGAACGCGCCGGAGTGGCAGGAGCGGGCGCTCTGCTCGCAGACCGACCCGGAGGCGTTCTTTCCCGAGAAGGGCGGCTCGACCCGTGAGGCGAAGCGCATCTGCTCGCGGTGTGAAGTCAAGACGGAATGTCTGGAGTACGCGCTCGGCCACGACGAGCGGTTCGGGATCTGGGGTGGCCTCTCCGAACGGGAGCGGCGCAAGCTCAAGCGGCGGGTAGCCGCCTGACCCGACATGGACCGGGCGGTGGGGGCCGCCCGGGTCCGTGGGGTCGGCGTGCGGGGTGCGGCGAGACCGCCGTCAGGCCAGTTCGTCGGGGTCGACCCCGAGCAGGTTCGCCACCTGCTCGATGATCACGTCGTGCACGAGATCCGCGAGGTCCTCCCGGTCCATCGCGCGAAACTCCAGCGGCCGCCGGTAGAGCACGATGCGCGGCGGCACCTCCTGCCGGCCGGGCCGGCCCGGCAGCAGCCGGGCGAGCGGCACCTCGCCGTCCTCCAACACGTCGGAGTCGTAGACGTTCAGATCCGGGGGGACGTCCTCGACCGCGAACTCCACCCCGGCCAACTCCTTGGCGAACCGGCGTTCGAGCGTCTCCACGGTGTCGAGCACCAGGTCGTCGAAGACCTCGGCCTTGGTCCGGGCCAGTGGCACGGTGGCCGGCACCAGCCGCCCGCGCAGCCCCCGACCGTGCCGGTCGCGGTGGGTGCGCCGGCCGGAGCCGGGGCGGCTGTGCTGCGGGCTCGTCATGACGGACAGGGTAGCCCGGTGACCCGGCCGCCCCGCCGCCGCGCGGCACGCCCGGCGCGCCGGGGCGCCGATCGGACGAATTGTGATCACCGTGACGGGCGTGTCGTAACGCGAAGCGGTGCGCCGGACCCGGTAATGGGGATACCCTGCCGCACGTGAGGTCACCACGGCGCTGCTCCCGTAACGGCTGCCCCCGGCAAGCGGTCGCCACATTGACCTATGTCTACAACGAGTCGACAGCGGTGGTGGGGCCGCTCGCGGCGTTCGCCGAACCACACACGTACGACCTGTGTGAGCAGCACGCCCGCAGCCTGACCGCCCCGCGCGGCTGGGACGTGGTGCGTCACGAGGGCGAGTTCGAGCCGCCGCCGCCCACCACCGACGACCTGGTCGCGCTGGCCGAGGCGGTCCGCGAGGCCGCCCGCCCCGCGCCGCCGCGTCCCCCCGAGGACCCTCAGTCCCGCCCCCAGTCCCAGCCCCCGCACCAGCAGGGCCGCCGGGGCCACCTCCGGGTGATCCCCCCCAACCACTGACCGTCGGGTCAGTGGCCGAGGAAGCGGGTGAAGAGGGTGGCTCGGCGGGACGGGCGGTGGGTGCGGTGCTCGGCGGCGTCGGCCGTCGACATGATCTTCAGGCCGGCGTTCATGGCCAGCCAGCGCAGCGGCTCCGGCTCCCAGCGCGGGGAACGGTGCCCGACCCAGGGCAGCGCGGTCAGGTCGCTCTCCGCGCCCGTGATCAGGTCGGCCAGCGTGCGGCCGGCCAGGTTGCTGGTGCCCACGCCGTCGCCGACGTACCCGCCGGCCCAGGCCAGCCCGGTGCGGCGGTCCAGCCCCACCGACGCGGCCCAGTCCCGGGCCACGCCGAGCGGGCCGCCCCAGGCGTGCGTCACCGGCACGTCCGGGCCGAGCGCCGGGAACAGTTCGGCGAGCGTCCGGCGCAACGCCGCGAACACCCGGGGCTCCCGGTCGAAGTCGGGGCGCACCCGGGAGCCGTAGTGGTAGGGGGCGCCCCGCCCGCCGAACGCCAGCCGACCGTCGGCGGTGCGCTGGCCGTAGACGATGAGGTGCCGGTAGTCGGAGAACGTCTCCCGCTCCGCCAGCCCGATCCCGGCCCAGGTCTCCGCCGGCAGCGGCGCGGTGGCCACCATCAGCGAGTAGACCGGCGCCACCGCCCGCCGGTGCCCGGGCAGCCCCGGGGTGAACCCCTCGGTGGCGCGGACCACCACCTGCGCCCGGACCACGCCCGCCGGGGTCACCGCCGCGCCGGGCCGCAGCGCGGTGACCGGAGTGCGTTCGAAGACGCGTACGCCCCGGCGCTCCACCGCCCGGGCCAGGCCCCGGACCAGCTTCGCCGGCTGCACGGTGGCGCAGTGCGGCGTGTACGTGCCGCCGCGTACCCCGTCGGCGGCGCAGCGGGCGGCGGCCTCGGCGGCGTCGAGCAGCACCAGGTCGTCGTCGGCCAGCCCGTACGCGCGGGCCTCCTCGAGGGCGGCGCGGGCCCGGCCGAGCTGCGTCCCGGTGCGGGCCAGCACCACCGTGCCGCCGGCCTGCCAGTCGCAGTCGATGCCCTCGGCGGCGGCCACCCGGCCGACCTCGCGAACCGTGTCGTGCATGGCCCGCTGCATGGCCAGCGCGCGGTCCCGCCCGTGCCGCCGGGCCAGCGCCGGCAGCGAGGTGGGGAACAGCGCCGAGCACCAGCCGCCGTTGCGGCCGGACGCGCCGTATCCGGCGATCTCCCGCTCCAGCACCACGACCCGCAGCGTCGGATCGGCTTCGACCAGGTAGTACGCGGTCCACAGCCCGGTGTACCCGGCGCCCACGATCGCCACGTCGGCGTCCGTGTCGCCGGGTAACCCGGGTCGCGGGATCAGCGGCTCGTCCAGGTCGGACAGCCAGTGGGACAGCTCCTGGTAGGGCATGGTCTAGAGCCGGGACCACGCCTCGGTCAGCACCGCGCGCAGGATCTGCTCGATCTCGTCGAACTGCTGCTGCTCGGCGATCAGCGGCGGGGCGAGCTGCACCACCGGGTCGCCCCGGTCGTCGGCACGGCAGTAGAGCCCGGCGGCGAACAGCGCGGTGGAGAGGAAGCCGCGCAGCAGCCGCTCGGACTCCGCCTCGTCGAACGTCTCCCGAGTCGTCTTGTCCTTGACCAGCTCGATGCCGTAGAAGTAGCCGTCGCCGCGCACGTCGCCGACGATCGGCAGGTCGTGCAGCTTCTCCAGGGTGGCGCGGAACGCATCCTCGTTGGCCCGGACGTGCCCGACCAGGTCCTCGCGGGCGAAGACCTCCAGGTTGGCCAGCGCCACCGCGCAGGAGACCGGATGCCCGCCGAACGTCACCCCGTGGGCGAACATGCCGGTCTCGGTGAGGAACGGCTCCATCAACCGGTCGCTGGCGATCATCGCGCCGAGCGGGGCGTAGCCGGACGTGATGCCCTTGGCGGTGGTGATGATGTCCGGCTGGTAGCCGTAGCGGGTGGCGCCGAAGTATTCGCCGAGCCGGCCCCAGGAGCAGATCACCTCGTCGCTGACCAGCAGCACGTCGTACGCGTCGCAGATCTCGCGGACCCGGGCGAAGTAGCCGGGCGGCGGCGGGAAGCAGCCGCCGGAGTTCTGCACCGGCTCCAGGAAGACCGCCGCGACCGTGTCCGGCCCCTCCCGTTCGATCGCCCGGCCGATCTCCTCGGCGGCCCAGCGGCCGAACGCCTCGGCGTCGTCGCCGTGCTCCGGCGCCCGGTAGAAGTTGGTGTTGGGCACCTTGATCCCGCCGGGCACCAGCGGCTCGAAGTCGCTCTTGATGCCGGGCAGCCCGGTGATCGACAGCGCGCCCATCGAGGTGCCGTGGTAGGCGATGTAGCGGCTGACCACCTTGTGCTTGTTGGGCTGGCCGGTGCGCTTGAAGTAGGCGCGGGCCAGCTTCCACGCCGCCTCGACGGCCTCGGAGCCGCCGGTGGTGAAGAAGATCCGGTTCAGGTCGCCCGGGGTCAGCGCGGCGATCTTCTCGGCCAGCTCGACCGCGGTCGGGTGGGCGTACGACCAGAGCGGGAAGTAGGCCAGCTCGCCGGCCTGCTTGGCGGCGGCCTCGGCCAGCTCGGTCCGGCCGTGGCCGGCGTTGACGACGAAGAGCCCGGCGAGCCCGTCGAGGTAGCGGCGGCCCTGCGCGTCCCAGACGTACGCGCCCTCGCCCCGCACGATGGTCGGGACCTCGCCGGCGGAGTAGCTGGCCATCCGGGTGAAGTGCATCCAGAGGTGGTCGGTGGCGTTGGCCATGTCAGCCCCATCGGGTCTCGGGCCGGTCAGGGGTGACACCGGCCGCTCTGCCCACGGTTATCGCACAGTCGTTGCTGATAACGCAAGTCTCAACGGTCGGATGCAACGGATTCAGCGACCTCTGTTTGCATCAGCGACGGATTTCGCGGCTCCTGCGGTGGGTTCGGCCGGGCGGGCAGGTGGGCGTCGGACCCCTTTCGAGCTGAGTCGTTGGTGCTATCGCGTGAGTCGTTGGTGCTATCAGCTCGAAAGGCGCTCTCCGGCGGACGTCGACCCCCGCCGCTGGGGACACCTTCGGGGCCTTTCCCGGGCACCGGGTGCCCACCTCCGATGTCGGCAAGAGATCCGGACGCGACACGCCGGGTGAGTGCGGATATCGATACGGAGCGTCGCTACGGTGCCGCCCATGGGTGACCGGACGGGAGGCGCGGATGGCGAACGAGGTGCTGCGGGTGGCGATGGCGGAGAAGGGCGAGACGGCCGAGTCGCTCGCCGCGAAGGTCCAGGTCGATCCGAAGACGGCGGCGCGCTGGGTGACGGCCGACCGCATCCCGCATCCGCACAGCCGGGTCGCGGTCGCCGAGGTGCTGGGCCGCGAGGTCGCCGAGCTGTGGCCGGAGCCGTTCCGCCGCCGCGACCTGACGTGGTTCCGCCCGTGGGTCGAGCTTGAGCAGGACGCCACCAGCTTTCGGTGGTACGAGCCGCTGCTCGTGCCGGGCCTGCTCCAGACCGAGGGGTACGCCCGCGCGGTGCTGGGCACGGGCGCGTTGTTCGCGCCCGCCGAGGTGGACGAGATCGTGGCGAGCCGGATCCCGCGTCAGCGCGTCCTCGACCGGGACGACCCGCCGCAACTCGTGGTGGTGATCGACGAGGTGGTGCTGCGCCGGCCGGTCGGCGACGGGTCGGTGATGGCCGGTCAGCTCCGGCATCTCGCGGCGGTCGCCGGGCGGGAGCACGTCCAGGTCCGGGTGATCCCGGCCGACAACCCGTGGCACACCGGGCTGGCCGGCCCGTTCGTCCTGGGCCGGCTGCCCGACGGGACGGAATTGGCGTATCTCGACAATCAGCTCCGCGGTCAGGTCGTGACCGATGCCATCGACGTCGCTAGCCTGGGTCGAAGGTGGGAGAGCGTGACCGGTGAGGCGCTGCCCCGGCGGCGCTCGATCGAGCTGATCAGGGAAGTGGCGGAGACATGGACATGACCGGCGCCCGCTGGCGCACCGCGACCCGCAGCAGCAACAACGGCGGCGCCTGCGTCGAGGTGGCCGACAACCTGCCCGGCCGGGTGCTGGTGCGCGACAGCAAGGACCGGGCCGGCGGCACGCTCAGCTTCACCCCGACCGCCTGGCGGGCCTTCGTCGGCCAGGCTCAGGCCGTGCCCCAGCTGTAGGTCTGCTTGCGCAGCTTGAGATAGACGAACGCCTCGGTCGACAGCACCCCGGGCACGCCGCGCAGCTTCTGCAGGATCTCCAGCAGGTGCGCGTCGTTGCGGCAGACCACCTCGGCCAGCAGGTCGAACGATCCGGCGGTGATCACCACGTAGTCGATCTCCTCGAACTCGGCGAGCCGGTCGGCCACCGGCTCCAGGTCGCCGTCGGTGCGCAGCCCGATCATGGCCTGCCGGGGAAAGCCGAGTTGGAGCGGATCGGTCACCGCCACGATCTGCATGACGCCGGCGTCGAGCAGGCGCTGCACCCGCTGGCGTACCGCCGCCTCGGAGAGGCCGACCGCCTTGCCGATGCTCGCGTACGGGCGTCGCCCGTCCTCCTGGAGCTGCTCGATGATCTGCTTGGCCACGTCGTCCAACAGAGCGTGACTGGAGCCTTCACGCACGGTGACCCGGCGGGTACCGTTGCCGTTCTCCAGGTGCCGGTTGGCCATCGCCGCTCCCCATGTCCGATTCGCTGTGCAGAAGCGTAGTGCCCCGGCGCAGTCTGGCGTAATTCGTGGCCCCTAGCTATTCCCGCAACGGAATCCCTTGTGAGAGAGGGTTCCTCATGTCAGGATCAGGCCTCCATCGCCACTGACCTCCCGCCGGCGAGCCGCCCCCGTCCCGC
The DNA here is from genome assembly GCF_044391475.1 of Micromonospora sp. NPDC018662. Taxonomy (NCBI): domain Bacteria; kingdom Bacillati; phylum Actinomycetota; class Actinomycetes; order Micromonosporales; family Micromonosporaceae; genus Micromonospora; species Micromonospora sp. NPDC018662. Next base: position 24,537 of record NZ_JBISAC010000016.1, read on the forward strand.
CGCCGACGATGCCCCCCCAAGGAGTCGTCACATGCGTAGTCCCCTCCGGACGCTCACCCGGCGTGGTCTGCTCACCGGAACGCTCGGCTCGGCCGCGCTGCTTGCCACCGCGGGCACGCTCGCCGGCTGCGGCACGAAGGGCGCCCAGCAGACCGAGGCCGGATGTAAGAGCGACGACGTTTCCGCCACCGAGAAGAAGCTGGCGTTCTCGAACTGGCCGCAGTACATGGACACCGACGAGAAGGACGAGTCCAAGCGCCCCACGCTCGACGCGTTCGTCGCCAGCACCGGCATCCAGGTGACCTACACCGAGGACGTCAACGACAACAACGAGTTCTTCGGCAAGGTGCAGAACCAGCTCGCCGGCTGTCAGAGCACCGGCCGGGACATCATGGTGCTCACCGACTGGATGGCCGCCCGGATGATCCGGCTCGGCTGGGTCCAGAAGCTGGACAAGGCGAAGATCCCCAACGTCGAGGCGAACCTGCTGCCGTCGCTGCGCGGCCGGTCCTTCGACAAGGACACCCAGCTCGCGATCCCATGGCAGTCCGGTCTCGCCGGTCTCGCCTACAACGCCAAGGTGACCAAGGAGATCCGCACCGTCGACGAGCTGCTCACCCGACCCGACCTCAAGGGCAAGGTGACCGCGCTGTCCGAGATGCGCGACACCATGGGCCTGCTGATCCAGGCCGGCGGCCACGACCCGGCCAACTTCACCCCGGCCCAGTTCGACGACGCGCTGAACAAACTCAAGAAGGCCGTGGACAGCAAGCAGATCCGGCGCTTCACCGGCAACGACTACGCACCCGACCTGGCCAAGGGCGACATCGCCGCGTGCATCGGCTGGTCCGGCGACGTGATCCAGCTCGGCTTCGAGGACCCCAAGGTCAAGTTCGTGGTGCCCGAGTCCGGCGTCATGCTCTGGTCGGACAACATGCTGGTGCCGAACAAGGCCACCCACAAGGCCAACGCCGAGGCGCTGATGAACTACTACTACGACCCGGCGGTGGCGGCGAAGCTGGCCGCGTACGTCAACTACATCTGCCCGGTGCAGGGCGCGCAGGCCGAGATGGAGAAGATCGACCCGGACCTGGCGGCAAACCCGCTGATCTTCCCGGACGACGCGATGCTCGCGAAGTCGAAGGTCTTCATGGCCCTCGACGAGCAACGCGAGAAGGAGTACGAGACCAAGTTCCAGCAGGTCATCGGGGCGTGAGGCAGATGGCGCAGGAAGCACCGGCCGGCGATCTGCGACTGGCCGACCTGACCAAGCGGTTCGGCGTGTTCACCGCCGTCGACGACCTCAGCCTCACGATTCCGCAGGGCTCGTTCTTCGCCCTGCTCGGCGCGTCCGGCTGCGGCAAGACCACCACCCTGCGGATGATCGCCGGGCTGGAGACGCCGACCGGCGGGCAGGTGCTGCTCGGCGACCGGGACATCACCGGGCTGCGGCCGTACAAGCGGCCGGTCAACACCGTCTTCCAGAGCTACGCGCTCTTCCCGCACCTGGACATCCACGAGAACGTGGCGTTCGGGCTGCGCCGCCGGGGCATCCGCAAGGTGGGCGACCAGGTGGAGCGGATGCTCGCGCTGGTGCAGCTCCAGGGGTACGGCCAGCGCCGGCCGGCCCAGCTCTCCGGTGGTCAGCAGCAACGCGTGGCGCTGGCCCGGGCACTCATCAACCACCCGCAGGTGCTGCTGCTCGACGAGCCGCTCGGCGCGCTCGACCTGAAACTGCGTCGGCAGATGCAGCTCGAGCTGAAGCGCATCCAGACCGAGGTCGGCATCACGTTCGTGCACGTCACCCACGACCAGGAGGAGGCCATGACCATGGCCGACACGGTCGCGGTGATGAACGCCGGCCGGATCGAGCAGCTCGGCGCGCCGGCCGACATCTACGAATATCCGGCCACCGCGTTCGTGGCGAACTTCCTCGGCCAGTCCAACCTGCTCGCCGCCGACGCCGGCGGCCACGCCGGGGACGACGTGCTGGTCACCGCGCACGGCGCGCGCTTCTCGGTGCCCGCCGGCCGGGCGCGGCTCGTCGACGGTCCGGCCTTCCTCGGCGTACGCCCGGAGAAGCTGCACCTGGTCGACGGCCCGGACGAGGTGCCCGCCGGCCACCAGCACGTCGGCGGCGTGGTCACCGACGCCTCCTACGTCGGGGTGAGCACCCAGTACCTGGTGCGCACCGCGTGGGGCAGCGAGCTGTCCGTGTTCGCGGCGAACAGCGGGCTGGGCGGTCGGCTCGCCGCCGGCACGCCGGTGACCGCGCACTGGGACCCGCGGCACGCATTCCTGCTGCCCCGGGCCGCCGGCGCGGACGACCAGACCGCGCCGCTGCTGGACGAGCCGCCGGTGGGGGCGTTGCCGTGACCGCGCTGGCCCACGTACCGACCTCCGCCGGGTCACCCGCGCCGCCCCCGGCGCGGCGCGGACGGCACCGGCTGCTGCCGTACCTGCTGTTGCTGCCCGGCGCGGCCTGGCTGCTGGTCTTCTTCGCGTTGCCGCTGCTCCAACTCGCCGCCGCCAGCCTCTACGACCCGGCCGGCTCGCTCTCCACCGGGTACGCGATGACCTGGGCGGTCGGCAACTACCCGGACGCGTTGCAGGCGTACTGGCCGCAGTTCCTGCGATCCTTCCTCTACTCGGCGATCGCGCTGGTGCTGGCGCTGCTGATGGGCTACCCGCTGGCGTACGCGATCGCGCAGAAGGCCGGCCGCTGGAAGAACCTGCTGCTGGTGGCCGTGGTCGCGCCGATGTTCACCAGCTTCCTGGTGCGCACGCTGGCCTGGAAGACCATCCTGTCGGACAACGGCGCGGTGGTCGGGCTGCTGCGCGACGTGCACCTGCTCGGGCCGGACGGCCGGCTGCTGGCCACCCCGATCGCGGTGGTGCTCGGCCTGACGTACAACTTCCTGCCGTTCCTGGTGCTGCCGCTGTACGCGAGCCTGGAGCGGCTCGATCCCCGGCTGCTGGAGGCGGCGAGCGACCTGTACGCGAGCCCGCTGCGCGCGTTCGCGAAGGTCACCCTGCCGCTGTCGATGCCCGGCCTGATCGCCGGCACGCTGCTGTTCTTCATCCCGGCCACCGGCGACTACATCAACGCCGAGCTGCTCGGCACACCGAACGAGTACATGATCGGCAACGTCATCGACTCGGCGTTCCTGGTCCGGCTCGACTATCCGCAGGGCGCGGCGCTGTCGTTCCTGCTGATGGCCGCGATCCTGGTGATCGTCTTCACCTACCTGCGCAAGGCCGGCACGGAGGAGGTGCTGTGAGCAACGTCAGGCGGTGGCTCGCCGACCGGTGGGTGATGGGCGTGGCAGTGCTCGTGCTCGGCTACCTCACGCTGCCGATCCTGGTGGTCGCCGGGCTCTCCTTCAACCGCCCGTCCAGCCGGGTCTCCTACGACTTCCACGAGTTCACGCTGGACAACTGGGCCCGCCCCTGCGCCACCGCCGACATGTGCGACGCGGTGGTCCGCAGCATGGAGATCGGCCTGATCGCCACCGTGGTCTCCACAGTGCTCGGCACGCTGATGGCGTTCGCGCTGGTCCGGCACGGCTTCCGCGGCCGGTCCGGGATCAACGGCCTGATCTTCCTGCCGATGGCCACGCCGGAACTGGTGATGGGCACCTCGCTGCTCGCGCTCTTCGTCGCCGCAGGCGTGCCGCAGGGCTTCTGGACCATCGTCATCGCGCACGTGATGTTCTGCGTGTCGTTCGTGGTGGTCACCGTGAAGGCCCGGCTCGCCGGCATGGACCGGCGGCTGGAGGAGGCCGCCATGGACCTGTACGCCAGCGAGTGGCAGACGTTCCGCCGGATCACCCTGCCGTTGGTGCTGCCCGGCATCGTGGCCGCCGCGCTGCTCGCGTTCTCGCTCAGCTTCGACGACTTCATCATCACCAACTTCAACGCCGGCACCACCGTCACGTTCCCGATGTACGTCTGGGGCGCCGCCCAGCGGGGCATCCCGCCGCAGGTCAACGTCATCGGCACGGCCATGTTCGCGATCGCGTTGCTGCTGGTCGGGGCCAGCTCACTGCGCGGCCGGCGGGCTCGACGGGCCGCGCTCGCGGTGATCGCCACCCCGGCGGGGAAGCCATGACGTCCCCGCATACCGGCCGGGCGCTGGCCGACGCCGCGCCCGTCCCGTACTGGCTGGACCGCCCGGTTCGCCCCGACCCGCTGCCGCCGCTCACCGGCCCCGCCACCGCCGACCTGCTGGTGGTCGGTGGCGGCTACGCCGGGCTGTGGACCGCGCTGCTCGCCAAGGAGGCCGACCCGGACCGGGACGTGCTGCTGGTGGACGCCGGCACCTGCGGCTGGGCGGCGTCCGGGCGCAACGGCGGGTTCTGCGCCGCGTCGCTCACCCACGGGCTGGCCAACGGCGTCGAGCGGTTCCCCGACGAGATCGCCGAGCTGGAACGGCTCGGCCGGGAGAACCTGGACGCGATCGGCGCGACGATCGACAGGCACGGCATCGACTGCGACTTCGAACGCACCGGGGAACTGGCGGTGGCCGTCGCGCCGTACCAGCTCGACGGGCTCGCCGCCGACGCCGAGCTGGGCCGCCGCCACGGCCGCGACGTGCGGCTGCTCGACCGCGACGAGGTACGCGCCGAGGTGGCCTCGCCGACGTACCTCGGTGGGATGTGGGACCGGGACCGGACGGCGCTGCTCGACCCGGCGAAGCTCGCCTGGGGGCTGCGTCGGGCCGCGCTCTCCCGGGGCGTCCGGATCCACGAGCACACCCGGGTCACCGGGCTGGCCGCCGACGGCCCGACGCTGCGCGCCACCACGGCCGGCGGCGCGGACGCCGCGCCCGGCGCGGTGCGGGCCCGCCGGGTGGCGCTGGCCACCAACGCGTTCCCGCCGCTGCTGCGCCGGCTGCGCGCCTGGACCGTGCCGGTGTACGACTACGCGCTGATGACCGAGCCGCTGACCGCCGCCCAGCGGGACGCGATCGGTTGGCGCAACCGGCAGGGGCTGGCGGACACCGGCAACCAGTTCCACTACTACCGGCTCACCGCCGACAACCGGATCCTGTTCGGCGGCTACGACGCTGTCTACCACTACGGCAACCGGGTGACCCCCGCGCTGGAACAGCGCGAGGCCACGTTCCACACCCTGGCATCGCACTTCTTCACCACGTTCCCGCAACTGGACGGGCTGCGGTTCAGCCACCGCTGGGGCGGCGTCATCGACACCTGCACCCGGTTCTGCGCGTTCTTCGGCACCGCCCACCAGGGGCGGCTGGCGTACGCAGCCGGGTACACCGGGCTCGGCGTCGGCGCGACCCGGTTCGGCGCGCGGGTCACGCTCGACCTGCTCGCCGGCGCGGACACCCCGCTGACCCGGCTCGACCTGGTGCGCCGCAAGCCGCTGCCGTTCCCGCCGGAGCCGTTCCGGGCCGCCGGCATCAACCTCACCCGCTGGTCGCTCGCCCGCGCCGACGCGCGGGACGGGCGGCGCAACCTCTGGCTCCGTACTCTCGACCGCTTTGGACTGGGGTTCGACTCCTGATGCGTATCCTCCTCGTCGGCGCCGGTGGCGTCGGCTCCGCCGCCGTATCCATCGCCGCCCGCCGTTCCTTCTTCGAGACCATGGTCGTCGCCGACCACGACCCGGCGCGCGCCGCCCGGGCGGTCGCCGGCCACGGCGACCGGTTCGTGGCCGCCACCGTCGACGCGTCGTCCGCCGACGCGGTCACCGCGCTCTGCCGCGAGCACCGGATCACCCACGTGTTCAACGCGGTCGACCCGCGCTTCGTCCTGCCGATCTTCGAAGGGGCGTTCGCGGCCGGGGCCGACTACCTCGACATGGCCATGTCGCTGTCCCGGCCGCACCCCGACCGCCCGTACGCGGAGCCCGGCGTCAAGCTCGGCGACGAACAGTTCGCGGTCGCCGACCGGTGGGCCGCCGCCGGCCGGCTGGCGCTCTGCGGCATCGGCGTCGAACCCGGCCTGTCCGACGTCTTCGCCCGCTACGCCGCCGACGAGCTGTTCGCCGAGATCGACGAGATCGGGGTACGCGACGGCGCGAACCTCACCGTCGCCGGCTACGACTTCGCGCCCTCATTCTCCATCTGGACCACCATCGAGGAGTGCCTCAACCCGCCGGTGATCTGGGAGGCCGACCGCGGCTGGTTCACCACCGAACCGTTCAGCGAGCCGGAGGTGTTCGACTTCCCGGCCGGCATCGGCCCGGTCGAGTGCGTCAACGTGGAGCACGAGGAGGTGCTGCTCATCCCGCGTTGGGTGAAGGCGAAGCGGGTCACCTTCAAGTACGGCCTCGGCGCGGAGTTCATCGAGGTGCTGCGCACGCTGCACAAGCTCGGTCTGGACTCGACCGCCCCGGTGCGGGTGCGCGGCGTCGACGTGTCGCCGCGCGACGTGGTGGCCGCCGCGCTGCCCGACCCGGCCACGCTCGGCGACCGGATGAGCGGGAAGACCTGCGCCGGCACGTACGTCACCGGCACCGGGCCGGACGGCCGACCCCGCCGGGTCTACCTCTACCACGTGGTCGACAACGAGTGGTCGATGACCGAGTACGGGCACCAGGCGGTGGTCTGGCAGACCGCTGTCAACCCGGTCGTGGCGCTGGAACTGCTGGCCACCGGCGCGTGGTCCGGCACGGGCGTGCTCGGCCCCGAGGCGCTGCCGCCGACGCCCTTCCTCGACCTGCTCACCGACTACGGTTCCCCCTGGGGGATGGAGGAACGATGACCCGCTACGGCCCGATGTACGGCCCCGACGTCACGTTCCTCGGCGTGCCGCCGTGCACGGTCGAGGAACCGGTCACCTATGCCGACGCCGACGTGGTGGTCATCGGCGCGCCGTTCGACGGCGGCACCTCGCACCGGCCGGGCACCCGGTTCGGTCCGTCCGCCATCCGGCAGGCCTGCTACCTGCCGCACGACGGCTCCCGCCCGTCGTTGGCGCTGCGCGTGGACGCGCTCAAGGACCTGTGCGTCTACGACGCCGGGGACGTGGAGATGTTCGGCGGCGACATCGAACGCTCGCTGGCCGCGCTGGAGACCGCCGTGCACGCGGTCGCCGCCGCCGGAGCCATCCCGGTGGTGCTCGGCGGCGACCACTCCATCGCGTTGCCGGACGCCACCGGCGTGGCCCGGCACCACGGGCTCGGCCGGGTCTCGCTGGTGCACTTCGACGCGCACGCCGACACCGGCGACGTCGAGTTCGGCTCCCTGCACGGGCACGGCCAGCCGATGCGCCGGCTCATCGAGTCCGGCGCGGTACGCGGCGACCGCTTCCTCCAGCTCGGGCTGCGCGGCTACTGGCCCGGCCCGGAGACGCTGGCGTGGATGGCGGAGCAGCGGATGCGCTCGTACGAGATGACCGAGGTCGTGGCGCGCGGCCTGGACACCTGCCTCACCGAGGCGTTCGGCATCGCCACCGACGAGTGCGAGGGCGTGTTCCTCTCCGTCGACGTGGACGTGGTCGACCCCGGCATGGCTCCCGGCACCGGCACGCCCGAGCCGGGCGGGCTGACCTCCCGCGAGCTGCTCGACGCGGTCCGCCGGGTCTGCTACGAGCTACCAGTGGTCGGCCTGGACGTGGTCGAGGTCGCCCCGCCCTACGACCACGCCGACATCACCGCCTACCTGGGCAACCGCGTGGTCCTGGAGGCCCTGTCCGCGATCGCCCGCCGCCGCCGAGACGCCGAAACCGGAACGACCTGGAACCCCACCCAGCCCCTCCTCGACGCCCGCTGAACGTGGCCCGCCAGGTTTAGCTCAGGCTATAGTTGGCGCATGGGCGCTGACGGGAAGCGGTGGTCGGTCCGGGTCACCGGTGAGGTCCGGCACTGGTTGCGCGACCTGCGGCACCACGACCCGGCGTCGTACGAGAGCGTCCGGGTGGCGGTGGACAAGTTGGCCGAGGTCGGGCCCGGGTTGGGACGTCCGCTCGTGGACACGCTGCGTGGGAGCAGCCTGCGCAACCTCAAGGAACTGCGCCCTCGCTCGGGTCGCGACGTGGCGATCCGGGTGCTGTTCGTCTTCGACCCGTGGTCGCAGGCTGTCCTTTTGGTCGCCGGAAACAAGGCGGGCGACTGGAGCCGCTGGTACCAGCGGAACATCCCGGCGGCGGAGATCGCCTACAAGGCTTGGCTCGACAACGAACGTGAGCGAAGGGGGGAGTTGTGACGGAGTTCCACGACTGGGACGAGGTCCGCGCCGAACTCGGCGGCGACGACGAGGCGTACGCGCAGGAGCGCGCCCGGACCGAGGCCTGGGTGAGCGCCTTCCACCTGGCCGAGGAGCGCAAGCGGTTGGGGCTCACCCAGCGGCAGGTCGCCGAGATCATGGGGGTCACGCCGGGTCGGGTGAGCCAGATCGAGAACGGTGACCTCGACGTCAACGAGGTGGCCACGCTGAGCCGGTACGCCAACGCCCTCGGCGCCAGACTGCGGATCATCTTCGACTACGGCGACGACCTCCGGCAGATCGCCTGACCCGGCCGCCGCGGGTCAGTGACGCGGGCAGTGGGGGAGCAGGCGTAGGCGCTCGGTGGTCTCGGTGAGGGAGTTGGGCTCGACGACCAGGCGGGCCGTGGTGGTGGCGGGGCCGGGGCGGAACGTGCCCGTGTCGGCGGGGATGGTCGCCGTCCAGGTGCCGGCGGTGCGCTCGTCGGTGCACGCGCCGATCACCCCGAACCCGAAGCCGGTGACGTCGGTGCCCCGCACCCGCTGGCCCAGGTGCACCTCGATGTAGGCCAGGCCGCGCTCGTCGCCGCAGTCGAACCGGCCGCGGACGGTGGCGGTGTGCGCGCGGACGTCGGCGGCGCCGGACCAGTTGACGGAAATGGCCGGGGCGGAGGCCGCCGGGGTGGAGGCCGTCGGGGCGGCGACGGCGGCGCCCGGCGCGAGTCCGAGCGTGGCGACGGTGGCCAGCGTGGCGAGGCCGGTGGCGAGCAGGGGCGGTCGGACCGGGTGCATGCGCGGACTCCTGTCGGGCGGTGGTGGGGCGAAGCTCCGATGTGGACGGCGTCAGCATCCCATCACCGCGATGTCCGCAATCTGCAAGATCTTGGACAGGTCGGCCGGTCAGGCGCGCGGCGGCCCCGCCAACCAGGCGACCGACTGAACGGTCCGGGGCCGGCATCCGTATCAGGCGTCGAGGACACCGACGACGGGAGTGAACGTGAGGGTGCAGCGCAAGCACGTGCTGGCGGCGACCGTGGCGGTGGTCGCCTCGGTGGGCCTCTCGGTCGGCACCGGAATGGGATTCGCGGAGACCACGCCGGCCGGGCGGTCCGCCTGCGTCGGGTCGGTGACGTTCTCGGCGGAGGGCGGGGCGCCGGCCGCGACCAGTGACCGGTTCCCGGCGGGCACCCGGCTGCGGGTGACGAACCTGGACAACAACAAGAGCGCGACCGTGACCGTGGTCGGGCCGTCGGGCAGTTGCGTGCTGCTCAACGCCGCCGCCATGGACCTGGTCCGGGAGCCGGGCAAGAACGTCATCCGCCGCAACGTGGTGGAACGCCTCGACGGCGCCGCGCCCGCCCCCGGCGGCGGGCAGCCGGTCGAGACGCGGCCGGGCAACGCGCAGCCGATCGGCGGCAGCGTCTGCACCGGGGCGATCACGTTCTCCGCCGAGACCGGCCCGCCGGCCGCCACCAGCGGGCAGTTCCCGGTGGGCACCCGGCTGCGGGTCACGAACCTGGACAACGGCCGGGTGGTGACCGTGACGGTGACCGGGCCGTCGGGTAGTTGCGTGCTGCTCAACACGGCGGCCATGGACGCGATCCGCGAGCCGGGCAAGAACCTGGTCCGCCGCAACACGGTGCAGTTGCTGCGCTGACGATGACGGAGGTGGGACACCACGGGCGAAACCTGGGGGGGATCCACGCCCGTGGTGTTCCACGATCAGGGGTCGACAGCCGTCAGCCGAAGGCGGCGTCGAGGATGTCGAGGCCCCGGCCCAGCTCACCGTCGGCGATCACCAGCGGGGGCAGGAAGCGCAGCACGTTGCCGTAGGTGCCGCAGGTCAGGGTGAGCAGCCCGGCCGCGTGGCAGGCCGCCGAGAGCGCCGCCGTGGCCACCGGATCGGGGGTGGTCCCGCCCGGCTGCACGATCTCCATGGCGAGCATCGCGCCCCGGCCGCGTACCTCGGCGACTCGCGGGTCGCGGGCGGCGATCGCGTGCAGCCGCTCGCCCATCACCGCGCCGATCCGCCGGGCGGCGGCCGACAGGTCCAGCTCGTGCATGGTGGCGATAGCGGCGAGCGCGGCGGCGCAGGCGATCGGGTTGCCGCCGTACGTGCCGCCGAGGCCGCCGACGTGCACCGCGTCCATCAGCTCCGCCCGCCCGGTCACCGCCGCCAGCGGCAGCCCGCCGGCCATGCCCTTGGCGAGCGTGACCAGGTCCGGCTCGACGCCCTCGTGCGCGCAGGCGAACCAGTCGCCGGTCCGGCAGAAGCCGGTCTGGATCTCGTCGGCGACGAAGACCGCCCCGGCCGCCGTCGCCCACTCGCGCAGCGCCGGCAGGAACCCCTCGGCGGGTACGACGAAGCCGCCCTCGCCCTGGATCGGCTCGATCAGCAGCGCGGCCACGTTCTCCGCACCCACCTGCTTCTCGATCATCTCGATCGACCGGGCCGCCGCGGTCGCGCCGTCGAGGCCGCCGTCGCGCAGCGGGTACGACATCGGCACCCGGTAGATCTCGCCGGCGAACGGCCCGAACCGGTGCTTGTACGGCATGTTCTTCGCGGTCAACGCCATGGTCAGGTTGGTCCGCCCGTGGTACGCGTGGTCGAACACCACCACCGCCGGCCGCCCGGTCGCGTGCCGGGCGATCTTCACCGCGTTCTCCACCGCCTCGGCGCCGGAGTTGAACAACGCCGACCGCTTCTCGAAGCCGCCCGGCGTCAGCGCGTTGAGCTGCTCGCACACCGCCACGTACGACTCGTACGGCGCGACCATGAAGCAGGTGTGGGTGAACCGTTCGACCTGGGCGCGGACCGCCTCGACCACCTTCGGCGCGGAGTTGCCCACGTTGGTGACCGCGATGCCGGCCGCGAAGTCGATCCACTCCCGCCCGTCCACGTCGGTGAGCGTCCCGCCGCCCGCCCGGTCCACGTACGCGTCGACGACGCTGCCCACGCCCCGGGCCACCGCCGACGCGCGGCGCTTGCGCAGCTCCTCGCTCGATGCCATGGTCTCAGCCTTCGATGTTGTGCATGACGTGCTTGACCCGGGTGTAGTCCTCCAGGCTGTAGACCGACAGGTCCTTGCCGTGGCCGGAGTGCTTGAAGCCGCCGTGCGGCATCTCGGACACGAACGGGATGTGCGTGTTCACCCAGACGCAGCCGAAGTCGAGCCGGCGGGTCATCCGCATGGCCCGGCCGTGGTCGCGGGTCCAGACCGAGGCGGACAGGCCGTACTCGACGCCGTTGGCCCAGCGCACCGCCTCGTCCTCGTCGGTGAACCGCTGCACGGTGATCACCGGCCCGAACACCTCGTCCTGGATGATCTCGTCGGCCTGCCGGACGCCGGACACCACGGTCGGGGCGTAGAAGAAGCCCCGCTCGCCGACCCGGCTTCCGCCCGTGGTGACGTCCGCGTGGTCCGGCAGGCGGTCCACGAAACCACTCACCCGGGCGAGCTGGTTGGCGTTGTTCAGCGGGCCGTAGAGCACGTCCGCGTCGTCCGGCCCGCCGGTGCGGGTGTTGCGGGCCTGCTCGGTGAGCGCGGCGACGAAGTCGTCGTGGATGCCGGGCCCGGTGAGCACCCGGGTCGCGGCGGTGCAGTCCTGGCCGGCGTTGAAGTAGCCGCCCACCGCGATCGCCTCGGCCGCCGCCGCCACGTCCGCGTCGTCGAAGATCACGACCGGGGCCTTGCCGCCCAGCTCCAGGTGGGTCCGCTTCAGGTCCGGCGCCGCCGCGGCGGCGACCTCCATGCCCGCCCGGGTCGAGCCGGTGATCGACACGAGCTGCGGCGTCGGGTGGGAGACCAGCGTACGGCCGGTGTCCCGATCGCCGCAGACCACGTTGAACACGCCCGGCGGCAGGTGCTCGGCGGCGATCTCGGCCAGCAGCAACGTCGACACCGGCGTGGTGTCCGACGGCTTCAGCACCACCGCGTTACCGGCCGCGAGCGCCGGGGCGATCTTCCAGACCGCCATCATCAGCGGATAGTTCCAGGGCGTCACCTGGGCACAGACGCCGATCGGCTCGCGCCGCACGTAGGACGTGTGGCCGGCCAGGTACTCACCCGCCGAACGCCCCTCCAGCAGGCGCGCCGCGCCGGCGAAGAAGCGCAGCTCGTCCACGGCCGGCGGCAGCTCCTCGTCGGTGGTGAGCTGCCGGGGCTTGCCGGTGTTGCGCACCTCCGCGTCGACCAGGTCGGCGGCCCGGGCCTCCACCGCGTCCGCGAACTTCAGCATCGCCCGCTGCCGCTCCGCCGGGGTGGCGTCCCGCCAGCCCTCGAACGCGGCGGAGGCGGCCCGCATCGCCGCGTCCACGTCCGCCGGCCCGGACACCGGCGCCCGGGCGAACACCTCGCCGGTGCACGGGTCGACCAGATCGGCGTAGCCGCCGTCCACCGGGTCGACGTACTCGCCGTTGACGAAGTTGCGCAGCTGCTGCTGGTCGCTCATCTCAAGTCTCCGAGAGGGTGGCCGGAAGGAAGGTCAGCGGAGGTTCTCGCAATCTGACTGCCATCTTGGCTACTGAATCCGAGGCAGACAAGGGTTTGAGCAACTGTTTCCGCGCGGGCGTTCCTGGTCTACGCTGCCGGACGTGGAGCCGAGAGCCTTCTACGTCGCCGGTCGCCCCGCCCACGGCGAGGCAGAGTTGACAGTCACCCACCCGTACGACGGGCAGTCGGTGGGGCGTACCACGCTCGCCACGGCCGACCAGGTCGAAGCCGCCGTCGCGAGTGCCGCCCGGGTGGCCGCGGAAGCCGCGGCCCTGCCCGCGCACGTCCGCGCGGCGGCCCTGGACCACGTGTCCCGGCGGCTCGCCGACCGGGCCGACGAGGTCGCGGCCCTGATCACCGCCGAGAACGGCAAGCCGGTCAAGTGGGCGAAGGCCGAGGTGGGCCGCGCGGTGTCGGTGTTCCGCTGGGCCGCCGAGGAGGCCCGCCGCTTCTCCGGCGAGCTGCAACGCCTCGACACCGACCCGGCCGCCACCGGGCGGATCGCGCTGGTCCGGCGGGTGCCGCGCGGGCCGGTGCTCGGCATCACCCCGTTCAACTTCCCGCTCAACCTGGTCGCCCACAAGGTCGCCCCGGCGCTCGCCGTCGGCGCCCCGATCGTGGTCAAACCGGCCCCGGCCACCCCGCTCACCGCGCTGCTGCTCGGCGAACTCCTCGCCGAGACCGACCTGCCCGAGGGCATGGTCTCGGTGCTGCCGCTGCCCAACGAGCGCGCCGCCGACCTGGTCGCCGACCCGCGGCTGCCGGTGGTCTCGTTCACCGGCTCCGGGCCGGTCGGCGCGGCCATCCGCCGCGCCGCCCCGGACAAGCACGTCACGCTGGAACTGGGCGGCAACGCGGCAGCGGTGATCTGCGCCGACTGGTCCTCGGACGAGGACCTGACGTTCGCCGCGCACCGCATCGCCACGTTCTCGAACTACCAGGCCGGGCAGTCGTGCATCGCGGTGCAGCGGGTCCACGTGCACGAATGGCTCTACGACGGCTTCCTGCCCCGGCTCGTCGCCGCCGTCCAGGAACTACGCACCGGCGACCCCCGCTCGGAGCTGACCGACGTCGGGCCGCTGGTCTCCGTCGAGGCGGCGCAGCGGGTGGAGGCGTGGGTGGACGAGGCGGTCGCCGCCGGGGCCACCATCGAGGTGGGCGGCCGACGCGACGGCGCGACCTATCCGCCGACCGTGCTCAGCGGCGTGCCGGCCGACGCGAAGGTCAGCGCCGAGGAGGTCTTCGGGCCGGTGCTGGTGGTCGCCCCGGTCGCCGACGACCAGGCCGCGTTCGCCGCGGTCAACGACTCCGCGTACGGGCTGCAGGCCGGCGTCTTCACCCACCGGACGGACGTGGCGTTCGCCGCCGCCCGCACGCTTCAGGTCGGCGGCGTGATCGTCGGCGACGTGCCGTCGTACCGGGCCGACCAGATGCCGTACGGCGGGGTGAAGGGGTCGGGCGTCGGGCGGGAGGGGGTACGCAGCGCCATGGACGACTACACCGAGCCACGCGTCCTGGTGCTCACCGGGGTGGCGTTGTAGGGCGGGTCACCAGGTGCCGTCGTCGCGGACCCGGGGAGCGGCGCGACCGAGCAGCAGGGTGGTGAGAGCGGCGTCGACATCGGCGCCGAGGAACCACTCGCCGGCCTGGTCGAGCGCGAAGACCCGGCCGTGCTCGTCGACCGCGAGGATGCTCTCCTGACGCTCGCTGCCCAACGGGAAGAGGCGGGCGCCCAGGACCGCGCCGAAGTCGGCGAGGCTGTCGGCGGTGTGCGCGGCGCGAAGCGGATTCGTCGTGAACCGACTGATCCACACCTGTTCCCCCGGCCCGCGCCGTCGGCTCAGGACGGCCGGAAACGCGGTGAGCGCCTCCTCGGCGGCCGGAAAGACCTCGTGTCGGTGATGCTGGCCCGCGACGGCCGTGGTCTCGGCGATCGCGCCCATCGAAAGGGCCTCGTTGAACATGCTGACCTGCCAGCCACCGTCCGCCAGCGCATGGGCGACCTCGTCGGGGAACCGTCCCGGCTGGACGAGGTCCCGCGGCTCCGGACGCCACTCCTCGACGAACGCGAGGTCGGACCAGGGCAGGACCGCGACACGCACCAGGAACCTGACGCACGAGTCGCAGGGCAGCTCGGCCGCGCCGCCCGCCGGATCGCCCGGCTCGCGGCTCCGGAAGGTCTCGATCCGACCCGCGCCGAGCAGCCCGCGTGCCTCGTCGAGGGTCATCGGCGGAAGGCCGTCGGCGGCGCGGCGGTGGTCGTGCTCGTGCAGCGCGTCGGAGACGACGATCATCTCGGCGTGCCGCTCGCCGCCCCGCACCAGGTGACCGGCGGGCAGCTCGTCGAGATAGGACCGCACGAGCGGGTGATGGTGCAGCTCGACGTCGCCCTTCGCGCCCTGCGCGACGTGCAGCCGGCCGTCCAGGGTGAGGTGCGCGGCGGCGCCCGGCGTGGGCAGCCGGGTCAGCTCGCGGAGCAACTGCCCGGCCGGGTCGACGGTGCGGGGGGCGCGCGGCTCGGTCGGGCGGCGTTGCCGGTACATCTGCTCGACCGCGGCCGCCGGCACCCGGGGCCAGGTGGAGACCTCGCCCGTCTCCTTGTCGATGACCGTGGTGGCCAGGTCGCCGGGCAGGGCCCGCGCCTCCGTGGACACGGTGGACAGGACCACGTAACCCAGCTCGAACTCCTCGACCACCGGAGTGCAGGGGAAACCGAGGCGGTCGGAGTCGCGCCGGGCCCACACGGAGGCGAGCTGCTCGGCCTGCTGTCGCTCGATCACCACCTGAAATTACCGGACCCCACGGATTCCGTGGCACCCGGTATGGTCGGCCCTACCCACAGTGACGGAAGGGGAGCGGTGGTGGCCGAGAGTGCGGACCGGGATGCGAACCGTGCGCTGCGTGCGAGGTTCGACGAGGTGTACGGCCAGTATCAGCGACTGCGGTCCGGTCTGGACGAACTCCAGACCCGGCTGACCGAGTTGCGGGTGACCGAACGTTCCGACGACGGCCAGGTCACCGCCGTGGTGGGGGCGCGCGGCGAGCTGATCAGCGTCGAGGTGAGTCCCGCCGTGTTCCACGACCGGGACGCCCGGGCGCTGAGCCGGAAGATCACCGAGACCGTGCTGCGCGCCTCCGCCGCCGCGTCCGCCGCCACCCGTGAGCTGGTCACCGGCTACCTGCCTCCCGGCTCGCCGTCGGTCGACTTCCTGCGTACCCATGACTTCGGCGCGCTGCTCGGTCGGGCCGACGCCGTGGCGTCACGCGGTGAGTGACCGGTGTCCGCGGAGGAGATCTGGCTGGACGCGGACCGCGCCCGGCGCGGTGGCGCCGACCTGGCCGTGACCGGCAAGGCCGTGACCGCGGCCCGGCGGGAGACCGGCGATCCGATCGCCGCGGCGAGCGCCCGACGACCGTGGGGGCGGGATGACATCGGCGCCGCGTTCGACAAGCACTACCAGGGCTACGCCGAGACGCTGCTGCGGGCGTGGGAGCTGCTCGGCCGGTCGCTCGAAGGGATCGGGTCGGACGTGGTCCGCTCGGTCACCGCGACCGTGGAGACGGACCTGAGCAACGCCCGTGACCTCGGGCAGATCCCGCACCAACGACACAACCCGCATCGGCCCTGGCGCTGACCACCGGAGGATCCGCGCGTGAGCATGCTGCCCAGCCCGATCCCGCACCCGCTCGACTACTGCCCCTGGGACGTGCCCGGCTGGATCTACGAGGCGCTCGACTGGGTGGTCGGCGTGGAGTGGCCGGAGGGCAACGAGCGTGCCGTCTGGGACCTGGCCGACCAGTGGTACGGCGTGGCCGGCGTCCTGGCCGGCCCGCGCGACGAGGCCACCACCGCTGCCGGCGAGGTGAAGAGCGGGTACGGCGGGGTCGGCCTGGTGGCGCACGCCTTCGACACGGCCTGGGACAAGGTGGCCGGCGGCGAGGACGCACCGCTGCACGCCCTCGTGGCGGCCACCGACGAGCTGGGGCGGCTGGTCGACTCCTGCGGCTGCGACATCGAGGGCGCGAAGCTGGAAGCCTGGATCGAGCTGGGCATCCTGGTCGTCGAGCTGCTGTCCCTCGCGGTGGTCACCGTGCTCACGCTCGGCGCGGCGTCACCGGCGGCCGGCGCCGCGATCACCGCCACCCGCATCGCCGTGCAGCAGATCTTCAAGCGGCTGGTGGCCCAGTTGGCCCGCAAGGCGGTCAAGGAGGGCCTGAAGGAGGCCGGCGAACGGGCCGCGAAGGAGGTCGTCAAGAGCGGAGCCCGAGGGCTGGCCCGCAAGGCGGTGCTCGGCGGGCTGGCGGAGGCCGGGCAGGAGGCGGGCACCAGCCTGGCCACCCAGGCGTACCAGAATTCCACCGGCCGCCGGAACGGCCTCGACCTGACCGACGTGGGCGCGTCGGGGCTCGGTGGCTTCGCCGGCGGCGCGGTCGCCCCGCTCGCCGGTCTGGGCCGACACACGAGCGGGCGGTTCACGCAGATCGGGGAGCGCCTCGGGCGGGAGATGGCCGGCGAGAGCCTCGCCGAGACCGCGGCCGGGCTGGCCACCGGCCAGGGCCCGTCGTTGGAGGACCTGGCGCGGGCTGCGGCGTCCGGCGCGAGCGGTTCCGCCACCGGGCAGACCGAGACGGCGCTGCATCACCGGCTCGACGGGAAACTGGGCGGGCTCACGGCGCCGCCAGTCGGCCTGGATCTGCCACCGGTCGGCGGGGAGACGCCACCCGGGCCCGGTCCGGCCGGCTACGTGCCGGACCACCGGGCCGCCGAGCCGCCCCCACCCGTGCAGGGCGGCGATCCGGCTGTCCACTCCCGGCCGGCTCCGGCCGCCGTCACGAGTTCTCCGACCCCGCCGCTGGCCGATGCCGTGGCGGCGGCCCCTCACCTCGACCCGGTGGGCGCGGCACCCCCGGCGCCGGAGCTGCCCCCCTCGGCGCGGCCCTCCCTGGGAAGCGTCGACGCCGCCGTCGTGACAACCACCTCGACCACCACCACTCCCACGCTGTCCTCAGTGACCGTCGACGCGCCGCACCCCGGTACCGCTCTCGCCGGGCCGGGTGAGGTCCGGAGCGGCGCGATCCCGGCGTCGGCGGTGATCGACACGAACGTCCTGGCCCCGACCGCTCCCGTGCAGGCGGCGGCGACCCTTTCCCCGCCGCTCGCCGACCACCCGTACCCGGCGATGCCGCCGTCGCCGGATCGGCTCACTGCGGGTGGACATGAGGGGAATCTCGCTGCGCCGCCAGCCCCGCCGCTCCATCCGCAGGGCGCACCGAACCCGGGAGCGCCCGCCGTCGGCCCTGATCCCCGGCCGGTGCCGAATCCTCGTTTTCCTCTGCTGGACTCGTTGGCTCCGCCGCGTCCCACCGCCGACTCGACCCCGATTTCCGGTCCGTCCCACCCCCGGCCCCCGCGCCACGAGACCTTCCAGCAGCGGGCCGCGCGACTGGCAGCCGACCGCGAGGCTCTGGATCGGCGGCGTTACCAGGGCTACCTGCAATCTCAGCGGGCGCTGCACGAGGAGAATCGGCGGCAGGCGCAGGTCAAGGAGTTCCGCGACCTTGCCGATCAGCACTACGAGGCAGCGCGCTGGCTCCTCACCCGAGGCTACGAGCTGCGCCAGGCCGGGCAGCACCAGCTCGCCGACCAGCACGTGCGGGAGGGACGGCTGCGGGAACGCCTGCATTATCGGGCTGTCGACGAGGCGGACGCGGTACGTGCCGGTAAGCGCCTGCCGGATCGGGTGATGGTCGAGGACGACCTCGACTTCTACCGGATCAACGACGACGTGGCGGACCTGGCCCTCGGCGCGGTGGAGACGGCCGACCACTCCGCGCTCACCGGCCACGGGCATCCACCGCCGGTCGACCGGTCCCGCCCCTACGGCCGGCGGGGTGGCCTCCGGCCCCCGCTCGCGCTGCACCAGACCGACCTCGAACGGCAGATGCCCCGCAATCCGGACGGCAGCGTGATCCGGACGGCCGACCCCCGGCGTGGCGACTGGTTCCGGCTGGCCAACGACGGTGGCCCGGCTGCCGACGCCACCCGGGGCATCAACTGCCTCGACTGCACGCTGTCGCTCTTCGAGACGTGGGTGCACGGTCGGCCACGCGTCGCCGCGCCGCGCACCTTCGACGGTTACCTGTCGGGCGACGTGCGCCGGCCGGTCGGCGGCGAGCTGGACGGACCGTTGCGGGTCGAGGAGACGACCGGGGGACGGTTCCAGAACCTGTGCGTACCCGACCACCCCGGGACGGCCGGCGAGGACCGACGAAGGCTCGTCGAGCGTGGCTACCGCGACCTGCACGCGCAGCTGGCGTCGGGCGGTCACGGCAGCTACGCCTTCCTCATCACCAGCTTCGAGGGCGGCGGCTCGCACGCCTGGGTGGCGCTCAACCAGAACGGCACCGTGCTCTACCTCGACCCGCAGAGCGGGGTGGTGGCGGGCCAACCGCTCTACCGGCACAGCGGCGTCCCGTTCGACGGCAACGTGGTGGGGGTGGACGCCCTGGTCCTCGGTCCGGACGGCCGGCCGATGCCGCTCACCGGCCGACCGCCCGGCGACTACAACGTGCTGCCCGAGCCACGACATCGTCCGGCGCCGCCGCGACCGCCCGACCCGCCGCCTCGCAAGAACGGAGGTACGCCCGACTTCAACCGCGTCCACCTGCTCGGCGAGTCCACCACCTTCCACCGACCGCCGGGCACCCCGTTCCCGGGCAGCGCGCCACAGGCCGAGCCGGAGCCCGATCGGGTACGCGACGCGCACCGCACGGCCCACGCGACCCGGATCGCCGCCGGGCTCTACGTCGGGGACGCGCTGGCGGCGAGCGGCAGCCTGGCCGACGCCTTCGCCGCCGGGGTGACCCCGGTCGAGTTGGCGCAGCACGCCGACGGGCCGACGTTGCGTCGGCTCCTACCGGGGCTGGACGAGGCGGCGGCCGGCGACCTGAACCGGCTCTTCGCCGACCCGCGCGTCCAGCGGA
This sequence comes from Micromonospora sp. NPDC018662, assembly GCF_044391475.1. Taxonomy (NCBI): domain Bacteria; kingdom Bacillati; phylum Actinomycetota; class Actinomycetes; order Micromonosporales; family Micromonosporaceae; genus Micromonospora; species Micromonospora sp. NPDC018662. The sequence goes on from NZ_JBISAC010000016.1 coordinate 44,186, forward strand.
TGCTCGACCAGAGCTGGGAGGCGCCGCCACGGCGCGAGGAACTGCTGGCCGAGACGCTGGTGCGGCAGCTCGCCGAGCGTCCCGACCTGGTCCGGATGATCCTGGCGACGCCGGAACTCGCCAACTCGCTGACCGCCCGGCCGGTGACTCTGCACCACCTGGCCAGCCACCAACAGGCCATCGACGTCTTGGGCGACGTAGTGCGGGAGATCCGCGAGCGCGGCGCAAAGGCCGTCGCCTCGGCACCGGTACCTCCCGTTGAGGCCACCCCGCTCCGTTCCGACCAGATCGAGGTGAGTCAGCGGTTCGAAGGTGAGCGTCCAGTGCCGGCCCAGCCGGGGTTCGACAAGGCCAGCCTCGTCGATCCGTCGTATTCGAAGTCGTATCTGGATCGGCTGTATCGGGACGCGGCGGTCGCCCAGCATGAACTCGACTTACTCGGTAGCCGGTTGGCTCAACTGTCGACGCTCGGGGCCGAGTACAAGCCACGCCCCGGGCCGAAAGATCGTGCCCGAGCTGAGGACAAGGTTGCCCGGAACGGCGGCAGAGCCGACCGCCTTCGAGACCTTGCGGCCGGTAGGGTTTCGTACCAGACCTTGGATGATCTGTACGCGGGGCTGGCGAGCCTCACCAGCAACCCTGATCTCGATGTGGCGAGATTTGAGGATCGATTCCGTGATCCCCAGGACAGCGGCTATCGAGATATCCAGTTCCTGGTACGAACCGCTACCGGACACATCGGCGAGTTCCGCCTGCACCTGGCCGCGCTGGACCGGGTGGCGGTATGGGAGCACTCCCTGTTCGAGGTCTGGCGTGACATCGAGGCGGTGCCCCGGAGCGAGGGCCGTAATCTCTCCCCCGCGGAATCAGCGATCCGGAAGGGCATCGTCCGGCGCCAACGTGAACACTTCTGGGCCGCCCTTCAATCGACCCTGAGTGGTGGACAGCGATGACGGAAGCGGCGGCGGACGGGCTCAACCTTGCCGGCTACTACGACTACTACGACACCCCTGTGAAGATCATGCCGACAGCGGAGGGTGGTCTGATCGCCTGGCGGTTGGATCTCCGGACGGGCGGCTGGCAGGCAGCCGACGACATCATTGACGAGATAGTTTTCGCCATGGGTGGGGACATCTTCGTGCGGTCGGCTGAGCGATTCGTGCAGCGTGTTGAAGAAGAGCGGGGGCTGAGTCTCAGCGGAGAAGGGCCGATCTTCGCGCTCTACGAGACCGTGCGGGCGATCGACGAGCAGGCCACCGCGGAGAGGCGCGCGTACACGCCGGAGGAGGCAGCACTCGTCGCGGGTATCCGGCGGCGCACCTTCGTGATGTTCGAGGAGCAGCTCCAGCGTGCCGGCGATCCCGGTGCCGACCCCACCATCGCGGCCTCCTGATGGCCCCGTGCCGGTCATGAGCACCGATGCGGGGGCCGGTCCGCGCCGGTTCGGCTGGGAGGACATGTTCGTCTCGCCGGAGGAGGATCCCCGCGTCGACGCTCCGGGGGCGGACGAGCGGAGCGTCCTGGTCGGCGAGCTGCGGTACCACCGTCTCACGTTGGAGTTGAAGTGCGCCGGGCTGGACGCGGAGCAGCTCGCGCGGCGGTCGGTGCCACCGTCGACGATGTCGTTGCTCGGGCTGCTGCGTCATGCCGCCGAGCGTGAACGGCACTGGTTCCGCCGCGTCATGGCCGGGAAGGACGTGTCGCGGATCTGGCCGACCGGTGACGTGGACTGGCCCTTCAACGGCGCCGTCGCCGATCCGGCGCTGGTCGAGCAGGCGTGGACGGCGTGGCGCCGTGAGGTGACGTTCGCCGAGCGGTTCGTGGCGGCGGCGCCGAACCTGGAGGTCAGGGGCCACCGGGGGGACCGGATGGTCTCCCTGCGGGAGCTGCTGGTGCATGCGATCGGGGAGTACGCCCGGCACAACGGGCGAGCCGATCTGCTGCGCGAGCGGATCGACGGCCGGGTGGGCCGGTGACACCCGCGCGCCCCGGGCCGGTGGCGGCGGAGGGCGTCCCGTACCGGCCGCCGGCCGACGTGGCGGAGGCGCTGCGCGTACAGGAGGAGTTGCGGTCCCGGGTCGATCTGGTCGGGCCCGGTCCGAGCGCGCCCGCGACGGTGGCCGGGCTGGATGTCGCGTACGCGGAAAGCGGTGACCGGCTCGCGGCGGCCGTCACGGTGCTGGACGCGGTCACGCTGGCCGTGGTGGACGAGGCGGTGTGCGTGGGGCGGCCGGCCTTCCCGTACGTGCCGGGGCTGTTCGCCTTCCGCGAGATGCCGGCGTTGCTCACCGCGCTGGAGCGGCTGACCGTCCGCCCGGAGCTGCTGGTGTGCGACGGGCACGGCGTGGCGCATCCGCGCCGGTTCGGGTTGGCCTGCCACCTGGGGCTGGTGACCGGGCTGCCGGCGCTCGGGGTGGGCAAGACGCCGTTGGTCGGCTCGTGGACCGGGCCGGGTCCGCGGCGCGGTGACCGGGCCGACCTGCGGGACGGGGAGGAGGTGGTCGGGCGGGTGCTGCGTACCCGGGACGGGGTCCGGCCGGTCTTCGTCAGCGTCGGGCACCGGATCGGGTTGGACGAGGCGGTGGAGCGGGTACTGGCTCTGACGCCCCGGTACCGGCTGCCGGAGACCACCCGGACGGCCGACCAGCTCTGCCGTCGGGCCCTCGCGGCGGGCGGCGACCGAAGCTGACCGTGTGGCGTAACGCGGCACACATGTGGGGCGCTCGATGAGCGGGTGCCGGGGTGGCCCGGTAGTAACCTGACCGGCGGATCCCGTCCGGGACGGAAACGGTGAGGTGGAGATGTCGGTGAGGCGGCACGCGGCGCGTTGGGCCACGGTCGGCGTGATGCTGGGTGGCCTGGTGGCCGCCGCGGCGTCCCCGGCGCTGGCCGACGGCGACCGGGTCGGGCTGCGCTCGGCGAGCAGCTTCACGGCCGGCGGTTCGGCGGGCGCGATGGCGGTCGAGGTGCGGAAGCGCACCGAGGGGTGTGTGGCGCTGCGTACCACGCTCGGGTTGAAGCTGGACGGCCTGCGGGCCGACCAGGTCCGGGTGCAGGTGGCGTCCGGTGGCCGCTGGGTGGCGGTGCCGGCCTCCGGTGGTGGTGGCGTGGTCACCACCACTCAGGTGGCACCGATCGAGCGGCCGCTGTGCAAGGGGAAGGGCGCGACCGTGCGCTACCGGGTGTCCTTCCTGCCGGGCGCCGTCGGCGGGCGGCTGGAGATCGCCGGCGAGGCGAGCGCCGCGAACGGCCAGGTGCTCGGCCGCGCCGGCCGGACTGCCCGGCTGGTGGGCGCGGAGCGTACGCCGAGCCCGAGCCCGACCCCCTCCCGCAAGCCCTCGCCGACCCCCACGCCCAGCGCGGTCGCCGCCGCGCCGGCCGAGACGGCCGGTACGTCGGCGGTGGTCGCCGCCGTCGATCCGGCTGCCGGTGTCGCCGCCGACGATTCGTCCTTCGGAGGTTCCATGGTCATGTGGTTCGGCATCGCGCTGGTACTCGTCGGCGTCGCGCTGATCGTCCTGCTGGTGCGTCGCAGCCGCGCGGACCGGACGGACGACGGCCCGGTGGTCGAGCATCCGCCGGTCCCGCTGCCCCGCAGCAGCACCACCTACCGCTCCGGGACGCCCGGGCCGGCCCCGACGGTGTACGGCGGCGCCACCCCACCGCGTCCGACCGGCAACGTGTACGGGAAGCCCCCGGCCGAGGTTCCGCCGTCGGCCCCCGCGAACGGGGACGCCACCAGCGTGTTGCCCCGCATGCCGGACTGAGCCGGCCCCGACGGGGTCCCGGGTTTACCGTGACCATGGGTGGTGCCGGCCCGACCCGGCCGGCCGGGTGTCGCACGGGACCGGGTGCCGGGGGCGGTTCGCCGTTAAGATCGCGTGCGCCGGACGGCACCGCCGACCGGTGAGACCACATACGTGGAAGGAGCCGCGCCGTGGCCCTGGACCCGCAGTTGCTCGAGATCCTCGCCTGCCCGGACACACACCACGCCCCGCTCGACTACGACCCGCAGGCGCAGACGTTGACCTGCACCGAGTGCGGTCGCGTCTTCGAGGTCCGGGACGACGTCCCGGTGCTGCTCCTGGACGAGGCGCGCGGTGGTCCGGCGGCCGACGACGCGCGGGGCGGGTCGTCGCGGTGATGGACGGTACGGCCGGGGTGAGCGGGCACCGGCACGCGGACGAGGCACTGCTGGACGACCCGGCGCAGCTCGGCGAGCGGGATCCGGGCGGGATGCTGCGGTTCACCGCCTCCGCCGGCGCCCAGGTGCGCGAGTCGGCGGCGCTGGCCGCCGAGGCGAACCTGTCCGTGCTCGCCGACGACGGGCGTCCCCGTGCGGTGGTCATCGCCGGCATCGGCACGGCCGGGCGTACCGGGGACGTGCTGGCCACGGTCGCCGGGCCGCGTTGCCCGGTGCCGGTCATCCCGCACCGCAGCGCCGGCGTGCCCGGCTGGGTGGGTGCGGCGGACGTGGTCATCGCGGTGAGCGCGTCCGGCCGTAGCCCGGAGGCGCTGGGCGCGGCCGAGGCGGCGCACCGGCGCGGGGCCCGGCTGGTCGCGGTCGGCGCTCCGGACTCGCAACTCCAGTCGGTGGCCGAGCGGGCCCGCGCGCCGTTCATCCCGGTGCCGCGGCGGGCCCCGGCCCGGGCCAGCCTGTGGGCGCTCACCGTGCCGGTCCTGCTCGCCGCCCGTACGCTCGGCCTCGTGAAGGTCAACGAGGCGGATCTGGCGGAGACCGCGGCCCGGCTTGACGCCGACGCCGACCGGTGCCGGCCGACCGCCGAGTCCTTCGTCAATCCGGCGAAGTCCCTCGCGCTGGGGCTGGCCGGGTCGATCCCGATCGTCTGGGGCTCGTCCCCGCTGGCCACCGTGGCCGCCCGCCGGTTCGGTGACACGCTCTCCGCGAACTCCCGCTATCCGGTGGTGAGCGGTGCGCTGGGCGAGGCCGGCCGGGGCCGGGTGGGGCTGCTCGACGGCGTCTTCGGCGGTTTGGCCGAGGGCGAGCGGGACATCTTCGCCGACCCCGACGACACCGACCCGGACGGCATCCGGTTGCGGCTGGTGCTGCTGCGCGACGGTGGCCTCAACGCCGACGACGACACCGACGAGCCGCTGGCGGTGGAGGAGCGCCGCGCGGACGCGGTGCAGACGCTCGCCGAGCGGCGCGGGGTGCGCTGCGACGTGGTGACCGCCGAGGGCGGTTCCGCGCTGGAGCGGCTCGCGTCGCTGGTGGCGGTCCCGGACTTCGCGTCGATCTACCTCGCCCTGGCACACGGGCTGGACCCGATGGCGGTTCCGGCCATCACCGAAATGAAGGAGCTGGCAAACCAGTGAGCACGTGCGGCATCGAGCGAGGCGGGGCATGAGCGCAAACGGGGGCACCAAGGCGATCGTCGCCGCCCTGGCGGCGAACCTCGGCATCGCCGTCACCAAGTTCATCGCGTTCCTGCTGACCGGCTCGTCGTCGATGCTGGCGGAGTCGATCCACTCGGTGGCCGACTCCGGCAACCAGGGTCTGCTGCTGATCGGTGGCCGGCGGGCCAAGCGGGAGGCCACGCCGCAGCACCCGTTCGGCTACGGCCGGGAGCGCTACATCTACGCGTTCATCGTGGCGATCGTGCTGTTCAGCCTCGGTGGCCTGTTCGCGCTCTACGAGGCGTACCACAAGGCGTCCGACCCGCACCCGATCACGGAGTGGCAGTGGGTGCCGGTGGTGGTGCTGCTCGCGGCGATCGTGATGGAGGGCTTCTCGTTCCGGACCGCGATCAAGGAGTCCAACCTGATCCGGGGCAAGCAGACCTGGATCCGGTTCATCCGTCGGGCCAAGGCCCCGGAGCTGCCGGTGGTGCTGCTGGAGGACTTCGGCGCCCTGGTGGGTCTGGTCTTCGCGCTCTTCGGCGTCGGCATGACGCTGGCCACCGGCAACGGCCTGTGGGACGCCGCCGGCACCGCGATGATCGGTATGCTGCTGGTGATCATCGCGATCACGCTGGCGATCGAGACCAAGAGCCTGCTGCTCGGTGAGGGTGCCGAGCGCAGCGAGCTGGCCAAGATCGAGCAGGCCGTCACCGGCGGCCCGGAGGTCGAGCGCATCATCCACATGAAGACGCTCTACCTCGGCCCGGAGGAGCTGCTGGTGGCCGCGAAGATCGCGGTGCCGGCCTGCGAGAGCGCCGAGGAGCTGGCCCGGGGCATCAACGCGGTCGAGGCGCGGATCCGCCGCGAGGTGCCGATCGCCCGGGTGATCTACCTGGAGCCGGACATCTGGAGCGCGGCGGCGCAGCGGGCGGGCACCGGGCAGGCGGCCGACACCGCCGTGCCGGAGGCGGCGACCGAGCACGCCGGGGCGACGGCGGGCGCCGGTGGGACCGAGGCGCCGGCCGACGAGGTGGCCGGACGGCCCGGGAGCTGACCGATGGAGTTGTTGCAGGGCCGGATCCGGGACTACGCCTGGGGTTCGCGGACCGCGATCGCCGAGTTGCAGGGCCGGCCGGTGCCGAGCGACGGGCCGGAGGCCGAGCTGTGGCTGGGCGCCCACCCGGGCGCCCCGGCCACTGTCGACCGGGACGGCGGCCCGGTGAGCCTCACCGATCTGCTGGTGGCCGAGCCGGGGCACTGGCTGGGTGAGCGCCTGGTCGGCCGGTTCGGTACCCGGCTGCCGTTCCTGCTGAAGGTGCTGGCCGCCGACGCGCCGCTGAGCCTCCAGGCGCATCCGGACGCCGAACAGGCCCGCACCGGGCACGCGGCCGACACCGGGCGGGTCAACTACGTCGACCCGCACCACAAGCCGGAGCTGCTGGTGGCGCTCTCCGAGTTCGACGCGCTCTGCGGCTTCCGGGACCCGGCCGAGTCGGCGACGGTGATCGCCGGGTTCGGCGTACCCGCGTTGGCGCCAGTGGTGGCGGCGTTGCGCGACGGGCCGGCGGGGCTGCGCGAGGCCGTACGCGCGCTGCTGAGCTGGCCGGCGGCGGAGCGTGCCGGGCTGGTGGCGGCCGTGCTGGCGGCGGCGACCGCCGGGCCGGCGTCGCCGGACGCCGCGCTGGTGCGCACGCTTGCGTCCGGCTATCCGGCCGATCCGGGCGTGGTGGTGGCGCTGCTGCTCAACCGGGTCCGGCTGGCGCCGGGCGAGGGGATCTGGATGCCGGCCGGCAATCTGCACGCCTACCTGCGCGGCACCGGCGTGGAGATCATGGCGGCGAGCGACAACGTGCTGCGGGGTGGGTTGACCTCGAAGCGGATAGACGTGGACGAGCTGCTGCGGGTGCTGCGGTTCGAGGTGTTGGCCGACCCGGTGCTCCGGCCGGAGCCGGTGGCGCCCGGGGTGTCGACCTGGCCGGTGCCGGTGGAGGATTTCGCGCTGCACCGGGTGGTGGTGGGTGCCGCGTCGCCGGAGGTGCGGTTGACGCTGCCCGGCCCGCGGATGGTGCTCTGCCGGGCCGGCCGGCTGACCGTGGACGACGGGGTCGGCGTGGTGACGTTGGGTGCGGGCCGGTCCGCGGTCGGCCCCGCTGCCGGCGGCCCGTTGACGCTCACCGGCGAGGGCGAGGCGTTCGTGGCCACCTGCGGCCTGGGCTGAGCCGCTGATTTTCCGGAACCGCCGCGATTCGTGGTGTCCCACTGTAACTTCATGAGTACGCAGCGTTGTCGCGACGAAGGTCCGGGAACGCGCGGGGGATCCAAACCGGGGGGATGCACGGGGCGGCCGGGCCGTGGGCGGGAAGTCTGTCCACGACCGACCGCCCCGTGCGCTGTCCGCCGCCCCTCCACCGCCCCTCCACCAACCGGCCCCGGGTGAGCGGGCCCACGCGCGTAAGGTGGAAGGCTGCGCAGCCCTTCGTTCGACAGGAGCTTCCATGACCAGCACGCTTCCGGCGGCCCCCAGCGGCGCGCCGTCCGGCGCCCGGCCGAGCACCCTCGCCGAGGGCGACTACAAGGTGGCGGATCTGTCGCTCGCCGAGTTCGGGCGCAAGGAGATCCGGCTCGCGGAGCACGAGATGCCCGGCCTGATGGCGATCCGGCGTGAGTTCGCCGAGGCCCAGCCGCTCGCCGGCGCCCGCATCACCGGGTCGCTGCACATGACCGTCCAGACCGCCGTCCTGATCGAGACCCTGGTCGCGCTCGGCGCGCAGGTCCGCTGGGCGTCCTGCAACATCTTCTCCACCCAGGACCACGCCGCCGCGGCCATCGTGGTCGGCCCCGAGGGCACCCCGGAGGCGCCGGCCGGCGTCCCGGTCTACGCCTGGAAGGGCGAGACCCTGCCGGAATACTGGTGGTGCACCGAGCAGGTGCTCGCCTGGCCCGACGGGGCGGGTCCGAACATGATCCTCGACGACGGCGGCGACGCCACGCTGCTGGTGCACAAGGGTGCGGAGTTCGAGAAGGCCGGCGTCGTGCCGCCGGTCGAGTCCGCCGACTCCGAGGAATACGCCGTCATCCTCGGCCTGCTGCACCGCTCGCTCGGCGAGGACGGCCAGCGCTGGACCCGGATCGCCGCCGGCATCAAGGGCGTCACCGAGGAGACCACCACCGGCGTGCACCGGCTCTACGAGATGCACCGCGCCGGCACGCTGCTCTTCCCGGCCATCAACGTCAACGACTCGGTGACCAAGAGCAAGTTCGACAACAAGTACGGCTGCCGCCACTCGCTCATCGACGGCATCAACCGCGCCACCGACGTGCTGATCGGCGGCAAGATGGCAGTCGTCATGGGCTACGGCGACGTGGGCAAGGGCTGCGCCGAGTCGCTGCGCGGCCAGGGCGCCCGGGTCGTGGTGACCGAGGTCGACCCGATCTGCGCGCTCCAGGCGGCGATGGACGGCTACCAGGTCGCCACGCTGGACGACGTGGTCGAGCAGGCCGACATCTTCATCACCGCCACCGGCTGCTTCGACGTGATCACCAACGAGCACATGGCCCGGATGAAGCACCAGGCCATCGTCGGCAACATCGGTCACTTCGACAACGAGATCGACATGGCCGGCCTGGCGAAGCGCTCCGACGTGACCCGGGAGAACATCAAGCCGCAGGTCGACGTGTGGCGGTTCGACGACGGCCACGCCATCATCGTGCTCTCCGAGGGCCGCCTGCTGAACCTGGGCAACGCCACCGGGCACCCGAGCTTCGTGATGTCGAACTCGTTCGCCAACCAGACCATCGCGCAGATCGAGCTGTTCACCAAGACCGAGGAATACCCGATCGGCGTCTACGTGCTCCCCAAGCACCTGGACGAGAAGGTCGCCCGGCTGCACCTGGACGCGCTCGGCGCCAAGCTGACCACGCTCACCAAGGAGCAGGCTTCCTACCTGGGCGTCTCGCAGGAGGGCCCGTTCAAGCCGGAGCACTACCGCTACTGAGTTCCGCGCCCGGGAAGGGACCGGGGTCGGCCGCCGCGCGGCCGTCCCGGTCCCTTTTCGCGTACGCGGCGACGAACGGGTCCTCCGGCCCTGGCCGGTTCGGCCGGTCCCGGACGAGGCTGGGTGACGTTGCCGTGAACAACTTGACGCCGTGCCGGAACAGGAGCAAGGTATGGCTGCCCTAAGTTAACTGAGGCATGCCTGACCGACTACGGAGTAACGGATGTTCGCCACGTACCTGATCGGCCTGCGGGAGGGCCTGGAAGCGACCCTGGTGGTCAGCATCCTGGTCGCCTTCCTGGTGAAGTCGGAGCGGCGTGACCGGCTGCCCCAGGTCTGGGCCGGCGTCGGCCTGGCCGTGGCGCTCTCCGTCGTCTTCGGCTCGCTGATCCAGTACACCTCGACCTCGCTGCTGCGCACCTCCGAGTCGCGCGAGTTCTTCGAGGCGGTGACCTCGGTCGCCGCCGTGGTGTTCGTGACCTGGATGATCTTCTGGATGCGCAAGGCGGCCCGGTCCATCGCGGGCGAACTGCGCGGGAAGCTCACCGAGGCGCTCGCCGTCGGGTCGCTGGCGGTCGCCGGCATGGCCTTCCTCGCGGTGGTCCGGGAGGGCCTGGAGACCGCGCTGATCTTCTACGCCGCGGCCGAGAGCGTGGCCGGCGGCACCGGGGCGGGCTCGCTGTTCGCCCTGATCGGCGGCATCGCCACCGCCGTGGTGATCGGCTTCGGGCTCTACCGCAGCGCCCTGAAGATCAACCTGAGCCGGTTCTTCACCTGGACCGGCGCGCTGCTCATCCTGGTCGCGGCCGGCATCCTCAAGTACGGGGTGCACGACTTCCAGGAGGCCGGCGTGCTGCCCGGCCTCAACGACCAGGCGTTCGACATCTCCGCCACGCTCGACCCGAACGCCTGGTACGGCGCACTGCTCGCCGGCATGTTCAACATCACCGCCGCGCCGACCGTGCTGGAGCTGATCGCCTGGGTCGCGTACGCGGTCCCGGTGCTCGTGCTCTTCCTGCGCAAGCCGGCCCAGCCGACCCGGCCGGCCACGACCCCGGTCCCGCCGGCCGCGACCCCGGCCGCGAACGCGTCGGCCGAGTCCGCAGCCGAGCCCACCGCGACCCCGGCCGAGCCCGCACCGGCCGCTGTCGACGCCGCCGCCGTTCCGTCCCCGCGCGCCTGACCCACCCGTTTCCGAGGAGATCCCGCACCGATGCGTACCACTCGATTCGTCGCGCCCGCCGCCGCCGGGTTGCTCGCCGTCGCCGGACTGGCCGGTTGCGGCGGCGGTGACGACGCCGACGCGACCGCCGGCGGGCCGATCGCCGTCAAGGCGACCGACAGCGCCTGCGAGGTCGACAGCACCGAGATCGACGCCGGTCAGGTGACGTTCAAGGTGACCAACAACGGTTCCAAGGTCAACGAGTTCTACGTCTACGCCGCCGGTGACCGGGTGATGGGCGAGGTGGAGAACATCGCCCCCGGGCTGAGCCGCGAGCTGCGGGTCGAGTTGCCCGCCGGGACGTACGAGACCGCCTGCAAGCCGGGGATGAGCGGCCGGGGCATCCGGGGCGCGCTGAAGGTCAGCGGCACCGCCGCGAGCGTCGCGCCGGACGCCGCGCTCACCCAGGCGACCGCCAGCTACCAGCGCTACGTGCAGAGCCAGACCGCCGCGCTGCTGACCAAGACCGAGGAGTTCGTGGCCGCGGTCAAGGCCAACGACGTGGCGAAGGCCAAGGCGCTCTACCCGGTGGCCCGCACCTACTGGGAGCGGATCGAGCCGGTCGCGGAGAGCTTCGGTGACCTCGACCCCAAGATCGACGGCCGCGAGGAGGTGGTCGAGGAGGGCATGGAGTTCACCGGCTTCCACCGGATCGAGAAGGACCTCTGGACCACCGGCGACGTCAGCAAGGACGGCCCGATCGCCGACCGGCTCCTGGTCGACGTCAAGGCGATCGTGGCCAAGGCCAACGCCGAGAAGCTCACCCCGCTCCAGCTCGCCAACGGCGCCAAGGCGCTGCTCGACGAGGTCGCCAGCGGCAAGATCACCGGCGAGGAGGAGCGCTACTCGCACACCGACCTCTGGGACTTCAACGCCAACCTGGAGGGCTCGAAGGCGGCCGTCGGCGCGTTGCGCCCGGCCCTGGAGCAGCGCGCGCCCGACCTGGTCAAGCAGCTCGACAGCGAGTTCGCCAACGTCGAGGCGGCACTCGGCAAGCACCGGGCCGGCGACGGCTGGAAGCTGCACACCCAGCTCAGCAAGACCGAGCTGAAGGAGCTGTCGGACAGCATCAACGCGCTGGCCGAGCCGGTCAGCAAGATCGCGGCGGCCGTCGCCCGATGACCACCCCGGCCGGCGGTGACGCGACGAGCGAGCCGAACAGCAAGCAGGCCGGTCGCGGGATCTCCCGCCGGCGGGCGATGACCCTGGCCGGCGTCGGCGCGGCCGGCGTCGGTGCGGTGGCGGCCGGCGCGGGCGCGCTGATCGCCGGTGGCGGCCAGGCGTCGGCCACCGAGACGGCCGCCGGGGCGGTGCCGTTCCTCGGCGAGCACCAGGCCGGCATCACCACCGCCGCCCAGGACCGGCTGCACTTCGTCGCGTTCGACGTGGTCACCAAGGACCGGGACCGGCTGGTCTCGATGCTCCAGGAGTGGACCGCCGCCGCGGCCCGGATGACCGCCGGCAAGGACGCCGGGCTGATCGGTGCGGTCGGCGGCGTGCCGGAGGCCCCGCCGGACGACACCGGCGAGGCGCTCGGGCTGCCCCCGTCGCAGCTCACCGTCACTGTCGGCTTCGGCCCGTCGCTGTTCCGGGACGCCCAGGGGCGGGACCGGTTCGGCATCGCCGACCGCCGCCCCGCCGCGCTGGCCGACCTCCCGCACTTCGCCGGCGACGCGCTCAAGCCGGAGCTGTCCGGTGGCGACATCTGCGTCCAGGCCTGCGCCAACGATCCGCAGGTGGCGGTGCACGCCATCCGCAACCTGGCCCGGATCGGCATGGGCGTGGTCAGCGTCCGCTGGTCGCAGCTCGGGTTCGGGCGTACCTCGTCGACGTCGCGGGACCAGGCCACCCCGCGCAACCTGTTCGGCTTCAAGGACGGCACCGCCAACCTCAAGGCCGAGGACGCCGACCTGCTCCGCGAGCAGCTCTGGGTGCAGCCCGGCGACGGCCCGGACTGGATGGCCGGCGGCTCCTACCTGGTCACTCGCAAGATCCGGATGCTGATCGAGACCTGGGACCGCAGCCCGCTGGCCGAGCAGGAGACGATCACCGGCCGGACCAAGGGCAGCGGCGCCCCGCTCGGCCGGCGCGACGAGTTCGACGAGCCGGACTTCGCCGCCAAGGGCGACGACGGTGAGCCGGTCATCGCGCCGACCGCGCACGTGCGGCTCGCCCACCCGGACCAGAACGGCGGCGCCCGCCTGCTGCGTCGCGGCTACAACTTCGTGGACGGCTCGGACGGGCTGGGCCGGCTCGACGCCGGGCTGTTCTTCATCGCCTACCAGCGGGACCCGCGCAAGCAGTTCGTGCCGATCCAGACGCGGCTGGCCCGCAACGACGCGATGAACGAATACCTCCGTCACGTCTCCAGCGGCCTGTTCGCTTGCCCGCCCGGTGTCCGCGACGCGGCCGACTGGTGGGGCCGGACGCTGTTCTCCTGAGCCGGCCTGCCGCGCTCAGCGGCGTACCCGATCGGGCCCGGCGGGTTCCGGCGCGGCCCGCCGCAGCGGGGTCGCGGGCGGCGCGGCCGGCGCCGGGGCCAGCTCCGGCCAGAGCGAGCCGGTGACCGCGCGGACCCGGCCCAGCCGGTACGCGGCCCGCCGCCGGCGCTCGGCCAGCACGGCGGCCAGGTACGCCCACTCCGGCGCGGCCCAGGGCGGCGGCGGCGACGTCACCGCGCCCACCTCCGCCCACAGCTCCCGGCCCAGCCGGACCCGGTCCGCGGCGGCGAGCTGGGGCAGCCGGTCCACGTACTGCCGGACGGCCAGGGCCAGCCCGTCGTCCACCCGGGTCAGGTCCAGCGTGCCCGCCCAGGCGACCAGCGGCGGCACGGCCGGCGGCACCGGTCGCCACACCGCGGCACCCCGGGTGTGCACCACCAGCGTGCCGGCCACCAGGTCGCCCAGCCGCCGGCCGCGCGGGTCGGTGAGCATCACCGTCACGGTCGCCGCCCAGCTCAACAGCGGCAGCACCAGGCCGGGCCACTCCACCGCGACCCCCACCAGCGCCCGGGTCAGCGACTGCCCGACCCCGACCGGACCGCCGTCGGCCCGCACCACCCGCAGCCCCACCGCGAGCTTGCCCACCGTCCGGCCGCCGACGAACCGTTCCATCACCACCGGGTAGCCGACCAGCACCAGCACCAGCAGCACGATCTGGAGGCCACCGGCCAGCGCGGCGTCCACCACGTCCGGCGGCATCGCGAGGACCAGCAGGGACAGCGCCGCACCGAGCACCAGCGCCAGGCCGAGCTGGACGAACAGGTCGACCAGCAGGGCGAGCACCCGGGAGCCCAGCCGGGCGACCCGGACGTCCAGCTCCACCGCCTCGCCGCTGACCAGACCGGCGTCGGCCCACCGGGAGGGCGGGGGAGGTTGCGCGCGCACCCCGACAGTGAACACCATGAGCGAGTGGATCTCGACGCGTACGTGGCGGAGCATGGCGCGCAGTGGCGGCGGCTGGAGCAGTTGACCGGCCGGCGCCGGCTGGACGCCGCCGAGGTCGACGAGCTGGTGTCGCTCTACCAGCGCACCGCCACCCACCTCTCCGTGCTGCGCAGCCGCGCGCCGGAGCCGGCGCTGGTCGGTCGGCTGTCCCACCTGGTCCTCGCGGCTCGCGCCCGGATCACCGGCCGCCCCCGGCCGTCCTGGGCGTCGGTGCGCCGGTTCCTGCTGGCCGACCTGCCGGCCGCCCTCTACCGGGCCTGGCCCTGGTGGTGCGGCGTCGCCACCGGGTTCAGCGCGCTTACCGTCTTCCTCATCTGGTTCGTCGCCGGCCACCCGGACACCGCCGCCGCGTTCATCGGCGCCGAGTCGGCCCGGCAGCTCGTCGACTCCGGCTTCGCCGGCTACTACACGGAGTTCGCCGCGCCGACGTTCGCGTTCCACCTGTGGACGCACAACGCCTGGCTGGCGGCCCAGTGCCTGGCCGCCGGCGTGCTGGTGGTGCCGGTGTTCTGGCTGCTGTGGCAGAACGCGCTGAACATCGGCGTGGTGGGCGGCGTGATGGTCTCCTACGACCGGGCGGACGTCTTCTTCGGCCTGATCACACCGCACGGCCTGCTGGAGCTGACCGGCATCTACGTCGCCGCCGGGGTCGGCCTGCGCACCGCCTGGGCGTGGATCGCCCCGCCGGCGCACCTCGGGCGCGGCCGGGCGGTCGCCGAGGCGGGGCGGTCGGCGATGGTGGTAGCGGTCGGCCTGGTCGGGCTGTTCGCGGTCTCCGCGCTGCTGGAGGCGTTCGTCACCCCGGCGCCGCTGCCGATGGCCGTGCGGGTCGCGGCCGGCGCCACCGTCTGGGCCGCCTTCCTCGCATACGCGCTCATCCTGGGCCGCCACGCCGCCGCCCTCCCGCCGCTCCCGCCGCCCCCTCCGCCCCCTCCGCCCCCTCCGCCCCCTCCGCCCCTGAGCGCAGATTCACGGAAACAGTGGCCATGGAGCCCGCCATAGCCACTGTTTCCGTGAATCAGGGCCGGCGGCCCGGGGTGGGGGGTGGGGTGGGGGGGCCCGTGGGTGGGCGGCCCGGGGTGGGGGTGCGGTCAGAGGTGGCCGAGGGACTTCAGGCGCAGGTAGGTGTCGGCGACGGCAGGGGCGAGTCGGTCGGCGGGCACGTCCACCACTGTCACGCCGTGCCGGGACAGGGCGGCCCGCACCCGGTCCCGCTCGGCCAGCGCCCGCCACGCCGACGCGGCCGCGTACGGGTCGTCCGGGCCGGCCGGGGTGGCGGTGGCGAGCCCGGTCAGCACCGGATCGTGGGTGGCCGCCAGCACCACCCGGTGCCGGGCGGCCAGCCGAGGCAGCACCGGCAGCAGGCCTTCCCCGAGTGCGCCCGCGTCCAGCGCGGTGAAGAGCACCAGCAGGCTGCGCTGCCGCTCCCGGCGCAGCACCTCACCGGCGATCAGCTCGAAGTCCGTCTCGGCCAGCACCGGCTGGAGCGGCGCCATCGCCTCGACCAGCCGGGTGAGCAGCGCCGGGCGGTTGCTGCCGGTCACCCGCGCCCGCACGGCGGTGTCCGCGGCGAGCAGGTCGACCCGGTCGCCGGCGCGGGCGGCCAGCGCGGTGAGCAGCAACGCCGCGTCGATCGCGGTGTCCAGCCGGGGTTCGTCGCCGAGCCGGACCGCCGAGGTGCGGCCGGTGTCCAGCACGCAGACGAGCCGCCGGTCCCGCTCCGGCCGCCAGGTGCGCACCAGTACGTCGGCGCGGCGCGCGCTGGCCCGCCAGTCGATCGACCGGACGTCGTCGCCGACGGCGTACTCGCGCAGCGTGTCGAACTCGGTGCCGTGGCCGCGCCCCCGGGTCACCTGGACGCCGTCGATGATCCGCAACCGGGCCAGCTTCTCCGGCAGGTGTCGGCGGGAGTCGAAGCGCGGCAGCACGCGCAGCGTCCACGGTGGCGTGGTGGGCCGTTCGGCGCGCTGCCGGAAGCCCAGGCGCATCGGCCCGAGCGAGCGTACGGTCAGCGCCACCGCCGGCCGGTCGCCGCGCCGGGTCGGGGTGAGGCGGACCGGCAGCGTGGCCGTGTCGCCGGGCGCCACGGTGAGCACCTCGCGCGGGGACCGCGCCGGCCGCGCCCCGGCGGACGGCACCCACGCGTCGCGTACCTGGGCGTGCAGCGCCCGGTCGGTGGGGTTGGCCAGGTGCAGGGTGACGGTGGCGGTGCCGCCGAGCCGGACCGTCCGGTCGCCGGTGCGGGTGGCGGTGAGCGCGTGCGGCGGGACGGCGAGCGCCCGGTCCAGGGCGACCAGCAGCAGCACCGCCGCGGTCAGCACGGCGACGCCGAGGAACGGCGCCGGCCAGGCCGGCAGCGTCCCGGCGCCGGCCGCGAGCAGCAGGCCCGCCCGCCAGGTCATCGCGGCGTCGGCACGGTGGCCAGCACCGAGTCGAGCACGGCGTCCACCGTGACGCCCTCCAGCTCCACCTCCGGTCGCGGCCGGAGCCGGTGCCGCAGCGTCGGGCGGGCCACCGCCTTCACGTCGTCCGGCGTGACGTGGTCGCGGCCGGCCAGCCAGGCCCACGCCTTGGCGGTGGCGAGCAGCGCGGTCGCGCCCCGGGGCGAGGCGCCCAGCTCCAGCGCCGGGGCGGCGCGGGTGGCCCGGCAGAGGTCCACGATGTAGCCGAGCACCGGCTCGGCCACGTGCACCGCGTGCGCCTGCGCGCGGGCGGCGGCCAGGTCGGCCGCGCCGGCCACCGGGCGTACGCCGGCGGCGCGCAGGTCGCGCGGGTCGAAGCCGGCGTGGTGCGCGCGGAGCACGCCCAGTTCCTCGTCCCGCCCGGGCAGCGGCACGGTCAGTTTGAGCAGGAAGCGGTCGAGCTGCGCCTCGGGCAGCGGATAGGTGCCCTCGTACTCGACCGGGTTCTGGGTGGCCGCGACGATGAACGGCTCGGGCAGCGGACGGCGCGCGCCCTCGACGGTGACCTGCCGTTCCTCCATCACCTCCAGCAGCGCGGACTGCGTCTTCGGCGGGGTGCGGTTGATCTCGTCGGCGAGGAGCAGGTTGGTGAAGACCGGCCCCTCGCGGAACGTGAACGCGGCGGTGTGCGGGTCGAAGATGAGCGACCCGGTGACGTCGCCGGGCATCAGGTCGGGGGTGAACTGCACGCGCTTGGAGTCGAGGTCGAGCGCGGTGGCCAGGGTGCGCACCAGCAGCGTCTTGGCCACCCCCGGCACGCCCTCCAGCAGCACGTGCCCCCGGCAGAGCAGCGCGATCACCAGGCCGGTGACCACGGCGTCCTGCCCGACCACGGCCTTGGCCACCTCGGCGCGCAGCCGGTGCAGGGCGGCGCGGGCGTCGGACGGGGCGGCGGGCGACGCGGCGGCGATGACGGGTCCGGTCACCGGGGTTCTCCTTCGCTCGGGGGCGGGGCCAGGGTACGGGTCAGCGTGTCCAGCTCACGGGCCAGCTCCAGCAGCTCCCGGTCGTCGCGCGGGGCGGGGCCGTGCAGCAGCCCGGCCACCCGTTCCGGGTCGTCGCCGGTCGCCGCCGCGACCCGGGCCGCCACCTCGTCGTCGGGCGTGTCGGGCGGCAGGTTGAGCCGGGGCAGGACGCGGTCCCGGGCGGCGTCGCGCAGCGTCCCGGCGACGGTGTCCCGGGCACCGGCCCGCCGGTAGAGCCGGGCCCGGCCGCGGACGGTCTCGGCGGAGCGCACGGTCACCGGCAGCGGCTCCGTCACCGGCGGCCCGAGTCGGCGGGCCCGCCAGAGCACCACCAGCAGCCCGGCGAGCGCGAGCTGCGCCAGGATCGCCCAGAACCAGGCCGGGAACGCGCCCCACAGCGGGTTGTCGCCGCGCGGCGGCGGGTCGGCCCGGTCGGGGCGTTCGGCGGTGCGGCGGGGCGTCGGCGACCCGTCGTGACCCTCGGTCGGCGAGGCGCTGGCCCCGGTCGGGGCCGGCGCCGGGGCGGGCAGGTCCAGCCAGACCAGCGGTCGGCCGCCGGCGCCGAGCAGGCCGGTGGCGAGGTCCCGGTTGCCCCGCTCGTCGATCCGGTCGTTGCGGAACGGGTCGCTGGCGCCGACCAGCACCACCTCGGTGCCGGCCGGGATCCGGAGCAGCGCGCCGCCGTAGCAGCTGTCGACGCGCTCCGGCCCGGCGTACCGCTGGTGGTCGACCGCGGCGGTGCCGGCGCGGACCGCCTCGGGCAGCCGGCATGCCGTGCCGTCGGCGTCCGGCGGCAGGGCCCGGGTGGCCCACCGGCGGCCGGCCGGCTCGACCGGCGTGCCCAGTTCGGCCAGGACGCGCCGGCTGGGTTCGATCAGCACCAGCCGGCTGCCGGGCGGCAACGCGGTCAGCCCGGTGAGGGTGTCCGGGTGCACCAGCTCGGGGGCGGGCACGAAGAGCGTGCTCGGCGCCGTACCGGCGGCCCGCAGCGCCCCGGCGGTGTCGGTCTCCCGGCGCAGCGGCACCCCCTGCGCGCGCAGCGCCTCGGCGAGCCGGCTGCCGCCGTCGTCGTCGGTGGCGACGGGGGAGAGGAAGCCGCGCTCGTCCGGGTCGGGCTGGTCCACCGCGTGCAGGACGACTGTGGTCACGATCAGCAGTACGGCCAGGGCGAGCGGGACCACGACGCGGTGCCGTCGGCGACGGGACGCCGGTGGGGTCGCGGGGCGGGCCGGGGCGGTGGTGGCGGTCACCGTGGTTCCTCCTCGCCGGTCAGCTCGCGGCGCAGCTCCGCGGCGAGGGCGCGCATCCGCTGGTCGTGGCCGACGGTGGCGGGGCGCTGGGCGTACCAGAGGTCGGAGAAGATCGTGCCGGCGGCGTGCAGGGTGGGGCGTACCGCCGGGCGGGCCCGGGCCGCCGCCTCGGTCAGCTCGGTGACGGTGAGCCCGGCCCGTGGCTCCACCACCTGCCGCGTGACCAGGAGCCGGACCATCTCCCGGAGCCGTTCCCGCACCGCCTCGGCGTAGCGGCCCTCGGCGGCCAGCCGGTCGGCCGTCCCCGGGACGCCGGTGGGTGCCGGCGACGCGGTGCGGGGCGCGGGAACGCGCACCGGCGGGTCCGGCCGGCGGCGGGCGGGACGGCGCCGGCGCCGGCGCGGTAGCCGGAACCGGGGCAGCCGGAACCGGGGCAGTCGCAGCCGGGGCCGGCGGAGCCGGGGCAGCGTGAGCCGGGGCAGTCGGCGGGGCACCCAGGCCGGAAAGGAATGCCAGGCCAGGGCCGTCAGCAGCGCGGCGGCCAGCAGGAGCAGCGCGGCCAGCGGCAGCGGGACGACGTCGCCCAGCGCGGCGACCGCCTCGGTCCACCAGCGGCTCACCGGTGGGCCGCCAGCAGCACCGGCTCCGGCGCACCGGCCGGCGCCCGGGAGAGCCGGATGTCCAGCCCCTCGGTGCGCATCCGGGTCTCCAGGTGCAGCACCGCGTCGAGGCAGGCCAGTGCCGGGTACGCGAGCGCGTTCACCGCCGCGTGCGCGACGACGGCCACCGGCAGCGCCCAGGCCGACACGTCGAACAGGCCGAGCAGCCCGAGCCCGTAGGGGACGCCCAGCCCGATGCCGAGCCGGACCAGCCACCAGCCCAGGTAGCCGAGCAGCCGGACGGCGGCGCCCCGCCCGCCCACCCGGCCGGCCAGCCGGACCGCCCGTCCCGGCACCCGGTGCGCCGGCACGCCGTCCAGCACGAGCACCGGCACCACCAGGCCGAGCAGCCCGTACGCCACGAACCAGGCGGGCCCGGCCAGCCCGGCGGCGCCGACGGTGAGCCCGACCGCGCCCGCGGCCAGCAGGGTCGCGCCCGGACGGGCCCCGTGGAGCAGCTCCGCCGGTGCGCGGTGGCGGCCGAGCAGGGCCGCCGCGCCGCCGCGCGCGGCCGGGTTGCCCAGCAGCGCGATGATCACCGCCTCGGTGCCGGCGCCGGCCGCGAGCAGCAGCCAGTACCAGCCGAACCGGTGTTCGTCGCCGGGCCACCAGCCGGGCGGGTGCACACCGGCCAGCAGCCGTAACGGGTACAGCACGGCCTGCTCGGCGAGGGCCAGCGCGACGGCGAGCGGCAGGAGCACCCGGGCCTGGTCGCGGAGCAGCAGCACGGCGGCGTCGAGCAGCTCGCCGACGGTCAGCGGGCGGCGCGGGAGCACCGCGGTCGGGCCGGCGTCGGACACGCGTACTCCTGGGCGGGCAGGGCAGAGGTGGCGGGCGGCGGGGCACCCGGGGGATCATGGTTGCACGGCGGGTCCGCGTCCGGTGGACCCGTCGGCGGTGGTGCGCCACGCTGGCCACGCCGTCAGCTGTGGTGCGTGGGCGCGCTCGGCGCTACCGTGCCGGAAAGACTTCGACCTTTCGAATGAACGGGGATGGAACGATAAACCCCATGAGAGCCCGCGTACTCGTGGTCGACGACGACCCCGCCCTTGCCGAGATGCTCGGCATCGTGTTGCGCAGCGAGGGCTTCGTGCCGTCCTTCGTCGCCGACGGAGAACGGGCATTGGCCGCGTTCCGCGACAGCCGGCCCGACATCGTCCTGCTCGACCTGATGCTGCCGGGCATGAGTGGCATCGACGTGGCCCGCGCGATCCGCGCCGAGTCCGGCGTGCCGATCGTGATGCTGACCGCCAAGAGCGACACGGTCGACGTGGTGCTGGGGCTGGAGTCCGGCGCCGACGACTACGTGGTCAAGCCGTTCAAGCCCAAGGAACTGGTGGCCCGGATGCGGGCCCGGCTGCGTCGCGGCGAGGACGTCGCGCCGGAGCTGCTCACCATCGGCCCGCCCGGCAACCAGATCACCATCGACGTGCCGGCCCACACGGTCAGCCGGGACGCCGAGGAGGTGAAGCTGACGCCACTCGAGTTCGACCTGCTGGTCGCGCTCGCCCGCAAGCCCCGCCAGGTGTTCACCCGCGAGGTGCTGCTGGAGCAGGTGTGGGGTTACCGGCACGCCGCCGACACCCGGCTGGTCAACGTGCACGTGCAGCGGCTGCGGGCCAAGATCGAGCCGGATCCGGAGCGACCCGAAATCATCCTCACCGTCCGGGGCGTGGGCTACAAGGCGGGCACCGGATAACCTGGTCAGCACTGTGCTGACCGCCCCGCTGCCCGACCCGCCGACCGTCCTGCCCCGCCGGCTGCGCGCCGCGCGGGTGCTCTGGCGTGCCCTGGCCGGCCGGTCGACGCGGTTCGCCGCCGGTGTGCACCAGGCCTGGCGGCGCTCGCTCCAGGTCCGCGTGGTCACCATCACCCTGGTGGCGTCGAGTCTGCTGGTGGGCGGTTTCGCCTACCTGATCGCCGACAAGATCACCAGCATCCTGCTGGAGAACGCCGAGACCGACGTCCGGATGCGGCTGAGCAACGGCAGCGAGTACGCGGCCAAGCAGTTCAACCTCTACAGCCAGCCGCAGGAGGCCCAGCTCCAGGACACCATCGACGGCACTGTCAACTATCTGGCCGGCGGGGACCCGGCGCAGACCAGCGGCGTGGTGGTGGCGATCACCGCCGACAACTTCGCCGAGTTCATCGAGCCCCGCGTCTCCCCGGACGTGCCGGTGCGCCCGGTGATCGGCGACGAGCTGCGGGCCACCGTGGCGTCCGGCAAGGTGGCCCACCAGATCCGCACCGGCACGCTCGGCGGCGACCGCACGAAATACCTGGTCTACGGCTCCCCGGTGCCCACCCGGTTCGGGCAGGTGGAGCTCTACTACCTCGTACCCCTGGCCCGGCAGGACGCCACGGCGGCCGACGCCCGGGCCACCGTGGTCGCCACCGGCGTCGCCCTGGTGCTGCTGCTCGGCCTGCTGGCCGCCCTGGTCACCCGCCTGGTGGTGACTCCGGTCCGGGTGGCCGCGCGCACCGCCCAGCGGCTCTCCGCCGGCCTGCTCGACCAGCGCATGGTGGTCTCCGGCGAGGACGACCTGGCCCTGCTCGCCGCCTCGTTCAACCAGATGGCGACCAACCTGCAACGGCAGATCCTTCGGCTGGAGGAGATGTCCCGGCTGCAACGCCGGTTCACCTCGGACGTCTCGCACGAGCTGCGGACGCCGCTGACCACGGTCCGGATGGCGGCCGACCTGATCTTCGCCGAACGGGACGAGTTCGACCCGGCGGTGGCGCGCAGCGCCGAGCTGCTCCAGGCCGAGCTGGACCGCTTCGAGGAGCTGCTCACCGACCTGCTGGAGATCAGCCGGTTCGACGCCGGCTTCGCGGTGCTGGACAGCGAGCCGACCGATCTGGTGCCGGTGGTGCACCGGGTGGTCGAGCGCCTGGCCGGGCTGGCCGAGCGGGTCGGGGTGGCCATCGAGCTCGACCTGCCGGACACTCCGGTGATCGCCGAGGTCGACCCGCGCCGGGTCGAGCGCGTGCTGCGCAACCTGGTCGGCAACGCGGTCGAGCACGGGGAGGCCAAGCCGGTCCGGGTCACCCTGGGCGTCGACCAGAGCGCGGTGGCGATCACCGTGCGGGACCACGGCGTCGGGCTCAAGCCGGGCGAGGAGAAGCTGGTCTTCAACCGGTTCTGGCGGGCCGACCCGTCCCGGGCCCGGCAGACCGGTGGCACCGGCCTGGGCCTGTCGATCAGCGTGGAGGACGCCCGGCTGCACGGCGGCTGGCTGGAGGCGTGGGGCGCACCGGGGCAGGGCGCGCAGTTCCGGCTCACCCTGCCGGCGCGGGCCGGTGACCGGCTGACCACCTCGCCGCTGCGGCTGGTGCCGGCCGACGCGGCCCTGCCGTTCGGCGGTCCCCGCGACGGCGGCCTGCTCGCCATCGGGCCGGGCAGCGGCGCCGGCGCGCTGGCCGTCGGCCCTGCCGACGACTCCGCGCGGATGGAGGTGGGGCCGTGACCGTGACGCGGCGGCGGCTGCTGGCCGTGCTGCTGGCCGGCGTCCTGCTCCCGGCCGGGTGCGGCATCCCGGCCGAGACCGACGTCCAGGTCGACGGTTCGGTGCCCGCCGGTGAGGCCGGCTCGCTCAACGGTCCGCCGGCCTCGCCGCCGGCGCCTACCGACAGCGACGAGCCGGTGCCGTTCATCGAGAACTACCTGCGGGCGGCCGCTGCCGGGGAGCGCGACCAGGCGTACACCCGGGCCCAGAAGTTCCTCGCGCCGGAGGCCCGGGACCTGCTGCCCGGCAAGCCGCAGACCAGCGAGGTCGAACTCACCGTGGTCCGGCTGCGGGCGAAGCCGGAGAGCACCCCACCGAACAACCAGGGCACCAGCACCGTCACGATCAAGGTGCAGCAGGTCGGTGTGCTGCGGGCCGACGGCACGCTCGGCCCGCCGGGGGCCACCGAGACCGAGTACGTCTTCCAGCTCCGCCGGGCCGAGCCGGCCGGCACCGGGTTGCTGATCACCAGCCTGCCGAACGTGCTGCTGACCAGCGACGCGGCGCTGCGCCAGTACTACCGCTCGCGCACGGTCTACTTCTGGAACTCGGACCTGACCCGGCTGGTGCCGGACCTGCGCTACCTGCCGTCGTCGGTGCCGGCCGAGCGGCGCGTCACCGAGGTGGTGAAGTGGCTGGCCGGTGGCCCGTCCGACTGGCTGGCGCCCGGGGTGACCGGGCTCCCGGACGGCACCCGCCCGATCAACAACGCCACCGGCGCGGACTCCCAGTGGGAGGTCAACCTGACCATGCCGGGGGCCAACGAGGGGCGGTTGGCCCGGCTCGGCACCCAGCTCGCCTGGTCGCTGCCGGAGTTGACCGGGCAGCTCGATCTGAAGATCCAGAACCAGAAGCGGTTCAGCGTCGACCTGGAGCGGGAGCGCGGCACCCATCCCGCGTACCCGAGCGGCGCGAATCCCACCCGGTTCAGCGTCTACGACGGGGTCCTCCATCCGCTCGCCATCGGCGCCGAGCAGCGGGCCACCGTCCCGATGCCGGCGGCGGAGAACCGGAACGTGGTCTCGGCGACGCTCGCCCGCGCCGACGACCAGGTGCTGGCCGCGTTGGTGGTGGCCGGGGCGGACAAGCGGCTCCGGCTCAAGGTGGGCACCGGGCCGGAACCGGTGGCGGTGTTCAACAGCAGCGACGCGAAGGCCGGGTTCCGCACGATGAGCCGGCCCACCTGGCTGCGCTCGCTGGACAAGGACCACCCGGCGGGTCTGGTGGCGGCCGACGGCAAGCTCTACCGGTTCGACGGGGCGGCCACGCTGAGCGCCGTTCCGCTGAACGTCTCCGGAAGCGTCGTGGCGGTCGCCGGGTCCCTCGACGGCCACCGGATCGCGCTGGTCAGCGGCGGCGCCGTCTACGTGGCGCCGGTGAGCGTGGAGGGTGGCGTGGTCACCCTGGGCCAGCCCCGCCGGCTGCCCACCGTGCTCACCGGCGTGACGGCCGTCGACTGGATCGCCGAGGACCAACTGGTGATCGCCGGCAACGACCCGGACCGCCGTTCGGCCATCCACCAGCTCGCCGTCGACGGCTCCTGGGAGCCCCCGCTCGCGTCCGAGATCGGCGCCCCGGTGAGCCAACTGGCGGCGTATCCGGGCGGCGGGGACCGGGGGCTGCCCGCGTACTCGTTCATGTTCGAGACGGCCGGCAGCGCCTGGCGGAACAACCCGATCGACTTCGTCACGCCGGAGCAGGTGCTGGACCTGCCGGCGGGCAGCCGGACGGCCAACCCGACCGCGCCCTTCTTCCTCTACTGACATGCCGGTGCCGGGTCTGGGCGGCCTCTGGTCGGATCTGACCGATCTGGTGCTGCCCACCGGCTGTGCCGGGTGCGCGGTGCGCGCCCCGGGGCTGCGGCAGGGCTTCTGCCCGCGGTGCGTGGCCGAGCTGGCGGCGCTGCGGCCCGCGTCGACCCGGCCCGATCCGGCCCCACCGGGCCTGCCGCCCTGCGTCGCCCTCGGCCCGTACGGCGGGGCGTTGCGGGAGGGGCTGCTGGCGTACAAGGAACGGGGCCGGCACGGGCTGGCCCGGCCGCTGGGCGCGTTGCTGGCCGAGGTGGTGGCCGTGGCGGTGGGCCGGCCCGGCCCGGTGACGCTGGTGGCGGTGCCGGACACCGCCCGCGCCGCCCGGGCCCGGTACGGCGACCACCTGGACCGGATGGTCCGGCCCGCCGCGGCCCGGCTACGCGCGGCCGGCTGGCCGGTACGCGTGCGGCGACCGCTGCGGGCGTTGCCGCGGCCGGACTCGGTGGTGCTGGACAGCGCCGGCCGGGCCGCGGCGGCGGAGGCGGCGTTCCGGTTGCGCCGGGCCGGGTCGGCGGCGCCGGCCGGGACCGTGGTGCTGCTCGACGACATCGTCACCACCGGTGCCACGCTTGCGACGGTGAGCCGGAAATTGCACGGCGCGGGAATGACGCCAAAGGTCGCGGTGGTGCTCGCCGCAACGCAAAAACGACGTCCTCGGTGACGCTTCGTGTTTCCGTTTCACCCCATGGTGTATGAGCTGTTAATTTTCGCGACCGCTCTCGACAACCGGGGGTGACTGGTGACCGAACAGGAGTTAGCGTTTCGGTGTCGGGGGTAGTGAGGGTGCCAACCTTCCCCGGCACTGGAAGGAGGCGTAGCCGCACACCACCGGTCGACGCCGAGCGGGGCTGTCCCAGGCGCGTCGACCGGAAGATCCGGACCGAACGACCGTCCGAACAAGGGAGGTCACGTGGACATCGTGGTCAAGGGCCGTAACGTCGAAGTGCCGGACCATTACCGGGTGCACGTAGCCGAAAAGCTCGCAAAGATCGAACGCTACGACCACAAACTCATTCGCGTGGATGTCGAGTTGTTCCATGAGCGCAATCCGCGCCAGGCCGACCACTGCCAGCGGGTGGAGATCACCTGCGTCTCGCGGGGCCCGGTGATCCGGGCCGAGGCCTGCACGAACGACTTCTACAGCGCGCTCGACGCCGCCATCGCCAAGCTGGACACCCGCTTCCGCCGGGCGGCCGACCGCCGCCGGGTGCACCGCGGGCGGCACGCGCCGCTCTCGGTGGCCGCCGCGACCGCCGGCCTGCCGGTGGCCGATCTCGACGGGCCCGGGTTGGCGTCGCTGAACGGGCACGGCACGGCCACCGCCGTGGCCGAACGCCCCGACCAGAGCGGCTACTCCGAACCCGACGACCAGCCGTGGCACATCGCCCGGGCGAAGGTCCACCCCGCGGAACCGATGACCGTCGACGACGCGCTGTTCCAGATGGAGCTGGTCGGCCACGACTTCTACCTGTTCCTGGACAAGGAGTCCGGCCGCCCGAGCGTGGTCTACCGCCGGCGCGCGTACGACTACGGCATCATCTCGCTCGACACCTGACCCCTGACCGCGAGACGGGCCCCCGTGCGCCTCGCGGGGGCCCGCCTCAGTGCTCGTCCGTGGCCAGCCGGCCGTAGACCACCGAGTCGACCCGGACGCCGTCCGGGCCGGGCAGCCGGCCGCGCAGCAGCCCCTCCCGCCGGAAGCCGGCCCGCTCCAGCACCCGCTGGGAGGCGACGTTCTCCGGCCGGGTGCCGGCCCAGAGGCGGGCCACCCCGACCTCGAAGGCCCAGCCGGCGACGAGCCGGACCGTCCGACTGGCCAGCCCCCGACCGCGGGCCTCGGGCAGCAGGCTGTAGCCGAGCATGGCCTGCCCGGTGGCCGGCTCGTCGGAGACCAGCGCGCAGCCGCCGACCAGCGCGCCGGTGGCCGCGTCGAGGATCGCCAGGTCGGCGGCCTCGCCGGCCAGCCAGCGGCTCGCCGCCAGCCGGCACCGGCGCGCGACCGTCGCCCGTTCCGGCGCCACCGGCGGCACCCGGTTCGCCACCACCTCCGGCAGGGTGTGCATCCGGTGCAGCGCGTCCGTGTCCGCCGGTTCCACGCGGCGCAGCGTCACGACGCCGTCGGTCAGCCGGCCGTCGGGCAGGTCCGGCAGCAGGCGGGCGGTCGGCCCGGGCGGGTCGTCGGCCAGCCGCACCCAGGCGACCAGATCCGGGCGTACGCCGTCGCGCGCGGCGCCCGCCGCCCGGCGTACCCCCTCACGCCGGTAACCGCAGGCCAGCGCCGTGCGCTGGCTCGGCACGTTCGCCTCGTGCGTGAGCAGCTCCAGCCGGGCCGCGCCGACGGCGAAGGCTCGCTCGCCCAGCAGTCGGGTGGCGGCCGTCGCCACGCCCCGGCCACGCGCCGACGGCCCCACCCAGTAGCCGATCTCGTAGGTCGCCCGCTCCGCGCTGAGCCGGGTCAGACCGATGCTGCCGAGCAGTCGGTCGGTGGCCGGGTCGGCGATCGTGTACGCGGACCCGCCCGCCGCCCAGGCGGCCGGCGCGCCCTCGGTGATCCACCACCGCGCGCTGTCCGCGTCGTACGGGTCTGGCAGGAGCGGCAGGAACCGGCGGGTCTCCGGGTCGGCGCATCCGGCCACCATCCCGGGCACGTCGGCCGGGCCGCACGGGCGCAGCCGGATTCCGTACCCCTCGATCCGTTCCGGGGTCACACCAGGTCCTCCGGCAGCAGGCCGCCCACCCACACGTCCTGTCGTTCGCCCCGGTGCTGGACGCCGCCGCGGAGCGTGCCCTCGACGGTGAAGCCGGCCTTCTCGGCGGCCCGCCGGGACGCGGTGTTGCCCACGTTCGCGCGCCACTCGACGCGGGCCAGGCCGAGCGTGGTGAAGCCCCAGGCGCAGAGTGCGGCGAGCGCCGCCGGCAGGTAGCCGCGGCCCCGGGCCTGCGGCGCGGTCATGAAGCCGACGTCGGCGACCAGCGGGTCGGCGGGAAGGATGCGCAGGTCGATCGAGGCGACGTAGCGGTCCTCCGGGTCGGCCACCGCGAACATCGCGGCGGTGCCCCGGGCCCAGGCCGGCCGCACCAGGTCCCGCAGGTAACCCTCGGCGTGCTCCGGCCGGTACGGGTGCGGGACCGTGGTCCAGCGCACCGTCTCCTCGTCCTGGCAGGTGCGGGTGACCTCGGCCAGGTCCTTCTCCTCCAGCGCGCGCAACCGCAGCTCGGTGTCGCCGGCGGTGGCGAACAGGTCGGGCTGCGGCCGGCCGAAGACCGCCGCCCGACGGGCCTGGAGCGTGGTCGGACCGTACGGGACCGGATCGCCCGGCGCGGCCAGCTCGGTCGGGAGCAGGGAGCCGATCCACGCCTCCGGCCGGCCCCCGTCGGCCGGGTGGGCCAGCCGCAACTCTCCCTCGACCCGGAATCCGGCCCGCAGCGCGACCAGCCGGGACGCGTGGTTGCCGATCTCGGCCTGCCAGGTCAGCCGGCGCAGGTCGAGCGCGTCGAACGCCCAGCGGGCGACCGCGCGGACGGCGCGGACCGCCACGCCCCGGCCCCGCGCCCACGGCGCGGTCCAGTAGCCGACCTCGGCCGAGTCGAGCACGCGGTCGACGGAGACCAGGCCGCACGAGGCGAGCAGCTCGCCGCTGTCGGCGTCGCAGACCGCGAACGGCGCGCCGGTGCCCGCCGCCCAGGCCGTCGCGCTGACCGTGGTCACGAACGCGAGGGCGTGTTCGGGCCGGTACGGGCGGGGTACGGTGGTCCAGCGCTGGATGTCCGGGTCCTGGCAGGCGCGGTGCACCGCGTCGGCGTCCGCCGCCCGCCAGGGGCGCAGCAACAGCCCGTCCTCGATGATCTCCACAGGCTCCATCCGAGCCATGGTGCCGGATCGTTCGCGGACGGCGTAACCCGATTAGCGGTCGGCGCCCGCGTGCCCGCGGCGTTATGTCGGGTTCCTGGGTCCGGACCGCCGCCACCAGTGACCATCGCCGCGTCGGAGCGCCTACGATGGTGCGAGACCGTCTAGGGGAGCGTTGATCCGTGTCGATTCTGGAAAAGGTCCTTCGCGCCGGCGAGGGCCGCATGGTGCGTCGGCTGAAGGCCATCGCGGCCGCCGTCAACTCGATCGAGGACGACTACGTCAACCTCGGCGACGACGAGCTGCGCGGCATGACCGACCAGTTCAAGGAGCGGCTCGCCGACGGCGAGACCCTCGACGACCTGTTGCCCGAGGCGTTCGCGGTGTGCCGTGAGGCCGCCTCCCGGGTGCTCGGCCAGCGGCCCTACGACGTCCAGGTGATGGGCGGCGCGGCGCTGCACTTCGGCAACATCGCCGAGATGAAGACCGGTGAGGGCAAGACGCTGACCTCGGTCATGCCGGTCTACCTGAACGCGCTCGCCGGCAAGGGCGTGCACGTGATCACGGTGAACGACTACCTGGCCGAGCGCGACGCCGCGTGGATGGGCCGGGTGCACGAGTTCCTCGGGCTCACCGTCGGCGTGGTGCTGCCCAACCGGCCCGCCACCGAGCACCGCGCGGCCTACGAGTGCGACATCACCTACGGCACCAACAACGAGTTCGGCTTCGACTACCTGCGCGACAACATGGCCTGGTCGAAGGAGGAGCTGGTCCAGCGCGGCCACTTCTTCGCGGTGGTCGACGAGGTCGACTCGATCCTCATCGACGAGGCGCGCACCCCGCTGATCATCTCCGGGCCGGCCGAGCACTCCGCCCGGTGGTACCAGGAGTTCGCCGGCGTGGTGGCCCGGCTCCAGCCCGGCACCGACGGCGAGGGCGACTACGAGGTCGACCACGCCAAGCGCACCATCGCGGTCAGCGAGCGCGGGGTGGCCCGGGTCGAGGACCGGCTCGGCATCGACAACCTCTACGAGTCGGTCAACACGCCGCTGGTCGGCTACCTGAACAACGCCATCAAGGCCAAGGAGCTCTACAAGCGCGACAAGGACTACATCGTCAGCGACGGCGAGGTCCTGATCGTCGACGAGTTCACCGGCCGCATCCTGCACGGCCGCCGCTACAACGAGGGCATGCACCAGGCGATCGAGGCCAAGGAGGGGGTGGAGATCAAGCAGGAGAACCAGACCCTGGCCACCATCACCCTCCAGAACTACTTCCGCCTCTACGAGAAGCTGTCCGGCATGACCGGCACCGCGCAGACCGAGGCGGGCGAGTTCAACAAGGTCTACAAGGTCGGCGTCGTGACCATCCCGACGCACCGGCCGATGGTCCGGATGGACAAGCCCGACGTCATCTACAAGACCGAGAAGGCCAAGTTCAACGCCGTGGTGGAGGACATCGCCGAGCGGCACGAGCAGGGCCAGCCGGTGCTGGTCGGCACCGTCTCGGTGGAGAACTCCGAGATCCTGTCGCACATGCTGCGCCGCCGCGGCATCCCGCACTCGGTGTTGAACGCGAAGTTCCACGCCAAGGAGGCGGAGATCGTCGCCCAGGCGGGGCGCAAGGGCGCGGTCACGGTCGCCACCAACATGGCCGGCCGGGGCACCGACATCCTGCTCGGCGGCAACCCCGAGTTCCTCGCCGCCAACGACCTCCGCCAGCGCGGCCTCGACCCGGTCGAGCAGCCGGAGGAGTACGCCAAGGCGATGGAGGAGATCCTCCCGACCTGGAAGCAGGCCTGCGACGCCGAGGCGGAGGAGGTGGCCGCCGCCGGCGGGCTCTACGTGCTGGGCACCGAGCGGCACGAGTCCCGCCGGATCGACAACCAGCTCCGTGGTCGCGCCGGGCGGCAGGGTGACCCGGGTGAGTCCCGCTTCTACCTGTCCCTTCAGGACGAGCTGATGAAGCGCTTCCGGGCGGGCGCGGTCGAGGCCGTGATGGACCGCTTCAACATCCCGGAGGACGTGCCCATCGAGTCGAAGATGGTCACCCGCCAGATCAAGAGCGCCCAGGCCCAGATCGAGGGCCAGAACGCCGAGATCCGCAAGAACGTCCTGAAGTACGACGAGGTGCTCAACAAGCAGCGCCAGGTGGTCTACGCCGAGCGCCTCCGGGTGCTCAACGGCGAGGACCTGTCCGACCAGGTCCGCAACATGATCGACGACACGGTCGGCGCGTACGTGGTGGGCGCGACCAGCGACGGCTACGCGGAGGACTGGGATCTCGACCAGCTCTGGTCCAGCCTGAAGCAGCTCTACCCGGTCGGCGTCACGGTCGAGGAGCTGGAGGAGGAGGTCGGCTCCCGGGCCGGTCTCGACCAGGACTTCCTGCTCGCCCGCCTCAAGGAGGACGCGCACGCCGCGTACGACCGGCGCGAGGAGACCCTCGGCGAGGAGGCGGTGCGCCAGTTGGAGCGGATGGTCCTGCTCCAGGTGATCGACCGCAAGTGGCGCGAGCACCTCTACGAGATGGACTACCTCCAGGAGGGCATCAGCCTGCGGGCGTACGCCCAGCGCGACCCGGTCATCGAGTACCAGCGCGAGGGCTTCGACATGTTCGCCACCATGATGGACGGCATCAAGGAGGAGACGGTCGGCTTCCTCTACAACCTCGACGTGCAGGTCGAGGAGGCCGAGCCGGAGGCCGAGGAGGTGCAGCTGCTGGAGAAGCCGGTGGAGATCAAGGCCAAGGGTCTCAACCGCACCCCGCAGCAGCAGGGCCTGCAATACTCCGCGCCCGCCGTCGACGGCGAGGCCGGTCGCGGCGCCCCGGTGATCGAGCGGGTCGAGCAGCAGGCGCCGGCCCTGGGCATCGGCCAGCCCGCGCCGGAGCGTCCGGCCGCTTCGACGCCGCGCCGGACCCCGGCCGGGGCGAGCGGCCAGGCGGCCGCCGCGAGCAGTGCCGCCCGGCGTTCCGCGTCCTCCCAGGTCGACGGCGGCGAGGGCCCGTCCCGGAACGCGCCCTGCCCGTGCGGCTCCGGCCGGAAGTACAAGCGGTGCCACGGCTCGCCCAACGGCGGCAACTGACCGCCAGCGCGTAGCCCGACGGGCCCCGGCCACCGGCCGGGGCCCGTCGGCGTCCCAACCCGTCCGGGGCTCCCGTGCGCGCTGGTGCGCGCGCGTCGATCTGTGCGTGGGGTCGTCAAGGGCTCCGCGATGTTGAGGGCTCGGAGGCGCTTTCCGACGCGGCCAACTTCATGATCGTCGGGCCGGCCAGGCGGCCATGGGTGTGTCATGGCCCGACTGTCGAGCGACCCGCTGGGGGAGACGCTCCACACGGTTGCTCGTGAGGCCCGCGGTCGTGGGGCACCGTGTCGCCGGTCGCCGCGTTGATCAAGGAGTTCGCGTCGTCGCGGAGATCGACTCAGACGCAAATTCCTTGATCAACCCTGAGGAGGCTCCCATCGGGGGCGAGGTGCGGGAGTGGGTGGGTGATCATGAGGTTGACGGCATCAATGGAGATCGACACTGCCGTCAACCTCATGATCACGGCGTCGGAGGCGGGGTGCCGCCCGCCGGGTCAGAGCACGTCCAGGACGAGGCAGAACCAGTTGCCGCGGCGGCGCTCCAGGCGCACGGCGATGGCCCAACTGGTGCCGCCCACACCGGCGAACACGGCGGTGGCCTCGACTGCGCCGGCCCGGGGCTCACAGACGCGCAGCCGGCGCAGGAGCAGGGCCGGCCGGGCGCTGCGGCGGCGGACCGGGGTCACTCGGCGGGCCGCCCGGGTCAGCTCGGCCGACACCTGGGCTGCGGCCTCGGGCAGGCAGAGCGGCCGGAGCTGCCCGGGCGGCCGGAAGCCGTTGACGATCTCCAGGAACGTGCGCACGAACCGGTGGGCGGCCCGCGCGGCCTCGGGCGTGGCGGTGGCGGTGGCGAGGGCGGACGGTGGCCCGGCGGCCGGCCGCCCGTCGCCGTCCCCGCTCACGCCGGCGTCGCGGAGCGCGCTGCCCTCGCCCGAGGTCGCGTCGCAGTGCGGGCCGGCCCCGCCCGAGGTCGCGTCGCGGAGCGCGCCAACCTCGCCCGGGGCGGTGCGGGCCGTGCCGGAGGCGGACCAGCGTGGCCAACCGGGAGCGCGGTCCGGAGCCCGGCCGGCGGGGCGCCCGGGATCGCGGCGACCCCTGTCGACCAGGTCGAGTGCGAGCTGCCCGACGTGGCTCCAGACCGCCTCCTCGTCCGTGCAGGGCGGGTCGAGCGGCGGGGCGGGCCGGAGGCGGACCGGTGGACGCGGTGCCCGGGGACGGCGGGTGTCAACCATGTCAGCCCTCGAATCCTTGCGTTTGCCTTCGTTTGCCTTCGACAGTCGCCATTTTCGGGTACGAGGACCACACGCGTCAATGGCTGACGGTCAGCGGCAGGTCACTCCGGGTCGCGCTCGCCCAGTGGGTTGCCGCGTACCCACTCGGCGGTCTCGGCGTACTTGCGCTCGATGTACTCCTCCAGCCGCGTCCGCTCCACCCGCCACTGACCCCGGCCGCCGATCTTGATGGCGGGCAGCTCACCGCTGCGGACCATGTGGTAGACCTGCGAGTCCGAGACGTTCAGCTCGGCGGCGACGTCGGACAGCAGCAGGAACCTCGACTCCACGGTGACTCCCGGGGTTGACTTCGTTTGCCTCAGTTTGCCATCAGCCGCCGACACCGTCCGAGCCCGCTTCGACGGACACACCGGCGGAACGCTTCCCCGGGGCCGGTGCCGGGTGTATGACGGTCTCGGCGTACGGCATGATCGGCGCCCGGAGCCGGCACCCGCCGGCGAGCGGCGGAGAGTGCGGGGAGAAGTGCGGTGACCGACGAGCTTGTCCGGGTGTACCTGCCGGCGACCGTCCCGATGCTGGCCCGGCTGCGGGACGAGGGCCTGGCCGCCGAGGCGGCGCACGCGGTCACCCCGGAGCTGCGCGAGTGGTACGCCGAGGGCGACGAGGAGGAGCTGGAGTACGTGGCCTTCACCCGGGCCGCCCAGGACGCCCTGCTCCTGCTGCGGGCCGATCCCGGCGCCCCCCGGCGGCGGGTGGTGGTCTCGGCCGACCTGCCGGCCCGCGCGGTCGACCGGGTCGGCGGCGAGCTGGGCTCCAGCGCGGTCCGGCCGGCCGGGCCGGTGCCGGTGAAGTCCGTCGCCGCGATCCACGTGGACGGCGCGGACGCGGCCGGGGACGTGGCCGCGGCCGTCGACGTGGTGGCGGAGGCGCAGGCCGGCGACCCCGACGCCCAGTTCACCGTCGACGGCGCCGAGGACCACGAGCTGGAGTGGTACGACGTGACGGAGCTGGACCTGCTGCTGCGCGACGCCGGCTGAGGCGGTCGGCTCAGACCGCGGGCTCGTCCTCGTCGTCGTCGGCGACGGGGCGCGGCCCGAGCGTGCGCCCGAAGGCGATGAGTGTGGTGAGCGCGCCCACGAAGAGCACCCAGATGGCGTTGTCCACCCGGGAGGTGCCGAGCGCGGTCTGCGCCACCTGGTCGGCCTCGCTGAGCGCGGCGGCCAGGTCCAGCAGCCCGCGCCCGCCGATCCGTATGATCACCTCGGTGAGCAGCAGGAGCAGCCCGGCGCCGGCGCCGGCCACCAGGTACGCCGGCCAGCGCAGCGACGACGCGCCGCCGTCCCGGCGCTCCGCGCGCCGGCGGGACCAGGTGAGGTAGAGGTACGCCACCAGGCCGGCGACCAGCCCGGCGAGCAGCGACTCCGTCCGGGACACCCACTTGGCGGCGTCCAGCACCGACTGCTGCGTCTCCCCGGCGCCGAACAGGTCGGAGAGCGGGTCCCGGGCGCGGCTGAACAGCACCACGAAGATCTGCGCGGCGAGCGTGGCGGCGGCGAGACCGGCCACCACCCGTGCCTGGCGGGCGCCGGCCGTCGCCCCGCCGATGATGGCGGCGGCGGCAGTGGTGCCGGCGATGGTGTTGGTGGTGGCGTTGTCGGCGTACGTCAGGTTGATCGCCACCGCGGCGGCGAGCCCGACCAGCAGGCCGGTGCCGACGGTGGCCAGGAAGCGCAGCGAGGCGCGGCCCAGCCGGTTCGTGGCCGCCAGGGCGACGGTGGCGCCGGTGACCAGCGCCGCGGTGATCACGCCGGGGAGCGCGTACGCGGAGAGGCTGATCGCGGTGACCCCGGCCGCGGTCGAGGTGATCGCCTCCCGGGTGGACCAGAGCATGGCCGCCAGCCAGGCGAGCGACAGCAGGGCCAGGGGCAGCGCGCCCGGCGCGTACCCCGGTCGTCCGGCTGCCGGGGCGGCCTCGTCCACGGCCCGGTCGGCGGCGGGCGGCGCGTCGGCCCCGGGTCGGTCCGGTTCGGCGGCCGTGGCGCTGCCGGGCTGGTTGCTCATCGTCTCCCTCTCGACGGACGCCGGATCTCCCCGCGCGTGCCGGGCAGGTCACCGGCCATCCAGCGTACGCGTCCCGCGACGCCCGCTCGGCGAGCGCCGGCCCTGACCGACACCCGGACGTCCGGGCGCCGGCGGGCGCGGACCGGCACCCCGCCCGACGGGGCGGGTGACCAGGCAAGGCGCCGACGAATCGTCGAACCGGCGTCGTCGATTCTGACGTTTCTTCGGGTGCGGGGGCCTTCCTGCCGATGGTCCGAAGAGTGACGTGGCGTCCGTTCTCCCGGTCCGCACCCGGGGAGCCCGGGCCGGCGAGGGCGTCGCGTGAAACAATCGGCGCAGGTCCCGCCGCCGCGACCGGTCCGCCGCGTGGTGTCCGGCACCCGGCCGCCCGGCCGGTGCCCGCGGGTCCGGTTTCGCCATCGCCGTCGAGATCGCACAGGAGCCTGTGATGGACGCCGTGTTCTCCGTCCCCGAGCCGCGCAACGAGCCGGTCCACACCTACGAGCCCGGCAGCGCCGACCGGGAGCGGCTCCAGCGGCGGCTGGCCGAGCTGGCCGCCGAGCGGATCGAGCTGCCGATGACCATCGCCGGCGAGCAGCGGATGGCCGGCGGCGAGTCGATCGACGTGGTCCAGCCGCACAAGCACGCCCACGTGCTCGGCGTCACCGGGCACGCCACCCACGACGACGCGCGCGCCGCCGTCAGGGCGGCCAAGGACGCCGCACCGATGTGGCGGGCGCTGCCGTTCGAGGAGCGGGCCGCGATCTTCCTCCGCGCCGCCGACCTGCTCGCCGGCCCCTGGCGGGACACGCTCAACGCGGCCACCATGCTCGGCCAGTCCAAGACCGCGGTGCAGGCCGAGATCGACGCGGCCTGCGAGCTGATCGACTTCCTCCGGTTCAACGTCCACTTCGCCCGCCGGCTCCTGGCCGAGCAGCCGATGTCCTCGCCGGGCGTGTGGAACCGCTTCGACCACCGGCCGCTGGAGGGTTTCGTCTACGCGGTCACGCCGTTCAACTTCACCGCCATCGCCGGCAACCTGCCGTCCGCGCCGGCCCTGCTCGGCAACACCGTGGTCTGGAAGCCGGGCCCGACCCAGCAGTTCGCCGCGCACTTCACCATGCGGCTGTTCGAGGCGGCCGGCCTGCCGCCCGGCGTGATCAACATGGTCACCGGGCGTGGCGAGGAGGTCTCCGACGTCGTGCTCGCCGACCCGGACCTGGCCGGCATCCACTTCACCGGCTCCACCAAGGTCTTCCAGCAGCTCTGGCGGACCGTGGGCGACAACATCGCCCGCTACCGGGGCTACCCGCGCCTGGTCGGCGAGACCGGCGGCAAGGACTTCGTGGTGGCGCACACCAGCGCCGACGTGGACGCGCTGCACACCGCGCTGCTCCGGGGCGCCTACGAGTACCAGGGGCAGAAGTGCTCGGCCGCCTCGCGGGCGTACGTTCCCCGGTCGCTGTGGGAGGGCGGGCTCCGGGACCGGCTCGCCGCCTCCGCCGACGCGCTGACGTACGGCGACGTGACCGACTTCAGCAACTTCGGCGGCGCGGTCATCGACGACCGGGCGTTCGGCCGGCACACCGCCGCGTTGGAGCTGATCAAGGGCGACGACAGCTGCCGGGTGCTGGCCGGCGGCACCGCCGACGACTCGGTCGGCTACTTCGTCCGGCCGACGCTGTTCGAGTGCTCGGACGCCGCGCACGAGACGTTCACCACCGAGTACTTCGGCCCGATCCTGGGCGTGCACGTCTTCGACGACGCCCGGTTCGACGAGGTCGTCGCCCAGGCCGAGTCGATCGCGCCGTACGCGCTGACCGGGTCGATCTTCGCGAACGACCGCCGGGTGGTCGACCAGGTGGCGGAGAAGATGCGGTACGCGGCCGGCAACTTCTACATCAACGACAAGCCGACCGGCGCGGTGGTCGGGCAGCAGCCGTTCGGCGGCGCCCGGGCCAGCGGCACCAACGACAAGGCGGGCTCCTGGCACAACCTGGTCCGCTGGACGTCGCCGCGGACGATCAAGGAGACCTTCGTCCCGCCGACCGACCACACCTACCCGCACATGGGCTGAGGCGGTGTAAGGAGGGGCCCCTTCTTAACAGACGTCTGTTAAGAAGGGGCCCCTCCTTACTGTCGTCGGTCGACGGTGCACTCTGGACCGCATACGAGTGGCGAAAACGGCAAATCCTGGACGCCAGAGCCGACAAAGTGGCAGCTTAGAGGGCATGGCGGAATCCGGAGTCAACCCGACGGCGGCGGCCCTGCTCGGCCTGCTGCACGACGGCCCGATGACTGGCGGCCAGTTGATGGCCGCTGCCGAGCGCCGGCTGGCGCCGTACTGGTCGATGACCCGCAGCCAGGTCTACCGGGAGTTGCCGGTGCTGGCCGAGAAGGGTCTGGTGCGGCTCGGCAAGCCCGGGCCGCGGATGAGCCAGCCGTACGCGCTCACGGCGGCCGGGAAACGGACATTCTCCCGCTGGTTGGCGGAGAATCCCGGCAAGGACACCATCCGTAACCCGGTGGCGCTACGGATCGCGTTCGGCAACCTGCACTCGGCGAGCCAGCTCAAGAACCTGTACGCCTCGGCGAACGAATACCACACCGAGGCGCTGGCGGCGGTGCGGGAGCAGGCCAAGAACGCGAAGAAGGAGGGGGACAGCTACGACGCCAGCGCGCTGGAGTTCGCCGTCGCCTACCACCGGGCGGCGCTGTCCTGGCTGAAGACCGCGCCGGCCGGCTGACCACCTGCGGCGAACGCGCTGGACTAGGCAGTAGTCTTGTCTGTCGTGACCGCTGCCGATTATGCCGAACAGCTCAAGGAACTCGACGCCACGCTGCGCAACATCGAGGCCGTGCTCGACCTCGACAAGCTGCGCGAGCAGAAGGCCCGCCTGGAGCAGGAGGCCTCCGCGCCCGACCTGTGGGACGACCAGGCCAAGGCGCAGCAGGTGACGTCGCAGCTGTCGTACGTCAACGGCGAGATCACCAAGCTGGGCGACCTGCGCTCCCGGCTCGACGACGCCGGCGTGCTGCTGGAGCTGGCCCAGGCGGAGTCCGACCCGGGCGCGCTGACCGAGGTCGAGTCGGAGATCACCGGGCTGACCAAGGCCATCCAGGAGATGGAGGTCCGCACGCTGCTCTCCGGCGAGTACGACTCGCGGGAGGCGCTGGTCGCCATCCGGGCCGGGGCCGGCGGCGTGGACGCCGCGGACTTCGCCGAGATGCTGCTGCGGATGTACCTGCGCTGGGCGGAGCGCCACGGCTACCCGACCGAGGTCTACGAGACCTCGTACGCCGAGGAGGCGGGCCTGAAGTCGGCCACCTTCACGGTGAGGGTGCCGTACGCGTTCGGCACGCTCAGCGTGGAGTCCGGCACCCACCGGCTGGTGCGGATCAGCCCGTTCGACAACCAGGGCCGCCGGCAGACCAGCTTCGCCGGTGTCGAGGTGCTCCCGGTGGTGGAGCAGACCGACCACATCGACATCCCCGAGAACGAGATGCGGATCGACGTCTACCGGTCGTCCGGCCCGGGTGGGCAGAGCGTCAACACCACCGACTCGGCGGTCCGGATCACCCACATCCCGACCGGCATCGTGGTCACCTGCCAGAACGAGAAGTCCCAGCTCCAGAACAAGGCCTCCGCGTTGCGGGTGCTCCAGGCCCGGCTGCTGGAGCGCAAGCGGCAGGAGGAGCAGGCCAAGATGGCCGGCCTGAAGACCGACGCCGCCGGCTCGTGGGGCGACCAGATGCGGTCGTACGTCCTGCATCCTTATCAGATGGTGAAGGATCTGCGTACCGAGCAGGAGACGGGCAATCCGTCCGCAGTCTTCGACGGTGAGCTGGATAGCTTCATCGAGGCGGGGATCCGCTGGCGGAAGCAGCAGCAGCTCGCCACTGACGGTGCGTGATCACGCTCGGACGGAGCGCGTCATCGATCTCGGTCTGACCCGGTAAATCGATGACGCGCGCCGCATCTGAGGGGCGTGGGGCTTGGCTCTGCGGTTACACCGCGTAGACTACCGACCCGTGATTCAGCTTGAGCAAGTGACGAAGACGTACCCGAAGGCGTCCCGGCCTTCGCTCGACAACGTGTCCGTCTCGATCGAGAAGGGCGAGTTCGTCTTCTTCATCGGTCCATCCGGCTCCGGCAAGTCCACCATCATCAAGTTGCTGCTGCACGAGGTCACGCCCAACAAGGGCCGCGTCGTCGTCAACGGCAAGGACGTCACGTCGATGCGTTCCTGGAAGCGACCCCACTTCCGGCGCTCCATCGGCTGCGTCTTCCAGGACTTCCGGCTGCTGCCGAACCGCACCGCGTACGAGAACGTGGCGTTCGCGCTGGAGGTGATCGGCAAGACGAAGGCGGTCGCCCGTCGGGTCGTACCGGAGGTGCTGGAACTGGTCGGTCTCGGTGGCAAGGAGCACCGTTACCCGCACGAGCTCTCCGGTGGTGAGCAGCAGCGCGTGGCGGTGGCCCGGGCGTTCGTGAACCGGCCGCTGATCCTGCTGGCCGACGAGCCGACCGGAAACCTGGACCCGGACACGTCGATCGAGATCATGCGCCTGCTGGACCGGATCAACCGCACCGGCACCACCGTCGTGATGGTCACGCACGACTCCAACATCGTGAACCAGATGCGGCGCCGGGTGATCGAGATCGAGAGCGGCCGCATCGTGCGCGACCAGGCCCGCGGCGTCTACGGCTGAGCCGACAAGGCGGCCCGAAGACCCCGACGACGAACA
Source organism: Micromonospora sp. NPDC018662 (assembly GCF_044391475.1). Lineage (NCBI taxonomy): Bacteria > Bacillati > Actinomycetota > Actinomycetes > Micromonosporales > Micromonosporaceae > Micromonospora > Micromonospora sp. NPDC018662. Next base: position 83,840 of record NZ_JBISAC010000016.1, read on the forward strand.
CCTCACGCCGGAGAGCCGGAGGAATATCCCGATGCGGATGAAGTACGTCCTGTCCGAGGTACTGGTCGGACTGTGGCGCAACGTCACCATGACGATCGCCATGATCATCACCATGGCGGTGTCGCTGTTCATGCTGGGCGGCAGCGGCCTTCTGTACCAGAAGGTCGGCGACATGAAGGATCTCTACTACGAGAACGTCCAGGTGTCGATCTTCCTGAAGACCGACGTCCAGGAACAGCAGCGGACCGACCTGGAAACCAAGCTCAAGGCCGACCCGCTGGTCAAGGACGTCACGTACGTCAACAAGGACGAGGCGTACAAGCGCTTCCAGCAGATGTACGCCGACGCGCCGGACCTGGTGAACGCCGTCAAGCCGGACCAGTTGCCGGAGTCGTTCCGGCTCACGCTGAACGACCCGCAGCAGTACAAGCAGATCTACGACCAGTACAAGGCCGCCGAGGGCATCGACACGATCGTCGACCAGAGCAAGCTGCTCGACAAGGTCTTCGGCGTGCTCACCGGCATCCAGAACGGCGCGCTGGCGCTGGCCATCGTGATGGCGGCCGCCGCCCTGCTGCTGGTCGCGAACACCATCCAGGTGGCCGCGTACAGCAAGCGGCGTGAGGTCGCGGTCATGAAGCTGGTCGGCGCGTCCAACTGGTTCATCCAGGCGCCGTTCGTGCTGGAGGCGGTGGTGGCCGGCCTGATCGGCTCCATCCTCGGCCTGGTCGCGCTGATCGGCGTGAAGACGCTCGCGGCCGGCAGCTCGATGGCGGCCCTGGAGGGCCTGATCACCCCGATCTCCTGGTCCGAGATCTTCCTGACCTTCCCGCTGATGGCCGCCGTCGGTGGCCTGGTCAGCGCCATCACCGCCTGGGTCACGCTCCGCTTCTACCTGCGGGTCTAGTTACCCGTACGGCTCTCCGAGGGGCCCTCCCGTGCCGGAATAAACGGCGCGGGAGGGCTCTTGTGGTTCCGGTAGCATGATCTTCGCTCGTCGGCCGCCGGCCGGGGAGCCGGGCGGAAAAGGGGGTGGCGCCGATGCCACGGGAAAAGGGTCGCAAGGTGGTCGCCTCCAACAAGAAGGCGCGGCACGACTACGCCATCCTCGACACGTACGAGGCGGGCATGGCGCTGACCGGCACCGAGGTGAAGTCGCTGCGGGCCGGCCGGGCGTCGCTCGTCGACGCGTTCGCCCAGGAGCGCGACGGCGAGCTCTACCTGCACGGCATGCACATCCCGGAGTACACGCAGGGCACCTGGACCAACCACGAGCCCCGGCGCACCCGCAAGCTGCTGCTCAACCGGCTGGAGATCGACCGGCTGCTCGGCAAGACCCGGGAGGGCGGCCTGACCATGGTGCCGTTGCAGGTCTACTTCTCGGACGGCTGGGCCAAGGTCGAGATCGCCCTGGCCAAGGGCAAGAAGTCCTACGACAAGCGGCAGGACCTGGCCAAGCGGGACGCGGATCGGGAGATCCAGCGGGCGGCGGGCCGGCGCGGCAAGGGCATGGACGACTGATTTGTCACGTTCGTCCGGCTCGGCACGCCCGGACCGGGGCTCGGGATGAAACCCGTTGCGGGAGGCGTTAGGCTTGTCAGTGCCACCACATCGGTGGCCTGTCGAGGGGGTGACTGGTTTCGACTTCGTACGCAGCGACAGGGGAAGCGAGCCGAGGAAGCCGACGTCGTCTCGAGAATCGGTCGTCGGAAACCAATAAGCGCCAAGAACAATCGCGCTGACTTCGCTCTCGCCGCCTGAGGCGAGTAGTGAGTCTGTCGGCCTGGGAGCGCCTTCGACCCAGTTAGCCGGCATCAGCTAGAAGGCTGGCCAATCGGACCCGGTCGCGGGGTCCGTGCGGCGAGATCAATCAGCGACTGGGCCCGTCACACCAACTTGCTCGCGTGAGCGGTGGGGCCGAGTAGAGGCATAGCGAGCTGCGCTCGGAGAAGCCCTGACAAACCGGCGAAGGACCCGGGTTCGATTCCCGGCACCTCCACCACCTTGACCTGTGCGCCCCGGTCCACCGGACCGGGGCGCACAGTCGTCCGCGCCCACCAAACCCGCCCGACGCCCCCGCCCGTTACCTTTTTGATCGTCCCCAGCCGGGGACCCTCGGTCGCCCGGCCCGGTATGACTTCCTGCCCCTGTCGTTCGGATGATCCGGGGGGTGTTG
>NZ_JBISAC010000017.1:0-74577 GCF_044391475.1 Micromonospora sp. NPDC018662
CCGGGTGGTGACCCGACCGCTCAACCCGCCGCTGACCCGGCGCATCACGACTGCGGTCCGGCGACCGGCTGCGTCACGCCCCGAGGTGACGGCCGCGCTCAGCGCGCTGAAGGCAGGTGACTGACCTCGGCCGGCGCCGGTCCGACCTGGAGCTGCAGATCATGGCGCATCCCCGGTCACGTGCTGGGCAGGCGCACGGTGAAAGTGCTTCCGACACCCAGCCGGCTCTCGGCGGTGGCGGTGCCGCCGTGGGCTTCCGCCAGGCGCCGAACGATGGACAGGCCCAGGCCGCTGCCGCCGGTGGACCGGGTACGTGACGCGTCGGCGCGCCAGAAGCGGTCGAAGACCCGGGGGAGATCGTCCGCGGAGATCCCGGTGCCGGTGTCGACGACGGAGATCGTCAGCCGGTCACCTGTCACGCCGGCTCGGATGGTCACCCGGCCCCCCTCGGGTGTGTGCCGGATGGCGTTGGCGACCAGATTGCCGACCATCTGCCGGAACCGATTCGGATCGACGGAGATCAGCGGATCGCCGGTGAGCTCACTGAGCATCACCTTGCCGGTCCGCTCCGCCGCTTCCCGGTGCGCGTCGACGACCTGGGTGAGCAGATCGGCGACGTACACCGGCTCGGGATGCACGGTGAGCGTCCCGGCATCCGCAGCGGCGAGGTCGCGCAGGTCGTCGATGACGTGCTGGAGCAGAACGGCTTCGTTGAGCACCAGGTCGACCAGTTGCGGGTTCAGTGGGACCACACCGTCCTGGGCGCCTTCCAGCCAGCTGCGGATGTTGGTCAACGGCGAGCGCAGTTCGTGCGCCACGTCGCTGACCATGTCCTTGCGCTGGCGTTCCAGTTGTTCACGTCGTTCGCTGAGATCGTTGAAGATGCCGGCGAGATGGCCGATCTCGTCGCGGGATCGAACGACGACCCGCTGCTGGCGCCCGGCGGGGTCGCCGGCTGCCTCGGCCAGCATCTGCAGTGGGCGTACCAGCCGGATGCCGACCAGCACGGTGATTGCGGTGGCGAGCGCGAGAACGAGGCCGGTGACCCAGAAGATGCGCAGCAGACTGGGCCGGGAGAGGTCGATCGTGGTGCCGCCGGCTCGGCCGTTCAGCGAGGTGACGAAGACGTATGCAGTCGGCGCCACGTACGTCCGCAACTGATTGCGGCGGCCGTCCAGGATGCAGCCCTCGACCTCGCCGCGGGGCGGACGGTCCGCGCCGGAGAAGATGGGTACGAGGTCGGGTGAGATCGAACGGATCAGGTGGGGCCTGCCGAGGCACGCGTTGGTCGCGGTGGCCAGTTCGGTGAGCGATCGTTGCTCACGGGGTATCGCCAGGCGCAGGTAGGGTTCGGTGCACTCGGCGAGGAACGGCTCAGCGCCAGGCCCCTCGACGTGCGGGCGGCCGGACGCGTGCACGGAGATCTGCGCCGCTATGCCGTTTCCGCGAAGGCAGTTCGCCGTTTTCTCCGCGGCGTCGAGCAGGACCGCCGCCTCCTTGTCCGACAGCTGGTACGGCCCGGTCACCCTGGGGTCGATGCTGCCGTGCGGACGACCGCTCAGTGCGCCGTCCAGCCGCAGGGGGTCGATCGTCGCCGATGGCGTGGTGTCGTTCAGTGCCGGCCCGGGCGCGGAGTCGGTCAACACCGTCCGGTCGGGGGTGGTGAGGGTGATCCGCCGTCCGGTCCGCCTGGCCAGGTCGGCCACCAGTGAACCGGCATCGGCCCAGCTGGTGTGGGTCACGGCGTAGCCGATCAGGGAGTCGTAGATGTGCGCGTGGTTGGCGAGCGACTGGCCCTGCTCACGCTCGATGATCTGGGTGGTGGTGCGGAAGGTGAGCCACGCGGTGGCCACGATCGCGGAGAGGGCCACCACCAGCGAGGCGGCCAGCAGCCGTACGAGCAGGCTGTGACGCAGCGGGACCCTAACGCGCCGCATCGGACATCTTGTAGCCCACGCCGTAGACCGTGATCAGGTGGGTGGGGTGGCGGGGATCGGCCTCGATCTTGCGGCGCAGGCTCACGATGTGGGTGTCGATCGCCCGGTTGGTGGACTCACGGTCGAAACCACGAGTGTGCTCGAGCAGCTGAGGACGGGTGAGGACACGCTCGGGCTGGGCTGCCATGGCCGCCAGGATGGCGAATTCCGCAGGCGTGCAGACGACCGGCCGGCTGTCCACGGCGACCGTGTGCCCGTCCAGGTCGACGCTGACCCGCCCCACCCGCAGGACTCGCTCGCCGGGGTGCTGCGCCAGAGCGGCACGTCGCAGCAGTGCACGTACCCTGGCCATCAACTCCCGGGGGCTGTACGGCTTGGTGAGGTAGTCGTCGGCGCCCAACTCCAGGCCCAGCAGGAGGTCGTCCTCGCTGCTGCGAGCGGTGAGCATGAGGATCGGTACCGGCGACTCCTCGCGCAGGACCCGGCAGACCGTCAGGCCGTCGAGGCGCGGCATCATCACGTCCAGCACGATCAGGTCCGGGCGGAGTGCCCGGGCAAGCTCCAGCGTGTTGCGTCCGTCATGTGCCACGGTGACGTCGTTGCCGTCGCCCACGAGGTAGCGGCGGACGAGTTCGGCCTGATTGCGGTCGTCCTCGGCGAGGAGGATGGCGGCACACACGCGCCGACTATAGGTGCGTTCGCGAGGCCGTCCGCCGAAGCCGACAGGTTCGCCACAATCGTTGTCGAGGATCGGCAGCATGTCACCTAGTAAGCGCTACTGGGCGTACGGCGGCGTCGCGCTCCTGCTGGCAGGCGCCGCCATCGTCGCCTGGTCGCGGCTCGACGACCGGGCCGGCGAGAACGTCCCACCACTCCCCGCCACCGAGGCGTTGCCGGCCGTCGCGGTGGTCCGGACGGACATCTCCAGCGGCAAGCCCCTGCCCGGAACCATCGGGTACGGCCCGGCCAGATCCCTGAAGACCCAGGGCGAGGCGGTGATCACCTGGCTGCCCGCCGTGGGCGACGTCATCAGACGTGGTCGTCAGGTCTACCGGGTCGCCGACCGGCCGGTGCCCCTCTTCTACGGCGACGTGCCGCTGTACCGCCCGCTCGATCGTCCCGGCATCGTGGGACGCGACGTCCGCGTGATCGCCGACAACCTGAAAGCCCTTGGCTACTCGATCGGCGTCCGGACAACGGGCGGCTCGCAGACGAAGTTGAGCCCGACGGTGATCGTGCACCGTGACGAGGCTGTCATGACCGAATCCCTGATGAAGGCCGTCAAGTCCTGGCAACGCGACCAGCGGTTGCCGGAGACCGGCGTCGTCGGCCGCGGTGACGTCGTCGTCCAGCGCCAGGCGATCCGGGTCGCGTCGCTGAGCGCACAGGTCGGCGACGTCACCGGCGGGGAGTTGATGACGATCACCTCCACCGCCAAGGTGATCAGTGTGCCGGCACAGGTCGGTGACGCCGGCTCGGTCGAGCGCGGCGATACCGTGAGCGTGACCATGCCGGACGGCACGAAGAAGCCCGCCCGGGTGGCGTCGATCGGCACGACGGCCACCGTCGATGCCGGCGACCCGGGCGCCCCGCCCACCCTCACCATCACCGTCGAACTCACCCGGCCCGCCGACGCGGACCGGCTGGACTCGGCGACCGTCGACGTCGACTTCACGGCCGAGGTACGCAAGGGCGTCCTTGCCGTGCCGGTCGGCGCACTCCTGGCACTCAGCGAGGGCGGCTATGCCGTGCAGGTCTCGGGTGGTGGGCTGGTCCCGGTGCGAACCGGCCTCATCGCCCGGGGTCTGGTCGAGGTCGAGGGCGAGGGCCTGAGCGAGGGCACCCGGGTCGTGACCACCTCATGACTCCGGTGTTGCGGCTACGTGCGGCCACCAGGATCCATCCCGGCGGGGTGGTCGCGATGAACGCCGTCGACCTGGACGTCGAGCCGGGTGAGCTGCTGGCCGTCGTCGGCCCGTCGGGATCGGGCAAGTCCACGCTTCTGCACACCATGGGAACGCTGGACCGGCCGACCTCGGGCACGGTGCAGGTCGACGGTATCGACATCGCCGGCCTGTCCGACCGGCGGCTGTCAGCGCTGCGCGCCAGGCGGCTGGGCTTCGTCTTCCAGCAGTTCCGTCTCGCCGCGGGAGTCTCCGCCGTGGAGAACGTGGCCACCGGCCTGCTGTACGCGGGAGTCCCCCGACGCCGACGGCACCCGTTGGCCGCGGAGGCGCTCGAACGGGTCGGCCTGGCGCACCGCATGACGCACCGGCCGCACGAGCTGTCCGGTGGTGAGCAGCAGCGGGTGGCCATCGCCCGGGCACTGGTCAACGGTCCCGCGCTGGTGCTGGCCGACGAGCCGACCGGCGCTCTCGACACGGCCACCGGGCAGACGGTGCTCGAACTGCTCACTCGGCTGCACGCCGAGGGCACGACGATCGTCGTGGTCACGCACGACAGGCACATCGCGGCATGCATGCCGCGCCAGGTCGAGATACGCGACGGCAGGATCCACTCCGACTCGGCGTGGGGAGTGGCATGACCACCTCCGGCCGGGTCACCCGTCGCGTCCGGCTGGCGCCGCTCGACCTGCTCGCGCTGGGGCTGGTCGGCCTGCGTACCCGGAAGTTGCGGGCCGTGCTGTCCGCTCTGGGGATCTCCATCGGCATCGCCACGATCGTCGTCGTCACCGCCATCCCGGCTTCGAGTCAACGGAATCTGATGCGGCAACTGTCGGCGCTCGGAACCGACGTCCTCCAGGTCTCGTCGGCGCCGAGCGGGACCGGCGAGGCGGTGGCCCTGCCGGCCGAGGCGCCGGCCATGGTCGCCCGGATCGGCCCGGTGCGGCAGGTGGCCGCGGTGGCCAACACGCACACCTCGCTGCGCCGCTCGGACAAGACCGAGGCCGGCGACGGCGCGGGGCTCACCGTGCTCGCCGGATCACCCAACCTGTTGCGACTCGTACGGGGACAGGTGCGCAGCGGCCGGTTCCTCGACTCGGCGTCGGCGAGGCTGCCGGTGGCCGTGCTGGGCTCGGCGACCGCCACCCGACTCGGGATCGGTGACCTGGGCCGGACCGAGCCGCCACCACAGATCTTCATCGGCAGCCAGTGGTACACCGTGGGCGGCATCCTGGCCCCTGTCGCGCTGTCGCCGGATCTGGACGTGGCGGCGATTGTCGGCTGGGAGTCGGCAGTCACCTACCTGCATTTCGACGGGCGGCCCACGGTCGTGTACGTGCAGGCGTACGAGCCGGCGGTCGAGCAGGTCCGGGCGGTGCTGCCGGCCACCGTGGACCCGGCAAGCCCGGGGCAGGTACGGGTGAGCCTGCCGTCGGACGCCCTGGCGGCCAAGCGGGCGACAGCCGACACGTTCTCCGCCCTGTTCCTCGGCCTGGCCGTGGTGGCGTTGCTGGTCGGTGGCGTCGGCGTCGCCAACACGATGGTCGTGTCGGTGCTGGAACGGCGCTCGGAGATCGGGTTACGGCGTGCCCTGGGTGCCAGCCGTGGTCAGGTCCGCAGCCAGTTCCTCACCGAGTCGGTGGTGCTGTCGATGCTGGGTGGCCTCGCCGGCACGGCCATCGGCGCGGCGGCGAGCGCCGGGTATGCCGCTCATCTGGGCTGGCCGGTCGTGATACCGGCGGGCGCGACGTTGGCCGGGCTCGGCGGCGCCGCGTTCATCGGCGTGGTCGCGGGCGTCTATCCGGCGGCCCAGGCGGCACGACTGCCCCCGACGCAGGCGCTCGCTTCCTGATCTCGCTGTCGCATCCCGACAGCTTCTTGACAAACCAGGAGGAATCTATCCCCATGAACAAACTGCCCGCGGTTCTGGCCGTACCGATGCTTGTGGTCTTCCTGACCGGTTGTGGCTCTTCCGACTCGGCGGCCGACGACACGGCGCCCGCCGTCGCGTCGGTCTCCCGGACGCCGGAGACCGCGTCGTCGTCGGCCCCGGCGAAGGGGCCCCGCGCCCGGCTGGACACCACCGCAGCGGAGAAGAACGGCTGGGCGCGCGCCTACTGGCAGTGCATGAAGGACAACGGTGCACGGGTCGACGACTCGGAGAAGGCGAAGGCCATCGGCTTCGTCGATCCGACCCAGGCCACGCCCGAGATGTTCGCCGCCTGCGCGTCCAAGAAGCCGAACTTCGTGCCGGAGGAGATGGATCCCGACCTCAACCCCAACTACAAGAAGCAGTGGCATGAGTTCGTCAAGTGCCTACAGGGGAAGGGGATGCCGATCGTGGAGACCGACGACGGGTGGTCGTGGGAGTCGTCGAACGTGGTGGTCCCTCCCGAGCAGAAACAGGATGAGTTCGAACGGGAGTGTCAGATCAAGACCTTCGCGAGGGGCTGACGCGGCTGCTCAAGGCCGTGACCGGCCGAAAAGCCGGTCACGGCCTTGTTCACATCACGCGTGGGGCGCGGTACGTGCTGGTCCTGACCGTCGGGTGCACCACCAGACCACTGCGGTGACGGCGATGACGGTGAAGGTGGGGATGAGCAGGTACGGCGTGCCGACTCCGGCTGAGCGGTCCTGCGTCGCAATGCCCAGGTCCACCCGAAGGCACAGGGCCAGGATGAAGGTGAACGTGTTGAGTACGGCGTGCAGCATGATCGCGATCTCCAGGCCGCCGGTGCGCCAGGTGATGACCGCCAGTCCGGTCCAGAGCACGAAGTACCAGACGACGATGTACGGATCCGTTGCACCGTGGACGGCCGTGAACAGCGCGCTGGAGACCAGCACTCCGGCCACCAGTCCGGCGCGTGGGCTGCGGGTCCAGCTTCCGATGACGCGGAAGATCAGCCCACGCACGCCGTACTCCTCGCCTGCCGACTGCAGCGGGGTGAGCAACATCGTGGCGATGAAGAGGGCGATGAGGTCGGTCTGCGACCACGGGACCTCGTCGACGGGGGCGAGGGCATTGAGGGCGTTGGCGACCAGCCAGACGGGACCGAGGACGAGCAGCGACTTGCCGAGCAGGTCGAAGCGGAACCGCGACGTCACGGAGTGCAGGGAAGCACCGGGTACGCCGTAGAGCCACCGCTGGATGAGCATGCTCCACGGGATGAGCAGGCCGAGGGCGATCATCGAACTGGCGTGGGAGAGCGGCGTGTAGTCGGTGCCGCCCAGGATCGGCGGGGTCTTACCCATCTGCACGTCGATGAGCGCTGTCGCCCTGCCGATGACCGTCGGGAAGATGACGAGCCCCGCCAGCAGAAGGACGATCGCCAGGATGCCGCGACCGATCCGGCGTTTGTCGCCCGCGAGCACCCGGTGGTATTCGACCCCGGGAGGAACTGCCGGCCCGTTGCGGGGCTCGCCCGGAGTGATCAGCCAGTTCGGCTTGTTCGTGGTGGTCATGGCTGCCTCTCGTGGATGTGGTTACTTCCCGACCTGGTCGAGCACGCTGAAACGCAGGCGAAGTGCTCGTTCGGTGCTCCCGAGAACGGCGCCGACCGCGAGGGCGAAGTTGAGCCAGACGGGTAGGTGGACGGGTGATTCGAAGGTTCCGATGCTTTCGGCGATCGATGGGATCTGCGAGATCGGTTCGGCGAGCTGCAGCAGGTTGAGACCCGCGCCGATGAGGAGCATCAGCACCGAGAGGAAGCCGACGGTCCAGCTCAACGCCGGGTGATCACGTTCGAGGCGGGCCCGGCGCCCTTCGGCGGACTTCGGATCGGGAATGAGCCGGTGCTCCGCGCCGGTGGTGGTGACGTAGTGGCAGCGCTTGAGCCCGAATGCGCTGATCGCCACCTCGATGGCGCCGCCCGCGACGGGGAAGGCCGCCGGGAGCTTGGACTCGGCGTGGTGTCTGCCGTCGAGGTAGAGGTGTGCTCTCGCCTTGCCGCCGTCCGGGTCGGTTCGGCGTGGGATGTCCACGGCGTACACCGTCTGCCGGCCATCTCCGTGGGGGAGCGGGAGGTAGAACAGTGCGCGGAAGGGCAACTGCCACCAGCGGAGGCGTTTCAACGCCCGCCCGTCTCCGCTCTTGATGCGTTTGGCTGCCCGTCGTTGCCGCCAGTCCTCGATCACGTTCCCTCGCTCACCGTTGGCCGTCGTCTGCCACTAACACGCTGTACTAGTGGCGACGCTAGCACAGCGTGCTAGTACGATGTGTCAGGAGGTGGCGGATGACACGGGACGACGGGAACGCCGGCTCGCGGGAGCGGATCCTCGCGGCAGCGGCGGCGATGTTCGCGCAGGACGTGACGGCGAAGCTGAGCGTGCGTGCGGTTGCGGCGCGCGCCGGGGTGAGCACGGGCTCGCTCAGGTTCCACTTTCCGACCCAGCTCGCGCTACGAGAGGCCGTGCTCGCCAGGATCTACGGCCAGCTACTGTCGGACGACCCGATCCAGGACCGGTCAATACCCGCCCGGGACCGACTGGTCAACTGCCTCCGGCAGGTGCTCGCTCCCGTCGGCGTCGGGAAGCAGGCCCGAGAGGCGTGGACCAAGGCGTGCCAGACGTACATCGCAGCCGACCCGACCCCGGACGTGCGCACGGCGTATCTCGCTCTGGAGCGGGAAGGGGGGCGCCGCGTCGAGTATTGGCTGACGGTTCTCGCCGAGGAAGGCGCGCTGCCCGAGGAGGACCACGCACGCCGAGTGAAGTTCCTGCTCACAGTCCTCAACGGACTGTCGATCGAGCGGGCCCTGCCCGCCGAAGACTCGATCTTGAAGTCCGAGACGGAAACCCTCTACACGGCCGTCGACTGCGTCCTCGGCGGGAGATGACCCCCGTTCTGCTGTCCGGCTGGTCGCACCAATCCTCCAGGGTAGAGTGATCATTGGCTCACGGACGGTAGCAAGAGTCGCGGCGCCGTCACAAGACCTCTGGGGAACGACGAACGTCATTGTCTGTTCCTGTTCTCAAACCCTTGTGGCCGGTTCCGGCGCACAGCGACGGCGAGCCTCCGTCGCCCGCTGACAACAGGCGGCCGGCGGCTGGTCAGGGCCTTGCGCATCGGGTTCCGGAAGGCCTCGGCCGCGGTTCGCCGACGGGGCCCCGCGGTCGGCAACCTTGCCTCACTCATGCACATGCATCTATTCTTTGACGGCCCATCGACTGCCAGCGTAGGCAATCGAATATCGTCGAATCGCTTCGACAACCCAGCGTGACGGTTGGTTCGAAGACGGGAGATTCTTGTGAAATCCACACTCAGGAAGGTTCAGTTCGCCTTACTTTCCGGCGTACTGGCGGTGGCCGGGTCCGCGGCCGTGATGACGAGTTCCGCGTCGGCCGACAGCATGGCCCAACTGAACGGCACCCAACTCGTCGCCAACATGGGGGCGGGCTGGAATCTGGGGAACGCACTGGAGGCCAATGCCAACGGGATCCCCAGCGAGACGGCGTGGGGCAACCCGGTCGTGACGCAGGCCTTCATCGACCGGGTGAAGGCAGCGGGGTTCAAGACGATCCGTATCCCGGTCTCCTATCTGGGAAACATCGGGGCCGCCCCGAACTACACGATCAACTCCGCCTGGCTGAATCGGATCCAGGAAATCGTCGACTACGCCTACGGCCGCGGTCTGTACGTGCTGATCAACATGCACGGCGACGGCTACAAGACCGTCACCGGCTCGTGGTTGATCTGCGACTCGTCGAATCAGACGACGATCAAAGACAAGTACCAGAAGGTCTGGCAGCAGATCGCGACCAGGTTCCAGACCTACAGCGAGCGCCTCATCCTCGAGTCCATGAACGAGGAGTTCGACGGGCAGTACGGCAATCCCACCCAGCCGTGCTACTCGAACATCAACGCCTACAACCAGATCTTCGTGGACACGGTCCGTCGGACCGGCGGCAACAACGCCTCGCGCTGGCTGCTCATCCCCGGCTGGAACACCAACATCGACTACACGGTGGGCAACTACGGTTTCGCGCTGCCGACGGACCAGTACCGGTCGTCGTCCGTTCCCGCCAACGAGCAGCGGCTCATGATCTCCGTGCACTACTACGACCCCTGGGACTTCGCCGGTGAGGAGAACGGCACCATCACGCAGTGGGGGCCGGCCGCCACCACTCCGGCGCGGAAGTCGACCTGGGGACAGCAGGACTTCATGGACACGCAGCTGAAGAAGACGCGTGACACCTTCGTCTCGCGTGGCTACCCGGTCTTCGTCGGTGAATACGGTTCGGTCGACAAGACCTCGGCCGACTCGACGAACAACAGATACCGCGCGGACTACGCGCGCACCCTGGTGTCCACCGCCAAGAAGTACGGGGCGGCCACCGCCTACTGGGACAACGGCTACAACGGGGCGTACGGGTTCGGGCTGTTCAACCGCAGCAGCGCCACGGTCACCCAGCAGGGCATCATCGACGCGATCATGAGCGCCGTCGGCGGCGGCACCCCGACGACACCGCCGACCACCACCCCGCCGACCACCCCGCCCCCCACCACCCCGCCGCCGACGACCCCGCCGCCGTCGAACGGGCGGTCCTGCTCGGCGTCGTACACCGTGACCGGTTCGTGGCAGGGCGGCTTCCAGGCCGAGGTGCGGGTGACCGCCGGAAGCTCGGCGATCAGCGGTTGGACGGTGACCTGGACGTTCGCCAACGGGCAGCAGGTGACGCAGTCGTGGAGCGCCACGGTGACCACCAGTGGCTCGACGGTCACCGCCCGCAACGTCGGTTACAACGGTGCGATCAGTGCCGGCGGTAGCACGACCTTCGGGTTCCTGGGGTCGTCGAGCGGCGTCAACGCCGTACCGTCGTTGTCCTGCACGGCGAGCTGAGCGGGCCGTGAGTCGACGGGCCGGGCGTCACGGACGCCCGGCCCGTACAGTGGGTGACCTGCGCCGCGCCGCCGCCGGCCACCCGACCGGCGTCGAGCGCCACCGTACGACTGGAGTCATGGACAGGGATGGACCGGGCACTGCTGGCGGATTTTCTGCGGGCCCGTCGGGAGGCGCTGCAACCGGAGGACGTCGGGCTGCCCCGAGGGTCGCGGCGGCGCACCGGTGGGCTGCGGCGTGAAGAGGTAGCGGTGCTGGCCGGCATGTCGTCCGACTACTACAGCCGACTCGAGCAGCAGCGCGGCCCGATGCCGTCGGAGCAGATGCTCGCCGCCCTGGCCCGGGCGTTGAAGCTCAACCCCAGCGAGCGGGACCACCTCTTCGCCCTGGGTGGGCACGCGGCACCACGCCGCACCCTGCGTGACGAGCGGGTCAGCCCCGCCATGCGGCACGTGGTCGAGCGTCTCACGGACACCCCCGCGATTGTCTTGTCCCGTTTCGGCGAGACGTTGTTGCAGAACCGGTTGGCAGTCGCCCTCCTCGGTGACTACCGCAGGTTCAGCGGGATGGACCGCTACCTGGTCTACCGCTGGTTCACCGATCCGGTGCAGCGCGCCCTCTACCCGCCCGAGGACCACCCCATCCGCAGCCGGGTCTTCACCGTGGAGATCCGGGCCGCGTTCACCGCCGACCCGACCGGCACGGCCGGCGAGATCGTCGAGGCACTGCTGGCGGTCAGCCCCGAGTTCGCCGAGGTCTGGCGGCGGCACGAGGTGGACGTCACCCACCACCACGACCTCAAGCGCTACCGCCATCCCGAGCTGGGCGAGCTGGAGCTGTACGCCCGCCGGCTCGTGGACCCCGACGAGGGCCAGGAGTTGCTGGTCTTCCTGGCGCAGCCCGGCTCGCCGAGTGACGAGAAGCTCCGCCGCCTGACCTGAGCGGTCCCGTTATCCACGGACCGGTTGTCCGTGGATAACTGTGACATTCACCCGGCCTCCCGTTCGGCCCACGCTTGGCGGGTCGAACAGGAAAGCGCTTCGAGATCGAGGCGATCACCCAGGAGGCTTGCGATGAAGGCAGTGCGTTTCCACGAGTACGGCGACCCGTCCGTCCTGCGTCTCGAGGACGCCGAACAGCCGGTCCCCGGTGCCGGCCAGGTCCGGGTCCGGGTGACCGCGACGTCGTTCAACGCGGTCGACGGCAACATCCGCGCCGGTTTCATGCAGGGCCCCATCCCGGTCGCGCTCCCGCACACCCCCGGCCTCGACGTCGCCGGCACTGTCGACGCGCTCGGCGAGGGCGTCGCCGGCGTGCAGGTCGGCGACCGGGTCGTCGGCTTCCTGCCGATGACCGAGCCCGGCGCGTCCGCCGAGTACGTCATCGCGCCGGCCCCGGTCCTCACCCCGGCGCCGGTGAGCATCCCGCTGACCGACGCCGCCGCCCTGCCGCTGGTCGGGCTCACCGCCTGGCAGGCGCTCTTCGACCACGCGAAGCTGACCACCGGCCAGCGCATCCTGGTCAACGGCGCGGGCGGAGCGGTCGGCGGGTACGCGGTACAACTCGCCCACCGGGCCGGCGCCCACGTCATCGCCACCGCCGGCCCGCGCAGCAGCGCGGCCGTCACCTCGGCGGGCGCCGACGAGGTCGTCGACCACACCACCAACGACGTGACCGCCGCGGTCACCGGACCGGTCGACGTCGTCCTCAACCTCGCACCCGTCGAGCCGGCGCGGCTGGCCGCGCTGCTCACCCTGATCCGGCCCGGCGGAGTGCTGGTCAACACCACCGTCTGGATGCCCGCCCCCGCCGACGAGAAGCGCGACGTACGCGGCATCGACCTCTTCGTCCGCAGCGACGCCGGCCAACTGGCCCACCTGGTGAGCCTCGTCGACGCCGGCGAACTGCGCGTCGACGTCGCCCGGCGGGTGCCGCTGGCCGACCTGCCGGCCCTGCACGCCGACGCGAACGTCGGGGCGCTGCCCGGCGGCAAGGTCGTCGTCGCCGTGACCGGCGCCTGATCCCCGTTCGACGACCACGAAGGAGACGACCACGATGATTCCCGACGACGATCCGTCCCGCCCGCTGACCGTGGCGCACCCCGACGACCCCGGTACGACGTGGGTCTCGCTGGTCGGCAACACGTACGCCATGCTGGTCACCGGCGAGCAGACCGACGGCCGGTACTGCCTGATCGACATGCGGGTGCCCGACGGCGGCGGCCCACCGCCGCACCGGCACGACTTCGAGGAGATGTTCACGATCCTCGAGGGCGAGATCGAGTTCACCTTCCGCGGCGAGCGGCACCTCGTCCGGGCCGGCTCCACCGTCAACATCCCGGCGAACGCGCCGCACCACTTCCGCAACGTCTCCGGCGCACCGGCCCGGATGCTCTGCATGTGCACGCCGGCCGGGCAGGACGAGTACTTCACGCGCATCGGCGACGTCCTCGCCGGCAAGGACGCGCCGCCGCCGCAGCTCTCACCGGAGGAACTCGCGGTGCGCCGCCGCCGCGCGGCGGAACTGGCCCCGGCCTACCGCAGCGAGTTCCTGTAGCCGGATGCTCACCGGGGATGCTGACCGACGCCGCCGGGACGGGGCCCGCTCCTCGACCGCGGCCACGTACGCGCGGCGGACGCGGGCGGCCTCACCGATCGCGGTGGCCATGCCGATCCAGGCGGCGATGCCGAGCGGCGGGCCGAGCCAGCCCTGGCCGGTCCGGAGGACGGCCGCGGCGTACACCCCGACGGCGGACGCCCCGCCGGCCGGCCAGCCAGGCCGCGTGCTGCCTGGCGTGAGCGGCCACCGTGTAGGCGGCGACGGCGGTCACCACGAGGACGGCCGGAGGCTGGCCGCCCGCGGCGACGGTGGCCGCGAGCAACGCCGAGACGGCGAGGACGGGCAGCGGCCACCGGCGGCGCACCAGGACCAGGACGAAGGCCGCGCCGGCGACCAGCGCGTCGGGCCAGGACAACGGCCGGCCCTCGATCTCCCCGGGACGGCCGACGACTGTCATGATCAGGATCAACGCGGCGAAGGCCGCCATGTTCAGGGCGAGCCGCGAACGCGAATTTTGTTCGGCAACGCTGCCTGGCGTTCTTTCGGGATATGTGTTCGCCAACCCGTTCCGGGATGGACCCGTCCTCCTGGTCGATTGTCCGGAGTTCCACCGGTAAAGGCGCGTCCGGTGCGCCGTCGCGGCCGGTGGTTCCCGGCTCGCGCCCGTTTGTACCGCCACGCTCGGAGCGTACGCATATCAGCTTTCTGGAACAGTTGTACCTCTCTTGTGTCGGGACCCTGACATGGGGCTGCGGGCGGTATAGGCGAACCGGTTTCCAGGGAATGGACAACAACTCTCCTGGGTGCCGGAATGCACGGGTTTGCCCCCCGGGCGGGCGGCGGCAGCCGACCTGTTTCCGGCCGCGCAGGGACCCTTCGCGGCCAGGGGGACCGCAGATGGAATGCGATGCCGTACGGCTGGAGCGGAGCGGATGGAGGCGCTCGACCTGCTGGTGGGAATGGGAGGGGGAATTCCAACCGGACTCGTAGGTTTTATCTGTCGACGGCTCAGCGAGCTGTCCGGTTCGAGCGCTTGGGGGCACTAGGCGGCTGTGGGTAAGTAATGACCGCTTTTGCGAGAAACTATTATGCAATTTGCGGGCCCCCGATTAATCAGTGATTGCGATAGCATTGCCGTCGATCGCGGACGGTCGATCCGAGTGGATTGATCATCTTCACGGATCGCGTCGCCACCGTCGAGCGAGCGTTCGGCAGTTTCACCACCGTCCAGTGGCCGGCTCCATCGGCTACCGACCACGGGGGGACGATTGGTCTGGCTTCCGATGCCCGGCAGAGTCAGTCGAGTCGACGCGGGACCAGCGTTGCGCAGCGCGGCTGTCGCCATGCTGGTCTGTGTGATGTTGGGTGGGAGCCTGGTCGCCACGGTTCGGGTGATCCAGTCCGGTGACCCGGAGACCACCCTCTTCGTCGCGACCGCTCTGGCTCTGGTCTGTTCCTACGGCACCGCCGGGATGATCCTGATCGGGTCGACCGCCAACCCGTTGACCGGCATGCTGTTCTTCGCCGTCGCGATGGTCTGGCTGGCTCGTAGCACCGGGCCGCTGCACGGCGTGACGGGCACCGACGTGGCCGCCGTAGCGCACCCGCTGGTCTGGACTCTCCTGGTGGCCATCCTGGTCACCCAGCCGCACAGCCGCACGCGTACCCGGGCGGACCGGGTCCTGCTGGCCGCCGCGGTCGGCGTGCTGCCCCTGCTGATCATCGACAGCCGAGCCGAGCCGGCCAGCCCGATCGATCCGTGCCTGACCTGCCTACCCGCGCCGGGCTGGGCCGCCGACCCGTACCTGCCGGTGGCCGCGCGGCTGATGGTCTCGGTGGTGGCGATCTGGCTCGCCGTCCACCTGATCCGGGGGTGGCAGCGCGCGCAGCGGATCGTGGCGCTTCCGGGCGTGCTCATCTGTCTTCAGGTGAGCACCGCGGCGGTGGCGCCCGTGTTGACCAACCCGTCGCACCTGGCCTGGCTGGTGGGCAATGCCGCAGGTGTGGTCGTGCAGATCCTGATACCGCCGCTGGCCCTGCTCGCCAACACCCGCGGTTGGCGGGCCGATGCCGCGCTCTGGGAACGCCGATACGAGCAGGAGGCGCGGAACGGCCGGCACCGGGCGCGCAGCGAGATCGAGCGGGACCTGCACGACGGCGCGCAGCTGCGGCTGATCAACGCGACGCTGCTGTTGCAGATGGCGCGCAAGACGATCCGGGACAGCGCCGAGGCCGGCGCCCACCTGGACACCGCGGTCACGGAGCTGACCATGGCACTGACCGAGTTGCGGCTGCTGAGCCGAGGGCTGCGACCACCCGCGTTGGATCGGCGTGAGCTGCACGAGGCGTTGGCCGCGTTGACCGCCAACACTCCGGTGACGGTGCGGATCGAAGGGCGGCCTCGCCTGGTTCCGCGTGCGGTGGCGGAGGCCGCCTACTTCGTGGTGGCGGAGGCGCTCACCAACGCGGTCCGGCACGGTGGCGCCTCGACGGTGGTGATCCGGCTGCGCATGGAGCAGGACTGCCTGCACCTGGAGGTGTGCGACGACGGCTCCGGCCTGACCCGGCCCCTTGGCGACGAGAGCTGTCTGAGCCACCTCAGCCACCGTGCCGAAGCACTCGGTGGCCGGCTGGAGCTGGAGAGTCGACCCGGGGTCGGCACGACGCTGCGGACGGTGATCCCGTGCGCATCGTCATCGCAGACGACGCGGTGCTGATCCGGGAGGGCTTGACGGCCCTCCTGCGGCAGGCCGGGATGACCATGCTCGCAGCGGTGAAGGACGCACACGAGCTGCTGGACGCGGTGGCCGCGCACCGTCCGGACGCGGTGATCGTCGACATCCGGATGCCGCCGACCTACACCACCGAGGGCCTGGCCGTCGCCGAGCGGATCCGGCGGGACTACCCCGGCATCGCGGTGCTGGTCCTCTCCATGCACATCGAGACGGAGTACGCGCTGGCGATCGTCAACTCGGGCGAGGGTGGGGTCGGATACCTGCTCAAGGAGCGCATCCTCGACGTCGAGCAGGTGGTCACCGCCTTGCGTGAGCTGGCGAACGGCGGAGCGGTCATCGACCCTGCCCTGGTCGAGGAGCTGATGGCGCGGCGTCGCACGGGTGGCCGGATCGACCGCCTGACCGTCCGCGAGCAGGAGGTGCTGGCCCTGATGGCGCAGGGGCTGACCAACCGGGCGATCGCCGACCGTCTGCGCCTGAGCAGCAAGACCATCGAGTCGTACGTGACCAGCATCCTGGAGCGGCTGCAGATCGACGCGGCGGAGGGTGTGCACCGGCGGGTACGAGCGGTGCTGCTGTACCTCCGGTCCAACAGTTCCGCCGGTTGGGGGCCGTGACACGGTGAGCCGGTGGGAAACCCGGCTCGGCGAGGCAGGGATTCCCCGGTACCCGCGACGTTCGCCGATCGCTACGTTTCAATCACTGTCCGCTTGACGCATGCCGGTGTGTGTGCGACCGCGACTCGGGGGAGACATGATGCGGGACGGGGCAATGGAACCAAGGCCGAAGGCCGTCGGGGCCGAGGGGGCGGGCTGGCGTCTGGCGACGCGGGTGATCAGAGCCGCGCGCGACGAGGTGCTCGCGCTGATCCCGGCCAACTGTGCACTGTTGTCCGACCAGGAGTCGGGCCGGACCTGGCCGACCCGGGGCGGATGGTCCGGCGCCACCCAGGTGCGCGCGGTGGTGGCCGGGGAGACCCTGCTGGACCGGGGCGCCCGGCTGCAGGCCCTGCTGGGTGTCCGGGCCGACGTGCGGAGCGGCACGCACTCACCGACCCTGATGGTCGTGCTGGACCGCAACCTGGCGATCGTGTCGCGGGGCGGGGCCGCGTCACCGCTGGCCGTCCGCTCGCCCACCGCGGTGCAGACGTTGGTGACGATCTTCCATCACCACTGGTCCGAGGCCCGCGCGGACGAGAGCGACCTGCACGGCAGGCTCAACCCGCTGCAGCGTGACGTGCTGCGGCGGCTGGCCGGCGGGACCACCGACGAGGTGGTCGCGCGGGCGCTGGGGGTGTCCACCCGCACCGTGCAGCGGCAGGTCACGCAGATCATGCAGATGATCGGTGCCCGGAGCCGGCTCGAACTCGGCATCAAGCTGGCCGTGCACGGCCTCTACGAGCGGCCGCCGCTGGCACCGGCGGTCTGAGAGAAGCACGAGGTGGCGGCGCCGGAGCGGCGCCGCCACCTTCGTGGTCTCCTACGCGCACTCCACCAGGCCGGAGCGGATGGCGGTGACCACCGCCGACGTCCGGTTGGTGCAGCCCAGCTTGAGCAGCACCCCGGCCACCAGCCGCTTCGCCCCGTGGTCGGAGATCTTGAGGCGCCGGGCGATCTGCTTGTTGCTCAACCCTTCGACCAGCAGCAACAGCGTCTCGTGCTCGCGCGGTGTCAGCGTGATGGGCGCCATCGACGAGGGTGTACGACGGATGCCGGCCCGGGCCAGCAGTTGCTGCGCCAGGACCGCGGGCATCGGCACCTCACCGGTCATGATCGCCCGCAGCGCGTTCTCCAGGGTGCGGCCGGACAGGTCCTGCTGGAGCAGGAAACCGTCCACCACGACCCCGTCGGCCAGCATCGCCTCGGCGGCACGGGCGTCGTGGATCAACATGACGATCTTGCTCTCCGGGGCGATCAGCGCGGCGGACGCGATGCCCGCGACGCCGTCGGCCGCGTTGACGAGGAGCACCTCCGGTCGCTCGTCGACGGCCTCGGTCAGCAGCTCGGGCATCGAGCGGTAGGCGCGCACGGAAGTGCTCAGGGCCAGACCGCGGAGTGCCACGCTGAGGCCGTCCCGCAGGATGTCGTTGATCATTACCAGTGCGATGCGCAGGCTCGCCGACTCGCGGTGCGGGTGGTGCTCGACGATCGTCGCGGTCATGACCGCGCTCCTCTCACTCGGAGTCACGCGAATCATCGAAACGGACGACGCCATGCTCCATCCAGGACCATGTCTCGTTCCGGACATGGGCCGGAGGCTCATCCGCCGGGACAGTTCTCCAGCAGGCTGCCGAGCACCTTGCCGAACTCCGGCGAGGCCAGATAGTTGCGGGCGCCGCGCAGCCGAGGGTCGCAGTCGAGTGACACCCGCCCGGTGGCGCCGGCCGGAGCGGACCCGGCCGCCAGGAGCAGCGTGTCCTGCACGTCGACGAGATCCACCCAGGTGGCCGGTCCGGACCCGGGTGGTCCCACGGCCGGGGGATGCGGTGCGCCCAGGGTGATCAACGCCGGCGCACCGGCACCGGCCAGGGCCAGTGCGGCCGCCACCCCGCCCAGGCAGTGGCCGATCACGATCTCGGTGTCCGGGGCGAGCGCCGCCCGTACCTCGTCGACCGCGGGGTGGCCGGCCGCCGGGCCGGCGGCGAACGCCCGCACCTGACGCAGGGTTCCGGTCAGCTCCTCCGCGGTCAGGCCGCAGAAGTATCGGGACCAGGCCAGGCGGGCGGCCAAGGCGTCCTCGCCGACGGGCTCCGCACCGGCTTCGGTGTCGAAGGTGGCGGCCCGCCAGCAGCGCCGCAGCAGTGCGGCCTCGGCGGCCGGATCGCTGTCACCGAGGGCCGGCACCCGGTCCGGCGCATCGAGGTTGACCACTGTGGCGTCCGGTGCCACCGCCGGATAGCCGGCCAGCGCCAGACCGTCCTCGACGGAACCGATCCACTCCCGGCGAACCGAGTCGTCGGAGCGTCTCGGCCCACCGGTGCCGTGCACGATGAGCAACCGGGACATTCGTGCTCTCCTCTCGGACGAAGCCGGTTCAGACGGACGCGGGCAGCCGGTAGCCGTACCGCTCGACCCGTTCGGCGAGGTCGGCGAGGTCGTCGTCGGCCCCCGGGCCCTGCCGCCAGGCCCGCAGGTACCGGGTGTTCGTGTCCCGGTCCAGGTCGCCGACGTCGAAGGTGGGTGGGATGCCGGCGAAGGCCGCGATGGCCGCCAGCGTCCGGGCCGGGTCGTCCATCAGGTCCTCGTAGCGGACGGTCAGCACCGCGTCGAGGTGCGCGGCGTCGGCCCGGGCCAGTTCATGGGCGTGCAGCCAGTGCTCGACGAGCTGCCGCACGGTCAGCGCCGGCGTCCACTTCCGGGTGCTCATCGCCACCCCTACGGGATGCCGGGTGACCAGCACGAACCGGGCGCCCGGGAAGAGCCGCTGGAAGAACCGGAACCGCAGCAGGTTGGGCGGCGACTTCTCCAACAGGACCGGGCGGCGGGGGTCCAGGTAGCGGCCCCACTGCTCCCGCAGCAGGCGGGCGGTGGCCGGGGTGGCCAGCTCGTGGTGCTCGGTCATGTGCGCCCCGGGCGCGTACGCGAACCGCCCCGGACCGCCGTGCTGCTCGTCGTAGGGGCAGACGGTCTGCAGGTACTGGCCCTCGTCCATCGGTGCGCCGGTCTGCCGGAATCCGGCCACCTGCGGATTCGTGCCGACCAGCGCAGCCAGCAGGGTGGTGCCGCTGCGGTGCATGCCGCCCATGAACAGAAAACGCCGGGATGTCACACGGTCTCCTCGAAGCGGTCGTGGTGCAGGGCCTCGCCGACCGCGCGGCCGAGGGTCGCGTACGCCGGGGCCCACGCGACGAAGCTGCCCCGCCGGCTGGTCGGCAGCGGATCGGGATGGCTCAGGTAGCCGCCGCCGGTCGCGGTGACCAGCGCCCGCCCGGCCGCGGTGTCCCAGTCGTAGACGTCGGCGTTGGCGGCCAGGTCGGCGCGACCGGCCGCGACGTACGCCAGGGCCAGCGCGGACGAACCGAGCCGTCGCACGTCCGCGGCGGCGGTGAGCAGCGCGGCCAGCAGATCGGTCTCGGTGGCGGCCGGCGGTCCGCCGGCGTTCGGGATGTCGCACAGCACCAGCGGTGGCGCCGACGGCGCGGACGTACGCACGGGCAGCCGGGCGCCGTTCAGCCACGCGCAGCCGTCCGCCGCGGTGAACAACTCCTCGCGCAACGGGTCGTAGACGCAGCCACCCACGGTACGACCCCCGATCCGCAGGCCGATCGACACGCAGAAGAACGGGATGCCCCGGACGAAGTTGTACGTGCCGTCGATCGGGTCGACGAGCCACACCGGATCATCCGCGCCGTTCCCGGCGCCGTCCTGCCGGCCGCCCTCCTCACCCACCACTGTGGAGTGTGCGGCGGCACCCCGCAGCGCGGCGCGGATCAACGCCTCGGCCGCCAGGTCGGCCCCGGTCACCACGTCGTGGGCCGCCTGCTTGGTGGACGCCTCCACCGGGCCACCGAACCGCTGCCGGATCAGGCGCCCGGCGTCCACGGCGGACTGCGCCGCCACGTCGATGAGGTGCTGCACGGTGCTGGTCACGGCGTCACGCTAACCGCGTCCCCCGGGGCGCCGGGCTGCCCGGACGTGCCAGCCGTCCGGGCATGCCCATTCGTCGTGGCCGATCGAGGCTCCCGAGCTCGCCGCCGGATCCCGAGCATGGGCGGAAGCGGCCCGCGGTCGGCGTGACCGGTGGATCGGCCGCACCCGAGAGGCGGAGCGATGGCAGCAAGTTCAGGCGACGACCGACGGTTCGGGCGTACGCCCGAGCGGCCACGTGGTGCTCAGCACTGGGCCGCTGAGCAGGAAGTGATCGGACCCGGCCTGCAGGCCGTCATGCTCTGGGCGCAGTTGTGCGTCGAGTCCGCCGCCGGTGCGGTCCTGGTCGACACGGACGGCAACGAGATCATCGACTTCCAGGGGGCCGGCGGGGTCAACTCGATCGGCCACGCCAACCCACGCCTGATCGCCGCCCTCACCGCCGAGATGGCCACCGCGCCGGCCGGGGCGTTCGGGTCGGCCGGCCGGCGGGCGATGGCCGAGTCGCTGCGGGAGTTCCTGCCGCCGCCGCTGAACCGGATCCAGCTCTACAGCGGCGGCACCGAGGCGGTGGAGGCGGCGCTGCGGCTGGCCAAGTCGGTGACCGGCAAGCACGAGTTCCTGTCGTTCTGGGGTGGCTTCCACGGCAAGACGCTGGGCAGCCTGGCGCTCACCGCCGGCGCGCGGGCCGGTCTCGGACCGCTGCCCTCGGGCTACTTCAGCGCACCGTACGCCAACTGCTACCACTGCCCGCTCAAGATGACGTTCCCGAGCTGTGGCTTTGCCTGCGTGGAAACCGTGCGGGACACCATCAAGGAGAACTCCACCGGTTCGCTGGCGGCCCTCGTCGTCGAGCCGGTGCAGGGCCGATCGGGCAACGTGGTGCCGCCACCGGGCTACCTGAACGCGTTGGCCTCGGTCGCCGACGAGTTCGACGCGCTGCTGATCGTCGACGAGATGATGACCGGTTTCGGTCGTACCGGTGAGTCGTTCGCCTTCCTGCGGGACGAGGTGGTGCCGGACATCGTCACGGTCGGCAAGGGGATGGGCGCCGGATACCCGGTCACCGGGGTGATCTCCACCGCGGAGCTGATGGCCGCCAGCCCGTTCTCCGACCCGAGCGCGAGCTCGTCCAGCTTCGGCGCGTTCCCGCTGGCCTGCCGGGCGGTCGCCACCACCACCGACGTCCTGGTCGACGAGGACCTGCCCAGCCGGGTCGGCAAGCTCGGCGCCGAGATGCTGGCCGCGCTCGAGCCGCTGGTCGACGAGTCTCCGCTCGTCGGCGACGTCCGGGGCGCCGGGTTCGCGATCGGCATCGAACTGGTCGCCGACAAGCGGTCCCGCCGGCCGCTGGACAAGGGCACCTTCCGGGAGACGTTCCTGGCGCTGCTCGACGCCGGGGTGCTGGTGATGACCGGGGGCACCACGCTGCGCCTCTACCCACCGCTGAACGTGGACGCGGAGCTGGCCGAGCAGGCCGTCGAGATCATTCGCCGCGTGTTGATCGACGGCGCGGCACCCCAGCACCTCGAGGAGGGACCGGCATGAGGATCGCCGTCATCGGGTTCGGCACCGCGGGGGAAGGGCGACTGCACGCCTATCGTACGGTCACCGCCGGCCGGGTCGTCGCGGTGCTCGACCCGTCGCCGGAGCGGCGGGCCCGGGCCCGACGGCTCGACCCCGGCCTGGCGACCTATCCGACGCTGGCCGAGCTGCTCGCCGCCCAGCCGGTGGACGCGGTCGACATCTGCACCCCACCGAACCACCACGTCGAGCTGGAACGCGAAGCGCTCGCCGCCGGTCTGCACGTGATCTGCGAGAAGCCGGTAGCGGTGCGCACCGACGAGGCGCTCGACCTGATCAGCCTGGCCCGGGACCGGGGCCGGCTGCTCTACCCCGCGCACAACTACGGGTTCTCGCCGATGATGCGGGTGCTCACCGGCGCCGTCGCCGGCGGGCGGCTCGGTGGTCCGCTGCGGGCCCGGTTCCGGATCGCCCGTGACTCGCATGCCCGCGGGGTGCCCGGATGGCAACCGGACTGGCGGCGGGACATCTCGGTGGCCCGGGGCGGGATCATGCTCGACCACGGGACGCACTGCGCGTACATGGCCACCCAGGTCTTCGGCGAGGCGCCGCGGACGGTCTCCTGCGTCGCGCAGTGGGCGGACGGCGACGCCGCCGGCGGGATGGACGTGGCCGCCCGGCTGGACCTGGAGTTCGGCGACGGCGGGACCTGCGAGATCGACCTGAGCTGGGTCAGTGACACCCGGTCGAACCGCTATCTGGTCAGCGGCCCGGACGGCACGGCCGACGTGCACGACGGGGTGGCCGAGGTACGCACGGCGGACGGGGTGGAGCGCACCGACCTGGCCCCGCCGAACCGCGACCAGACCCACCAGGAGTGGTTCGGCGGCATGTTCGCCGACTTCGCCGCGCTGGTCGCCACGGGCACCGGATGGGACCGACCGATGCGGGAGGTCGTCACCACGACGGCGCTGATCGAGGCGGCCTACCGGTCGGCGACCCTCGGCGGGGAGCCGGTCGCCCCGGCCGGTCGCCCGGCCGCGGAAGTGCGGTGACGGCCACCGAGATCCGGCTCAGCGTGGCGATCATGCACCACCCGCGCCGGCGGGAGCGCATCCCACCGCTGGTGCGCGACTGCGCCCCGCTGGCCGCCCGGGTGGTGACCGATCCGGAGCCGGACGGGGTGCCCAGCCCGTTGCGTACCGCCAAGGTGGCCTGGCGCTCGGTCGCCGAGGGCGCCACCCACCACCTGGTGCTCCAGGACGACATCCGACTGATCCGGGGCTTCGCCACCCAGGTGCACCGGGCCATCTCGGCCCGTCCGGAACACGGCATCTCGCTCTACTCGCACTGGGACAGCCCGCAGAACTCCTACCTGGTCCGCCGCGCGGTGATCGCCGGCTGGCCGTTCGCGCCGCTGTCACTGTTCGAGTGGACCCCCACCCAGGGGTTCGTGCTGCCGGTCCGGCTGGCCCGGGAGTTGGCCGACTACCTGGCCGGCATCCCGGACGACGTCAGGGACGACGACGAGATGGTGGTGATGTTCTGCCGGGAGGCCGGCATCCCGGTCGTCGGGACCGTGCCGCACCTGGTCGACCACCGGTTCGATCCGACGATCGTCGGGCATCCGGGCCGGTTCCACGCCACCGTGTTCCTGCCGGCCCCGGCGCTGTCGCCGGCGTACTGGCGGTTCAGCGCGGGCGCCGAGGAGGCCATGGCGCGGCGGTGCCGCTCCGACGAGAAGCTGCCCTACACCGTGCAACTGCACCGCAGCCGGTGCCTGCTGCGACCGCTGCGACCGGGCACCGGGGAGCCGGTCGAGCATGGTTTCGGCTGGTACTGGGCTGATCACTGCGGCCTGGTCGGGGTGACCGTGAACCAGGTGGTGGACGGGTTCGACCGCCTGCTCGGGGTCACCGGCCTGCCGTCGGGCCTGCACTGGCGGCTCGCCCTGGAGGTGTGGGCGGCCGGCTACCTGCTCGGCGCGGACGCGGTGACGGTGCGCCGTGGGGAGGCGGACGGGGTCTGGCCCCCGGCGGCCGTCGGGGCCGGGCTCGCCCAGGCCGCGATGACCAGTTGGATCACCTCCGGCCTGGCGGAGCCGGACGCCACCGGCCTGACCGCCGAACAGCGGGTGGCTCTGGTCGCCGTCGGCCTGGCCGGGGTGTCACAGGGCTGGCTCGGCGGCTGGCGGGAGACGTCGTGACCGCCTGGCATACCTGTTCGGCTACCCCAACCGCCCGCTCGATCGAGCCTTCTGCATCTGCCGGCTCCGGCGCGACGCTGGTCCGGCACGTCACCGACCCGCGGGGGAGCGCCTGATGCCCGACCACGAAACCTTCGTCGACCTGCTGCAGGAGCGTGCCGTCGCCCACCCGAGTCGTCCGGCGTTGATCTTCGATGCCGACCCCGGACCGGGGGACGCCGCGGTGCGCACGGTGTCGTGGGCCGACCTGGCCGCCCGGGCCCGGCAGATCGCCACGCTGCTCGCCGGCACCGTCCGCCCCGGTGACCGGGTGCTCGTGCTGAACGAGCCCGGCACCGCCTTCGCCGAGAACTTCCTCGGCGTCCAGCACGCCGGCGCGATCCCGGTCCCGGCCCCGCTGCCCGACGGATACCGTCGGCAACGCGACCGGCTGGCCGGCATCGCCCACAACGCCCAGGTGGCCGCGGTGGTCACCGACGCCGCGGCCCTCGACGCGGTCCGCGAGTGGGCGGCCGAGTGCGGGCTGTCCGACCTGCCGTGCCTGGCGTTCGACGACATCCCCCTGGAGCGGACGACGACGTGGCGGCGGCCGGCCATCGACGGGTCCACCATCGCCTTCCTGCAGTACACCTCCGGCTCCACCAGCGACCCCAAGGGCGTCGTGGTGGACCACGCGAACCTGATGCCCAACCTGCGGGCGTTCAACGAGATCCTGGGCGGCGGCGAGGGCGTACGGGTCGGCGGCTGGCTGCCCATGTACCACGACTTCGGCCTGATCGGACAGATGCTGGCCCCCCTCTCGCAGGGTGGTTGCAGCGTCGGGATGTCGGCGACGACGTTCCTCAAACGCCCCGCCACCTGGCTCCGGCTGATCGACCGGCACGACGTCGAGATCTCCCCGGCCCCGAACTTCGCGTACGACCTGTGCACCCGCCGCATCACCGACGAGCAGATCGCCGGCCTCGACCTGTCCCGGTGGAAGCGCGCGGTCAACGGCTCGGAACCGGTGCAGGCGACCACCCTGGCCGCGTTCGGCCGTCGCTTCGCCGCCGCCGGGCTGCGACCGGAGGCCATCTGCCCCGGGTACGGCCTGGCCGAGATCACGCTCAGCGTCAGCGGCGCCACCATCGGTCGCCCGCCGGTGGTGCTCACCGTCGACGCCGAACAGCTGGAACGGCACATCGTGACACCTGTCGACGCCGGCCACCCGGAGCCGGTGCGCGACCTGGTCAGCAGCGGCGAGTCCACCCCGGAGTTCGACATCAGGATCGTCGATCCCGCCACCCGGATGCCGCAGCCGCCGGACCGGATCGGCGAGATCTGGCTGCGCGGCACCAGCGTGGCCCGGGGCTACTGGGCCAACCCGACGGCCACCCGGGAGGTGTTCGACAACGCGCTGGCCGACGGCGAGGGCGGCTTCCTGCGTACCGGGGACCTGGGCCTGCTGCGCGACGGCCAGCTCTACGTGACCGGCCGGATCAAGGAACTGCTGATCGTCAACGGCCGCAACCTGTATCCGCACGACGTCGAGGTGGCGGTGCGCGCCGTGGACGAGAGCCTGTCCCGGGGCGTCGGCGCCGCCTTCACCGTCGAGGTGCCGCACGAGGAACTCGTCGTGGTGCAGGAGTGCCGGGCCCGGTCCCTCGACCCGGCGGCCCGCGCCGCAGTGGTCACCGCGATCCGCCGCATGCTGTCGCGGGAGTTCGGGACCGGCGCGGTCAGCGTGGTGCTGGTCCGTCCCGGCGCGGTGCCCCGCACCACCAGTGGCAAGATCCAGCGTGGCCTGGCCCGGATGCTCTTCCTGACCGGCGCCCTCGGCGTCGAGCACGAGCAGCTCACCGACGGCGTGCGGGCCGCACGCCGGGTCGACGACCGGGTGCGGGCCTGAGATGGCCGCGCCGACCCTGCCCCTGGCCGCGACCGTGGCCCGGCAGCTCGACGAGCGCCTCGGTGACCCGGACGACGCCGACGTCGTCTTCAACCACGCCCGGGTCGCCGCCGCGGACGAGATCGAGGCGTTCCCGGCGGAGATCTGCGCGCACCTGGACCGGCTCGGCCTGCCGGCGCACTACGTGCCGGCGGCGTACGGCGGCGAGCTGCGCGGCTTCGACACCCTGGTCCAGGTGCTGCGGGTGATCGCGCGACGGGATCTCACCACTGCCATCGGGCACGGCAAGACGTTCCTCGGCGCGGCCTCGGTCTGGGCCCGGTCGCCGCGGGACGAGGCGGACCGGGCGCAGGCCCGCACGCTCGCCGGCACGATCCTGGCCGGGGTGCCCGTCTGCTGGGCGCTCACCGAGCCGGGCCACGGCAGTGACCTGCTCGGCGGCGAGGTCACGGCGGTCCGGCACGACGACGGCTACCGGGTGACCGGGACGAAATGGCTGATCAACAACGCCACCCGGGCCGGTGTGGTGTGCCTCCTGGCGCGGACCGAACCGGACGGCGGGGCACGCGGGTTCACGGTGCTGCTCGCCGACAAGCGGGAGCTTCCCGCGCACGCGTACCGGTGCCTGCCCAGGGAGCCGACCCACGGCATCCGGGGCGCCGACATCAGCGGGATCGTCCTCGACGACGCGTGGGTGCCGGCGACGGCCCTGGTCGGTGCGCCTGGCACCGGCCTGGAGGCGGTGCTGCGCGCCCTCCAGTTGACGCGTACCACGTGTGCCGCGCTGTCGCTCGGCGCGGCCGACCACGCGCTGGCGCTGGTCCGGCGATACCTGACCGAACGCCGGCTCTACGGCCGGCGGCTGGCCGACGTGCCGTACCTGCGGCGCGGGGTGGGCCGGCTGCACACCATGCTGTTCCTGGCCGAGGCGGTGACCGCCCTGGCGACCCGGGCGGTGACGGCGGAGACCGAGGAACTGGGCGTGCTCGCCCCGGTGCTCAAGGCCTTCGTGCCGGAACTCACCGATCAGCTGATCGCGGGATGCGGCGAGCAGCTCGGCGCCCGCGCTTTCCTGACCGGGATCCCGGACTACGGACGCTTCCAGAAGGTGGAGCGGGACCATCGCATCGTCGGGATCTTCGACGGCAGCACCCCGGTGAACCGCAACGCGCTGATCAACCAGTTCCCGCACCTGGCCCGGGGCTGGTCCGGTGACCCGGTGGACGTGGCCCGGCTGCGGTCGCTGGCCGACCTGCGGACACCGGTGCCCGAGCTGGACCCGGACCGGATCTCGCTGGCCGCCGGTCGCGGATGCCTGCCGTTGCGCGGGCTGGCCGCGGCGGTGGCGGCCGTCCGCGCGGCCGGTGGCCCCGCGTCCCGGGCCGAGGCGCTCCTGGCCGCGACCGAGCTGCTGCACACCGAACTCGCCGGGTACCGCCCGCGGCCGCACGACGTGGAACCCGCCGCCTACGACCTGGCCCACCGGTACGAGCTGTGCGTGGCCGGCGCGAGCGCGGTGCACCTGTGGCTGCACAACCACGAGCACGCCGGCGCCGACCCGCTGTGGGCGGACGGACTGTGGCTCGACGCGGCGCTGACCTGGGTGCTGCACCGGCTCGGCGCCGCGCCGGACCGTCCCGAGAGCTACGACCGGGTGTACGCGGCCCTCGTCCCGGGCCGTCGCCCCTCCGTGCTCGACCTCGACGGCGCTGAGGAGGCGTGATGACCACCGTGCGGGATCTGGAGAGCCGCTTCGGTGACCCGTGGGACCCGGCGAACCCGCTCGGGAACCGGGCCGTGCTGGCGGCCGACGAACGGCAGGAGATGTTCGCCGACGGCGAGCGGATGCTCGACGACTTCGGGCTCAACGCCGAGTTCGTGCCGGTCGCCCGGGGCGGCCGGATGACCGGCCTGGACCGGCTGATCCGGACGATGCGCGCGGTGTTCCGGCGGGACCCCTGCCTGGGCCTCGGTTACGGTGCCAGCTCGTTCATCGCCTCGGTCAACGTGTGGGCCGGCGGCGACGAGACCCAGCAGCGGCGGCTGGCCGAGCTGCTGCTCTCCGGCCGGCGGGTGGCGTCCGTCTACCACGAGCTGGCGCACGGCAACGACTTCGCCCGGGTGGACTTCCGGGCCGACCCGGGCCGGCCGGGCGAGCTGCTGCTCACCGGTCGCAAGGAGGTGGTCACCAACGCGCAGCGGTGCAGCGCGATGGTGATCTTCAGCCGTACCTCGGACGCGACCGGTGGCCGCAGCCACACCCAGCTGTTCGTGGAGAAGGACGCGCTGCCCCCGGGCGAGCTGCGATATCTGCCCCGGTTCCCCAGCAGCGGGATGCGCGGGGTGCAGCTCGGCGGGATCGAACTGGACCGGTGCCCGGTCGACGCGAGCGTGGCGCTCGGGCCGCTCGGCTCGGCCATGGAGGTCGCGCTGCGGTCGTTCCAGCTGACCCGGACCGGGCTGCCGGCGATGACGCTGGGCGTGCTGGACACCGGCCTGCGTGCGGTGCTGCGGTTCGGCGAGGACCGGTGGCTGCGCGGCCGGCCGGTGGGCACGATGCCGGTGGTCCGCGCCGCCCTGGCCGAGGCGTTCGTGGACCTGCTGATCGCCGACTGCCTGGCCACCACCGTCGCCCGCGCCGTGCACCTGCTGCCCGAGGACACCAACGCCTACGCCTCGGCCGTCAAGTACGTCGTGTCCGGTCGGTCCATCCGCGCCATGGCCCGGCTCGGTGAGCTGCTCGGCGCGCAGAGCTACCTCCGCGCCGGCGAGTACGGCATCTTCCAGAAGTTGCAGCGCGACCTGGCTCCGGCCGGATTCGGGCACGCCGCCCGGGTCGCCTGCCTGGCCACCGTGCTCCCGCAGCTGCCCCGGCTGGCCCGGCGCTCCTGGACGGCCGGCCAGGAGCCACCGCCCGCGCTGTACGACCTGGGCGCCGATCTCCCGGCACTGCCGTTCGACCGGCTCCGGATCGCCTCGACGGCCGACCCGCTCACGGCGCAGCTGCTCGCCGCCGCCGAGGCGATGCCGGCCGGCGACGACCGGCTGCACGGGCTGGTCCGGCGGTTCACCGGCGAGCTGGCCCGGCTGCATTCGGCGGCGCTCGGCCTGCGTCCGGTGGACCTGGCGATCGGCGGCGACCCGGCGGCGCTCGACCTGACCGCCCGCTACACCACCGTCCTGACCGCCGCCACCTGCCTGAACCTCTGGTTGGCCGAGCAGCGCCGCCCCGGAACCTTCCTGGCCGACCCGGCCTGGGTGACGGCGGCCCTGCTGCGGCTGGCCGACGAGCTGGACGGCACGGCCCGGTCCCTGCCGGCCGTGCTGGCCGGCCCGATCTACGCGGAGCTCGCCGACCGGTATGCCGCCGGCCGGGCCTTCGACCTGTCCGACAGCGCGCTGCCCGACCTTCCAAGGAGCCGGAATTGACCATCTTGCCGAACCACCGGGCCGCCGGACAGCTCCGTCCATGGCTGCAGGACCGGGTCGCCGATTTCACCGACCGGGACCCGGCCACCATCGACACCGCGGCGCCCCTGGCCGACCTGGGCCTCGACTCGGTGTACGCGCTCGCGCTCTGCGGCGAGATCGAGGACCACCTCGGGGTGCCCCTGGAACCGACAATCGTCTGGGACCACCCGAGCATCGACGCGCTCACCGAGTACCTGTCCGGCCTGCCGCTGGACGCCGGGACGTGACCGCCCTCGAAGCGGTCTCCGCCTACCTGCCGCCGGAACGGGTGCCGATCGACTCGCTCGCCGGCGAACTGGGACTGACCGACACGCAGGTCCGGATGTTCCACAGGTACTACGGACTGGCCGAGGTGCTGCGGGAACCGACCGGCACGATCACCGACCTGATGCTCAACGCCGCGGCGAAACTGTCCGAGCTGCGGGGCCGCGAGTCCCAGGTGCGGTACGTGGTGCAGGCCCGCACCCTCCAGGCGATCGCGCCGTACCCGGAGGATCCGCTGCACGACGTGGTGACGGCGCTCGGCCTGCGGCATGCTCGGGCCTTCGCGGTCACCCAGCACGCCTGCGCCTCGGGCCTGCTCGCCGTCGAGATGGCCGGTCGGCTGCTCGCCGAGGACGGCGATCCGGATGCGCTGGCACTGGTCTTCGTCGGTGAGAAGGCGTTCACCCCGTCGGCCCGGATGATCCCGGGCACCGCCCTGATGGGCGAGGGGTGCGCCGCCGTCCTGGTCGGCAGCGGCCGGCGCGACCGGCTGCTGTCGTACGCCACGGCCATGCACGGCGAGTTCAACGCCGGGCTGTCCCTGACCCCGGAGATGTCCCTGGAGTTCCAGCAGCGCTATCCGGACGCGCTCGCCGAGGTGATCCTCGCGGCGGTGGCGCGCGCCGGGATCACCGTCGGAGACCTGGACCTGGTGCTGCCGCACAACGTGAACCGGGTGTCCTGGGTGCGGGTGGCGCGCAAGGTCGGGATCCCGGTGGAGCGCCTGTTCCTGGACAACATGCCGGTCACCGGCCACTGCTTCTGCGCCGACTCCTTCCTCAACTACGTGGCGGCCCGTGACCTGGGCCGGTTACGGCCCGGCGACCGCTACCTGATGGCCGCGGTCGGGCTGGGCTCGACCTTCGCCGCCACGGTCTTCGAGCACTGATAGGACGCCATGACGACGACACGGGAACCTTTCGTCAGACGACTGCGGACGGCGCTGCTGGGCACCGACCGGACCCCCCTGGTGTTCCTCGGGAACTTCGAGGTCGAGCAGCGGTGGGGCGGTGACGAGCCGGGCCTGCCCCGCGTCGCCCTGACCGCGGGCGACGCGCTGGTGAACCGGATGGACGAGTTCGCCCTGCTGCTGGCCGGCCCGGACGACTACGTGGTGCTCAAGGACCAGCCGGACCCGGAGCACCTGGCCCACCTGGAGACGCTCGGGACGGCCCTGCCGCATGTGCTGGTCACCGACCGGCAGGACCCGCACCACACGGTGACGCAGGACGCGTTGGACAGCCCCGCCCTGCTGGCCCGGTTGTCCGCCCTGGCCGGGGCGGCCGCCATCGTCCCGCACGGGGTCTCCGGGGACGAGGAGGCGCTCGCCGCGCGTACCGGGGTGGCGCTGGCCGGGCCGTCGGCGGCTGTCTGCAAGGCCGTCAACGGCAAGATCTACAGCCGGCGGATCGCCACCGAGCTGGGGCTGCGCCAGTCCGCGGGGTGGACCTGCGAGACCGTCGAGGAACTGGACGAGGCGGTGGAACACGCGCGGGCGCTGCTCGCGGCCGGGCGGCCGGTGGTGCTCAAGGACTCGTACGGGGTGTCCGGCAAGGGCCTGCTGCTGGCCCGCGACGAGGCACGCCTGGACCAGGTCCACCGGACGCTGCGTCGCCGGGCCGACCGTTCCGGTGATCACCGGTTGGCGCTGCTGGTCGAGGAGTGGGTCGCCAAGACCACCGACCTCAACTATCAGTTCACCGTGTTCCGCGACGGCGGGGTGCACTTCGACTTCGTCAAGGAGGCGGTCACCGCCAACGGCGTACACAAGGGCCACCGGATGCCGGCGGGGCTGAGCGCGCGGCAGCTCGCGGTCGTGACGCACAGCGCCGCGGTGCTCGGTGCCCGGCTCGCCCGCGACGGCTACCACGGCGTGGTCGGGGTGGACGCGATGCTCGACCCGGAGGGCGGGGTCTACCCGGTCGTGGAGATCAACGCACGGCACAACATGTCGACCTACCAGGTCGGTCTCCAGGAACACCTGGTGCCGGCGGGCTGGTCCGCGCTGGCCCGGCAGTACCCGCTGCACCTGGCGCGGCCGCTCCGCTTCGGCGAGGTCCGCGACGCGCTCGGGCCGTGGCTGCTGACCGGCGCCGGCGGGGCCGGGATGGTGGTGCAGAACTTCTCGACGGTGAACGCCCTGGTGCGGGAGGGCACGCGGGCCGCCGACGGCCGCCTGTACGGCTTCCTGACCGCGCCGACGGCCGACGAGTTGATGGCGATGGACGCCGAGATTGCGGGCCGCCTGGCGGCCGTGGCGGAAGGAACACGACGGTGACCGGAGAAGTGGCGATCCAGGGCGTGGGGATGACCGAGCTGGCCGAGCGGTTCGGCACGCCCCTCTACGTGTACGACGGGGACAGCCTGCGCGGGCAGTACTCGGGGCTGCGCGAGCGGCTGCACCCGGCGATGGAGATCTTCTACTCGCTCAAGGCCAACCCGAACGTGGCCGTCTGCGCCCTGCTCGGTTCGCTGGGCGCCCGGGCGGAGGTGTCGTCAATGGTGGAGCTGCGCACCGCGCTGGCCGCCGGGGTGGCTCCGGGCGACATCATCTTCCTGGGCCCCGGCAAGAGCCGCGCCGAACTCGAGGCGTGCCTGTCCGAGGGCATCTTCGCGCTGGTCTGCGAGTCGTTCGGGGAATTGGCGATCATCGACGAGTTGGCCCGGGAACGGGGCGTCATCGCCCCGGTGATGCTGCGGGTCAACCCGAGCTTCGCGGTCAAGGGCTCCGGCCTCACCATGGGCGGCAAGCCACGCCAGTTCGGGATCGACGAGCAGCAGCTCTTCGACGAGGCCGACCTGGTCAAGAACCATCCCGGGGTACGCGTCCTGGGCGTGCACGCCTACCTGGGCACCCGCATCCTCGATCCCGAGGTGATCGCCGAGAACGCCCGCCGGATCATCGACCTGGCCGAGCGGCTCGCCGAGCGGTTGGACTTCGTCCTGGAGGCGGTCGACGTGGGCGGTGGCCTCGGGGTGGCCTACTTCCCCGGTGAACCGGACCTCGACCCGGCCGCGGTCGTCCGCCTGCTCAACCCGGTGGTCGAGGCGTTCCACGCCGCGCATCCCGGGGCCCGGCTGCTGCTGGAGCTCGGCCGCTACCTGGCCGCGCCGTGCGGCACCTACGTCACCCGGGTGCGGTACGTGAAGAGTTCGATGCAGGAGCGTTTCGCGGTCACCGACGGCGGCACCAACCACCACATGGCGGCCGTCGGCATCGGCTCCTTCGTCAAGCGCAACTTCCCGATGCGGCTGCTCAACCGGTCCGACACGGACGCGGACACGGGACCGTGGAACGTCACCGGCCCGCTGTGCACGCCGAACGACACCGTCGGCCGCAACGTGGAACTGCCCGAGCTGCGGCCGGGCGACCTGGTCGGCGTGCTGCGCTCCGGCGCGTACGGCCCGAGCGCCTCACCGGTGCTCTTCCTCAGCCACGGCCACCCGGCCGAGGTGCTGGTGGACGGCGGCCGAGCCCGCCTGGTTCGCCGCCGCGACACCGTCGAGGACCTGCTCGGCCCGCAATTCCTCGACTGACAACCCCTTTCGACCGGCACACAGGAGGACCGCCATGACCATGGCTTCGGAAGCCACCGTCGACCGCGCCGCGGTCGTCGACCACGTGATCGACGCCGTCGTCGCGGTGCTGAACCGCGACTCGGTCCAGGTGACCGAGCAGACCCGGCTGATGGACGAGCTGGGCCTCGACTCCACGAACGTGCTCGAGCTGCTCATGCACCTCGAGGACCGGCTGAACGTGGTGATCGACTCGGACACGCTGGAGCAGCAACACTTCGAGTCGGTCGGCACCCTCGCCGACTACGTCCTCGAGCAGGGCCTGGCCTGACGCCGATGTTCCTGTCCATCGCCCCGGCCCCGCCGATCCGTACGGGCCGGCTCCGGCCGGCTCAGGTGATCGCCCGCCGGTTCGGCCCCGTCCCGGAGCCGTACCGGCCCGATCCGCTGCTCGAGGAGTACCTCTCGGACATGACCGCGTCGTACGGTCGCCGGTTCGACCGGGATCGGCACGCGGCCGCCAGCCGGAACTCGTTCACCGAGATGGCGGACCGTCTGGTACGCGATCTCGACCTCGCGGTGCCGGTGGATCTGATCGCCATCGCGCACTCCACCCCGGACGGCGACCCGCGCCGGGTCACCGCCTGCTACCTCAACGAGCTGGTGCACGGCGATCCCCTCGCCTTCGCGGTGTCCGATCAGGGGCCGGCGGCGGCGTTCACCGCCCTGCGGCTGCTCGGGACCTACTCCGGCGACTTCCCGGGCTGCCGGGCGCTGCTGCTGATCCTCGAGCAGACGACGATGTCGTACGAGGTGGTCGGGTCCCGGTTCCCGGTACCCGGACACGACATCGGGGTGGCCGTGCTGCTCGAGCCGGCCGGCTCGGACGGGGCCACCGTGCACCAGCGCCCGGACGTCCCGGCCGAGGCGGCCGGGACGCTGCTCGACGAGCTGGTGCCGGCGGACGCCGTCCTGATCGCCGGCCCGGGCCTGACCACCGACCGTCCGGTGGTGTCGGCGCCCGATCTGGGGGCGGCCGGTGTCTGGGCCGAGTTCGCCAGGTGTCGGGCGGACACCGCGGGGCCGATCGCGGTGGCGGACCACGACCCGGTGTCGGGCACCCTCTGCGTGGCGGTCTTCGCCGGCTCGGATCCGGAGGCGCGGTCGTGAGCGCCGACCTGGCCCGCCGCCGGGCCCGCACCGACGGGCTCACCGCCACGCTCACCACGATGCACGACACGCTGGCGGACCGGGCCCTGCCGTGCGGCCCGACCGGGTGCTGCGTGCTGCCCGAGCCGGCGCTGCGCGACGCCGGCCGGGTCTGGACCGGGGACACGGTCGCCGTTCTGGACCCGGCTGCCGTCGAGCGGCTCGGCACGGTCGAGACGCCGGACGGCCCGCTGGCGGCGGTCCGCTACCGGGGTGCCCCCGGTCCGGCCGGTGCGTCGGCGCCCTGGCCGGACTGGTTGGCCGCGCTGGCCGGGCTCCGGCTCGGGCTGTCCGAGGCACTGCTCGATCTCACGGTCGCCCATCTCGGCGACCGCCGCGCCGGCGACACCCCGCTGCTGCTGCAACAGCTGGTCAAGGGCGCGCTGGCGGACGTCGTCACCGAGCAGATCGAGGTCCGGGTCCGGCTGACCGGTACGCCGCCGCCGGCCGACTCCCTGGCCTCCCTGCATCGGCAGATCACCATGGCCGACCGGATGCTGCTGCGCCTGCTCGGGGCCAGCGGGTTCGTCGCGGACGGGCCGGGCGCGGTGGTCGACGCGTCGGAGTTGCTGGCCGACGCCTGGGTCGGTGGAGAGGGGTGGACACCGTGATGGAACTGGACGACCGGCTCGGCACCGCCCGGGCGCACGCCCGGGACTGGGCGCGCGACCTGCGCTCGACGGCGCTGGAACTGGACCGTGACCCGGACACCGTGTACCGGTGCCTGGACAACCCGGCCGTACGGCACCTGTCCACCATGCTCATCCCGGCGCCGTGGCTGCCGGAGCGGACCCTCATCGGTGGGTACCGGTTCGACGGCATGACCGCCATGGAACGGGCGGTGTTCGCCGAGGAGATCGCCGCCGGTGACGCCGGCATGATGCTCGCGGCCCCCGGTGCCTCGTTGTCCGGGGTGCTCATCGATCTGCTCGCCGACCAGGAACAGAAGGAGTGGTTCTACGGCCGGCTGCTGGCCGCGCCGACCTGGACCTTCTTCGCGCTGACCGAACCTGATCACGGATCGGACGCGGCGGCGATGGGTACGACGCTGGACCCGGACGGCGAGGGGGGCCTGCTCCTGCGCGGTGCCAAGCGCTACATCGGCAACGGCGCCCGGGCTCAGGTCGGCGTCGTCTTCGCCCGGGACCGGCCCGGCCCGCTCGGCGCCACCGCGGTGCTGGTCGAGACCGGCGCGCCCGGCTTCAAGGCCGAGCCGATCCCGACGATCGGCCTGCGCGGCGCCCAGCTCAGCGCGATCACCCTGGACGGCGTGCCGGTCCCGGCCGATCGAGTGCTCGGGCGTCACCTCAGTCCCACCCGGCGCGGGGTGTGGAGCGGCGTGCAGATGTTCAACCGCCTCCGACCGGGCGTGGCGGCCATCGCCCTGGGCATCGCCCGGTCCGCGCACGACTACGTCGCCGAGCAGCGCGGCTCGCTGTCCAAGGCCGACCGGCTGCGCTGGGAACGGACCGGCCGGCGGATCGACGGCGTGCGACAGCTCATCTGGCAGGCCGCCTCGATCGTGGACGCCCGACCCGCCGACGGCCACCTGGCGTCGGCGGCCAAGGCCCGGGCGGCCCGGCTGGCCGAGGAGGTGACGCTGGAGGCGCTGGAGTACTTCGGCCCGGGCGCCCGACTGACGCAGCCGATGTTGGACAAGCTGATCCGTGACGCCCGAGGGGTGGAGTTCATGGAAGGCACCGGCAACATCCAGCGACTCAACACCTTCCAGGGCCTCGTGCAGGGCAAACTCGGCCGTGACTGAGCCGGGCGGCGTCGACGTCTGGGCCGTCCACCTGGACCGGGACGTCGACGCCGCCCGCTGGCTCAGCGCGGCCGAGCTGCGGCGTGCCGCCGCCGTCGTCGACCCGGACGGGCGCCGCCGCTTCGTCGTGGCGCACGCCGCCTTGAACGGGATCCTCGCCGGCCGGCTGGACCTGCCGCCCACCGCGTTGCCGCTGCGCCGCACCCCGCGAGGGCGGCCGTACCTGCCGGGCGGGTCGGTGCATTTCAGCCTGGCGCACGCCGGGGAGCGGGCGCTGATCGCGGTCGCCGGCCGGGAGGTCGGCGTGGACCTGGACCGTCCCCGGCCCGGGCTGGATCCGCGACGGATGGCGGCCCGCTTCTTCACCGAGGCGGAGGCCGCCCGGGTGGCGGCCGCGGGCGCCGGGGCCTACGCCGCGTACCTGCGGTTGTGGACCCGCAAGGAGGCGTGCGTCAAGGCCGCCGGTGCGCGGCTGGCGCTCGGGCTGCGGCTGCCGGTCCCCGGCGTGTCGAGCGGGGCGGTGGTCCGCGACCCGTCCGGCCGGCTGCCCGGCGCCTATTTCCTCCGGGACCTGCCCGACCACGGCGCCTTCCGCGGCGCCGTGGCGCTGGCCGGGGCGGATCCCGCCCCCTGCCACCAGCGCGAGTTCCACCGCGATCTTCGGCGGGGGCCGTGACGCACGACGACGGGGGAGCCGGAATCCGGCTCCCCCGTCGTCTGTCGGTCAGCGTTCGACCTCGCCGCGGATGAAGCGCTCGACGGCGTCCCGCGCGGTGGCGTCGTCGTACTGCTCGGGCGGCGACTTCATGAAGTACGAGGAGGAGGAGAGGATCGGTCCGCCGATCCCCCGGTCCATGGCGATCTTGGTCGCCCGGACCGCGTCGATGATCACGCCGGCGGAGTTGGGGGAGTCCCAGACCTCGAGCTTGTACTCCAGTTGCAGGGGCACGTCGCCGAACGCCCGCCCCTCCAGGCGCACCAGCGCGTACTTGCGGTCCTCCAGGAACGGCACGTAGTCGCTGGGGCCGATGTGCACGTCGCTGGCGGCCATCTCGCGGGGCACCTGCGAGGTGACGGCCCGGGTCTTGGACAGCTTCTTCGACGCCAGGCGCTTACGCTCCAGCATGTTCATGAAGTCCATGTTGCCGCCGAAGTTGAGTTGGTAGGTGCGCTCCAGCCGGACCCCGCGGTCCTCGAAGAGCTTCGCCAGCACCCGGTGGGTGATGGTGGCGCCCACCTGTGACTTGATGTCGTCGCCGATGATCGGCACGCCGGCGTCGGTGAATCGGGCCGCCCACACCGGGTCCGAGGCGATGAACACCGGCAGCGCGTTGACGAACCCCACCCCGGCCTCCAGCGCACACCGCGCATAGAACCGGTCGGCGTCCTCCGACCCCACCGGCAGGTACGACACCAGGACGTCGGCCCCGGACTCGCGCAGGGTGCGCACCACGTCGACGGCCTGCTCGTCGGACTCCTCGATCATCTCCCGGTAGTACTCGCCGAGACCGTCCAACGTCGGTCCACGCCGCACGACGACCCCGGACGGGGGGACGTCGCAGATCTTGATGGTGTTGTTGCCACTCGCGACGATGGCCTCGGACAGGTCGCGGCCCACCTTCTTCGCGTCCACGTCGAAGGCCGCGACGAACTCGATGTCGCCGACGTGGTAGTCGCCGAAGGCGACGTGCATGAGGCCGGGAACGGTGTCGGTCGTTCTCGCGTCCCGGTAGTACTCAACGCCTTGCACCAGCGACGCGGCACAGTTGCCGACCCCGGCGATGGCGACGCGGACTGCGCCCACGTGGTGCCTCCTTCTCTCTGCGACTGAACCCGATCCAACCGATCCGCTCGTCCCGGTCTCCACCTCGATGTCCTAAACAGGACATCGGTGGTGGCCGAGTCGCGTGGGTCCCGTCCGGACGGTCCCGGAGCCGCATACTGAGGACCGCCGCGCGTGGAGGAGCTGATCGTGCCGATGTCCCTGTCGCTTCCGGTCACCGCCCGATCGCGGGCGCGGCCCGCGCGGCTACCCCGCAACGCCACGCTCTGGTTGGACGGATTGATCGCGCTGGCCGTGTTCGTCGGCACCGCCCTGCCGGTGGCGTTCTCCCCGGACGGGAAGGTCTGGCACGTCCTGGTGGCCGCCGGCGCGTCGCTGCCGCTGGTCTGGCGGCGGCGGGCCCCGCTGCTCACCACGGTGACCGTGGGCCTGGCGATCAGCGTCCTCGGGCTGTCGCACCAGCTCCCGCCGCTGCCCTTCGGGCCGCTCGTCGCGACGTACACGTTCGCGTTGCTCAGCCCGTCGCCCTGGCGGCAGATCGCGATCGGCGTACAGGCCGTGGGGGTGGTCGTCTCGCTGGTGGTCCCGGGCGAGGCACCCGCGACCTTCGGATACGTCGGGATGGCGTACGTGGCGGCGTACAGCATGGGGATCGCCTCCCGAGGGCGCGGCGACCGGATCGCCGTGCTCGAGGAGCGGGCTGCCCGCCAGGAGGAGGAACGAGCCACCGCCGCCGCGCGCGACCGCAACCGGATCGCCCGCGAGGTGCACGACATCGTGGCGCACACGGTCGCGATCATGGTGGTCCAGGCGGAGGCCGGGCCGGTGGTGGCCCGCACCGACCCGGCTCGGGTCGAGAAGACCTTCGAGGTGATCGCCGAGAGCGGCCGGTCCGCGATCGCCCAGCTCCGGCGGTCGTTGGCCGCGCTGCGCGCGGCGGAGGGCGACGAACCGCCGGCCCCGGTGCTCGGGGTGGGTGACGTGCCGCAACTGCTCGGCGACGCGCGTGCGGGCGGCCTGGAGGCGGCGTTGCGCTGGCGCGGGCAGCAGCGGCCACTGCCCGCCGACGTCGACGCCACGGTCTTCCGGGTGGTGCAGGAGGCGCTGACCAACACCATCCGGCACGCCCGGGCTTCGATGGTGGACGTGCTGATCGAGTTCGGCCCGCGCGAGATTCGGGTCACGGTGACCGATGACGGCATCGGCGCGGTGGACGTCGGTGGCGGATACGGGATGATGGGCATGCGGGAGCGGGTCACCGCCTGTGGCGGTGAGCTGTCTGTCGGAGCGGGTCCCGACGGCGGCGGCTTCACGGTGACCGCCGTGCTGCCCGCCGAGTGAGTTGCTACGGATCGAGGAGTGGCGCCCCATGGTGCGCATCGTGGTCGTCGACGACCAGGATCTGGTTCGCGGCGGCTTCGCCATGATCCTGGACGCGGAGCCGGATCTGACGGTGGTGGGTGAGGCGGCGGACGGCCTGGAGGCCCTGCGGGTGGTCGCCGAGAAGAAGCCGGACGTGGTGGTCATGGACATCCGGATGGAGGGCCCGATCGACGGCATCGAGGCCACCCGCCGGATCTGCGCCACCACTGATGCCCGGGTGCTCATCCTCACCACGTTCGACATCGACGAGCACGTGCACGACGCGTTACGGGCCGGCGCGAACGGCTTCCTGCTCAAGACCATGCGCCGGGCCGAGCTGGTCGAAGCGGTCCGGGTGATCGCCAAGGGGGAGGCGCTGCTCGCCCCGACGGTGACCCGGCGGGTGATCGCCGACCTGCTGCGCCGGCCCCAGGGCGCGATCCGCCCGCCGGCCCGGCTGGACGAGCTGACCGGCCGGGAGCGGGAGACCCTGTGCCTGGTCGCCCGCGGGCTCTCCAACGCCGAGATCGCCGCCCGGTTGACGGTGAGCGACCACACCGTCAAGACCCACGTCAGCAACGTGCTGGCCAAGCTCGGTCTGCGGGACCGGGTGCAGGCGGTGGTGTTCTCCTACGAGGCCGGCCTGATCAGCCCCGGTGAGGATCTGGACTGAGCTCCCTCCCCCGCAGGGGGGAGGCCGGATTTCGCTCTCGTCGGCGATCTGCTGGGCGGCCCGCTTGACCAGGATGGATCACATCGATCGTTCCGTCCTGAGGAGCTGTGTGATGATCCGTGCCGTTACGCGTTTCGCTCGCCGGCGGCCTGCCGTCGTGCTGGTCATCTGGCTGGTGATCGCCGCGGCCGGCTTCACGGTCGGCAACGGCGTCTTCGCCCGGATGACGACCACCGTCGGCGCCATCGCCGGCAGCGAGTCGCAGCAGGGCGCCACCGCGCTCGGTGACGCCAAGCTCGCGCCGCCCGTGATCAACGCGGTCATCTCCGGCGGCTCGGCCACCGACCCCGCCTTCCGCACCAAGATCTCCACCGCGCTCACCGAGCTGCGCGCCATCGACGGCGTGCGGGCGGTGACCGACCCGTTCGGCCCCGAGGCCCCGGTCGCCACCGACGGCGCGGCGGTCGTGGTGAACGTGGAACTGGCGCACCGGGGCGACCTGCTCGCCGACAAGGTGCAGAAGCAGTTGTCCGAGATCGACGGGACGACCGCGGTGGTCTCCGGCGGGCCGCTCACCGACCGCGAGTTCAACAACCAGGCCACCTCGGACACCCGGCGCGCCGAGATCATCTCCGCGCCGTTGCTGCTGCTCCTGCTGCTGCTGGTCTTCATGTCGCTGATCGCCGCCGGGCTGCCGCTGGTGATCGCCCTGGTCGGGGTCGGTGGAACCTTCACGACGCTGCTGGTGATGAGCTT
This sequence comes from Micromonospora sp. NPDC018662, assembly GCF_044391475.1. NCBI lineage: Bacteria > Bacillati > Actinomycetota > Actinomycetes > Micromonosporales > Micromonosporaceae > Micromonospora > Micromonospora sp. NPDC018662. The sequence goes on from NZ_JBISAC010000017.1 coordinate 40,978, forward strand.
CTTCACCGACGTGTCGATCTATTCGATCCAGGTCACCACGATGCTCGCCATCGGTCTCGGCGTGGACTACGCGTTGCTGATGGTCAGCCGGTTCCGGGAGGAACGGGCGCTGACCGAGGACGCGGCGGAGGCGCTCGCCCGGGCCTCCGAACGCGCCGGCCGGACCATCGTCTTCTCCGGCCTGACCATCGCGGTCAGCCTGGCCAGCCTGGTGGTCTTCGCCGATCCGTTCCTGCGGTCGATCGGTGTGGCCGGTGCCGCCGTCGTGCTGATCGACATGCTCGCCGCGATCACCCTGCTTCCCGCACTGCTCCAGATGCTGCGTAACCGGATCAAGCCGGTCCGGGCGCGGAAGGAGCGCGGCCGGTCCTTCGCCGCGGTCGCCCGTGGCGTGCAGAAGATGCCGGTGCTGACCCTGGTGGTGGTGCTCGCCGGCCTGGTCGTGGCCGGTCTGTCGGTGACCAACCTGCGGCTGGACACCAGCAACCCCAAGTCGTTGCCGGCCGACAGCGCCACCCGCCAGCTCACCGAGGAACTGCGCGAGCACTTCCCGGCACTGGCCGGCCCGAGCGCGATCACGATCGTCGCCCGGACCTCGGCCGACGACCCGGAGCTGGCCGCGTTCCGGCAGCGGGTCGCGGCGGTGCCCGGCGTGTCAGTGGTGAACCCGGGGCGCAGCGGCGGCGGGCTGGCCGTCCTGCAGGCCACCCCGAAGCACCCGACGAGCGACCCGGACACCGCCCAGGCGGTACGCGACATCCGCGGCCTGGACGCCCCCTTCACGGTGCAGGTCACCGGGGACGCGGCCCGGCTGGTCGACTACCAGCAGGAGCTGCGCGACCGCCTCCCGATCGCCGGCGGCATCGTGCTGCTGGCCACCTTCGTCCTGCTGCTGGCCTTCACCCGGTCGGTGCTGATCCCGCTGAAGGCCGTGCTGACCAACCTGCTGAGCCTGTTCGCCGCGCTCGGCGTGGTGGTCTGGGTGTTCCAGGAGGGGCACCTGGTCGGCCTGCTCGGCGGGGAGCGGCTCGACGGCATCGACCTGACCGTGCCGGTGGTGGTCGCGGCGATCGCGTTCGGTCTCTCCACCGACTACGAGGTCTTCGTCCTCTCCCGGATCCGCGAGCGCCGGTTCGCCGGCGCTGCCCCGGACCAGGCCGTCCGGGAGGGCCTGCAGCGCAGCGGTGGCATCGTGACCGCTGCTGCCCTGCTCCTCGCGGTCACCTTCGCCGGGTTCATGACCGGGGGCTTCGCCCCGATCAAGGAGGTCGGCCTGGGCCTGGTGCTGGCCGTCCTGATCGACGCGGTGATCGTCCGGATGCTGCTGGTCCCGGCGACGATGGCGATTCTCGGACGCGCCGCGTGGTGGGCGCCCCGCTTCCTGGGTGGCCGGCCGTCGGTCCCCTCCGCTCTGGCTGCCGACGACGCGCAGCCGGAGCTGACGGTCCCCGCCCAGGGCTGAAAGACCGGGGCGGGGCGGACCCCCGCTGCCCCGCCCCGGTCGATCGGCTCGTTCAGTGCGGGGCCACCACGCCGCGGTGCAGACCGGCGGCCTCGCCGACGTCGGAGAGGAGCAGATCCGTGTCGAGCAGTCGCAGCAGCATCCGATCCACGCCGACCAGGACCGCACGGATGAGCTCCGGGGGCAGCAGGGTGGTGTCCGCGAGCAGCGTCCAGCGCAACTGCCCGGGGGCGTGGAGCACGTCGCCGACCTCCATGAAGAACGAGGAACCGGCCGGCCGGCGCTCGGTCCACCGGAAGTTCGGCTCGGCCAGGACCTGCCGCACCACGTCAGGGTCGAGCGGTACGGCGGCGGGCGGCTTCTCCGGCGTGCCGCGCATGTCGTTGAAGAAGCACCGGATCTCCGGCTCGGCGCCGCGTTCCCGGCTCACCTCCGCCAGCACGGCCCACCCGTCCACCGGATCGAACCGGCCGTTCCGGAAGGTCCGTACGGCCGTGCCCCAGCAGTGCCGGACCAGGTCCGAGAAGGCCGGCCCGGCCAGGTCGACGACGGTCGGCATGTGCTGGGTCAGGGTGCCGACCGAGGCCCGCTGCGATGCGGTGGTGCGGTTGCCGGTGACCAGCAGCAGCCCGCACCGGTCGGTCTCGGCGACCACGCCCAGCAGGGCTGCGGTCACCGCGAGCGCGACCGTGGCGGTGCTGGTGCGGTACCGGTCGGCGAGCCGCCCCAACACCGGCGCCGAGATCGGCGAGTCCAGCACACCGCGCCAGAACCGGGGCTCGGCCGGGGCCACCGGTCGGACCCCGGCGAAGTTGTCGAGCGGAACCGCGTTCAGTTGCCGGCGTAGGTGGGCGACGGCGGCGGCGCTGACCGCCCGGCCGCGGGGGGAACGCTCGAACGCGGCGAGGTCGGCGGGATGAACCATGTCCGGAGTCGCCGGGTCCGGGCGTCCCGCCGCCCGGCAGGCCAGCATCTCGGCCAACACCCGGGCCGCCAGCCGGCTGCTCTGCAGATCGGCCGCCAGGTGGGCGATGCAGAGCACCAGGGCCCGGGGCGTACCCCGGTGCACGCAGACCAGGACGCGCATCGGCAGGTCCCGGTCGTGGTCGAACGGTGTCGCCTCGAGTTGCTCGTCGAGCTCCCGGGCGGTCACCACGAACTGCTCGGCGGGGCCGTCGTCGGAAAAGACCCCGACCGGGATGCTGCCGCTGTCGAGCACCTCCTGGACCAGCCGGCCGTCGCGTCGCGGGAACCGCGTGCGCAGCGCCTCGAAGCGGCCGGCCAGCGCACCCACCGCGGCGCACACCGTGGCCAGGTCCACTCCCTCGGGGATCAGCACCGGCACCGTGACGTTGTAGGCGGTGCCCGGTGGCATCCGCCGGATGTCGCGTTCCACCAGCACCTGCCCCCACGTCAGGTGCTCGGTGATCGCCCGGGAACCGGTGAAGTCCGCCGGCTGCCAGCGCACGTCGGCGGTCAGGCCGGACACGACGCGTAGCCGTCCAGTGTGCGGACCGCCGCGTCCCGGCGGTTCTCCAGGTAGACCTCGTTCCACCGGCCCGAAGCCGCGTCGGACGCGTGCGGGCCGAGGAAGCGGGCGGTGACCGAGTCGCGGTAGGCGGCCCAGGTGGTCGCCGGGCTGACCAGCCGGCTGGCGGCCGGCACGGTCCGCACCGGCCGTACCGGCAGGTCGCTGCCGGCGAACACGGCATCGGCCCAGCTCTCCTGCTCGTCGAGGGTGGCCAGCACGGCGTCGAACGGCAGGCCAGGCAACTCGGTGACCGCCACCGCGCGGCTGCGGAAGCCGGTCGCCGCCACCGGGCCGAACCGCTCGATCGCGATCGCCACCGGCAGCATCGCCCGCGGCGCGAACCACTCGCAGCCGAGCACGGTGAGCGTGGGCAGGCCGTCCGTGTCGGGGTCGTCCGCCGCGACGATCCGCCACTCCGCGAAGGGCAGCGCGATGCCCGCGGACCGGAACGTGGCCGCGTTGGCGCCGCAGTCCGGGCAGGGCAGGACCCGGACCGCCATCGGGGGTGCGGGCGGCCGGATCACTCCCGGCGGCTGATCGGCCGGGATGAGGAAGTGCGCCGCCACCTCGCGGCGTGCCATCCGTTCGACGGTGGTGCCCACTGCCAGGTCAGGAGTCGTGGCAAGGGTGGTCATGTCGGGTGTCCTCTCGACGGTCGTCGGCCGGAACGCCGGCCGTGACGAAGGCGCCTGGGCTCCGGCGGTGCAGGCCGAGGGTGACCGCCGCCGCGCCGAGGTCGATGAGCGCGGCCCGGCCGGCGGTGCCGAGGGCCGTGCCGTCCGGGGCGGTCAGGCCGGAGTCCACCCAGGAGGACACGGCCGCACGGATCCGGTCGGGGTGGGCCGGGTCGAGCGGGGCGGGCAGGTCACGGCGTACCGCTGCGGCCTCCAGACCGAGCAGGTATCCGGCGGCCCAGATCTCCAGGGCGGCCCGCGCCGACGGTTGCGGTCCCGGCCGGCTGTCCAGGTACGCGGCGAGCGCGGCCGTCACCTCCTCCGCGCCGACCCCGATCAGGTCGCACCAGTCCTCCCAGTACCAGCAGAACTCGTTACCCTCGGGCTCACCGGTGTGCGGCCGGAGCAGCCGGATCAGGCAGCGGGAGTCCTTGACCCGCACGACGTACTCGTCGTGGAACCGGTAGCGGGACCGCGACGCCAGGGCCGCGTCGATCCGAGGGTCGAGCTCCCAGTGCGTGGCGGACGGCACCGGCGGCGCCCACACGGTGGCGTGGTGCCGGCCACCGTGCCCGGCGATCAGGGTCGGCAGCCCGCGGTTGTCGACCAGGTGGGGCACCGTCGCCAGCAGCGGCACTCCGCGTTCCCGGCAGTATCGGGCGATCATCTGGTCGTCGTCGACGACCTCGTCCGGGATCGGCCGCAGATAGTCGGCCAGGTCCGCCGCCACGCCGGCCGGCAGCAGGAACGCCAGTGCCGGGGTCCACTCCATCGGGGACAGCGGTGCCCACGGCGATCCGGCGACCGCGGCCAGTCGGGACAGGAAGCTGTTCTGCGGGCTGCTCCAGTCGGTGTAGAGCGCGATGCCGTGTGTCGGGCGGCGCGCGACGGCGGCGACCACGTGCGTGGCGAAGTCGTCGCAGAGCCGGGCATCGTCCTGCAGCACCAGGTGGTGCGTGGCGCCCTCGGCGATCGAGGCCCAGGCGACCTTCGCGGTCCGCAACGGGCTGCGCGCGGCGGCCGGGGCCGGGTCGAGCACGATGCGCGCGGAGAGCGGGCGGCACGCCTCGACGATGGCGCCCAGGTCGACGTCCCGAGCCGGGTGATGCATGATCGTGACGCTGAGGCGTACGTCAGGTGCCCGCCGTTCGGGACGGCTCACCGGGCGTCCGCCCGGCTGATCCGGCGGACGTGCCGCCACGTCAGCAACGGGACGACCAGCATGCCGCCGGCGTTGAGCACCGCGATCGTCCAGTACAGGGCCGACGGATCCTGCTGGGTCCGGGCCAGCGCGCTGCCGACCACCACCATGCCCCCGAAGTAGGGCACGTTCAGCAGCAGCGCGATCAGGCCCCCGCCGACCTGTTCGAGAAGGAGCAGCGTCATCACGTTCAGGCCCAGGCCGAGGTAGGTCAGGCCGACGATCCCCAGGAACCGGCCGGTCTCCGACGCCACCGCCGGGTCACCGGCCAGTATCGCGGCCAGCGGCTCCCGGCACATCCAGATCACGGCGGCCAGCACCGCGTACACCGCGGCGGTCAGGCGCAGGCCGGAGCCGAGCGCGGCCGGCCCTTCGCCGGGCCGTCCGGCCCCCCGTAGTTGGTTCAGCACGATCGCGGTCGCCGAGCCGAGCGCGGAGGCGGGGACGATGAGCAGGTTCTGCAGCGCGCCGGCCGCCGAGTATCCGGACACCACGTCCGGCCCGAATGGGCTGAGCGCCCACAACAGGCCCGCGTTCGCGACGGCCATCACCACGAACGACGCCGTGACCGGCAGCCCGGTGCCGGTCAGTCGGCCGATCGCCTCCGGACGCCAGGCCAGCGGCCCGCTCGCCGTCCAGAGCCCGCAGCGGTACACCTGCACCATGCCGACGGTCAGCGCGGCCACGCCGCCGATCGCGATCGCGACCGGAAGCGCGTACACCCCGAGGTCGGTGCCGAAGCCCAGGACCGCGACGCCGCCCACCTCCAGGACCGCGCCGGTCAACACCACGGCCGCCGCGGAGCCGGGCCGGCCGTAGCCACGCAGGCTCGACGAGAGCAGCACGGTCGGGAAGAAGATCAGGTTGGCCAGGCAGGCCCAGCGGGTGAAGGCGACGAATTCCCCCACCGACGCGTCCGGGACGTTCAGCAGCGCCGCCAGCCAGGGCGCCGCCAGGATCAGGGCGAGGCTGACGGTGCCCCAGACAGCCGCGCCGACGCGGGCCATGCTGGCGGCGACCGGGAGGACGTCCTGCGACCGGCCGGCGCCGCGGCTCACCGACGCGGCGACCTGGTTGCTCACGTCGAAGCCCACCTGGAGGGCGGCGAAGAGCAGCGCCAGCGGTACGTAGAGCGAGCGCACGTACATCGCCTCGACGCTGATCCGGGCCATCAGCGCGATCACCACCACCGGCACCAGCACGCCGGCCGTCTCGCCGAGCGCGATAGTGGCGGCGAGGCGGCGGATCCGGGCCGAACCCTCCCAGACGATCGGGGTCGGTGCTTCAGTGGTGCTCACGACGGCGTCACCGCCGACTCATCGGCATTCGGACGTACGGGCATGAGCCACCCCCCATTTCGGGCTCGTGGAGACGCACCGAACATAGGTCTGCGCGAATCAGGCCCACAAGCTGCCCAAAGGGCTATGCCCATGGAGGTGGTCACTCGAGATGGTTCCCGATGTAGTGGTAGTTCGCGTTCAGGCTGCCGGGTGCGGCCGGTGGCGGCGACAGCGCGTCCGACGGGTCGACGGTGAGGAAACGCACCAGGTCGGGCGGGTCGGTAGTGGTCACCGTGGCCACGTCGATCGGTCCGGGCGCCTCACCCCGCTCCACCCAGGACATGAGTGGCGTCAGGAACTCGGGTACGCCGATCTCGCTCGGCCTGTCCACCTCCGGACCGAACAGGCAGTGGTACCCGCCGGGGATCAGGTACAGCCGGGAGAACCGCTGGCTCACCGTGAATCCGCCCGCGTGCCGTTCGACCGCGGCGTACCAGTCGACAGTGGAGAACGGTGAGATCTGCGCGTCGGCCCAGCCGTGGTACACGATCAGCTTGCCGCCGTGCGCGCGGAATGCCGACAGGTCGGGTGACGTGGCGTTGTAGATGGCGTCGCCGAGGATCTGGAGCCGGTCGAAGGTGGCCTCGGTGAAGGTGACGTCGTCCAGGGTGAAGTCGGCCGGCGGGTTCCTCGGGTAGGCCAGGTTCGTGAAGTACGTCAGCCCGATCCTCGCCGCCAACGGGTCCGGTCCGACGAACCAGCCGTTCCAGCTCAGTTCCGACCCGTACGCGAAGCCGCCGTTGTAGAGATTGCGGTTCCGCGCGTCGGAGGGCCCCCGGTATGCCGCCACCGCCACCGCGACCTGTGCCCGGGTGAGGCAGTCGGGCTGGTCGGCACCCTCGCACTGGATGGACGAGGGCTGGAAGGCGCAGGTGCGTGGGTCCTGGATCAGCTCGCCGCAGGCCCGCTGGACGGCGGCGTGCAGCACCGGCAGCTTCGCCGGGGGGAGGATGTCGCCCTTGTTCTTCTGCGCCAGCCACGCGTTGGACAGGGCGAGCGGCGCCAGGTTGTGGGCGGGTGCGCCGGCCAGGATGCCGTCGAAGTCGGCCGGGAAGCGTTCGGCGAGGTTCAATCCCTGCCGCCCGCCGGTGGAGCAGCCGTCGTAGTACCGGTAGGTCGGCCGGTGGCCGTAGAACGCCTTCGTCACCACGTCGGCGAACACCCTGAGCTTGTGCTCCGAGGTGAGCCCGAAGTCGACCCGGGCCGCGAGGTCGTGCGCTCCCCAGCTGCCGTCGCCGAGGTCGGTGCCGGTGTGTCCGCTGTCGGACGCGGCCAGCACGAGCCGTTTGTCCACCGCGGGTGCGCACTGGAATCCGAACAGCGGCAGGGTCAGGTCGGGCACCGCGCCGCACAGGCCGGCGCAGCCCTGCTGGACGTACTGCCCGGTCCAGTTCCGCAGCGGAAGCTTGATCTTGTATCGCTCGTGCGGCGGCAGCGTGCCCGTCACCTCGCAGTAGTCGGCGTCCGTCGCCGCGGACTCCACCCCGGGCAGGCGGGTCAGCCCGGCGCATCCGTCGGGCGCGGCCTGGGCGGCCGGCGCCGGCAGGGCCAGGAAGGGTACGGCGGCCAGCACGGCCGTCAATGTCCGTCTCATGGTGCCGACGCTACGGACGCGGCGTGGCCCTCGGATCGGTCCACGGAACGGCTTCCGAATCGGTCTGGCGACGGAGCCGTACCCGCCGGCGGCGGAAGGAAGGGCCCCTTGTTAACGCCTCCGGTAGAGAAGGGGCCCCTTCTCACGCCCCCGACGGGCGGCGGGCGGGCACCCTGTGCAACAAACCTGCACATCCAATCTCTTGCTTCGTCGGTAAGCGCTTTCTTAGCCTGTGTTTCATCGGTGTTTCGATCCCTGGCCGGGCGGATGTGTGCACGCGAAGCCACTTCCGGTGTGGGCGTCAACGCGCTGCCCGCACCGTTTACCACCCCTGAGGAGAAACAGTGAGAGACGTAGTGCGACGTAGGTTGTTCGCGGGCGGCACCGCCGTGGCGGCGATGGCCGCAGTCATTGCGGCGCTGCCGGTGACCCAGGCGTCCGGCGCATTTGGAAATCCCGCCGGCGCAGCCATGAATGTCAATGCCACAAATCTCAGTCTCGGGGCCGGTGCCGACGGTTCCAGCAAGGCCGACGGCACCAGCTACGGCAACGCCATCGACGGCGACACGAGCACCTACTGGTCGCCGGCCGGCTCGACCGGCCGCATCTCGGTCAAGTGGGGTTCCGCCACCACCGTGGCCTCGATCAACATCCGGGAGGCGGCCGGCGCCGTCGGGGCCGTCGGCGGCTGGCGGGTCGTCAACAACGACACCGGCGCCACGCTGGCCAGCGGCACCGGTGCGGGCGTCATCACGTTCGCCGCCACCTCGCTCCGGAAGATCAATTTCGAGATCACCAGCTCGACCGCCACGCCGCGGATCGCCGAGTTCGAGACGTACGCCTCCGGCGCGACCACGCCACCGCCGACGACCGGCCCGACCACCCCGCCGCCGACGACCGGCCCGACCACGCCGCCGCCGACCACCCCTCCGCCGTCCAGCGGCACGGTGTACGTGGCGCCGACCGGCACCGACGGCGCGGCCGGCACGCAGGCGAACCCGACGACGCTCACCTCGGCGATCACCCGGGTGGCCGCCGGGGGCACCATCTATCTGCGCGGCGGGACCTACCGCTACGCGCAGACCGTCACCATCGGCCAGGGCAACAACGGCACGTCGAGCGCGCGCAAGAACATCTTCGCCTACCCGGGCGAGACGCCGGTCCTGAACTTCTCGGCGCAGAGCGAGGACCCGGCGAACCGTGGCCTCCAGGTCGGCGGGTCGTACTGGCACATCCGCGGCATCGTCGTCGAGCGGGCCGGGGACAACGGCATCCTGCTCGCCGGCAACAACAACATCGTCGAGCGCGTGGTGACCCGCTTCAACCGGGACTCGGGGCTGCAACTCTCGCGACTGGTCGCCAACGCGCCCCGCGACCAGTGGCCCGCGAACAACCTCGTGGTGAGCACCGAGTCGCACGACAACGCCGACTCCGACGGTGAGGACGCCGACGGCTTCGCCCCGAAGCTCACCGTCGGCACCGGCAACGTCTTCCGCTACACCGTGTCCCACAACAACATCGACGACGGCTACGACCTCTACACCAAGAGCGACACCGGGCCCATCGGCGCGGTGACCATCGAGTCCTCCCTCGCCTACGGCAACGGCACCCTGAGCAACGGTGGCCAGGCCGGCGCCGGTGACCGCAACGGCTTCAAGCTCGGCGGCGAGGACATCGGCGTGAACCACGTCGTCCGCGGCAACATCGCGTACGACAACGGCCAGCACGGGTTCACCTACAACCGCAACGTCGGCTCGATGACGGTGTCGAACAACGCCAGCATCGGCAACACCGAGCGCAACTTCAACTTCGACGGCGGCTCCTCGGTGTTCCGGAACAACACGTCGTGCAACGGTGGCGCGAACGATCGGATCGTCGGCAACTCCGACGGCTCGAACCAGTTCTGGTCCGGCACCAACGGCTCCCGGTGCTCCGCGTACTCCGGCGCCCTCGGGTGGTCCTTCGCGTCCGACGGCCGCCTCGTGGTGACGTTCGGCGGCAAGGTGGTCACGCCGTAACGACCGGACGACGCCGGTGTCACCCGCGACGGTGACACCGGCGTCCGCCGGTCGGAGATCGGGTACGCGTCCCGGCGCTCACGGCGCGCGGTCGTGCGGTGGCGCGGTCGGTGGTGAGCCGAAGCGTTGCCGGTAGGCGGTGGCGAACCGGCGGGCGTTGGCCCATCCCCAGCGCCGGGCCGTCTCGGCGACGGTGACGTCGTCGGCCGCGTCCGCCCGGCGCAACTCCTGATCGGCGTGTTCGAGCCGGACCCATCGCAGGTAGGCGATCGGGGTGGTGTCGAGATGCCTGCGGAACGCCAACTGCACGGCGCGGATGGTCGCGTGGGCCGCGGCGGCGATGTCGGCGAGCGTGATGTCCCGGTGCGCGTTCTCCTCGATGAACGTGATCGCGCGACGCAGCATCCGGGGGTGCGCGTCGCGGCGGTCGGAGATCGTGGGATCGCTGAGCGTGTTGTTCGGGAAGACCGTCAGGGCGGTGGCAGCCAGCAGCCGGGCGATGCTCCCGGCAAGCAGCGGCTCCTCGGCCACCCCGAGGCCGACCGTCTCGCGGGCGTACCCGTACACGGTGTCCCACGTCTCGGCGGCGGCTGCGGAGACGGGCTGGTGGCTGGTGAACCGGATGGGCTCGGGGCGACGGCCGGGCGCGGTCTCCGCGACGCTCTCCAGCAGGACCGGGTCGAGGACCGTCGTGTGGAAGTCGGCCTTCGCGCAGTCGGCGGTGAAGCCACGCTCCGGCGACACGGGAATGAACGCGTCACCGGGGCCGTATGTGGTCTCCCCGCCGCCGGCCGGGTGGTAGGCGAGCCGGCCGGAGTCGATACGGCAGATGACCAGCCGACCGAGCGCCTCGGCCTGCACGTCGAAGTGGAGGCCGAAGGTGATCTGGTCGAGTCGCGCCGACGGAGTGATCGCGGCGGCCTCCAGCCGCAACCGTGGAGGAGAGTCGCCGACGTCGACGCGGATGTCCCCGCCATAGCTGTCACGGAGGACCTGCTCGACGACGTCGACACCGATCGCCTCGAAGACCTGCCCCATGCATGCTCCTCGGATGCACCAGCACGCGGCGCCCAAACATGACGGTGCGCCGTTCTCCCACCCGTGGACAACCATCATTGTGCGGCAGACGGAGACCCGCACTGAGCAGGCGACGTTCCGTCTGCGCGCCGCGCCGCCCGCGTCCCCGGCGGGGGGTCAGGGCGGGCCGGGAAGGCGCACCGTGGCGAGGAGCCCGCCGTCGGGGCCCGGGTCCAGGGTGAGCGTCCCGCCGTGGGCGCGGACGACGCTGCGCACGATGGCCAGGCCGAGGCCGGCGCCGGCGTGCTCGTCGACGCGTACCCGTTGCGTCCCGCGCCGGAACGGCTCGGTGAGCGTCGGGACCAGGTCCGGTGGGAGCGGAGGCCCGGTGTTCGCCACCCGCAGCACGCTGGCGTCGCCGGACGTCGCGGTACGGACCGTCACCGTGCCGCCCTCGGGCAGGTTGTGGACGACGGCGTTCTGGACGAGGTTGGTCACCATCCGCCGCAGCAGCTCGGTGGAGCCGCAGGTGGGGGCCGCGCCACCGGAGACGTCGAGCGTGACCCGGCGTCGCTCGGCGACCGGGAGCAGCGTCTCGGCGGCCTCCTCGGTGAGCAGGGAGAGGTCGACCCGCTCGCGGGTCACGACCTCGCGGTCGCCGCGGCTGAGCAGCAGGAGGGCCTCGGTGAGGTCGATCGCCCGCCGGTTGACCTCGTGCAGGCGGGTGACGAGTTCGTCCCGGTCGCGCGTCGGGTCGTTGCGGGCGACGTCGAGCATCGCCTGCGAGATCGCCAGCGGGGTGCGCAGTTCGTGCGAGGCGTTCGCGGCGAACCGCTGTTGCTCGGCGACGTGGGACTCGATGCGTTCCAGCATCGCGTCGAACGCGTCGGCGAGGTCGTGGAGCTCGTCCCGCCGACCCGCCATCCGGATCCGGTGCGACAGCGAGCCGGTTCCGGCCATCCGGGCCGCCTCCGTGATCCGGGTCAGCGGCGCGAGCATCCGGCCGGCGAGGATCCAGCCCCCGAGGAGACCGAACGCCAGCAGGAACAGCAGGATCTCGGCGGCCCTCGGCGCGAAGACCCGCAACAGGTTGGACCGGACGGGGAAGACGCCGGGGGTGAGCGTGTCCGCCGAGCCGGGGACGATGAGCATGGCCCGGTCGGGGACGTACCGCAGGAGGAACGCCCACACCGCCGCGAGCAGCAGCACGCCGGCGAGCACCAGGAACCCGGCGTAGCTGAGCGTGAGCCGGACGCGGACGCTGAGCCCCGCCTCCCTAGCCACGCTCGCCGCCGGCTGCCGGTGGTGCCTCGATGCGGTAGCCGACGCCCGGCACCGTGGCGATGACCCAGGGTTCGCCGAGCCGCTTGCGCAGCGCGGAGACGGTGATGCGCACCGCGTTGGTGAACGGGTCGGCGTTGGCGTCCCAGGCCCGTTCCAGCAGGTCCTCGGCGCTGACCACCCCGCCCTCGGCGGCGACGAGGACCTCCAGCACGGCGAACTGCTTACGGGTGAGCGCGACGTAGCGTCCGTCGCGGAAGACCTCCCGTCGGAACGGGTCGAGCCGCAGGCCGGCGAGCTGCCGCACCGGCGGCCGGGCGTACCCGCGTCGACGGTCGAGCGCCCGCAGCCGCAGGACGAGTTCCCGCAGCTCGAACGGCTTGGTGAGGTAGTCGTCGGCGCCCAGCTCGAACCCGGAGGCCTTGTCGTCGATCCGGTCGGCGGCGGTGAGCATGAGGATCGGCATGCCGCTGCCGGAGTCGACGATGTGCCGGGCGACCTCGTCGCCGGAGGGGCCGGGGATGTCCCGGTCGAGCACCGCGAGGTCGTAGGCGTTGACGCTGAGCAGTTCCAGGGCGGAAGCACCGTCGCCGGCGATGTCGGCGGCGATCGCCGCCAGCCGCAGCCCGTCCCGGACGGCTTCGGCCAGGTAGGGCTCGTCCTCCACGATCAGTACGCGCATGCGGATCAGTCTGCCGCCGCCGGCACCGGATGAGGTCGCCCCGCCGGGCGGCGCCACCAGCGGCGGGACGCCAGCCCGAACAGTGCCGCGCCGACGGCGTTGACCAGCACGTCGTCCACCGACGACACCCGGTCCAGCCGCAGGACGTACTGAAGGATCTCGATCGTGGCCGAGCCGGCCGCCCCGAGCGCCAGGAGTCGCGGCAGGGACGCCAGCGCCGCGAACCGCATCGGCGCGAAGAACCCCGGCGCGGCGAGGACCAGCAGGTTGCCGCCGATCCCGAGCGGCCCCATGGTGGCCAGGTCCCGCAGCGGGACCAGGCTCAACCGGCCGGGGACGACGCCGGCTCCCGGGCCGGGCAGCAGGGTCAGCCAGACGAACGGCGCCGTCCCGTAGACCAGGCCCACCTCGGCCAGCGACATCCGCCAAGCCGACGCGACGCCGGCGGCCCGCCGCCGTACCGCCAGCGCCGCCGCCACCAGCGTGGCCGCCGGCAACCCGACCAGAATCATGAGCAGGACGCCGTTCTCCGTGTCGAAGCAGCCGTGCCACCGCCCGGCCCGGCACGCCGGGGCGGCCATCAACAGCGGCCGCCGCGCCGCGAACGCGGCGACCGCGAGGCCGAGGACCGCCGCACCGACGAGCACGACCCGTCGCGTACGGCGGGGTGGCGCGATCCGCACCTCAGCCAGCCGCCGCCGACCGATCCCCCCTGTCGAATCCGAAGATATTTTCACGATCCGTTTCCCTGTCCAGAATCGAGCGCCGACCAGGACGCGCCGTGGTGTGTCTCCGCCACTCCACACGCCGGGCCGTTGCGGCGGCGTATGCGTTTTCGAAAGACGCTGCGCCGATGAACCGGCGGGCCGGCGACTCCCGTCGATGACCGGAGCCGTCGGACACCACGCGGTATTGACGTAACCTGCGAACCGGGCCAGGCTGTGGGGGCGCTCCCAGCGGCGAGCTTCGATTCCTTTGGAAGGGAAAGCTCGTGCGCCCCACCACAACACTGCTCCCGGTCGTGCTGGCCGCCACGCTCGGCGGCCTGGCCCTGCCGGAGCCCGCCCTGGCCGCGACCGGCCCGGCGCTGGCCGTCGACACCACCGCCGACCGGCACGCGATCAGCCCGTACGTCTACGGGATGAACTTCGCCGACGAGGCGCTCGCCCGGGAGCTGCGGCTACCGGTGCATCGGTACGGCGGCAACGCCACCACCCGCTACAACTTCCGCGCCGACACCACCAACCGGGCCTCGGACTGGTACTTCGAGAACATCCCGAACGACAACGCCGATCCGGCCAGCCTGCCCGACGGCTCGGAGAGCGACCGGTTCGTGGAGCGGAACAAGGCCACCGGCACCGACACGATCATGACGATGCCGATGATCGGCTGGATCGCCAAGGACCGGTCCCGGGCGTGCGGCTTCAGCGTGGCGAAGTACGGCCCGCAGGAGTCCACCGACCAGTGGGCGCCCGACTGCGGCAACGGCAAGAAGCCGGACGGCAGCCTGATCACCGGCAACGATCCGGAGGACACCAGCGTCGCCGTCGGTCCGGAGTACGCCACCGACTTCGTCAACCATCTCAAGGAGCGGTTCGGCGCCGCCGGCAGTGGCGGGGTGCGGTTCTACAACCTGGACAACGAGCCGGACCTGTGGCACTCGACGCACCGCGACGTCCGCCCGGTCGGGCTGGGCTACGACGAGCTGCGCGACCGCACCTACGCGTACGGCGCGGCGATCAAGGCGGCCGACCCGGGGGCGAAGACGCTGGGCCCGGTCGGCTGGGGCCTGAACTCGATCTTCTATTCGGGGCTGGACCAGGACACCTGCTCACGGACCGGCTGCTGGTCGAACCCGCCGGACAAGGCCGCGCACGGCGGCCAGGACCTCGGCCCGTGGTACCTGGACCGGATGCGGGAGTACGAGCAGCAGCACGGCACCCGCGTCCTCGACTACTTCGACGTGCACCTCTACCCGCAGCAGTCCGGCGTCAGCGGGTCCGGCGCCGGTGACGCCGCCACCCAGGCGCTGCGACTGCGCTCGACCCGCCAGCTCTGGGACCCGACGTACGTGGACGAGAGCTGGATCAACCAGCCGGTCCGGTTCATCCCCCGGATGCGCGAGCTGGTCGACAAGCACTACCCGGGCACGAAGATCGCGATGACCGAGTACAGCTGGGGCGGGTACGGCTCGATCAACGGCGCGCTGGCCCAGGCGGACGTGCTCGGCATCTTCGGCCGGGAGGGGCTCGACCTGGCGAGCCTCTGGACCGCGCCGACCGCCGACCAGCCGGTGGCCAACGCGTTCCGCATCTACCGCAACTACGACGGCAAGGGCGGCGCGTTCGGCGAGACGTCCGTCAAGGCCACCAGCGCCGACCAGGACAAGCTGGCCGTGTACGCGGCCGAGCGGACCGCCGACAAGGCGCTGACCCTGGTCGTGGTCAACAAGACCGGCGACGACCTGACCAGCCCGGTGGCCCTGACCGGCGCCACCGCCGGCAGCGCCCAGGTCTACCGCTACAGCGCGGCGAACCTCGCCGGCGTGGTCCGGGCGGCCGACCAGCCGGTGGGTGCCGGTGGCCTCACCGCCACCTTCCCGGCCAACTCGATCACCCACCTGGTGCCGCCGCGCGGTACCACGCCCGGCGACACCCAGCCGCCGACCGCCCCGGGCAAGCCGGTCGCCGGCACGGTCACCGCCGACAGCGTGGCGCTGAGCTGGGCGCCGTCCACCGACAACGTCGGCGTCACCGGGTACGACGTGCACCGGGTCGACACCACCGGCACCGTGAAGGTGGGCAGCGCCACCGGCACCGCGTACACCGTGACCGGGTTGACGCCGGACACCCCGTACACCTTCGTGGTGACCGCCCGGGACGCGGCGGGCAACGTCTCGGCGGCCTCGCCCGGCCTGACCGTGCGGACCGCGCCTCCCGCACCGACCGGCGGCTGCACGGTCGGCTACGCGGCGAACAGTTGGCCGGGCGGCTTCACCGCCACCATCACCGTCAAGAACACCGGCACCACCGCGATCGACGGCTGGAAGCTCGCCTTCGACTTCCCCACCACCGGCCAGAAGGTCGGCCAGGGCTGGTCGGCCACCTGGAAGCAGAGCGGTACGGGCGTCACCGCCGAGAACCTGGGCTGGAACGGCAGACTCGCCCCCGGCGCGTCCACCAGCATCGGCTTCAACGGCACCTGGAGCGGCACCAACCCGGCGCCGACCGCCTTCACGCTCAACGGTCAGCGCTGCGGCTGACCGCATCACCTCCCGAGCGAGGGCCGGGCCGGGGCACCGCGATGTCCCGGCCCGGCCGGCGTTGTCGTTCCAGCCCGCCCGGTGGCCTCGCCGCTGGCTACGCTTGGGAAAGAGCCGACCGGCGGGACGCGGTGGCGTGCCGCCTCCCGGGCCCGGGTTCGCCCGTGGCCGGAATGGGGGCGACGTGATGGGCGTGACCGATCTTCGGTTGGTCGTCGGTGCCGGTGTCCTGGCTGCCGCCGGGGTGGCCTGCGCCGTGCTGGTGTGGCGGCGCCGGCCCGGCGTGGCCGTACGGGCCGGCGTGGTGCTGCTGGCCGAGCTGCTGCTGGTGACCGCCGGGGCGCTGGCGGTGAACCGGGCCGAAGGCTTCTATCCCACCTGGGGCGCGCTGGTGCAGCGGAGTCCCGTCGCACTGCGCCTGCACGTCACCCCGGGTCGGCTGGACGCGACGATCAGACGGACGGCGCGTGGCGCGGACCGGCCGGTCGAGGAGCCGTGGCGGCCACCGTCGCTGGCGGTGTGGCCACAGGTCGAGACGACGGTGGTGGTGCCCGCCGGCTATCTTCGGCATCCCGCGTGGCGGTACCCCGCCGTGCTGATCCTGTCGTCGCCCGGGGACCGGTGGACGGACGCGCAGGTGCTCGCCGCCGTCGGGCAGCCCGCTCCGGCGGTGGTGGTCGTGGCGGTGCGGGCCGCCCCGGACGTGGACGCGGGGGCCCTGGCCGCACGGTTGCCCCAGGACCTGGAACGGGACCTGCGGGTCACCGGGCACCGCTGGGGGCTCGTCGCGTCGGCGAGCGTGCAGCGGTTGGCGTGGGAGGTCGTCCGACGCGATCCCGGGCGCTTCCCGGTGCTGGCGATCGCGGGCCGCTCCGGCCCGGCCGAGCCGGCGCGGGCGGTGACCGTTCTGCCGGCTCCGCTGCCCACAGGCGTGTCGGCGGTGCGGGTCGGTCCCCCCGGCGGGCCCACCGCCAAGGGCCGGGACGGTGTGGTCGACGTGCTGGTGGCGGGTCTGCGATGGGTGGGCGGACAACTGCCCGCCCCGCTCGCCGCGCCGGCGCCGGTGCTCGCGCCGTCGGGCGGCCCCCGCCCGGAACGACATCATCTGGACGGGCGTCGTCCACCGTCCCACCGTTCCACCGCCGGAATCGGACCCCGCCGTGGCGCCTGACAGTGCCGCCCTGCTGGGCCTGCTCGCCGTCCTGACCGTGCTCGCACCGGTCCTGACGGCGGTGGTCTGGGATCGCGGCGGCGGGTGGCGGCGGACGGCGAGGCGGGCGACTACCGCCGGGTTCTGCCTGCTGACGTTGGCGTCCACGGTCCTGACCGCGGCGAACCGGCAGGCCGAGATGTACCCGTCGTGGTCCGATCTGCTCGGCGCGACGGCCGGCACCTCGGCGGTGCCGGCCGATCCCCGGTCGGGGCAGGACCCCTCTCCCGGCCGCTTCACCACGATCGGCGTGGCCGGGACGGCCAGTGGCGTGTCCCTTCCGGTGCTCGCCTACCTACCCGCCGCCTATGACGCCGCCCCCGGCGCCCGGTTCCCGGTGATCGAGGCACTGGACGGCTTTCCCGGCTCGCCGGCCACCTGGGTCCGGGGGCTGGGCGTGGCGGGCTACCTCGACTCGGAGATCAGCGCCGGCCGGATGGCACCCACGGTGGTGCTCTTCCCGCCGCAGACGACCGACCCCGCGTTGGACACCGAGTGCACGAACCTGGCCGGCGGCCCTCGGATGGAGACGTACCTGACCGTGGACGTGCCGGCTGCGGCACGCGCGCGACTGCGCGTACGGGCCGACCGGGCGGGCTGGGGCCTGATCGGCTACTCGGCCGGCGGGTACTGCGCGACGAACCTGCTGCTGCGGCATCCCGACCGTTACCTCGCCGGCGCGAGCCTGTCCGGCTACGCCGATCCGGGCATCCGGGTCGGGGACGGGAGCGAGCACACCACGAACGACGACCGTTGGCGGCTGCGCCATCTGCCCCTGCCGGCGGTCGCCCTGTACCTGGCCTCCGCGCGTACGGACGTGCACGCCACCCGGGACACGGCGGCCCTGGCGGCGCTGGCGCACGCACCGATCAGCCTCACCACGGCCTTCCTGCCGGTGGGCGGCCACAACATGCAGACGTGGCGGGCATTGGAGCCGACCGCCTTCGATTGGCTGTCGAGTTGGCTGGCCGCGCCGTCGGCGACCGGCCCGGGCGGTGGTCGGGCCGGCCGGACGGCTTCCTGACGTCGCGACGTCGCGGCAGTCGTCGACCGAATGATGCGCAAACGTCGATGTTAGCGTCATCATTATCGGTGTCGCGCTCGTGGCAAGGGCTCGGAGGTGGCGCGGCACCTGCGCGGAAGGCGCCCTGGGGAACAGCCGTCATGTGCTTCGCGGAAGTTACGACTTGACGAACATCCTGTTATCGCCCACATTCGATGGTCAAGGACGAGGATGGGGCTGACCGGGACGGGTCTGCCTTGTCGGGATCTGGCGTGCGCGACGCGTGGGCGAGGTCTTGTTAGCGCTAACACCCGTGCGGGAAATCCGTCCGGGGTCTGGCCATCGAGGAGGATCATGTTCGCCTTTGGTAGGTCTCCGTCGAGCGCCCCGCCGAGTCGACGGCGGCGATGGTTGCCGCGCGTCGTCGCAGCCGGTGTGACGGCCGTGCTGGCCGGCGTCGGCGCGGCGGCCGTGGTGTCGTCACCCGCCGCCGCGGCGACGGTCGACACCAGCGCCTGGTACGTGCTGGTCAACCGCAACAGCGGCAAGGCCCTGGACGTCTACAACCTGGCCACTACCGACGGCGCGCGGATCGTCCAGTGGGCGCGCAACAACGGCAACCAGCAGCAGTGGCAGTTCGTGGACTCGGGCGGCGGCTACTACCGGCTGCGGTCCCGGCTGTCCGGCAAGGTGCTGGACGTCTACAACTTCTCCACCGCCAACTCCGCCAACATCGTGCAGTGGTCCGACGCCAACGGGACCAACCAGCAGTTCCGGCTCGCCGACTCCGACAGCGGCTACGTCCGGCTGATCAACCGGAACAGCAACAAGGTGGTGGAGGTGCAGGGCGCCTCGACCGCCGACGGCGGCAGCATCGTCCAGTACGACGACTGGAACGGCAGCAACCAGCAGTGGCAGCTCGTCCGCGTCGACGGCGGGGGCACTCCCACCACGCCGCCGCCGACCGGCACGTGCACCCTGCCGACGTCGTACCGGTGGTCCTCGACCGGCCCGCTGGCGCAGCCGAAGTCGGGCTGGGCGTCCCTGAAGGACTTCACCGTCGTGCCCTATCAGGGCAAGCACCTGGTGTACGCGACCACGCACGACTTCGGCTCGTCGTGGGGCTCGATGAACTTCAGCCCGTTCACCAACTGGTCCGACATGGCCTCGGCCAGCCAGAACGGCATGAACCAGGGCACCGTCGCGCCGACGCTGTTCTACTTCGCCCCGCGAAACATCTGGGTGCTCGCCTACCAGTGGGGCGGCACGGCGTTCTCCTACAAGACCTCGTCCGACCCGACCAACCCCAACGGCTGGTCGTCGGCGCAGCCACTGTTCACCGGCAGCATCTCCGGCTCCGGCACCGGCCCGATCGACCAGACCCTCATCGCCGACGACCAGAACATGTACCTGTTCTTCGCCGGCGACAACGGCAAGATCTACCGCGCCAGCATGCCGATCGGGAACTTCCCCGGCAACTTCGGCTCCACCTACACCACCATCATGAGCGACACCACGAACAACCTGTTCGAGGCCGTCCAGGTCTACAAGCTCCAGGGCCAGACCCGCTACCTCATGATCGTCGAGGCCATCGGCGCGCAGGGCCGCTACTTCCGCTCCTTCACCGCCACCAGCCTCAACGGCACGTGGACACCGAACGCGGCCACCGAGAGCAACCCCTTCGCCGGCAAGGCCAACAGCGGCGCCACCTGGACCAACGACATCAGCCACGGCGAACTGGTCCGCACCACCGCCGACCAGACCTTCACCGTCGACCCGTGCAACCTGCAACTGCTCTACCAGGGCCGAGCCACCAACTCCGGCGGCGACTACGGCCTCCTGCCGTACCGGCCCGGCCTGCTGACCCTGCAACGCTGACCGTCTTCCGGCGGCTCGTCACGGGCCGGTCCCCCCGCGCGGGGGGACCGGCCCTCGGCGTACGTCAGGCGGGGTAGGCGCGGGTCTCCGCGGCCTTCACGGCGGCCCACACGGAGCGGCCGGGCGCCAGGTCGAGGTGACTGGCGGCGGCCGGCGTGACGTCGGCGGCCACCGCGATCGGGCCGTCCAGCTGCACGCGGAGGTTGTCGCCGTGGCGTTGCAGCCCGGCGATGACGGCGGCCCAGGTGTTGCGCGGGCTGCCGTCCGGCCGCTTCGGGTGCAGGGCGACGGCCGAGGGTGGGAACGCGACGAACGCGTCGCCGTGCAGGGCGTCGGCGACGGTGAGGGTGAGCCGGTCGCCGACCCGCACGGTCCGGCCGTCGGCGGTGCCACGGTAGAGGTTGAGGCCGACGAGCCGGGCGACGTAGTCGGTGCGGGGCCGCGCGGTGATGTCGGCGGCGTCACCGTCCTGCACGACCCGGCCGTCCTCGACGATGACGAGCCGGTCGGCCAGGACGAGCGCGTCCAGCGGATCATGGGTGACCAGCAGTGTGGCGCCGGGATGGTCACCGAGGTGCCGGTGCAGCTCGGCGCGGGTGTCGAGCCGGGTACGGGCGTCGAGCGCGGCGAGTGGCTCGTCGAGCAGCAGCAGCACCGGGTCGACGGCCAGCGCGCGGGCGAGCGCGACCCGTTGGGCCTGCCCGCCGGAGAGCTGCCGGGGCTTGCTGCGCGCCCGGTCGCCCAGCCCGACCCGGTCGAGCCAGTCGGTGGCCCGACGACGCGCGGTACGCCGGTCGGCGCCGTGGCGGCGCGGCCCGAAGGCCACGTTGTCCAGCGCGCTCAGGTGCGGGAAGAGCAGGTAGTCCTGGAAGACCACGCCGATCGGGCGCTGCTCGGCGGGTGTCCAGAGACCCCGGTCGGGCCGGTCGACGGGCCTCCCGGCGAGGGCCAGGTGACCCGCGCTCAGCGGTTGCAGGCCGGCGAGGGCGCGCAGGGCGGTGGTCTTGCCGGCGCCGTTCGGGCCGAGCAGGGCGACCACCTCGCCGGCGTCGATGCGCAGCGGCAGGTCCAGGCGGAAGGCGCCCCGGTCGACGACCAGGTGCGCGTCCACGACGGGGATGCTCATGCGCTGGTGATCCACCTGTCCCGCAGGCCGGCGAGGATCGCCACCGACACGGTCAGCAGCACCAGGCTGAGCACGACCGCGCCGTCCAGGTCGCCGCCCTCGATGGTCTGGTAGACCGCCAGCGGCATGGTCTGGGTGACGCCCGGGTAGTTGCCGGCGAACGTGATCGTGGCGCCGAACTCGCCCAGCGCCCGCGCCCAGCACAGCACCGCTCCGGCAGCCACGCCAGGCGCCACGAGCGGCAGGGTGACGTGCGTGAACGTGGTCCAACGGCCGGCGCCGAGGGTGGCGGCCGCCTCCTCGTAGCGGACGTCCGCCCCGCGCAGCGCGCCCTCGACGGCGATCACCAGGAACGGCATCGCGACGAACGCCTCGGCGACCACCACGCCGGTGGTGGTGAACGGCAGCGTGAAACCGAACGTGGCGTCCAGCCATCCGCCGAGCAGGCCCCGGCGCCCGAACACCAGCAACAACGCCACGCCGCCGACCACCGGCGGCAGCACCAGCGGGACCGTGACCAGCGCGCGGACCAACCGGCGGCCGGGAAATCGGGTACGCGCCAGCAACCAGGCCAGCGGTACGCCGAGCAGCAGGCACACCAGCGTGGCCACGGTGGCGGTCTGCACCGAGAGTCGGAGCGCGGTCAGCGCGCCGGGCTCGGTGAGCCGTTGCGGCAGGCTGGCCCACGGCGCGCGGACCACCAGCCCGGCGAGCGGCAGCACCAGGAACAGCAGGCCGGCCAGGGCGGGCACGAGCAGGGCCGCCGGCACCCGGTGCGCCCGACGGCGGCGTGGTGGCCCGAGCGGGGCCGCTGGGGGTGCCTCGGTCGAGGTCACGGGGCCTGGAAGCCGGCGGCGGTCAGGACGGAGGTGCCCGGGTCGGAGCGGACGTACCCGACGAAGGCCCGCGCGGCGGCCCGGTTGGCCGCGTTCCTCAGCACCACGATGGGGTAGTCGTTGATCGCGGCGGCGGATTCGGGGAACTCCACGCCGTCGACGTCGGCGGGCGCCGCCCTGGTGTCGGTGCGGTAGACGAGTGCCGCGTCGACCTCACCGAGCTTCACCTTCGACAGGGCCCCCTTGACGTCCTGCTCCAGCGTGACCGGGGTGAGCGTCACCCGCGCGGCGGCCAGGGCCCTGCTCGCCGCCGCGCCGCAGGGCACCTGCTCGGCGCAGCGGGCGACCTTGAGCCCGGGCCTGGCGAGGTCGGCCAGCGCGTCGATGCGCTTCGGGTTGCCCTTGGGCACCGCGATGACCAGTTGGTTGCGCGCGAACGTGGCCGGCGACCCGTCAGCGTTGCCGGCGTCGGTGACCGACTGCATGTTCTTCGGCGCGGCGGAGGCGAAGACGTCCGCCGGTGCGCCCTGGTTGATCTGGGTGGCCAGCGCGGAGCTGCCGGCGAAGTTGAACCGCACCGTCACGCCCGGGTGGGCCGCCTCGAAGTCCCTGCCGATCCGGGTGAACGACTCGGTCAGCGACGCCGCCGCGAACACCGTCACCGTCCCGGTCACGCCGGAAGCGGAGGTCGAGCCGCCCGGCGAGGAGCCGGTGCCGGCACCGCAGCCGGCCAGTCCCGCCATCGCCAGCGCCGTCACCCCGGCCAGCGCGGCGCGGACCACACGTGCACCCATCAGCCTCTCCTCCCCGTGCCTCGCTCGGTTGCGCTCACGCGCCCGGCCGCGGTCGGTGCGCCGGGGTGGACCGCTCCACCACCACCGTTGTCGACTTGATCACCGCGACCGCTACCGACCCGACCCGCAGGTCCAGTTCGTCGACCGCCTCGCGGCTCATCAGGGAGACGATCCGGAACGGCCCGGCCTGGATGTCCACCTGAGCCATCACCGTGTCCCTGGTCACCGCGGTGACGATCCCGCGGAGCCGGTTGCGCGCCGACGACTCCTCCGACCGGCCATCCGGCTCGGCCGCCTGCGCGCGGACGAACCCGGCCAGCTCGACGCCGTCGATCACCCGGTGACCCTGCTCGTCCCGGGCGGCGGGCAACCGGCCGGCGTCCACCCAGCGCCGCACAGTGTCCGTGCTGACGCCGAGCAGCGCCGCCGCCTCCCCGATCCGGAACATCGCCACGCCGAGCATCCTAGTCGTACGCGTCTGCGGCAAGGAACCGTCGCTTTGTCATGCGGGTGCGATGGCTGACCGGCAGAAGAGGCCGCACCTGCGGCAGTGGAGGCGGGCCCTCGCCGCGCCGGGAGGAGAGCCGATTCGTTGGAGTGGTGACGGCCCCCTCTGCCCGCGAGGACTCGATGACCCAGGACGTCGGCGCGCCCCGCCGATTCACGTTCGCCACCCGCGAGGTGGCCGAGGCGCACGAGGTGCTGCGCAAGATCTACGTCGGGCACGAGTTTCGCCTGCACCGGGTGAACCGCCGGTTCCTGTACCGGCAGGAGTCGGCCGGTGCGGGGCCGATCATGGTGGGCCGGGTGCGCTACGGCATGGACGTCGACACCCATCTGGAGCCGATGGACCACCTGATGTTCCTGGTCCTGAGGACAGGCCGGCTGGAGACCCGGGACGGTCGGGACGTGACGCGCACCCTGCCCGGCGAGACGCGCCTGCTCCGGGTCGGCCGTCCGCTGTCCAACATCAATCTGGACTTCGACCTCTACAGCCTCAATCTGGACCTCGGCATGGTGACCGAGGTGGCCGCCGCGCGGACGGGCATCGACCCGGTCCGCTTCCGGTTCGAGGCGATGACGCCGGTCTCGGCCTCGATGAACCGGTTCTGGCGCAGCACGATGGCCTACCTGCACCAACTCTTCACCGGCCCGTCGGAACCGTGGGCCAGCCCGCTGGCGGTCCGGGCCGCCGCCGACCTGGCCGCCTCGGCGGCGCTCGCCACGTTCCCGAACTCCGCGACGGCGATGACCTACCGGTCGGCGGGTGCCCGGCTCCCAGTCGCCTCGGTACGTCGCGCCATGTCGTACATCGACACACACGCCGATGAGCCGATCACCGGCACCCAGATCGCGGCGGCCGCCCGGGTCACGCCCCGGGCCCTCCAGGCGGCGTTTCGCCGGCACGTGGACAGCACCCCGATGGCGTACCTGCGGTCGGCCCGCCTGGACCGCGCGCACCAGGACCTGCTGGTGGCCGATCCGGTCAAGGGGGACACCGTGTCCGCGATCGCGGGTCGTTGGGGATACCTGCACGCGGGCCGGTTCGCGGCCGACTACCGGGCGAGGTACGGCCGGCCGCCCGGCGACACGCTGCGTGCGTGACCCGACGGCGGTCAGCACGTTTCCGTTTCCGCCGGTTTCGGGCGGGCCTGGGGGGAAAGGTGAGAGGGACAAGCCACGCCGTCAGACCCTCGGCTGGCCTGCTTCCGAAAGATCTGGAGACCCACCGTGAAAGCTCTCGTGTACCGCGGTCCCCGTGACGTCGCCGTCGAGGACCGGCCCGACCCCACCATCCAGGCCCCCACCGATGCGATCATCCGTCTCACCACCACCAACATCTGCGGCTCCGACCTGCACATGTACGAGGGACGCACCTCGGTCGAGGCGGGCAAGATCCTCGGCCACGAGAACATGGGCGTGGTGGAGGCGGTCGGCGACGCGCTCACCCGGATCAAGGTCGGTGACCGGGTGTCCGTGCCGTTCAACATCGCCTGCGGCACGTGCCGCAACTGCCTGCGCGGCTGGACCAGCTTCTGCCTGCGGACCAACCCGACCGAGGGGATGGACGGCGCGGCCTACGGCTACGCCAACATGGGCCCGTACGACGGCGGGCAGGCCCAGTTCCTGCGCGTGCCGTACGCGGACGTCAACCTGCTGCGCCTGCCGCCGGGCACCGAGCACGAGAACGACTTCACCATGCTGTCGGACATCTTCCCGACCGGCTGGCACGGCACCGAACTCGCCGGGCAGGCCCCCGGTGACACGGTCGCCGTGTTCGGCGCCGGCCCGGTCGGGCTGATGGCCGCGCACAGCGCGCTGATCAAGGGCGCGGACCGGGTGTTCGTGGTCGACAAGGAGGCCGACCGCCTGGCCATGGCCGAGAAGATCGGTGCCATTCCGGTCAACTTCGGCGAGGGCGACCCGGTGCAGCAGATCATGGACGCCACCGACGGGGTGGGCGCCGACTGCGGCGTGGAGGCGGTCGGCTACCAGGCCCACGACCCGTCCGGCGAGGAGCACCCGGAGCTGGTGCTGGACAACCTGGTCGACGTGGTCCGCTCCACCGGTGGCATCGGCGTGGTCGGCGTCTACGTGCCGCAGGACCCCAACGGTCCGGACAAGCGGGCGCGGGAGGGCCGGATCGGCTGGCAGTACGGCACGTTCTTCACCAAGGGCCAGCGGATGGGCACCGGCCAGGCCCCGGTGATGCGCTACAACCGGCAGCTCCGCGACCTGATCATCGCCGGCCGCGCCCGGCCGTCGTTCCTGGTCTCGCACGAACTGCCGCTGGCCGAGGCGCCCGAGGCGTACGAGCGCTTCGACCGGCGCGAGCAGGGCTGGACGAAGGTGCTGCTGCATCCCAACGACTGAGTACGCGTGCGGATGGCAGGCGCGGCCGGGGCGACCAGAATTCTTCCCATGCGTACGCGAATCGTGATCGCCCTGGCCGCGGTCGGCCTGAGCGGGCTGATGCTCACCACCGGCTGCTCCTTCGAGGAGGCCATCTGCGGCGACGGCGAATATCCGGCCATCGCGGTCGGCGGGCAGGGCGGCAGCGCCTGTTTCCCGGACGGGAAGGAGCCGACCGCGCCGTACGTGCGCTACCCGGAGGGCAAGGTCCCGCAGCACGTCGACGACGAGTGGGACGTCTACTGGCGCACCCACGGCATCGACGAGAACGGCACGATCATCGACCGCTGACCGTGGCCGCCCCGCCGGTGGTCCGGGCGAACTCCTCCACGGCGGTGCAGAGCCGCCCGAGCGCCTCGGCGGAGCCGGCCAGCGGGCCGGGCACCATCAGCGAGTGGTCGGCGTCCGCCACCTCCACCACGTGCGGGCTGAGCCGGCGGGCCACCTCGCCGTCCCAGCTCGGGTCGGCGGTGCCGCCGGCCAGCAGGAACGGCGACGTGGTGCGGCTCAGCGGATCGCGCACGTGCGGGTCGTGCAGCAGCGGGGTCAACCAGACCGCCGGGATGCCCCGCTCGGCGGCGAGCGGCGTGGCGAAGCTGCCCAGCGACTTGCCGACCAGCAGGTCGACGCCGTCGTCGAGGACCGGCGCCAGTTGCGCGGCCACCCAGTCGGGCGCCGCGTCCAGGCGTAGCTCGTCCAGCCGCTGCCAGGTCACCTCGTGCACGTCGAAGCCGAGCCGGCGCAACGCCTCCCCGAGATAGACGAAGAGCGGACCCCGGGTGTCGTAGCCACGCCCCGGGGCGAGCACCGCACGCCGATCCGCCATGGTCGCCTCCCCTCGTCGGCCGGTAGCCACGCTAGCCGGTGTGCGGGCGCCGGGTGGTCCCGTGCCGGCGCCGGGCCGGGCGGCACTGCCCCGGCCCGGCGCCCACGGGTCACGACGCGTACGCGCCGAGCGAGTCGAGCCGCAGGCTGCTCGGGCCGGTCGCGCCGCCCGGGTAGAGCGACACCTGTGTGACGGCGCCCAGGTCGAGCGGGCCCGGGGTGGCCCACGGCGGCGGGGCGAAGTCGGCGAACGGCACCTCCACCACCCGCGCCCCGGTGCCGGCGAAGGTCAGCGTCTTCTCCCAGTAGAAGCCGGACGCGACGAACTGGACGGTCAACTGCTGCCCGTCCGCGCCCGGCTCGACCCACATCCGCAGCCCGGTGGTGCCGCGCCAGTCCTGCGCCGCCGGCAGGGTGCGGATGACACCGGCGTACCCGCTGGCGCCGGGCGTCCAGCTCAGCCGCATGCTGTGCCCGCTGCCCTCGCCGGGCGGGGCCAACGTCGTCGTGATCGGGTCGCCGCCGGTGTTGCGGGGGTAGGCGGCGGCCAGTTCCGCGTCCGACGGGTACGTGTCGAAGTCGTCGACCACCACGCCGGGCAGGTCGGCGCGGGTGGTGAAGGCGGCGTCCGTGACCGTCGAGCCGTACCCGTTCGTGGCGGTGACCCGCACGTGCAGCGTGGCCCCGGCGGGCCAGGCCGTGGTCGGCGTGAAACCGGGCGTCCGCAGGCCCGACACCGCCACCAGCGGCGCGCTGAGGTCGGCGTGCTCGGACACGGTCAGCGAGTAGTACGCGGCACCCGACGCGGCGGACCAGTCCAGCGCCGCCAGCCGGCTCACCCCGGTCGCGCCCGGGGCCGGGGCGGTCAGCGCGAACGCGCCCGGCGCGGTGTCCGTCACCGAGTCCGACCGGGCGGACAGCGCGACCGAGGCGACGGCGAAGCGGGCGTCCGGCCGCCACACCACCCGCATGCCGCGCACGTCGCGCAGTCCGGTGACGGTGAGCGTGTACCGGCCGGGGCCGGTCCGGTCGATCCGGGGACGCGTCGGACGCCAGCCGGTCGTACCGTCGGCGGACACCTCCAGCACGACGCGGGGGCGACCGGTCGAGGCGACCGTGACGGTGGCGGCGGTGAGGCCGTCTCGCCGGTAGCGCAACTCCCCCGACCGGCCGCGCGCGGGTGCGACGAGCACCCCGCCGGTGGTCGGCGTGCGGCGCAGCGAGTCGCTGTGGCCGGCGCTGACGAACCAGTCCTCCAGCGGGTCGAACACCTGGTCGCTGCCCGGGTCGGTGGCCACCGGCGGGGACACGGCCACGGTGGCCC
Source organism: Micromonospora sp. NPDC018662 (assembly GCF_044391475.1). Lineage (NCBI taxonomy): Bacteria > Bacillati > Actinomycetota > Actinomycetes > Micromonosporales > Micromonosporaceae > Micromonospora > Micromonospora sp. NPDC018662. The sequence continues at coordinate 68,949 of NZ_JBISAC010000017.1, forward strand.
CGGTCGCGTCGACCGCCACCACCCGGTAGGTGACCCGGCCGGCGGGCGTGGTCAGGTCGAACCAGGGCGCGTCGTCGGCGCGCAGCGGCCGGGTGCCGCTCACCGTGGCCCAGGCCCCGCCCGGCCCGCGCCGCTGCACCAGGTAACCGGCGGCGCCCGCGGTGCCCCGCCAGCGCAACGTGGTGATGCCGTAGTCGGCGTCGATCGCCGTCAGCAGCGGCCGGTCCCCGGTCACCGCCGGCGCCGGGCGGCCGGCCATCGTCCCGGCGAAGCGGGTCAGCGCGGCGACCGCCTCCCGCATCGCCGGGGTGTCGCCCGGGTAGTGCACGGTGAAGCCGTCGCCGTGCGGCACGAAGCCGGAGTGGTCGTGATGGCCGAACAGCGACCAGAACAGCGCGCCGCTCACGTCCGGGTTCGCCGCCACCTGGTCCAGCAGCTCGTCGGTGGCCTGGCCGGAGCCGAACTCACCGGCGAGGTAGACCTTGCCGGCGGCGGTGGCCGCGGCGGCGTCGGCGGCGATGCCGGCGGCGGTGGGCGGGTAGTAGTGCGAGTCGCTGATGTCGACGTACGGCGAGCCGAGCACTGCGGGGTCGGTGCCGTGCTGGCTGCCGGCCGCGACGAGTTGCCGCGGGGCGAGCGTCTTGACGTGCCCGGCCAGGTCGTCGACCCAGTCGGCGGTCATCCCGTTCAGCTCGTTGCCCAGCTCCCACGCCATGATCGTCGGATCGTCGGGGTACGCCTTGCCGGTGTAGCGGTTCACGTGGCTGAGCAGCGTGCGGACGTACTGCTTGAACGCGGCGCGCGCGGCCGGGTCGGTGTAGAACAGCGCGCCGTCGTTCTCGGTGCTCAGGCCGAGCCAGCGCAGGAAGTCGTACCGGCCGCCGTGGTAGTACTGCCAGTTGTCGGTGAGCGGGACGACCAGTCGCAGCCCGAGCCGGCCGGCCTCGGCGATCGCGTAGTCGATGCGGTCGAACGCCGCCGGGTTGAACTCGCCGAGGCTCGGTTCGAGCGAGTGCGGGTCGCCGGTGGACACGCCCAGCGTGTGGGCGCGGACCACGGTGGCGCCCATCCGCTTGGCGGTGGTCAGCCCGTCCCGGATCCGGAAGTAGGTGGGGTGGTCGACGGCCGGCGGGTCGGCCGGGTCGGTGCCGCCGACGTTCTCGTCCAGCCCCAGCCAGTACATGTTGGGCCCGGCGAACCGGAACGGCCGCCCGGCCAGGCTCAGCCGGCTGCCGTCGCGGACCACGAACGCTGGCTCGGTGCGGCGCGACGGTGGATCGGGTGCGGCGACCGCCGGTGGGGCGGCGAGCGCGGCGGTCGCCAGCGTGGCGACCAGCGCCACGGCGGCGGACCAGCGGATGCGCAGTGTCATGGGAACCTCCGCAGCTGTGCCGCCGAGCCGGCGGCGACCTGGTGACGACGGCGTCCGTCTATGCCCGGCCGTCGCCATCGCTCACTGAACCGGTTAAGGTTCTGGACGTCAAGCGGCTGAAACCTCGCGTTATTCGAACGTTATCGATAGCGTCGCAGTGCGGTAGCGGCGCTGTATCCGGCCACGGTTCGCCGCTGAAACGGTTAACTCCCCTGCCCGGAAGCGCCGGCCCGCTAGGGTCCGACCATGAGCGTGCATCCCCGCATCGTCACCGACGACTTCCCGGCCACCCTGGCCTTCTACTCCGCGCTGCTCGGCGAGCCGGAGAAGATGGTCGGCGAGTTCGAGTACGCCGGATTCGACGCCGGTGGCGAGACCGTGCTCGCGCTGCTGGGCCGGCGGGCCGCCGAGGCGGTGCTGCCGGTCGGGCGGGGCGACGGCGGCGTGCTGGTCGTGGTGCCGGTGCCGGACGTGGACGCCACCGTGACCGCGCTGCCCGCCGGGACGGTCGTGGCCGGACCGGCCGACCGTCCCGGCTGGGGCGTCCGCTCCGCCTACCTGCGCGACCCCGAGGGCAACCTGGTCGAGGTGCAGTCCTGGCTGCCCCGCTGACCCGGCCGGCTCACAGCCGCTCCGGCGTGCGGATGCCGAGCAGGAACAGCCCCTGCCCCAGCACCCGCGCGGTGAGGTCGCACAGCGCCAGCCGGCTCTCCCGGACCGGCCCGTCGGCCCGTAGCACCGGGCACCGCTCGTAGAACGCGCTGAACGCCACCGCGACCCGGTGCAGGTGACCTGCCAGGTGGTGGAACTCCAGGCTGCCGGCCACCGCGTCGACCACCACCGGAAAGCCGACCAGCTCGAACGCGAGCGCCCGCTCCGCCGGCTCGACCGGCGAGACCGCCGCGTCGGGCCGCGCCGCCGCGCCGGCCCGCCGGAAGATCGACCGGATCCGGGAGTACGCGTACTGCAGGTAGGGCGCGGTGTTGCCGTCCAGCGACAGCATCCGCTCCCAGTCCAGCACGTAGTCCTTGCGCCGGTCGCCGGCGAGATCGGCGTACTTGATCGCGCCGATGCCGACCGCGCGCCCCACCTCGGCCGCCTCCGCGTCCCCCAGGCCCGGGTTGCGTTCCCGGGCCAGCGCGGTGGCGCGCTCCACCGCCTCGCCCAGCAGGTCGACCAGCTTCACCGAGCCACCGGCCCGGCTGCGCAGCATCCGCCCGTCCGGCCCGAGGATCGACCCGAACCCGACGTGCTCGGCCCGGGCCGGCGGGGCCAGCCAGCCGGCCTGCGCGGCAGCCGCGAAGACCATCTCGAAGTGCCGCCGCTGCGGCAGCCCGACCACGTAGAGCAGCCGGGTCGCGCCCAGCGTCCCGGTCCGGTGCCGCAGCGCGGCCAGGTCGGTCGCCGGATACCCGTACCCGCCGTCGGACTTGCGCACGATCAGCGGCAACGGCTCGCCGTCCCGCCCCACCGAGCCGGCCGGGAACACGCAGTCCGCGCCGTCGCTGCGCCGCAGCAGCCCGAGCCGGTCCAGCTCGGCGAGCGTCGACGCGAGCAGGTCGTGATAGCTGCTCTCGCCCTGGAAGTCGGCCCGGGACAGCGTCACGTCGAGCAGGTCGTACACGGTCAGGAAGTAGCTCTCGGACTGCGTCACCAGCAGCCGCCACAGCCGCCGCGTCGCCGGGTCCCCACCCTGCAACGCCACCACCCGCAGCCGGGACCGGTCCCGGAACGCCGCGTCGCCGTCGAACTTCTCGCGGGCGGCCTTGTAGAACGCGTCCAGGTCACCCATCGACAGCTCCTGAGCCGCCCCGGCCTCGCCCAGGTCGACCAGGTGTTCGATCAACATGCCGAACGGCGTGCCCCAGTCGCCCAGGTGATTGGCCCGCAGCACCCGGTGCCCCCGCCACTCCAGCAGCCGGGCCGCCGCGTCCCCGATCACTGTCGACCGCAGGTGGCCCACGTGCATCTCCTTGGCCACGTTCGGCCCCGAGTAGTCGACCACCACGGTCTCCGGGTCGGCGACCACCGGCACCCCGAGCCGCGGATCGGCGACCAGCGCGGTGACCAGCCCACCGAGCGCCCGGTCGGCCACGGTCAGGTTGAGGAAGCCCGGCCCGGAGACCTCGACCGCCGAGCAGAGGTCGGCCAGCTCCGCGCGGGCCCGTACCTCCTCGGCGATCGCCCGCGGCGGCCGGCCGAGCCGCCGGGCCAGCGCGAGCGCCGCGTCGGACTGGAAGTCCGCGTGCTGCGAGCGCCGCACGACCGGGTCCACCGGCCCGCCGGCCACCGCCGCGAACGCCGGCGCCAGCCGGTCGGTCAACAACTTCTCAAGATCCATGGGTACGCCGATCTCGCTCGATCCGCCGCGCGGATCACCGGGTGGGAAGGCGGCGGAGCGAGGACGATCGACGACGACCGGCGGCTCGATCCGCCGGTCGCAGGAGAGGAAGGCTCAGCGCAGGCGGTCGCGGGACCGCCGGCGTCGCAGCGCGCCGAGCCGGACGTCGGGGGACGCCGTCGGGTACGCCTGCGAGCTGCTCATGCCCGCAGCGTAACCGGGGGGCCCGGAGTCGACGCAACCGCTTACCGGACCGGGAGCCACCCCACGGGGTGTCCGGCGGTTTTCCTAGGCGCCGGGTTGGGCTCAGCCCTGCCGGTAGCTCTCCGAGTAGTAGGTGCCGACCCGCTCCCGGTAGTCGGCGCGCGCGAAGTCGTCCGGGTCGAACGCCGGCGACGCCTTCACCTGCTCCCGGGTGCGGTCCACGTGCACGACCCGGTCCAGGTGGTCGACCCGGGCCACCGTGCCGGCCGGCAGCAGCACCTTCTTCCCGAAGATCCATGGGCCGGTGTCCACCACCAGGTAGCGGGCGTCGGCCTCCTCGTTCGCCTCGTCGATCGCGCCGATGCGCCCGTCGGTCGCCTCCACCCGGTAGCCGGTGAGGTCGAGCGGGGTGCCCGGACCGGGCGCGTCGAGGCGGTCGTCCGACCCCTCGGACCCCTCGGAGCGCTGCCGCGGCACGTCGTCCGGGCGGGTCTGGTCGTAGCCACCGGCGAGCGCGGACGGATCGCGCCAGGCCCACGGATTGAACGGCTGCATGCCGGCACCTCCGTAACGTCGTCTCGGCACCGTTCCCAGTGCCCTGGTGGCAACGGCGGAAACGTCACCGGGCCCGGACGGCGGCGTCCGGGACCCGACGGCGGCGTCCGGGACCCGACGGCGGCGTCCGCCGCCCGACGGGGCCGCCCCGTCGCCCGTCGCCCGCCGGTCGAGGGCCGCCACGGCCCGTCGCCCGTCGCCCGTCGCCCGCCGGTCGAGGGCCGCCACGGTGTCTGCCGCCCGTCACGGTGCCGAACCGGGTGGTCCCGCCGCTGGCATACTGGCCGACCATGGTCCTTTCGCGTGGCTGGTCGTTGTTCCTGGTCGGGGTCGGGGTGTGGACCTGGGTGATCTGGCCGAGGTTCGCGGTCGCGATCTGGAACGACCCCCGGGCCTGGTCGGCCGGCACCGTCGGGGAGGGCGATCCGACCGGCTTCCTCTGGGTGCACGCCCTGCTCATCGCCGCGTCCCTTGCGATCGGCACGACGGCCGGCGTCCTGGGCGTGCGCGGGTGGTTGGCGGCTCGCCGCCCGTGACGGCCGACCGGCTCGTCGCCCGCTGGGTGGCCCTGAACCGCGCTGAGCTGGGCAGATAGCGTGGCGGCAATGATGTGACGCGGGACGCCACCTGCGGATTTGACGATCAAACCCGCAGACGCGTAACTTTCTCTCTGCCAGCGCGGAACGGGGCAAACGGGATGAAAGCCCGGGGGCGCCGATCCGAGCAGGCACCGGGTCCGAACGGGGTCTCACCACCCCACGAGGACACGGTCCGGGCGAGGCCCGCCGACACGCCGCAGGGCGGATTTGGCGGAGCGGAACCGACCGGGTAAGGTTGTCGACCGGCAGGGAACCGGGCGAGCTTGCGGGAAACCGCAGCGGCCGGCCTGCCAAATCCGATGATCAAGCGCAGCGGTTCGCCGCTGCGCGGGCTCAGCGGCGCCAACCCGTACGAAGCATGACAGACCGGGACACACGGTTTGACACGGCGGAGACGGTGAGGTAACGTAGTAAAAGTGCCCGGCGCGAGAGCGGCGGGGATGTGAACGAAATGCCCCGGATCGGGGCCCTCCTGGTGGGGGTTCTGGGCGGTGTGTGGTTGTTCTTTGAGAACTCAACAGGGTGCTTGATAAGCCAGTGCCAATTGTTTTATACCCC
>NZ_JBISAC010000018.1:0-70374 GCF_044391475.1 Micromonospora sp. NPDC018662
CCCGGGTGGTCATCGACGCCGCGTCACTGCCCGCCTCCGGCTCGGAGAGGCAGTAGGAGAACATCGCGTCACCCGATGCGACCGGCGTCAGGTATTTCCGCTTCAGCTCCTCGGAGCCGGCCAGCAGCAGCGGCATGGTGCCCAGCTTGTTGACCGCCGGGATCAGCGAGGACGAGGCGCACGCCCGCGCCACCTCCTCGATCACGATGGCCGTGGCCAGCGCGTCCGCGCCGGCGCCGCCGTACTCCGCCGGGACGTGCGGGGCGTGGAAGTCGGCCGCTCGCAGGGCGTCGTAGGACGCCTTGGGAAACTCACCTGTCTCATCCGCCTCAGCGGCGTGCGGTGCCACCTTCGCCGCACAGACCTCACGGACCGCCTCCCGGATCGCCTCGTGCTCCTCCGGCAACCGGTAGACGTCGAACGACTGCTCTGCGGCCATGTCGGCCCTCCCCTTCCACCGCTGTCGTGCGCAGTCCGGGCCGCCCGGGGGCCGCCGACTGCCGCAGACTGAAGAATAGCCACCGGGCCCCGACCGGACCTTACCGGCGGGTAGGCTCGCGCCCGGGCGGCGGCAACCCGACCCACTACCCTCACACGAGAATCAAGTTTCCCTCGGTGCCCGGCCTAGGCGCCCAGCCGAATGCGACGCGAGGATGCGCCGCCAGTGCGAGCGGAGAAGACAGGCGTGACGATCCCGTACCCGAACTCCCAGCCGATGCCCGCCATCGCCGCGGTGACCCCGCCCTCCGGCGCGGCCCGGCCCCGGGTGACCTTCCTCGGCACCGGTTACCTCGGTGCGACGTACGCCATCTGCTACGCCGAGCTGGGCTACGAGGTGCTCGGCTTCGACGTCGACGCCGACAAGATCGCCAAGCTGAACGCCGGTGAGGTGCCGATCCACGAGCCCGGCCTCGACGAGCTGCTCCGCCGCAACCTGGCCGCCGGGCGGCTGCGCTTCAGCACCGACATCCAGGAGACCGCCGACTTCGGCGACGTGCACTTCATCTGCGTCGGCACCCCGCAGCGGGCCGACGGCATGGGCGCCGACCTGTCGTACGTCGAGGCGTCCGTGACCAGCCTCGCCCAGCACCTGACCCGCAAGGCGCTGATCGTCGGCAAGTCCACCGTGCCGGTGGGCACCGCCGAGTGGGTGGAGCAGTTGGTCGGCAAGCACACGCCGGTCGACCTCGGCGTCGAGGTGGCGTGGAGCCCGGAGTTCCTCCAGGAGGGCTTCGCCGTCGACGACGTGCTGCGCCCCAACCGGATCGTCGTCGGCGTCAAGAGCGAATGGGCCAACGGCATGCTCTTCGCCGCCCACAAGGGCGTCTTCGACCTGGCCGCCACCGAGGACCGCGAGGTGCCCCTGGTGGTCACCGACTTCGCCACCGCCGAGCTGGTCAAGGTCGCCGCGAACGCGTTCCTGGCCACCAAGATCTCGTTCATCAACGCGATGGCCGAGGTCTGCGAGGCCGCCGGCGGCGACGTCACCCAGCTCGCCCGCTCGATCGGGTACGACCCGCGCATCGGCAACCGCTTCCTCCAGGCCGGGCTCGGCTTCGGCGGCGCCTGCCTGCCCAAGGACATCCGCGCCTTCCAGGCCCGCGCCCAGGAGCTGGGCGCCGGCGAGGCACTGCGCTTCCTGCACGAGGTCGACCTGATCAACCTGCGCCGGCGTACCCGGGTGGTGCAGCTCGCCGCCGAGCTGCTCAGCCGCCGCTCCGGGCCGGCCGGCCCGGACCTCTCCGGCACCCGGATCGCGGTGCTCGGCGCGACCTTCAAGCCCAACACCGACGACGTACGCGACGCCCCCGCCCTCGCGGTGGCCGCGCTGCTCGGCAAGGCCGGCGCCGACGTGCACGTCTTCGACCCGCAGGGGATCGAGAACGCGCGCCGCGCGGTGCCCGGCCTGGCCTACGAGGAGACCATGAACGACGCCGTCCAGGGCGCCGACCTGGTCTGCGTGCTCACCGAGTGGGCCGAGTTCCGCAACGCCGACCCGGTGGCCCTGGGTGAGTTGGCAAACGGCCGGCGGGTCGTCGACGGGCGCAACTGCCTCGATTCGACACTGTGGACGCAGGCCGGCTGGGAGTACCGCGGCCTGGGCCGTCCCTGACCGATCGACGCCGGGTCGGCCGGCCGGGGAGCGCTTCCCCGGCCGGCCGGTCCTTTTTGTTGTCCGGAACGCGCCGGCAACTGTCGAAATCCCGGCCCGGTCAAGGCATGCTGCCTCTGGAGGTCCACAGTGCGAGGGCACAGGCGGACGGGAGACGGTCGTGGAGAGCTTCAGGTGCGCCTCGTGCGGGCGGGAGATCAAGCCCGCCGCCGTCTGTCCGCACTGCGGCGCGGAGCAGCCCCAGTGGGCCGAGCACCTGGCCGACATCGAGCGGTCGATCGCCGAGATGAAGGCCCGGGACGCCGAGATCGCCCGTGAGCAACGGCAGATCGCCGCCAAGATGCAGGCCGCGCTCTTCCAGCGCGACATCCTGGCGCACGCCGGCGAGGAACGGGTCAAGCAGGCCACCCGGCCCCGGCGGGTGCTGCGGCGGCGACCCGGCCGCCGGCCGCCCACCGCCGCCACCGGCGCGCCGCCCCGGGTGCCCCGGCAGGGCACCCCGCCGCCCGCGCCGGACGACCTTCCGCCGTCGCCGCCCCGCGGCCGGCCGCAGTGGCTCGACGTGGACGACCCGGAGCACCCGCCGGAGGCGTCCTCGCGCGAGGTGCAGAACATCCCCCTCGGGCTGGGCGCGCTGCTGCTCGGCGTCGCGGCGGTGGTCTTCGCGGCGGTCGCCACCAGCTCGATGGACGCGCTCGCCCGGCTCGGTGTGCTGCTGGTCGCGACCGTGCTGATGCTGCTCGCCCCGCCGGTGCTGGCCCGCCGCGGGCTCACCTCGACCGCCGAGACCATCGCCGCGGTCGGGCTGCTGCTGGTGCCGCTGGCCGGGTACGCGGTCTGGGCCGTGGACCGGATCGGCGGCGGCACCTCGGGTGCCGCGTTCGCCGGCGCGATCTTCCTGGTCACCACCGTGGTCGCGGTCGGCTACGCGTACGGCACCGGGCTGCGCGCGCCCCGCTTCGCCACCGTGCTGGCCGCCCAACCGGTGCTGCCGCTGCTCGCGTACGAGCGGGTCAGCGGGCCGACCGGCTGGGCGCTGGTGCTCACCGCGGTGGCCGTGCTGGACCTGGCGCTGGCCCGGTCCTCGGTGGTGCGCGAACGGCCGGTCCGGACGGACCTGCCCCCCACCGCCCCGACGGCGCCCGCCCCGTCCCGGCAGCGCGCCGACGACGACCGGCCCGAGTCGGCGCCGGAGGAGTCCGCCGAGGTGCTCGGCGGCGAGCCGCCGTCCGGTCCGGCCACCGTCACGCCGGCCCGGCCGGTGCCGTGGCTGCGCGAGCTGACCTGGCTGCTGCACGGCGCGGCGGTGGCGCTCGCCCTGGCGTACGCGGTCACCGCCCTGCTGCGCGCCACCACCGTGCCGGCCGCCGCCGGCGCGAGCGCGGTGCTGCTGCTCGCCGCGCTGACGGCGCTGGCCGGCACGCTGGTGCTGCGCCGGCCGCCGCTGCCCGACGTGGGCGCCGGCATCCTCACGCTCGCGGTCATCGGCGCGCTCGGCCGGGTCGCCTCGGTGGCGCTGCCCGGCCGGTCCCTGCTGCTGATCGCCGCGGTCATCGCGCTCACCGGGCTGGCCGTGCGGGCCATGCCGGAGACGGCCCGCCGGGGCCCGCAGCTCGCCTCCGCGGTGGCGTTGACGGTCAGCGGCCTGGTGGTCGCCGTTGGCGCGCTGCGCGCCGGGCTGGCCCCGGTCCGGGCGGCGCTGCCCGCCTGGTCCGCCGACCTGAGCGGGTGGCACGCCGAGCTGGCCCGGGCGGTCGGTCCGACCGGCTGGCAGCTCGCCGCCAGCGCCCTGCTGCTCACCGTCGCCGCCGTGGTCGCGCTGCCCACCACGATCCGGCGCGAGTTCGCGGTGGTCGGCGCCGCGCTCACCGCGCTCGCCGTGCCGGCCTCGCTCGGTCTGGGCTGGGCGACGGCCTGCTGGCCGATGCTGCTGACCGCGGTCGCCGTCGGGGTGCTCGGGCTCACCGCCGGCACGGAACGCGCCGCAGTGGTGCACGCGGTGACCGCGGCCGGGCTGGGGCTGACCGGCGCCGGCGCCGCGCTGGCCCGGCCCGCGCTCACCGCCGCCGCGTTGACGCTGCTCTTCCTGGCCGGGGCGCTGGTCTCGCTCGCGCCCCGGGTCCGGATCGCCGCCGCCGCGACGGACACGGTCTGCGCCTGGGCGGCCGGTGGCGCGGCGTTCGCGCTGCCCGGCGCGGTGGCCGCGTTCGTCGCCGCCACCGTGCCGACCCCGCCGGCGCCCACCCCGGCCAACCTGCGCGAGATCACCGTGCCGATCCTCGCGGCGAGCTTCCTCGGCGTGTGCGTGACGCTCGCCTACGCCGCCCTGGTCCAGGTGGCGCAGCGGCAGCTCAGCATGCCGCACGCGCTGGGCACCGTGCTCGGCGCGGTGGCCGTCGCCGCCGCCGGGTTCTTCGCGCCCGGCGCCACCTCGGCGGACGCCTGGGTGGGCGGCCTGCTGCTGATCGCCGCCGGGCTGCTGGCGGCGGCGCCGCGGATCGACGCCGGGCGTCGCGCCGACATGTCGCTCGACGGCTCCGACCTGGCGCTCGCCGCCACCACGGTGGCGCTGGTCGCCACGCTGGTGCGGATCGCCGCCGTGCTCGCGCCCGGCGGCCAGCTCGTGGTGGCCGCCGCGCTGGTGCTGGTGGTGGCCGTCGCGGCCCGGGCTCTGCCGGAGGAGTGGCGGCGCGGCCCGATCCTCGGCATCGCCGCGGGTGGCACGCTGATCGGTCTCGTCGCCGCCTGGAGCGCGCTGCGCGGCGGGGTCGGCGTGCTGGCCACCCCCGGCCCGATCTGGGCCGGGGACCTGAGCGGCTGGCCGGCGGCGCCGACCGGCGGGGCGACCTGGCAGGCGCCGATCACGTTGGCGCTGCTGGCGGCGACCGCCGCCGTCCTGCTGCCGCCGCCCTGGAAGTACGACGTCTCGGGGGTGTGCGCGGTGCTCGCCACCGTGGGCGCGCCGGCCGCGTTCGACCTGCCCTGGTGGTCACCGGTGCTGGTGGGCACCATGGTGGCCGCGGTCTACGGGATGGCGGCGGTGGCCGCGACGGACCCGAGGGCCGCGCTGTCCCGGGCGACCGTGGCCGGCGTGGTGGCGTTGCACGCCACCGGCGCCGGCCTGGTCCGGCCCTGGACCACCGCGTTGGCGTTGAGCAGCATCGCGTTGATCGGGGTGACGGTGGCCGTCCTGGCCCGGGCGTTCGCGCCGGCGCTGGTGGAGGACGTCCGCGCCGAAGGCATGCCGCCGCACCTGGTCCAGGTGGGCGGCGCGGCGGCCGGGTCGGCCCTGCTCGCCCTGCCCGGCGCGGTGGCCGCCCTGTCGGTCGAGTTCGGCCGCCCCGCGCAGGTGGTGCTCACCGCCGCGCTGGCGGCCGCCAGCATCGGCCTGGCCGTGGTGGCGGCGGTCCGCCGGCAGGTGCCGCAGTACCTGCCGTACGCCAGCGTGGCAGTGGTCGGTGCGGGCACCGTCACGGCGGTCGCCGCCCTGCTCGTCCGGCTGCCCGCCGGCGTGTTCGCCGCCGCCGCGGCACTGCTCGGTGTGCTCGCCGAGCTGATCCGGGCGGCCACCGTCCCGCCGGTCGGCTCGGCCCGGCCGGTACGCCGCTGGTCGGTGCTGCTGAACGGGGCACTGCGCCGGGACCCGGACCAGCCCACCGAGCTGCGGTGGCGGGTCAGCCCGGCGGCCGGCGCGCTGGCCGCGGCGGCGCTGCCCACCGCGCTGGCGCTGGTCACCCTGGCGCCGTCGCTGGTGGTGGCGCTGTTCTCGACGTTCGTGGTGCTGGGCCGGGTGTGGCAGGGGCCGCCACCGGAGCTGCTCACCCCGCCGCCGGAGGCGGTGGATCCGACCCACGTGCTCACCGCGCTGCTGCTCACCGCTACCGCGGCGCTGGCCGCGACCGGGTTCAGCGGCGGTCGCCGGTCCCGGGCGGTGCCGGTGGTCCTGCCCGGGGCGGCCCTCACGCTGCTGATCACGCCGGTGGCGCTGGGCCAGGGCTGGCCGGTGACCGCGGAGGCGGGGCTGGTGGTGTTCACCATCTCGATGCTGGGGCTGGCGCTGACCCCGCCGCCGGCACTGGCCGAGCCGGGCCGCTCGATCCGGGTCGCCCGGGTGCTGGTCTTCGTCATCGGTCTGGCCGCCGGCGGCGCCGGGCTCGCCGGTGCTCTCGCCACCCGTGACCTCACCCTGATCACGTTGGGCAGCGCGGTCGGTGTGGGCGCGATCGCCGCCTTCTTCGGCACCACGCAGCGGGCCCGCATCCTCGGCTGGCTGTTCGCCTCGCTGATGGCCCAGCTCTTCGTGCTCACTGTGGGGCTGGTGGCCGGGCTCGCCGCGGTGTGGTCGGCGTTCGGGGTGCTCGCGGTGGGGGCGGCGTTGCAGGTGTTCGCCGCCACGCTGCCCCGGCTGCGCCGGCCCGAGGCGTACCGGGAGGCGGCCACCGTCGAGTGGAGCGGGTACGCGGCGGCGCTCATCGCGCTGGCCCTGGCGTACGACTCGCCCCGGCACATCGCGGCGTTGCTGGCCGCCTGGGGTGCGGTCCTCGGGGTGGCGGCCAGCCGGCCGGGACGCCGCCCGTTCGAGCGGAACCTGCTGTTCTGGGCGGTGGTGGCCTGCGAGATCACCGCCTGGTGGATCCTGATGTGGGTGGCCGACGTGGCGCTGCCCGAGGCCTACACCCTGCCGTTCGCCGCGTTGGCCCTGCTGGTCGGCGTGCTGCAACTGCGCCACCGGCCCGACCTGTCGAGCTGGGTGGCGTACGGGCCGGCGCTGGTGACCGCGTTCCTGCCCACGCTGGCGATCGTGGTGGCCACCGACTCCAGCATGCTGCGCCAGGTGTTGCTGCTGCTCGGCGCCGTGGCGGTGCTGATCTTCGGCTCGACGAGCCGGCAGCAGGCACCGGTGATCGTGGGCGCGACGGTGACCGCGGTGGCCGCGGTGCACGCGCTGTTCAGTCTCGGCCCGTGGCTGGTGCTGATCCCGGTCGGCATCGTCCTGCTGGTGCTCGGCGCCAGCAACGAGCGCCGCCGCCGCGCCCAGGAACGCCTGCAGACCGCGCTGCGCGGCATGCGGTGACGGGGGGCGGCGCACCCGCCCGCCGCCCGCTGATCACCCGACCGCAACGGCGGTTACTTTCCGTGCCGGAACCGCCGGTGGACCCGACCGCAGGATGCCGCCTTTGCTCTGCAGCCACGGACGCAGCAGTCACCCTGCGTGGCAAGCCATCGCCGGGCTGCCCGCCGCAGGCTAAGACGTCCCCGCAGGTCAACGCGGTGCTGCGTCAATGGCTGCAGAGCAAAGGGGGCGACAGGCGACGACCACGCCGGCCATCGCCGCTCACGCTCAGCAACAATGGCGGCCGACACGCAGCGTGCGTGAACTGCGGGCGGTCAGGCCAGCGAGGCGCGCAGCGCCGCATCCTTCTCGGCGACCAGATCCTCCAGGCTCGCCTGGTAGGCGGCCATCCGGTCGCGCAGCGCCGGATCGGAGGCGCCCAGGATGCGTACCGCGAGCAGCCCGGCGTTGCGGGCGTTGCCGATCGACACGGTCGCGACCGGCACGCCGGCCGGCATCTGCACGATGGACAGCAGCGAGTCCATGCCGTCCAGATACTTCAGCGGCACCGGCACACCGATCACCGGCAGCGGGGTGACCGAGGCGACCATGCCGGGCAGGTGGGCGGCCCCGCCCGCGCCCGCGATGATCACGCGCACGCCACGACCGGCGGCTTCCCGGCCGTACTCGATCATCTTCAGCGGGGTGCGGTGCGCCGAGACCACGCCGACCTCGTGCGGCACGCCGAACTCGTCCAGCGCCTCGGCGGCGGCCCGCATGGTCGGCCAGTCCGAGTCACTGCCCATGATCAGCCCGACGGTGCTCATGCGCGTCCCTCCTGAAGCCACCGCGCCGCGCGCGCGGCCCGGGCCCGTACCTCGGCCAGGTCGGTGCCGAGCACCGTGACGTGCCCGATCTTGCGGCCCGGCCGCACCTGCTTGCCGTACAGGTGGACCTTGGCACCCGGCTCGGCCGCGAACAGGTGGTGCAGCCGCTCGTCGATCGAGATCCCGCCCGGCTCACCGCCGAGCACGTTCGCCATCACCACGACCGGCGCGGTGAGCGACGTGTCCCCCATCGGGTAGTCGAGCACCGCACGCAGGTGCTGCTCGAACTGCGAGGTGCGCGCACCCTCGATGGTCCAGTGGCCCGAGTTGTGCGGACGCATGGCCAGCTCGTTGACCACCAGCCCGGTGGGCGTGTCGAACAACTCCACCGCGAGCAGCCCGACCACGCCGAGCGCGGTGGCCAGGTCGATGGCGAGCTGCTGCGCGGCCACCGCCCGCTCCTCGGGCAGGTCGGGCGCGGGCGCCAGCACCTCGACGCAGATGCCGTCGCGCTGCACCGTCTCCACCACCGGGTACGCGGCGACCTGCCCGAACGGCGACCGGGCGACCTGCACGGCCAGCTCCCGGCGCAACGCCACCCGCTCCTCGACCAGCAGCGGCGTGCCGCCGTCGAGTAGCGTGGCGGCCAGCTCGGCGGCCTGGTCGGAGCCGTCCACCAGCCAGACGCCCCGCCCGTCGTAACCGCCCCGGGCGGCCTTGAGCACCACCGGCCAGCCGGTCTCCTCGCCGAACCCGACCAGGTCGGCGGGCGACTCCACCGGACGCCAGGCCGGGTTCGGCGCGCCCAGCTCGGCGAGCCGCTCCCGCATCACCCGCTTGTCCTGCGCGTGCACCAGCGCCTCGGCCGGCGGGAACAGCTTCACGCCCTCGGCGGCCAGCGCGCGGATGTGGTCGTTGGGCACATGCTCGTGGTCGAACGTGACCACGTCGCAGCCCTTCGCGAACGTGCGCAGCGCGGTCAGGTCGGTGTGGTCGCCGTACTGGACGTCGGCGGCGACGAGCGCCGCGCCGTCGTCCGGGGCAAGCGCCAGCACGCGCAGCGACTGACCAAGGGCGATGGCGGCCTGGTGGGTCATCCGGGCCAGTTGGCCGCCACCCACCATGCCGACGACGGGGAGTCCGGTACGGGAGTCCATAGCGCCGCCAGCCTAGCCGGGCCGACGGCGGGCCCGACCGCGAGGGCGGCGCGTCCCACCAGCATCGTCACGACCTCAGCCGAGCTGGGCGACCAGCTCCTCGACCGAGGTCACCGGCCGCTGGCAGACGAACCCCCGGCAGACGTACGCGGTCGGTCGCCCGTCGACCAGCGGCCGGTCGGCCAGCAGCGGCACGCCGGGCTGGTCCGGGGCGCCGGCGACCACCACCGCGCCGGGCGGGGCGTGCCGGTGCGCGGCGGCCACCAGCGGGTCACCCGCCGGGTCGTCGGTCACCACCGCGATCTCGTACGGCCCGGAGAGCAGCGCCTCGCCGACCGTGGCGGCGTAGCCGGTGAACCGGGCGTGCCGGTCGACGATCGGCGCGACGGTCGACAGCGTCTTCTCGGCCGCCTCCCGGTAGCGGGTCTCCCCGGTCAACGCCGCGTACCCGACCAGCGCCGCGACGATCGCCGACCGGCCCGACGGGGTCGCGTTGTCGGTCGGGTCGGCCGGCCGGGTCACCAGCCGCTCGGCGTCGTCGGCGGTGTCGTAGAAGCCGCCGTCCGGCGCCGCGAACCGGGCCAGCGCCACGTCGAGCAGCTCACCGGCGAGCGCCAGCCACCGCCCCTCGCCGGTGAGCTGGTGCAGCGCGCAGAACGCCTCCGCCACGCAGCCGTAGTCCTCCAGCACCCCGGCCGGCTCGCCGACCACACCGTCCCGGGACACCCGGCGCAGCCGGCCGTCCACCAGGTGCACGGCCGCCAGGTGCTCGGCGGCGTCGCGCATCGCCCCGTCGGCGACGATGACCACGCCCTCCATCAGGTTCGCGTCCTCATCCTCCGGCGACGCGTGGAGCGCAGCGACCTGCTGGAACTCCGCGATGGCGGTGATCGCCAGGCCGTTCCAGGCGGCCACCACCTTGTCGTCGCGCGCCGGTTGCGGGCGCGTGTCCCGAGCGGCCAGCAGCCGGCCCACCACGTCCCGCCAGCGGGTCCGTACCGCCGGGTCGGCGTCGTCCACGTCCCGGGCCAGCTTCAACACGCTGGCCCCTTCCTCAAAGGTGCCCGCCTCGGTGACGGTGAACAGGTCGGCGGCGAACCGGCCGTCGTCCTCGCCCAGCACCTCGATGAGCTGGGCCGGCGTCCAGACGTAGGTGAGCCCCTCGACGCCCTCGGTGTCCGCGTCCAGTGCCGAGGCGAAGCCCTCGCCGGCCCGGTGCAGCTCGTCGGCGAGGAACCGGGCGGTGTCGCGGGCCACCCGGCGGGCCAGCTTGTCGGCGGTGAGCCGCCAGAGCTGGGTGTAGACACGCAACAGCAGCGCGTTGTCGTAGAGCATCTTCTCGAAGTGCGGCACGGTCCAGTGGCCGTCCACCGAGTAGCGGGCGAAGCCGCCGGCGAGCTGGTCGTTCAGGCCGCCGCGGGCCATCGCCTCGGCGGTGTGCCGGACGATCTCCAGGCTGCGCGCCGACCCGGTGCGCCGGTGGTGCCGGAGCAGGAAGAGCAGGTTCATGTGCGGCGGGAACTTCGGCGCGCCGCCGAAGCCGCCGTTCGTCTCGTCGTACTCCCGGGCGAGCTGGGCGGCGGCGCCGTCGAGCAGTTCGGCGGTGAGCGGGGCGGTCACGCCGCCGACGGCCTGGGCGCCGCCGATCGCCTCGACCACGGCGGCGCCCTGCCGCAGCACCTCCTCGCGCTGGTCCCGCCAGGCGGCGGCGACCGAGCCGAGCAGCCGGACGAAGTTGGCCCGGGGGAAGTAGGTGCCGCAGAAGAACGGGGTGCCGTCCGGGGTGGCGAAGACCGTCATCGGCCAGCCGCCCTGGCCGGTCATCGCCTGGGTGGCGGTCATGTAGACGGCGTCGACGTCGGGGCGCTCCTCGCGGTCGACCTTGACGCAGACGAAGTCGTCGTTCATGAGGCGGGCCACGGCCTCGTTCTCGAACGACTCGTGGGCCATCACGTGGCACCAGTGGCAGGCCGCGTAGCCGACCGAGATGAGCACCGGCACGTCGCGCCGTTTCGCCTCGGCGAACGCCTCGTCGCACCAGGGCCACCAGTCGACCGGGTTGTCGGCGTGCTGGAGCAGGTAGGGCGAGGTGGCCTGGGCGAGTCGATTCACCATCCGACCATAGCGAGCGCGCGACGCCCCCGCGCCGCGAGTGGACCGGCCGGGTCGGGACCACGCCCCGACCCGGCCGGCAGGTCACCGGGTCAGCGTGAGCGTCGAGGTGTCCGTCACCGTGTATTCGTTCCAGTATTCGAAGTCGCGGACGGTGATCTCGCTGACCGCCTGCGCGGTGCCGCGCTGGAACGTCACGTCGGCCGGATAGGTGGTGGCCGACCAGGGCACCTCCTGGCCCGGGACGCACGGGATGTACGGCGAGAAGTTGGCCCGGACGGTGCCCGCCTTCCTCTGCTGCTGGACCAGTTCGCCGGCGATGTCGAAGGTGTCCGCCCGGGTGCAGGTGATCGTGCCGCGAATGGTGGCGATGCCCTTGCTGTTCACCGTGGCCGCCGGGTTGACGGTCAGCGTGACCTCCTGCGCCGGCACCGGCGGCGGGTTCGAGATGTGGATCTCACCGCGCAGACCGCCGGTCGCCCCTTCGCAGCGGATCTCGAAGGTGGCGTCGAAGCGCTCGACGTAGTCGAACGGGCCCCAGGCCGCATCGAGGACGGTGAACGAACCGGTGCTCTGCGCGCAGGAGCGCCCCCAGCCGTCGTTGGAGAGCCGGATGCCCGCCTGGTGGTTCTCGTAGTCCGGCTGCCCGACGTTCTGGTAGGTGTCGCCCGCCTTCAGCGCGGCCGGGGCCGTGACAGCGAGGTCCCAGGTGCCGTCGGGGTAGTTCGACGAAGTCATCTGGAACTGCTGCGCGTTCCAGCCCGACGCGCTCGTCTCGTCGCCCGGAGTGGTGGTGGCGGAGCTGTAGGAGTAGGAGTTGCCGGCGGTGATCGGGTCACCGGGCTCACCGGTGACGCTGAACGACCAGGACTCCACCGGGCGGGCCTGCGCCGGGGCGGAAGCGACCAGGCCGGCGGCACCGGCGGTCAGTGCCATGGTCGCGGCGAGCAGAACCCGTCGCCAGGAACGTGTCATCGTCGTCCTCCCCGTGTGGACGTCAACGGGGACGCCCGTCGCGCCCACCGTGCCAGCAGACTAGGGCCGACCAGTCACCCCCGCTGCCCCGCACCGACGGGATGTCGGCAGCCCGACGCCCCGCCACGGACCGTCCTTCCGTTATTCACTTCGGTCTATTTGAATCGGCATATGCCCGGCGTCGCCCACCGCCGGTACGTCCGAAGGAGACGGTCCATGCGCAGACTCCCCGCCCTGCTCGCCCTCGCCGCCCTCGCCGGCGCCGCGCTGACCCCCGCCGCCGCCTCCGCCGCGGTGCCACCGGAGACCCGCTGGTCCGCCACCACCGCGGTGGGGATCCACAACACGTACGAGCGCGGCACCTACACCTACCTGGCCCAGGCGCTCGACGCCCGACCCGGCCTGATCGAACTGGACGTCTGGCCGGACGTGCTCACCCGACAGTGGCGGGTCAGCCACGGCAACCCGCTCGGCAACGACAACAACTGCGTGGCCGCCACCAGCGCCGCCCAGCTCTACACCGGCACCCGCAACAAGAACCTGGAGCACTGCCTGGACGACATCCGACTCTGGTTGGGCGCCCACCCCGAGGCCGGCCCGTTGATCCTCAAACTGGAACTCAAGACCGGCTTCAGCGGCCGTACCGGGCAGGGGCCGGCCCAGCTCGACGCGGTGCTCGCGGCCCGGCTCGGCGACCGGGTGTTCCGCCCGGCCGACCTGCTCGCCGGCCAGCCCAGCCTGGACGCCGCCGCCCGCGCGGACGCCTGGCCCACCCGGGCGCAGCTCGCCGGGAAGGTGATCGTCGAGCTGATCCCCGGCACCGTCGAGGAGGGCAACCCGACCGACACGCTCTGGACCGACGTGGAGTACGCCCGCCACCTGGCCGGCCTGGCCGCGGCCGGCACGCTCGGCACCGCCCGCGCGTTCCCGGCCGTGCACCGGGCCCAGGCCGGCGACCCCCGAGCCCGGTACGCGGATCCGGCGCTGCGACAGTGGTTCGTGCTGTTCGACGGCGACGCCTCGGCGTACGTCACCGGCGGCATCGACACCGCCTGGTACGACACGAACCACTACCTGCTGGTGATGACCGACGCGCAGAACGTCCCGCCCGCCGTCGGTGTCGGTGACGCCGACGCGGCGGCGGCCCGGGTGGCCCAACTCGCCCGCGCGCACGCCACCATCGCCTCCGCCGACTGGTCCACGCTGCCGGCGGTCCTCGACGACGTCCTCCCCCGAGGCTGACCCCTCACCCACCCCCTCACCCCCTCACCCCTCACCCCGACGCGCCCTGTTTCACGGAAAGAGTGGCTATCCGGGCCCGGATGGCCACTCTTTCCGTGAATCTGCGACAGAGGGAGGGGGGTGAGGGGGGAGGGTGGGTGGGTCAGGAGGCGCCGTCGGCGCGTAGCGGGAAGACGTTGCCGCGAGCGGTGTCGCGCAGCGACCCGAGCACCGCGCCGATCTTGTCCGCCGGCATCGGCTTGAAGAAGTGGTAGCCCTGGGCGGCGGTGCAGCCCAGCTCCGCCAGCGCGGTGCGCTGCTCGGCGGTCTCCACCCCCTCGGCCACCACCCGCAGCCCCAGCTCGTGGGCGAGCCCGACGGTGGTACGCACGATCGCCGCCGCCTCCGGCGAGTCGGCCATCCGGATCACGAAGGAGCGGTCCACCTTCAACTCGTCGACCGCGATGCGGGTCAGGAACGTCAGCGACGAGAAGCCGGTGCCGAAGTCGTCCACGGCGAGCTGCACGCCCATCGCCCGCAGCGTGGCCAGCACCTCGTCGATGACCTCCAGCTCGCTCATCACCACCGTCTCGGTGATCTCCAGGACCAGCCGGCGCGGCGGGACCTGGTGCCGGCGCAGCGCCTCCTCGATCTCGGTGGGCAGCCGCGGGTCGAGCAGGCTGCGCGCCGACAGGTTCACCGAGATCGGGACGTCCAGCCCTTCCCGCGCCCACTCGGCGGCCACCGCGAGCGCCTTGTCCAGCACGTAGCGGGTGAAGCTGCCGAGCTGCTCGCTGTTCTCCACCGGCCGGATGAAGTCGGACGGGCCCAGCCAGCCCCGGCGCGGGTGCCGCCACCGGATCAACGCCTCCACCCCGGTCGGCGCGCCGGTGGCCAGGTCCACCGCCGGCTGCAACGCCAGCACGAGCTGGTCGTCGGCGGCCAGGGCCTCCCGCAGCTCCGCGAGCAACGCCAGGTGGTCGGTGCTGGCCGCGTCCCGGGAACTGTCGTACGCGGCGACGCTGCCGCCACCCTCCTTGGCCTGGTACATCGCGATGTCGGCGCGACGCAGCAGCTCGGTCAGGTCGGCGGCGCCCGCGTCGGCCACCACCACGCCGACCGCCACCTCGACCGACATCCGTACGCCGGCCACCTCCGTCGGGGCGGCGAGCCGCTCGGCGACCTCCCGGGCCTGACGCAGCGCGTACGCCAGCGGGGCCGTCCGGTCGTCGATCACCGGGACCGAGGTCAGCAGCAGCGCGAACTCGTCGCCGCCGAGCCGCCCGAGCAGGTCGCCCGGTCGGGTCAGCACGGCCAGCCGGTTGGCGGTCAGCCGCAGCAGCTCGTCACCGGCGGCGTGCCCGAGCGTGTCGTTGACCTCCTTGAACTGGTTGACGTCCAGCAGCAGCAGGGCCACCGGGTGGTCGTGCGGGCGCTGCCGCAGCGCCTGGTCGCCCCGGGCCAGCAGCGCCGCCCGGTTGAGCAGCCCGGTGAGCTGGTCGTGCACCGCCTCGTACGACGAGCGGGCGGTGACCAGCCGCAGCTCGCGGTGGGTCGCGGCGTCGTGCAGGGCGGCGGCCAGGGCGTCGGAGAACGCGGCCACGCCGTCGCGTTCGGCGTGGCTGGGCGGGGCGGAACGGGCGAAGCGCACCCGCAGCCGACCCACCTCGACGGTGCCCACGGCGAGCCGCCGGACCAGCTCGTGCTCGCCCGCGCCGGGCTCCGCGGTCGGGTCCACCTCGACGTCCCGCACCTGGCCGCCGCGGTCGGCCCGGTAGCGGCGCCAGCGCCCCTCCCCGCGCGCCACGTCCACCTCCACCAGCTCGGCCCCGAACAGGGTGAGCGCGCCGGTCACCGCGGCGGTCGCGACGCCGCGTTCGTCGAGCTGGTTGAGCGCGGCGGTGGCCTCGGCGAACGCCCGCCAGGTCCGTCGTTCCTGATCGGCCCGGAGCCGGTGCCGGTAGGTCTGCTGGAGCAGCCACAGCGGCGGCGGCAGGAGCAGCAGCCAGCGCGCGTCGAGTTCGAGCAGCGCGACCACCACCAGGCCGACGGCGACGTTGCCGACGAACATGGGCAGCTTGCCGCGCAGCGCGGCCAGCAGCGGCGGCCCGATCGGGATGCCGTGCCGCAGGGCGATCGTGGCGGCGCCCAGCCAGGCGGTGGTGAGCAGGTAGGTCACCGCGCCGACGCTCAGCGCCAGGGCCAGTTCCGGGGTCGGCGCGGCGAGCAGCGGCCGGCCGAGGGCGCTCGCGACCGCGCCGGCGAGCGCGGTGGCGGCGGTGAGCGAGCCGGCGATGCGGACCAGCTCCAGCACCGGTCGGCGGTCGGCGACCAGCGACATGGCGGTCCACGCGGCACCGGCGCCGAGCAGCGCCGCGCCCGGGAGCCAGCCGGCGGGCACCAGCCAGAGGCAGACCACCAGCGCGGCCTCGCCCCAGGTGATGCTGACCATGCCCGCCGCGGTGCGGAAACGCAGGCGGGCGAGCTGGGCGACGGCGAACGCGACCGCGGCGAGGGCGAACCGCGCCGGCCCCGGCAGCGGGTCACCCGCCGGCAGGTTCGCCGGTACGGCGAGACCGAGCACCGCCGCCAGCAGCGCGGTGACCGCGACCGCGGCGGTCAGCAGCACGACGCTCAGCGGCGTGCCGCGCAGGCCGAGCCGGTCGGAGGGACGGTCGGCCGGTTCGGAGGTCACGGCCCCGCCTCGCGGGGGCCCGGAATCGGGGCACGGTCGGGGCCGGTTGCTGTCCTCGACATCGGCGCCCCCCTTCCGCGCAGGGTCCGGGGCCTGACGGTCCCCCCGGCGGAAGGCTAAGCCAAAGCCGGTGGTCGCAACAGGGGTCGACGACCGGCTTGGGCGTGATTCACGCGGTGTTCAGCTGTTGCGGCGCTGCTGGGGGCCGTTGGGAGTATTCGTCGGTGAATCCTGCTCGACGACCCCGTCTGTCGGATCGACGACTGCCGCGTCGACCCGACCCGGCTCGGCCTGGGCCGGGAACCGGTCGGGCAGCCGGCGCAGCCGGGCGTTCATGTTGCGGATCAGCAGGACGGTGACGGTGGCCAGCGCGATGATGAGGAAGAGGCCCATCGGGCCGGCCAGACCACCCGTGCGGGTGTCACCGAAGTTGTTCTCCGCGAGCACCTGGGCGGTGGTCAGCATGGTGTTCCTCCGATGTGCGGCTGACGACCAGGGTAGCCCGCGCCGACGTCAGTGGGCACGGCACGTCTCGCGCACACCGGCGAACAGGTCGGACTCGGGGAGCGGGCTGTCCACCAGCGAACGGGCGAGTTGGAAGTCCTCCGTCGGCCAGGCGCGCTGCTGGAGGTCCATCGGGACCTGGAACCAGAACCCGTCCGGGTCGATCTGGGTGGCGTGGGCGCGCAGCGCGTCGTCGCGGACCGGGAAGTAGGCGGCGCAGTCGACCCGGGTGGTGATCCGCTCGCCCTTGTCGGGGCGCTCCTCCCAGCGCTTCATCCACTCGACGTACGGCGACTCGTGGCCGGCGGCGAGCATCGCCTCGTGCAGGCTCATGATCCTGGCCCGGGAGAAGCCGACGTCGTAGTAGAGCTTGAGCGGCTGCCACGGCTCGCCCAGCTCCGGGTGGCGCTCCGGGTCGCCGGCCGCCTCGAACGCGGCCACGGTGACCTTGTGGGTCATGATGTGGTCCGGGTGCGGGTAGCCGCCCTCCTCGTCGTACGTGGTGACCACGTGCGGGCGGAACTGCCGCATCAGCCGCACCAGCGGCGCGGCGGCGACGTCCACCTCCTGGAGCGCGAAGCAGCCGTCCGGCAGCGGCGGGAGCGGGTCGCCCTCGGGCAGCCCGGAGTCGACGAAGCCGAGCCAGGCCTGCTCGACGCCGAGGACCGCGCGGGCGGCGTCCATCTCGGCCCGGCGGATGTCGCCGATGTTGGCCCACACGTCCGGCCGGTCCATCTTCGGGTTCAGCACGCTGCCCCGCTCGCCGCCGGTGCACGTGACGACCAGGACATCCACCCCCTCGGCGACGTATTTCGCCATGGTGGCGGCGCCCTTGCTCGACTCGTCGTCGGGATGGGCGTGCACCGCCATGAGACGCAGTTGCTCTGCCACCTTCGGCGCTCCTCGTCTGTGCCCACCGGTCGACCCGCCCGGGCCGACCGGCTGACCTGCCGGAATCTCCCCCCGCGCCCGCGAAAGCCCCCGTGTTGGCCGGTCGGGCCTCCGCCGGAGTGGCCGGGACCACCCGGGCCGGTCAGGCCGACCTGCCATCCTTGACTCAGCGCCGGGCTGGGAAGATGGACCTTGCCATTCTTGCCGATGCCGCCGACAACAACGCCAGGAGATACCCGCCGGTGAGCGAGACGCACGCCACAGTCGTACCGGGCACGCCGGTCTTCCCGCCCGGCCGTTACGGCCGCCGCCGGGAGCCGGGGCGCCGCCGGCCGCTCCTGCTCGCGCTGACGGTGACGGTCCTGCTGGCCGTGCTCGGCCTGGGCGCCGCGAAGCTCTACACCCAGTACGGCGACCCCGAGTACCAGGGCGAGATGATCAGTTACACCGGCATCACCGACACCCGGGTGGTGGTCGACTTCCGGGTCACCGTGCCGCCGGGCGGCGCCGCCACCTGCCTGCTGCGGGCCCGCTCGCACGACGGCGCCGAGGTGGGCCACGTCGAGGCCACGGTGACCGCCGAGCCGGGCCGGCGGCACGTCCGGGCCAGCCAGGAGGTGCCGACGAGCGCCCGGCCGTTCATCGGCGAGGTGTTGCGCTGCCGACCGGCCTGAGCCGGAGCGCCGGCGAGCTGCCGGAACACGTACCCGAGGTCCCGCCGCCGGCACCCCGGGTGATCGAGCACACCCCGACGGGCGCGGCACTGGTAGCTTGGTAGTTCACCTGTCAGCCAGTCCGCACCAACCGAGGAGATCGCCTGTGTCCACCAACGGAAACGAGGCGCCCGCCACCTGGCTGTCCCAGGACGCTCACGACCGCCTGCAGGCCGAGCTCGACGAGCTGATCGCCAACCGGCCGGTCATCGCCGCCGAGATCAACGCCCGGCGCGAGGAGGGCGACCTGCGGGAGAACGGTGGCTACCACGCCGCCCGCGAGGAGCAGGGCAAGGCCGAGGGGCGCATCCTCTACCTCAAGGAGCTGCTGCGCACCGCCAAGGTCGGTGAGGCGCCGGATGCCGACGCGGTGTCGCCCGGCATGGTCGTGACGATCTACTTCGACGACGACGCCGACGACACGGAGACGTTCCTGCTCGGCTCCCGCGAGATCGCGTCCACCACCGAGCTCACCGTCTACAGCCCCGAGTCCGCGCTCGGCAAGGCGATCCTCGGCGGCAAGGCCGGCCAGACCTGCACCTACACGGCGCCGAGCGGCGCCGACATCAAGGTGACCGTGGTGTCGTTCGAGCCGTACTCCGGCTGATCCCGCTGGCGGACCCGCGCCGGCCGGCTCGGGTCCGACCCGACCGAGGCTGACAGGCTCCTCGGACCCGAGCCACACCAGTCGAACGCCCCGACCGGATCACCGGCCGGGGCGTTCGCCGTTCATTCCTCGCCGGCGAAGACCACCTGGTAGCCGCTCGCCCGCAACGCGCTGATCAGCGTGTCCGAGTGCGCCACCCCGCGGGTCTCCACGGAGAGCGCCACCTCCACCTCCCCGAGCCGCAGGTGCGGGTTGGCCCGCTGGTGCACCACGTCCACCACGTTGGCCCGGTGCTCGGCGATCTCACCGAGCAGCGAGGCGAGCTGCCCGGGCCGGTCCGTACAGCGCACCGTGATGCGCAGGAACCGCCCGGCCGCCGCCAGGCCGTGCTCGATCACCCGGAGCATCAGCAGCGGGTCGATGTTGCCGCCGGAGAGCACCGCGACCACCGGCGTGCTCACCTCGACGGCGCCGGCCAGCAGCGCCGCCACGCCGACCGCGCCGGCCGGCTCCACCACCTGCTTGCCGCGCTCCAGCAGCATCAGCAACGCCCGTGAGATGTCCTCCTCGGAGACCGTGACCACGTCGTCGACCAGCTTCCGGACGTGGGTGAACGTCAGCTCGCCGGGACGGCCCACGGCGATGCCGTCGGCGATGGTCGCGAAGGAGGGCAGCCGGACCGGCTCGCCGGCCCGCAACGAGGGCGGGAAGGCGGCGGCGCTCGCCGCCTGCACCCCGATCACCCGTACGTCCGGACGCAGCGCCTTGGCCGCCGCCGCCATCCCGGAGACGAGGCCGCCGCCACCCACCCCGGTCACGATGGTGCGCACGTCCGGGCACTGCTCCAGGATCTCCAGCGCCACCGTGCCCTGACCGGCGATGACGTCCGGGTGGTCGAACGGGTGGATGAACACCGCGCCGGTCCGCTCCGCGAACGTCTGCGCCGCGATCAGCGACTCGTCCACGGTGTTGCCGACCAGTTCGATCCGGGCCCCGTACCCCTTGGTCGCGGCGACCTTCGGCAGCGGCGCGTTCACCGGCATGAAGACGGTGGCGTGCGTGCCGACCAGGCCGGCGGCGAGCGCCACCCCCTGGGCGTGGTTGCCGGCGCTGGCCGCCACCACGCCCCGGGCCCGCTCCTGCGCCGAGAGCCGGGAGATCCGGACGTACGCGCCACGCACCTTGTACGACCCGGCGCGCTGCATGTTCTCGCACTTGAGCCAGACCGGCCCGCCGAGCGCGGCGCTGAGCGGCCGGGACGGCTCCAGCGGGGTGGTGCGGGTGACGCCGGCGAGCAGTTCCCGCGCGGCCTGTACGTCGGCGAGACCGACCAGTTCCGTCATGCCCCGATCGTGCCACCCGCCCCGGGCGGGAGCTGCGGCGACGTCACCGCCGGGCCGGCGGGCACGGGGGCGGCGGCGCCGGCCGCCGGCCAGCCGGGATGTCCCGACCAGCCGGGCTGGCCGGGGTGACCGGGCCAGCCAGGGTGACCGGGGTGACCGGGCCAGCCCGGGAACGCGGGCCGGGCCCGCGCGATCCGGTCCTGCTGGGCGGCGGAGATCCGGCGGACCAGCACGACGAACGAGACCGCGGCGACCAGGCAGGCGATCACCGGCACCAGGCGGGGCGCGAGCGCCTCCTGGTAGAAGGTGACGTACGTGGCGAACTCGGCCTCGCTGCGCGGCCACTCGGTCAGCCGCTCGTACCGCTGCTCCTCGAGCTGCGCGACCACCCGCTCCCCGATGGAGAAGACCAGCCAGGCCGCCCACCAGAGCGGCACGAGCCACGGCGTGCGACGGCGCCACAGGCTGTACCGCGCCACCTCGGCCACCACCCGGGCCGGCACGACGAAATTGGCGAACGGCACCAGCCAACCGGCGATCGCCCAGGCCGTGCCCTGCGTCGGCGCCGCGCCGGAGAACGCGTCCAGGTTCTTGCGCACCCGCCAGGTCCAGATGACCACCAGCGTCGCGGCCACCAGCACCGCCAGGATGAACGGCAGGGTGAACAGGACCTCGGCCAGCACCGCGCCGAGCAGCACGTCCCGGTCGAGCTGCTCGGCGGCCGAACGGGCCAGGTGGACGCCGAGCAGCGGGAAGAACGCGGAGAGCGTGAACAGCGCGGCGGTCGCGCCGACCGCGACGCAGACGGCCAACCCCAGGCCCCGGACCGGGTACGTGGGCACGCCGGGCAGCACCGCGGGCTGGCCGTGGCGGGTGCCGCAGCGCTGGCACTCGTCGAAGGCGGGGGACGTGGCGTCCCCGCAGGTCTGGCAGTGCATCGGGGACCGTCCGAGGGGTGCGCACGACAGGGACGCGCACACGTTAGACGATCATGCGGGAGCCGGTGACCCCGTTCCGACGCGGGGATAGCCGGGGGCGTGCCGCGCCCACGGCGCCTGCATCTCGAACTGGCCGGCCACCCCGAGCAGCAGCAGCTCGGAGCCGGGCGGCCCGACGAACTGCACGCCGACCGGCAGCCCGTCCGGGCGACGGCCGACCGGCACCACTACCGACGGCAGACCGGCGATGTTCCACGGCGCGGCGAACGGGGCGTACCGGATGCTGGCCGACATGTTCGCCAGCCAGGAGCGGCCGGACCAGCCGGCGGCCTCCGGCGGCGGCCCGGCCAGCGCCGGGGTGAGCAGCAGGTCGACCGAGTGGTCGGCGAAGAACTGCACCGACCGTTCGCGCCAGGCGGCCCGGTCGGCCTCCTTGACGTAGCCCCGGCGCTGCGCCCACTCGCCGAGCGCGACGTGCCGGCGGCTGCGCCGCTGGAGCTGGCGCGGCGCCACGCCGGCGGCCCGCACGTCGGCCGCCGCCGCCGCGAGCCAGGTGGCGATGCCCTGGAGCCCGAGCCGGGTCGGGTAGACCGGGTCGGTTCCGACGGTGTCGTGCCCGGCGGCGGCCAGCAGCCGGCCGGCCGCGGCGACCGCGTCCCGGTTCGCCGCGTCCGGCGAGACGCCCTTCACCGGGGAACGCAGCGAGACGCCCACCCGCAGCCGCGGCGGCGGGACAAGCTTGTCCGGCCGGCGTCCGGCCAGCACCGAGAAGCCGACCGCCGCGTCCGCCACCGTCGAGGTCAGCATGCCGTGCTCGGTGAGGCCGAACCAGTCGTCCGCGCCGAGCTGGCAGGGCACCACGCCCCGGCCCGGCTTGAGCCCGAGCAGGCCGCAGCAGGCCGCCGGGATGCGGATCGAGCCGAGGCCGTCGTTGCCGTGGGCCATCGGCACCAACCCGGCGGCCACCGCGGCGGCCGCGCCGCCGGAGGAGCCACCCGGGGTACGCGAGCGGTCCCACGGGTTGCGGGTCACGCCGCTGTCGTCGTCGGTGAGGGCCCACAGGCCCAGCTCCGGCATCCGGGTCACCCCGATGATCACCGCGCCCGCGCCGCGCAGCCGCCGGACCACCTCGTGGTCGGCCTCCGCCACCGGGGTACGCATCGCGGCCGACCCGTTCCAGGTGGGCAGGCCGGCCACCGGCGTGTTCTCCTTGACCGCCACCGGCACGCCGGCCAGCGGCAGGTCGGCCAGTTCCTCCTGCTCGTCGACCTTCTCCGCCTCGGTGATCGCCTCGCCGCCACGGACCGTGCGGAACGCGGCCAGCTCGGCGTCGACCCGCGACACGTGGTCGAGGTGGTCGGCCACCACCTGGGTGGCGGAGACGTCGCCGCGGCGCACCGCGCGGGCGATCTGCTTCGCGGTCGCCCCGACCCAGGTCGTCGGCAAGATGTCCGGCACTGCCACCCTCCCGTCCAGCGGTCAGCCCAGTGCCTGCTCCAGATCGGCGAGCAGGTCGTCGACCGTCTCGATGCCGACAGACAGTCGCACGAGATCGCCGGGAACTTCAAGCGGCGAGCCGGCAGCGCTCGCGTGTGTCATCCGGCCGGGGTGCTCGATCAGGGACTCCACGCCGCCGAGTGACTCGGCGAGCACGAACAGCCGGGCCCGGTTGCAGATCTGGACGGCGTGCTCCTCGCCGCCCGCCGCGCGGAACGAGATCATGCCGCCGAACCGGCGCATCTGCTTGGCGGCCACCTCGTGCCCCGGGTGCGACGGCAGGCCCGGGTAGATCACCTGGGCGACCTTCGCGTTGCCGTCCAGGAAGGCGGCGATCCGCTCGGCGTTGTCGCAGTGCCGGTCCATCCGTACCCCGAGGGTCTTGATGCCGCGCAGGGTGAGCCAGGCGTCGAACGGGCCGTTGACCGCGCCCATCGCGTTCTGGTGGTAGCGCAGTTCCTCGCCGAGCGTGCGGTCCGCGGCGACCAGCGCGCCACCGACCACGTCGGAGTGCCCGCCGACGTACTTCGTGGTGGAGTGCACCACCACGTCCGCGCCGAACGCGATCGGCTGTTGCAGGTACGGCGAGGCGAACGTGTTGTCGACGACCAGCAGCGCGCCGGCGTCGTGCGCCACGGCGGCCAGGGCGGCGATGTCGGCGATGCCGAGCAGCGGGTTGGTCGGCGTCTCCACCCAGACGATCCGGGTGGCGCCGGGCCGGATCGCGGCGCGGACCGCGTCCGGGTCGGAGACCTTCGCCGGGGTGTAGTCCAGGCCCCACCGCTCGGCCACCTTGGCGAACAGCCGGTAGGTGCCGCCGTACGCGTCGTCCGGGATCACCACGTGGTCGCCCGGCTTGCAGACGGTCCGCAGCAGGGTGTCCTCGGCGGCCAGGCCGCTGGCGAAGGCGAGCCCCACCGGGCCGCCCTCCAGCGCGGCCAGGCACTCCTGCAACGCGTCCCGGGTGGGGTTACCGGAGCGGCTGTACTCGTAGCCCTCGCGGGGCGCGCCGACCGCGTCCTGGGCGTAGGTGCTGGTCTGGTAGATCGGAGGGATCACCGCGCCGGTGCGGGCCTCCGGGTCCTGGCCGGCGTGGATGGCGAGCGTCTCGAAGCCGTGACTCATGCCCGAGACGTTAGTCCGCCGGTTCGCCCCGGTGCCGGGAACCCGGGCGCGGGTCACAACCGCGAGGTTGTCGGGCCGGTCGGCCATACTGGGCCGGTGAGTTCGACCGAAGCGTTGCCGTCCCGCCTGCTCGGCGTCGTCGACCGGATCCCCGCGTCGTTGGACGAGCTCAGGGGGCCCGAACGCGGCCAGGTCAGGTTGCCGATCCGACTCGCGTGGTCCGGGCTGACCACTTTCGATGTCGAGGACCGCGGGCAGCGGCTCACGCTCTACCGCACGCTGATGGACTGCGGGCAGCGCGAGGACATCGCCAGATTCGTCAACCCGGCCCTCCTGCGCGAGGATTGGGCCCGCATCCGCAGGCTGACCGCTCGACGTGTGATCGCTCTGTGGGAAAGCAGGCTGCCGGGACTGGCCGCGTAGCCGTGGACGGCTTGCACGTGCGCCTGTTGCGCATCGGGTTCCGTGCTGGCGACGAACTCGGCCTGGTCCTCGCCGGCGGTTATGCCCTCGTCGCACATGACCTTGTCCGCCGCCCTTCGCGCGACATCGACTTCGCCACCGCCACCGCCCTACCGCTGCCTGACGTGGCCGACCGTCTGGCGGCTGCGTACCTGGCGGCGGGCTTCGGATGCCGTGTCGTCGAGGTGACACCACGCATGGCACGGCTGCTGGTCAGCGACCCCTCCGCCGACATCGCAGAGCTGCGGCGCTGGGCGCGCCGGTGGGAGGCGAACATTCGGACGCGCCTCGCCAACGGCGAGCCCGGCCCGTCCGGCGTCCCCGACGACGACTGGGACGCATACCTCGACCGGCAGTGACCAACCCCGCCGCAGCTCAATCGATCATGAAGTTGACGGTGACGACCGTCCGGTATGTCGCCGCCACCCTCATGATCCTCGGGGTGGCGGGCGGCGGATCGGCCAGGTCTAGCCTGGGCGGGTGAGCGGGTGTGTGTTCTGCGGGATCGTGGCCGGCGAGATACCGGGCTTCGTGGTGACGGACGAGCCGGACGGGGTGGCGTTCCTGGACACCCGGCCGGTGTTCAAGGGCCATGTGCTGGTGGTGCCGCGCACCCACCTGGTGGCGCTGGCCGACCTGTCGGCGGACGCGCTGCCCGGCTACTTCTGCCTGGTGCAGCGGGTCGCGGTGGCGGTCGAGTCCGGCCTGGGGTCCGGTGGGACGTTCGTGGCGATGAACAACAAGGTGTCCCAGTCCGTCCCGCACCTGCACACCCACGTGGTGCCCCGCACCAAGGGCGACGGGCTGCGCGGCTTCTTCTGGCCGCGCACCCGGTACGCCGACGACGCGGAGGCGACCGGCTTCGCCGGGCGGATCTCGGCCGCGCTGGCCTGACGTCGGGGCGGGCGGGTAAGGAACCGGGCTCCGGCGCTGTTACAGGCTGGGGAAAGCCACGAGAGGAGTCCCACCGTGTTCCTCCGCCGCATGAAGGCCGAGATGATCGCTCCTGACCAGGCCCTGCCGGGCCGCCCGCTCGCCATGCCCATCGCCGACCGGCACGAGGTGCTGCCGTCCTCGCTGAAGGGCCCGTTCCCGGAGGGCGCGCAGGTCGCCGTCTTCGGCATGGGTTGCTTCTGGGGTGCCGAGCGGCTGTTCTGGACGCTGCCCGGCGTGCTCACCACGTCGGCCGGCTACGCGGGCGGCTACACCACCAACCCGACGTACGAGGAGGTCTGCTCGGGCATGACCGGGCACGCCGAGGTGGTCCAGGTGGTCTACGACCCGTCGACGATCGCCTACGAGGACCTGCTCAAGGTCTTCTGGGAGAACCACGACCCGACCCAGGGCATGCGTCAGGGCAACGACGTGGGCACCCAGTACCGCTCCGCGATCTACACCACCACCGACGAGCAGCGCGCCGCGGCGCTGGCCTCGCGGGACGCGTTCGCGCCGATCGTGGCGCGCGCCGGCAAGGGTGAGATCACCACGGAGATCGCCCCGCTGGGCGACTATTTCTTCGCCGAGGACTATCACCAGCAATATTTGGCCCCGACGAAGAACCCGAACGGCTACTGCAACCACGGCCCCAACGGGCTGAGCTGCCCGGTCGGCGTGGCCCGCACCGGGAGCTAGGCCCGATCCGGCAGTCCGGACCGGACGGCGCGGAGGGCACGATGAACGGGGAGAACGGCACCCGCCCCGGTGGGTACGCCCCAAGCCGCTCATCGTGCCCGACAGCCTGAACGGCGGCGATCACTCCGCGAGCACCAGCTGTCCGAGTTCCTGGGTGCACCGCGTGAGCGCGACGTAGAGGCCGTTCCAGCCGCGCGGCTCGGCGGCGATGCCCCGCGGGTCGACGAGCACCGTCGCGTCCCATTCCAGGCCCTTGGACTGGGTCGCGGTGAGCACCGACACGTCGCTCAGCACGGCCCGCAGGTCGGCCACACGGTCGGCGGGGGCGATGACGCCGACCGTGCCGCCCCGCCACCGTTGCCGCAGCTCCCGCACCGCTTCGGTCGCGGCGCCGGCCAGCTCGTCGGGCGTGACCGTGCGCACCCAGGGGGCGATGCCGGCGGAGCGGACCGCCCGTGGCGGCGCGTTGCGGCTGCCGGCCATCTTCAGGACGGGTTCGGTGAGGTCCATGACCTCACGCGGGGTCCGGTAGCAGATGGTCAGTTCCGCGGCGGTCCAACGGTCGCGGAAGACGGCCTGCACCGCTTGCGCCCAGCTGGTGTGCCGGTGCGCCGCCTCCGCCTGGTCGATGTCGCCGACGGCGGTGATGGAGCGACCGGGACAGCGCCGAAGGACCATCTGCCACTGCATCTCGGACAGCTCCTGCGCCTCGTCGACGACGACGTGGCCGTAGACCCAGTCGCGCTGCCGGCGAGCGTGGTCGGCGACGAACTCGCCCTGGGGCGGTGGGGTCCCGACCTCGCCCAGCAGGTCGGCGAGGGCGTCCAGCAGGGGAATGTCGCTCGATGCCCACGGTGCGGGCTCGCCCGCGACGGCGGCGGTCTCCGCCGCGGAGAGCTGCGGGGCGGACCGGGCCAGCAGGGTGCGGTCGGTCAGCAGGTCACGCAGGAGCGTTTCGGGGTTCAGGCTGGGCCACCACGCCTCGATGAACCGTGCGATGGCGGCGTTCTCGGCGATCCGGTGCGGAAGACTCTCCACCTCTTCCTCCGAGAACAATCCGTCCACGTCGCTGCCGGTGGCTCTCCGGACCGGGTGCTCCTGCTGCATGCTCCGGTCGACGCGGGCGAGGATGTCCTCGAAGCCCTCCTCCATCTCGTCCATCAGCGCCTCGCGCTGCGCGACGACGGCGTCGGCGAGGATGTGGTGCAGCTGCTCGGCGAACGCCGTGCGGGCGCGGTGGTACGGGCGTCCCTGCACCGCCGAGGCGAGTGCCTGTGCCACCGTCGCGGCGGGGATGACGTAGAACTCGCCCGCCCAGCGCAGCTTCAGCGCCCGGGGCCGGGGAAGCAGCGACGTGACGTGGTTCTCGAGCACGGACTGCCAGAGGGCGCGCCCCTTGATCTCGGCGAGAAGCCGGCTCTCGTCGCGGCCCACGCGGATCCCGGGCAGCAGCGTGTCGCAGGTCGCCGAGACGACGGCGGTCTCACCGAGTGCGGGCAGCACCTGGGCGATGTAGTCGAGGAACCGCGGCGACGGGCCGAGGACCAGGACCGCCTGCTCGGCGATCTTCGGGTGGGCGAACAGCAGGTAGGCGACGCGGTGCAGGGCAACCACGGTCTTGCCGGTGCCGGGACCGCCCTGGACGATCAGCGGGCCGGTCGCCTCCGCCCGGATGATGTCGTCCTGTTCGCGTTGCAGCGTGGCGATCGCCGTCGACATGCGGCCCGTACGCCGCTGGTCCAGGGCGGCCAGGAGGGCGCCTTCACCGACGAGTTCCGTCGTTGCGGTCCCGTCGAGTGGTTCGTCGTCCACACCGACGACTGTCGATCCCGTCGTGCGGATGTGACGACGCCGGGCCTGACCCTGTGGGTCGACAGCCGTCGCGGTGTAGAACGGTCGAGCCGCGGGAGCCCGCCAATCCACCAGCAGCGGCTCACCGTCGTCGCCGTCATTGCGGAGACCGACGCGGCCGACGTGTCGCACGGTGCCGTCGAGACCGTCGAGGCGGCCGAAGACCAGCCCGTCCCGCGCTCGCCGTAGCTCCTCGTACTGCTGGCGGAGCAGCCGCTGCCGCGCTCGC
The DNA here is from genome assembly GCF_044391475.1 of Micromonospora sp. NPDC018662. Taxonomy (NCBI): domain Bacteria; kingdom Bacillati; phylum Actinomycetota; class Actinomycetes; order Micromonosporales; family Micromonosporaceae; genus Micromonospora; species Micromonospora sp. NPDC018662. The sequence goes on from NZ_JBISAC010000018.1 coordinate 27,946, forward strand.
TCCACCGCGTCCAGGGCGTCCGACGAGAGCTCGGCCCGCAGGTGGGCGGCGAGCCCGTCGCGCCGCGCCGTGGCCAGGTCGAGGAACTCCTGTTCCTCGGCAATCGCGGATCGGCGCGCGTCGCCCGCTGCGACAGGGATCGGTGGGTCGCCGTCCGGCGGCAGTTCGCCGAGACCGGCAGTGCTGTTGCTCGGAGCAGATTTCCGGCGCATTCGAAAACCCTTGTATCGGCGCTTTTCCTCGGCCCGGACGAGCCGCGGTGCGTTCCGGCGACAAGCATAGGGTCGGCTTCTCATTCGTCGGCCGGAAAACCTGTCCGCGGAGAGGGGTATCTCAATGCCTTGCGGTTCCCGGCCGATTGTGGCCTCGCCGAGGTTGCGTCTGCGGTGTTCGTCACACCGTGGGCCGGGCACATTTCCGGCATCCCTCCCGGGCGGGCAGGAACCCCAGCCGTGACAGGCAACCACCCTCGGTGACGGCGCATCGTAGCAAGCTGTCACACGTTCGTCATCGTCTCAACAGGCGAACTGCAACAAGCTCTGGCAGCATTGGCTCGTATGTGCGGACTTGCGGGAGAGTTCCGTCGTGACGGTTCACGGGCCGACGTCTCGGCCGTGGAACGGATGGCGGCCACGATGAGTGACCGAGGGCCCGACGACAGCGGCGTCTGGTCGCAGGGCCCGACCGCGCTGGGACACCGGCGCCTGAAGATCATCGACTTGTCCGCGGCGAGCGGCCAACCGATCGTGGATGCCGCCGCGGGCCTCACCGGGGTCTTCAACGGCTGCATCTACAACTACCGCGAGCTGCGCGCCGAGTTGCAGGCCAAGGGCCACCGCTTCTTCTCCGCCGGGGACAGCGAGGTCGTGGTCAAGGCGTACGCCGAGTGGGGGCTCGACTTCGTCGACCACCTGGTCGGCATGTTCGCGGTGGCGATCAGCGAGCGGGACACCGGCCGCCTGGTGCTGGCCCGGGACCGGCTCGGCATCAAGCCGCTCTACCTGGCCGAGAGCCCCGGCGTGGTGCGCTTCGCCTCGACGCTGCCGGCGCTGCTAGCCGGCGGCGGGGTCGACACCACCATCGACCGGGTCGCGCTCGCCCACTACCTGAGCTTCCACAGCATCGTGCCGCCGCCGCGGACCATCCTCGCCGGCGTCACCAAGCTGCCGCCGGCCACGGTCAAGGTGTACGAGGCGGACGGCACCACCCGCGAGCGGGTCTACTGGGACCCGGCGTTCGGCCGGGCCGCCGAGCGGGCCGGCTGGTCCGAGCGGGACTGGCAGGACGCGCTGCTCGACTCGCTGACCACCGCGGTCCGCCGCCGGATGGTGGCCGACGTGCCGGTGGGTGTGCTGCTCTCCGGCGGCCTCGACTCCAGCCTGGTGGTCGCGCTGCTGGCCGGCGAGGGGCAGGCCCGTTCCGGCCTGGCCACGTTCTCCATCGGCTTCGACGCGGTGGGCGGCCGGGAGGGCGACGAGTTCGTCTACTCCGACCTGGTGGCGAAGACGTTCGGCACCGACCACCACCAGATCCGGGTGCCCACCGGCGACCTGCTGCCGCCGCTGGAGGCCGCCGTGGCGGCCATGAGCGAGCCCATGGTCAGCCACGACTGCGTGGCGTTCTGGCTGCTCAGCCAGGAGGTCGCCAGGCACGTGAAGGTGGTCCAGTCGGGCCAGGGCGCGGACGAGATCCTGGGCGGCTACCACTGGTACCCGCCGCTGGCCGGGGTGGACCGGGAGCAGGCGCTCGAGACGTACGCGAAGGCGTTCTTCGACCGCGACGCGGCCGGACTGGCCCGGGTGCTCAACCCGGCGTGGCTTGCCGACGGCGACCCGGCGCGCGAGTTCGTCGCCGCCCACCTGGGCCGGCCGGGCGCGCAGACCGCAGTCGACGCCGGCCTGCGGATCGACACCCAGGTCATGCTCACCGACGACCCGGTGAAGCGGGTCGACAACATGACCATGGCGCACGGGCTGGAGGCCCGGGTGCCGTTCCTCGACCACGAGTTCGTCGAGCTGGCCGCGAGCTGCCCGCCGGAGCTGAAGCTGGCCCAGGGCGGCAAGGGCGTGCTCAAGGAGATCGGCCGGCGGGTGCTGCCGCACGAGGTCATCGACCGGCCCAAGGGCTACTTCCCGGTGCCCGGCCTCACCCACCTGGAGGGCAAGCTCCTCGACCGGGTCCGCGACGCGCTCAGCGCCCCCGAGGCGCGTCGCCGTGACCTGTTCCGCGCCGACTACGTCGACGCGCTGCTCGCCGACCCGAATGCCGAACTGACCCCGTTGAACGGAAACAAGCTGTGGCAACTGGGACTTCTGGAAATGTGGCTCCAGAGCCACGGAATCGACTGACCATGACCGACACCCTCGCCACCGGCACGGCCCGCACCGACCGGGAACGGGTGCTGGGCCGGCGCCGGGAACGCACCGGCCCGGGCGGCGACCCGGTCGCCCCCGGTACGCCGGAACCGGCGCTGCCGTCCACCGCCGTGGCGACCGACGCCTCCGGCGTGGTGCTGGACTGCGGCTGGGGCCGGCTGGTCTTCGGCCAGACCTTCACCGACCAGGTGCACGTCGCCGACGTGCTGCGCTCCGAGGCCAACGGCGCCCGGGACATCTGCATCTACCTGCGCGACCCGCACGTGCTGGTCTCCCGGCTGCCGGACGAGCTGTTCATCGACCCGTCGCTGACCTACCGGCTGCCGCTGGGCGAGCGCCGGCCGGCCGCCACCGAGGGCGAGGACATCCCCGGGCTGACCGTCCGGTCGCTGCGCGACGCCGACGACGCGGACGCGGTGAACCGGATCTACGCCCGCAACGGCATGGTCACCGCCCCGGTCGAGGTGCTGGTGGACAACGCCGGCACCGACCGGTTCCTGCACCTGGTCGCCGAGAACGCGGCCGGCGAGGTGGTCGGCACCATCACCGGCGTGGACCATGTCGCGGTCTTCGCCGACCCGGAGCGGGGCGCCAGCCTCTGGTGCCTGACGGTGGACTTCAACACCGCTCCGCCCGGCACCGGCCAGGCGCTGCTCACCGCGCTCGCCGACCAGCTCGACGCGCGCGGCCGGGCGTACGTGGACCTGTCCGTGCTGGCGGAGAACTCGGGCGCGATCCGGCTCTACGAGCGGCTCGGTTTCCACCGCACCGGCACGCTCTGCGTGAAGCGGAAGAACCCGATCAACGAGCGGCTCTTCCTGCCCGCCATGCCCGAGGGGTACGACGACCTGAACCCGTACGCGAAGATCGTCGCGGACGAGGCGATGCGGCGCGGCATCCGGGTGGAGGTGACCGACCCGCACTGGGGTGAGCTGAGGCTGACCAGCGGCGGCCGGACCATCCACACCCGCGAGTCGCTGTCGGAGCTGACCTCGGCGGTGGCGATGAGCCGCTGCGACGACAAGCGGGTGACCCGGCGCATCCTGACCGAGGCGGGCCTGTCGGTGCCGCGTGGGCGGACCGCCACCGGCGAGCCCGACGACCTGGCGTTCCTGGCCGACGTGGGCCCGGTGGTGGTCAAGCCGGCGCGTGGTGAGCAGGGCAACGGGATCACCGTCGGCGTACGGACGCCGGAGGCGCTGACCGCCGCCGTCGAGCTGGCCCGGCGGTTCTGCCCGGACGTGCTGATCGAGGAGCTGCGCGCCGGCGAGGACCTGCGGGTGGTGGTGATCGACCACGAGGTGGTGGCCGCCGCGGTCCGCCGGCCCGCGCAGATCACCGGCGACGGCGTGCACGACGTCACCGAGCTGATCGAGCGGCAGAGCCGCCGTCGGGCCGCCGCCACCGGCGGCGAGTCCCGGATCCCGATCGACGACATGACCCGCGAGGTGGTGGCCGAGGCCGGCTTCCAGATGCACGACGTGCTCCCGGAGGGGCAGGTGCTGGCGGTCCGGCGGACGGCCAACCTGCACACCGGCGGCACCATCCACGACGTGACCGCCGAACTGCACCCGGCGATCGCCGAGGCGTGCGTGACGGCCAGCCGGGCGCTGGACATCCCGGTCACCGGGCTGGACCTGCTGGTGCCCGCACCGGACGCGCCGGAACACGTGTTCATCGAGGCCAACGAACGGCCGGGCCTGGCCAACCACGAGCCGCAGCCGACCGCCGAACGGTTCGTCGACCTGCTCTTCCCGGGCACGCGGGCACCGCAGCGACTCTGGTCGCCGGCCGGTGCGGCAGGCTCAGGGGCATGACCGCACGCAAACCCCAACCGCTCAAGCTCGACCTCGAATACCTGCGCCAGGTGCTGGTGGAACTGCTGGAGATCCCCAGCCCGTCCGGGCGTACCGACCACATCCAGCAGTACGTGGGCGAGCGGCTCTCCGCGCTCGGGATCAGCTCCACGCTGACCCGGCGCGGGGCGCTGAGCGCCTGCCTGCCCGGCCCCCGGTCGACCGGGGCCGATCGGGCGATCGTGGTGCACACCGACACCATCGGCGGCATGGTGAAGCGGCTCAAGGAGAACGGCCGGCTGGAGATCAACCCGATCGGCACGCACAGCGCCCGGTTCGCCGAGGGCGCCCACGTGCGGATCTTCACCGACGACCTGGACCGCGTGGTCACCGGCCAGGTGCTGCCGCTGAAGGCGAGCGGGCACCGCTACAACGAGGCCGTCGACCTCCAGGGCGTCGGCTGGGAGCTGGTCGAGGTCCGGGTCGACGAGCCGGTGCACGACGAGGCCGGCCTGCGGGCGCTCGGCATCGACGCCGGGGACTTCGTCGCGCTGCTGCCCAACCCGTCCATCACCCCCAGCGGGTACGTCAAGTCCCGGCACCTGGACGACAAGGCCGGCGTCGCCGCCGTGCTGACCGCGTTCAAGGCCATGGTCGACGCCGGCGTCACGCCCGCGGTCACCGCGCACCTGCTGGTCACCGTCACCGAGGAGATCGGGCACGGCGCCAGCCACGGGCTGGACCCGGACGTGGCGGAGATCGTCTCGGTGGACGCGGCGGTGGTCGCGCCCGGCCAGCAGTCCCGGGAGAACGCGGCCACGCTGGCCATGGGCGACGGGGTCGGACCGTTCGACTACCACCTGACCCGCAACCTGGCCGCGATCGCCCGCGAGCACGGCGTCGACCTGGTCCGCGACGTCTTCGACTACTACCGCTCGGACGCGGCCTCGGCGGTCGAGGCCGGCGCGCACGCCCGGGTGGCGCTGCTCGGCTTCGGCGTGGACGCCACCCACGGCCACGAGCGGACCCACCTCGACGGCCTGCACCAGCTCGCCCAACTGCTCTGCCTCTATCTCCAGAGCCCGTTGGTCTTCCCGGAGTGGGACGCCGAGCCGGAGGGCGACCTGGCCGACTTCCCGTCGCTGGCGGTGCAGCCGGCCCACGAGGAGGGCCCGCGCGAGGGCCCGATCGGCGTGGAGTGAACGTCTGTGATCGAAATCCGTTGCCGAGGCCGCCGGGAAGTGGATAGCGTGGCGGTACACGGGAAAGGAGGTGGTCCAGACTTGTATAGCAATCGGACTCGTGAGGTGGCTGTCCGCTAGCCGCTGTCCTCGACAGTGAGACATCGTCCGTCGCGAGGCGGGCAGCACGATCGTCGAGACCGTGTGGCAGCGGTGCGGCGAAACCACGACAGCCACCCGACCCCCGGGGTGCCGGCCCAGTCCAGCCGGCCCGCGCGCGAGCGCGGAAGCCCCGGGGGTCGTTCCATGTCAGCCGGAGGATGCGGTGTCGATGCGTGAGCTGGTGGTGCTCGGCACGGCCAGTCAGGCCCCCACCCGGGCGCGCAACCACAACGGCTACCTGCTCCGCTGGGACGGCGAGGTGATCCTCTTCGACCCGGGCGAGGGCAGCCAGCGCCAGATGCTGCACACCGGCGTGACCGCCACCGACCTGACCCGGATCTGCGTCACCCACTTCCACGGCGACCACTGCCTCGGGCTGCCCGGCATGATCCAGCGCCTCTCGCTGGACCGGGTCCCCCACCCGGTGGCGGTGCACTTCCCGGCCGGCGACGCCGACTACTTCGCCCGGCTGCGGCACGCGTCGAGCTTCCACGAGACCGCCGAGCTGGCCGTCGAGCCGATCGACGCCGACGGGCAACGCGTCGCGCTGGGCGTCGGCACGCTGGAGGCCCGCCGGCTGCGGCACCCGATCGAGACGTACGGCTACCGGCTGGTCGAGCCGGACGGCTGCCGGCTGCTGCCGGAGCGGCTGTCCGCGTACGGCATCGTCGGTCCGGCGGTGGGTCGGCTGCTCCGCGAGGGCCACCTGGACGTCGGCGGGCGCCGCGTCACCTCCGACGAGGTGAGCGTCACCCGGCCGGGGCAGCGGTTCGCGTTCGTGATGGACACCGGGCTCTGCGACGGCGTGTACGCGCTGGCCGAGCACGCCGACCTGCTGGTCATCGAGTCGACGTTCCTGGAGTCGGAGGCCGCGCTCGCCGCCGAGGTCGGCCACCTCACCGCCGGCCAGGCCGCGCGGGTGGCGACCGAGTCGGGGGTACGCACACTCGTGCTGACCCACTTCTCCCAGCGGTACGCCGACCCGCGCCGGTTCCACGACGAGGCCCGGGCCCACTTCACCGGCGACCTGGTGATCGCCGAGGACCTGATCACGGTTCCGGTGCCACCCCGACGGGTACCGTCGCCCGGGTGACCGTCTCCCTACGCCCCGCGACCGAGGCCGACCTGATGGCGGTCGGCGCCCTGCACCAGCGTTCCCGGGTGGCGGCGTACTCGTCGTTCCTGCCGCCGGCGGCGCTGGCCGACCCGACCCCCGAGGCGATGGGCCGCTACTGGGTCGAGCGGCTGACCTGGGAGGCCACGGACCACCGGATGATCGTGGCGGAGCGGGACGGGCGGCTGGTCGGCTTCAGCTACCTGGGGCCGGACGACGAGGGCGACCCGGCGACCGGGCTGCTCAACGCCATCCACCTCGACCCGGACGAGCGGGGCCGGGGCACCGGCCGGGCACTGATGGTCGACGCGCTGGCCGCGATGCGCGCCCGTGGGTGGACCCGGGCCGCCCTGTGGGTGCTGCGGGACAACGCCACCGGGCGGCGCTTCTACGAGCGCGGCGGCTGGCACGCCACCGGCGCCCGGCGCACCGACCGCATCGGCACCGCCCTCGTGCCGCAGCTCCGCTACGCGCGCGAGGTTTAAGGAGGGGCCCCCGGTTAACGCCTCCGGTATAGGCGGGGCCCCTTGTTAACACCTCGCCCGTTCGCTCTCGGCGGATGCGGGCATGAGCGCCGGCGGGTGCCGCGTTGGCAGCGGCATGGACACCGAGGACACCGGGCGGGCCGACGACGCCGCGCTCGACGCGTACTCCCGGGTGGTGACCGGCGTGGCGGCGAAGGTGCTGCCCGCGGTCGCAGCCCTGTCGGTGCGGACGCCGCGCGGCGCGGGCGCCGGGGCGGCCGTGGTGATCGACCCGGACGGGCTACTGCTGACCAGCGCGCACGTCGTGCCGGGCGCGACCGGCGGCGTGGCCGCCTTCGGCGACGGCACCGAGACCCGGTTCCGGGTGGTCGGCGCGGACCCGCTGTCGGACCTGGCCGTGCTGCGCGCCGCGGAGGCCGGCGTGCCGCCGGTCGAGCTGGGCGACGCCGACCGGCTGACGTGATCGTCTCGGCGGGCGGGCGACCGGTGCGGGACGGGCAGAGCCTGCAACGGCTGATGCTCGGACCGGCCATCGGCGCCCGGCTGCCGGTCGCCCTGCTGCGCACGGGCGCGTACGTCGACGTGGTGGCGGTCCCCACCGAGCTGGGCAGCCGGTGAGGGGTGTTAAGAAGGGCCCCTTCCTATACGCCAGGCGTTAAGAAGGGGCCCTTCCTTACACACTCAGCGGGCGCCGAGGTGGGCCAGCAGGTCCTGGCGGGTCAGCACGCCCTTGGGCTTGCCGTCGACCAGCACGAGCGCCGCGTCGGCCTTCTCCAGCAGCGCCACCGCCTCGCTGACCGGCTGCCCGCCGCCGATCATCGGCAGCGGCTCACCCATGTGCCGCTCGATCGTGTCGTGCAGGTGGGCCTGGCCGGTGAAGAGCGCGTCGAGCAGGTCCCGCTCGGCGATCGAGCCGGCCACCTCGCCGGTCACCACCGGCGGCTCGGCCTTGAGCACCGGGAGCTGGGAGACACCGTATTCCCGCATGTAGTCGATGGCGTCGCGGACCGTCTCGGTCGGGTGCACGTGCACCAGCTCGGGCAGGCCGCCCGGCTTGCCGCCGAGCGCGTCGGCCACGGTCGGCTCGGTGCCGGCGTCGTCCAGGAAGCCGTACCGGGCCATCCACCTGTCGTTGAAGATCTTCGACAGGTAGCCCCGGCCGCCGTCCGGCAGCAGCACCACGATCACGTCGTCCGGGCCGGCCTTGCGGGCCACCTCCAACGCGCCCACCACGGCCATGCCGCAGGAGCCGCCGACCAGCAGGCCCTCCTCGCGGGCCAGCCGGCGGGTCATCTCGAAGGACTGCTTGTCCGACACCTCGACGATCTCGTCGGCGACGGAGCGGTCGTACGTCTCCGGCCAGAAGTCCTCGCCGACGCCCTCGACCAGGTAGGGCCGGCCGGTGCCGCCGGAGTAGACCGAGCCCTCCGGGTCCGCGCCGATCACCCGGACCCGCCCCTCCGAGACCTCCTTGAGGTAGCGGCCGATGCCGGAGATGGTGCCGCCGGTGCCGACGCCGGTGACGAAGTGGGTGATCTTCCCTTCGGTCTGCCGCCATAGCTCCGGGCCGGTCGTCTCGTAGTGCGAGCGCGGGTTGGCCGGGTTGCTGTACTGGTTCGGCTTCCACGCGCCGGGGATCTCCCGGGCCAGCCGGTCGGAGACGTTGTAGTAGGAGCGCGGGTCCTCCGGCGCGACGGCGGTCGGGCAGACCACCACCTCGGCGCCGTACGCCCGCAGCACGTCCTGCTTGTCCTGGCTGACCTTGTCGGGGCAGACGAACACGCAGCGGTAGCCCCGGATCTGGGCCACCAGCGCCAGCCCGACGCCGGTGTTGCCGCTGGTCGGCTCCACGATCGTGCCGCCCGGCCCGAGGATGCCCGCCTTCTCGGCGTCCTCCACCATGCGCAGCGCGATCCGGTCCTTGACCGAGCCGCCCGGGTTGACGTATTCCACCTTCGCCAGCACGGTCGCCTGGATGCCCTCGGTGACGTTGCGCAGGCGAACCAGCGGGGTGTTGCCGATCAGCTCGACGACGTTGTCGTAGTACTGCACCTCGTTGTGCCCTTCGTCGCGCCGCCGGCTCGTCCGGCGGCCGGTCAGCCGGTGTCGCCGCCCAGCGTACGTGCCGTCAGGGCGTCACATGCCCCGGGATGACGGAGCTGCGACGCGCCTCCCACTCCAGGAACCGCTCGGTCTCGGCGAGCACGCTGCCGGCCAGCCAGGTGACCATGACGGCATCGTCGGCCAGCCCGAAGATCGCCAGCGGGATCTCCGGCAGCAGGTCGATCGGGGAGACGACGTACGCCGCCGCGCCGGCCATCAACGCCAGGCGCAGCCCGCCGTCGTACTCCCCCCGCCCGGTGGCCCGGATCATCCGCGGCAGCGCCGCCAGCCGGGCGCCCAGCGACGGTCCGCTCCGCGCGCCGGCCGCCAGCGCCCGGGCCAGCGCCGCGAACGCGGCGCTGCGCTTCAAAGTCTTCCCCATGATTCCGCCCTTCTCCGCCCGACCAGGGTGCAGCCCGAGGGCAAGCCCACCCCACCGGTACCCAGAACGGCCATCTCCCAGCCACCCGATCAAGGACAGCGGTGGTCGTACCGGCGCGATACTGTCGGCTCATGGGGGACGTCGGATCCGTCGCGCCGGTTCGCTGGCGACGCGCCCGGCAGATCGCCCGCCTCGCGGCGATCGGCACGGGCGCCACGGTGGCGGCCACCGCCGCCACCGGCGGAGTGCTGCTCGGCCAGGCCCGGCAGGCCCGCCGCACCATCCCGATGGCCGAGGCGCCGCCACCGCGCTGCGACGGCGTCTACGGCGCGAGGTTCCCCGGCCGGCCGGTCACCATGGTCGTCCTCGGTGACTCCTCCGCGGCCGGCTACGGCGTGCACCGACGCCGGGAGACGCCCGGCTCGCTGCTGGCCACCGGGCTGTCCCGCCGGCTGCACCGGCCGGTCCGGCTGCACCGGTTCGCCGTGGTGGGCGCGCTGTCGGCCGGGCTGAAGCCGCAGGTCGAGTCCGCCTTGGAAGTCGCGCCGGACGTCGCCGTGGTGCTGGTCGGCGGCAACGACGTCACCAACCGGACCCCGCCGGCGCTGGCCGTGCGCTATCTGGTCGACGCGGTCCGCACGCTGCGCGCCGCCGGCTGCGAGGTGGTCGTCGGCACCTGCCCCGACCTGGGCACGATCCGGCCGATCCAGCCCCCGCTGCGCTGGCTGGCCCGGCGCTGGAGCCGCCAGCTCGCCGCCGCCCAGACGGTGGCCGTGGTGGAGGCGGGCGGCCGGACGGTCTCCCTCGGTGACCTGCTGGGGCCGAGGTTCGCCGCCGAGCCCGGCCGGATGTTCGCCTGGGACCGGTTCCACCCCTCCGCGGAGGGATACGCGATGGCCGCGGCGGCGCTGCTGCCCACCGTGCTCTCCGCGTTGGGCGCGGTGCCGGAACGCCGGCCTCCGCTCGCCGGCCTGGAAGGCGTACGGTCGCTCCCGGAGGCGGCCCACGAGGCGGCCCGGCACGCCGGCACGGAGGTCAGCGGCGCCCAGCTCCGGGGTCGCGACCGCGGGCCGGGCGGGCGGTGGGCGCAGCTTCGCCGACGGGCCTTCTTCGGCGTCGGCGCGCTGCCCCCGACCGGCACCGCCGCCGACCCGGCCACGCTGGAGGGAACAGCATGAGCAGATCGAACGAGGCGGCCCGGTGGGGCCGGGCCGCGGCCCTGTCGCTGCTGGCCGGCACGGTGGGTGGTGCGGCGGTCCTCGCCGGCCAGGCCATCGCCGCCCGCAGCCGGGAGTACGCCCAGCCCGAGCTGGGTCTCGTGCTGCGCGCCACGGTCGGTCGGGCCGACGCGCCGCCGCTGCGGCTGGTGCTGCTGGGCGACTCGTCGGCGCTCGGTGTGGGCGTCGACCGGTTCGAGGAGACCATCGGCGGCCAGCTCGCCCACCTGCTCGCCGAGGGGCCAACCGGCCGGCGGGTGCACCTGTCCAGCGTCGGGGTCTCCGGGTCCCGCGCCACCGACCTGGCCACGCAGGTGGCCCGCGCGCTGCTCGGCGAGCGCCCCGACGTGGCGCTGGTGCTGATCGGGGCCAACGACGCCACCGCGCTGGGCCGTCCGGTCGACGCGGCGGCCTACCTCGGCTCGGCGGTACGCCGGCTGCGCGAGGCCCACGTCGAGGTCGTCGTGGGCACCTGCCCCGACCTCGGCGCGGTGCGCGCCGTCGCCGCCCCGCTGCGCCAGGTGCTCGGCTGGTCCGGGCGGCGGATGGCACGGGCCCAGACGGCGGCCGTGCTGGACGCCGGCGGCACCGTGGTCGACCTGGGCACCGAGACCGGCCCGGTGTTCCGGGCCGACGTCGGCACGCTCTGCCACGACGGTTTCCACCCGTCCGCGGACGGCTACCGGGTCTGGGCGCACGCGCTGCTCCCGGCGGTGGAGGCCGCCGCGGCAGTCGCGTTCCGGCATCACCGTCGGCCGCCGACGGGGTGACATTTCCCGCCCGGCGTGCGGCTTCCACCACAAGTTACCCCCGGGTTAACGTTGGTTCATGCCGATTGAGTCGCCCCGCGACGCCGTCATCGTCGCCACCGCCCGGTCCCCCATCGGCCGCGCGTTCAAGGGTTCCCTGCGCGAGGTCCGCCCGGACGACCTCGCCGCCACCATCGTCCAGGCCGCCCTCGACAAGGTCCCGGCGCTCGATCCCACCACCATCGACGACCTCTACCTCGGGTGCGGCCTGCCCGGCGGTGAGCAGGGCTTCAACATGGCCCGGGTGGTCGCCACGCTGCTGGGCCTGGACGGGCTGCCGGGCGCCACGCTGACCCGCTACTGCGCCTCCTCGCTGCAGACCACCCGGATGGCGATGCACGCGATCCGGGCCGGTGAGGGCGACGTGTTCGTCTCCGCCGGCGTAGAGATGGTCTCCCGCTACGCCCGGGGCAACTCGGACACGCTGCCGCCGGAGGCGCAGGCGCTGGTGGGCGGCGGCTGGGAGAATCCGCGCTTCGCCGAGGCGCGCGAGCGCTCGCAGGCCCGCACGCAGGCCGGCGCCGAGGTGTGGACCGACCCGCGGGAGGCCGGCCAGCTGCCGGACATCTACCTCGCCATGGGGCAGACCGCGGAGAACCTGGCCCAGGTGTACGAAGTGACCCGCGAGGACATGGACGCGTTCGGCGTCCGCAGTCAGAACCTGGCCGAGAAGGCGATCGCGGACGGTTTCTGGGCCCGCGAGATCACGCCGGTCACCACGCCGGACGGCGGCGTGGTGAGCACTGACGACGGACCGCGCGCCGGGGTGACGCTGGAGGGCGTGGCCGGGCTCAAGCCGGTGTTCCGCCCGGACGGCCGGATCACCGCCGGCAACTGCTGCCCGCTGAACGACGGCGCCGCCGCGGTGGTGATCATGAGCGCCGAGCGGGCGGCCGAGCTGGGGCTCACCCCGCTGGCCCGGATCGTCTCCACCGGCGTCACCGCGCTCTCCCCGGAGATCATGGGCCTTGGCCCGGTCGAGGCGTCGAAGCAGGCGCTCAAGCGGGCCGGCATGACCATCGACGACGTCGACCTGGTGGAGATCAACGAGGCGTTCGCCGCCCAGGTGATCCCGTCGTACCGGCAGCTCGGCATCCCGGAGGAGAAGCTGAACGTGGCCGGCGGCGCGATCGCGGTCGGCCACCCGTTCGGCATGACCGGCGCCCGGATCACCGGCACCCTGCTCAACGCACTGGAGTGGCACGACAAGACCATCGGCCTGGAGACCATGTGCGTCGGCGGCGGCCAGGGCATGGCCATGGTGCTCGAACGACTGAGCTGAGGTCGATTCACCACGGCGCGCACCGGGTACCGGAACCCGCATGGCGACCGTCGTGGAACGCGAGCGCACATTCTCCGGCGACGAGGGCTTCCGGCTGCCCGACCTGACCGGGTGCGGTGGCGTCGCGACCATGTCCGACGCCACCGACTCCGAGCTGGACGCCGTCTACTGGGACACCGACGACCTGCGGCTGCTGCGCAGCGACCACGCGCTGCGGCGACGCACCGGCGGGCACGACGCGGGCTGGCACCTGAAGGTGGGCGCGGTCGGCGGGGCCCGGGTCGAGCATCAGTTCCCGGCCGGGGCGGCCGACGCCGGCCCGCCGGCCGAGCTGGTCGCGTTGATCCGCGGCGCGTCCCGGGGCCGGCCGGTGGCCCCGGCGTCCCGCGTCGTCAACCACCGCCGGGAGCGACGGCTGCTGGACGCGGACGGCCGCGTGCTGGCCGAGGTCGCCGAGGACGACGTCCGGTCCGAGGACCTGGTCGACGGCGTCGTCCGGACCTGGCACGAGATCGAGGTCGAGCTGGTCGGCGGCGACGAGGAGCTGCTCGACGCGGTCTCCGCCCGGCTGGCCGGGGCCGGCGCCCGGGAGGTGCCGACCAGCAAGTCCCACCGCGCCGTCGCCGGGCGCCTGGCCGGCTTCGCCGACGGCCCGCCCGCCGGCCCGGCCGGGCCGGTCATCGGGTACGCCCGGAAGCAGCGGGACGCGATCGTCGGCAACCACGCGGCGGCCTACCAGGGCGACGAGGACGCGGTGCACGACATGCGCGTCGCGATCCGCCGGCTGCGGGCCACGCTGCGCACGTTCCGCGGTCTGTGGGACCGGCGGGAGAGCGAGGCGGTCCGGGCCGACCTGCGCCGGCTCGGCGGCGACCTGGGCGCGGTCCGCGACGACCAGGTGATGGCGGCCCGGCTCACCGCGGCGGTGCACGAGTTGCCCGACGATCTGGTGCTCGGCCCGGTCGCCGCCCGGATCGGCGAGCGGTTCGCCGCCGACCTGGCCGGGGCGACCACCGCACTGCGCGCGGCGTTGGACGCCGACCGCTACCCCGAGCTGCTGACCCGCCTGGACCGGCTGCTCGACGGCCCGACCGCCGAGGTGAGCCACCGCTGGGTGGATCGCCGGGTACGCCGGGCGGTGCGCCGCGCCGACGAGCGGCTGGACCAGGCGCTGACCGACCGCGGGCCGGCCGGGGACACCGCCCTGCACGAGGCGCGCAAGAGGTACAAGGCGGCCCGGTACGCGGTGGAGGTGCGCGTGCCCGACGCCGGCAAGCCGGCCGCCCGCCTGGTGAAGAGGTTCAAGGCGCTCCAGGATCTGCTCGGGACGCACCAGGACTCGGTGGTGACCCGGGAGGCGCTGCGCCGGCACGCGCTGCGGGCGTACGCCGAGGGCGAGAACACGTTCACCTACGGCCTGCTGCACGCGCGGCAGGCCGAGGCCGCCGGGCACGACCGGCCGGCGGTGCTGCGCGCGCGGGACCGGGCCCGGCGGCGTACGGTCCGCCGCTGGCTGAAGCGCTGAGCCGCTGGGCTGCTGGGCCGCTGGGCTGTTGGGGCTGTTGGGCCGCCGCACGGCGGTGAGCAGATCGGGTCCGGTGGACCGCGGCCCACGAGGTGTCCTTCTGCGCGCCCTTTCGAGCTGATAGCAGGAACGACTCAAGCCCGGACGGCCGTAACGCCGGCCCGCATGCGGCCGGACCCGGGACGCCAACGTCGGGTACCGGCGGTCCGTCGTGGCTACCGGTCGTCGGAGAGGTGACAGCGCCCCCACCGGCGTCGACGCGAGGTGCGGTGAGTCGTTTCTGCCATCAGCTCGAAAGGCGGGCAGGAGGACGCATCGTGGGCCTCGGGGCAGAAGCCCCTAGAGCGCGGCGCGGGTGCGGGTCACCGCCTCGGTGGCGCCGACCAGGACCGGATCCGGCGGGGCGGCCAGGGCCAGGTCGGCGGCGACCACCCGGAGCTGGTCGGGCAGGGCCAGGTCGCTGGGCAGCCGGGGCACCTCGCGGCGCGGCTCGCCGGCCGCGTCGGCGGCCAGGTTGGCCAACTCCTGGATCAACTTGTGCACCAGGTCGGCCCGGGACACGTTGCCGCCCTCGGCCGGCGCCGACCAGCGCGGCTGCTGCCAGTGCCCGACCTGTCGGACCAGCAGGGTCACCGCCCGGTCCAGTTCCGCTGCGCTCATCACCGCCGAGTCTACGGACGACGCCCGCCGCCGCGAGTGCGGCAGGCGGGCGTCGGCGGAACGGGCGGGACGGTCAGTCGTCGCCCTGGAAGTAGCTGAGCAGCCGCAGGATCTCCAGGTAGAGCCAGACCAGGCCGACCACGATCCCGAACGCGGCCGTCCAGGCGTAGCGCTGCGGGAGGCCCATCCGGACCCCCTCCTCGATCTGGGCGAAGTTGAGCACGAAGCTCAGCGACGCCACCACGATGCAGACCAGGCTGAAGCCGATCGCGAGCGGGCTGCCGTCACGCAGGTGCGTGTTGACGCCGAACAGCGCCAGCACCAGGTTGACCAGCATCACGCCGAACAGACCGGCGATGATCGCCACCATGATCCGGGCGAACTTCGGGGTGGCCCGGATGATCCGCGCCTTGTAGATGATCGCCATCAGGAAGAAGACGCCGAAGCTGGCCGCCACCGCCTGGAGCACGATGCCGTCGTAGAGCGAGTCGAAGGCCTTGCTGACCATGCCGACGAAGACGCCCTCGACGATCGAGTACGCCACCACGAGCGCCGGGTTCGCCATCCGGGAGAACGAGATGATCAGGCCGAGCACCAGGCCGACCACGGCTGCGCCGATCCAGGCCACACCGACCAGGGCGTCCGGCACGAGCACCCAGGCGGCGGCGGCCGAGGCGCCGAGGATGGCGAGCATGAGGACCGTCTTGACGACCACGTCGTCGAGGGTCATCGGCGTCACCGCCGGCGGGGCCACCGGCTGGCCGTAGCCGCCCGGGTAGGGCTGCTGCGGCGGGTACTGCTGGGGGTATCCGGGCTGACCGTACGGCCCGGGCTGGGCGTACCCGGCCGCCCGCTCACGCTCGGCCGCCTGGCCGAGCCGGGCGAGCACCGGGTTCGAGGACTTCACTTCTCAGGCCTCCCTCAGGGGGTCGTTCGCACGTAGACGTGCGCTTCCAGGGTAGACGCGGCGACCAGACCGCGCGCGGCGTCAAGCTGTGGGAAAGCTGAGAGTTCGGTGCCCGGGGCGGGGGTCGAACCCGCACGCCTTTCGGCAGCCGCTTTTAAGGCGGCCGTGTCTGCCGTTCCACCACCCGGGCGGGTGACACCGCCGCGCCGACACGCGCGGTGCAGATCTCACCGTAGCGGCTGCGCCGCGCCGCGGCGTACCCCGTGGGGTGCGGCCGATAGGGTCGGGGCCGTGACCAGCGCCGCCCGCGCGGCCCCCGGGCCCGACCGCGACCAGGCGGTCCGCCCCGCACCGGCGACCGCCGCGGCGCGGGTCGGCCGGGTGCGGGCCGCGGTGCGCCGGCACCACGCGGACCTGCTGGTCGGGCTGCTGTTCGTGGCGTTCGCCGGCGGGCTCACCCACGGCCTGTGGCCGACGCCGGGCACCCGGATGCTCGCCCTCAACCCGGCCGACCAGACGCTCTACGAATGGTTCCTGGCGCTCGACGCGCGGGCCCTGCGCGGCGACTTCAGCCTGGTCACCGACCGGCTCAACGCGCCGGACGGGGTCAACCTGATGGCCAACACCTCGGTCGTCGCGCTCGGGGTGCTGCTCGCGCCGGTCACGTGGGCGTTCGGGGCGCCGGTCACGTTCGCCCTGCTCGTCGCCGGCAACCTGGCCGGCACCGCGGTCGCCTGGTATCTGCTGTTCACCCGGACGCTGCGGGCCCACCGGCTCGCCGCCGGGCTCGGCGCGGCGCTCTGCGGCTTCGGGCCGGGCCTGGTCTCGCAGAGCAACGGCCACCTGCACATGACCGCGCAGTGGCTGGTCCCGGTGCTGGTCTGGCTGGTGGTGCGGCTGCTGCGCGCCGCCGACCCGGCCCGTCGCCCGGACGGCCCGGACCGCCGCCGGACGGCCTCCTCGGCGGTCGGGCTGGCCATCACCGCCGTCGCTCAGGTCTTCGTCGGCGAGGAGGTGCTCTTCCTCACCGCGCTCACGCTGGCGGCGATGGCCGTCGCGTACGGGTCGGCCGACCGGGACCTGCTGCGTCGGGCGCTGCCCGGCTTCGCCGGCGGGCTGCTCGCTGCCGCCGGGCTGGCGCTGGTGGCGCTGGCGTACCCGCTCTGGCTCCAGTTCGCCGGCCCGCAGGGCGTCGCCGACGGGATGTTCCCGGCGACCTACTTCTCCGCCGACCTGACCGGCTGGACCCGGCTCTCCGCGCTGACCGTGCTCGGCAGCCCGGCGGCGGTCCGGCTGACCACCGGCCCGGCGGAGTTCACCACGTTCCTGGGCTGGCCGCTGCTGCTGGTGGCGGTCGGCTGCGCGGGCTGGCTCGGCCGCCGCGCGCTGGTGCGCGCCGTGGTCGCCGGGGCGCTGGTCATGGCCGCGCTCTCGCTCGGCCCCGAGGTGGTGGCCGGCGGGGAGCCGACCGGCGTGCCCGGCCCGTACGCGCTGCTGGCCGGCCTGCCGGTGGTGGACGGCGCGCTGCCCACCCGCTTCGCGCTGGCGGTGCTGCCGTTGGTCGGCACCGTGCTCACGCTCGCCGTGCACCGGGCGCTGCACGAGCCGGGTCCGGCGCGTCGGCTGGTGCCGTTCGCGGTCGGCGCGGCCCTGCTCAGCGTCTTCCCGACGCCGCTGCCCACTATCGACCGGCCGCCGCTGCCCGAGTTCGTCACCGGCGGCCACTGGCGGCAGTGCGTACGCCCCGGCGGGGTGCTGGTGCCGGTGCCCACGGCCACCCCGCAGCACCCCGGGCCGATGCGGTGGGCCACCGCCACCGGCGTCGAGTTCGGCATGCCGGAGGGGTTCTTCATCGGCCCGTACGGCCCCGGCGGCTCGGCCACCATGGGCACCTGGCAGCGCCCCACCTCGGCGCTGCTCGCCGACGTGGCCCGGCGGGGCGTGGCACCGGCGGTCGGTGACCGGCAGCGCCGCCAGGCGGCCCGGGACGTCGACGCCTGGGGCGCGTCCTGCGTCGCGCTGACCGACGACGCCCCGCACGCGGAGCTGCTGCGCCGCACGCTGGAGGCGCTCTTCGGGCCGGGCACCCGCGTCGCCGACGCCTGGACCTGGCGGTTCTGACCCGGCCCGGTTCCGACCCCGGGTACGGCGAAGGGCCCCTCCCGTGCGGGAAGGGCCCAACGCCGCGAACGTCAGACGCGCGCCGCGGCGGGCGGCGGGGCGGACGCCTCGGCGAACTCCTCACGCGGGTCGTGCAGCTGGCCCAGCGCGACCACCTC
Organism: Micromonospora sp. NPDC018662; assembly: GCF_044391475.1. Lineage (NCBI taxonomy): Bacteria > Bacillati > Actinomycetota > Actinomycetes > Micromonosporales > Micromonosporaceae > Micromonospora > Micromonospora sp. NPDC018662. The sequence goes on from NZ_JBISAC010000018.1 coordinate 46,223, forward strand.
ACGCTTGAGGAAGAACGCCAGCGACCAGTCGACCACCACGCGCACCTTGCGGTTGAACGACGGGATCCGCGACATGTGGTACGTCCGGTGCATGAACCACGCCGGCCAGCCGGTCATCTTCACGCCGTAGACCTGCGCCACGCCCTTGTGCAGGCCGAGGCTGGCCACGCTGCCGGCGTGCTTGTGCTTGTAGTCGACCGGTTCGCGCCCGCGGATCACGTTGACGATGTTGTCGGCCATCCGAGCGGCCTGCCGCACCGCGTGCTGCGCGCTCGGCGAGCAGAAGTTGCCCGGCTCCTTGGTCAGGTCCGGCACGGCGGCGCAGTCGCCGGCGCTCCACGCGCCCTCGACCACCCGGTCGCCGTCCACGACCTGGAGCGTCGGCCGGCAGGTCACCCGGCGACGCTCGTCGCGCGGGAAGTCGGTGGCGTCCAGCATCGGCGACGGCTTCACGCCGGCGGTCCAGACGATGGTGTCTGACGGGAAGCTGTCGCCGTCGGAGAGCTTGACCACCCCGTCGACGCAGGACTCCAGCCGGGTGTCCAGCCGGATGTCCATGTTCCGCTTCAGCAGCTGCTGCACCGTGTAGGCGCCCATGTCCCGGTCGACCTCGGGCAGCACCCGCTGGGTCGCCTCGACCAGCACCCAGCGCATCTCGTCCGGCTTCAGCTCCGGGTAGTAGCGCAGCGCGTCACGGGCCATGTCCTCCATCTCGGCGAGCGCCTCGATGCCGGCGTAGCCACCGCCGACGAAGGTGAACGTCAGCGCGCGGCGACGGACCTCCGGGTCGGTCGTGGCAGCCGCCACGTCCAGCCGGTCCAGCACGTGGTTGCGCAGGAAGATGGCCTCACCGATGGTCTTGAACCCGATGCCGTTCTCGTGCAGGCCGGGGATCGGCAGGGTGCGGGAGACCGAGCCGGGGGCGACCACCACGTGGTCGTAGGGGATCTCCCGGGCCGGGCCGCTGATCGGCTGCACCACGGCGGTCTTCCGGTCGTGGTCGATGCGGGTGACCGTGCCGGCCACCACCGTGCACTTGCGCAACTCCCGCCGCAGCGGCACCACAGCGTGCCGCGGGGAGATGTTGCCGGCCGAAGCCTCCGGGAGGAACGGCTGGTACGTCATGTGGGGCTGCGGGTCGACGACGACCACCTCGGCCTCACGCGAGCTCAGCTTCTTCGACAGACGCAGAGCGGCGTACAGGCCGACGTGCCCGGCACCCACGACAAGGATCCGCTTCGGATTCACGTCATCCATCTTTCCCCGGCCGGCTCAGCTAATACCGCGCGAGACCCCCTTCTGTGACGGAGCACAACCGGTGTGACCTGCACAACGTCGCTCGGCGTCCCGTCATCTGCGACGCAGCAGCCACCCCAGCAACGCGCTCAGCCCCACCGCGACCAGCAGTCCCACCACGGTCGCCGCCTGCGTCCCGTCGGTCCCGCCGACCCCGCCGAGCCAGGCCAGCACGACGCCGAGCACGGCGCTGGCCAGCACCACGCCGCCGGCCCGGGTCAGCCACCGGAACACCAGGTCCGGGTCGATCAACCCGTCGTAGGGCAGCAGCGCGGCCAACGCGCAGAGCGTGTGCGCCAGGTAGAGCAGCGTGGCCACGGCGAGCAGCCGCCACAGCGCCGGCGGCCGGTCGAACCCGAGCGTGGCCAGCAGCCAGCCGGCCACCGTGAGCAGCGCGGTGAACGTCGGCCAGAGCCGGCGCGGCCCGACCGCCGGCAGCACCGCGGCCACCGCCATGGCCAGCAGCGAGCGCGGGGCCAGCACCTCGACCGGGTACGCCAGCAGGAAGCCGGCCAGCACGACGAGGAAGATCCCGCCGCGCACCAGCAGCGGCAGCGGGCTGACCCGGGCGACCCGGTACCGCAGCCCGCGCATCCGCTCGACGACCGCGTCCGCCATGTCACTCACCGCAACCCCACCCTCGGCGCCATGGCCAGGCGGGACACGTCGCGCAGCACCTCGTCGAGGCTGCCCGCGCCGGCCCAGCGCACCACCGGCACGCCGTGCTCGCGGAGCTGCCCGATCATCGTGTCCCGGTCCAGCCGCCACAGCCGGTACGCCACCTCGGCCCAGCCCCGCTCCTTCGGCATCGGCAGTTCGGCCGGCAGCGTGTCCACCGCCACCACGAACCGCCCGCCCCGGGCCAGCCGGGCCAGCATCTGCGCCGAGCGCTCGTCGAGCAGCGGGGTGAGCACCACCACCAGCGCGTCCGAGGAGAGCACCTGCGGGCCGAACACCTGGTCGTACGGCTCGTGCGGGGAGGACTCGGCGTGCACGTCGAGCAGCCACTCCAGCACGGTCAGGTACTGCCGGCGGCCGGTCGCCGGACGCAGTCGCCGGGCCGCCGGGCCGTACTCCAGCAGCGCCACCCGGTCGCCCCGGTGCAGGTAGTGCTCGGCGATCGCGGCGGCGGCCCGGACCGTGGTGTCGAGCACCGACGCCGGCCCGCGTACGCCGCCGGAGCGGCCCGCCTCGGCGAGCACGTCCAGCAGCACCACCACCTCGGCGTCCCGGTCGGAGAGGGTGGAGGCGACGTGCAGTTGGCGGGCCCGCAACGACACCCGCCAGTCGATGCGGCGCAGCCGGTCCCCGGGCGCGAAGACGCGTACGCCGGCCAGCTCGCCGCCCTCCCCCGGCCGCCGCGACCGGTGCGCGCCGACCAGCCCGGCGGCCCGGGGCATCGCCTCGACCGCGTCGAACGGCTCGGTGCGCGGGTAGACCCGGGCGCGGATCGGCTCGGTGATCACCGCCCGGGAGACCAGCAGCCCGTCGGCGGCGGCGACCCGGACGCCGGCCGGGCCGAACGGGTGCCGGCCCCAGCGCAGCGCGGTGCCGGTCAGCTCCAGGTCGACGGCGCTGCCCCGGGGCACCGAGGTGACGAACGGCCGGTCCGCGCCGCCGGAGCGGCTCACGTCCAACCCGCCGCCACCGAAGCCGACCCGCTCCACCCGCAGCCACTGCGACATCCGGGTCCGCACCACCGCCACGTCGTACCCGAGGAGGTCGGGGTTGGCCACCGCCACCGTGGCGGCCATCGGCGACCCCTCGACCAGGTGGGTGTCCGCGACGCTCAGCTCCAGCTCGGGCTGGGTGGCCGGGCGGCGGCGCAGCCCGTACGCGGTGCCCAGCGCGAACGGCGTGGCCAGCACCACCAGGTCGATCCGGCCGAGCAGCACGGCCGCGACGAGCAGCACGCCGGTGAGCAGCACGGCCCGGCCGAGCGCCCAGGTGGGCGCCCAGCCGTTCGCCGGCTCGGCCCGCTCGTCCATCAGCGCCCGGCGGCGTAGCTGGGCAGCGCGCCGCTGGCCGGGGCGGGCGTCGACTCGAGCACCTCGCCGACCACGAACGCCGGGTCGACCCGGCGCAGCCACATCTCCGGACGCAGCGTGATCCGGTGCGCCAGCGCGGGTGCCGCCACCGCCTTGACGTCCTCCGGCACCACGTAGTCCCGGTTGGCGAGCACGGCCCGCACCCGGGACAGCAGCAGCAGCGCCAGCGAACCGCGCGGCGACGCGCCGACCAGCACGGACGGGTGTTCCCGGGTGGCCGCGGTGAGCGCCACGACGTACCGGCCGATCGAGTCCTCGACCACCACGTCCTCCAGCGCGGCCTGCATGGCGCGCAGCGTGCCGGCGTCCACCACCGGCTTGATCTCGGCCTCCTCGCGGCGGCGGGCGATACGCCGGCGCAGCACGTCCCACTCCTCGTCGTGGGTCGGGTAGCCGAACGAGACACGCAGCAGGAACCGGTCGAGCTGCGCCTCGGGCAGCGGGTAGGTGCCCTCGTACTCGATCGGGTTCGCGGTGGCCAGCACGTGGAACGGCTCGTCCAGGCGGTAGGTCACGCCCTCCACCGAGACCTGCTTCTCCTGCATCGCCTCCAGCAGCGCCGACTGGGTCTTCGGCGGCGTCCGGTTGATCTCGTCGGCGAGCAGCAGGTTGGTGAAGAGCGGCCCGGCCCGGAAGGAGAAGTCGCCGCTGCTCTGGTCGTACAGGAAGGAGCCGGTGACGTCGGCGGGGAGCAGGTCCGGGGTGAACTGGAGCCGGCGGAAGTCCAGCCCGAGCGCCTGCGCGAAGCACCGCGCGGTGAGCGTCTTGCCCAGGCCGGGCAGGTCCTCCAGCAGCACGTGACCGCCGGCCAGGATGCCGGCCAGCACCAGCTCCAGCGCCTCACGCTTGCCGACCACGACGGTGCCGACCGCGTCCAGGACGGCCCGGGCGAGCCGGCCCACCTCGGCGGGGGGCATGCTCCGGTCCACGTCGTTCATCAGAGTTTCTCCAGTTCGGCAACGATCGCCGCGAGGTCGCGCGGCGTCGGGGGGCGGCGGGCGGGGGTGGCGAGGAACGTCCAGAGCGGCTCGCCCATGAGGGCACGGGCGCGCGCCGGGTCGGACTCGCGGGTGACGCCGTGCCGCTGGCGCAGCCGCTCGTCGGCCAGCTCACCGAGGCGGGGCAGCACCCGCTCGGTGAACCGCTCCCGGTTGTCGGCGCACCAGTCCAGCGGCCGTTCCCAGCCGTTGATGGCGGTCCGCAGCGCGTCCCGGGCGGACCAGTTCCAGGAGCCGGGCTCCTCCCCGGCGGAGGCCCGCACGCCGGCGCGGGGCGGCGGCGGGGGCGAGAGCGCGGCGGTGACCCGGCGGACGGCGAGCACGGCGAGCACGCCCGCCACGATGATCCAGAGCGGCACCCGCAGACCGACCGCGCGCAGGCCGACCACGATCACCACCACCACGGCGGCGGTGACCGCCGCGGTCCGCAGCAACCCGCGCGCCCGACCGCCCGAGGGCCGTTCGGCGTCCCCCACCGGCTCCTGGCCGGAGCCGAGCAGGTCGTCGATGCTGGTGCTCATGCGGGACCAGCCACGCTGGTCAGCTCGCCGCGCAGCCGGCGCAGCGCCGCCCGGGCCTGGTCGCGGGTGCGCTCGTCGACGTCCCGGGTGGCGTAGCGGGCCTCCCGGTAGACGTGCGCGAACCCGTCCAGCACGTCGGCGCTGGCGATCGCCGGGATACCGGCCTCCGGGTCGCCCCGCAGCAGCCTGCTGACCAGGTCGGTGGGGGTGTCCCCGGTCTGCCGGGGCACCCCGGCGTCCTCGGCGGCCTCCTCCAGCCGCACCCAGCAGGCGATCACCGCGGTCCGCGGGTCGGTGGCGCGGTCGTCCAGTTCCTCCAGTCCGGCGTCGAGGGCCGCCACCACCTCGCGGGCGGTGCCCTCGGCGGTACGCCGGATGCGCCTCGCCGGCGCCGCGCGGGTGGTCCGGCGCAGCGCGCCGCGTACCACGTTCCAGAGCACGTAGCCCACGGCGATCAGCGCCGCCGCCCCGGACAGCACCAGCACGGCGGTGAGTAGCCAGTCGGGGACGCCGCCCGAGGTGGCCTCGCCCGCGTCCCGGGGTTCGACCGGGATCGAGCGCACCGCCTCCGGGGACGGATAGTCCGGGACGTACGGAATGGTGTCCGACACGGGCGGGATGCGGCTGGCCCCGATCGCGGAGTGACCGGCGGCGAACGCGGCGACGGCGAGCAGCGCCGCGACCGCCGCGACCGGCCACCACCTGCGCAGCACGCCGAAGTCCATTCCCCCGCCTCAGGTGTTCCTCAGTCCACCCCGGACAGGTGCTTCGCCCGGGTGAACACGTCGTCCAACATCGCCGGCGTGAGCCGGCCGGTGAACGTGTTCTGCTGGCTGACGTGATAGCAGCCGAGCAACGCCGGCACGGACTCGCCGGACCAGTGTGCCCCATGGCCGAACCCGGGTCGCGGTGTGGGCGGGCGCTGTCCGTACACCTGGCGGAGCACCGGCCACCACGCGGCCCAGGCGAACGCGCCCAGCGCGACCACCACGCGCAGCGTGGGCCGGATCAGCTCGACCTCGCGGTGCAGCCACGGCGCGCAGGCGTCCCGCTCGGCCGGGGTGGGCTTGTTGTCCGGCGGCGCGCACCGCACCGCGGAGAAGATGCGGGTGTGCCGGAGCGTGAGGCCGTCGTCGGCGGCGACGCTGGTCGGCTGGTTGGCCAGCCCGGCGCGGTGCAGCGCGGCGAAGAGCACGTCGCCGGAGCGGTCCCCGGTGAAGATCCGGCCGGTGCGGTTGCCGCCGTGCGCGGCGGGCGCCAGGCCGAGGATCGCGATCCGCGCGTCCGCCGGCCCGAAGCCCGGCACCGGCCGCCCCCAGTAGTCCTGGTCGCGGAACGCGGCCCGCTTGACCCGGGCCACCTCCTCGCGCCACGCCACCAGCCGGGGGCAGGCGAAGCAGTCACCGACCGCGCCGTCGAGGTCGGTGAGGTCGGTCGCCCGCGCCGCGCGGGCGACCACCTCCCCGGGGGTACGCGACTCAGCCAAGCTTCGCCCGGAACAGTTCCAGGGTGCGGGCCCACGCGGTCGCGGCGGCCCGCTGGTCGAAGTGCTCCGGCCGGTCCTCGTTGAAGAACGCGTGCGCGGTGCCGGGGTAGTCGAACGTCTGGCAGGTGCCGCCGGCGGCCTCGATGGACCGGCGTACGCCCTGCACCCCGTCGGCGGCGGAGAGGCCGTCCGCCTCGGAGCAGTGGATGAGCGCGGCTTTGCCGGCGTAGCCGGCCCAGGCAGCGCTGCCGGCGTAGTCTGCTGCGCCGGTGGGCATGCCCTCCCACGGGAGCCGGGGGTAGAAGGCGGTGGTGGCGACGATCCGCTCGGCGGCCGTGCCGGCCCACAGGGCCAGGCTGGCACCCGCGCAGAACCCGGCGCAGCCCACCTTGCCGGCCACCTCGGAGCGACTCGCCAGGTATTCGGCGGCGGCCGCGATGTCGCTGGCCGCCTCGTCCATCTGGGCGCTGTTCAGCATCTGCCGGGGCTCGGTCGGCTTGACGGCGGGACCGCCGTGCCGGAAGTCGGGCGCGAGGGCGACGAAGCCGGCCTCGGCGAAGCGGTCCACCACGGCCCGGACGTGGGGCACCAGTCCCCACCAGTCCTGGATGACGATGACCGCCGGGCTGGCCGCACCGCCGGAGGGTATCGCGAGATACCCCTCGCTCGTCCCCCCGTTACCGGTGAAGCTCACCATCTCGCCCATGGGCCCGTCCTCCTAGCGGTCAGTCACCGTTGGCTGGTCGCACAGTTGGGTGTTACGTGCCGGTAGCGTGCCATGCGGTCACCGGCGCGGGGAAGACGGAAGAACAGTGGCATTCACCTCCTGTCGACGCACCCGGGCGGATGGGTCTTCCGCGGCGGCGCGGGGCTGTTCGTCGAGACGCCTGTCGAGCTGACGTCGTCAACGACTCAGCTCGACAGGCGTGGCTCGTGGACGTGCCGACCGGACCGAGCGGCGGCGACGGCTCAGCGCGTCGGCGTCGGCACCGGCGTTTCGGGCCCGGCGGTCACCGCCGGCGTGGGGGTGCTGCTCGGCGTGGGGGTGCTGCTCGGCGTCGGGGTCGGCGGGGCGGTCGGGTCCGCCGGCTCGCCGAACGGGGCACGCATCGCGCAGTACGGGTAGGCGTTTCGCGGCGCCGGCACGTTGCCGGACGCGTCCACGCAGTTCGGCCAGCCGAGCCGGATCGGCACGCCGTTCTGGTCGAAGAGCTGGGCGTCGCGGATCAGCCGCCCCTGCTGGTCGTAGACGAAGACGTCCTCGATCCGGTCCAGCCGGCCACCCGACGCCACCTCCTGGTAGGTGGTCGCCAGGTCGGTGCTGGCGTGCCGGTCCACGTCGGCGAGGACCACGAACGAGAAGAGCACCAGCACGGCGGTGCCCAGCAGGTGCAGCCGTCGCGGCCAGCCGGTGAAGCCGCCGGAGCGGCGGCCGAGCCACAGCGACGCGAGGACCGCGCCGGCCAGCAGCAGCAGACCGGCAAGCGCGCTGTCGTCGAGCCGGGGCAGCAGGCCGGACCGGCCGCCACCGATCGCCTCGCTCAGCAGCAGCGCGGCCAGCCAGCCGCGCAGCAGCCACCAGGCCGGGCGCAGCGAGCGCAGGAAGTCGGCCACCCGGGCGTGCCCGAACAGCGGGCCGAGCTGGCGGTCGAGCAGGCGTAGCTGGGTGAGCGCCCCCTCCCGCGCGGCGTTGACCCGGCGCAGTCGGGCCGGCCGCCCGCCGGGCTCCGCGCCGGCCGCGGTCCGCAACTCCATCGCGTACGCCTCCGGCGTGCCCAGCCGGTCGACGAGCGCACCCTCGCCCTCGGCGGCCACCTCGGCGAGGTGCTCCGGAAGGTCCTCGGTCAACTCGTCGCGGAGCGTCGGCGGCAGGTCGGCGAGCGCGGCCCGCACCCGGTCGACGTAGTCCGTGATCTCCTGCCCAGTGACGGTCATGCCGCCATCCCCCGATCGTCGAGCAGTGCGTCCATGGTGGTGGCGAACGAGCGCCAGGTCTTGCCGGAGCGGGTGAGCTGATCGCGGCCGGCGGCGTTCAACGCGTAGTACTTGCGGTGCGGCCCGGACTCGCTGGGCACCACGTAGGTGGTGAGCAGGCCGCCGGCGAAGAGCCGGCGCAGCGTGCCGTAGACCGAGGCGTCACCGACCTCGGTCAGGCCGGCCTCGCGCAGCCGGCGGAGGATGTCGTAGCCGTAGCCGTCGGAGTCCTTGAGCACGGCCAGCACCGCCAGGTCGAGGACACCCTTGAGAAGCTGCGTCGTATCCACACTCCGCACACTAGTGCGCATTACAGAGTACCGTCAACAACGACGCACTCCCCCGCTTCGTTGATCAAGGAGTTTGCGTCGGGGCTCGCCGCGAACGCCGACGCGAACTCCTTGATCAACGAAGCGGAGGGCGGGCGGCCCACCCGACGAAGCGGTCGAACAGCTCCTGGGGATCCGGGTTGAGTTTCAGCAGGTCGGCGGCGGCCTCGAAGAGGCAGCTCGCCAGGTAGACCGACAGGGCGACCCGGTCGCGCCGGTAGTCCATCAGCAGCAACAGGCGGGCCGGCTGGCACGGCCACGGGCCGGCGCACACCCGGCAGAGCCAACGCGGTCGCATCGGCACGTGCGGCCGCATCGCCCGACGACCGCGATCGGGTACGGGAACGCATTCGACGCGCTCATCCCCCAATCGTGGCCGCTCCGTTGGCGATCGTCAACCCCGATCGCTGTTATCGATCGCCAGACAACCGGCCATACCTACCGTCAAGAGGTGGTCGAGTTCGTGGGCATCGCTGAGATCCGAGACATGCTCGGAGGCGTCTCGCGCGCCCGCGCGTCGGTGGTTGCCTCCCGACGCGACTTCCCCGCCCCGTATCAGGTGCTCAAGATGGGCCAGATCTGGCGGAAGTCGGATGTCGAGAAGTGGGTGCGGGAGCACCGCCCGGACCTGCCCACCGACTGAGCGCCGAGCACGAGGTCGCGGCCCACGCCCCGACCCAAGTCGAGGATCATGAAGTTGGCCGTGCGGAGCGTCCGACTTGTCCCCGCCAACTTCATGATCGACGGGGCGGGACGCGGGCGGGACTGGGCGGGCTAGGCGAGGCTCCAGGCGATGCCGTCGAGGATGTCGTGTTCGGAGGCGACCACCGACGGCATGCCGGCCCGCTCCATGATCACGCGCAGCACCAGCGCGCCGGCGCCGATCACGTCCGCCCGGCCGGGGTGCATCACCGGCTCGGCCAGCCGCCGCTCCCGGGTGGCGCCAAGCAGGTAGGCGGTCACCTCGGCGACCCGCTCGTACGGGATCCGGGCGTGGTGGATGCGGCTCGGGTCGTACTCCCGGAGCCCCTGCGCCAGGGCGACCACTGTGGTGACCGAACCGGCGAGCCCGACCAGCGTCGCGGCCTCCCGGCCGGGGACGGCGGCCAGCGCCCGGTCCACCGCCGCCTCGATGTCCGCCTCGGCGGCGGCGATCTCCGCCGACGTGGGCGGATCGCCGTGCAGGTGCCGCTCGGTCATCCGGACGCAGCCGATGTCCACCGAGATGGCCCCGCGTACGCCGTCGGCGCGGGTGCCGACCACGAACTCGGTGGAGCCGCCGCCGATGTCGACCACCAGGTAGGGCGGTTCCGCGTCGGCGGACAGGCCGCGCACCGCGCCGGTGAACGACAGGCGGGCCTCCTCGTCGCCGGTCACCACCTCCGGTGGTACGCCGAGCGTCCGCTCGACCATGGCCCGGAAGTCGGCGGCGTTGGAGGCGTCGCGCGACGCCGAGGTGGCGCACATCCGCACCCGGTCGACGCCCGCCTTCTCGATCTCCGCCGCGTAGTCGGCGAGCGCCACCCGGGTCCGCTCGATCGCCTCCGGCGCGAGCATGCCGGTCCGGTCGACCCCCTGCCCCAGCCGCACGATCTCCATCCGCCGGCTGACATCCACCAGCGGCGCCGAGTCCCCCGCGGACGCCTCCGGCAGGTCGGCGATCAGCAGTCGGATCGAGTTGGTCCCGCAGTCGATGGCCCCCACGCGCACGCTCACGCGCCCACCCTACGGCAGCCCGAACCGGCTCTACAGGCGCAGCAGCATGCGGGTGTTGCCCAAGGTGTTGGGCTTGACGCGTTCCAGGTCGAGGAACTCGGCGACGCCCTCGTCGTAGGAGCGGAGGAGCTGCTCGTAGACCGGCTGCGGCACCGGGGCGCCGTCGATCTCGTGGAACCCGAAGGCGCCGAAGAAGCCGGTCTCGAACGTGAGCACGAAGATGCGGGCGACGCCCAGCTCGCGGGCCGCGTCGATCAGCTCGCCGACGATCCGGTGACCGATCCGGTGCCCCCGGCAGGACGGGTCGACCGCCACCGTACGGATCTCGGCCAGGTCCTCCCACATGACGTGCAGCGCGCCGCAGCCGACCACCGTGCCGTCCGGCGTCACCGCCACCCGGAACTCCTGCACGTCCTCGTAGAGCGTCACGGTGGCCTTGCTGAGCAGCCGCCGGTCGTCGGTGTACGTGTCCACCAACCGGCGGATGCCGCGCACGTCGGCGGTCCGGGCGCGGCGGACCACGACCTGGTCGGCGGCGCTCACACGTCCACGCAGGGACCGGCGGCCCACCACTTCTCCACCAGCGCCAGCGTCTCGTCGCCGAACGGGTTCACCCCGGGGCCGGCGGCCAACGCGTGGCCGAGATGCACGTGCAGGCACTTCACCCGCCCGGGCATCCCACCGGCCGAGATGCCGGCGATCTCCGGCACCTCGCCGATCGCCTCCCGGCGGGTGAGGTAGTCCTCGTGCGCGGCCCGGTAGCGGGCGGCCAGCTCCGGGTCCTCGGCGAGCCGGTCGGCCATCTCCTTCATCAGCCCGGCCGACTCCAGCCGGCTGCACGCCCCGGTGGCCCGCGGGCAGGTCAGGTAGAACAGCGTCGGGAACGGCGTGCCGTCGGCCAGCCGGGGCGTCGTCTCCACCACGTCGGGCAGGCCGCACGGGCACCGGTGGGCCACCGCCCGGGTGCCGCGCGGCGGGCGTCCGAGCTGCGCGGCCACCGCGGCCAGGTCGGCCTCGGTGGCCGGCTGGCGCTCCGGCGGGGGTACGGAGTCCGCCGCCGGCTCCTGCGGTGGTACGACGCTCACGGGTTGTGCCTTTCGGGATAGCTCACTTGTCGGGGCGCTCGGCGTTCGCCGCCTGCACGCTCGACCACAGCGTGTCGTACCAGGGCTGCGGCGCGCTCGGCACCCCCGGCTTCGCGCCCTTGCCGGCGTCCTTGGCCGCGCCCTCCGGGTCCCGCAGCACCACGAGCGCCGTCTCGCCCGGCCGGACCATGAAGAAGCGCTCGCGTGCCTTGGTCTCGACGTAGGCGTCGTCCTTCCACTTGGCCGCCTCGGCGGTCAGGCTCTCGATCAGCCGCCGCTGCTCGGCCTGGGACGCCTCCATCCGCTCGATGTCGGTCTGCTGGTCAAGATAGACCCGGACCGGATAGGTGTACGCCAGGGCGAGCGCGATCAGCACCGCGAACAGCACTGTGGCGCGCCCGGTGAAGCGCCGGGGTTGGGGTGCGGTGAGCCGCCTGACCGGGCCACCGGCCGCGCTGCGCCGGGCCGCGCCCGGACGGTTCGCGGAGCGTACGCCCTCGGTGACTCGGGACGCGCCGGGCGACCGGCCGGCGGCACGCGTCTGCGCGCGGACACCGCCGTCGCGGGCCGTGGACCGGGCACCGCCCGCCCGGCCGGCCTGACCCGGCCGACGGGCGGGCCGCTGGCCACCCGGTGTGCGGCGCTGCTGCATCGTCACACCCCTCCCCCGGAGCGTCGACCTCAGGCCGAACGGTAACGCGGGAACGCGCCGGCGCCGGCGTACCGCGCCGCGTCGGCCAGCTCCTCCTCGATCCGCAGGAGCTGGTTGTACTTGGCGACCCGGTCGGAGCGGGCCGGCGCGCCGGTCTTGATCTGACCGCAGCCGGTGGCGACCGCCAGGTCGGCGATGGTGGTGTCCTCGGTCTCGCCGGAGCGGTGGCTCATCATGCACCGGAAGCCGGCCCGGTGGGCCAGGTCGACGGCGTCCAGCGTCTCGGTGAGCGAGCCGATCTGGTTGACCTTGACCAGTACCGCGTTGGCGGCCCGCTCGGCGATGCCCCGGGCGATGCGCAGCGGGTTGGTCACGAACAGGTCGTCGCCGACGATCTGGACCCGGTCGCCCAGCGCGGCGGTCAGCGTGGCCCAGCCGCTCCAGTCGTCCTCGGCGAGCGGGTCCTCGATGGAGACGATCGGGTAGTCGCCGGCGAGCTTGGTGTAGTAGTTGCTCATCTCCTCGGCGCTCTTGGTGCTGCCCTCGAACGTGTAGGAGCCGTTGTCGAAGAACTCGGTGGCGGCCACGTCGAGCGCGAAGACGATGTCGGTGCCGAGCCGGTAGCCGGCCTTCTCCACCGCCTCGGCGATCAGGTCCAGCGCGGCGGCGTTGGTGGGCAGGTTGGGGGCGAAGCCGCCCTCGTCACCGAGGCCGGTCGACAGGTCCTTCTTCTTCAGCACCGACTTCAGCGCGTGGTAGACCTCGGCGCCGGAGCGCACCGCGTCCCGGAACGTCGGCGCGCCGATCGGCGCGATCATGAACTCCTGGATGTCGACGTTCGAGTCGGCGTGCGCGCCACCGTTGAGGATGTTCATCATCGGCACCGGGAGCAGGTGCGCGTTGGGGCCGCCCAGGTAGCGGAAGAGGCTCAGCTCGGCGCTGCCGGCGGCGGCCTTCGCCACGGCCAGCGAGACGCCGAGGATGGCGTTCGCGCCCAGCTCGCCCTTGTTGTCCGAGCCGTCGATGTCGATCATCTTCTGGTCGATCAGCCGCTGCTCGCTGGCCTCGTAGCCGATGAGCTGGTCGACGATCCGGTCCTCGATGTTGGCGACGGCCTTCTCGACACCCTTGCCCAGGTAGCGGTCCTTGTCGCCGTCGCGCAGCTCGACCGCCTCGAAGGCGCCGGTGGAGGCGCCGGACGGCACCGCGGCGCGGGCGATCGTGCCGTCGTCGAGCCCGACCTCGACCTCGACCGTCGGGTTGCCCCGCGAGTCCAGGATCTCCCGGGCGACAATTCCCTCGATGGTTGCCACTGAGTCGCTCCTCGTTTGTGTGTTCCGGTCCGGTGTGGGCCGCGACGGTGCGGCTGAGGCAGGTGTTGAACGCAGCGTATCGGTCCCCGCCCCCCGGTACGGCGCTCGGGGCGGACCCCGGGGCAGCGAATGAGACGGACATTCCCGGTTTACCGGTCGTCAACCGGCAACGGGTTTGCGAGAGGTTGCGTCGATCGACAAGGCTGGGCATCATGCCTGCCGCTTCGACGACCCTCCGCGTGCTCGCCGCCTCGGTCATCGCGTCGCTCTCGGTCACCGGCTGCCAGACCCTGGACGACGCAGGCGTCGCGCTCGGACGGGCCGACCTGGTCAACGACCTCGCCGCGCGGATGGACCGGGCGCTGGAGCGCACCTGGGCCGCGGAGTACCAGCTCGCCGGCGGCCGGTCCGCCTCGATCGCGCAGACCGCGAAGCCGCTCCGCTCCACGTACGCCTGGCCCGGCGGCAAGATCACGGTGACCCAGGAGGCGGTGACCCGGTGCGCGAGCACCGCCGCCCGCACCTCCTGCACGCTGTCCCCGCCGGTGCTGACCGCCGGCAAACCGTCGGTGATCGTCTACGACGAGGCGCGCAAGCAGGGCCTGGTCACTCCGCCGGCGGTGATCCGGCTGCTCACCGCCGCGGCGCTGGAGCCCGAGGCGGTCATCAAGCAGAGCGACACCACGCTGGCCGGGCACCACGCCACCTGCGTCGACGTCACCGACGCCGGGGAACGCTTCGCCGCCTGCGTGACCACCGAGGGGGTGCTGGGCAGCTTCACCGGCACGCTCGACGGCAAGCCGGCCGAGATCACCATGAGTCACTACACCGAGACGGTCGAGGCCGGCGCGTTCGCGGTGCCGGCCGGCGCCGGCGTGGTGGACCGTCGTCCGAAGGCGTCCTGACCCTGCGGCCGCCCCGGTGGTCGATGCGACCTGACCGGGTCGCCGCCCGGCCGTGATCCGGCCGGGCGGCGCGTCACGGCACCGTCAGGGCAGCGTCCACCGCTGGTCGGCGCCACCGTTGCAGGTCCAGATGATCACCTTGGTCCCGTCGCCCGAGTTGTTGTTCGGCACGGCGAGACACCTCTCCGCGTTCGGGTTGCGCAGCGCGCCGTTGGCGGCGGTGACCCAGGTCTGCGCCGCCTTGCCCGTGCAGGGCGCGATCTGCACGGCGGTGCCGTCCGCGGTGCCGCTGCCCCGCACCTCCAGGCACTTGCCCAGGGCGGTCAGCGCGACGCCACTCTGGGTCCAGACCTGGCCCCGGCTCGTGCCGCAGGTCATGAGCTGCAGCTGGGTGTTGTCGACCGGTGCGGCGCCGGGGATGTCCAGGCACTTGCCGGCCAGCCCCTTGACCTGGCCGGTGCCGCCGCCACCGACGCCACGCTGGATCCAGAACTGGTCCGCCGGGGTGCCGCAGTTGTAGAGCACCACGTCGTTCGGCGCCCAGGACGGGGCGACCAAGCACTGACCGTTGCGCCGGTTCTGGAGCTGGCTCTGCAACGCGCCGGTGGTGATCCGCCACTGCTGGTCGGCGAGGTTGTTGCAGGGGTACGAGACGATGTTGCCGCCGCCCCAGGTGGGCGCCACCAGGCACTCGCCGTTGTTGGCGTTCTTGAGCTGGAAGTAGCCGCTGTCGGCCGGGATCACCGTCCACAACTGGTCGGCGTACGGGGTGTCGCAGCTCCAGTACGACGCGGCATGATCCGTGCGGGCGGACGGGACCACGAGACACTTCCCGTTGTTCGCGTTGACGATCTGCAACGCCCGACCGGCCTGCCAGTCCGGCGCGGCGGCGATCGAGGCGCCGAACCAGCCCGCCAGGTCGTCGGTGCGGGTCTCGGTCGACCCCTGCCGGGTCTCGGTCGACCCCAGGCAACCGCGCTGCCAGGACGCGCTGTGCAACCCGACCAGCTCCAGCCCGCCGGCCGTCTGCCGCAGCGCCGGCCCGCCCGAGTCACCTCGGCAGGTGCTCGTCTGCTGCGGGTTCTGCCCGACGATCTGGGCGGTCGCCGCCGCTGCCGCCTCCACCGTGAACGGCGCCACGTGCAGCTTGTCCGGCACCCACTCGGTGGCGGTGCGACCGAAGCCGGCCACCTGGAGCGTCTCGCCGACACCCGGCGGGGTCGTGCCCAGCGTCACCGGGGTGACGTCGGTGACCGCCGCGGCAAGCCGGGCCAGCACCACGTTGCGTTCCGGATGCGGCACCAGCTCGGTCACCGCCCGGGTCTGCCCGGCGGTCGTGCTCAGGTCGATCCGGCCGACCGTCACCGACGTGGCCCGCGGCGGTGGCCCGGCGGCCACCGGCTGCCCGTCCTCGGCGAAGCACGAGCTGGCCGTGGCCACCCAGTGCGGGTCGACCAGCACACCGGAGCAGGCCCGCACCCCGACGTCCACCTTGGCCACGAAGCCGTACGACGCGTCCGCCGCGGTGCCCCCGCTGACCGCCGACGCCGGCATCGGCAGCAGGACGCCCGCACCGAGCAGGCCGGCGAGCGCGACCAGCCGCGCGGCCCGGCCCCGCGCCGTCACCCGACCGGCACGCACGGCCGCCTCGGTCCGGCGTCTCCTGTTGGCATGCCTCACCACAACCCCCGTTCCCGCGGCTGCCCGCCGCGCCTGTCGGCCCTGAGCGGCCACGGCCGACCCTAGAGGACGGAGACGGTGGATGTGATCCCTCCGGAAGGGGACCTGCGGCGGTGGGTCAGACGCCGAGCAGGGTGCGCAGGTGGCGTGGCGGTGGGCAGTCGTGCGACAGCATCGCGTCGTGCCAGTCGCGCACCGGCACGCCCGCCGGTCGGGCGGCGGCGATGCCCGCCATCTCGCTGTAGCCGACGAAGTAGGTGGAGAGCTGGGTGGAGGTGAGCAACGCCCGCCGCCACTTGCCGGCCGCCTCCCCCTCCTCCTGGAAGCCCCGCCCGGTCATCAACGCCATCGCCTCGGCCTCGGGCAGGTCGTCGCAGTGCACGAGCTGGTCGAGCAGCGCGTTGATGGTCATCCGGAGCTGCATCTTGAGCTGCTGCAACCGCACCGGCAGCCCACCGAAGCCGAGCCCGGCCATCAGCTCCTCGGTGTAGACCGCCCAGCCCTCGATGAACACGCCGGACTCGGTGAGCGCGCGGACCCGGGTCGGGCCGGCGTACCGGCGGGCGTGGGCGAGCTGGAGGAAGTGACCGGGCATCGCCTCGTGCACGGTCAGGTTGCGGATCATGTGGTCGTTGTACTCCCGGTAGAACGACTCGACCCGCTGCGCCGACCAGTCCGCCGGGGTGGGCGCGATGCAGTAGAACGTCGGCACGTCGGCCGTCTCCAGCGGGCCCGGCGCGTCGCAGTAGGCCACCGCCACGCCGCGCGCGAACTCCGGCATCTCCTGGATCACGCACGGGTCGTCGACCAGGCTGACCAGGTCGTGGTGGCGGACGAAGTCGGCGGCCTCGTCGAGCGTGACCGAGGCCAGGTCGACGATGGTGGCGTCGTCCGGGTGCTCGGCGGCCAGCAGGCCCAGCGCGCGGCGTACCGTCTCGTCGTCGGCCGGACCGCCGACCAGCTCGACGGCCGCCGCGCGGATCTCGTCGGTGACCCGGTCGAGGTTGGCCCAGGCGCGGCGCTGCACCTCGGCGGCGCCCAGCTCGGTGTCGAGCGTGTGCCACAGCCGCGCCTCCCAGCGCCGCCGGCCCAGCCGGGGGTCGCGCCCCGGCCCGGCGTCGGCCGCCAGCCCGGCCCGCAACCACGACACGAACTCGTCCAGCGCGGCGATCGCCGCGGTGGCGGCCGGCCCCACCCGGTCGCGCAGCGCCGGCGCCTGGGCGAGCAGCGCCGGCACCTCGTCGCGGACCAACGCGGCCGCGCCGGTGAACTGCCCGACCGCCGTCTCGGCGTGGACCCGCGGCATGTCCCGCAACGTCGCGCGCGCGGTTGCCAGGGCATCCGGTACGGCGGAAAGGCGCCCGACCAGGTGGGTCAGCCGCTCCTCGACGGGGGCGTAGGGACGGGCCAGCAGCGCGTGCAGCAGCGGGCCCGGATTGTGCCGCAGCGGGTCCCACTCGTGGCTGCGGATCTCGGTGGTCTCGAACAGCCCCCGGTCGACCAGGCTGCTGAGCAGCGCGTGGTCGACGCTCTCGTCGGGGTCGAGCACGTCGGGGTCGATCTCGGAGAGCGCGTCGGCCGCGTCCTTGAGCATCGCCTGGTCGGCGGCGAGCGCGTCGGCGGAGAGGTCGGGCAGACGGTCGTCGTAGCGGTGGTCCCCGGCGGAGGTGGCCAACCCGGGCCGGCTCTCCAGCAACGCCTCCACGATCCGCTCCGCGAGCACCCCAAACGCTTCCATGCGGGAACCCTACCCACCACCCCCGACGTTCCCCCGCCTGCGGCGTCCTCGCTGATCAAGGAGTTTGCGTCCGGGGCACGCCCGCGCACCGACGCAAACTCCTTGGTCAACTCCGCCGAGGCCGGACGCGGCTCGGCTCGGCTCGGCTCGGCTCGGCTCGGCTCGGCTCGGCTCGGCTCGGCTCGGCTCGGCTCGGCTCGGCTCGGCTCGGCTCGGCTCGGCTGCGAGATCTTGGTACGAAACGGCCCTTCCCGGGGCCATTTCTTACCAAGATCTTCAGAATTCCCAAGAAGTGGCCATCGACTCTCGCAATTCGAGAAGCCGACCCCCAGCAGCACCCCGCTCCGGACCGGACTGGACCGTCGATCTTGTAGTTGCGGCCCGCGAGATGTCTGATTCGGCCGATTTGCCGAGGCCGGAAGTGCAAGATCGACGATGGTTGCCGGGGCGGGGGTCAGGTGGGGGGGTGGGGGGTGGGGCGTTCGGCGGCGCGGACCGCCTCGGCGTACGCCAGGGTGGCGCGTCGGAGCGCGGCCTCCGGGTCGATGCCGGCCTGCCGGGCGGCGGCCACGGTGGCCAGCAGGCTCGCGCCGAGCCGCGCCTCGGCGTCCACCTGGGACTCGGCGAGCGGCGGCGGCACGGCCAGCCCCACCCGGCCGGCGCGGTCCAGGATCTTCGCGGCCAGGGCCAACGCGGGCTGGCTCAACGCGATGCCGTCCAGCACCGAGTCACGGGTCTTCTCGGCCCGTTTGATCCGCTCCCAGTTCGCCTCGATCTCCTCGATCGAGCCGGCCTGCTCACCGGAGAACACGTGCGGGTTGCGGCGCACCATCTTGTCGACCAGGCCACCGGCCACGTCGTCGACCGTCCAGCCCCGGCCCTCCGGCAGGTCCTCGGCCAGCCGGGCGTGCAGCAGCACCTGGAGCAGCACGTCGCCCAGCTCCTCGCGCAACGCGTCGGTGTCGTCGGCGCCGATCGCGTCGTACGCCTCGTAGCACTCCTCCAGCAGGAACGGGGCCAGGCTGCGGTGCGTCTGCGCCCGCTTCCACGGATCACCGCCCGGGGACGCCAGCCGGTCCATCACCTCGACCGCGTCGAGCAGCCGGGCACCGGGCGGGTCCCAGGAGCCGTACATCAGCTCCAACTCGGCCAGGCCGGGCTGCCGGGCCAGCCGCAGCCCCAGCTCGCGGGCGAGCGCCTCGTCGCCGGCCGGGCCGGCCAGCCAGACCGCGCCGCCACCGGTGGCGGCGGCGTCCAGCAGCGCCTGCGTCGCGCCCTCGGTCACCACGCGCACCTCGGCGCCGGCCGTCCGGACCGCCCGGGTCAGCTCGCTCTCCGCACCGGTGAGGACCGGCGCGGAGCGTACGGCGTCCCAGGCGGCCGACGTCAACAGGCCGGCCGGCAGCCGGGGCGAGGTGACCAGCAGGACGATGCGCGCGGTCATGCGCCGGGCGCCGCCGACGGCTCGACCACCGGCACCGACTCGCCGGTCTCCGGCTCAGGGGTGGAGACGTCGGTGACCGACGAGCCCGGCTCGCCCAGCGGCACGGCCACCGCCGGCACGTCGCCCTTGAAGCTGAGCAGCGGGAACGCCAGCGGGCGGTAGCGCGGGTTGACCGAGACGTCGTACCCGCCGATGGCGTCGGCGAGCGACTTGCGGGTGCCCAGGGCGGAGCGGAGCTGCTCGCCGTCGAGCTGGCGGGCGGCGTCGGCGTCCGAGACGTCCGGCGGGATGGCGCCGGCGGCCCGGCCGGCCGCGATCACGGTGGCCAGCTCCTCCGGCGTGGGGGCGGCCTGCGCGCTGGCCGGCAGGCCGGACATGCAGGTGTAGAACTCGGCCACCTTCTTCGGGTACGCCGCGTCGGCGGGCAGCCCGGTCTGCTGCGCCACCTGCTCCGGCGTCACCTGGCCCTGCGGCTGGTAGCCCTTGTCGGCGGAGAGTTCCCGGCACACGTCCGACAGCACCAGCGTGGCGACCACCTGGTCCCGGGCCGGCAGCAACGCGTCGGCCTGCGGGGCGGTGGCCGGCTGGCTGGCCAGGCCGTCCCGGACCTCGTCGAGGATCGAGGTGACCTGGTCCTCGGTGACGCGGGTGTCGCCGACGTAGGCGGCGACACCGGGCTCGGTACGGCAACCGGAGAGGGCGACGAGGCCGACCGCCACGCTGGCGACGGCGACAAGACGGCGAGCACGCATGACGGTCACTCTCTCACGCCGCGTGTCCGGCTGTGACGCCGCCCACCGCACCGCGCCCCCGCCCCGGCCGGCTGCGCCGCCGCCGGCTGGCCGTGTCACCTTCCGCTCGCCACTGCGGGGCTGGCAGAACCGGCCAGCTCCTCGGGCTTCGCCGTGTCACCTTCCGCTCGCCACTGCGGGGCTGGCAGAACCGGCCAGCTCCTCGGGCTTCGCCGTGTCACCTTCCGCTCGCCACCGCGGGGCTGGCAGAACCGGCCAGCTCCTCGGGCTCGCCCAGCACGTCCTTCAGGAGCTGGGCGCACCACTCCAACAGCGCCTGGTCGCGCAGCGGCTCGCCGCCGATCCGGCGGGTGCTCGGTCGGGGCACGCTGACCTGGTCGAGCGCCTGCTTGTAGACCGAGTCGGGGTGGTAACGCTTGAGCCGCATCTGCTTCGAGTCGGGCAGCGGCAGCGGGCCGAACCGGATGTGCTTGCCCTGCATCGACACGTCGGCCAGGCCGTAGCGGCGGGCCAGCAGCCGGAAGTTCGCCACCGCGGCCAGGTTCTGCACCGGGGCGGGCGGCTCACCGTAGCGGTCGGTCATCTCGGCGACCACCTCGTGCAGCCGCTCCGCGTCGCGGGCCTCGGCGAGCTTGCGGTACATCTCCAGCCGCAGCCGCTCCACGCCGACGTAGTCGTGCGGCAGGTGCGCGTCGATCGGCAGGTCGACCTTGACCTCCGACTCCTCCTCGGTGCTCTCGCCCTTGAACGCGGACACCGCCTCGCCGACCATCCGCACGTACAGGTCGAAGCCGACGCCCTCGATGTGGCCGGACTGCTCGCCGCCGAGCAGGTTGCCGGCGCCGCGGATCTCCAGGTCCTTCATCGCCACGTACATGCCGGCGCCCAGCTCGGTGTGCTGGGCGATGGTGGCCAGCCGCTCGTGCGCGTTCTCGGTGAGCGGCTTTTCGGCCGGGTAGAGGAAGTACGCGTACGCGCGCTCGCGGCCCCGGCCGACCCGGCCGCGGATCTGGTGCAACTGGGCCAGGCCGAGCAGGTCGGCGCGCTCGACGATCAGCGTGTTGGCGTTCGGGATGTCGATGCCGGACTCCACGATCGTGGTGCAGACCAGGACGTCGAACTCCTTCTCCCAGAAGCCGACCATCACCTTCTCCAGCGCTTCCTCGCCCATCTGGCCGTGCGCGACCGCGACCCGGGCCTCGGGCACCAGCTCGCGGATCCGACGGGCCGCCCGGTCGATCGACTCGACGCGGTTGTGCAGGTAGAACACCTGACCGTCGCGGAGCAGCTCGCGGTGGATGGACGCGGCCACCTGCCGGTCGTCGTACGCCCCGACGAAGGTGAGCACCGGGTGCCGCTCCTCCGGCGGGGTGGCGATGGTGGACATCTCCCGGATGCCGGTGATCGCCATCTCCAGCGTCCGCGGGATCGGGGTGGCCGACATGGCGAGCACGTCGACCGAGGCGCGCAGCGTCTTCAGGTGCTCCTTGTGCTCGACGCCGAAGCGCTGCTCCTCGTCGATGATGACCAGCCCGAGTTGCTTGAACCGGGTGGCCGCCTGGAGCAGCCGGTGGGTGCCGATGACGATGTCGACGGTGCCCTCGGCGACCATCTCCAGCGTCCGCTCGGACTCCTTCGGGGTCTGGAACCGGGAGAGCTGCCGGATGTTCACCGGGAACTGACTCATCCGCTCGGCGAACGTGTTGTAGTGCTGCTGCACCAGCAGCGTGGTGGGCACCAGCACGGCCACCTGCTTGCCGTCCTGCACCGCCTTGAACGCCGCGCGTACCGCGATCTCGGTCTTGCCGTAGCCGACGTCGCCGCAGATCAGCCGGTCCATCGGGACGGTCTGCTCCATGTCCCGCTTGACCTCCTCGATGGCGGCCATCTGGTCCGGCGTCTCCTGCCAGGGGAACGCGTCCTCCAGCTCCCGCTGCCAGGGCGTGTCCGGCCCGAAGTTGTGCCCCTTGGACGCCTTGCGCGCGGCGTAGAGCTGGATGAGCTGGGCGGCGATCTCGCGTACCGCCTTGCGGGCCCGGGCCTTGGACTTCTGCCAGTCCGAGCCGCCCATCTTGTGCAGCGTGGGCTGCTCGCCGCCGACGTAGCGGGAGAGCTGGTCGAGCTGGTCGGTGGGGACGAAGAGGCGGTCGCCGGGCTGGCCGCGCTTGCTCGCCGCGTACTCGATGACCAGGTATTCCCGGCTGGCGCCGTTGACCGTGCGCTGCACCAGCTCGACGTAGCGGCCGATGCCGTGCTGCTCGTGCACCACGAAGTCGCCGGCGCGCAGCTCCAGCGGGTCGATGGTGTTGCGCCGCCGGCTGGGCATCTTGCGCATGTCGCGGGTCGACGTGCCGCGGCCGCCGGTGACGTCGTTGCCGGTCAGCAGCACGAACTTCGACGCCTCGTCGACGAAACCGGCGGTCAGGCAGCCGCAGGACACCAGCAGTTCGCCCGGGACGGGCGCGGCCGGCACCTCCTCCACCAGCCGGGCGCCGAGGCCGGCGTCGCGGAGAACCTCGACGGCCCGCTGGGCGGGACCGTGCCCCTCGAAGACCAGCGCGATCGACCAGCCCTCGCCGGCCCAGCGCTTCAGGTCGTCGACCACCCGGGCGGTCTCGCCGTGGTAGAGCGGGGCCGGCTGGGCGGCCAGGCTCACCGCGATGGCGTCGTCGGGGGTGACGTCGACAGCGGCCGGCGCGTCCTCCCAGGGCTGCCGGGCCGGCGCGGCCTCTTCGACCATAATTCGGCCTCCGCGCCGGTAGCCGGCGCTCCGGACCGAATGAGGGTCGGCCTCGACCAGGCCGAACGGCGCGAGCGTCCACCAGGGTTGGCGCAGGGCGCGCGCTTGCGTGCGTACGTCGGCCAGGGTCTTGAAGGCGGCGGCGCCGAGGTCGACCGGGGCCTGGCCGCCGACGGCGGCTGCGGCCCAGCTCGCCTGGAGGAACTCCTCCGAGGTACGGACCAGGTCGTGCGCCCGGGTGCGGATCCGCTCCGGGTCGCAGAGCAGCACGTGGGTGCCGGCCGGCATGCAGTCGACGAGCAGCTCCAGCGCGTCGTCGCCGACCAGCGCCGGGGCGAGCGACTCCATCCCCTCGACCGGGATGCCCTCGGCCAGCTTGTCGAGGATCTCGGCCAGCTCGGGGTGCTCGGTGGCGAGCGCGGCGGCCCGCTGCCGCACCGAGGGGGTGAGCAGCAGCTCACGGCAGGGCGGCGCCCAGAGCTGCGGTACGCCTTCGATGGTGCGCTGGTCGGCGACCGCGAAGGTGCGGATCTCCTCCACCTCGTCGCCCCAGAACTCGACCCGGGACGGGTGCTCGTCGGTGGGCGGGAAGACGTCCAGGATGCCGCCGCGCACCGCGTACTCGCCGCGCTTGGTGACCAGGTCGACCCGCGCGTACGCCATGTCGGTGAGCCGGCGGGCGACCTGGTCCAGGTCGGCCTCCTCGCCGGCGGCGAGCTGCACCGGCTCCAGGTCGCCGAGGCCCTTGAGCTGCGGCTGGAGCAGCGACCGCACCGGCGCGACGACCACCCGCAGCGGCCCGGTGCGCCCGTGCGCGTCGGCCGAGTCGGGGTGGGCCAGCCGGCGCAGCACGGCGAGGCGCCGCCCGACCGTGTCGGACCGGGGCGAGAGCCGCTCGTGCGGCAGCGTCTCCCAGGACGGGAAGACCGCCACCTGCTCCGGCGGCAGCAGGCTGCCCAGCGCCGAGACCAGGTCGTCGGCCTCCCGGGTGGTGGCGGTGACCGCGAGCACCGGCCGGCCGGCACCTTGTTCGTCTGCGGCTACCGCCGCGACCGCGAACGGGCGCAGCGCGGCGGGCGCGGTGAGGTCGAGGCCGTCGACCTGCGCGGCACCGGAGCGCGCCAGGTCACGCGCCCGGGCCAGCCCGGGATCGGCCAGGGCGGCGGCGAAGAGTCCGGTGAGCATCAGTGATCACTTCCAGCGGCTTGACGCATGAAGACGACCCCGCGTCCAGCCGGACGGGGGGTGCACCCATCGAGCCTATCCCTCTCCCGTCCCCCACACCCCCCACCCACACGTCCCGCCACCCCCACCCGCGCGCCCCACCCCCGCCCTCTGCGCGCGCAGATTCACGGGAAGAGTGCCTATTCGCGACGCGAAGGCCACTCTTTCCGTGAGCTTGTCTCATCCTGTTTGTGCTGGTCGGGGGGTCTTGACGTGGTGGTGTGAGGTGTTTTCTGGCTGGTCGGTGGGGT
>NZ_JBISAC010000019.1:0-66133 GCF_044391475.1 Micromonospora sp. NPDC018662
TTGTCGAGGTCGAGGTCGGTGTTCTCGGCGTAGATGCCGCCGCCGTTCTCGCAGGCGGTGTTGCCGGTGATGTGGGTGAAGGAGACGGTGACGTATCCGCCGCTGCTGAACAGCCCGCCGCCGTTCTTCCCGGCGCGGTTGTCCGACAGCGAGGAGCCCTCACCCTCCTTGCCGTCCCACGCCCCGGCGATCTCCACGATGCCGCGGTCGCGGCCGGGACCGGTCGGCGTCGCGGTGCTGCCCGTACCGTGCCGCACGCCGACGTCGTTGCCGTTGGCGATGCCGCCGCCGCTGCCGCCGGCGGTGTTGTCGTCGACCTGGGACTTCTCGATCGTGAGGAGGCCCCGGTTGAAGACGCCGCCACCGTCGCCCTGCGCGTGGTTTCGCCGGACCGTGCTGTCGGTGAGCCACACCCGGCCGAAGTTGGCCACCGCGCCGCCGTCGTGCTCGGCGTTGTTGCGGGTGAGATCGACCCGCCAGAGGTGGGCCTTGCCGCCGCGCTCGACCAGCAGCGCGCCGCCGTCTCCCTCGCCCCGGTCTCCGTCCGCGTCCGCCCGGCCCGTCGTCGCCGGTCGACCCGGGTACGCGGACACCGAGGCGTTTCCACCGGAGACGGTCAGGTCCTTCAGGGTGAGGTGGCCGCCGTCGGCGACGCGGAAGATGCGGAAGGTGTCCTCGGCGTCGCGGGTGATGGTGGAGCCGTTGCCCTTGATGGTGACGTCCTGTTTGATCTCGGGCAGGCCGCCGCCGACCTTGCGGTCCTTGACGTCGAGTTCGTAGGTGCAGTTCTCGGCGAGCGTGAGGGTGCCGCCGTGGTCGCGGTTGGTCAGTTCGAGCGCGTCGACCAGGGCGTCGTCGTCGCAGGGGACCTCGCGGGCCTTGCCGTGGTCGCCCTCGCCGCCCCACTCACCCCTGTCTCGCCCCTCCCCGCCGGGCCCGTCCCCATCCTTCGGGTCGGCGGCGGGCGGGTGGTCGCCGGCCTCCCGCGGCGCGGCGGCGCGATTCTCCGCCACCCGTTCCGGATCGCCGGCCTTGTCGTCGTTGCGGGCGGCGAGGCCACCCAGCGCCGCCAGCCCGACGACGCCGGTCAGCCCGGCCACGCCGGTGGCGACCCAGAGCGCCCGCCGCCTGTTCGCCGGCGGGGCCACGATCGGCGCCCCGCCGTCGGGTGTCGTTACGTCGTTGGACATGCGCGCCTTCCACCCTTCGCTGTCTCCTCGAACGGGTCGTACCGCCATGGGCCGCACGAACGGCTACAAAACGGTTGCAGCCCCTGATCGACACCGTAGGAGAAGGATCCTCGCGAGGAGCGCGTATCCGAAGAAAGCCCGCATAAAGGGCGTTGAGGGATGGCTGTGACGCCGACGGCATCGGCCCCGCGACGCGGCAGGCGTCACGGGGCCGATGACACGAACGGTCGGTGGATCAGCCCGGCAGGCGCGGGCCCGCCTCGCGCTGCTCGGCCAGCCAGGTCTCCACCTCGTCCGAGCGGCGCGGCAGCCCGGCCGAGAGGTTCACCGGGCCGTCCGCGGTCACCAGGATGTCGTCCTCGATCCGGACGCCGATGCCGCGCAGCTCCTCGGGGACCAGCTCGTCCTCCGGCTGGAAGTAGAGGCCGGGCTCGACGGTGAGCACGTACCCCTCGCCGAGCGGCCCGTCGCGGTAGGTCTCCTTGCGCGCGTTCGCGCAGTCGTGCACGTCCAGGCCGAGCATGTGGCTGGTGCCGTGCAGCGTCCAGCGGCGGTAGACCGTCGAGGCCGGGTCCATCGCCTCGTCCACGCTCACCGGCAGCAGCCCGAGGTCCCTGAGGGCCTCGGC
This sequence comes from Micromonospora sp. NPDC018662, assembly GCF_044391475.1. Taxonomy (NCBI): domain Bacteria; kingdom Bacillati; phylum Actinomycetota; class Actinomycetes; order Micromonosporales; family Micromonosporaceae; genus Micromonospora; species Micromonospora sp. NPDC018662. The sequence goes on from NZ_JBISAC010000019.1 coordinate 1,819, forward strand.
GAGCACCCGCATCGACGCCAGGTGGACGTCGCGGAACCCCACGCCCGGCTTGCACATGTCGATGCCGGCCTGCTGGGCGGCGTGCACCGCGTCGTAGACCTGGCGTTGCAGCGGCGTGAACCGGCCGTCGACCGGCAGTACCCGGGTGACGTCGGCGGTGTAGAGGTTGCGGTTCTCCACGCCCATGTCCATCAGCAGCAGGTCACCCGGCCGGGTGGCGCCGTGGTTGTGCACCCAGTGCAGGATCGTGGCGTGCTCGCCGGCCCCGACGATCGAGCCGTAGCCGACGTCGTTGCCGTCGTGGCGGGCCCGCAGCGCGAACAGCCCCTCCAGCAGTCGCTCGGAGATCGGCCGGTCGGCCGGCAGCGCCCGGGCCACGTCCTCGAAGCCGCGCACCGTGGCGTCGCACGCCTCCTGGAGCTGCGCGATCTCCCACTCGTCCTTGACCAGCTTCAACTCGGAGATCGCGATGGCCAGCTCCCGGTCGCGGCCCGGCTGGCCCTCGGCCCGCGTCCCGTCGTACCGGCGCACGGCGGCGTCCACCCGGGCGTCGAAGCCGCGCAGCACCCGGGTGCGCCCCGGGGCCAGCTCGGCCAGGGCGGCGTCCAGCTCGCTGAGATCGGCCGTCGGCAGGCCCAGCTCGGTCGACTTCTCGCGCAGCGTCGGCCGGCGGCCCACCCACAGCTCGCCGTGGCGACTGCGGAAGAACTCGTCGGTGGCCCGGGACGACCGCTGCCGCATGTAGAGCGTGGCCTCGCCGCCCGGCCGCAGCACGAGGACGCTGTCGGGCTCCAGGTCGCCGGTCAGGTACGCGAAGTCGCTGCCCGGCCGGAACCGGTGTTCGGTGTCGTTGGCGCGGACCTTCTCGGTGCCGGTGGGGATGACAAGCGTCTCGCCCGGGAACGCCTCGGCCAGCGCGGCCCGTCGTTTGGCGTGGTTGGGCACCTCCGGACGGGGCGTGACCGGCAGCTCGGTGTCCCGCCAGCCCTGCCGCATGAACGACAGGAACGCCTCCGGGAAGTCGGGGTCGTGCGACTCCGTGCCGTCCGCCGGTTTGCCCTGCTGCGTCCGCTCCTCGGCCATGATCTGCCCCTCCCTGAGCCCCATCGCTGGTCCCGACGGTACCGCGCACCCGGGAGCGGGGAGTGCCTGCGGTGCCGCGACGGCGCCTTCCGGCGCGTGGAAAGATGGCCGTCATGTGCGGACTCCTGGCCTTCTTCAGCGCGCGCGGCGACGCCGCCGCCCACCGCGACCACATCGCCGGCGCACTGGAGTGCCTGCACCACCGTGGCCCGGACGAGACCGGGGTCGAGGTGGTCGGCGACGCCTCCGGCCGGTACGCGGACGGCGTGTTCGCGCACAAGCGGCTGGCGATCATCGACGTGGCGCTCAGCCACGAGCCGCTGCCCTACGCGGGCGGTCGCTACCTGCTCACCTTCAACGGCGAGATCTACAACTACATCGAGCTGCGCGACGAGCTGATCCGGGACTACGGCGCCCAGTTCGCCACCAACGGCGACGGCGAGGTGATCGTCGCCGGCTACCACTACTGGGGTGAGCAGGTGCTCACCAAGCTGCGCGGCATGTTCGCGTTCGTGATCTGGGACCGGCAGGAGCGGCGGGCCTTCGGCGCGCGCGACTACTTCGGCATCAAGCCGCTGCACTACCTCCAGACCCAGGACGGCCTCTACCTGGCCTCCGAGAAGAAGGCGTTGCTGCCGTTCGCGCACGCCGCCTACCAGGGCGACGCGGGGATCGACACCGCCAACCTGAGCCACTACCTGACCCTGCAGTACGTCCCGGAGCCGGGCACGCTGCACAAGGGGATCAGCCGGATCGGGTCGGGGGAGTACCTCACCTGGAGCCCGGACGGCCGGATCGACGTGCGCCGCTGGTACCGCCCGGTGTTCCGCCCGGCCCCGGTCGCCGACGAGCAGAAGCTCTACCACGAGATCCGGGAGACGCTGCGGGAGAGCGTCCGGATGCACATGCGTTCGGACGTGCCGGTCGGTTCGTTCCTGTCCAGCGGCATCGACTCCACCGCCGTGGTGGCGCTGGCCCGCGAGTTCAACCCGAACATCCTCACCTTCACGGTCGGGTACGACGTGCCCGGCTACTCCGAGATCGACGTGGCCCAGGACTCGGCCCGGCACCTCGACGTGACCACCATCCCGACCAAGATCGGGCCGCAGGACATGATCGACGCGTTGCCGAAGATCGTCTGGCACCTGGACGACCCGGTCGCCGACCCGGCCCTGGTGCCGCTCTACTTCGTGGCGAAGAAGGCCGCCGAGCACGTCACCGTGGTGCTCTCCGGCGAGGGCGCGGACGAGTTCTTCGGCGGCTACACGATCTATCGGGAACCGCTCTCGCTCAGCTCGGTCAACGGTCTGCCGGACGGCGTGCAGAAGGGCCTGCGGGCCGTCTCCAAGGCCATCCCGCAGGGCGTCAAGGGCAAGAGCTTCCTGGAGCGCGGCACCACGCCGATCGAGCAGCGCTACTACGGCAACGCCCGGATGTTCACCGAGGAGGAGAAGCAGCACCTGCTGCGCCGCTACGACCCCTCGGTGCGCTACACCGACGTGACCGCGCCGATCTACGCCGAGTGCACCGAGCTGGACGACGTCACCAAGATGCAGTACGTCGACCTCTACACCTGGCTGCGCGGCGACATCCTGGTCAAGGCGGACCGGATCTCGATGGCGCACTCGCTGGAGGTCCGGGTGCCGTTCCTGGACCGGGAGGTGTTCAACGTCGCCGCCGGCATCCCGGTCGACCTGAAGCTCCCGCCGCGCTCCGAGGCCACCAAGTACGCCATGCGCCAGGCGTTGCAGGGCGTCGTGCCGCCGGCCATCGTCAACCGCAAGAAGCTGGGCTTCCCCACCCCGACCCGGGTCTGGCTGCGCGGCGAGATGTACGAGTGGGCCCGGCACGTGCTGGCCACCTCCGGCGCGGGCGACCTGATCGACCTGTCGTACGCGATGCGCCTGCTCGACGAGCACAAGCGGGAGGAGGCCGACCACTCCCGCAAGGTGTGGACCGTGCTGATCTTCTGCGTCTGGCACGCGATCTTCGTGGCGAAGACGCTCGACCCGGGCATCCAGCGCAACCAGTCGGCGCTGCTCACCAAGCCGGTCGTGGGCAGCATGGTCCGCTGATCCAGGCGTGTCGAAGGGCCCCCGGCGAGCTGCCGGGGGCCCTTCGCTACCGCGGTGTCACCGACCGGTGCAGGTGACCGTGGGCAGGGTGTTCTGGCCCGAGAAGTTCGCGGTGAAGCCGAACGTGGTGGTGCCCTCCGGCGCGACACTGCCGTTGTAGGCGGCGTTGGTGACCGTCACCGACGCCCCGCTGCCGCTCAGCGTGCCGTTCCACACCTGGTTGATGGTCTGGCCGCTGGGCCAGGTCCAGCTCGCGGTCCACCCGCTGTACGTCCGGGTGCTGTGGTTCATGATCATGACCTCGCCCTGGAAGCCACCGCCCCAGGCGCTGACCACCTTGTAGACCGCCATGCAGTTGCCGGCCGGCATGGTCGGCGTCGGCGTGGGGCTGGTCGGCGTCGGCGTCGGGGTGGTGGGCGTCGGCGTGGGGTTGGTGGGCGTCGGCGTCGGGTTCGTCGGCGTCGGGGTGGGGTTGCCGCCCGAGCCGATGCCGGTCACCTCGCCGTTGCCGCCGTCGAACGTCACGTCCGAGCAGCCGAAGAAGTTCTCCTGGCTGTCCGAGCGGACCCAGCGCGAGTAGATGATGTGCCGGCCGCTCTTGTTGGTCGGCAGCGTGCCGGTGAAGTAGTAGTGCCCGTCGTTGGTGCCGACCGCGCCGCTCTGCGGCGGGTTGGTCACCTGGAGGAACGGCTGCTCCTCCAGGTCGCTCCAGGCCAGCGGCCGGGTCGGGCTCCAGCTGTCCTTGGTGACGTAGAAGTAGAACGTGCCCGGGTGGTGCGCCCAGTTGCTGTAACGGAACTCCATCGACCGCCCGGCCGTCAGGTGCGTGACCGGCCAGTCGTTGCGGGCCGCGTCGTAGCCGCTGAAGTTCGGGTTGCCGCCGCTGCACAGCTTGCCGTCGGGGATGAACCCGGTGGTCCGGCCGCCCGCGTCGGAGCGCAGCACGCTGAACCAGTTGTAGAGCGAGTTCGCCCCGTTCTGGGCGACCGCCGACGCGCAGGCGGGGTTGTTCGGCTTGATCTCACCGGTGCCGGTGAGGCCGTCCTTCCAACACAGGTAGGTGCGGGCGCCCGGCGTCATCGCCGCGCCGTGCGCGGCGGCCGGGTCGGGCCCGCTGGCCAGGGCGAACGCGCCCACGGCCAGGGTGAGGGCCGCGGTGACGAGCGCGGCCGTACGGGATCGGTGCACGGGGATCTCCTGACTCGCGGAGCGGCCCGCCCTCGGCCCGCCCCGCTGCGACGAGCGGATGCGACGATCGCGGTGCCCGCGCCCGGCGGTCGGCGTGCGGCCGGGGCCGTCGGGGAACGCGCACTGCCTGCGGCCCGTGCCACGGACCGCGGATGCCCCTCGCGTCGGCTCGACCCGGCGGCGCGGCAGCCCACCGCGCCCTCCCGTCAGCGCAATCCCATCACGTCCGACCGTCGCACGCAATAGTCACCCGTCGATGGGCTGGGGTTCCGTCGCGCCGGGTCCCGGCATGCGCCAGGATCGGGGGAGGACAACCGGGAGGAGCCAGGATGGGGTACGCGGTGGTGCTCGGCGAGGCGCTCGTCGACCTGCTCGACGCCGAGCACGACGGGGCGCCCGTCTACCGGCAGGCGGTCGGCGGCGGGCCGCTCAACGTGTCGGTGGCGATCGCCCGGCTCGGCGGGGACGTGCAGTTCGTCGGGTCGCTCGGCGACGACGCGCTCGCCGGCCGGGTCCGTGCCTTCCTGACCGACGCCGGGGTGGGCGTGGCCGGGGCGGTGACGGTGTCGGCCCCGACCGCGCTGGCCGTGGCCACCTTCGCCGGCCCCGAGCCGGAGTTCCGCTTCTACGGCGAGCCGCGCTCGTACGCCCTGCTCGGCCCGGACGACCTCGACGTGGCCCTGGTCGAGGGCGCGGACGTGCTCTACTGCGGCTCGATCGTGCTGCTCGACCCGCCGGTGCTGGCCGCCGCGCGTCGGGCCTGGTCGATCGCCGGCGGGCTGCGCGTGTTCGACCCGAACGTGCGCCCGAGCCTGCTCACCGCGCCCGGCGCGCTGGACGGGCTGCGCGGGGTGGTCGGCGAGTTCGCCGCCGCGGCGCACCTGGTCAAGCTGAGCAGTGCGGACGCCCGGGTGCTCTACCCGGGCGAGCCGGTCGAGGGCGTCGCCGCGTACCTGCGGGAACTGGGCGCGACCACCGTCGTGGTCACGCTCGGCGCGGACGGCGCGCTGGTCGCCGCCGCCGACGACGTGGTACGCGTGCCCGCGCCGAAGGTCGACGCGGTCGACGCCACCGGCGCCGGTGACTCGGTGATGGGCGCGCTGGTGGCGGAGTTGCTCGCCGCCGGCGAGCCGGCCGACGCGCGCGGCTGGCGGGACCGGGTCGCGTTCGCGCTGCGGGTGGCTGCCGTCGTCTGCGAGTCCCCCGGTGGCGCCACCGCGATGCCCACCCGCGCCGCCGTCGCGGCCCGCTTCGCGTGAAAGGCGGGGGCCCCGCTTAACGCATTCGGTAGAGGAGGGGGCCCCGCCTAACCCGCAGCCGCCGCCCGGCGGCGGGTGAGGGTGAGGACGGCGGTCAGGGAGAGGGCGGCGGCGCCGGCCAGGACGGTGGCCATCGGGAGGGCGCTGCCCTCGCCGCCGAGCCCGACCAGGGGCGCGGCGAGCGCGCCGACCACCGACTGGAGGCCGCCCATCAGCGCGGCGGCGGTGCCGGCGTGCCGGGCGTGCGCGTCCAGCGCCAGCGCGGTGCTGTTCGGCATCACCATGCCCAGCGAGCCGACGAACGCGAACAACGCCACCGCGGTGACGGCGAGGCTGCCGGTGAGCGCGCCGGTCAGCACGCCGAGCGCGGCGGCCAGGCTGACCACGAGCGTGGTGACCAGCAGCCGGCGCGGGCTGAACCGGTCGAGCAGTCGGGCGTTCGCCTGACCGGTGGCCACCAGCGCGAGCGCGTTGACGCCGAAGACCACGCCGAACACGGCCGCCGAGACACCGAAGACGTCCTGGAACACGAACGACGACCCCGAGATGTACGCGAACAGGCCGGCGAACGCGAAGCCTTGGGTCAGCGCGTACCCGAGGTAGACCCGGTCGGCGGCCAGCGACCGCATGGTCCGCGCGGTGGCGGCGAGGCCGCCGGTGCTGCGGCGCTCGGGCGGCAGCGTCTCCGGCAGGCGCAGCGCGACCGCGACGGCGAGCAGCACCCCGATGACGGCCAGGGTGAGGAAGATCGTCCGCCAGGAGCCGAACCGGAGCACCAGGCTGCCGACGCTCGGCGCGGCCACCGGCGCCACCCCGAAGACCAGGGTGAGCCGGGAGAAGTACTTCGCGGCGTCCCGGCCGGAGTAGAGGTCGCGGACGATCGCGCGGGCCACCACGATGCCCATGCCGCCGGCCAGCCCCTGGGCGAACCGCGCGGCGGCCAGCAGCGGGGCGCTCGGCGCCGCGGCGCAGGCCAGCGCCAGCACGGCGTACGCGACGACGCCGACCAGGACCGGCCGGCGTCGCCCCCAGCGGTCGCTGAGCGGGCCGGTGACGAGTTGGCCCAGCGCCAGGCCGATCAGGCAGGTGGTCAGCGAGAGCTGGATGCCGGCCTGGTCGGCGCCCAGCTCGCGGGTCATCGCCGGGAACGCCGGCAGGTACATGTCCAGCGAGAGCGGGCCGACCGCGGTGAGCGTGCCGAGCAGCACCAGCAGGCTCACGCCACCGCCCCGCCCGGCGGGTCGGTCGACGGGTGGGCGCGCGGCGGTCCGCACGGTCTGGCGCACGAGAGGTCCCCCTGGATCCGGTGGTCCGAGTTACCTTATCTCTGTAGTCAGAACTATTGCGATGTGAAGCAGGTGACTCCGTGGCGACCGACGAGGAGATCGCGCGGTTCGGGGCGGGGCTCGGGGAGCTGCACCGGCTGCTGCGCCGCCGGACCGTCGCCCGCGCCGACCGGGAGCCACTGCCCGAGGCGCAGGTGGAGGTCCTCCTGCTGGTCCGGGCCACGCCCGGAATCAGCGGCAAGGAGGTGGCCCGGCGGCTCGGCACCGCGCCCAACACGGTCAGCACGCTGGTCCGCGACCTCACCGACGCCGGGCTGCTGGACCGCGACCGCGACCCCGCCGACCGCCGGGTGGTCCGGCTGCGCCTCACCGAGGCCGCCCGCCGGCGGATGGCCGACCACGAGGTCCACCGCGCCGCGCTGCTCACCGAGGCCCTCGCCGAGCTGGACCCCGCGGCCCGGACGGCCGTCCTGGCCGCCGCCGGGCACCTCGACGCGCTGCTCACCGCGCTGCGCGCCGCCCCGGACCGGGCCGGCGGACCAGCTCAGGCCGTGCCGTCGAGTTCGGCGTAGCCGCGCCGGGCCGCGATCAGGCCCGGCCGGGCGCCGAACGGCGACTCCGCCGCCACCCGCTCCGGCGGGGCGCTGCCGGTGTGACCGGCCCGGATCAGCCACGCCTGCCGGGCGAGCCGGGCGTGCTGCTCGCGCACGAACGCCACGTCGACCGGCTCACCGTGGCCCGGCACCACCACGGTGGCCGGCGTGGTCAGCCGCAGCAGGTCCGCCACCGCGTCCGGCCACTGCAACGGGTACGACTCCTCGAACGCCGGCGGCCCGCTCTGCTCCACCAGGTCGCCCGCCACCAGCACGTCCGCGTCCGGCACGTGCACCACCAGGTCGGCGTCGGTGTGCCCGTGCCCGGGATGGCGCAGCACCACCCGCCGCCCGCCGACGTCCAGCACCATCTCCTCGTGGACCTCGTGCGTCGGCGCCCGCAGCTCGGTGCGCGCCAGCTCCTCGGCCAGCGCCGGCTGCTCGCCGCGCATCTCCTCGTACGCCGCCCGGCGCAGCTCGTCGGGCTGGTCGCGCAACACCGCCACGGCCTGGGCGTGCGCGTACACCGCGGTGCCCGGCCTGGCGGCCAGCGTGGCGTTGCCGAAGCAGTGGTCGAAGTGGTGGTGGGTGTTGACGATCGTCCACGGGTGCGGCGTCACCGCCCGGGCGGCCGACGCCAGCTCCCGCGCCTGGCCGGCGGTGGAGAGCGTGTCCACCAGCAGCGCCGCGCCGTCACCGACCACCAGCACCACGTTGACCCGCAGCAGCGGCTCGCGCAGCAGGTGCACGCCGGCGGCGATCTCCGCGAAACGGACGGTCATGACGCGCGCACGGCCCGCTCGACGAAGCGCTGCCGGTCGACCAACGCCCGCTCCACCCGCCCCTGCGCGGCCACCGCGGGCCCGTCCGTGACTGTCACCTCGAAGACCAGCCGGCGGCCGTCCACCTTCACCAGCTCGGCATGGGCGGCCACGGTCCGCCCGACCGGGGTGGCCGTCCGGTGCTCCAACTCGACCCGGACCCCGACCGTGGTGGAGCCGGCCGGCAGCCGGGCCGCGACGGCCGCCACGGTCGCCGCCTCGGCCAGCGCCACCACCCGGGGCGTGGCGAGCACCGGCACGTCCCCCGAACCCACCGCCTCGGCGGTGTCCGCGGCGGTCACGGTCAGCTCGACCCGGGCGGTCAGGCCCGGCGTGAAGGGCGACTCCGACTGCTCCTGCATGCGGCCGAGCCTAGTGCAGCGTGGTCGGGGCCGTACCGCGTCCGGGTGGCCGCCCGCACCGGTCCCGGACGGTCGGCGTCGGCGGTCCCGTCGCCCGCCGTTAACCTTGTCGGCGATGGCCGTGCTGACAGACCCCCCGCCCCCCGCCCCCGCCGGACCGACCGCGTCCCCCGACGGCGGGCGCCGTCGGGTGATCGCGATGGCCGTCTGGGGTGTCGCCTTCGTGGCCGCCTGGCTCGCCATCGGCCTGCCCACCGACCCGGCGTACGCGTTCCTGTGGATCTGGGCCGGCACCGTCGCGTGGAACTCGAACCGGCCGTGGCGCAGCCACCTGCGCTTCGCCCGGGACTGGATCCCGGTGGTGCTGCTGCTCGCCGCGTACAACCTGTCCCGCGGGTTCGCCGACAACGGCGCGACCCCGCACGCCATGGAGCTGATCGTCGCCGACCGGTTCCTGACCGGATGGGCCACCGGCGGCGAGGTGCCGACCGTCTGGCTCCAGCAGCACCTCTACGACCCGAGCCAGGTGCGCTGGTGGGACGTGCTGGTGAGCTGGATCTACTTCTCGCACTTCGTGGCCACGCTGGCCGCCGCCGCGGTGCTCTGGATGCGCAACCGGCAGCGCTGGCTCGGGTACATGGCCCGGTGGGGTTTCCTGTGCGCGGCCGGGCTGGTCACCTACTTCGTCTACCCGGCCGCCCCGCCGTGGTGGGCGGCCCAGAACGGGCTGCTCACCGAGGTGGCCCGGATCTCCACCCGGGGCTGGAAGGAGATCGGCATGCACGGCGCGGGCAACCTGCTCAACGCCGGGCAGATCGCCTCCAACCCGGTGGCCGCCATGCCGTCGCTGCACACCGCGTTCGCGCTGTTCGTGGTGCTGTTCTTCCTGCGCTCGGTGCGCAAGCGGTGGTGGCCGCTGCTGCTGGCGTACCCGCTGGCCATGACGTTCACGCTGATGTACAGCGGCGAGCACTACCTGATCGACGTGCTGGTCGGCTGGGCGTACGTGGGCATGACGTTCCTGGTGGTCGGCCTGGCCGAGCGCTGGTGGCGGACGCGACGGGCCCGCCGGGATCCGACGCCGTCCGCCGTGACCGGCGTCACCGCGCCCCCCGCCGGGCCGGACGCCGAGGGCGCGGGCGACCGCGACGCGGTCCCCGCCGAACGCCGCTGACCCCCGGCGTGGTTAAGAAGGGGCCCCGCCTCTACCGAATGCGTTAAGCGGGGGCCCTTCCTTACGCGGAACGGTCGGAACGGCGCGCGGCCTGCGCCCGCGCGGTCAGCTCCGCGGCCAGCTCCCACGCGTCGGCCAGGTCCCGGTCGACCGCCGCCGCCCCGGCCCCGCCGGCGGTGTCGGCGTGCACGGTGGCCAGCCGCAGCCGCCGCTGCGCCGGCCCCTGGGTGACCCGCACGCTCTGGATCCGGGCGTACGGCACCAGCGTCACCGAGCGCGTCAACAGCCCGGAACGGGCCACGAAGACCCGCTCGTCGAGACCGGCGCCGACCACCGCCCGGCTCAGCGGGCGCAGCCAGCGGGCCCGGCGGGGCGGCGGGGTGTCGGGCAGCGCGTCCAGCCGTACGCCGGGCAGCACCTCCGCCACCACCCGCTCGCCGGTGCCGGCGTCGCCGACCGGCAGCAGCCGGTCCGGGCGGTTCCGGTCGTCCGGCTCGCCGGCCGAGTAGCCGGCCACCTCCAGCCGCAGCCGCAACCAGCCCTTGACCCGCCAGAGCAGCGGCCAGGTCACCCCGACGGTCTGCACCCGGTGCAGCGGCACGGTCTGCACCCGCGTCTCCAGCAGCCCGTTGTGCACCCGGAGCAGGTCGCCGTCGGCGTCCAGCCGGAAGCCCCAGTCGTCGAGCACCCGGCGGATCGGTTGCAGCAGCACCCCGGCCATCGCGGTCAGCGTGCTGGCCACCGCGATGAACGACCACGAACCCTCGGACAGGAACTGCCCCACCACGAACGCCAGGCCGAACGGCAGCAGGAACGCCTGCGGCGTGAGCAGTTGGCTGACCAGCAGATCCTGATTGCGTACCGCGTGCAGCCGCCGACCGGCCGGCGCGGGCGCGGGCGACGCGCCGACGGTGGCCGGCGTGGGCGCCGGGGCGCGGCCGGCCACGGAGAGCAGCCGCTGCCGCAACGCGGCGGCCTCGGCCACCCCGAGGTAGGCCAGCGGCGCCTCGGTCTTGCCGCCGCCGACCACCTCCAGCCGCAGCTCCGCCAGGCCGGTGAGCTGGGCCAGCAGCGGCCGGACCACCTCCACCGCCTGCAACCGCTCCAACGGGATGGCCCGGGTACGCCGCCACAGCAGCCCCTCGTGCACCCGCAGCTCCCGCCCCACCACGTGGTAGCCGGTGTTCCACCAACTCACCACGGACAGCACGGTGGCGCCGAGGACGAAGACCGCGACCAACGCGGCGAACCAGCCGAACCCGACCCGGGACAGGGTCGACCAGGAGAGCCCGGCGATCACCACGACCAGCGACTTCGCGCCGTGCAATGCGGGGCTCAACGGGTGCAGCCGCTGCCGTGGCTCCTCCCCGACCGGCGGTCCCCACGGCGCCGGCACCCACGCCCCGGGCGGCGGAACCGGCTGTTCCGCCCGGGGCGGCGGCGCGCCGGAACCCGGATCGCCGTCGCTGACCGTCACAGGCCCTCCGCCCGGTCCTCGCCCAGGGCGGTGAGCCGGTCGCGCAGCCGGGACGCCTCGGCCGGGCGCAGGCCGGGCACCCGGGCGTCGCTGGCCGCCGCGGCCGTGTGCAGTTGCACGGTGGCCAGGTCGAAGGCGCGCTCCAGCGGACCGGCGCTCACGTCGACGAACTGCATCCTCGAATACGGGACGATGGAGAGCCGCCGCACCAGCAGGCCGTGGCGCACCAGCAGGTCGTCGGCGCGCTCGGCGTACCCCCAGGCGCGGACCGCGCGCACGATGGTGATCGCCCGCCAGGCGGACAGCAGCAGCGCCACACCGACGGCGGCGCCGAGCAGCCAGTGCCCGGAGAGCGCCCAGGCCGTGCCCAGCACCACCAGCGACACGGCGAGACCGATGCCGAGCCGGATCAGCTCCACCCAGATCAGGTCGCGGGAGATCGGCTGCCAGCGGACCGTGTCCGGCCAGGGCTCCAACGGGCCGGACGGGGTCGCCGGCCGGCCGGCGAGGCCGTCGGCGCTCACCGGGGGGAACCGCCGCGTCCGCCGGCGGCGTGGGATCCGATCGTCTGCGCGCTCACGATTCGAGCGTAGGCGATCCGGGCAGCGGCACCACCTCGCGCAGGAAGCCGCGCGCGTCGAGGAAGTCACCCAGTGACGTGCGGTGCGCCGGGCAGGCCAGCCACGTCTTGCGCCGGTCGGGGGCGTGCAGGCGAGGGTTCCGCCAGCGCAACTGGAACACCGCGGGGGCACGACACCCCCGCGCCGAGCAGATCGGCGCTTCATCAGGGCGGGGAGTGGTCACCGGGGCGAGTCTAGGGCCGCACGCCGGGAAGTTTTAGCGCCGGGCGGCCACGGGGGGAGCCGCCCGGCGACGGGGTGAATCGTACACGCGCCGGACCCCTTGTTGTCCACCCGTGTTCAGCGTTTTCCGCCGGACTCCGACGGCGCGGCGAAAATCGTGCCTCTCCCGCCCTCGGCTCTCAGCGAGGCATGACAGTCTTGACACGCACCACACCGCGACGACGACCCAGCTGTGGAGGACCGGTGGCCCAGCCGACCACGCCCGACGTGCCGAACCCGACCGAGGCGATGCCGGACGCGCCGCCCCCGGTCGCCACCACCCCGGCGCAGGACGCCACGCTGCTGGAACGGGCGCTCTTCGAGATCAAACGGGTGATCGTCGGCCAGGACCGGATGGTCGAGCGGATGTTCGTCGCGTTGCTGGCCCGGGGGCACTGCCTGCTCGAAGGGGTCCCCGGCGTGGCGAAGACGCTCGCCGTGGAGACGCTCGCCCGGGTCGTCGGCGGGTCCTTCGCCCGGGTCCAGTTCACCCCCGACCTGGTGCCCGCCGACATCATGGGCACCCGGATCTACCGGCAGTCCAGCGAGAAGTTCGACGTCGAGCTGGGCCCGGTCTTCGTCAACTTCCTGCTCGCCGACGAGATCAACCGGGCGCCGGCCAAGGTGCAGTCGGCGCTGCTCGAGGTGATGAGCGAGCGGCAGGTCTCCATCGGCGGCGAGTCGCACCGGGTGCCCGACCCGTTCCTGGTGATGGCCACCCAGAACCCGATCGAGCAGGAGGGCGTCTATCCGCTGCCGGAGGCGCAGCGGGACCGGTTCCTCATGAAGATCGTGGTGGGTTACCCGACCGACGCCGAGGAACGGGAGATCGTCTACCGGATGGGCGTGGCCCCGCCCGAGCCGACCCGGGTGTTCGACACCCCCGACCTGATCGCGCTCCAACGCAAGGCCGACCAGGTCTTCGTGCACAACGCGCTGGTCGACTACGCGGTCCGGCTGGTGCTGGCCACCCGCGCCCCGGCCGAGCACGGCATGCCCGACGTGGCCCAGCTCATCCAGTACGGCGCCAGCCCGCGCGCCTCGCTCGGCCTGGTCCGGGCCACCCGCGCGTTGGCGCTGCTGCGCGGCCGGGACTACGCGCTGCCGCAGGACGTGCAGGACATCGCGCCGGACATCCTGCGCCACCGGCTGGTGCTCAGCTACGACGCGCTCGCCGACGACGTGCCGGCCGACCACATCGTGCACCGGGTGATGTCGACCATCCCGCTGCCCGCGGTGGCGCCCCGCCAGCAGGCCACACCGCCGCCGGCCGTGCCGCACAACGGGTGGCCCGGGCCGCGCCCGTGACCCCGCCCACCCGACTCCCGGTCACCGGCGAGCGCTCGGGCGCCGTGCTGGCCCGGCTCCAGCTCATGGTCACCCGCAAGCTGGACGGGTTGCTCCAGGGCGACTACGCCGGCCTGCTGCCCGGACCGGGGAGCGAGGCGGGGGAGTCCCGGGAGTACCGCCCCGGCGACGACGTGCGCCGGATGGACTGGCCGGTGACCGCTCGCACCACCATGCCGCACGTGCGGCGTACGGTCGCCGACCGCGAGCTGGAGACGTGGCTGGCGGTCGACCTGTCCGCCAGCCTGGACTTCGGCACCGGGCGGTGGCTCAAGCGGGACGTGGCGGTCGCCGCGGTGGCCGCGCTGGCCCACCTCACCGTGCGCGGCGGCAACCGGATCGGCGCGGTGGTCGGCACCGGCGCGACCGCCGGTGGGCCGGGGACGCTGCTGCGGCTGCCCGCCCGGTCCGGTCGCAAGGAGGCGCAGGGGCTGCTGCGCGCCGTCGCCGGCACCGAGATCCGGCCCGGGCGCAGTGACCTCGGCGCGCTGGTGGACGCGCTCAACCGGCCGCCCCGGCGGCGCGGCGTGGCGGTGGTGATCTCGGACTTCCTCTCGCCGCCGGCGCAGTGGGGCCGGCCGCTGCGTAAGCTGCGGGTCCGCCACGACGTGCTGGCCGTCGAGGTGGTCGACCCGCGGGAACTGGAACTGCCCGACGTGGGGGTGCTGCCGGTGGTCGATCCGGAGACCGGGGAGCTGCACGAGGTGCAGACCGCCGATCCGGGGCTGCGCCGCCGGTACGCCGAGGCGGCGGCCGCCCAGCGCGGGGCGATCGCCGCCGAGATGCGCGCCGCCGGCGCGGCCCACCTGCGCCTGCGTACCGACCGAGACTGGCTGCTGGACATGGTGCGTTTCGTCGCCGCGCAGCGGCACGCCCGTACCCGAGGGACGACCCGATGATCCGTTTTCTGCAACCGTGGTGGCTGCTGGCCGTGCTGCCGGTGCTCGCCCTCGCCGCCGCGTACGTCTGGCGGCAGCTGCACCGCCGGCAGTACGCGCTGCGCTTCACCAACGTCGACCTGCTGCGTACCGTCGCGCCCAAGGGCCTCGGCTGGCGGCGGCACGCGGCGGCGACCGCGTTCCTGCTCTGCCTGCTGGTGCTGGCCACCGGGCTGGCCCGGCCGGCGGTCGACACCCGGGAGCCGCTGGAACGGGCCACCGTGATGCTCGCCATCGACGTGTCGCTGTCCATGCAGGCCGACGACGTGGCGCCGAACCGGCTGGAGGCCGCGCAGGAGGCGGCCAAGCAGTTCGTCGGCGAGCTGCCGGAGAGCTACAACCTGGGGCTGGTCTCGTTCGCCAAGTCGGCGAACGTGCTGGTGCCGCCGACGAAGGACCGGGGGGCGGTGACCACCGCCATCGACGGGCTGGTGCTGGCCGAGGCGACCGCCACCGGGGAGGCGGTGTTCACCTGCCTGGAGGCGATCCGGTCGGTGCCGGCCGACGGCGCCGCCGGCATCCCGCCGGCCCGGATCGTGCTGCTCTCCGACGGCTACCGCACGTCGGGCCGTTCGGTGGAGGAGGCGGCCGCCGCGGCGCAGGCGGCCAACGTGCCGGTCTCCACCATCGCGTTCGGCACCGACTCGGGCCAGGTGGACATCGGCGGCCAGCTCCAACGGGTGCCGGTGGACCGCACCGCGCTGTCCCAGCTCGCGGAGACCACCCAGGGCTTCTTCTACGAGGCCGCGTCGGTGGCCGAGCTGAAGCAGGTCTACCAGGACATGGGCAGCTCGATCGGCTACCGCACGGAGCCGCGCGAGATCACCCAGTGGTACGCGGGGGTGGCGTTGCTGCTGGCGCTCTGCGCCGGGGCGCTGAGTCTGCTCTGGACGTCCCGCCTGATCTGAGCCGGGCCGGGCCGGCGGTGGTCAGTGACCGCCGCCGGCCAGCACGAACAGGACCGCCACCCAGACGGCGGCGAGGGTGAAGCCCAGCGGGGCGGCGTAACGGCTCATGGTTGTGCTCCGTGGCGACGGTCGGCCCGGTGAGGCGGGCCGCGAGGGGGACCGGGAAGGACGCACACGAAGTCGTGACCGGGTGCTCCGCCGCGCGGCAGGGCCACCCCCGGCGGCGGTCGCCGGGGAGCGGATGCGGTGCGGAGGGCGGGAAGCGGGTCAGCCGCGTCGACCGAGCCGTGGCTCAGCGGGGCTGACGGTGGGCCCGGCCACGACTGGGAGGATCGCTATCTCGCACAGCGATCACCTCCAGCGGTCGGTGGGGCCCGGAGCGCGGGCGCAGACCGGCCCGCAGACAGCGATCATCGTACACCGGGGGTGCGCGGACCGCGCGCTCGGTCGAACGGTGGACGCCCCGATGCGCCAACCTCGCCCGTGACCTGCGGGGGTTAGCGCTTACCTGTCGGTAACCCCTAGGCTCGCCACCGACCGGGAGATCAGGTGAGCAGAGGGGGACCCGTGGCCCGTACCGTGCTGGTGACCGGCGGAAACCGCGGAATCGGTCTGGCCATCGCGCAGGCCTTCGCCAAGCAGGGCGACCGCGTGGCGGTGACCCACCGGAGCGGGGACGCGCCGGAGGGGCTGTTCGGGGTGCGGTGCGACGTGACCGACGCCGCGTCGGTGGACGCCGCGTTCGCCGCGGTGGAGGCCGAGCTGGGCCCGGTCGAGGTGCTGGTCGCCAACGCCGGCATCACCGACGACACGCTGATCATGCGGATGTCCGACGAGCAGTTCACCCGGGTGCTCGACACCAACCTGACCGGCTCGTTCCGGGTCGCCAAGCGGGCCTCGACGAAGATGCTCCGGGCGAAGTGGGGTCGGATGATCTTCATTTCCTCGGTGGTCGGCCTGTACGGCGGCGCCGGCCAGGTCAACTACGCCGCGAGCAAGGCCGGCCTGGTCGGGGTGGCCCGCTCGATCACCCGTGAGCTGGGTGGCCGGAACATCACCGCGAACGTGGTGGCACCCGGCTTCATCGACACCGACATGACCGCGGCGCTGCCCGAGGAGCGCCGCACCGAATACCGCAAGGCCATCCCGGCCGGCCGGTTCGCCGAGCCGGAGGAGGTGGCCGCCGTGGTCACCTGGCTCGCCTCGGACGCGGCCGGCTACGTCTCCGGCGCCGTCATCCCGGTCGACGGCGGCCTGGGCATGGGCCACTGACTCACGAGAGCACGGAGGAACTGCGCAATGTCCGGACTCCTGGCCGGTAAGCGGCTGCTGGTCACCGGCGTCATCACCGACGCCTCGATCGCGTTCTCCGTGGCGAAGCTCGCCCAGGAGAACGGCGCCCAGGTCGTGCTCACCGGCTTCGGCCGCCTCTCCCTGGTGGAGCGGATCGCCAAGCGGCTGCCCGAGCCGGCGCCGGTGATCGAGCTGGACGTCAGCAACGACGAGCACCTGGCCGGCCTGGCCGACAAGGTGCGCGAGCACGTCGACGGCCTGGACGGCGTGGTGCACTCGATCGGGTTCGCGCCGCAGAGCTGCCTCGGCGGCGGATTCCTCGACGCGCCGTGGGCCGACGTGGCGACCGCGTTGCAGGTCTCCACGTTCTCCTACAAGTCTCTCGCCATGGCGGCGCTGCCGCTGATGTCCGCCGGCGGCGCCGTGGTGGGCCTCACCTTCGACGCCACCAAGGCCTGGCCGGTCTACGACTGGATGGGCGTGGCCAAGGCCGGGCTGGAGTCCGCCTCCCGCTACCTGGCGTTGCACCTGGGCAAGCAGGGCATCCGCAGCAACCTGGTCGCCGCCGGCCCGCTGCGCACCATGGCCGCCAAGTCGATCCCCGGGTTCGCCCAGTTCGAGGACGCCTGGTCCGAGCGCGCGCCGCTGGGCTGGGACCTCGCCGACCAGGAGCCGGCCGCCCGGGCCTGCCTGGCGCTGCTGTCCGACTGGTTCCCGGCCACCACCGGCGAGATCGTGCACGTCGACGGCGGCTACCACGCCATCGGCGCCTAGCGTGAAAGGCGGGGCCCCTTCTTAACGCATTCTGCATAAGAAGGGGCCCCTCCTAACATTCGGCGCCGGGGCGTTACCGCGCTGAGCAGGGGGCGTCGCACGGGCGTCACGGCGGGCGGGGAAGAATAGGGGCCATGGCGTACGACGCGTTGGTGCTGGTCTCCTTCGGTGGCCCGGAGCGGCCCGAGGACGTTCTTCCCTTCCTGCAGAACGTGACCCGGGGCCGGGGGGTGCCGCCGGAGCGGCTGGCCGAGGTCGCCGAGCACTACCTGCACTTCGGCGGCGTGTCCCCGATCAACCAGCAGTGCCGGGACCTGCTGGCGGCGATCCGGGCGGACTTCGCCGCCAACGGCGTCGACCTCCCGGTCTACTGGGGCAACCGCAACTGGGACCCGATGCTCGCCGACACGGTGGCGCAGATGCGCGACGACGGGGTCACCCGCGCGTTGGCGTTCGTCACCAGCGCGTACGGCGGCTACTCCTCCTGCCGGCAGTACCAGGAGGACATCGCCACCGCGCGGGCCGCGGTCGGCGCGGACGCGCCGCTGATCGAGAAGCTGCGTCAGTTCTGGGACCATCCCGGCTTCGTCGAGCCGCACGCCGACGCGGTCCGCGCCGCGCTGGCCCAGCTCGACCCGGCGAAGCGGGACAGCACCCGGCTGGTGTTCACCGCGCACTCGATCCCGGCCTCGGCGGCGGCCACCGCCGGCCCGCACGGCGGCCGGTACACCGCCCAGCTCGAGGAGACCGCCCGGCTGGTGCACGCCGCGGCCGCGCCCGACCTGCCGTACGACCTGGTCTGGCAGAGCCGGTCCGGCCCGCCGCAGGTGCCGTGGCTGGAACCGGACATCAACGACCACCTGACCAGCCTGGCCGAGCAGGGCGTGACCGGGGTGGTGGTGAGCCCGATCGGCTTCGTCTCCGACCACCTGGAGGTGGTGTGGGACCTGGACACCGAGGCGTTGGAGACGGCCAAGCAGCTCGGTCTGGACTTCGTCCGGGCCGGCACCCCGGGCACCGACCCGCGGTTCGTGGCGATGGTCCGCGAGCTGGTGGCCGAGCGCACCGCCGCCGACGGGGAGCGGTCGCGTCGCCGGCTGGGCGAGCTGCCGGCCTGGGACACCTGCCCGGCGCTGTGCTGCGTGCCCGCCGCCCGCCGGCCCTGAGCCCGATCGACCACCGACACCCCTGGGGACGACACGATGCATGACCGCAAGCCGGTGCAGAGCTGGCTCACCGACATGGACGGTGTGCTGGTGCACGAGGGGCAGCCGGTGCCCGGCGCCCCGGAGTTCGTGCGGAAGCTGCGCGCCTCCGGCAAGCCGTTCCTGGTGCTCACGAACAACTCCATCTACACCCCGCGCGATCTCCAGGCCCGGCTGGCCCGGATGGGGCTGGACGTGCCGGAGGAGGCGATCTGGTCGTCCGCGCTGGCGACCGCCCAGTTCCTGGCCGACCAGCGGCCGGGCGGGACGGCGTACGTGATCGGTGAGGCCGGCCTGACCACGGCGCTGCACGCGGTGGGGTACGTGCTCAGCGACTTCGCCCCGGACTACGTGGTGCTGGGGGAGACCCGCACCTACAGCTTCGAGGCGATCACCAAGGCGATCCGGCTGATCGACGACGGTGCGCGGTTCATCTGCACCAACCCGGACGCCACCGGCCCCTCGGTTGAGGGCGCGCTGCCGGCGGCCGGCTCGGTGGCCGCGATGATCTCCAAGGCGACGGGCGTGGAACCCTAC
The DNA here is from genome assembly GCF_044391475.1 of Micromonospora sp. NPDC018662. Taxonomy (NCBI): domain Bacteria; kingdom Bacillati; phylum Actinomycetota; class Actinomycetes; order Micromonosporales; family Micromonosporaceae; genus Micromonospora; species Micromonospora sp. NPDC018662. The sequence goes on from NZ_JBISAC010000019.1 coordinate 20,981, forward strand.
TTCGTCGGCAAGCCCAACCCGATGATGATGCGCTCCGCGTTGAACACCATCGACGCCCACTCGGAGTCCACCGCGATGATCGGTGACCGGATGGACACCGACATCCTGTGCGGGCTGGAGGCGGGACTGGAGACGATCCTGGTGCTCACCGGCATCAGCACCCGGGCCGAGGCCGAGCGGTACCCGTACCGGCCGTCCCGGATCGTCGACTCGGTGGCCGACCTGATCGACGAGGTCTGAGCCGGGGCGCGGGCCCTGTCAGAGCCGCAGCGGGGCGTTGCAGGCGGCCACCAGGGCCTGCCGGCAGGCGGTGGTCAGCGGTCGCAGCGCCGCGTCCCGCTGCTGCGCCTCGTAGGTGTTCACCGCGCCGCCCGGAGCGCTCTCGCCGGCCAGGGCGAGCACCCGGTCCAGCACGGCGGCGCGGGCGAACAGGCGGCGGGACCGCGGGTCGAAGCCGGGCGGCAGGTCGGTGGCGCCGTCGGGGCGGCGCAGGGCCGCGAGCGCGCCGGCCAGCTCGGGCCGCCACTGGGCGACGTCCAGCCGGGTCAGGGCCGCGGTCGTCTCGGCCAGCGCGGTGGCCAGTTCGGCCTCGGCCTCCGCCGCGCCCGGCGCGGTCAGGGACGCCTTCGGCGCGTCCGGCGGCAGTGCGTGGACCCGCCACAGCACCGTCTCCCAGGTCATCCCGGAGCCGGAGGTGTGCGTGCGGACCTCGGGCACCAGCCCGAGCCCGCTGGCCACCACCGCCTCGCCGGCCAGCAGCGCCGCCCCGGCGAACGCGCCGGGGCCGGGCAGCCCGCGCGGGTCGCCCGGCGCGGGCAGGACCAGGCGGATCTCGTCCGGGGAGTGCTTGGCCAGGCTGGGCAGCGCCTCCCGCAGCGACACGTCGGTCCAGGTGCCGGGCGCGTCCGCGACGAGGTGCTCCTCGTCGCCGGCGATGGCGTCGGCGACCTCGTCGAACGGCACCAGGCCGGCGCGCCAGGCGCGTACCCAGGCGACGAACCGGCTCGACCGGCGCGCAGCCAGCGTGGCCGCGCCCGTTGCGGGGGAGGACATGCGGAAAGGGTACGTGGTAGCCGCCGCTGCTGTCTCGGCTGCCGCTCCGGTGGTGTGGCCTGCCCCCAACTACCCCGTTCGCACCGTTTCGTGCCGTCGGGCGGTGCCCGGACCGGCGCGTCGGCGGGCGACACACCGGCCCGGTGGCTAGCGTGATCGCCATGGCGGGGCGATACGACGGGGACGTGCTGGCGGGCGACTGGCGGAGGCGGAAGGTGACCCCCGAGGTCGACGCCGAGCCCGACCTGGTGGTCGAGGACGCCGACTCCGGGTTCTGCGGCGCGGTGGTCGGCTTCGACTCCGGCGCCGTGGTGCTGGAGGACCGGCACGGGCGGCGACGCAACTTCCCGCTGCGGCCCGCCGCGTTCCTGCTCGACGGCCAGCCGGTGACGCTGCGCCGCCCGGCGCGCGCCCCGGTCCCGGCCGCCCGGCGCCGCACCGCCTCCGGCTCGGTCGCCGTGGACGGCGTACGGGCGCAGGTCGCCAAGGCCAGCCGGATCTGGGTGGAGGGCGTGCACGACGCCGCGCTGGTGGAGCGGATCTGGGGCGACGACCTGCGGATCGAGGGCGTGGTGGTGGAGCCGCTCGACGGCATCGACGCGCTCGCCGACGAGGTGCGCGCGTTCGCGCCCGGCCCGGCCCGGCGGCTCGGGGTGCTGGTCGACCATCTCGTCCCCGGCTCCAAGGAGAGCCGGATCGTGGCCCGGGTGACCTCGCCGCACGTGCTGGTCACCGGTCACCCCTACGTCGACGTGTGGCAGGCGGTGCGGCCGGCGGCGCTGGGCATCGCGGCGTGGCCGGTGGTGCCGCCCGGACAGCCCTGGAAGGAGGGCGTCTGCGCCGCGCTCGGGGTGGCCGAGCCGGCCGACATGTGGCGGCGGATCCTGTCCCGGGTGGACAGTTTCGCGGACGTGGAGACGCCGCTGATCAACGCGATGGAGCGGTTGATCGATTTCGTCACCTCGCCCGGGTGAGGGGTTGCGGTTGAGGGCCGGGGGCGACCGTGCCCGGCTCCGGGCGGTCAGGCTTGATCCCTGCGCCGGTCACGGTCGCCCCCGGCCCGTCGGGTGCCGTGTCCGCGGCTCGGTTCCGCAGTCGTGGGTGAGGTCTTGCGGGGCGCTACGAAGTTGATGGCGTGGACGGGTCACCCCTGACCCGTCCACGCCCTCAAGTTGGTAGGCGCCCGGGGTCAGGGGGTCTGGTCGGGGGTGCGGGTGAGGACGAAGGTGGCGATGTCGAGCGCGACCGCCGCACCGGCGGAGTCGCGGACGACGGTGAGGATCTCTCCGTCCTGCGTGCCGGACCGGCCCCGCCAGCGGTCCGGGCCCTCCGGGGTGAAGCGGAGCGGCGGACCACCCATCGGCCCGCCCACCAGGTCACCGGCCGGGTTGGCGCGGAACTCGTACTCGAGGCCCATCCACCACCAGCGGCCGGCCAGCTCGGCCGCTTCGGCGGTGGGGGGAGCGGCCGGCCGCCACGGAGCGGGCAGGGACGGCTCGGCGTCGAGCACCCGGGTGAGCACGTCCCGGGCCATCCCCACGACGTGGTGCCCGCGCAGCCCGTACGCGTTGGCGAAGTCCACCACCGCGGTCCGGGTGGGACGGTGCACGACCAGGCCGGCGACGAAGCCGGGCATCGAGCCGCCGTGGCCCACGTACACCCGGTCGCCGACCCGGTAGAGCTCCACGCCGAGGCCGTGGCCGGCGGTCCACGAGTCCAGGTCGCTGATCGCCACCGGGACGCACATCTCGGTCAGCGTCGCCGGGTCGAGCAGCGCCGGGTCCGGGTCGGCGAGGAACGCCGCCCAGCGGGCCAGGTCCTCGACGGTCGACCAGAGCTGCCCGGCCGGCGCCATCGCCCCGGTGTCGGTCAGCGGCTCCTCCCGCAGCGTCTGGTGCCAGGGGTGTACGACGTAGCCGCGGGCGTACGGCTCGACCGGGTGGACGGTGGTGCGACGCATGCCGAGCGGGGCCAGCAGCCGTTCGGTCAGCAACACGCGCCATGGCGTGCCGGTGATCCGTTCCAGCGCGCCGCCGAGCAGCCCGTACGCCAGGTTGGAGTAGTGGTAGACCCGGTGCGGCGGGTAAGCGATCTTGTCCGGCGTCAGCCCGGCGAGCAGCGTGTCCAGGTCGGTGCCCTCGGTGCGCTCCCACCATTCGCCGTCCGGCTCGCGTTGCAGCCCACTGGCGTGCCCGAGCAGGTGGCGCACGGTGAGCGCGCCCACCGGGGTGCCGGGCAGGTGTTCGTCGAGCGGGTCGTCCAGGGCCAGCCGCCCGGCGTCGCGCTGCTGCATCACCAGCACCGCGGTCATGGTCTTGGTGATCGAGCCGATCCGGTACTGCAGGTCGGCGTGGGGGTGGGGCTGCCCGCCGGCGACCGCCAGGTGGGCCAGCTCGCCGTCACGGATCACGCCGAGGGCGACCGACGGCCCGCGCCCGTCCGCCTGGGCGCGGGCGACCAGCAGGTCCACCTGGCGTGCGGTCTCCGGCAGCAGAGCCATGTCGTCCTCCTCGTCGCCGGTACGGCCGGCCCAGCGTAGCGATCATGACAGTTCGATGACACGTGCCTTGACGTGTCACGATTGGTCACGTGGACGCCGTGTTCTGGATCGTTCTGGGTGTGGTATTAGCGGTCGCCGAGATCTTCACGACGACGCTCTTCCTGATCATGTTCGGGGTCGGGGCGTTCGCCGCGGCCGGCGCCGCCGCGCTCGGCGCGCCGGTGGCGCTCCAGGCGGTGATCTTCGCGGTGGTGTCGGCGCTGTCCCTGGCGCTGGCCCGGCCGGCGATCCGCCGGAACGCCCGGTCCGCGTTGGAGGCCGGCGAGCAGCCGTTCGGCGTCGAGGCCATCGAGGGGTCCAGCGCGGTGGTCCTGGAGCCGGTGGACGCCGACCGGGGCATGGTCAAGATCGATGGCGAGCTGTGGACGGCCCGTTCGTTCGACGCGACGCAGACGTACGCCGTCGGCCAGCGGGTGCAGGTGATAAAGGTCCGGGGCGCGACCGCCCTGGTCTGGCAGGACGACATTTCCGCCCCGGGCGAGCTGCCCGAAGCGAGAGGGTGAAGATATGGAGTTTGCAGCGATCCTATTGATCGCCGTGGCGCTGATCGTGGTGGTCACGCTGGCCAAGGCGGTGCGGATCGTGCCGCAGCAGCGCCAGGACGTGGTGGAGCGGCTCGGCAAGTACAAGCGCACCCTGAGCCCCGGCCTGAACCTGCTGGTGCCGTTCGTCGACGCGGTGCGCACCAAGGTCGACATGCGCGAGCAGGTGGTCAGCTTCCCGCCGCAGCCGGTGATCACCTCGGACAACCTGGTCGTCTCGATCGACACGGTGCTCTACTTCAAGGTGGTCGACTCGGTCCGGGCCACCTACGAGATCTCCAACTTCCTCCAGGCGATCGAGCAGCTCACCGTCACCACGCTGCGGAACGTGATCGGCTCGCTGGACCTGGAGCGCGCGCTGACCAGCCGCGAGGAGATCAACAGGCACCTGTCCGGCGTGCTGGACGAGACCACCGGCCGCTGGGGCATCAAGGTGACCCGGGTCGAGATCAAGGCGATCGAGCCGCCGCCGAGCATCCGCGACTCGATGGAGAAGCAGATGCGCGCCGAGCGGGACCGCCGGGCCGCCATCCTCAACGCCGAGGGGCACAAGCAGTCCCAGATCCTCACCGCCGAGGGTGAGAAGCAGGCCGCGGTGCTGCGCGCCGACGGTGACCGGCAGGCCCGGATCCTGCAGGCGGAGGGCCAGGCCAAGGCCATCCGGACCGTCTTCGACGCGATCCACACCGCCAACCCGAGCCAGAAGGTGCTCGCCTACCAATACCTGCAGGCGCTGCCGCAGATCGCCAACGGCACGGCCAACAAGGTGTGGATCGTCCCGACCGAGTTGACCCGGGCCCTGGAGGGCATGGGCGGCGCGCTGGGCGGGCTGGCGAACATGGTCGGCGACCAGCCGTCGCCGGAGGCCGCCCGGACCGCCAGCGAGGTCGAGCGGGAGGCCGCCGAGGCGGCCCAGGCCGCGGCCGTCGCCGCCCAGGAGATCCACGACGAGGTGCGCGTGGCCGAGGCGCAGGCCACCGGCGGCACCACCGCGAAGGGCCTGCCGGCCCCGGAGCCGGTGGCGCCGGACTCCCTGCTCAACGACCCGGCGGACCAGCGCGAACGGGGCTGACCGGCAAATCCGAGAATCGCTCATCCGGCGCCCCGGCGCCTGCCACCATCGGTCTGAAGGACGGGTGGTGACCAGGGCCGGGGCGCCGTTGCGCATCCCGGGCCACCCGTGGCGCGAGCGAGGTGACGCATGAAGGAACCGGCGAACCGGCTCTTCTCCCGTACCCCGGTCCCCGGCGCGCACGACCCCGGCGGACCGCTCGGCTCCCGGCGAACCGGAGGGGGTTTCGGGGTCCTGCCGTTCGTCTCCGAACCGGGGCCGGGGGCCCCGGCCACGGACGCGAGCTGGGCCTGGTCCGTCCGGCGGTTCGCCCGCGCGGCGGTCTGGCTGCTCCCGGCGTACGCGGTCCTCTACGGCGTGGTGGCGATGGCCAGCGACGGCGGGGTGGGCAACGACCCCTACCCGGCCGACGGCCGGCCGCTCTACCTGGTCGGCTGGGTGGCGTCGGTCTGGCTCGGGCTGCTCGCCCTGCTCGCGCTCACCGGCCTGCTCGCCGCCACCCGCTGCCGCCGGGTCGCGCTGGCCGGGTTGCTGGCCAGCATCGGCGGCATGGTGCTGATGCTGCCGTTCGCCGGGCTGGCCGAGCAGACGCCGGTGTTCGGGCTGACCGCGCGCGGCATCGTGCTGTTCGGGGCCACCTGCTACAGCGTGGGCTGGTTCCTCACCGGCTGGTCGGTGGCCCGGTCCGGGATGTTCTCCTACGGCGACGGGACCATGTTGATGATCGCCGCGCCGCTGCTCGGCCTCGGCGGGGCGCTGATCGGCTCGTTGCAGACGTTCGGCGCGATCTTCGTGCTGGTGGCCGGCATCGGCATCGGCTACCGCAGCGGTCGCCTGGTGCCCGAGACCATCGCCCGTGACGCGGCCACCGCCAGCGTCGCCGCCCCACCCGCGTCACCGGACGGCCCGCTTGCCGCCGGATGACCGGTTCCCGGGTGCCGCCGGAGCTGGACAGTCGCCGTGAGGTAACTGACAGTTGCCTGACGGGGTGGCCGGTAGGCGGCTTTCGTGGCAATCCTTGGCGTCATGCCGTCTCCCCGGTCGCCGCTGTCGCGGCTGTTCACCGTGCTGCTCGCCGGCCTGCTCGCCGGGCTCGTCCTGGCGCTCGCCGCGCTCCCGACCGGCCTGCTCGGCGGGTTCGTCGCCAAGGCGAGCCTCGGGGCGTACGCGGAGCTGCCCGACGCGCTGCGCACGCCCGCGCAGCCGCAGCGCTCCTACCTCTACGCCAACGACGGCACGACGCTGATCACCACGTTCTACGACGTGAACCGCACCGACGTGCCGCTGGCCGAGATCGCGCCGGTGATGCGCCAGGCGATCATCTCGGCCGAGGACCGGCGGTTCTACTCGCACGGCGGCGCCGACCTGCGCGGGATCGCCCGCGCGCTGGTCGCCAACGTCAAGGGCGGCGGCACCGAGCAGGGCGGCTCCACGCTGACCATGCAGTACGTCCGCAACGTGCTCAAGACCGACCCGACCCGCACCGCCGAGGAGCGGCAGGCCGCCACCGAGCAGACCGTCGGGCGCAAGCTCCAGGAGATCCGGTACGCGAACGCGCTGGAGCAGTCGCTGTCCAAGGACGAGATCCTCAACCGCTACCTCAACATCGCGTACTTCGGCTCCGGCGCGTACGGCGTCGCCGCCGCGAGCCAGCGCTACTTCGGCAAGGCGCCGGCCGACCTGACGCTCGGCGAGGCGGCGCTGCTCGCCGGCCTGGTCCAGTCGCCCGACGAGTACAGCCCGATCGACGGTGACAAGGACGCGGCGCTGGCCCGCCGGGCGTACGTGCTCGACTCGATGGCCGAGACCGGCGCGATCACCGCCACGCAGGCGGCGGCGGCCAAGGCCGAGCCGCTGAGGCTGCGCCCGACCGCCCAGCCCAACGGCTGCACCGCGACCGCGCAGGGCCACGACGACTGGGGCTTCTTCTGCGACTACCTGCGCCAGTGGTGGCTCACCCAGCCGGCGTTCGGCGACACCGCCGACGAGCGCGAGCAGGCGCTGCGCCGCGGCGGCTACCGGGTGGTCACCACGCTCGACCCCAAGATCCAGCAGACCGCGCAGGCGCAGGCCACCAAGGTCTACGGGTACGACGACAAGCGCGCGCTGCCGATCGCGGCGGTCGAGCCGGGCACCGGCCGGGTGCTCGCCATGGCGGTCAACCGGCACTACAGCCTGGCCGACAACCCGGGCGGGCAGGCCAACCACCCGAACACGGTCAACCCGCTGATCTCCGGCGGCGCGAGCGTGGACGGCTACCAGGCCGGTTCGACGTTCAAGCTGTTCACCATGCTGGCCGCGCTGGAGGCCGGCAAGCCGCTCGCCACCGGCTTCGACGCGCCGGCCAAGCTGCCCACCCGGTACGCCTCCGACGCCGAGGGCAACTGCGACGGCACGTGGTGCCCGGCCAACGCCAACCCGGAGTGGATGGACGGCTACCGGATGATGTGGGACGGCTTCGGCCGCTCCGTCAACACGTACTTCGTCTGGCTGGCCGAGCAGGTCGGCGAGGACAAGGTGGTGGAGATGGCGCAGCGCCTGGGCATCACGTTCCGGGCCGACTCCGACGCCGCGTTCGCCCGGAACGACGCCGCCAACTGGGGCGCGTTCACGCTCGGCGTGGCCGCCACCACCCCGCTCGACCTGGCCAACGCGTACGCGACGGTGGCCGCCGAGGGCACCTACTGCACGCCGTTGCCGGTCGTGTCGGTCACCGCGCCCGACGGGGACGCGGTCGACGTGGGACAGCCGAACTGCAAGAAGGTGCTCGAACCCGACGTGGCCCGGGCGGCCACCGACGCGGCCCGCTGCCCGGTGGGCCAGCAGTCGGCGTACGGGCAGTGCAACGGCGGCACCGCCACCGGTGTCGACGGCATCGTCGGCCGGCCGGTGGCCGGCAAGACGGGCAGCTCGGAGCGGAACGCCACCGAGACGTTCGTCGGGTTCACCCCGCAGGTGGCGGTGGCCGGCATCGCGGCCAACCCGGACGACGCGACCGACCTGGTCGGCTCCGCGGTGCAGACGAAGGTGATCGACGCGGTGGCCCGGACCATCAAGGCGGCGGTCGCCGGCCAGCCGGTGAAGGACTTCACCGCGCCGAGCCGCGAACTGGCCGGCAACCCGCAGCGCCCGCAGCCGCGCCCGCAACCCGAGCAGCCCACCCCGCCTCGCGAGGACAACCGCAACCTCCCCGCCGACCTCCTCCGCTGGCTCCAGAACCGCAACTGACCCCGCCACCCCCACCCCCGCACTGATTCACGGAAAGCGGGCCCATCCGCACTCCGATGGCCACGCTTTCCGTGAATCAGCGCAAACGGGAGGCGGTGGGGTGTCGGGATTCGGGTGGCGGCTCCGACCCGACGGGGAGGGCGGGCCGCTCGGGCGCGTCCGGTGACGCGGAGGAGCACAGCATGGGCAAGGTCGTCTACTGGGTACACGTGTCGGTCGACGGTTTCATCGAGGGGCCGAAGGGCGAGTTCGACTGGCCGGCGATGGGGGCGGAGCTGTCCGCGTACTCGATCGGGTTGTCCGAGCGGGCCGCGGCGTTCGTCTACGGACGGCGGGTGTGGGAGCTGATGGCCTCCTACTGGCCGCGCGTCGAGTCGATCTCGGACCACCCGCACGACCTGGCGTTCGCGCCGATCTGGCGGCGTACCCCGAAGGTGGTCGTGTCCCGCACGCTCGCCGACGCCGAACACGGCGCCCGGGTCGTCGGCGGCGACCTGGCGGCGGAGCTGGCCGAGCTGCGCGCCGCGCACGACGGTGACCTGCTGGTCACCGGCGGGACCGGCGCGGCGACGGCGCTGGCCGCGCACGGGCTGGTCGACGAGTACCAGGTCATCGTGCACCCGGTGGTGCTCGGCGGCGGGAAACAGGTGCTGCCCGACCTCGCCCGCCAGGAACTCCGGCTGGTCGAGACGCGCCCGTTCGACGGTCGCGCGGTGCTGCTGCGCTACGAGCGGGCGTGACGGACGGGGCCCGGTCGGTCAGCGACCGCGCCGGCGCGGCCGGTAGGTGGCCACCGTGGCGGGCACGCCGCGACGCAGGATGCCGGCCCGGTCGCTGTCCCCGCGCAGCAGCGCGGCGGCCGTCTTGCGGGCCTGCTCGGCGGTGAAGTGCGGCGGCAGCATCAGCTCGGCCGGGTCGACCACCGCGTTGACCACCACCGGCCGGTCGGCGTCGAGCACCCGTGGCCACAGGCCGGGCACCTGCTCGGGCGCGTCGACCAGCTCGCCGCCGAGCCCCAGCACCTCCGCCCACCTGTGGTACGCCACGTCCGGCAGGTCCTGGCTGTCCGGGAACCTCGGCGTGCCCTCGCCGGAACGCTGCTCCCAGCTCACGAACGACAGGTCCCGGTTGTTGAGCACCAGCACCACGAAGCGCGGGTCGGCCCACTCCCGCCAGTACTTCGCCACCGTGATCAGCTCGTTGACGCCGTTCATCTGCATCGCCCCGTCGCCGAGCAGCGCGATCACCGGGCGGTCCGGGTGGGCGAACTTCGCCGCCAGCGCGTACGGCAGGCCGCCGCCCATGGACAGCAGCGTGCCGGAGAGGCTGGCCAGCATGCCGGGGCGGACCCGCAGGTGCCGGGCGTACCAGGCGGTGGCGGTGCCGCAGTCCACGGCGAGCATGGCGTCGTCGGGGAGCGCGTCGTCGAGCGCGACGAACAGCGACTGCGGGTTCACCGGGTCGGCGGGCTGCGCGGCCACCTCGCGCTGCGCGGCCCGCCACTTGCCGGTGGCGTCGGCGATGGTGGCCCGCCAGGCGGTCGGCGCCGGGCCGGGGCCCAGCTCGTCCAGGAGGGCGCGCAGCGTCGGGCCGGCGTCGCCGGTCAGGTTCACCTCGGTCGGGTAGCGCAACCCCATCCGGGTGCCGTCCCTGTCGATCTGCACCGCCCGGGCCTGGCCCTCCGGCGGATAGAACTCCGAGTACGGCATCTGGCTGCCGACGATCAGCAGCCGGTCGCACTCCTGCATGAGCTGCCAGCTCGGGCGCGTGCCGAGCAGACCGATCGCGCCGGTGACCCAGGGCTGTCGGTGGTCCACGGCGGCGAAGCCGAGCAGCGCGGTGGTCACCCCGGCGCCGAGCCGGTCGGCGATCCGGCGTACCTCGTTCTCGGCGCCGAGCGCGCCCTGCCCGACCAGCATCGCCACCCGCTCGCCGCCGCGCAGCACCTCCGCCGCCCGGCGGACGTCGGCGGCCGGCGGCACGGTCGGCGGGCTGCTCGGCACCGCGCTGGTGTGGTAATAGCCGTGCGCGTGCGGCGGGTGCGGCACCGCCGGTTCGTCCTGCACGTCGGCGGGGAGGACCAGGGCGGTCACGGTACGCCGCGCGAGGGCCGTGCGGCAGGCCCGGTCCACCAGGTGCCGGGTCTGGGAGGGGTCGTCGAGCTGGGCCAGGAAGTCGCCGGCCACGTCCTTGTAGAGCGAGAGCAGGTCCACCTCCTGGTAGTAGCCGCCGCCCTCGGCGGGCAGCGCGGTGTGCCCGAGCAGCGCCACCACCGGCTGGTGGTCGAGCTTGGCGTCGTAGAGGCCGTTGAGCGCGTGGATGGCGCCCGGGCCGCTGGTGACCACCACGCAGCCGAGCGGGCCGCCGCCGTACTTGACGTGCGCGCCGGCCGCGAAACCGGCGGTCTCCTCGTGGCGTACCTGGATGAACCGGGCGCGTCCCTCGGCGCGTTGCAGCGCCGAGGTCATGCCGTTGATGCCGTCCCCGGGATAGCCGTAGTAGCGGTGCACGCCCCACTCGGCGAGCCGGGCCACGATCTGGTCGGCGACGGTGGCGTCGCGGGGCAGCGCGCCGTCGTCGGGGTGGTCCGCGCCCATCGTGGTGGTCCCTCCGTCGGTGTCCGCTTCCCCGGCTCCGTTCCCCGCCTCGGGCGGCGGAAACCCGACCCGCGCCGGGGTGGGCCGGGACACCAGGCAGAATCCGTGAGGTGCCCGTCCACGAGATCACCGACCCCGACGACGACCGGATCGCCGACTACCGCGCGTTGACCGACGTGGAGCTGCGGACCCGCTGGGAGCCCCCGCACGGGTTGTTCATCGCCGAGGGGGAGCTGGTGCTGCGGCGGGCGCTGCGGGCCGGCTACCCGGCCCGGTCGTACCTGGTCGAGTCGAAGCGGGCGGACCAGCTCGCCGACCTCGACACCGGCGACGTCCCGGTGTACGCCGCCACCGCCGAGGTGCTCCGGCGGACCACCGGCTTCCACGTGCACCGGGGGGTGCTCGCGTCGTTCCACCGCCGGCCGTTGCCGCCGGCCGCCGAGGTGCTGGCCGCTGCCCGGCGGGTGGTGATCCTGGAGGACGTCAACAACCACACCAACCTGGGCGCGATCTTCCGGGCCGTGGCGGCGCTCGGGGTGGACGCCGTGCTGCTGTCGCCGACCTGCGCCGATCCGCTCTACCGACGCAGCGTCCGGGTCAGCATGGGCGAGGTGTTCGCGGTGCCGTACGCGAAGCTGGAGCGCTGGCCGACGGGCCTGGACGAGGTGCGGGCGGCGGGTTTCACGGTGCTGGCGCTGACGCCGGCGCCGGACGCGGTGCCGATCCAGCGGCTCACCGACGACCAGCGGGCCCGGGCGGCGCTGCTGCTGGGCGCGGAGGGGGCCGGGCTGACCCCGGCGGCGATGGCCGCCAGCGACGTCCGCGTGGTGATCCCGATGCGCCGGGGCGTGGATTCGCTGAATGTCGCCGCCGCCACGGCGGTGGCCTGCTGGGAACTGGGGCGCGACGACCCGATGTGACTGTCGCTTGCATGACCATGCGGCTTGGTGCATAATCTTCCTGTGTCCAAGGTTCTCACCTCCCTGCCCACCGGTGAACGTGTCGGCATCGCCTTCTCCGGCGGCCTCGACACCTCGGTCGCGGTCGCGTGGATGCGCGACAAGGGCGCCGTGCCCTGCGCCTACACCGCCGACATCGGCCAGTACGACGAGCCCGACATCGCCTCGGTGCCCGGCCGCGCGCTGAGCTACGGCGCCGAGATCGCCCGGCTCGTCGACTGCCGCGCCGCCCTGGTCGAGGAAGGTCTCGCGGCGCTGACCTGCGGGGCCTTCCACATCCGCTCGGGCGGGCGGGCCTACTTCAACACCACGCCGCTCGGCCGGGCCGTCACCGGCACGCTGCTGGTGCGGGCGATGGTCGCCGACGACGTCCAGATCTGGGGCGACGGCTCGACGTTCAAGGGCAACGACATCGAGCGGTTCTACCGGTACGGCCTGCTGGCCAACCCGCAGCTCCGCATCTACAAGCCGTGGCTGGACACCGACTTCGTCACCGAGCTGGGTGGGCGCAAGGAGATGTCGGAGTGGCTGCTCGACCGCGACCTGCCCTACCGGGACAGCACCGAGAAGGCCTACTCCACCGACGCCAACATCTGGGGCGCCACCCACGAGGCGAAGACGCTCGAACACCTCGACACCGGCATCGAGACGGTCAGCCCGATCATGGGCGTCCGGTTCTGGGACCCGGCGGTCGAGATCCCCACCGAGGACGTCACGATCGGCTTCGACCAGGGCCGCCCGGTGACGATCAACGGCAAGGAGTTCGGCAGCCCGGTCGACCTGGTGCTGGAGGCCAACGCCATCGGCGGCCGGCACGGCCTGGGCATGTCCGACCAGATCGAGAACCGGATCATCGAGGCGAAGAGCCGGGGCATCTACGAGGCGCCCGGCATGGCGCTGCTGCACGCCGCGTACGAGCGGCTGGTCAACGCCATCCACAACGAGGACACGCTGGCGAACTACCACACCGAGGGCCGCCGCCTCGGCCGGCTGATGTACGAGGGCCGCTGGCTCGACCCGCAGGCGCTGATGCTGCGCGAGTCGTTGCAGCGTTGGGTCGGCACCGCGGTCACCGGCGAGGTGACGCTGCGGCTGCGCCGGGGCGAGGACTACTCGATCCTGGACACCACCGGCCCGGCGTTCAGCTACCACCCGGACAAGCTGTCGATGGAGCGGACCGAGGACTCGGCGTTCGGCCCGTCGGACCGGATCGGCCAGCTCACCATGCGTAACCTGGACATCGCCGACTCGCGGGCCAAGCTGGAGCAGTACGCCTCGCTCGGCATGGTCGGCGGCACCGCCCCGCAGCGGATGGTCGGCGCCGCGCAGGCCGCCTCGACCGGCCTGATCGGCGCGATGCCCGAGGGCGGCGCGGAGGCCATCGCCTCCCGGGGCGTCCCCTCGGCGGAGGACGAGTGGCTCGACCGCGCCGCGATGGAGTTCGGCGTCGACTGAACGGGCCGCCGGTCCGGGGCGGGACTTCGGCATCGGTGGTGACGCAGGGTAGCGTGTCGCCCGTGTTCCCTACCGTGCGTGAGGTGCTCGCCCTGGTGCCGGTGCGCCACGGCGCGCCGCGGCTGGTCGCCGGCGACGCCGGGCTGGACCGCCCGGTGCGGTGGGTGCACGTCACCGAGGTGCCGGACATCGCCACCCTGCTCGGCGGCGGCGAACTGGTGCTCACCACCGGCATCGGCCTGCCCGCCGACGACGCCGGGCTGCGCGCGTTCGTCGGCGACCTGGCCGACGTCGGCGTCTCCGGGCTGGTCGTCGAGCTGGGCCGCCGCTACGTCGGCGGCGTGCCCCGGGTGATGGCGGCCGCCGCCGAACGGCGCGGGCTGCCCCTGGTCGAGCTGCGCCGGGCCACCCCGTTCGTGCGGATCACCGAGGCGGTGCACGCGCTGATCGTGGACGCCCAGCTCACCGAGCTGCGGGCCACCGAGGAGATCCACCAGCGGTTCACCGAGCTGTCCGTGGAGGGCGCCGAGCCGGCCGAGGTGCTGCGGCAGGCCGCCGAGCTGGCCGGCTGCCCGGTGGTGCTGGAGAACCTGTCCCGGCAGGTGCTCGCGTACGACCCGGCGGGGGAGAACGCGGAGCTGCTGCTGGACGGCTGGGAGCAGCACTCCCGCCGGATCCGGCCGGCCGGGCGCACCGCGTACGACCCGGACAGCGGCTGGCTGGTCACCACCGTCGGCGCGCGCGGGCAGGACTGGGGTCGGCTGCTGTTGCGCTGGCCGGCCACCGAGGCCGCCCCGCCCACCCGGCTCACCATCCTGATCGAGCGGGCCGCCTCCACGCTCGCCCTGGGCCGGCTCATCCGCCGCGACGCCGAGGGTCTGGAACGGCAGATCCACCGGACGCTGCTGACCGCGCTCATCGACCACTCCCGCCCGGTGGACGAGGTGGCGCTGCGCGCCAAGGCGCTCGGCGTCACCCTGGACCGCCGGCACCTGGTCGGCGTGGTGGTCCGGCACCGCAGCGACGACCCGGCCGGCGAGCTGGAAGCCGTCGGCCCGGAGGCCGGCCCGGCCCGGCTCCGCGACCTCGCCGAGGCGGTCGGCCAGGCCGTGCGCGAGGCCAAGCTGACGGCGCTGACCAGCGCCGTCGACGACCACGCGGTGGGCGCGCTGCTGGCGCTGCCCGACCCGGGCGCCGAGGAGAAGGCGCTCGCCGCGTTCGCCGCCGCGTTGCGTCGGGTACGCCTCGACGCCGCCCCGGCCCGACCGTCGGCCCCCCGCCCGGCGGTCGTCGTCGCGGCCGGCTCCGGCGTGGGCAGCCTGCGCGAGGCGCGCCGGTCACTGGTCGAGGCGCGGCAGGTCGCCGAGGCGGCCCGGCGGGACCCGCGCGACCTGCCCTGCTTCCGGCTGCCCCACGTCGGGCTGGCCGGCCTGCTGCACCTGCTGCGGGACGAGCCCCGGTTGCAGACGTTCGTCGAGCGGGAACTCGGCCCGCTGCTGGCGTACGACGCCCAGCATCCCCGGGAACAACTGCTCGGCACGTTGCGGGCGTACCTGGAACAGGGCCGCAACAAGTCGGCGGGCGCCGTGGCGGCCCACCTGTCCCGGCCGGCCTTCTACGAGCGGCTGGCCCGGATCGGCCGCATCCTCGACGCCGACCTCGACTCGGTCGAGCAGTGCCTCTCCCTGCACGTAGCCCTGCTGGCCCTGGACGCCGTCCGCACCCCCTAGCCCCGAGTTGATCAAGGAGTTTGCGTCAGAAATTCGCGCCGCGATGACGCAAACTCCTTGATCAACGGCAATTGAGGGGGTCAGGTGAGGGACTGGAGGGTTTTGGCGTAGGGGGCGGGGACGTGGTTCGGGCCGGCGGGGGTGAAGACGTCGGAGGTCGCGGCGGCCTGCCAGGCGGCGTCCGGCAGCGCCGCCACCAGGGCGCGGACCACCGGGGCGTCCCGCCACTGGTCCTGCTGCGCGAGCAGGCCCAGCGCGACCACCGACTCCTCCACCTCGCCGACGCACTCGAACGGCTTGTGCCCGTCCACGCCGAGCAGCTCCCGGTAGCCGGGGACCTGGGACTCGTCGGCCAGCAGGTCACCGCCGAAGATGCCGGTGAGCCGCTCGCGGGGCATGAACGGGGCCATGGCCAGGAAGACGAAGCGGCACTTCGGGCAGTCCCGGCACCAGCGCTCGCTCGCGTCGTGCAGCTTGAACGCGGCGTTGCAACTGGTCACCACCGCGTCGTACCGGTCGATCTCGGCGAACAGCCGGGCGATGTGCAGCTCGGACAGGGACCGCAGCAGCGAGAAGTACGGCTCGGTGAGCCCGGCGTGCTCGGCCAGCGCGGCCCGCAGCAACCCTTCCGCCTCGACGCCCTTGGACCACTGGTGGTTGATCTCGTGGCCCTGCCAGACCAGGTTCGGATCGGACGCGGAGCGCTCGTTCGACATCACCACCGGCCCGAGGTCGTGCAGCACGGCGGTGGCGACCGCGATCAGCGAGTTGATCGCGGTGACCGGGATGTGCCCGTTGCGGGCCCCGGCCCGGTTCAGCTCGAACAGCACCGGGTCGAGTCGCCGCCGGGCGGCGAGCGGCACCAGCCCGGACGCCTCGTTCACCGACACGATCACGTGGTTCGGGTTGACCGAGAACGGCACCGGGTCCAGGCCGGCCCGACGCAGCGCCTCCAGCGTGACGATGGAGTCCTTGCCGCCGCCCACCGCCGACAGCGGACGCCGGTCGGAGTTGTCCCACGGCTCGGCCGCCTCGACGGAACCGGCCGGCACCTCCGGGCGCAACGCGAGCACGTGCGGCAACGCGTTGCGGTACGCGTACTCGGCGAGGCCCTTGGTGTAGACGGCGGTGACCAGCTCGACGGCGGCGGCGCCCAGCGGCGCCGGCAGCACCAGCCGGGGTGGCGCGGCGGCCTTGTAGTAGCTGACACCGGCGACCACGTGCAGCAGCTCCAGGACGCGGGCCAGCCGCGCCGCGGTGGCGTCGGAGACCGGCTCCGCGGGCAGCGGGAGCGTGATCACCTCGGTGAACCGCTGGTCGCCGTCGGGGCCGGTCAGGGCGTAGTCGAACAGGACCTCACCGGTGGCGAAGTCGATCGAGTACGACGGGAAGGTGAAGGCGTCCATCCGTCCGAGCTGTCCGTTAAGCACAGGTCATACTAGTCCGGACCCACCGGGACGTGAGCAAGGAGATTCGACGTGCGCCTGTCTGACCTGCGCGGACGCTCTGTGGCGATCTGGGGTACGGGGCGTGAGGGCATGGCCGCCGCCCGAGCGGTCGCCGCGCACGGTCCGGCCGGTCTCGTCGCGGTGGACGACCGGGCCAACTTCCTGTCGCTGCCCTGGGAGGGGCCGTTGGCGGAGGCCGCCCCGCTGGTCACCGGCGAGCAGGGCCTGGCCGCCCTCACCGCCGCCGACGTGGTGGTCCGTTCGCCCGGCGTGCCGCAGACCCACCCGTGGATGGTCGAACTGCGCCGCCGGGGCATCCCGGTGACCCAGGGCACCGCGCTGTGGATGGCCGACCACGCCGACCGGACCATCGGGGTGACCGGTAGCAAGGGCAAAAGCACCACCTCCAGCCTGATCAGCCACCTGCTGGTCGCCGTCGGCCGGCCGAACGTGTTCGGCGGCAACATCGGCGTGCCGACGCTGGAACTGCCCGACGCGCCGCTCTACGTGCTGGAGCTCTCCAGCTACCAGTGCAGCGACCTGACCGACTCGCCGCGGATCTCCGTGGTCACCGCGCTGTTCCCGGAGCACCTGGACGCGCACGGCGGGGAGCGGGAGTACTACCGGGACAAGCTGAACCTGCTGGCGCACGGCCCGCACGCGGTGGTGGTCAACGGCGCGGATCCCCGGCTGGCCGCGGAACTCGGCGACCGGGCGGCGATCCGCGCCGGCTCGCCGGACACCACCCACGTGGCGACCGGCCCGGACGGCACGCAGTGGTTCCACCTGCGGGACACGCCGCTCTTCCCGCGCGCGGTGCTGCCGCTGGTCGGCCGGCACAACGAGGGCAACCTCTGCGTCGCGCTCGCCGTGCTCGACGTGCTCGGCGTGGACGTGGCGGCGGACAAGGACACGCTGGCCGTCGCGGTCGCGGAGTTCCAGGGACTCGCCCACCGGCTCACCGAGATCCCCGACCCGTCCGGGCTCACCTTCGTCGACGACACGCTCGCCACCAGCCCGTACGCGGCCATGCACGCCATCGACGCGTACGACGGGCGGCCGCTGACCGTGATCCTGGGCGGCAACGACCGGGGGGTGGACTACACGCCGCTCCGCGACCACCTGGCCGAGCGGGAGATCACCGTGATCGGCATCCCGGACAGCGGACCGCGGATCGTCGGGGCGCTGGCCGGGCTGCCGGGCGTGCGGTGCGAGATCGTCGACGACCTGTCCGACGCGGTGCGCCGGGCCCGGAAGATCACCCCGGCCGGCGGAGTCGTGCTGTTGTCGCCGGCCGCGCCCAGCTACGGCCGGTTCCGCAACTACGAGCACCGCTCGGAGGCGTTCCGCGAGGCCATCGCGGAGACCACGGCCGGCTGACCGGGCCGCGTGGCCGTGGACTTCGCCTTCGCCACCACGCCCGGATCGGACCGACCCAACGAGGACCACGTCGTGGTGTCGCCCGACTGGGCGATCGTGCTGGACGGCGTCACCCAGCCGCCCGGCCTCGACACCGGCTGCGTGCACGGGCCGGCCTGGCTGGTGCGGGAGTTGGGCGACTGCCTGGTGGGTGCGTTGACGGCCGGC
This sequence comes from Micromonospora sp. NPDC018662, assembly GCF_044391475.1. Classification (NCBI taxonomy): domain Bacteria; kingdom Bacillati; phylum Actinomycetota; class Actinomycetes; order Micromonosporales; family Micromonosporaceae; genus Micromonospora; species Micromonospora sp. NPDC018662. The sequence continues at coordinate 39,212 of NZ_JBISAC010000019.1, forward strand.
CCGGTGACGCCGCTCGACCAGGTCCTGTCCGCCGCCATCGAGCGGCTGCGCGGTCGCCACGGTGGTCGCTGCGACCTGTCCAACCCGTACAGTCCGTCGTCGACGGTCGCCGTCGTCCGGGCCACGGGTGACCAGGTGGACTATCTGGTGCTGTGCGACTCGTCGGTGGTGTTCGAGAACGCGGACGGCGTCACGGTCGTCCACGACGACCGCACCGACACCCTGCCGGCGTACGACCGGCACACGGTGGCCCGGCTCCGCAACCGGCCGGGGGGCTTCTGGGTGGCGTCGACCGATCCGGCGGCGGCGGCCGAGGCGGTGACCGGCCGGGCGGCCCGGTCCGGGCTGCGCCGGCTGATGCTCTGCACCGACGGCGTGTCCCGGCTGACCGAGTTCTTCGCGCTCAGCTGGGCGACGGTGTTCGGGATCGCCGAGCGGTCCGGTCCGCGCGCCGTCATCGACACCGTCCGCCGGCACGAGACCGGCCGCCCGGAACTGCTGGTACGGCCCGGGCGGGGCCCGGTCAAACAGCACGACGACGCGACGCTGGTCGTGCTGCTTCCCCACGCCTGATCCGGCTGCCGGACCGGACGCCACACGGTGACGGGATTCCGACGGTGCTCTTGCCCACCCGGGCGGGCGACGGTTCAATACTGCCGTTCTCACCCGCACCGATTCCACGAACGGGCGGCCGGTTCGACGGGATGTGCCAGTTGTGATCGAGGAAACGGGCGGTCCGACGTCCTCCGACGACCTGTACCGGACGGCGGCCATGGACGCCAAGATGTTGCAGGACCGGATCCTGACGGCGGCCGGGCGCGGCATCGACGTCAGCGACGGACGCGCGCCGGCGCAGGCGCTCGCCGAGGCTCTCCTCGCCGTGGTGCCCGACCATCTGGCGCAGACCTCGAACGAGCACGACGTGGAGTTGTTCCTCGAGGTCAACGGCCGGCCCCCGGCGGACCCCGCCACCTGGCCGGTGACCATCCTGGCCGGCCTCGCCCTCCGCCGGATTCCGGCGGCCGACCGGCACGCGATGTGCGAGCGCGCGGTGCAGATCGCGGCCCGGCGGCTCCGGTCGTCGGCCGGGTCCTGACCGACGGCCCGCCCCGAGGAAGCCGCGGCCGCCGTCGACCCGGTCAGTAGGCTGGCACGGTGACAACCACGTTTGCTGACCTGACCACGATGCGGATCGGTGGTCCGATCGGTCGCCTGTACGTCCCGGAGACCACCGGAGAGGTGCTCGAGCTGCTGCGCCGGGCCACCGCCGCCGGTGATCCGCTGCTGGTCATGGGCGGTGGATCGAACCTGGTGGTGGGGGACGTGGGCTGGGACGGGACGGTCGTCAAGATGGCGACCTCGGAGTTCCGCATCGACGGGGAGCTGGTGACCGCCGCCGCCGGCGTCGGGTGGGACCGCCTGGTCGAGGCCACCGTCGACGCGGGGCTCGCCGGCCTGGAGGCCCTGTCCGGCATCCCCGGCCTGGTGGGCGGCACGCCCGTGCAGAACGTCGGGGCGTTCGGCACGGTGACCTCGGACGTGCTCGACTCGCTGTCCGTCTACGACCGGCAGACCGGCGAGCTGGAACGGTGGACGCCGGAACGCTGCGGCTTCGGCAGCCACCGGCAGTCCGTCTTCAAGCACAGCGACCGGTGGGTCGTGGTGGAGGTGACGTACCGCCTGCGCCGCAGCGACCAGTCGCGGCCGATCGAGTACGCGGAGCTCGCCAAGCGGCTGGGCATCGAGGTCGGCGGCACCGCCGCGCCGGCGGACGTCCGCGAGGCCGTGCTCGCGCTGCGGCGCAGCCGTGCCATGGTCCTCGATCCGGACGACCACGACACCTGGAGCGTCGGGTCGTTCTTCATCAACCCGGTCCTCGCCGAGGTGCCGGAGCAGGCCCGGGAGTGCCCCCGCTATCCGGACGTCAAGGGCACCAAGCTGCCGGCGGCCTGGCTGATCGAGCGGGCCGGCTTTCCCCGGGGCTACGGTCACGACTGGGGCAACGGCACGGTGGCGCTGTCCAGCCGGCACGCGCTCGCGGTGACCAATCGGGGTGGGGCCACCACGTCCGAGGTGATGAAGTTCGCGGCGCACATCCGCGCCGGCGTCGAGGCGCGTTTCGGTATCCGGCTGGGGCCGGAATGCGATCTCGTCAACTGTTCCTTCTGAGTCCCTTTCTCAGCGTGTCGGTTAGCCGACAAACAACGGGGACCGGCGCCGGATGGCCGCAGTGATTGCGGTCGAACTGGTCGAAGGGCTGAACGTCCGGCTTTTCACGAGCGGATCGGATGACCGCCCGGCAACCGTTCCGGCGTCGGTACGCCGCTGACGGGCGACTTCCCCGGCGGCGTCCTCGCCTATGGTGACTGTCGATGAACGAGACCGGTGCTCCTGACCCCGCCGCCATCCTGCAATTCGCCATCGACGCGTTGGACGACATTCGCGAGGCGATACTGTCGCCAGAGAAATGGGATCGGTTCGGCAACTACCTGGTGCTGATGAATGAGGCGCTGGATCGGCGCGACCTGGCCGCCGTCAATCGGTGTCGACAGCAGATCGAGGCGCTCGAGACCCTGCTGGGCACGGCGAAACTCCCCAAGGAGCCCGAAGAGCGGCAGCCGGTGCCGCTCCGGGAGCAGGGCGATCATCTGAGCGACCGACTTCGCCGGATGAAGGGGGACGGGTCGGGGCCGGACGACCGCCGAGGCCGATGAGGCTGCACGCGTACGCGCTCAACGCGTACACCTTCTTCGACGGCGTCCGGGACACCGGTATCGCGTCGCGGATCATTGCGGCCTGCCGCAGGCTCGGCATGGAGGAGCCCGACCGCGTGCCGCTCGTGCACGCCGACGGCCTACGGTTCCGGCAACTCCTCACCGCCCCAGGCGACGGCACGTGGCAGGCGTTGCGGTACGCCACCGCCCGCCTCGACGCGTTCCTGGTCTGCCTGGCGCCCGTCGATGGCAGCGAGGACTGGCGGGAGCTCGACCGGAGGTGGCGGAAGGCGGTGGGCGCGGCGACCGGCGAGGACTGCACCGGTCGGGTGCGGCTGTTCTACGCGCTGTACGACGGCGACGGTGACGCCGACCGGCTCGCCGCCGCGGCGGACGCCGCGCTGCCGGCCGGCGCGACGATCCGTGGGGAGGAGCCGACCGAGCCGGTGCCCGGCACCTATCTGTGGGAGGTCCCGTCCCCCGACCCGGATCGCCTGGAACGCGTCCTCGTGCTGCTCGCGCCCACCGCTATCAAGTCGCTGAGCGACTCCTGGGTGTGGCCGGACGGCGACGCGCGACTCCGGCCGCTGCCCGGCTACCTCTGGGAGATGGCCAAGGTCCGCCACGAGGCCCGCCGGTTCGCGGAGCGCCGCTCGCAGGACCGACAGGCCCGGTTGTACGACCTCGCGTCACGCGTCGAGGACAGCGAGCGGACCGACCCCGAACCGACCGACGCCCGCGAGGAGCGGCTGCGGAAACTCCGGCGGGAGACGGCGTTGGGCGCCGCCGACGAGGCCGACCTGCGCATCATGTCCCGGACGGTCACGGCCGAGGAACACAACGCCCGGCTCTGGCTGCGCGAGTGGGCGGGCACGCTCACGGTGCCGGACCGTCACGCCTGGGCCGAGGGCCTGGCCGGGCCGGTGGCCGCGGACCTGGCGTACGTGGCCTGGCTGCTGACCGAGATCGACGACGCGGCGGACACGGCGCGGAACACCGTGGCCTACGCGGAGCCGATGGCGCAGATCGGCGCCGCCGACCTGGAACGGCGGCTGCGCGCCCTCGCCGAACGCAACGAGTTCCTGACCGCGCTGCACACGTCGGTGCTCGCCGCCGTCGGCCTGCTGCTGGCGGCGTCCCAGTCCCTCAGCTACGACTGGCCGATGTACGCGTCGCTGCGGGCGCCGTTCATCGTCTCGGTGGCCGCCGGCGGGCTGCTCCTGTTGCTCGCCGCAGCGCTCCGGTCGACCCGCCGGTTCCTGGTCGGCCTGGCCGCCGGCGGCTTCGCCGCGTCGGTGACCTGGTTCGTGGTGACCTGGTTGGTCCGGTGGCAGACCGCGCATCCGCCCACCGCATCGGTCACCCGCGGGTGGTCGGCCGCCGCCGCGGTGGTGGCGCTCGCCGGCTGGCTGGGCCGACGGGCGATCAGGTCCCGACGTGAACGGCGATGACCCACCCCGACCACGACCGTAGGAGGATCCGTGACCGTGATGAGTGCCGAGCGCCTGGAGGAGCTCTGCCTGGCCCTTCGTCGACGCCAGATCGAGTGCGACGACGATCTGGTGGCCGCCATCGAGGCTGACGTCGAGGCGTACAAACGGGATCCGGCGCCCCAGTTGCCGCCGAAGGACGTCGCCGAGCTGCTGCCGTTGATGGGGTGGCTGATGTACGAGGCGACCTGGTTGGCCGTGCAACGGATTCCGAACGGGTTCACCGAGACCGGGGGTGACGCCCTGGCGAGGGCGCGGGAGAATCACGAGCGGGTGCTGCGGATCGCGAACGCGGCCCGCGACCTGCCGTGGCCGGAGTTCTCCCCACGGGCGTTGGGCGCGCTGCGCTCGCTCGCGCTGGCGGAGTCGAAGGCGGACACGGAGGAGTCCTACGTCCGTGCCCAAGCCGTTCACGGGGAGGCCCGCGAGCGTCACGGGAGCCATCTCACCTACCACCGGGAGAACCCCGAGGTCTCCCGCGCCTACGACGAGATGCTGGTCCAGCTGGCGTTGGCCGAGACCGGCACCGCCTGCCGGATCGCCGAGCGGGTGATCGATCGGTGGGCCGAGGAGTTCGCGGTCGCCGACGCCGGGGCGGACCGGCAGCGCCGTGAGGAACGCATCCAGATCATCTTCAGCGACCTGGCCGAGGGCGCTGCCCGGGGTGAGCAGGCGCTCGCGGCGGTCGAACGCGTCGCGAAGCTCGGTTTCGTCGACGAGCCGACGAAGGAGAAGCTGGCGCTACACGCCAGCTTCGTGAACCCCGGGATCATGACCGCCCGGGCCATCCAGCTGATGCTGGGGTTGTACCCGGAGATGCAACGGCTCGGCTACTTCCCGCTCGGCGACGACGACTCCTGGGACGACAGCCGGAAGGCGCTGTGCGCGCGCTTCGACAGCGCCTACGAGTACATCGAGAAGCCCGTCCTCAACAGCAGGAACGAGCCGCAGGAGCCGCGCGACGACCTTCAGCTCGCCGTCGTGCAGATCCGGCTGGCCGCCGCGTTGCTGATGCCGGGCCGTCGTCTGCACACCAGGCTGACGTTCGCCCCGTGCCTGGCGCACGAGGTGCTCGACGACGACGCGGTGGAGGCCATGTCCGCCTGGTTGACGGAGACGGTCGTCGACCGGAACGGCCAGGCGAAGCAGCGCAGCACCCTCCGCGGGTTCGGTGGGGCGATCATGCCCAACTTCTTCGACGGCGTCGAGGAGTGCCGCGCGGCGTTCGGCGGCGGGCCCGGCTACCGCGCCTGGCGTGCGCGCTGGTTCATCCTGGACAAGTACGCCGCCGAGCCGGGCCGCGCCGAGCGGTTGTCGGCCGTGCTGGGGCAGCCGGTGCGGCGGACCCGTCCTATCTGACGTAGGCGTTGAACAGCGCCCAGTTGGCGACCGACTCGCTCGGCAGGAAGTGGAGCTGAGCGAGCCGGAGCGCGTGGTCGAGCCGGATCCCGGACCCGGACTGCCGGATGAGCCCGACGAGGTGAGCGGCCATCCGGCTGGTCGGGAGCTTCGCCACCTCCTCGATCGCGGCGGCGACGCAGCGCCCACCGCCGGTCAGCACGGCCACGACGAGGCCGACCGGCTCGATGTCCTCCACGTTGGTCACCGCGCCCACCCGGCACGACACCAACAGGGCCGACGTGGGCCAGCGCAGGGCCAACGCGTACGCCGCGGACAACTGGCCGTTGGTGTCCCTCTCCTCCGGGAGGAGCAGGTGCTGATCCAGGCCGTGGCCCTCCCCGTGTGCCTTGATGTGGATCAGTCCGCACTCCGTGCCGTGCCGGAGCGCCACGCTGATCCGCGGGTACGCGTCCGACGTGGTCTGCCGTCCGTCCAGGGAGCAGAGGCTCAGGGGGACCCTGCCCTCGACGGACTCCAGGTCCCAGGCCTCCCGGTCCAGGAGGACCGAGGGGCCGCCTTCGGCCGGCGACACCAATCGGACCAGCGCCGGGCCGGTGACCACCGGCGGCGGAGACTCGGAGAGGCACGTCAGTACCGGAGTGTGGGTCAGTACGGCCCGGTGTACCAGCCGGGTTCCTCCCCGGTCGAGCATGAGCGCCGCCCAGGGCACCAGGCACAGATCCTGGTGTGCCGAGATCACCAGCTCCAGCGGGTCGTCGGTGACCGCGTCGAGCCGGCGGCGGAGTTCAACCGGTAGCAGGTCGACGGCCAGTCGATACCAGTCCGGCGCACCCAGGTCGAGGTCGAATGGCACCTCCGGGTCCCGGGCCCGTCGGCTCGCGACATAGTCGGTGAGCTGGTCGCCGGGGTCGAAGCGCGCGAAGAGGACGCCCTCGCCCGGTGCGATCAGGGAGCGGAACCAGTTCGTCCCGGTGGTGAGGCTCTCCGGGAGTGCGGCGAAGTCGAGCGCGTACCGCGCGCCCACCGCCCGGCGCAAAGCGGTCAGATCCGTCGGGGTGGGCAGCGTCATCTCGGCGAGGATCGGGTTGACCCGCTTCTCGATCCGGCGGTGCAGCGTGGCGAGCGTGCCGTCCTGCGTCTCGCGCTGCTCGGGCAGCTTGTCCGCATCCGCCGTCTCATCGAGCGCGGCGACCCGTTCGGCGCGGAGGACTTCGTCGATCAGGCCTTCGAGTTGGGTGGGTAACAACGACGCCTCGGCACGCATCTGCGCGGCCAGCCCGGTCTGCTTGGCCGCCAGGCACACGCGCAGCCCCACCTCGGCGGCTTCCGGACCGCGCAGGGTGTCGGCCAGCAGCGCGATGTCGCCGTAGATCCGCCGGAACGCCGTCGACAGCGGCGTGCGGGCCCGGGAGATCACTCCCCACCGTCCGCGGATCCGTTCGGCCGTCTTCAGTGCCTCCGCCGCGAGGGTGACCGCGCGGTCGTTGCCGTCCTCCGTGAGCGCCAGCAGTTCGGCAAGCGTGAGGGCCAGCGAGAGTTCGTAGACGTCGTGCCGGGTGTCGGCGATCCGCAACTTCCGCAGGTGCTCCGACGCTTGCGTCATCCGGGTGACGGCTCTGTCGGTGGCGTCTTTGTCGGTGTCGGCGGTCGCGTGATCCGCCAGCGCCAGGATGAACCCGTAGCGATGCCGGGTCGAGTAGGACCTGGCCTCGGAGGACTCCCAGTAGGCGGACAGCTCGCCGAGCGCGCTGTGCACCTCCGCGGCCTGGCCCAACTCGAGCAGGCAGGCGCCGGCTTCGAACTGGATGTCGCCGGCGCGTGGCTCCGCGCCGGAGCCGAACAACGCCTCCGGGCTCAGGGCCACGGCCATGGGCAGCGCGTCCGCCGGCCGGCCGGCGGCCCGGAGGCTGCGGATGAGCCGGTAGGTGACAGTCACCTCGGCCCACCGGTCGCGCACCGGCCCGCCGGCCGGGCGGAGCTCGTCCAACGCCTTCTCGTACAACCAGTCGATGGCGGGTGTCGAGGGCAGCGGGTGGCCGAGGAATTCGCAGAACCTCAGGATGGTGGCGGCGTTCGCGTAGCCGTCCCTGCGGAAGGCCCAGTCCCGGTCGATCTGCCCCGCCCACTGGCGCCGGGTGTGCGCCTCGACCAGATAGCGCTCGACCGCGGTCCGCAACAGCGCTTCCTCGGTCTCGAACAACTGTGCCTTGTGGTCGTCCTTCCGGACGATGACCAACGCCTGTTCGGCGTCGTGGGCGAGCTGCAACATGGTGTCGCGAACCAGGGCGCGACGCACCGCGGGGGGAAGGGTCCGGGTCATGTCGGGACACTCCACTTCCGGTACTCACGATGACGCCGGCAGTGCGGCTCGCAGGCCGGGCACGCCAGCAGCGCGGCGAGGGAGCGCAGAGCCGTCGCGTCGGCCGTGGGGACCAGTTGGACGTACGGAAGGCTGTCCTTGAGCGCCGGCGCGTGCGGAACGAACCAGGGCTCGCCGGACCTCGGATGCCCCCAGATCACCCGGTGGGCCAGCCGGGACAGCCGACTGACCTGTGCCACCAGGGGCGCCGGATCGGCGTTTTCCCACCCGTCCGAGACGATCACCAGGTTGGCCGATCGCACCACGCGGTGCCCTCCCCACACCTGACCGAAGGCGGTGACGGTGCTACCGAGCCGGGTACCGGCGTCCCAGTCCGTGCGGCGGGCGGCCAGCGCGTCCATCGCCGCCTGGGGGTCGCGCGACCGCAGTTCGCGCGTGATCCGGTCGAGCCGGGTGCCGATGGTGAACACCTCGGTCGTCAGCGGGGCGGCGGCGACCGCGGCGTATCCGAACCGCAGCAGCAGGCCGCGGTGCGCCCGCATGGAATGACTGAGGTCGAGCAGCAGGACCAGGCGGCGTCGCGCGTGGAGACGGCGGCGGTACCACAGACGGGTCGGCTCACCGGCGGTGCGCATCATCGTCCGTGCGGTGCGGGACACGTCGACGTGCCGCCGCCCACCGGCGGTGCGGCGCATCGTACGGCGCAACGGAACCGCCGTGGTGAACGCGTCGACGAACGCCTCCATCTCGGCGAGGTCGCCGGCGCTCAGCCGCCACGGCGACGGCGCCGCCAACCGTTCCGCCGAACCGGCGCGGGAGCGGTCCGCTCCGGGATCGCCACCGTCCTCGGCCGTCTGCTCGCCCGTCGCCTCCCCGATCAACTCCGAGCCGAGCGGTACGGACACCGACGGTTCGGTGGACGCGGCGGGACGGAGCCAGGCGGCGAACACGGCGTCGAAGATCGGCAGGTCCTCGCGCCGGGAACACAAGGTCAGCCGTGTCGCCCAGTAGATCGCGTCGAGGTCGAGCCGCTGGTACGCGCCGAGCGCGCGCAGCGCGGTCGACACTCGTGCCACGTCGACACGGAGACCGGCGGTGCGTAGCCGCCCGGCGAAGTCGACCAGCTCGACGACCGGGTCGACGGCGACGGTCACCTGACCGCCCGCAGGACGCCCCGGGCCCGCTCCTCGTCCTCGCGCTGCTTCACCAGCACGCCGAGCGCGTCGTCGGCGGCATCGGCGACGGTACGCCGGCCGAGAGCGACCGCCGCGCGGGCGAAGGCGATCGACTCGGCGACGCCGGGCGGCCGGATCAGCGGCAGTTTCCGTAACTGCGTCATGGCGCTCGCGATCTGCTCGGCCAACGGGGTGCCGGCCACCTCCGGCACATTGCGCCGGATGATCTCCGCTTCGGTGTCCGCGGTCGGATGATCGACCCAGTGGTAGACGCACCGTCGTTTGAGGGCGCCGTGCACTTCGCGGGTGCCGTTGGAGGTGAGAATGACGAAGGGCGGCTCGTCGATGGTGATCGTCCGATAGTCGGGAATGGTGAGGGTGTCGCCCTCCAGGACTTCGAGCAGGAATGCTTCGAACTCGTCGTCGGCCCGGTCGATCTCGTCGATGAGCAGCACCGATGGTCGTTCCTCCACGGCCTGGAGGATCGGCCGGGGGATCAGGAACTCCTTCCGGTAGATCGACTCGCCGTCCGGCGTGCCGCGCAGGTGCAGCAGTTGCCGAGTGAAATCCCACTCGTAGAGGGCCTGGGAGCGGTCGATGCCGCTGTGACACTGCAACCGGATCGGCTTGACGTTCAGCATCTTGGCGATCTTTCGGGCCAGCACCGTCTTTCCCACGCCGGGATCGCCCTCGAGGAACAGCGGCAGCTTGAGTTGCTTCGCGAGGAAGATCGCGGCCGAGAGCCCGGGCTCGGCCAGGTAGTTCAACGTCGCGAGTTCCTCGGCGATCCGTTCCGGAGTGGAAAAGGAAGCGTTCGGCATCGGTCGAGATTCGATCAACACCGTACCTCTGTCGATCCTATGAACGGCTGATCCGACGTTACTGATCGTTGGATCGGGTTCGTCCGCACCGGATCTGTCCGGTGTGACGGTGATCGGTGTTGCCAGTCGGCGGTGGACGTCGAACCGAACCGCGTGGCGCGGTCCGTCGTTTCGGCAGATCTGTCCTGACCGGCCATGATGCGCGGATCTGGGCGGCATTGCCGGCGACCGACGAGCGTCATTCTCGTCTACAGTGCGAGGCGCGGTCAGCACGCTCGGACCCGAACGCACGAGTTCCGTGAAGGAGAAGCATGGCCAGATTCGCTGCTGTCGCCCTTCCGACTTGCGAACCGAACTTCCGTCCGCAGGCGGCGGCCGACGAGATCCGCACCTGGATTTCGTCCCCGCCGATGCGTGCGCTGGTCGAGGAGTACGGCGGCGTCCTGCCGTCGGTCGACGTCGGTGCGCTGCTCGAGTGGCTCGATGCGTTCTCCGACCGGCACTGGAACTTCCGCAAGCGGGGCAACGTCGAGCGCGACCAGGTGACGGCGCCGACGTTCGAGCCGGGCCGGGCGGCGCTCGTGCTCGCCGCGGCGACCGCCCTGCGTCTGGTCGAGCCGGCCGACCCGCCCCGCGCGACCTACGACCACCTCTTGGTCCTGGGCGGCCTCGGGCGGGCCTGCCTGCAACGCACCGAGTACGCCGCCCGGCTGGTCCGCGACGGCGTCGTCTCGGTCGGCGCGGTGGCGGCGCTCGGCAGCTACCGGCCGTTGACCGAGGCGGAGACGACGCTGCCCGGCCTGGCCGACAGCCGGTTCGAGATGGACGCGATGGACGTCGGGGTGCGCGACGCGTTCGGGCTCGCGGAGCCCGCGGTGTGTGAGTCGTCCGACGAGATCGGGACGCACCGGTCCTGGCAGGTTCGCACCTACCGGGCCGATGGTTGTCCTCCGGTGCAGGTGCTTGCCGCGCCCTCCAGCGAGCCGGAGCAGCGGCGGGCGAACACCCCGGACACCTACGATTTCTGGACCCGCCGCTCCAGCCTGCGGCCGACCGACCGGATCCTCGTCGTCACCTCCCCGATCTACGTGCCGTTCCAGCACAGCGACGCCATCCGCATGCTGGCGGCCCGGTACGGCTGTGGGATCGACACGATCGGGTTCGACCCGGCGCGGTCCACGGTGCCACCCGCCGACGGTGCTGCCAACCCCGACCGCTACCTCCAGGAGATCCGATCCGGGATCCTGTCGATGCAGCGGCTGCACCAGGCCCTGGCCGGGAGCCTGGCCGCGTGACGACGGCGGTCTTCGCCGCGGTGCCGCTGCCCGCCACCGGCCCGCCGGCCGGCCGCGTGGTCGGGTCCGCCGCCGGGTCGGCGTCGCCGGACCGGGCCGGCATCGTCGAGGGGATCGCCTCCTGGGTGGACTCGCCGGCCATGACCGCGCTGCTGGACGAGTTCGGCGGTGGGTCCCGGCCGGGTCCGCTCGGTGACCGTCTGGACGCGCTGGAGGAGTTCTCCGCCCGGTGGGACCACCGGAAGGGGCTGCTGGAACGGCATCAGGTGGTGGGGGAGAGCTTCGCGGCCCCCGTCGACGCGCGCATCCGGTCGGCGGCGCGGTCGCTGGGGTTGGCCGGCCGCGTGATGCCGCGTAGCCGGTCGTTCGACCACATCCTGGTGCTCGGCGGTGGCGTACGCACCATGATGGCCCGTGCGCACCTGGCCGCCACGATCCTGCGCCGGGGGGTGCGCGCCGGCTCGGTCGCCGGGCTGGGCAGCCTGCGGCCGATCCCCGAGCAGAACGTGATCGCCGGCGGGCTCGGGCTGGGTGACGTCGCGACCGAAGGCGACGCGGTCGACGAGGCGCTGCGGTACGCGTTCGGCGCGGCACCGGCCACCGAGCGGCGCTCCGGCACCACCGAGGCCGGCCAACCCTGGTGGGTCCGGTCCCACCCGGACGTGGACCCGCCGGTGCACGTGCTGGCCGCACCGTCGACCCGGCCGGGCGAGCGGGCCAACACGGCGGACACGTTGCTCGGCTGGGCGGAACTGGTCCGGTCCGCGTCGGTCGGCACCCGACTGCTGGTGGTCACGACCGACATCTTCGTACCGTTCCAGCACTGCGACGCGGTCCGGCTGCTGGGCCTGCGGTACGGCTGTGAGGTGGAGACGGTGGGCTTCGACAGCACCGCGAACCGCTGGGTCCCGCCGCCGGCGACCTCCGCGATCCTGCAGGAGGTCCGCTCCGCCATCCGGTCCATGCAGGCGTTGTACCGGGCGGTCGCCTGACCGTCGTGTGGACCGGTTCGACCGTCGCGGTCAGCCCCGGTCCAGCGGGATGACCTCCGTCGTCTCCGGGGTGTCGTCGGCCGGCTCGCGGGGCGCGGGCGGCGGCGCGGTGGGCTCGGGCCGCCGCTGCTTGTCCGGCGTCCAGGCGAACGCGAGCGCGCCGCCGACCAGCGCCAGCAGCATGCCGATCAGGAATCCACCCAGGTTCGAGGTGAGCCAGGAGACCAGGCCGAGCAGCAGCGACAGCAGCGCGTAGAAGACCCGTTGCTGCGGGGTGGCGACGAGCAGCGCCCCGCAGAGCACGAGGATCGCCGGGACCAGGTAGGCGGCCAGTCCCTGCGGCCCGACGTGCAGCAGCACCCCGAGCGGCGCGCGCAGCGTCACCAGCATCTCGACGCCGCCGAGCGCGACGAGCAGGCCGGCGGTGAACGGCCGGGCCCGCCGCCAGCGGCGCCAGCGCCCGCCGGGGCGGGCGGCCGGCGCCGCGTGCTGTCCGACGGTCATCGTCAGCATCCGTCGGAGCTGAAGCCCATGTGCAGGTTGGGCAGCGTGAAGACCGCGGCGGTGGTGGCGTAGTTGTTCTGCCGCAGGTTGGTGATGGTCACCGAGTCGGCCTGCTGCGCGAACACGCCGGGGTTGCCCTTCACGCCGGGGACCTGGTCGACGGTGCTGGCGTCCTGCCCCACGTTGATGTTGCGGAACGAGGCGTTGCCGGCGACCTCGTCGCCGTCGACGACGAGCGTGCGGGCGGTGACCGGCTTGCCGGAGCCGCCGGCGGTGATCCGCAGGTTGATGCCGCCCAGGCTGATGCTCTGGCAGAGGTTGGTCAGTTCGGCCTTGTCGATGGCCGACACGATCACCACCACCTGGCCGCCGGTGTCGCCCTGGTTGGGGCTGTCCGGGATCATCTGGTCGAGCGTGGCGAACTGCTCGAACCCGGTGCCCTCGAGTTTGTCGGCGGTGACGGTGAACGGCATGCCGGAGATGGCGAACTGCGCGCCGAGCACGCCCTGCGCGGTCAGCACGACCATGCCGGCGGCGCCGGCCGCGACGGCGCCGAGCGTGACGGCGAAGCGGCGCCAGCGTACGCCGCTGCTCGGTGGGTCGGGCTCGATCGGTGCGGTCTGCTCCGACATGGCGGCTTCCTTTCGAGATCAATTCATTCGCGCCGATGTGAATTGGCTTCGCAGGATTTCGCGCCCGGGGCGCAGGCCGAAGTTACCGCTGGGTAAAGTGGCGGTCAACAGAGAGTTCGCCGGCATGTGCCAAATGTGGCCAAAGTGAAAAACCGCAGCGGTTTTTGATCGCCCGTTCAGTCGGACGCACACGGCGCGGTCGCGCTCGGACCGTCGTCCGGGCGGGTGCGCCGGGTGGCCCGGCGTGCGCCCTCGGGGCCGAGGAACGGCGCGGTGGCCGCGTACGTGAGCACCGGCAGCAGCAGCGGCAACTCCTCGGCCCGGCCCTGCGCCACCCGGGCGCGGATGGTGGCGTGGATGCCGCCGACCACCGTGGACACCAGCACGTCGCGGTCCACCCCGGCGACCGCCGGGCCGGGCCCGGCGTCGGCGAAGAACCGCTGGAAGCTGTGCAGCAGCGCGTCGCGTTCCCGGCGGGCGTCCGGGCCGGCGGCATCCACCTCGACCAATGCCATCCGGGCGAAGGCGGGCACGCTGGCCAGCACGTCGAGCAGGGTGCGCAGCGCCGCCCGGACGGCGTCCGGCCAGGCCGGCCCGGCCCCGGCGTAGGCGCCCTCCATGAGCTGCGAGACCACCGCGATGCCGTGCCGGTAGGTGGCGAGGAACGCGTCCTGCTTGCCGCTGAACAGGGCGTAGAAGGCCGGCCGGGTGACGCCGGCGGCATGGCAGATGTCGGTGACCCGGGCGTTGTCGTACCCCCGGCTGGCGACCTCGCGGACCAGCCCGTCGAAGAGGCGGTCGCGCTGGGTCGCCGCCACCTCCTCGGCCGGCAACCGGCGTGGGCCGCGCTTGATGGCGCGGTCCGGGTCGCGGCCGTGCCGGGCACCCGGCAGGGGCGCCGGCGGGGGCGGGCTCTGCATGGTCAAGATGTCGGCCTTCCGTGACGCGTTGACTTTACGACCCTCTGAGGTTTATAACTTTCGACACGCTCAGTTCACAGCCCGTCACCACTGGTGATCACCACGGAAGGGCTCGAACGGCCGTCATTATCGCCGTCCGGCTCCACCACCACCCCCGTCCCACCGCCGGAAGGAACCACCATGCCCAGGTACGGACGCATCGGCGCGGGCCTCGCCGCCCTGGCGCTGCTGACCGGTCTGGTCGGCGCCACCCCCGCCACCGCCGCCCCCTCCACCTCGCTGGCCAGCGCCGTGCTGACCTACCCGACCGCGGCCGGCACCGCCGTGTCGGTAAACGACGTCATCCAGGCCAGCCTGAAGACCGGCACCAGCGCGACGTTCTACTCCTCGGCCAGCGGCACCACCGGCGTCAAGTGCGCCGCGTCCACGTTCAGCGCCAAGGTGCTGAGCAACCCGACCGCTCCCGGCACCGCCACCGAGAGCCTCACCGCGCAGTCGTTCACGAGTTGCACCAGCAACATCTTCGGCACCACCGGGGTGCAGAGCGTGACCGTCAACAACCTGCCGTACACCACGTCGGTCACCAGCGGCGGCGTGGTCACCATCGCCGGCACCTCGACCGCGCCGATCCAGAGCACCGTGGTGCTGAACTCGCTGCTCGGCCCGATCACCTGCGTCTACCGGACCAGCACCAACACGCTCACCGGCGTGGCGGCCAACGCCACGAACTCGATCGCGTTCACCAACCAGACCCTGACCAAGTTCTCCGGCCCATCGCTCTGCTTCGGCACCGCGTACTTCACCGCGACGTACTCGCCGGTGCGCGACACCAGCAAGACCGGCAGCCCCGCGGTCTACGTCAACTGACCACCCGGCGCACGGGCCGGTGTCCGGCGGTTCGCCGGGCGCCGGCCCCCGCCGTGCGCCGGCCACCCATCGGGTACGTGGTGTCAGGTGGGCGGGGTCGCCGCGCGACACAGTGCCAGTTGTCCCGGCCCTGGCACGGTGGCAGCGTGCGGGAACCAGACCCGCCGCTGAAGGGTGCGCCGATGACCGACGACCTGCTGGCCCGGCACCGGGCCGTGCTCCCGTCCTGGATGCCGCTCTACTACGCCGAACCACTCGAACTGGTCGCCGGCTCCGGCCGCCGGGTGACCGACGCGACCGGCCGCAGCTACCTGGACTTCTTCGGCGGCGTGCTGACCAACATGATCGGCTACGACATCCCGGAGATCCGCGAGGCGGTGGAGCGGCAACTGCGCACCGGCCTGGTGCACAGCTCCACGCTCTATCTGATCCGGCAGCAGGTCGAGTTGGCCGAGAAGATCGCCCGGCGCTCCGGCATCCCGGACGCCCGCGTCTTCTTCACCAACTCCGGCACCGAGGCCAACGAGGCGGCGCTGCTGGTCGCCACCAACCACCGCCGGTCGCACCAGATCCTGGCGGTGCGCAACAGCTACCACGGCCGGTCGTACGCGACCATGGGCGTCACCGGCAACCGCGGCTGGTCGGCCAGCGCGCTCAACCCGTTGCAGGTGGCCTGGCTGCACTCCGGTGAGCGGCTGCGCGGCCTGCTGGCCCGGCTCGACGCCGACGACCGGGTCGACGCCGCCGTCGAGGACCTGCGCGAGGTGCTCGCCACCCAGACGGCCGGCGACGTGGCCTGCCTGATCGCCGAGCCGATCCAGGGCGTCGGCGGCTTCACCCACGGCCCGGACGGGCTGTTCGCGGCCTGGAAGAAGGTGCTCGACGAGCACGGCATCCTGCTGGTCAGCGACGAGGTGCAGACCGGCTGGGGGCGCACCGGCGAGCACTTCTGGGGCTACCAGGCGCACGGCGTCACCCCGGACCTGCTCACCTTCGCCAAGGGCATCGGCAACGGCTTCGCGCTGGGCGGCGTGGTCGGCCGGGCCGAGGTGCTGGAGGCGGTGCCGGCGATCAGTTTCTCCACGTTCGGCGGCAACCCGGTCTCCACCGCCGCCGGCAACGCGGTGCTCGACTACCTGCTCGACCACGACCTCCAGGCCAACGCGGCGCGGGTCGGCGCGATCCTCGCCGACGGCCTGCGGGCCGCCACCGCCGACCTGGACCCGGTCGCCGAGGTGCGCGGCAAGGGTCTGATGCTGGCCGTCGAGTTCGTCCGCCCCGGCACCGTCGAGCCGGACCCGGAGCTGACCGCCCGGGTCTTCGAGGCGTGCCGCGCCGGTGGCCTGCTGGTCGGCAAGGGCGGCCTGCACGGCAACGTGATCCGGATGGGCCCACCCCTGACCCTGACCGAGGACGAGGCCCGCGAGGGCCTGGCCATCCTGGTCGACGCGATCCGCTCGTCCGTCGGGACGGCGGCGTGAGCGTCATCGGGCACTACGTCGACGGCAAGCGGACCACCGGGGACTCCGAGCGGCGCGGGGACGTCTTCGACCCGGCCACCGGCCGGCGTACCGGTCGGGTGGCGCTCGCCGGCGCCGCCGACGTGGCCGGCGCGGTGGAGGCCGCCGAGCGCGCGGTCCGCGGCTGGCGGGACGCCTCGCTGGCCCGGCGCACCGCGGTGCTGTTCGCCGTCCGGGAGCTGGTGCACGCCCGTCGGGACCGGCTCGCCGAGGCGATCACCGCCGAGCACGGCAAGGTGCTCGCGGACGCCGCCGGCGAGGTGCAGCGCGGCCTGGAAGTGATCGAGTACGCCTGCGGCATCGCCTCGGCGCTGCGCGGCGGGTTCAGCGAGAACGTCTCCACCGAGGTCGACTCGTACAGCCTGCGGCAGCCGCTGGGCGTGGTCGCGGTGATCTCCCCGTTCAACTTCCCGGTGATGGTGCCGCTCTGGTTCGTGCCGGTGGCGATCGCCTGCGGCAACGCGGTGGTGCTCAAGCCGAGCGAGAAGGACCCGAGCGCGGCGCTGCTGCTGGCCGAGTGGTTCACCGAGGCGGGCCTGCCCGACGGCGTTTTGAACGTGGTCAACGGCGACAAGGAGGCGGTCGACGCGCTGCTCGACCATCCCGGCGTCCGCGCCGTGTCGTTCGTCGGCTCCACCCCGGTCGCCCGGTACGTGCACCAACGCGGCGCGCTGGCCGGCAAGCGGGTGCAGGCGCTGGGCGGGGCGAAGAACCACATGGTGGTGCTCCCCGACGCCGACCTGGACCTGGCCGCCGACGCCGCGGTCAACGCCGGTTTCGGCTCGGCGGGGGAGCGGTGCATGGCGATCTCCGCGCTGGTCGCGGTGGAGCCGGTGGCCGACGCGCTGGTGGACCGCATCGCCGCGCGGATGGGCCGGCTGCGCACCGGGGACGGCCGGCGCGGCTGCGACATGGGGCCGCTGGTCACCGCCGCGCACGCGGACCGGGTCCGCAGCTACGTGGAGTCCGGGATCGCGGCCGGCGCGGTGCCGGTGGTGGACGGGCGGGACGTCACGCCGGACGGCGATCCCGGCGGCTTCTGGCTCGGCCCGACGCTGTTCGACCACGTCACGCCGGACATGTCGATCTACACCGACGAGATCTTCGGCCCGGTGCTGAGCGTGCTGCGGGTCGGCTCGTACGACGAGGCGGTGGCGCTGGTCAACGCCAGCCCGTACGGCAACGGCACCGCGATCTTCACGAACGACGGCGGCGCCGCGCGGCGTTACCAGCACGAGGTGGAGGCCGGCATGGTCGGCATCAACGTGCCGATCCCGGTGCCGATGGCGTACTACTCCTTCGGCGGCTGGAAGGCGTCGCTCTTCGGTGACCTGCACGCGCACGGCGCCGACGGGGTGGCGTTCTTCACCCGGGGCAAGGTGGTCACCAGCCGCTGGCCGGACCCGCGCCACGGCGGGGTCAACCTCGGCTTCCCCACCCAGACCTGAGCACCCGCAGCAGTCCCGCCCCGGCCAGGTACGCGGCCAGCGCCGGGGCGGGCAGGCCGAGCGGCTCCGGCGCGGCCTTCGGCGCGAGGCTGTTCAGCAGCAGGCCGGCGACCAGCGCGGCGTACCCGACGACCGCCAACGTGGTGCGCAGCCGCCGGCCGCCGACGTCGGCCGGCCCGGTCGCGCGCGGGCGGCGGGTGCGGGCCTCGACCGGGCCGAAGACGGCGACCAGCGCGGCGAGCATCACGGCCAGGGCGAGCAGCCAGGGAATCCGCCAGCCCCACCAGGCCGCGGAACCGACCGGGGGAGTGGGCAGCACGCCGAGCGCGTCCAGCAGGCCGATGAGCAGGATCGCGGCGGTCAGGTGCCACAGGAAGACGGTGAGCACCACCGCGTTGACCGCGATCACCACCCGCCACGGGCCGGGCCGCCGCAGCCAGCGGCCGGCCGGGCGGCGCAGCAGCAGGATCAGCCCGAGCTGGGCGGTGGCGGCGGCGAGCAGCGCCAGACTCGGCGGCGCGGCGTTGTCCAGCCGCTCGCCCGGCACGTGCAGCATCGCCACCGGGTACGGCCCGACCACGGTCAGCAGCACCAGCGCGACCAGGCCACCGACGAGCAGCACCGCCCCGGCCCGGCGGGAGAGCGGCAGCCGGCGCCGGCGGGAATGCTCGGGTGACCGGGCGTCGAACCAGGCGAAACCGAGCTGGTGCACGGCCAGCCAGGCGAACAGGTAGTTGCCGTCGGCCAGACCGGCCGGGCCGACAAGCCGGCCGAGGTCGCCGAGCGCGACGAGCACGACCAGCACCGCCGGCACGGCGAGCCCGAACCGCTCGTGCAGCGCGTACATCGGCGGGGTCGACGCCACCACCACGAAGTAGGCGACCAGGAACCACAGCGGGATGGTGGCGAACCAGACCACGGTGCGGACCTGCCCCGGGTCGGCGTCGCGCACCGTGGCGACCGTGGCGCCGGCGGCCAGCACCAGCAGCAGCGCGGTGGTGGGCCGGACCAGCCGGGCGCTGCGGTCCACCAGCCAACCGGTCGCGGTCCCGCCCCGGTTGCGGCGAGCAGCCAGCGAGGCGGCGTTGGCGTAGCCGCCGACCAGGAAGAACACCGGCATCACCTGGGCCAGCCAGGTCAGCGGCCAGGCCCACGGCAGGTCGGCCAGCGCCGAGTGACCGGCCGGGCGGCCGTGGTCGTACCCGATCGCGGTGACGCCCCAGTGGCCGAGCACCACCATGGTGATGGCCAGCGCCCGGAGCAGGTCGACGTAGCGCTCCCGCCCCGGCGGCGTGCGCTCGGCGAGCTGCCGCAGGCGGCGCATGGGCTCAGGCTATGCCAGCCGAACCTGACCGGTACGGATAACCCGGTCGGCCGGGTGAGGTGGTTGCCACAGGCAACGGGACAGTGCGGATGATCGCGTTCCCCTAAGGTGGGCCGGCACGCTCATCTTATTGACAGGAAACTCCATGTTCTTTCTCATCTACACGCTACTGCTGCTGCTCGGCGGCATCGCGATGGTCGCCGTCGGCATCGCCATCAAGGAGCAGGGGACCGGCACCCGCGTCCTCAACGTGATCGTCGGCCTGGCCCTCTTCGCCTACGGCTTCTATCTGCTGTTCCTCTTCGACGGCGGCAGCTACCGGATCTTCATCTACGTCTTCATCCTGCCGGTCCTGCTGATCGTGCGGGCGGTGAAGGCCCGTAAGGAGGCGCGCGAGCAGGCCGCCGCGCACCAGTTCGCCGGCGCGCCGCAGCCCGGCGCGTTCCCGCCCGCCGGGCACGCCCACCCGGCCCCCGGCTTCCCGCCCGCCCCGGGGCAGCCCGCGCCGTACCCGGCCTCCGCCCAGGGGCACCCGGCGGCGCCGCAGGGACACCCGGGAGCGCACCAGGGCGCCACGCCGCAGGGGTATGCGGGACAGATGCCGCCGCAGCCGCCGGCGTACCCGTCGCAGGCCGGGCAGCCGGGCCAGCCGACGCCGCCGGGCTGGCACCCGGAGCAGCCGGGCCGGCAGACCGCCTGAGCAGGTACGGAGCGGGGGCCGGCCGTCGACGGCCGGCCCCCGCTCCGTACCCCGGGCCGGCTCGTGGGCTCATCCGGTACGGATGGTTCCCCCGTAGCCGGCTCGGCGTCGACCCGCACTGCGCTTCCGGCCTCGTCAGCCGACAAAGGTGCGGCGCGCGTTGACCGATTCTGATCGGCTTGGTCGCTGGCCCTTCCCCGAAGGACGTCCACCGAGCCGATCGGCGCGGCCTGTGGTCAGGTGGCGTTACGTGCGTCGACACCGTGTCCGGATGGTGCGGGGTGGTGGTGCCTTTCGAGCTGATAGCAGAAACGACTCGGTCGCCGCCGACGGTGGTGAGTCGTTGGTGAGATCAGCTCGAAAGGGTGTGCGTGGGCTTACCGTCCGTCGGCGCGGGGCGCGGGGCGCGGGGCGCGGGGCGCGGGGCGCGGGGCGCGGGGCGCGGGGCGCGGGGCGCGGGGCGCGGGGCGCGGGGCGCGGGTCAGGTCGGCGGGACGAGCCGGGCGTGCAGCGCGGTCGGGTCGGTGACCTCGGGCAGGTCCCGCGCGGCGAGCCAGGCGGCGGCCGCCGCGCCGTCCCCGGCGCCGTGCAACGGGGCGGCCGGCCAGCGACGGGCGAGTTCGGCGCGGACGGCGGCGGCCAGCGGGGTGTCGCCGGTGAGCAGGCCGCCGCCGAGCACCACCGGGTCGGTCGCGTCGGCGGGACGGATCCGGGAGACGCTCTCGGCCAGCAGCGCGGCGGCCTCGGCGATCAGCGCGGTGCCGGTCGGCTCACCCCGGCGGGCCGCGGCGACGACCAGCGGCGCGAGCCGGGCCAGCTCCACCGGCGGCCGCCGCGTCACTGCCTGCACCACCGCTCCGGCGGTGGTCCGGGGCCGGGCGTCCACCTCGGTCGTGCCGGTCAGTTCCGCCAGCACCTCGCGGGCCAGCTCTCCCGGCGTCTCGGCCCGGTCCAGGTCGGTCAGGAGCCGGCGGACCGCCTCCCGCCCGAGCCAGAACCCGGAACCGGCGTCGCCGAGCAGCCAGCCGTGGCCGTCGGCGGTGCGGTCCAGGCGGAGGTCGTGCACCTGGGCCGCGATCGCGCCGGTGCCGGCGATCAGCACGGTGCCGTCCGGGGCGGCGGTCCCGGAGGCGTAGGCGACCAGGGCGTCGCCGTGCACCGTGTACGGGCAGCGCAGCCCCGCCTCGGCCCACGCCCGGTCGAAGGCGGCACGCCCGTCCGGGTCGGCGAGGAGGCGGCCGGCGCCGGCGAGGCCGATCACGCCGGCGCGTACCCGGGTGGGATCGACGCCGGCGAGCGCCGCGCGGAGGGCGGCGAGCAGTTCGGCGGCGGCCCGTTCGGCGCCGTGGCTGGTCGGGTTGCCGCCGCCGGCCCGGCCGGTGCCCAGGGGTGTGCCGTCGAAGCTCACGGCGGTGGCGCGGGTGGACGTGCCCCCGACGTCGAGGCCGACCACGACGGTGTCCGACATGGTCATCATGCTGGCCGGCCGGACCCGACCGGCGCAAGATCGCGGGCGTGCGGCAGGTAACAGTTTGAAAACTTCGCCCACGGTCTTGACACGGAGGGGCCTTCAGTAAGAACTTTTACCACTAACAGTTAACACTCTTTTCCGAAAGGCTTCCGCCGATGGCCGAGCACGAGGTCGAGACTTCCGCGGCGACCGCGGTGGTCGATGCCGCGCCGGCCGACCGGCGGGGCGTCGACGGGGTGCTGGCCAGGGTCCGGGCCGGCGTGGGTGAGCTGACCGGGGCGCTGCGCCGGGTCGCTGAGCACGTGCTCAGCGACCCGGAGGCGGCGGCCCGGGCGACCATCGTCGAGCTGGCCGAGCGGAGCGGCACGTCGCCGGCGACCATCACCCGGTTCTGCCGGGCGATGGGCTTCGAGGGCTACGCCGACCTGCGGCTCGGCATCGCCGCCGAGACCGGCCGGGCCCGCTCGGCGGGCTGGACGGTCGACATCGGCCGGGAGATCCAGCCCGGTGACCCGCTGTCCCGGGTGCTCGACCAGATCATGGCCGCCGACACGCGGGCCATGCACGACACCGCCGCGCTGCTCGACCTGCACGAGGTGGAACGGGCGGCGGTGGCCATCGCCGGGGCGAACCGGGTGAACATCTTCGGCGCCAGCGGCAGTGCCCTGGTCGGCGAGGAGATGCAGTTCAGCCTGCACCGCATCGGGGTCGCGGCCTGGGCCTGGAACGACGTGCACGAAGGGCTGGCCAGCGCCGCGCTGCTGGGCGCCGGCGACGTGGCGCTCGGCATCTCGCACACCGGCCAGACCCGGGAGACCATCGAGCTGCTCGCCGAGGCGGGCAGCCGCGGGGCCACCACCGTCGCGTTGACCGGCTTCCCCCGCTCGCCGTTGGCCGAGCTGGCCGACATCGTCCTGGTCACCGCCAGCCAGGCCACCACGTTCCGGCCGGACGCGCTCTCCGCCCGGCATCCGCAGCTCGTCGTGCTCGACCTGCTCTACATCGCGGTGGCGCAGCGCACCCACGACCGCGCCCACGCGGCCTTCCGGCGTACCGCCCAGGCCGTCGACGGGCACAAGGCCGCCAAGGGGGGCCCCTCATGATCAGTGCCCAGCGGTACGCGGACGCCGTCCGACCGGTGCTCGACCGGCTGGTGGACAGCCAGGCGGACGCGGTGGACCGGGCGGCGGACCTGATCGCCGGCGCACTGCGGGCCGGCGGCGTCCTCCAGGCGTTCGGCGCCGGCCACTCGGAGGCGTTCGCCGCCGAGCTGGTGGCCCGCGCCGGTGGCCTGGTCCCCAGCAACCGGCTCTCCCTGCACGACCTCGTGCTGCACGGCGACGCTTCCCGCGACGTGCTGGCCGACCCCAAGCTGGAACGCGACCCGACGGTGGCGCACCGGCTGTTCGCGCTGGCGGCGCCGCAGCCCGAGGACGTGTTCGTGGTCGCCTCGCAGTCCGGCATCAACGGCTCGGTCGTCGAGCTGGCGACGCTGGTCAAGCGCGGCGGCCACCCGTTGATCGCGGTCACCTCGGTCGAGCACACCGCCCGGGTCGCCTCACGGCACCCCTCCGGGCACCGGCTCGCCGACCTCGCCGACGTCGTGCTGGACAACGGCGCGCCGTACGGCGACGCACTGCTGCCGCTCGAGGGCGGCGGCGCGGTCTGTGCGGTCTCGTCGGTCACCGCGGCGCTGCTGGCGCAGCTGCTGACCGCCGAGGTCGTACGACGGTTCCACCAGGCCGGAGAGGTGCCCCCTGTCTACCTCTCCGCCAACGTCCCCGGTGGGGACGAGCACAACCTCGCCCTCGAGTCGCGGTACGCCGGGCGCCTCCGGCGGACCGCCTGACCCGACACCACAAGGAGAGACAAAGATGTCGGTTATCCCCGAGAAGTCTGACCTGAGCCGTCGGACGCTGCTGCAGCGCGCCGGCGCGGCCGGCCTGCTGGCCATCCCGGCGGCCGGGCTGCTCAGCGCCTGCGCCGGCAGCGAGCCGAGCAAGTCCGACGGCGGCGGCACGGCCAAGAGCAAGGACAACCCGTTCGGCGTCAAGGACGGCAGCGCCGTCAAGGTGGTCGTCTTCAACGGTGGCCTGGGTGACCAGTGGGCCAAGGAAGACAAGGTCGTCTTCAACGCCAAGCACCCGAACGTCACGGTCAACATGTCTTCCACCCAGAAGATCAAGACCGAAGAGCAGCCCAAGATGGCGACGCAGCCGAGCGACCTGGTGATGAACTCGGGCGCCGACATGATGGACCGCAGCACGCTGATCAACGAGGGTGCCATCGAGCCGCTCGACGACCTGCTCACGGCGCCCGCCTGGGACGGCGAGGGCACTGTCGGCGACTCGCTGCTGCCGGGCACCGTCGGCGACGGCACCCAGAACGGCAAGTTCTACGTGGTGAACGTGGCCTACACGGTCTGGGGCAACTGGTACAACGCGGCGCTGTTCAAGAAGGAGGGCTGGACGGCGCCGACCACCTGGGACGAGTTCTTCGCCCTGGCGCCGAAGATCAAGGCCAAGGGCATGGCGCCGTACGTGCACGACGCGGCGCACGGCTACTACCCGCGCTGGGCGCTCTTCGCCAGCATCTGGAAGGCGGTCGGCAAGCAGGCCGTCGTCGACATCGACAACCTGAAGGACAACGCCTGGAAGGCCGACGGGATCGTCGCCGCGCTGGAGCCGTGGGAGAAGCTGGTCAAGGACAAGCTGCTGCTGCCCGGCAAGCTCGACCACACCCAGTCGCAGCAGGCGTTCCTCGACGGCAAGGCGGCGTTCATCCAGGTCGGCACGTGGCTGAAGAACGAGATGGCGGCGACCATCCCGCCCGGGTTCGAGCTGACCATGTCGGACTACTGGAGCAAGCCCGGCGACAAGGCCGCCAAGGACGTCTTCGCCGCCTCCGGTGAGGGCTTCGTGGTGCCGAGCAAGGCGCCGAACAAGGAGGCCTCGAAGGAGTTCCTGCGGGCCATCCTGTCCAAGGCCGGGTCGGCGAAGTTCGCCGAGCTGACCAAGTCGCTGGCCTCCACCAAGGGCTCCGGCGACAACGTCCAGGACACGGCGCTGGCCAGCGCGAACTCGCTGGTCAAGGGCGGCAGCGGCGAGCTGATCTCGGTGAAGTTCCCGGACTTCTACGCCGACCTGGACAAGGAGAGCCAGAACCTCTCCGAGGAGCTGATGGCCGGTCGGCTGACCGCGGCGCAGTTCGTCGACAAGATGCAGGCGGCCGCCGACAAGGTCGCCAAGGACTCGTCGATCAAGAAGCAGACCCGCACCGCCTGACGCTGTTCGAGGAAGTGAGTTCAATGCGGCACGGAGTCGCGCGTTTCGTCACGGGCTTCCTGGCCCTGCCCGTCGCGCTGTACCTGTTCTACGTGGTGTGGCCGTTCGCCCAGGCGGCGGGTTACTCGCTGACCGACTGGGGTGGGTACTCGGATTCCCAGCGCTTCGTCGGGCTGGACAACTACGTCCGGCTGTTCTCCGACGAGCTGATCCGGAAGGCGTTCTGGCACAACGTGTTCTTCCTGGTCACCGTGCCGCTGTTCACGATCGCGCTGGCCCTGTTCCTCGCGTTCCTGCTCAACGTGGGCGGACGCGAGGACAGGGCCGGCATCCGCGGGGTGTTCGGCTCCGCGCTCTACAAGGTGATCTTCTTCTTCCCGCAGGTGCTGTCGCTGGTGGTCATCGCCGTGATGTGGCAGCAGATCTACCGGACCGACGGGCAGGGCCTGATCAACGGCCTGCTGATCAAGATTGGACTGGTGGACGCGGACAACCCGATCGCGTTCACCGCCGACCCGGAGCCGTTCCTCGGCGTGCCAGCGGTGCTGTGGTGGCTGCTGCTCATCGCGGTGTGGAGCGGCGCCGGCTTCTACATGGTGCTCTTCTCCGCCGCCATGCAGTCGATCCCGAAGGACATCTACGAGGCCGCGATCCTCGACGGCGCGGGCCGGTTCCACACGTTCTTCAAGGTGACCCTGCCGCTGCTGCGGGACAGCATCTCGGTCGCCTGGGTCTACCTCGGCTTCATCGCGCTGGACATGTACGCGCTGGTCTTCGTCATGACGCCGAGCCAGGGCGGGCCGAACCACGCCAGCGAGATCTTCGCGTCGGTGCTCAACTTCACCGCGTTCCAGAAGGGCCAGTTCGGCTACGCCTGCGCGATGGGCGTCGCGCTGGCCATCTTCACGATCCTGCTCGCCGCCGTGCAGTTGAGGATCACCCGTCGTGACCGTATCGAGTACTGAAGGAGGCGCGGCGATGAGCACGGCGACACCCGATCTCGACC
The DNA here is from genome assembly GCF_044391475.1 of Micromonospora sp. NPDC018662. Taxonomy (NCBI): domain Bacteria; kingdom Bacillati; phylum Actinomycetota; class Actinomycetes; order Micromonosporales; family Micromonosporaceae; genus Micromonospora; species Micromonospora sp. NPDC018662. Next base: position 65,057 of record NZ_JBISAC010000019.1, read on the forward strand.
GGGCCGGACAGGCCACCACCGGGTCCGGGGCTGCCCCCGTACGCCGGGGGGAGCGGCACCGCGGCGGGGTCGGCTCCCGGATCTTCAACGGCTTCTCCCACATCTTCCTGGTGGTCTGGGCCGTGATGGTCATCTACCCGCTGCTGTGGGTGGTGATGTCCGCGCTCAAGGACGACTCGGAGGTCATCCGCGAGCCGCTGTCCCTGATCCCGAAGAAGCTGCACTTCGAGAACTTCGGCCGGGCCTGGACCGAGGGGCACCTCGGCTCGTTCTTCCTGAACACCCTGCTGGTGCTGGCCGGCAGCGTCACGCTGACCATGCTGCTCGGCTCGATGGCCGCCTACGCGCTGGCGCGCTTCGAGTTCCGCGGCAACCGGCTGATCTACTACATGTTCCTGTCCGGGCTGACGCTGCCGATCTACCTGGCCGCGGTGCCGCTGTTCAAGGGCGTCTACAACACCGGGGTCAGCTTCCCGCTGCTCGGCCCGAACAAGCACGTCATGTTGATCCTGGTCTACGTGGCCTGGTCGCTGTCGTTCACGATCTTCTTCATGCACTCGTTCTTCCGGACGCTGCCCGACTCGATCGCGGAGGCGGCCTCGGTGGACGGGGCCTCGCACACCCGCACGTTCTTCAGCGTGATGCTGCCGATGGCCAAGCCGGGCCTGATCAGCATCGGTATCTTCAACGTGCTCGGCCAGTGGAACCAGTGGTACCTGCCGACGCTGCTCATGCAGTCGGTGGCCGGTGAGCCGAAGCACCAGGTCATCGCGCAGGGGCTGATCGAGTTGTCGGTCAACCAGGGCTACAAGTCCGACTGGTCCGGATTGTTCGCCGGCGTCACCATGGCCATGCTGCCGGTCCTGATCGTGTACATCGTCTTCCAGCGCCAGGTCCAGTCCGGCCTCACCGCCGGCGTCGGCAAGTAACCCGCCCGCCGCCGCCCCCCGCCCCCCGCGCCCCGCCCCCCGCCCCCCGCCCCCCGCAGATTCACGGAGCTTGTCTCATCCTGTTTGTGCTGGTCGGGGGGTCTTGACGATGGTGTGGTGGGTGTCGAGTCGCTGACCACGGGCGTGG
>NZ_JBISAC010000020.1:0-3489 GCF_044391475.1 Micromonospora sp. NPDC018662
ACCGCGGAGATCACCACGCCCGTGGTCAGCGACTCGACACCCACCACACCATCGTCAAGACCCCCCGACCAGCACAAACAGGATGAGACAAGCTCACGGAAAGAGTGGCTATCCGGCGCCGGATAGCCACTCTTTCCGTGAAAAAGGGGGCGCTCGTGGGGGTGTGGGGTGAGGGCCGGAGGGGGGCGGGAGAGCGCTCTCTTGGGCAACAAAACATTGACGTACGCGTAACCGGAACCTAATCTCGCTTCTCAAGAGAGCGCTCTCTCGACCGCCGGACCACCATCCGGACACCACCTTCTCCTCTGAAGGGGACCTCCATGACCCTCCCCCTGCGGGACGTCTCCCCCGGCGCCACACCGCCGCCGCTCCCCGTTCCGTCCGTTCCCCGGCGCCGCCGGGCGATCGCCCTCGCCGCCGCGTCCCTGCTGGCGGCCGGCCTGCTCGGCGTCGTGGTCGGCGGTGGCGGCACCGCCACCGCCGGCACCGTCGGCGCGGGCAGCTACACCGAGACGCTGCCACCCGGGGCCGCGCTGCCCAGGGGCTGCGGCACCGTCAGCACCAACCCCCGCGTCTTCGCCACCGCCGACGCGCCGGCCGGCGCGATCCCCACCAACGACTGGTGGTCCTCGCTGATCTGGAAGCGCAACAACTGCGGGACCAGTGAGAACCTCCAGGCCCACCCGCTGGCGTTCAAGGCCGAGAACAACGGGCTCGGGCTGTCGTACACCACCACGCCGGCGATCAGCGGCACCGCCACCTCCGTCGGCGAATACCACTACCCGTACCGCGAGGACGTCCGGGTCGGGGTGGCCGGACTGGCCGCGCCGGTGGTCAAGGCCGCCGACTGGACCGACTGGACCGTCACCGCCGACTGGAGCGACGGCAGCCGCGGCATGCGGGCCACCATCGGCCACGGGCTGCCGTTCAGCTACTACACCGTCACCGGCGGCGGCGCCGCGCAGCTCACCGCCACCGCGACCCCCACGGTCTGGCGCAACTCCGGCGCCACCATCGGCTTCACCGTCAACGGCCACGACTACGTCGCGTACGCGCCGACCGGCGCGACCTGGACCGTCGACGGCGCCGGCATCAGCTCGACGCTGGCCGGCAAGGGCTACTTCTCGGTGGCCGTGCTGCCCGGCGGCGCGGACAAGGCCGCGCTGGCCGACACCTACGGCCGGTACGCCCACGCGCACGTCACCGGCACCCGGATGAGCTACGCGTACGACCAGGCCACCGGCACGGTGCGCACCACCTACGCGTTCACCACCACGCCCCGCGAGGGCACCGAGAAGAAGACGGTGGTGGCGCTCTACCCGCACCAGTGGCGCAGCCTCACCGGCGCCACCCCGATCACCCCGACGTACGTCTCGGCGCGCGGCGCCATGCGGGTGCTCGCCGGCGTGCCGTCGTTCACCACCTCGATGCGCTTCACCGGCGTGCTCCCCGAGGTGCCGGCGGTGGGCGACGCCACCGGCGCGGACCTGAGCACGGTCACCAACTACCTCAACGCCGAGCTGGCCAACCCGGAGGGGATCAGCGGCCAGGACACCTACTGGGCCGGCAAGGGCCTCGGCCGGGCCGCCCGGATCGCCGAGATCGCCGACCAGCTCGGGCTGGCGCCGGTGCGGGACAAGGCGGTCGCGGCCATGAAGGCCCGGCTCACCAACTGGCTCACCGCCTCCTCCGGCGAGACCAGCCAGCTCTTCTACTACGACCGCAACTGGGGCACGCTGATCGGCTACCCCGCCTCGTACGGCTCCGACGAGGACCTCAACGACCACCACTTCCACTACGGCTACTTCATCGCCGCGGCGGCCACGCTGGCCAAGTTCGACCCCGGCTGGGCCGACGGCACCCGCTACGGCGGCATGGTCGACCTGCTGATCCGCGACGCCAACAACTACGACCGGGCCGACAACCGCTTCCCCTACCTGCGAGACTTCGACATCTACGCCGGCCACGACTGGGCCTCCGGCCTGGCGCCGTTCTTCGCCGGCAACAACCAGGAGTCGTCCTCGGAGGGGATGAACTTCGCCAACGCGCTGATCCAGTGGGGCCAGGCCACCGGGAACACCGCCGTCCGCGACGCCGGCGTCTACCTGTGGACCACCCAGTCCGCGGCCATCTCGGAATACTGGTTCGACGTGCACGACGAGAACTTCCCGGCCGCGTTCGGTCACAAGACCGTCGGCATGGTGTGGGGCGACGGTGGCGCGTACTCCACCTGGTTCTCCTCGGCGCCCGAGATGATCCAGGGCATCAACATGCTGCCGATCACCGGCGGTCACCTCTACCTGGGCGACCACCCCGAGTACGTCAAGGCCAACTACGCCGAGTTGCTCACCAACAAGAACGGCCCGCCGACCGTGTGGCAGGACATCGTCTGGGAGTTCCTGGCGCTCGGCGACGGCGACGAGGCGTTGCGCAACTTCCGGGCGAACAGCACCTTCACCAGCGAGGAGGGCGAGAGCAAGGCGCACACGTTCCACTGGATCCGCAACCTCGCCGCGCTCGGCAACGTGGACACCACGGTCACCGCGAACCACCCGCTGGCGAAGGTGTTCCGCAAGGGCACCGCACGCACCTACGTGGCGTCGAACATCACCGCCGCGCCGCTGACCGTCACGTTCTCCGACGGCACCCGGCTCACCGTGCCGGCGGGCAAGACCGCCACCTCCGGGGCGTACACCTGGAGCGGCGGCAGCGCCACCGGCGGCGTGACCGTGCCGACCGGTCCCCCGCCGACCGGCACGCCGACCCCGGACCCGACCACGCCGACCCCGGACCCGACCACCCCGACGCCCACGCCGACCACCCCCAGCCCGACGCCGACCAGCCCGAGCCCCAGCCCGAGCACCTCGGCGCCGACGCTGGAGCCGACCCGCTACCTGGCGTCCGGCGGCGGGCTGGACGGCACCGCCGGCCCGGCCGGCACGGTCACCGTCACCGCCGCGAACGGCAACCACGACGGGACGCCGACCAGCCCGCAGGTCTTCACCGCCACCGGGCTGACCGGCACGTACACCGGCGGGACCACCGCCTTCGACCTGGGCGTCGACGCCGGCATCGCGGTCGGCAACGGCATCCAGGCCCGGGTGTCGTACGACCTGACCGGTGACGGCAGCTTCGACCGGGTGGAGACCTACCGGTACTTCGCCACCGACCCGATCGTCGGGTTGGAGCGCTACCGCCAGACCCAGGGCCTGGCCTCGGCCACCGGCACGCTGGGCAACCTGGCCGGCGGCACGGTGAAGGTCGAGGTGTGGAACGCCATCGGCAACAACCCCAGCACGGTCGGCACCGGCGACCGCTCGACGATCACCCTGCCCTACTCCCGGTGACCGAGGACCGGCGCCCCCCCCCCGCGCCCGGGGGGGGGGGCCCCCCCCCCCGCCCCCGGCGGGGGGGGGGCCCCCCCACCCCCCCACCCCGGGCCCCCCGCCAGACACACACCCCCGGGGCGCCCGGCGCGCGCCCCACCGG
>NZ_JBISAC010000020.1:3497-35961 GCF_044391475.1 Micromonospora sp. NPDC018662
CCCCCCCCCGCCCCCCCCCCCCCCCCCGGCCCCCCCCCCCCCCCGCCCCCACCCCCCCCCCCCCCCGCGGGGGCGCGGGGGGCGGCCCCCCCCCCGCGGGGGGGGGGGGGGCGCCGGTCCTCACGGCCAGCGGCTGGCGGTGGCCTCGAACAGCTCCGAATCGCTGGCCACCGGAATGACACAGACCAGGTGGCCGCCGGGCGCGCGCAGCACGTGGCAGTCCTGCCAGCGGGAGACCGGCGTGGCGCCCAGCGCCCGCAACCGCTCGACCTCGGCGGGCACGTCGTCGGTCTCGATGTCGAGGTGGTGCCGGGGCGCGTCGTCCACCGCCTGCACGGCGGTGACCAGGCCCGGCACCACGTCGGCCAGGCCGGTGAACTCGGGCTCGGACGGGTCGGTGCGCACCTCGGCGCCGAGCGCGGCCGACCAGAACGCGCTCACCTCCCCGGCCGACTCCTGCGGCGCGTCGATGATCAGGGCGTACAGGCGGGACCGATGCATCGCCCGAGCCTAGCCACGATCGCCGCGTCCGGCGGTCCCGCTCCGCTCAGGCGGTCGCCTCGGCCAGCAGCTCCAGCAGGTGCCGGTACGGCTGCCCGGTGGCCCGCGCCAGGCCGATCTCGCAGGTGCGGTTCACCGAGGCGTACCGGTCGAACGGGCGGGCCGTGACGGCGGCGGCCTCGGCGCGGGTGGCCGACGCGGTCAACTCCGGATGCAGCAGGCCCCGGTCGCCGGCGAAGCCGCAGCACTGCCAGCCCTCCGGGACCACCACCTCGTCGGCGACCGCCCGGGCCACCGCGAGCAGCGCGTCGTCCAGGCCCAGCCGGACCGACGAGCAGGTCGGGTGCAGCGCCAGCGAACCCAGCCGGCGGCGCACGGTCAGCCGGGGCAGCAGCCTGGTGGCCGCGAACTCCACCGCGTCGACCACCCGCAGGTCGCCGGCGTCGGCGAGCAGTTTGTCGAAGCCCTCGGTGCAGGAGGCGGCGTCGCTGACCACCGGCAGCGCGCCGTCCCGGCTGGCCGCCCGCAGCACCGGCGGCACCCGGTCCCGCACCGCCCGCCAACCGTCGGTCAGGCCCTTCGACGACCACGGGGTGCCGCAGCACAGGTCGCCGATCCCGTCCGGCACGAGCAGGCGTACGCCGGCCCGGTCGGCGAGGGTGAGCAGCGCGTCGGCCACGCCGGTGCCGCCCTCGGCGGGGGCGAACAGCGTGCCGAGGCAGGACGGGACGAAGACCGCGTCCGGCTCGTCGGCCGGGTGGGGCCGGCGGGGCGTGCCGCCGCGCGGCAGGTCCCGCTGCCACTGCGGCACCCGCTCGGCGCCCAGCACGGCACGGGCCGCCCGGGTGGCCGCCTCGGGCAGCGCCGGCGGCAGCGCGCCGGCCACGTCCAGCCCGCGGGCCATGCCCCGGGTGGTGGCGCCCCAGCGTCGGGCCGCACCGCGCCAGCCGGCCCTCGTGGCCCGGCCCTGCTCCTCGGCGCGCAACCGCTTGACCAGGTCACCGGTGTTGATCAGCACCGGGCAGGCGGTGGCGCACATGCCGTCCACGGCGCACGTCTGCACCGCGTCGTAGTCGTACGCGTCGGTCAGCTCCCTCGCCAGCGCCCGGTCGCCGGCGGCCTCGGCGGCGGCGATCTCCCGGCGCAGCACGATCCGCTGCCGGGGCGTGGTGGTCAGGTCGCGGCTGGGGCAGACCGGCTCGCAGTAGCCGCACTCGACGCAGCGGTCCACCTCCTCCTCGACGGTCGGCACGGTCTTCAGGTGCCGCAGGTGGACCGTCGGGTCGTCGCTGAGCAGCACGCCCGGGTTGAGCACCCCGTCCGGGTCGCAGAGCGTCCTCAGCTCGCGCATCACGTCGTACAGCTCGTCGCCGAACTGGCGGCGCACGTACGGGGCCATCACCCGGCCGGTGCCGTGTTCGGCCTTGAGCGTGCCGCCGTGGCCGAGCACCAGGTCGACCAGCTCCTCGGTGAAGTCGGCGTAGCGCGCCGGGGCCTCGCCGCCGGCGAACCGCTCGTTGAGCATGAAGTGCAGGTTGCCGTCCTTGGCGTGCCCGAAGATCACACTGTCGGCGTAGCGGTGGTGGTCGAACAGGTCGGCCAGCGCGGCGCAGGTGTCGGCCAGCGCCGCCACCGGCACGGCGATGTCCTCCAGCAGCGCGGTGGTGCCGGACGGGCGGGCGCCGGCGACCGCCGCGTACAACCCCTTGCGGATGTGCCACAGCGCGGCCCGGGCGGCGGGCTCGTCGCTGAGCCGGGCCGCTGTGGTCAGCGGCAGGTCGGCCAGCAGCGGCCCGGCGGCGGCGACCCGGTCGGCGAGCGCGTCCGGCGCGGACTCCTGCCACTCCACCAGCAACGCGGCGTGTCCGCGCACGGCCAGGCCGCGCAGTGCGGCGTCGGCCTTCGGGTCGCGCTGGGCGACCCGCAGCGCGGCGGCGTCGAGCAGCTCGACCGCCGCCGGCCCGGCGGCCACCAGCGCCGGCATGGCGGCCATCGCCGCGCCGAGGGAGTCGAAGACCAGCAGGCCGGTCGCGGCGTGCCGGTGCAGGGGTACGGTGCGGAACGTCGCCGACGCGACGAACGCGAGCGTGCCCTCGCTGCCCACCACGAGTCGGGTGAGCAGGGCGGCCGGGTCGTCGTGGTCGAGGAACGCGTTCACGCCGTACCCCATGGTGTTCTTCATGGCGAACTGGGCGCGGACCCGACGTACCGAGTCGGGGTTGCCGCGCACCCGGTCGCGCAGCCGCAGCAGGCCGGCGTGCAGCGCCGGCTCGGCGGCGCGCAACCGGGCGTCGGCGTCCGGGGCGCCGGTGTCCAGCACGGTGCCGCTGGGCAGCACCAGCACCAGCGACTCCAGCGTGCGGTAGGTGTTGACCTCGGTGCCGCAGGTCATCCCGCTGGAGTTGTTGGCGACCACGCCGCCGACGGTGCACGCCGACTCGCTGGCCGGGTCCGGGCCGAGCTTGCGGCCGTAGGGCGCGAGCCGCGCGTTGACCTGGCGCAGCACCACGCCCGGCTGCACGCGCACCCGCCGCCCGTCGTCGAGCACGGTCAGGTCGCGGAAGTGCCGGCGGACGTCGACCAGCAGCCGGTCGGTGACCGCCTGGCCGCTGAGGCTGGTGCCGCCGGAGCGGAACGTCAGCGGCACGCCGCTGCGGCGGCTGGCCGCCAGCAGCGCGGCGACCTGGCCGGCGTCGGCCGGGGTGACCACCGCACCGGGGTGCAGCAGGTAGTGCGACGCGTCGTGGGCCAGCCGCAGCCGGTCCGCGGCCCGGGTGCTCACGCCGCCGGGCACCGCCGCCTCCAGCCCGGCCCGGACCGACGCGCTCAACTCCCCCATGATCACCAGCCTCCCGGCCCCACCCTAGTCCCGTCCTCAGCCCGCCCCGGGCGGGCGATCATGAGATTGGCGGTCTCCGCCGTCCGGATTGTCGCCGCCAACCTCATGATCGTCGGGCGTCGCCGTCGGCGGTGAGGAAGGCCAGGACCCGGCGCTGGAACGCGCGGGCGGCGGGGCCGGTCGGGGGCGGGGCGCCCCGGCGGGCGGCGATCGACGCCCGGATCAGCGCGGCGTCCGGGTCGGCGGCGGCCACCCGCAGGCCCGCGTCGACCTTGCCCAGCCAGACCCCGTCGCGGTGGCGCACCAGCGCGCGGCAGGCGCCGAGCACCGCGTCCTCGGCCCCCGGCGCCGGCCCGTCGCCGGGTGGCGTGGGCCGGGCCAGCCACCAGCGCAGCGCGTCCACCAGCAGCGCCCGCAGCGCCGCCGGGGCCGGATCGGCGAAGACGTCGGCGGCGGGCGCGCCGAGCAGGGCCAGACCGGACTGGCGCAGGATGCTGCGGTCCAGCGCGTACCAGAACCGCCCGTCGGCGGCGGGCCGGTCGGCCGGGTCGTAGGTGGCCCGGAACGCCATCGCGGCACCGGTGTTCAGTTCCACCTCGAAGCCCGGCTCGGGCGTGCCGGAGGCGGCCACGTCCCGCCGGTAGACGACCAGCTCCAGGCCACGCGCCGGGCAGGGCAGCGCCTCGTGCCGCAGCCGGTCCACCAGCGCCCGCGCCGCGGTGGTCGGGACCGGTCCGGAGACCAGCAGCGCCACGTCCACGTCGCTGCGTCCCGGCTGGTAGCCGCCCAGCCCGACCGAACCGGCCGCGTACGCGCCGATGAGGTCGTCACCGAGCACGTCGCGGGCCCGCCGGACCAGGTCGGCGAGGTAGTCGCGGACGTCATCGCGCATGCCGGCATCCTGCCCGGCGCGGTTGCCGGCACCGCCGGCCGGGTCAGTCGGGCGGCTCGGGGCAGCAGACCGTCAGCCCGCCCGGCACCACCTTGACCTTCAGCCGTTTCGCCGTCCCCCGCGCGCCGCCGTCCAGCTCGTACGTCTTCGGCGCGGCGAACCGTACGGTGATCTTCCGACCCCGGGTGATCCGCACGAAGGGCGACTCGTCGGAGCGTCCGGCGGCCATCCGGCCCAGCGTGCGGGCCCAGTCCACGGCGCCGCTGGCGGTGGCGACGCCCACCTCGAGCGCGCCGTCGTCGGGGCGGGCGTCGTCGAAGGCCGGGATGCCGCCGGTGATGGTGCCGACGTTGCCGAACAGCACGCAGCTCGCCTCGCCGTCGAACCAGTCGGCGCCGTCCACCCGGACGCGGGTGCGCACGCACTCGCCGCGCACGTGCCGCAGCCCGGTCCAGACGTAGGCGACCCGGCCGAGTCGGCTCTTGAGCCGGCGGTCCGCGTCGCGGATCAGGTCGCCGTCGAACCCGGCGCCGGCCATCACCGCGAAGTGCTCCCCGTTGATCCGACCGAGGTCCAGCCGGCGGCGCGGGCCGTGCAGCGCGACCCGGACCGCCTCGGGCAGGTCGGCGGGGATGCCAAGGTTGGTGGCGAAGAGGTTGGCGGTGCCGGCGGGCAGGATGCCCATCGGCACGCCGGTGCCGGCCAGCGCGTCGGCGCACCGCTGCACCATGCCGTCGCCGCCCCAGACCAGCACCAGCTCGGCACCCTCGTCGAGCGCCGCGCGGACCCGCTTCGGCGCCTTGCGGCTCTTCGGCACCTCGTACCAGAGCAGCCGGCCGACGCCGGCGCCGACGAGGCGGGCGCGCAGCTCGTCGAGGCCGCCGCCGAAGGTCTTCTTCCGGTGGGCCACGACCGCGATCACGCCCGTGGGGGCGGCGCGGTCGGTCGGGCTCGTGCTCATGTCGCCCTCCTACCCGGAGCGCGCCCGGCCCACGCCTGTCGCCGGGACCGGCCCGGGGCGCCGGTCCACCTGAATCTATGTGCACCAGTTGCAAAGAGCGGCGATAGCCGCATCTCGGACCGGCCGTCGTCCACTGGCGACAATGTTCACCCTGATCAGGGGCTATTGAAGATCATGGCTTCCTGAATTCGCGTCGACGAGCGGTTGTCCGGCGGGTGTCGGTTGCCCCGGTCACCCATTGCTCCCGGCTCGGGCGTCGTGTGATTGTGCACCCAACGAGCCGCCGACCCCCGACGGCCCGGACGGTCGATCTGTCGACCCGGAGCCACGCCGGCAGCTCCGGTGACCGACCGTCACCCCCGCCTCGCACCATCGCGCCGCCCGTCCCCACCGGGCTCCGTGCGGCGCGCCTAGGAACAGGAGCACACCCTCTTGAAGCTCTCACCCCGCCTCGCCGCGCTCACCGGCGCAGCCGCGGCCGGCGTGCTGGCCGCCGGCACCGCCGCGGCCGTGCAGGCCGCGCCACCCGGGCCCGCCGCCCCGAACCCCGCCCAGGCCCGCGCGGCAGCCGCCGACTCGGCCCGCGCACTGGTCGCGAACCGTCCCGCCTACCTGCAGGCCGGCTCCGACGACGCGTTCGTGCAGAAGCCCGTGATCTCCTCCGAGGGCACCCAGTACGTGCCCTATGAGCGCACCTACCGGGGCCTGCCGGTGGTCGGCGGCGACTTCGTGCTCGCCACCGACGCGGCCGGCAACCTGAAGTACGCCTCGGTCGCCCAGCAGCGGCCGATCGGCGCCCTCGCCACCACCCCCAAGCTGACCTCGGCCGCCGCCACGAAGACGGCGCGCGCCCAGCTCAAGAGCGTCAGCTCGGTCGAGGGCACCGCACTTGTCGTCTACACGCTCGGCGCCAGCCCGATGCTGGCCTGGGAGACCACCGTGCGCGGCACCGGCACGGACGGCCCCAGCCGGCTCACCGTGGACGTCGACGCCCGCACCGGGGCGGTGCTGCGCAAGCAGGAGCACATCGTCAACGGCACCGGCACCGGCGCGTGGAACGGGCCCAGCCCGCTGACGCTGAACACCACCCAGTCGGGCAGCACGTACACCATGAAGGACCCGACCGTCACGAACCTCAGCTGCCAGGACGCCGCGAACAACACCACGTTCAGCGGCACCGACGACGCCTGGGGCAACGGCACCGCCACCAACAAGGAGACCGGCTGCGTCGACGCGCTGTTCTCCGCGCAGACCGAGCACAAGATGCTCAACCAGTGGCTGGGCCGCAACGGCGCCGACGGCAACGGCGGCTACTGGCCGATCCGGGTGGGCCTGAACGACCAGAACGCCTACTACGACGGCACCCAGGTCCAGATCGGCAAGAACACCGCCGGTCAGTGGATCGGCTCGCTCGACGTGGTGGCCCACGAGATCGGCCACGGCATCGACGACCACACCCCGGGTGGCATCTCCGGCGGCGGCACCCAGGAGTTCGTGGCGGACACGTTCGGCGCGGCCACCGAGTGGTTCGCCAACGAGCCGTCCAGCTACGACGCGCCGGACTTCCTGGTCGGCGAGAAGATCAACCTGGTGGGCTCCGGTCCGATCCGGAACATGTACAACCCGGGGGCGCTCGGCGACCCGAACTGCTACTCCAGCAGCGTCCCCGGTGGCGAGGTGCACGCCTCCGCCGGCCCGGGCAACCACTGGTTCTACCTGCTGGCCAACGGCAGCAGCCCGACCAACGGGCAGCCCGCCAGCTCGACCTGCAACAGCAGCAGCGTGACCGGCCTGGGCATCCAGAAGGCCATCAAGATCATGTACAACGCGATGCTGCTGAAGACCTCGTCCTCGTCGTACCTGAAGTACCGCACCTGGACGCTGCAGGCGGCGAAGAACCTCTACCCGAGCAGCTGCACCGAGTTCAACACCGTCAAGGCGGCCTGGGACGCGGTCAGCGTGCCGGCGCAGTCGGGTGACCCGACCTGCTCCGGCGGCGGCACCCCGACGCCCACGCCGACCACCTCCACCCCGCCGTCCGGCGGCTGCTCCGGCAACAAGCTGGCCAACCCCGGCTTCGAGTCGGGCAACGTCAACTGGACCGCCTCCTCCGGCGTCATCACCACCGACAGCGGCCAGGCCGCGCACGGCGGCTCCTACAAGGCGTGGCTCAACGGCTACGGCTCCGCGCACACCGACACGCTCAGCCAGTCGGTCAGCATCCCGGCCGGCTGCCGGGCCACGCTGAGCTTCTGGCTGCACGTCGACAGCGCGGAGTCCACCACGAGCACCGCCTACGACAAGCTGACCGTCAAGGCCGGCAGCACCACCCTGGCCACCTACTCCAACCTGAACAAGGCCACCGGCTACGTGCAGCGGTCCTTCGACATCTCGTCGCTGGCCGGCACCACCGCCACCATCTCGTTCAGCGGCGTGGAGGACGCCTCCCTCCAGACGTCCTTCGTCGTCGACGACACCGCGGTCAACCTGAGCTGACCGCACCGCGAGCGGCCGGCCGTCCTCCTCGGAGACGGCCGGCCGTTCCACGTCTCCGCCCGGCCCGCGGCCGCGGCTCCGAGATCTTTGGTACGAATGGTCGGCACCTGGCGGCTCCGACGGAGCGCGGTGTGCGTCGCTCTCCCGCTCCCGGCGAGCAGGGGTCAGGCCGGGCGGGCGGCGCGGGATGCGGCGTCGCGGTCCCGACGGATGCGCGCGGCCACCTCGTGCATCGTCCGACTGAACAGCTCCGCCTGGTCGGGCAGGCCGCCGAGGCGGGCGGCGAGTGCGTCGGTGTCCGCCCGGGCGGAGTCGCCGACCTGGGCGTCCAACTCGCTCAGCGCGTCGTTGACGGCGTCGACCAGGTGTCCGCAGAGAACCTCCAGCGGGAGCCCGGTCAGCTCCGGGTCGACGACGACGGAGTGCAACCGGCCCCCCTGGACGGCGACCGCCCGGACCTGGCCGCCGGCGGCCACGCCCTCGGCCCGGAGCAGCTCGCCCGGCTCGCCGTCGGCGAGTGCACAGGACCGGGACCGCATCGCGGCCAGCGCCTGCTGCGTGCGGGTCAGCAGCTCGTCGAGGCTCGCGGCGGCCGAGAACGCATCGTTGGTCATCTCCGCGCTTTCTTCACGTCTTAGCCGAGCCTCGTGACCATAGCAACCGGTGCCGCCGGAACCTCGTCACCCACCGCGCCCAGCCGTCCACCGAAGCCGGGAGCAGGACGGACACCCGCCACGCCCGGCGTGTCGCGGGACGGTCGACGCCGGTCGGGCGAGGACGGTCGCGGCCCGCTCATCAAGCGCGTGCGTCGACGCCGGCCGCCGGCGGGAGCGGATGGACCGCGCTGACCGTGGGCAGGACCGCGACGACGTCGAAGCTGTCGCGGGGCGACGGCAGGTCGAGGTAGTGCTCCTCGTCCCGCTCGGGGTCGTACACCCCCGAGATGAGTCGGGTCCGCGAGGGCCGGGACAGGAGCGGGGTGATGTCGTCCGGATGCGGAGCGCGAAGATCCAGGATCGGTACGCCGGCACCGGCGCCGTCCAGCAGCCCGGCCTCCAGCGAACGCGGGCTGGGGTCGGGAAGGTCCAGGCCGGGGATCCGGCCACGGCCGAAGGTGAGGTGCACGGCGGCGTACGCGTCACCGAGGGCGGCCCGCAGATGGGCTCCCATCATGGGCCCGCGGTGCGCCGCCACGTGCGCGCTGCCCTCCCAGAGGACGACACGGTCACCGGTGCGCCGCTGATACGCCACGAGCCGCTCGGCGGCGGACCGTTCTTCGCGCGCCACGTCGTACCCGGCGTCGATGGCGTTGGCGTGGTGCGCCACGATCGTGTCGAGCAGCGTCAGCGCCTGGTCACGTACCGGGCCGTGGTCGAGCCCGACGACCAGATCGCGGGCGGAACGGGCCAGGTCGACGAAGGGTGTGCCGGGGTGGAGGCCGCGGGCGCGCTGGACGTGTTCACCGTTGTCGTGGGCGACGCGGACGGCGTCCAGCAGATCCTTGACCCGGCCGGCCGTCGTGGCGTCGAGCCGAGCGACCAGGCCCACGGCGCGGTCGTAGTCGGCGGGCAGCACGCGGGCGCCGCCGACCGCGACGACCCGCACCGGGTCCGCCGGGTGCCGCTGGTTGCGGCGGCGCAGCCGGCCGAGCGCCTCGCGCATCTCGGTCGTCCGCCAGGGGCCCCATGCCTGGCCCAGCGCGGCGTCGAGATCGTGCTCCGTCCCCCGGACGTAGCCGTCGTACCGTTCGCCGATCCGCTGGTTGTCCACCAGCGCGACGGCCCGGAACCCGGACCGGATCAGGACGTGGGTGGTCTGCTCGACGAGGCCGAACAGTTCGTGCGCCGCTCGGGTGGCGGTGCCCAGACCGACGATCGTGGCATCGTCGACGAGGGCGGAGATCCGGCGTCCGGCCGCCTCGAGGTGGTATGGCTGCTCACTCATGTCCCGAATGGAAACCGTTGAACATAAGGTGAAGTCAAGTCCGGTCGACGTGACCGCTGGTGTGGCGGCGGAGCCGGTCGGGCGACGGAGCTACCGTGGGCGGGACCGGACAAGATCGCGCGAGGAGCGGACGGATGACCGACCACGGACACGAGCTGACCTTCGGCAGCTTCCTCACGCCGACCGCCGGACGACCCGATCAGGTGGTGGCGCTCGCCACGCTCGGCGAGCAGGCCGGGCTGGACCTGGTCACCTTCCAGGACCACCCCTACCTGCCGGCCTTCCTGGACACGTGGACGCTGATGTCGTACGTGGCCGCCGCCACCGACCGGATCCGCCTGGCCGGCAACGTGCTCAACCTGCCGCTGCGCCAACCGGTGGTGCTGGCACGCAGCGTGGCCAGCCTGGACCTGCTCACCGGCGGCCGGGTCGAGCTGGGGCTCGGCGCGGGCGCGTTCTGGGACGGGATCGAGGCGGCCGGCGGGCGGCGGCTCACCCCCGGCGCGGCGGTCGACGCTCTCGACGAGGCGATCCGGGTCATCCGCGAGGTGTGGGACACCGACCGGCGCGACATGATCCGGCTGCCCGGTGAGCACTACCGGGTGGTCGGGGCGAAACGCGGGCCGGCGCCGGCGCATCCGGTGGGCATCTGGGTGGGCGCGTACAAGCCGCGCATGCTGCGCCTGGTCGGGCGCGCCGCGGACGGCTGGCTGCCGTCACTGTCGTACCTGCCGAACGGGCCGGACGACCTGCCCGCGCTCAACGCGCTGGTCGACGACGGCGCGCGGGACGCCGGCCGGGACCCGGGCGCGATCCGCCGGATGCTCAACGTGAACGGCACGTTCGCCCGCTCGTCCACCGGCTTCCTCGCCGGGCCGCCGGAGCAGTGGGCGGAGGAGCTGGCCGGCCTCACGCTGGCGCACGGCATCACCACGTTCATCCTCGCCAGCGACGAACCACGCGCCATCCAGCTCTTCGCGCAGGAGGTGGCGCCGGCGGTGCGGGAGCTGGTCGCCGCCGAGCGCACCAGCCCCGGCAGCGGCGCCCGGGCCGTCGCCGAGGAGCAGGCCGCGACCGGCGGTCCGACCGCGCTCGCGGTCACCCCCACCCCCGACCCCGGGGTACGGCTGAGCGCGCGCCGCCCCTGGGACGAGACGACCCGGCCGGCCGCCCCGCCGGCGCCGGCCGGGCAGGTCTACCCGGCCCGGGGGCAGGCCGCCGGGCAGCACCTGGTGGACGTGCACGACCACCTGCGCCGGGAGCTGGCCCAGGTGCGCGACCTGCTCGAACAGGTCAAGCGCGGCGCGGTCTCGCCCGGTGGGGCGCGGGCCGCGCTGAACGAGATGACGATGCGGCAGAACAACTGGACGCTGGGCGCCTACTGCGCGGCCTACTGCACAGTGGTGACCCAGCACCACGGGCTGGAGGACGCCTCGATCTTCCCGCACCTGCGCCGCGCCGACGCCGGGCTGGCGCCGGTGCTGGACCGCCTGGTGGAGGAGCACGTGGTGATCCACGACGTGGTGGAGAGCGTGGACCGGGCGCTGGTGGAGCTGATCCGCTCCCCCGGCGACTTCACCGACCTGCAGGACGCGGTGGACCTGCTCACCGACACGCTGCTGTCGCACCTGTCGTACGAGGAGCACCAGATCGTCGAACCGCTGGCCCGCTACGGATTCTTCCCCGGTCAGGTCTGACCGGCGGGGTCCGGCCCGGAGCGGACGCCGCTCCGGGCCGGGCCGGCACTAGAGCAGGTAGGGCGTGCAGTGGCCCCGGTTGCCGGTGACCTCGCTGAAGTTGTCCCAGGACATCCAGCCGCGGGTCTCCGTGCCCGCGACCCGGGTGTAGACCCAGAAGTTGTCGTACTCGTTGATGACCTGGCACCAGATGTAGAGCTTGGTGCCCTTGCCGAGGTAGGCGACGTTCCCGCAGTCGGAGTAGGGGGCGGTCTTGAGGTTGTAGGCCCCCTTCAGGATGCCGTACCCGTCGTCGACGTTCTGGTAGGCGGGCGAGCCGCAGGAGTGGCTGGCCTGGGCGGGCGAGGCGACGGTGAGCCCCAGGGTCGTGGTGAGCAGGACGGCCGACGCGATCGCGGCCACGGTGCGGTGCAGGCGCATGACACTGATCCCCCGTGGATGAGACGACATGACCCCACCATCATCGCATCGGCGTTGATCGTTATCTGCCCCGTTGCCGGATATGCGACGGAGGCGATGGCGAGCCGGGGGCCCGTCCGGTCGCGCGGGCGAGCGGACGGGCCCCGGCTTCGCGCCTACAGGCCGCGGGCGAGGCGGTCGGCCAGGATCCGGGTGAAGCGGGCCGGGTCGGTGAGGTCGCCACCCTCGGCGAGCAGCGCCATGCCGTACAGCAGCTCGGCGGTCTCGGTCAGCGCGGCGCTGTCGCCGCCCTCACCGTGGGCCTTGCGCAACCCGGTGACCAGCGGGTGGGTCGGGTTCAGCTCCAGGATGCGCTTGACCGGGGGCACCTCCTGGCCCATCGCCCGGTACATCTTCTCCAGCGTCGGCGTCATGTCGTGCGCGTCGCCCACCACGCAGGCCGGCGACGTGGTCAGCCGGGTGGACAGGCGCACCTCCTTGACGCTGTCGGCGAGTGCGCCGCCGAGGAAGGTGAGCAGCTCGGCGTACTCCTGCCGTTCCGCCTCGGCCTTCTCCTTCTCCTCCTCGGTCTCCAGGTCGACCTGGCCCTTGGCCACCGAGCGCAGCGTCTTCCCGTCGTACGCGCCGACCCGCTCGACCCACACCTCGTCGACCGGGTCGGTGAGGATCAGCACCTCGTAGCCCTTGGCCCGGAACGCCTCCAGGTGCGGGGAGTTCTCGATGGTGGCCCGGTTCTCGCCGGTGGCGTAGTAGATCTCGGTCTGGCCGTCCTTCATCCGCTCGACGTACGCGCGGAGCGTGGTCGGCTCGGCCGGGTCGTGGGTGGAGGCGGCGCGGACCAGGTCGAGCAGCGCGTCGGTGTTGTCCGGGTCCTCCAGCAGACCCTCCTTGACCACCGGCCCGAACTCGGTCCAGAACGTGCGGTACGACTCGGCCGACAGGCCCTTGAGCGTGGCGAGCACCTTCTTGACCAGCCGCCGGCGCACGGCGCTGATCTGCCGGTCCTGCTGGAGGATCTCGCGGGAGATGTTCAGCGACAGGTCGTGCGCGTCCACCACGCCCTTGACGAAGCGCAGGTAGTTTGGGATCAGCGCCTCGCAGTCGTCCATGATGAACACGCGCTTGACGTAGAGCTGCACGCCGCGCCGGCCCTGCGGGGCGAACAGGTCGAGCGGGGCGTGCGAGGGCAGGAAGAGCAACGCCTCGTACTCGAAGGTGCCCTCGCCGCGCATGTGGATGGTTTCGAGGGGGTCCGCCCAGTCGTGCGCGACGTGCCGGTAGAACTCCTTGTACTCCGCCTCGTCGACCTCGTCGCGGGAACGCGCCCAGAGCGCCTTCATCGAGTTGAGCGTCTGCTCCTCGCGGGTGGTCGCGCCGTCCTCGCCGGGCTTCTCCACGGTCATCCGGATCGGCCAGGCGATGAAGTCGGAGTATCGCTTGACGATCTCCCGGATGGTCCGGTCGGCGGTGTAGTCGTGCAGGTTGTCCTCGGCGTCGACCGGCTTGAGGTGCAACGTGACCGAGGTGCCCTGCGGCGCGTCCTCGACCGCCTCGACCGAGTAGGTGCCCTCGCCGGTGGACTCCCACCGGGTGCCGCCGGCCTGGCCGGCGCGGCGGGTCAGCAGCGTCACCCGGTCGGCGACCATGAAGGTGGCGTAGAAGCCGACGCCGAACTGGCCGATCAGCTCCTGCGAGGCGGCGGCGTCCTTCGACTCGCGCAGCTTGCGCAGCACCTCGGCGGTGCCGGACTTGGCGATGGTGCCGATCAGCGCCACCACCTCGTCGCGGGACATGCCGATGCCGTTGTCCCGCACGGTCAGCGTGCGGGCCTCGGCGTCGGTCTCGATCGCGATGTGCAGATCGGACGTGTCGGCCGGCAGTTCCTTGTCGACCAGCGACTCCAGCCGCAGCTTGTCCAGCGCGTCGGACGCGTTCGAGATGAGTTCGCGCAGGAAGACGTCCTTGTTCGAGTAGATCGAGTGCACCATCAGCTGCAACAGCTGACGCGCCTCGGCCTGGAACTCCAACGTCTCGACCCGGTCGCTCACACCGACTCCCTTCACCGTGGCGGTCCTACGGCGAAAAGGATACGAGGCGTGACCGCGACGGCACCCACCGGCCGGGCCACCTCGGGGAATCCAACTGGTCCAACCAGTTGACGGGTTGATGTGTCGGCGGCCACACTGCTGGCCATGGCCTTCACCCCCGCGCCCCGCGCCTCGGTCTCCGACCACGTCTTCGGTCAACTCCGCGACGCGATCGTGTCCGGGCGCCACCGGCCGGACGAGACGCTGCCCGGCGAGCGGGAGCTGGCCGCCGCGTTCGCGGTGAACCGGCACGCGGTGCGGGAGGCGCTGCGCCGGCTGCAACAGCTCGGCCTGGTCCGGGTCAGCCAGGGCGGCGCGACCCGGGTGCTCGACTGGCGGGTGCACGCCGGGCTCGACCTGGCGCTGTCGCTGGCCCGCTCCGGCGACGTACTCCCGGTCGAGACGCTGGTGCGCGACATGCTGGAGATGCGCGCCTGCGTCGGCGTCGACGCGGCCCGGCTCTGCGCCGAACGCGGCGACGAGGCGGTGGTCGCCGCGCTGGTCCGGGCCGCCGAGGAGTACGGCACGCTCGCCCCGGACCTGGACCGGATGGCCGAGGCGAACATCCGCATCTGGCGGCTGGTGGTGCGCGGCAGCGGCAACACCGCCTACCAGTTGGCCTTCAACAGTCTGGTCGCCGGCACGTTCGCGGTCGGCGACGTCCCCCCGGACGCCCGCGCCGCCGAGTTGCTCGACGTCGCCGGGCACCGCCGGCTCGCCGCGGCGATCGCGTCCGGCCGGGGCGAGGCGGCGTCCCGGCAGGCCCGGGCGCTGCTGACCGCCCCCGTCACCACCACCCCCACCACCGGAAGGGAAGCGCGCGCATGATCCCCGCCGTGCTGTACGCCGTCCCGGCGTTCCTGCTGCTGATCGTCATCGAGGCGGTCTCCTACCGCTTCCTGCCCGACGACGACGAACGCGGCTACGAGCTGCGCGACACCACCACCAGCCTGTCGATGGGGCTGGGCAGCCAGCTCATCGGTGTCCCGTGGAAGCTGCTCACGGTCGGCCTCTACGCGGCGCTGTGGACCCTCGCGCCGGTGCACCTGTCCCCCGGCGACTGGTGGACCTGGGCGATCGTGTTCTTCGCCGACGACCTGGCCTACTACTGGTTCCACCGGTCCCACCACGAGGTGCGGGTGCTCTGGGCCAGCCACGTGGTGCACCACTCCAGCGTCCACTACAACCTCTCCACCGCGCTGCGGCAGAGCTGGACGCCGATGACCTCGCTGCCGTTCTGGCTGCCGCTGGCGCTGCTCGGCATCCCGCCGTGGATGATCTTCCTCCAGCAGTCGATCAGCCTGCTCTACCAGTTCTTCCTGCACACCGAGCGGGTCGGCCGACTGCCCCGGCCGATCGAGTGGGTGTTCAACACCCCGTCGCACCACCGGGTGCATCACGGCTCGAACACCGAATACCTGGACCGCAACTACGGCGGCATCCTGATCGTCTGGGACCGGCTGTTCGGCAGCTTCGCGCCGGAGCGGGCCGCGGTGCGCTACGGGCTGACGAAGAACATCGGCACCTACAACCCGCTGCGGGTGGCCACGCACGAGTTCGCCGCGATCTGGTCCGACGTGCGCCGGGCCACCTGCTGGCGGCACCGGCTCGGCTACCTGCTCGGCCGGCCCGGCTGGCAGCCGGCCCGGTGAGGCGGTCCTGGCTCACCCTGTTCGGGCTCGTCTCCGCCGTCGAGCTGGTCGGGGTCGCGCTCGACTCGACAGTGCTCCAGTGGCTGGCCAAGCCGCTGCTGGCGCCGGTGCTGCTGGCGTACCTCTGGCGGTGCCGGGGCCGGTGGGACGCGGTGGCGGCCGGCCTGGTCGCGGCCACCGCCGGGGACGTGGCCCTGCTCGTGCCGGGCCGAACCGCGTTCCTGGCCGGCATGGGGTTCTTCCTGGTCGCGCAGCTCGCGTTCCTGACCGGTTTCCTCCGTCGCGGCCGACCGGCGGCGCCGGCGTGGGCCGGCTACCTGCTCGCCTGGGCGGCCGGGAACGCGCTGCTGTGGGGCGCGCTCGGGCCGCTGCGGCTGCCCGTGCTCGGCTACAGCCTGGCGCTGTGCCTGATGGCCGCCGCCGCGACCGGGGTGTCGGCGCGGGTCGGCGCCGGCGGGGCGTTCTTCCTCGGCTCCGACCTGCTCATCGGCGTGGGCGCGGCCGGCGTCGAGCTGCCCGGCGCGGGCCTGCTGGTGATGGGCACCTACTGCGCCGCGCTGCTGCTGATCACCACCGGCTGGGTGGCCGCCCGCACCGGTGCCACCCGCGAGCCGGAGGTGGTGCCCGCCTGACCGGGGTGGGTGACGGTGTGCGGGAGTCGCACACCGCCACCCGGGCGCCGGAACCGGCCGGGTGTCCCCGCCCACCTCCTCGTACCCGAACGGGCCACCGCGCCCCGCACGCGCTGATTCACGGAAAGTGCGGCCATGGTGGGTGGAATAGGCGCAGTTTCCGTGAATCAGGTCCCGGCGGGGGCGGGCGGACGGGACGGCCGGGTGGGTATCGTGCGGGGCGTGGCCAGGGAGAACGGGCGCAAGGCGATCGCCTCGAACAAGAAGGCGCGGCACGACTACGACATCCTCAAGACCTACGAGGCGGGCATCGTGCTGGCCGGCACCGAGGTGAAGTCGCTGCGCGAGGGGCGGGTGTCGCTCGTCGACGCGTTCGCCCAGGAGCGCGACGGCGAGCTGTGGCTCTACGGGCTGCACATCGCCGAGTACGGCTTCGGCACCTGGACGAACCACGCACCCCGGCGCACCCGCAAGTTGCTGCTGCACCGGGTGGAGATCGCCCGGATCCTGGAGAAGCTGCGCGACGGCGGGGTCACGCTGGTGCCGCTGTCGATGTATTTCGCCGACGGCTGGGCCAAGGTCGAGCTGGGCCTGGCCCGGGGGCGCCGGTCGTACGACAAGCGTCAGGCGCTCGCCGAGCGGGACGCCAAGCGGGAGATCGCCCGGGAGATGGGGCGTCGGCTCAAGGGCCGGGCCGCGACGCGCCGGACGTGACGCTCCCGCGGGTCGCGGTCAGTTCCTGGCCGCTACGTCGGGAAGGCTGGCCGGGACCCGAGGAAAAAGGAGAGCCGATGGGCCTCGACGTGCAATTCACCTTCGACTGCGCCGACCCGGCCGCGCTGGCCGCGTTCTGGGCCGAGGCGCTCGGTTACCGGGTGCAGGGGCCACCGGACGGCTTCGACTCGTGGGAGCAGGCGCTGACCGCGTTCGGCGTGCCACCGGAGCGGCACCACGACGCCTCGGCCGTGGTAGACCCTGAGGGCACCGGGCCACGGCTGTTCTTCCAGCGGGTGCCGGAGCCGAAACGGGGCAAGAACCGGGTGCACCTGGATGTGCGGGCCGCGCCCGGGCTGACCGGGGCGGCCCGGATGGCGGCGCTGGAGGCGGCGGCCGACCGGCTGGTGGCGTTCGGGGCGACCCGGGTGGCCCGGCACGAGCCCGCTCCGCCGCTGGGCGCCGGGCACCTGGTGCTGGCCGATCCGGAGGGCAACGAGTTCTGCCTCGACTAATACAAGACATCTTGTACTTCATCTCTTGTTGGTCTAGCGTGGCGGCATGGTGGACGAGCCGAACCACGTGCACGTGACCGACCCGCGGGCCATGCGGGCGCTGGCCCATCCGACCCGGCTACGGCTGCTCGGCGAGCTACGCCTGCGCGGCCCGCAGACCGTGGGGATGCTGAGCGAGCGCATCGGCGAGGCGGTCGGCTCGGTCAGCTGGCACATCGGCAAGCTGGCCGAGCGCGGCTTCGTGACGGAGGATCCCGACCTGGCCCGCAACCGCCGCGAACGGTGGTGGCGGGCCGCGCACGCCACCACCGACTGGGACCCGGTCGAGCTGCTCGACGACCCGGAACGCCGGCTCGCCGGCAACCTGCTGCGCCGCGCCGCGATGGAGCGCTACCTGGCCCGCTACCAGGCCTACCTGGAGGCCGAGGCGAGCCTCGACCTGGCCTGGGTGCGCGGCACCACCAGCAGCGACACGGTGCTGCACCTGACCCCCGACGAGCTGGGCGAGCTGCGCGACGAGCTGTCCGAGCTGGGCCGGCGCTGGCAGGCGCGCGGCGCGCCCGACCGGCCCGGCGCCGAGATGGTCACGCTGATCTGGCAGGCCTACCGGGGCCCGCAGTGAGCCGCGACCGCCGGCCGCTGGCCGGGCTGCTGATCGGGCACGCCGTCTCGCTGACCGGCAACGTGCTGACCCTCATCGCGCTGCCGCTCTACGTGCTGGCCGAGACCGGCTCGCCGGCGGCCACCGGGCTGGCCGGCGCGTTCGCCACCGCGCCGGTGGTGCTCGGCGGCGCGTTCGGCGGCGTGCTGGTCGACCGGCTCGGCTACCGGCGGTCCAGCGTGCTGGCCGACGTCGTCTCCGGCGTGACCGTCGCCGCCGTACCCCTGTTGCACGCCACGGTCGGCCTGCCGTTCCCGGCGCTGCTGGCGTTGGTCTTCGTCAGCGGGCTGCTGGACACGCCCGGCCAGACCGCGCGCACCGCGCTGCTGCCGGAGGCCGCCGCCGCGGCCGGGGTGCCGATCGAGCGGGCCATCGGCTGGGCGGAGGGCACCTCGCGGGGTGCCCGCATGATCGGCGCACCGGTGGCCGGCCTGCTGGTCGGCGTGCTGGGTCCACTGCCGGTGCTGGCCGTGGACGCGGCGACGTTCGCCGTCTCCGCACTGGTCGTGACGCTGCTGGTGCCGCGCGGCCTGCGCCCGTCCCCCGAGAACGGTGAGGCGGAGGCCGGCGGCTACTGGCGGCAGTTCGCCGCCGGGCTGCGCTTCCTGGCCCGGGAGCCGTTGCTGCGCGCCATGGTGTTGCTGGTGCTGGTCACGAACCTGTTCGACGCGGCGAAGAGCAACGTGCTGCTGCCGGTCGTCGCCGACCGCGAACTCGGCGGGCCGGCCGCGTTCGGCCTGCTGGTCGGCGTGATGGGCAGTGGCGCGCTGGTCGGCTCGCTGGTGTTCAGCGCGATCGGGCACCGACTGCCCCGGCGGGCCACGTTCGTCACCGCGTTCGCGATCTGCGGCGCGCCACCGCTGTGGGCGCTCGCCGCCGCGCCGCCGCTGCCGGTGGTGGTCGCAGTCGTCGCGGTGGCCGGCCTGGCCGCCGGCGCGCTCAACCCGCTGATGGGCGCGGTGGAGCTGGAACGGGTGCCGGCCGCCATGCGGGCCCGGGTGTACGGGGTGATCGGCGCCGGCGCCTGGGCGGCGATGCCGCTGGGCGCGGTGGGCGCCGGGCTGGCCACCGACCGGTTCGGCCCCACGTCCACGTTGGTCGTCATGGGCGCCTGCTACCTGCTGGTGGTGCTCACGCCGCTGCTCGGCGGCCCGTGGCGCGAGATGCGCCGGCCGGTGCCGGCGACGCGCCAGGCCGAGCCGGAGGAAGCGCTCTCTTGACAGCGGGCCACTTCGTTCATACCTTCATCGAAGGCTATCTTTATAGTTTGTTTACCGTTCTGCGGGGCCGGCCGCCCGGACGGTAGCGGACCCACCACCGCAGGAGGCACCCCGTGCGCAGCATCCGTACCGTCGCCGTCCTGGCGATGGCGGCGGTCGGCCTCACCGCCGCCCTCACCACCGTCCCGAGCACCCCGGCCGTGGCCGCCCCCGGCGCGGTCACCTGGTCCGACGACTTCACCGGCCCGGCCGGCGCCGCCCCCGACGCGAGCAAATGGCGCTACGACATCGGCGGCGGCGGTTGGGGCAACAACGAGTTGCAGTACTACACGAACAGCACCCGCAACGCCGCGCTCGACGGCAACGGCAACCTCGTCATCACCGCCCGCAAGGAGAACCCGGCCGGCTACGGCTGCTGGTACGGAAGCTGCCAGTACACCTCGGCCCGGCTGCTCACCAACGGCACGTTCGCCCAGGCGTACGGCCGGTTCGAGGCGCGCATCAAGATCCCCCGCGGGCAGGGGCTGTGGCCGGCGTTCTGGATGCTCGGCAACGACATCGGCAGCAACCCGTGGCCCAACAGTGGCGAGATCGACATCATGGAGAACGTCGGCTACGCCCCGTCCACGGTGTGGGGCACGCTGCACGGACCGGGCTACTCCGGTGCCAACGGCATCGGCGCGTCCACCTCGCTGCCGGGCGGCCAGGCGCTCGCCGACGCGTTCCACACGTTCGCCGTCGACTGGGCGCCCGACTCGATCACCTGGTACCTCGACGGCGTGGCGTACTCCCGCAAGACGCCGGCCGACGCGGGCGGCAACCGCTGGGTCTTCGACCATCCGTTCTTCATGATCATGAACGTGGCGGTCGGCGGCAACTGGCCCGGCTCGCCGGACGGCTCCACCACGTTCCCGCAGACCATGACCGTCGACTACGTCCGCGTGCAGGCCTGGGACACCGGCGGCGGGGGCACCGGCGGGCCGATCGTCGGATACGGCAACAAGTGCGTCGACGTGGCGAGCGCGAACACCGCGAACGGCACGCCCGTGCAACTCTGGACCTGCAACGGCACCGCCGCCCAGCGCTGGACCTGGAACGCGGACGGTTCGGTGCGCGCGCTCGGCAAGTGCCTCGACGTGGCCTCCGGGTCGACCGCCAACGGCGCCAAGGTGCAGCTCTACGACTGCAACGGCTCCGGCGCGCAGAAGTGGGTGTTCAGCGCCGCCGGCGACATCGTGAACCCGCAGGCCAACAAGTGCCTGGACGCCACCGGTCCCAGCTCGGCCGACGGCACCCGGCTGCAGATCTGGGAGTGCGGCGGCACCGCCAACCAGAAGTGGCGGCGCTGACCTGCCGGTGAGCCGACGCCGCCGAACTGTGGCCGGACGTGCTCAAACGCCGCGAGCCCGCCTGGTTCCGCCCCTGGGCCGACATCGAACGCGAGGCGACGGCACTGCGCTGGGACGAGTCCGCCGTACTGCCCGGGCTAGTTGGACCATCTCATCGAGCTCGCCGGACGCGACCAAGCGGCCGGCCGGATCCAGAATGACGTTGCGGTGCTATAGGCGGTCTGGGATACCGTGAGGCCCGTTTCGCTGCCGCGGGATTAGACCATCGACTTCCTGAGAGCACGAACGTGGATGACCTGATCGGTGCGCGATGGCGCACCAGCACTCGGAGCAGTTCCAATGGCGGCGCCTGTGTCGAGGTGGCCGACAACCTGGCCATCGTGGTCGGCGTGCGTGACTCCAAGGATCCCAGCGGTCCCGTCCTCGTCTTCGCGCCACCGGCGTGGCGGGCGTTCGTCGCCCACCTGGCGCCCCGGCGCTGACGCCGATGAGTGGGTTCGCGCCGGAGCCCATAGCCACCGCGCGGCTCCTCCTGCTGCCGCTGTCCGTCGCGCATGCCGAGGAGATGGCCGCCGTGCTCGCCGACCCGGCGCTGCACACCTTCATCGGCGGCGAGCCCGCGACCCCGGCGGCGCTGCGCGCCCGCTACGAACGGCTGGTCGCCGGATCGCCCGACCCGACGGAGTCGTGGTGCAACTGGGTGATCCAGCTCCGCGCCGACGGGGGGCTGGCCGGGTTCGTCCAGGCCACCGTCACCGGGTCCGACCGCCCGCCCCGGCACGCGGCCACGGCGGGCGCGCGGGCGGTCGGGCACCGGCACCTCGACGAGGCAGAGCCCGTGCCCGTCGGAACGGTCGCGGAGATCGCCTGGGTGGTGGGCACGCCCTGGCAGGGACGTGGGATCGCCACCGAGGCCGCCCGCGGCATGACCGGCTGGCTGGGGCGACGCGGTGTGCGTACCCTCGTGGCCCACATCCATCCCGACCACCGTGCGTCGGCGGCGGTGGCCAGTGCGTGCGGCCTGGCCCCCACCGACGGGTGGCACGACGGCGAGATCCGCTGGACCGGACCGGCCGGCCCATGAATCGACGCTGACTGTGAGTGGGGTGGGATGGCTTCCGTCGTTGATCGCCCCCCACCCCCTCGGTGCCCCATCAGGCCTGTGGGTGGAACGCCATGGGTGTGTCAGGGGTCCCGTAGACACCCATGGCGTTCCACCCAGGCGCCACCCTGCCCGGGAGTGGAACAGCATGGGTGCGTCAGGGCGCGGTAGACACCCAGGGTGTTCCACCCGACTTCCGGACGACCCGCTACGGAGATCAACAACGCCGTCAACCTCATGATCATGGCATCGGAGGCGGGGTACCGATCTGTGAGTGGGGCCAGCGGTGGGCGCCCCTGAGGGGGTCAGAAGGGGGCGTCCACGGGGAGGCGGCGGACCTGGGTGAGGTAGGGGTCCAGTTCGCCGACCTCGAAGCGGCAGGTGCCGATGACGTGCCAGAACTGGCCGCCCGGGTCGCCGTCCAGCTTGTAGCGGCCGTCCGGGCTGACCGCCGCCCAGCCGTCCGGCAGGCCGATCAGCGTGGTCCGTAGCTGGGCGTGCTCCGGGTCCGCCACGTCCCACAGCCGGACCGTGCCGTCGTCGCCGGCGCTGGCCAGGAGGCTGCTGTCCGGGCTGAAGTGCACCGACCAGACCCGCCGGGTGTGCGCGGCCAGGGTGCCGTGCAGCCGCCCGGTGCCCGGGTCCCAGAGCCGGATCACCAGGTCGTCGCCGGCGGTGGCGAGCAGGTTGCCGTCCGGGCTGAACGCGCACGACCAGAGCCGACCGGTGTGCTCGGTGAGCACGGCGCGCCGCTCACCGGTGAGCGCGTCCCAGATCACCGCCGTGCCGTCGTTGCCGGCGCTGGCCAGCAGCGTCCCCTCGCTGTTGAAGCCGATCGAGTAGACCCGGTCGGTGTGGTGCTCCAGGGTCAGCCGGCAGGTGGCGGTGGCGGCGTCCCAGAGCCGGACCATCTGGTCGTCGCAGCCGGTGGCGATGGTCTCGCCGTCGGGGCTGAACGCCACCGTGCGCACCCGGCCCCGGTGCGGGGTGAGCGTGGCGAAGTGCCGGCCGGTACGGCGGTACCACAGGCGTACGGTGTCGTCGTCGTTCGCGGTCGCGAGCGCGTCGCCGTCCGGGCTGAACGCGACCGCCCAGACGTGGTCGGTGTCCACGTTGAGCTCCCGCTCGTCCGCGCCCGTGTCGGTGTTCCACAGGTGCACGCCGCCGTCGCCGCTGGGCGTGGCGACCAGCGGCTCGTCCGGGCAGAAGACCACCGAGAGCAGGCGGTCGGCGGGGGTGGCGAGCTGCCCCAGCAGGCGGCCGGTACGCGGCTCCCAGAGCCGGACCACGCCGTCGTTGCCGCAGGCGGCCAGCACCTCCCCGTCGGCGCGGAAGGAGAGCGCGGTGACCCGCCGGCCGTGCCCGCGCAGCGTGTGCTGGAGCTGCCCGCTGCGGACGTCCCACAGCCGGGTGGTGCCATCGTTGCTGCTGGTCGCCACCTGGTTCTGGTCCGGCCGCCAGACCACCGGCCAGACCGAACCACGGTGCCGGGTCAGCTCGTGCCGCACCTGGCCGTCGTCGGTGTCCCAGAGCTGGATCGCGCCGTCGCTGGCGGCGGTGGCGAGCAGGCTGCCGTCGCCGTTGAACCGGACGCTGTAGATCGCGCCGCGCTGCCGGCCCAGCACCCGGACCGGCCGGCCGGTCTCGGTCTCCCACAGCCGCAGCGCGCCGTGCGTGTCGCCGGTGGCCATCAGCGTGCCGTCGGGGCTGATGTCCAGCGCGTACACGTCGGCCTCGTGGCCGCGCGGCTGGCGCAGCACCTCGCCGTCGGTGGCCCGGCGGACCCACACCCGGCCGTGCTGCCCGACGGCCGCCAGCAGCCGGCCGTCCGGCGAGTGCACCACCCGGTAGACCACCTCCGGCTCCCGCACCTCGAACGCGAGCCGGCCGGTGTGGATGTCCCAGCCGCGGACCGCGCCGGCGCTGTCCACCACCACGACCCGCCGGCCGTCCGGGCTGAACGAGGTGCCCCAGATCGGCGCGTCGTGCCCCGGCCACTCGTGGCGCAGCCGCGCGGTGCGGGTGTCGAAGAGCCGGACCACGCCCGCCGCGTCGCCGACCACCAGCCGGCCCCGGCGCCCGTCGGTGAGCAGCGGCCACACCCAGCCCGCGAAGACGTCCTCGATGACGTGCCGCACGTCGCCGTGGTCGGCGTCCCACAGCCGTACGGTCAGGTCGGCCGCCCCGGTGACGAGCTGGTGCGAGGCGGCGTCGTAGCGGACCGCGTAGACCCGGGACCGGTGCCCCTGGAGCGTGCGCACCGGCAGCCCGGTGGCCGTGTCGCAGAGCAGCACGCCACCGTCGTCGCTGCCGACGGCCAGCACCGCGCCGTCCGGGCTGTACGCGACCGGCACCGGCAGCCGGCCCACCTCGAAGCCGTACCCGACGCCCACCGCGGGCGGGGCCAGGCCGGGTGACACCGGGCGGCCCGGCGCGACGACCGCGCCGCGCAGCTCCGGCGCGCGCAGCAACGCCGGGTCGGCGTTGACGTCGATCAACGCGGTCCGGTGCCAGCTGCTGCCGGCGATCCGCGCGCCACGCAGGTCGGCCCGGAACAGCCGGGCGCCGGCCAGCTCCGCGCCCCGCAGGTCCGCCCCGGCGAGGCGGGCCTGATCCAGGCGCGCGCCGCGCAGCCGGGCGTGCTCCAGCCGCGCCTCGGTCAGGTTCGTCGCCACCAGCCGGGTGTCGGTGAGGTCCGCGCCGGTCAGGTCGGCGCCGGCGAGTTCCCGGTGCGACAGGTCCTCGCCGCGCAGCACCGCGCCGCGCAGGTCCGCCCGGTCGGGCAGGCGCAGCCGGGCACTGAGCCGCAGCGCGTTCGCGCGCAGCGTCTCGCCGGCCGACTCGTCGCCGAGCACCCGGGCCGTCCACGCGGTGCAGCGGGCCGGGTCGGCGAGGTCGCCGAGGAACTCCACGGCCAGCGCGGACAGCGACCGCACCGCCAGCGCGGCCGGCTCCTCGCCCCGGTTGAGCTGCTCGGCTACCCCCTCGGCGACCAACCACTCCATGACCGAGGTGTGGATGAAGCCGAACAGCCCGTCGTCGGTGCGGACCAGCAGGCTGCCCGCGCCGACCGCGTGCGCGGCCTGCGGCCCGGACAGTCGCGACTCGGCCCGCCCGGCGAGCTGGCCGGTGGCCTCGGTCAGCTCGGCCAGCCGCAGGTAGGACTCGCCGCTCTCCCAGAGCTGGAACGCCAGCCGGCTCACCGCCTGCCACAGCTCCGGCCGGCGCAGGCTGACCGGGGCGCCCGGGATGCCCTGGGTGCGGCGCTCCTCGAAGTCCAGCCAGGACTCCAGGATCTCCCGGTAGAGCGCGGCGGCGCTGAACGTGCCGCCGGCGCCGGCCACCGCGGCGAGCCGGCCCTCGTCCAGGTTGGCGATGAAGCCGAGCATGCGCGGGTTGCGGGAGAGGCCGAGCAGGTCCTTGACGCCGGCCAGCAGGCTCATCCGCTCGCGGGCGGCGGCCTCGTCGCCGCCGTAGCGGTGGCGCAGGAACGCCTCGATCTGGCCGGGGGTGAAGTCCTCCACCGCCAGCACCCGGCGGTGCGGCAGCAGGCCGACCCGCTCGCCCAACGCGGTCAGCACCTGCGAGTTGGTCTTGAAATGCTGGGTCCGGCTGCTCACCACGATCTTCGCGGCGCCCTCGGCGGCCTGGAGCAGCGTCTCCAGGTGGTCGGCCGCCCGGTCGTAGGTCACCCGGGCCACCAGCTCGTCGAACCCGTCGAACAGCAGCACGATCCGGCCCTGCCGCAGCATGTACCGGAACGCCTTGAGGTCGATCACCTGCTCGCCGTGGTTGGCCAGGTGCGCGGCGACCAGCCCGTCGACCGAGTGCGCCTTGTCCAGCGCGCGCAGCTCCACCAGGATCGGGATCAGGTCCGGCGCGGCGGTGGGTAGCCGCCGGGCCACCTCGCGCAGCGCGAACGTCTTGCCCCGGCCGAAGTCGCCGAGCACCAGCACGAACCGGCCGTCCGGCGCGGAGACGGTCTCCAGCAGCTCGTCCACCACGTCGTCGCGGACCCGCTGGTCGGCGCCGACCAGGTGACGGTAGCGCTGCGGCACGTACTGCCCGGGCGGGTAGAGCCGGTCGGCCTGGAGCCGGGCGGTCTGCGCGGCGACGTAGTCGCGCAGGTCGAGCAGGCCCTGGAACTCGGTCAGGTGCAGCACGCGTACGCCGCGCCGCTGCGCCTCCTCGGCCAGCCCGCGCGGCACCCGGTCGCCGTCGTAGACCAACTCGGAGGGAATGTCGGGGTCGGTGGCGTGCACCCGGCGGGCGAACCGGTCGACGTCGGCCGGCGCCGGGGTGCCCACGTGCGCGCCGACCCGCTGCTGCCGGACCACCCCGTCGGAACGGTAGCTGACGTACAGGTGCGGCGGGTCGCCGTCGACGCGGCGCACCACCACCCGGTCGTAGCGGGCCTCGCACACCTCGGCGAGCCGGTCCAGCAGCCGCTCCACCGGCGCCGCCGGCGTCACCGCCGCGACCGCCGCCTCGCCCTGGGTGGCGCCCTCCACCCCGGTGGGCCGCCTCGGGTCGGGCACCTGGGCCGGGCCGGCCGCGCCGAACGTGGCCTCGGCCCGGGGCCAGCTCACCGCCGTCGACTCGCCGACGTCCAGGCGGTCGTCGCGGCCCAGCACCCAGCGGGTCAGCCCGTCCGCGCCGAGCCGCAGCACCTGCGCCCGGCCGTCACGCGGGGCGGCGGCCAGCGGCACCACCGGGTCGGCCCGACCGGTCGGCGCGGCGTCGGAGATCAGCAGGTTGAGCATCGGACCGACCAGCCGGTTGACCGAGCCGCGGTCGCGCAGCGACACCCGGTCCGGCGGGGCCTCGTCGGCGTACGGGCTGCGCGGGCCCGGGGCGTGCGCCATCGCGCCCAGCCGCAGCCAGCCGGACTGCTGGTAGTGGCGCAGCCGCTGGGCGAACCAGCTCGACTGGGCCTCGCCGAGGAAGCCGTAACGGTCCTCCTCGCGGTGCGTGATGGCGATGGTGGAGTTCAGCCCGGCCACCACCACCCGCAGGTCGGGGATCGGGAACAGCGTCCAGGGCTGTTCGCTGTCGAAGATCCGGTCGTCGAGGCCCTGGTAGAGGTCGTCGAAGAGGCGCGCGTAGTGCCGCCACTTGGGCCAGTAGGGCGGCTGCGGGTCGACGTCGTCGGCCTCGCAGGTGGCGAAGTACGCCCGGCAGGCGGCCATCGTCACGTCCCGCGGGCCGGGCACCACCACGAGCCGGTGCGGTTCCAGGCCGAGCAGCACCCGCAGCCCGGTGAGGAAGCTCAACGCGTCGGAGAACTCGCGCGGGGTGCCCGACTCGGTCAGGTTGCCGGCCACCACCAGCAGGTCGGGTCGGGGCACCCCGTCGTTCATAAGCAGCGTCAGGTCACCCATCAGGTGCTCCTGCACCTCGCCGGGGGTGACCGGGGCGCCGGGGTCGAGCACGCCACGACCGAAGCGCGGCCCGGCCACCTGGAGCACCGTGACGGTGTCGCGGGCCGTCGGCGACGCCACCGCGGCCGGCGGGAACGGCGGCGGGTTGATCGGGGTACGCCGGGGGCGGCGCTGCGCGGGCGCCCCGGCGGCGGTCGCCGCGAGCAGCCCGGCCGGGTCGTCCGGGTGGTGCGGGAACGCCGGCTGGCGCATCGGCTTGGCCCGACCGTCGAGCGCCTCCCGGATCCGGTTCAGCACCCGGTCGCGCGCCTGCGTCGGGTCGTCCACCCCGACCAGGTCGACGTAGGTGATGGTGGCGAGCAGGCCGTCGATCGGGCAGTCCTCGACCCGGACCGTGACCAGCTTGTTGCCGGTCCCGTCCGGGTCGGCCCGCAGCGCGGCCTGCCACTCCAGCTTGCCGTACGTGGAGTGCAGGTAGCGTTCGGAGAGCACCGCGACCACCACCTCGGCCTCGCGTACCCCACGGTCCATGAAGTCGATGAAGTTGGTGCCGGCCACGAAGTCCCACGCCTGGATCATGGTGCGGTAGCCGGCGGTCTCGAACTCCCACGCCAGCCACGTCGCCCAGCGTTCGTCCGCCGGCGAGTAGCTGATGAAGAAGTCGATGGGGCGGTCGGACCGGGTGGGGTGCGCGCCTACAGCCACGTGGTCATTATGACCACCGACGGTCAACAGATCGACACCCTCGGGCAGCTCGGCGTCGGACGGCGTCGGGCCGGACCGGCGCGGGCGGGTGTGCGAGGATCGTCGTTCGTGGAGACCGTCGGCGAGCCGCCGTCCGCCGCGCCGGACCGATCCCGCGGGCCCCGGCTGCACGTGCTGGACTGGATCGCGATCGCGCTGGCCGTGGTCGGCGTGCTCTGCGTGCTCACCGGCCTGCTCCCCCGCGCCGACGCCGAGGCCACCGTACGCCGGATCGTGCCCATCCTGATCTTCCTCGGCACGGTGGTGGTGCTGGCCGAGCTGACCGCGGTGGCCGGCGTGTTCGACGCGCTCGCCGCCCGGGTGGCGATCACCGCGCGGGGCAGCTTCCGGGCGCTGTTCTGGCTCTGCGTCGGCTTCGCCTCGGTCACCACCATCGCGCTCAACCTGGACACCACAGCGGTGCTGCTCACGCCGGTGATGATCGCGCTGGCCCGGACGCTGGGTGTGCCGCCGACGCCGCTGGCCATGACCACGGTCTGGCTGGCCAACACCGCCAGCCTGCTGCTGCCCGTGTCCAACCTGACGAACATCCTGGCCAGCGGCCGGATCGGGTTGGGCCCGGTGCCCTGGGCGGCCCGGATGTGGTGGCCCCAACTGGTCGCCATCGCGATCACCATGCTGCTGCTGTGGTGGTGGTACTGGCGGCCGGCCCGCGCCGGGGCCGACCCGTTCGCCCCGCCACCGCCGTACGTGCCGCCGGACCGGCTGCTCTTCCGCACCGCGCTGGTCGCCTGCCTGCTCTTCGTCGGCGGCGTTCTGGCCGGCGTCGAGATCGGCGTCGCCTCCGGGGTGGCCGCCGCGATCCTGGTGGCCGGCTTCGCGGCGCGGGCCCGCCACCGGCTGCGGCCGGCGCTGGTGCCGTGGCGGCTGCTGGTGTTCGTCACCGGGTTGTTCCTGGTGGTGCAGACCATCGGCCGGCACGGCCTGGACAGTGTGATGGGCGCGCTGATCGGCGCCGATCCGGGCGCGGAGGGCGCGCTGCGGGCGGGTGCGGTCGGCGCGTTGTTCAGCAACGCGGTCAACAACCTGCCCGCGTACGTGGCCGGTGAGGCGGTGATCGCCGCCGACCGGCACACCCAACTGCTGGCGCTGCTGGTCGGCACGAACGTCGGCCCGCTGGCCACGCCGTGGGCGTCGCTGGCCACGCTGATCTGGTACGAACGCTGCCGGGCCGCCGGCGTGGCGGTGCCGCTGGGGCGGTTCGTGGCGACCAGCGCCGTGCTGGCCGCTCTCGCCACGGCGGCCACGGTGGCCGCGCTGCTGGTCGGCCCCGGCGCCTGACCCGTCCCGCCGCTGACCGGTCAGTCCCGACAGGGAGGCATGACGGTGGGTAACGACCGGGAAGAGTGCATGGGTTGGCAGCGATATACCTCCGAGGCATAAATATGCCCCTGGGGTATATCACGCAACCGGACTACCCCGAGGAGGCGCGACACGCCGGTCAGGGCGTCGGGAGGTCAGGGCTCGCGGTGGCGCAGTCGGCGGACCGCGTAGAGCAGCGCGCTCGCGGCGAACAGCACGGCGCTGACCGCCAGCCAGCGGCCGAGCAGCGGTTCGGGTGTCAGCCCGGTGGCCGCCGCATAGGTGCCGTCACCGAGCCCGAGTACGCCGGGCAGATAGACCAGCAGCAGAAGCCCCGAGCCGAGCGCCGGGACCCGCACGTGGTTGCGCAGCGACCGGCCGGTGTGCCGCAGCAGCCGGTCGACCATGGCGTACGCCGGGAACAGGACCAGGTCGTGGGCGACCACCGCGCCGAGGAACCAGAGCAGCATCCGGCCCGCGGTCGGCTCACCGGCCAGCCGCAGCGCGACCCAGCCGGTCACCGCGAAGCAGCCGACCAGGAGCGCCAGGTGCCACCACGCCGCGCCGTACGCCCGCCGGAACTCAGCCATCGAACACGATCTCCTCGACCCACTTGGTGCAGTGCACACCGGGCAGCGCCGGCACGATGATCCGGGCCGGGAAGCCGTGGTCGGGGCTCAGGTCGACACCGTTGACCCGCAGCGCCAGCAACGCGTCCCGGTCGGCGACCTGGCCGCCGTGCAGGGTGGCCCGGCTGAACAGCCCGCCGCGTTCCAGCGAGCGGACCCGCGCCGCGGCGGGATCCGCGGCGCCGACCAACGCGGCGAGGTCGCGAAGGCGTACCCCGGTCCAGGTCTGCGACGTGGACCAGCCCTCCACGCAGGCGATCGGCAGCGTGGCGGTGTGCTGCGGCAGCGCGAGCAGCCGGTCGCGGTCGAGCGTCTCCGTCCGGTCGCCGGCGCGCAGCGTCAGCCGCCAGCCCGACCCGGTCCGGTCCGGCGTGACACCGGCCGCGGCGGCGGTGCGGTTGACCGGGAACCCGGTCGGCCCGTCGCCGACCCGCCGGCCGCGCGGCAGCAGCAGCGCGGTGCCCCGCAGCGCGTCCACGCCCTGCCCCACGGTCAGCGCGGCCAGCAGCAGCGCGCCGCCGCCGGCCAGCGCCAGCACGCCGCGACGGCTCATCGTCGCCGGGCCGGGGCGTCGGGCCACCAGGCCGTCCGGGTCCGCCGGCTCCGGCCGGGTCCGTGCCACCGGGGTACGCGCGAAGCCCGGCCCACGCAGCGCGGTCACCAGCCGGGGCAGCTTGACCGCCACGTGCACCACCAGCGCCACCGTGAAGATCCAGGCGCCGTACCAGTGCGCGGTGTAGAAGTCGAAGCCGAACAGGTACGCGTACTGCACGTTGAGCAGGCCGGTCGCGCTCTGGAA
This sequence comes from Micromonospora sp. NPDC018662, assembly GCF_044391475.1. Taxonomy (NCBI): domain Bacteria; kingdom Bacillati; phylum Actinomycetota; class Actinomycetes; order Micromonosporales; family Micromonosporaceae; genus Micromonospora; species Micromonospora sp. NPDC018662. The sequence continues at coordinate 34,056 of NZ_JBISAC010000020.1, forward strand.
CAGGATGCCGCCGACCAGCAGCAGCAACGACAGCCGCTCCAGCACCTGCGCGGCGGAACGGGCCGGCGGCCAGGCGAACAGCTTCGGCACCACCGACCAGAGCTTGGCCAGCACCACCGGCACCAGCACGATCCCGAGCGTCACGTGCAGTCCCTGGGTGACCCGGAACAGCCACGCCGGCCGGGTCGGCCAGTCGAACACCGGCGGGTGCAGCCACCCCACGTCCCGGGGGAACGCCTGGTCGAAGCGGGGGCCGTAGGCGATCCAGTCGAGCAGCCCGGTGACGATCACCAGCGGCAGGGTGGCCAGCAGCACGGCGCCGAGCACGGCGGTCAGCCACGGTCCGCGTACCGGGCTGCGCCAGGCCCGGTCGACCGCGTCGACGCCCGGTGGACGGCGCCGGTCCAGGGCCCGCCAGAACCGGGCCGGCGCGGCGTACCCCGGCGGTGGGACGTCGGTGGGCACGGCACCTCCTTCGGCGGCAGGGCCGACCGGACGGCCGGCGCTTCCGGGATGGGACGCTAGACGCCGTCGACGACCGGCGACGGCGTTTGCCGCATTACCGAAGCCTTACCGCCGTCATCCCTTACGGACCGCTGACGTCCGACGTGAACCGGCCACCGGCCCGACCCCGGTCGCCTAGCGTGGGCCGGTATGCGGGTACTTGTCACCGGCGCGGCCGGCTTCATCGGATCGCAGATCGCCGACCTGCTGGCGGCCGAGGGCCACGAGCCGGTCTGCCTGGACGCCCTGCTGCCCCAGGCGCACGGCGGCGCGCTGCCGGAATGGTCCCGGCGGCACCACCCGACGATCGGTGACGTCCGCGACGCCGGGCTGCTGGACCGGCTGCTGTCCGGCGTGGACGCGGTCTGCCACCAGGCGGCCATGGTCGGGCACGGGCTCGACCCGTCGGACGCGCCGGACTACGCCGCGCACAACGACCTCGGCACGGCGCAGCTGCTGGCCGCCATGCACCGGGCCGGGGTGCGCCGGCTGGTGCTGGCCAGCTCGATGGTGGTCTACGGCGAGGGGCGGTACACCTGCGCCCGGCACGGCGTGGTGCGTCCCGCCGCCCGCCGGGCCGCCGACCTGGCCGCCGGCCGCTACGACCCGACGTGCCCCGGCTGCGGTGACCCGCTCACCCCGGCGCTGGTGCCCGAGGACGCGCCGTTGGAGCCGCGCAGCACGTACGCGGCCAGCAAGCTCGCCCAGGAGCACTACGCCGCGGCGTGGGCCCGGCAGACCGGCGGCGGCGTGTGGGCGCTGCGCTACCACAACGTGTACGGCCCCCGGATGCCCCGCGACACCCCGTACGCCGGGGTGGCCTCGCTGTTCCGTTCCGCGTTGGCCGCCGGTCGCGCACCCGTGGTGCTGGAGGACGGCCGGCAGCGGCGGGACTTCGTGCACGTCACCGATGTGGCCCGGGCGAACCTGCTGGCGCTGGCCGCGCCGCCGCCGGCGGGCCTGGTGCCGGTGAACGTCTGCTCCGGCGAGCCGCATACGGTGGGCGACCTGGCCACCGCGCTGGCGGAGGCCATGGACGGCCCCGAACCGGAGATCGCGGGTGGCGCGCGGGCGGCCGACGTCCGGCACGTGGTGGCCGACCCGGCCCGCGCCCGTGACCTGCTCGGCTACACCGCGCGGGTCACCTTCACCGCAGGCGTCACCGCCTTCGCCACCGACCCCCTCCGCGCCCCCGCCACCCTCTCCCCCCAACCCGCCTAGCCCGCCGCCCGCCCCTCCTCGGGCCGCCCGCCCCTCCTCGGGCCGCAGTTTCACGGAAAGAGTGGCAATACCGCCTGCGACAGCCCCTCTTTCCGTGAGCTTGTCTCATCCTGTTTGTGCTGGTCGGGGGGTCTTGACGTGGTGGTGTGAGGTGTTTTCTGGCTGGTCGGTGGGGTGTTGA
>NZ_JBISAC010000021.1:0-31751 GCF_044391475.1 Micromonospora sp. NPDC018662
ACCTCGGCCAGGTCCAGCTGCTCGAACCGGGCCGGCAGCCCGGCCGCGGCGCCGAAGCGCTGCGCCATCTCCGGTCCGGTCAGCTCGTCGCCGGCGTGGCACCGGGCCGTCACCCGGTGCAGCCCGAACGTGCCGAACCCCCAGTCCAGCAGCGCCCCGGCCGCCTCGGTGGCCAGGCCGCGACCGCCGTGGTCGGGATGGAAGACGTAGCCCAGCTCGGCGGTGCGGTCGGCCCGGCTGCGCCAGACCAGCTCCACCGTGCCGATCACCCGACCGCCGGTGACGGCGGCCAGCGTCAGGCAGTCACCCTCCGCGCGCAGCGCGTCCTCGCCCGCCATCGCGGCCACCGACGCCCGGGACTCCTCCCGGGTACGCGGCTGCGCGCCGTGCGTCCAGCGGAACACGTCGGGGCGGCGCTGCCAGGCGTGCACGTCGTCCAGGTCGTCGGGGGTGACCGGGCGCAGCAGCAGTCGCGGGGTGCGCAGCGGGTACGTCGGGTGGGCCATCCGGCGATGGTAGAGCGGCCTAGGGTGAGCGACATGCGCGTTCCAGCCGACGACCGCAACCCGCTCACCCGGCTCACCCTGGACCAGCTCCGGCAGCGCACCAGCGTCAAGTGGCGGCTGTACCCGCCGGACGTGCTGCCGCTCTGGGTGGCCGAGCAGGACGTGCCGCTGGCGCCGCCGGTGGCCGACGCGCTGCGCCGCGCGGTCGAGCGGGGCGACACCGGTTACGCGTACGGGACGGGCTACGCGGAGGCGCTCGGCGGGTTCGCCGCGCAGCGCTGGGACTGGCCGGACTTCCCGGTCGGGCGCAGCACGCTGGTGCCGGACGTGATGATGGGTGCGGTCGAGGTGCTACGGCTGGTCACCGAACCGGGTGACGCGGTGGTGGTCTGTCCACCCGTCTACCCGCCGTTCTACGCGTTCGTCACGCACGCCGACCGGCGGGTGCTCGAGGCACCGCTCGGGCCGGACGGGCGGCTCGACCCCGCCGCGCTGGACGAGGCGTTCCGCCGGGCCCGGGTGCTCGGCGGCCGGCCCGCGTTCCTGCTCTGCAACCCGCACAACCCGACCGGCGTGGTGCACCGGCGCGACGAGCTGGCGGCCGTCGCCGAGCTGGCCGCGCGGCACGGCGTCCGGGTCGTCGCCGACGAGATCCACGCCCCGCTGGCGCTCGCCGGCGCGCGGTTCACCCCCTACCTGACGGTCCCCGGGGCCGAGGACGCGTTCGCCCTGCTCTCGGCGTCCAAGGCGTGGAACCTCGCCGGTCTCAAGGCGGCGCTGGCGGTCGCCGGGCCGGGCGCCGCCGACGACCTGGCCCGGATGCCGGAGGAGGTCAGCCACGGGCCCAGCCACCTGGGGGTGCTCGCGCACACCGCCGCGTTCTCCGCCGGCGGGCCCTGGCTCGACCTGCTGCTCGACGGGCTGACCGCCAACCGCACGCTGCTCGGGGCGCTGCTCGCCGAGCACCTGCCCGCGGTCTCCTGGCGCCCGCCCGACGGCACCTACCTCGCCTGGTTGGACTGCACCCGGCTCGGCGTGGCCACCGAGCCGTCGGGCGACGGGCCGGGCGTGGCCAGCGACCTGGCGGGCCCGGCGCGGATGTTCCTCGACGACGCCCGGGTGGCGCTCAGCTCCGGGCACGTCTTCGGCGCCGGCGGCGCCGGCTTCGTCCGGCTCAACTTCGCCACCTCGCCCGCCGTGCTGACCGAGGCGGTGACCCGGATGGGCCGGGCCGCCGCCGCGCTGCCGGCAGGCGGGCACCCGTCCGACCGATGACGGCCGGTACGACGCCGACATCGAGGTGGTCGGGACGAACCCGGCGACGTCAGTCGGTCGGCAGGAGCGGGCGCATGAACGTGCGCTCGTACCGCAGCACGCACCCGGACTCGTCGCGGATCCGGTCGGCCGCGACGAACTCCGGATCCACGCCGAACCGGGTGCGGTAACGCTCGTACGCGGCCAGGCTCTCGAAGCTGAACAGCGCCTCGGCCCGGTCGCTGGCGCCCTCGGCCGGCAGGAAGTAGCCGTGGTGCACGCCGCCGTGCCGGGCCACCAGCGTCATCCAGGCGCGGGCGAACCGTTCGAACGCCTCGATCCGCGCGGGATCGATGGTGTAGTGCACGACGCACGTGATCACGCGCCCACCCTAGCGCCGCGTCGGCGGCCACCGCCCGGCGGCGGGCCCGACGCGAAGGCCCGCTCGGCCTCCGCCCGCAGCCGGTACGGCACCGTGGCGTCCACGTAGGACCGGCCGGCGGGACCCCGCTCGGCCCGCCAGGCCTCGCTCTGCGACGGGTCCATCGGCAGCGGCGGGTAGTCGGCGAAGGTGCGGCAGTCGCCGCCCAGGTTGGCGCGGGTGGACAACGCCCACAGCACGTCCTCGGCGCAGCGCACGTCCACGTCCTCGTCGGTGAACACGACGAGCTTGGCGAACGGGTGGGCGTCGAACACCTCCCGGGCCAGCCGGGCGGGCGCGGCGTCGTCCCCGGGCCCGCGCTTGCGCAGGCCGGCCACGAGCGTGAGCAGGCCGCCCCCGGCCGGGCTGAAGTGCAGGTCCCGGACCAGGTCCCAGTCGCGCCCGCGGCCGGCGAGCTGTGCCGAGAGCGCGCCGGCCAGGCCGAGGATCACCGACTGTTCCCGACCCGGCCCGACGACCGCCTGGAACACCGCGCCGGGCCGCACGGTCATCCCGGTCACCGTGACCACCGGCAGGCCGGGCTGCGCGCGGCCGTGGTAGCCGAGAAACTCCGGCAGCGAGCCGGCCACCCGGTCGCCCAGCGTCTCGTCCGCGGTGGCGCCGTCGAGGTGGCCCTCCAGCACGATCTCCGCGTCGGCGAGCACCGGCGTCGGCTGGGTCACCGCGTCGGCGAGGCCCAGCGGCCCGCCGGCCAACGCGCCGGCCAGCGCCAGCTTGTCGACGCCGGCGGGCAGGAACCGGGCGTTGACCGCGGAGGCGACCATGGCCGCCGGTCCGATCCCGATGTTGACCGACACCGGCAGCCGGCGGCCGGCGCGCCGCGCCTGCTCGTACAGGCGGCCCAGGGTGCGGCCGGGCACCGTCCACAGCGTCAGCCGCTCGCGGTCCAGCACCAGCATCCGGTGTACGGAGAACGCGGTCTCGCCGTCGTGCCGGGCGAGCACCGCGCCGGTGGTCAGGTAGGGGCCGGCGTCGCGGGGTGTCGCCCGCAGCGCCGGCAGCGCGGTGAGGTCGACCGGGTGGCGTTCCGCCGCCCGGGTCACGGCCACGGGTGGCCGGGCGGCGCCGAGCAGCCGGCGTACCGCCCGGCGGGTCACCCGGGCCGGGTAGCCGGGCAGCCAGCCGCGGACCCGGTCCGCGTCGCCGTACAGGCCGAGCAGCACCGGCAGCCCACCCGGGTCGGACGGCCGGTAGCGGACCACGTCCTCCTCGACGGCGCGGGGCGTGGCCGGCACGCCCGCGTACCGGCGGGCGTAGTCGGCGGCCACCGCGTCGAGCGGCAGCGGGCCGCGTTCGTGGTAGCGGCCCGGCTCGGCGCCCCGCACGGCGGCCACGGCCGCGCGCAGGCAGAGCGCGGGCGCCGCCCCGGGCCCGGTCACCGGGTCCCCGCGCCGAGCGCGTCCCGCTCCAGGGACCCGTTGACGAAGCGCATGGTGGGCGCGAACAGGTTCGGGTGCGCCCGGCGCAGGTCGGTGACGATGCGGTCGTACGGCAGGTCGCTGAACTCGCCGTGCACGCGCAGGAACTCCATGTGCCGACGACCGTCCATGTCGTACGGGTGGTAGAGGCTGTCGGTGCGCCCGTCGAAGTCGAGTTCGCCGATCCGGTAGAGCCGGCAGAGTCGGCGGCTGAACACCGGCGTCGCCTTGATCCAGCGTCCGTCCAGGTGCACCAGCGTGTAGCAGTGGTGGCGGAAGACGTCGCCGCCCATCAGCGCGCGCAGCCGGTCGGAGGTCAGGTGGTTGCGCACGTCCGCGAGGACCAGCCGGCTCGGCACGCCGATGGCGCGCAGCGCGGCGGCGTACAGCACCGACTTGTGGATGCACAGGCCGGTGCCGGCGCGGGCGACGGTGCTGGCCCGCAACCCGTCCCGGGTCATGTCGGCGGCGTAGACCTCGTAGCGGACCTCGTCGCGGATGGCGTAGTAGAGCGCGACGGCCCGCTCGACCGGGTCCGGGCCGGGCGGGGCGTGCCGGGTCACGAACTCGGCCACCTCGGGCGAGTCGTGGTCCAGGAACCAGGTGGCGGCGAGGTCCGCCCCGGTCGGCGGCGTGGTGCCGGCCGGCTGCTCGGACGCGGCCGGCTCCGGCCGGGCCGGGTTCACCGGGCCACCGTGGCGGTGACGTAGCGGACCGGGACCGGAATGGTCAGCGGCCCGTCCCCCGGGCGCATCGCGTCGAGCGCCGTGATCAGGCGGTCGCGCAGCTGCCCGCTCTCCCGCTCCGGCAGGTGCTGCCAGAGCAGCCGCATGCCCTGCGTGTGCGACCAGTCCACCCAGGCGGTGCCGGACGCGGCGGTCATGGTCACGTCCTCGTCCGCCACGTCGACCTCGGCGAAGCCGGCCCCGCGCAGCGTCCGCACCAGGTCGGCCGGGTCGGCCAGCCAGCTGTTGAAGCGGCGGGACAGCTCCGCCGGCTGCCACTCCGGCGGCAGGTTGCGCAGCAGCTCCCGGGGGATCAGCTCGGTGAAGACCGGCGGCAGGAACGGGAACGTGTCGGCGGTGAAGACCGGGCTGGTGAACCCGAGCCGGCCGCCGTCGGCCAGCAGCGGCGCGTAGCGGGCCAGCGCGGCGGGCGCGTCGGGGAAGAAGATGACGCTGTAGCTGCCGGTGACCACGTCGTACGAGCGGGGCGGCAGGTCCGGGTGCTCGCCGTCCATCACCCGGGTCTCGACAGTGGTCAGTCCCTCCCGGCGGGCCTGCTCGCGGGCCTCGGTGACCATCGCCTCGGCGATGTCGACGCCCAGCACCCGGCCGCTCGGCCCGACCCGTTCGGCGGCCGGGAAGAGACAGGCGCCGCGCCCGCATCCGACGTCCAGGACGCGGTCCCCGGGCCTGGGCGCCACCCGTTCCACCAGCCGGCGGCCCATCGGCGTGAAGAACTCCACGCCCATCCGGTCGTAGCTGGCGGCGGCCTGGTTGAACGCCTGCGTCACGGCCGTCTTGTACGTCGCGGTATCCACGTCAACTCCCGGGTCGTGGGTGGCCGGGCGGCTGGCGTCCGCCCGGGGACCGACAGTGCCCCGGGCCGGTGGAGCCGGGTTCGAGGCCCACCGGAGCGGGGCGGGCCGCCCGGTGGCTCCAGCGGAGCTACGCGCCGCCTCGAGCGGGGCCGCCCACGATCGGTCCGCTGACGACGGCGAGAGAAGGGGTGCAGCATGTCGGGACCGGCACGCATCGCGACGGGCGACCCACGGTACGAGGACTTCGTGGTCCGGGGCGACAACGCCCGCTTCCCCCCTCGGCCGGACGCGTTCGTCCTGGCCCGCTCCACCGAGGACGTCGTCCGCGCGGTGCAGGACGCGGTCCGGGCCGGGCACCGCGTGGCGGTACGCAGCGGCGGCCACTGCTACGAGGACTTCGTCGCCGACCCGACGGTGCGGGTGGTGATCGACCTGGCCGCCCTGGACCGGGTCGAGTTCGACGCGGAGCGGCAGGCCTTCGCGGTCGGGCCGGGCGTCCGGCTGATGGACCTGTACCGGGCGCTCTACCTGGGGTGGGGCGTCACCGTGCCGGGCGGGGCCAGCGAGCTGGTCGGTATCGGCGGTCACCTGCTCGGCGGCGGGTACGGCCCGCTGTCCCGACGCTTCGGCGCGTGTTCCGACCACCTGTACGCGGTCGAGGTCGTGGTGGTCGACGCGGACGGCCGGGCCCGCGCGGTGGTGGCCACCCGCGACCCGGCCGACCCGAACCACGACCTGTGGTGGGCGCACACCGGCGCGGGCGGCGGCAACTTCGGCGTGGTGACCCGCTACTGGCTGCGCAGCCCGGGCGCCGAGGGCGAGCCGGGCGACCTGCTGCCCCGGCCACCGGCGTCGGTGCTGGCGTCGAGCACCGTGTTCCCGCGCGAGGGGCTGACCCGGGAGGCGCTGCGCGCGCTGGTCGGCGGCCACGGCCGCTGGCACGAGCGCAACAGCGCGCCGGACTCGCCGTACGCCGGGCTGTTCAGCGGGCTGGTGCTGTTCGCGGTGGCACCCCAGGACGACCCGGGCATCGGGGCGATCCTGTTCAACCACCTCGACGGCACCGGCGCGGACGCCGAGGAGCTGCTGGCGCGCGCGGTGCGGGAGATGACCGGGGACGTCGACGCGCCCCGGTACGACCTGCCGGTCGAACGGGCGCCGTGGCTGGCCACGATGGTGAAGCTGGCGCGGGCGCAGGACGGCGAGTCCGGCCGCCACAAGATCAAGTCGGCGTACCTGCGGCGCGGCTACACCGACGCCCAGATCGACACCATCCACGACCACCTGTGGGGCGACGGTCACGCCTTCTCCAGCGCGACGATCTCGCTCCAGTCGTACGGCTGCGCGGCGAACGCGGTCGCGCCGGACGCCACCGCGACGGCCCAGCGCGACTCGGTGCTGCGCGCGCTCTACCTGACGTCCTGGCAGGACCCGGCGACGGACGAGGCGAACCTCGACTGGACCCGCCGGCTGTACCGGGACGTGTACGCGGCCACCGGCGGCGTCCCGCTGCCCGACGAGCGCAACGACGGCTGCTACATCAACTTTCCCGACGTCGACATCGCCGACCCGCGGTGGAACACCTCCGGGGTGCCCTGGCAGTACCTCTACTTCAAGGAGAACCACCCGCGCCTGCAACAGATCAAGAAGCGGTGGGATCCGCTCACCGTCTTCCGCCACGCCCTGTCCGTTCAGTGAACCGGGCCGAGGAAAGGAATCCGTCCACGATGACCGACACCATGGTCAAGCCCGAGACGAAGGACCCGAAGCGCATCCGGCTCCAGGAGGCGGTCGACAAGCTGGTGACCGTCGGCGCGGCCGGCGCCCAGTTCCGGGTCACCAGCGGCGACGAGACGTTCACCGTGCACGCCGGCGTCCGCGAGTTCGGCCACGACGATCCGGTGCCCACCGACGGCAAGTTCCGGATCGCCTGCATCACCAAGGTCTTCGTCTCCACGGTGCTGCTCCAGCTCGTCGGCGAGGGCCGGATCGACCTGGACAAGCCGATCGAGGAGTACCTGCCGGGGCTGCTGCCGCAGGGGCGGGAGGTGGCCGTCCGCAACCTGCTCCAGCACACCAGCGGCCTGTACAACCACGCCGACGCGTTCCAGCGGCCCGGTGACCGCTTCGAGCGGGACCGCTACAAGCACTTCGACCCCGAGGAGCTGGTGAAGATCGCGGCGGACAAGCCGCTGAACTTCACCCCCGGCAGCACGTTCGAGTACTCGAACACCAACTACATCGTTCTCGGCCTGCTGATCAAGGCGGTCACCGGCCGCAGCTACGCCGAGGAGATCCGGACCCGGATCATCGAGCCGCTCGGGCTGCGCGACACCGTGCTGCCCGGCGACGACCCGCACATCCCGGGCAGCCACGCCCGGGGCTACATGAAGATCAAGGGCAGGTCGGTCGACGTCACCGAGATGAACCCGTCGGAGGCGTGCTCGGCCGGCGAGATGATCTCGACGACCCGGGACCTGGACACGTTCCTGGTGGCCCTGGTCACCGGCAAGCTGCTCAAGCCGGAGCAGCTCGAGCAGATGAAGACCACAGTGCCGCCGGAGTGGGTGACGCTGCCCATGTCCAACGGCTACGGCCTCGGCTTCATGCCGCTGGTCACCGAGCGCGGCCTCAGCCTCTGGGGCCACGGCGGCGGCATCCCCGGCTACGCCACGTTCATCGGGGCCACGCTGGACGGCCGGCAGCGGCTGGAGTCGTCGATCACGCTGGACATCGACCCCGACGACTTCTCCGGCGTCTTCGAGGACGCGGTGGTGGACGCCATCAACGCCGCCGCCGACTGTCTCTGACCGTGCTACCCGCCGGCGGCGGGCGGCGCCCGGACCGGGCCGCCCGCCGCCGGCACGTCACCGGCCCCGGGCGACGCCGGCCGCGTCCGGGGCCGGCGTACCGGCGGCCGGACCAGCGCGGAGAGGGGCAGGGCAATGGATCTGCTGTACGTGACCGAGGCGACCGCGACCGGCGACGGGCGGGAGGGCAGCGTCCGCACCGACGACGGGGTGCTGACCGCGACGCTCTCGGCGCCGCCGGCGCTGGGCGGGGCCGGCGGCACCGGCACCAACCCGGAGCAGCTCTTCGCCGCCGGGTACGCGGCCTGCTTCCACAGCGCGCTGCGGTGGATCGCCCGGCAGGACGGCGTCGACGTGACCGGCTCGGCGGTCACCGCCCGGGTCGCCCTCGGCAGCGTCGGCGAGTCGCTGCGGCTGGCCGTGGAGCTGCGGGCGGAGCTGCCCGGACTGCCGCCGGAGCAGGCCGAGGAGCTGGTCCGGCGGGCGCACGAGACCTGCCCGTACTCCGCCGCGCTGCGCGGCGACGTGGTGGTGCTGGCGCGGGTCGCCGCGCCGGCCGAGGCGTCGCGCTGAGCGTGCCCCGGCCTACCCGGCGTCGGCCGGGCCCCCGCGGGCCCGGTCGGCCCCGGCCGGGCCCGAGCCGACCGGACCGGCCCCGCCCGTCCGCTCGGCGACCACCACCGCGATGCCGTCCAGCACCCGCCGCAGCCCGAACTCGAACGCGTACTCCGGGCCGTAGGCCGCGCCGTGCGCCGCACCGGCCGCCGAGCCGACCCGGGCCGCGGTCGGGTAGCTGCCGGAGTTCATGAACTTCTCCAGCCACGGGCCGTGGGTCTGCCACCACTGCCCGTCGGTCATCCCGGTCTCGCGTTCCAGCTCCGCGCCGTCGTAGCCGGCGCGGGCGATGCTCTTGACGTGCCCCAGGACCAGGGTGAGCACGGCGTCCATCTCGACGTCGTCCAGCCCGACACCGGCCACGGCGCTCAGCTCGTAGTCGTACTTGGCGAGCATGTGCGGGCCGAGCACCGGCCGGCTGGTCTCGGCGCGCAGCAGCCACGGGTGGGCGCGGTAGAGCGCGAGATTGTCCCGGGCGATCCGGTCCAGCCGGCCCCGCCAGCCGCCCGGCACGTCGGCCGGGCGCGGCATGTCGCCGTAGACGGTGTCGACCATGACGTCGAGCAGCTCCGACTTGCCGGGCACGTACGTGTAGACGGACATGGTGCCGGCGCCCAACGCCTCGCTGACCCGCCGCATGGTGAGCGCGTCGATGCCCTCGGCGTCGGCGATCTCGACGGCCGCCCGCACGATCCGGTCGACGCTGAGCCCCGGACCCGTCCCGCGGCTGGTGGGCTCCCGGGTGCGCCAGAGGATGGCCAGGCTGCGTGCGGGGTCGGCCTTGCCCCTGCGCTCCTTCGTCATAGTGGGACCATCCTACCGGGCGCATACCGTATCGCGTACGGGCCGGCCGGCGGACTGCGCCGGCCGGCCCACGCGCACCGGTCAGGCCGGCCGGAACGCGTCGGCGTGGTCGCTCGCCCAGCGGGCGAACGGCGTCCCCGGCCGGCCGGTGAGCTTCTCCACCATCGGCGACACCACCGGCAGGCCGTCGACCGAGTCGGCGAGGTAGCCGAGCACCATGTCGACCACCACCTCCGGCATGAACGCGGTCAGCTCAGCCCGCGCCGCCGCCGGGCTCACCTCCTCGAAGCGGATCGGTCGCCCGGTCGCGGCGGCGAGCTGCGCCACCTGGGTGCGCTGGTCCAGCGCCTCCGGCCCGGTCAGGTCGTAGACCTGACCGGCGTGACCGTCGGTGGTCAGCGCGAGCGCCACCACCGCCGCGATGTCCACCTCGTGGATCAACGCGCGCCGGGCCTGCGGGTACGGGCCACGGACCACGCCCTCGGTCCGGATCGAGTGCCCCCACTTCCACAGCAGGTTGGTGGCGAACTCGTCCGGCCGCACGAACGTCCAGTCCATGCCGGTCTCCGCCACCGCCCGCTCCACCGTGCGGTGGTAGACGCCGCTGAAGTTGCCGGCGTCGGCCGCGGAGCTCGACGAGAGCACCACCACGTGCCGGACGCCGGCCTCGGCGGCCCGGCGTGCCACCTCCGCCGCGGTGTCCGGCACCGGGAACAGGTACATCCGCTCCACCCCGCGCAACGCGTCGGCCAGCCCGTCCGGCTCGGCCAGGTCGCCCCGGACCACCTCCACCCCGTCCGGCAGCACGGCGCGGCCCGGATCGCGGGTCATCGCCCGCACCGCGTGGCCCTCCGCCAGCAACTCCGTGAGCACGTGCCGGCCCACGTGCCCGGTCGCGCCGGTCACCAGGATCGTCATCGCCTCCACCCGTCCCTTCCCTCGGCGGGCGGTGCCCGCGGTGCCACCGAGCATCGCGACCTGCCCTTGAGGGGTCCTTGAGGGCAGGTCGCGAGGGTGGACGCGTCAAGCCGTCGGGCCCCGAGGAGTGCCACATGTCGATGACCGAGAACGCGGACCGGACCACCACCGACGACCGGACGCTGGCCGAGAACAAGGAGCGCTGCCTCCAGATGGTGGCGGCCTGGAACCGATGGGAGCTGAACGGGATCATCCGGCACTGGGCGCCGGACGTCGTCCACTACTCCGAGGACGCGGTCGTCGACACCGACGAGATGATCCGCCGCATGGAGGGCGGTCTCCAGGCGTTCCCCGACCTGCACCTGGACGTGAAGAGCATCATCGCCGAGGGCGACCGGGTCACGTTGCGGATCACCATCACCGCCACCCAGAAGGGCCCGTTCGGCGACCTGCCGCCGACGAACAAGAAGGTCACCTGGCACATCGTGGAGGAGCTGCGGTTCGTCGACGGCAAGGTGGTGGAGCACTGGGACGTGATGAACTACCTGCCGATGCTCAAGGAGCTCGGCAAGGTCCCGGCGGACGTCTGAGCATGGACGTGGACACGGGCCGGGAGGCCCCGCCGGGAACGGTGAACCGTCGGGTCGTGATGACCGCCCTGGGCGAGCCGGAGCAGCTACGGCTGGAGACCACGCCCCGGCCGGCCGCCCGACGCGGCCGGGTGGTCGTCAAGGTCGAGGCGGCCGGCATCTCCTTCGCCGAGGTGCAGACGCTGCGCGGGCTGCACCCGTTCCCGCCGAAACCGCCGTGCGTGCCCGGCTACGACCTGGTCGGGCACATCGTGGAGGTCGGGTCGGGCGTCACCGGCTGGCACGTCGGCGACCGGGTGGTGTCGATGCCCCGGACCGGGGCCTGGCAGGAGTACGCGGAGGTGAGCGCCGCCTCGCTGGCGGGCGTACCGGCGGAGCTGGACGCCGGCGAGGCGGTCGCGCTGGTCTGCAACGGCGTCACCGCCTGGCAGATGCTGCACCGCTCCGCCCGGGTCCGGCCCGGCGGCACGGTGCTGGTGCACGGCGCCGGGGGCGGGGTGGGCACGCTGCTCACCCAGCTCGCCGTGCGGCACGGCGTCCGGGTGATCGGCACCGCGTCGCCGGCCAAGCACGACGCGGTACGGGCGCTCGGCGCGGAACCGCTCGACTACCGCGGGGACGTGGCCACCGCGGTGCGGCGGCTCGCGCCCCGGGGCGTGGACGCCGTCTTCGACCACATCGGCGGTGCCGGCCTCGACGTCGGCTGGTCGCTGCTCGCGCCCGGCGGGACGCTGGTCTCGTACGACTCGTCGGTGGCCGGCTACCCGCCGGGCCAGTGGTTCCGGCCGCACCTGCCGGCGCTGCGCCGGGTGGTCGGCTGGAACCTGGCCGGACTGGTCGGCGCGACCCGCGGCCGGCGGGCGCGCACGTACTACGTCAAGCCCGGGCCGCGCTTCCGCGACGACCTGGCCAGCCTGTTCACGCTGGTCCGTGACGGCGTGCTGCGGCCCACAGTGGCCCGCCGGTACCCGCTGGACGAGGCCGGCCGCGCGGTGCGGGAACTGATCGACGGTGGCGTGGTCGGCAAGCTGGTCCTGCTGCCGTGACGGCCACGGTGGGAGCGTGCGGTCGCCGCGCGCTCCCACCGGGCCGGCCGGGACCCGAGGAGAGGGGAAGACGTGGCGGACGACATCCGCATCGGACTGATCGGCTGCTCGTCCATCGCGGCCCGCCGGTTCGTGCCGGCGCTGGCCGGCTCGACGGCCCGGCTGACCGCGGTCGCCGCGCGCGACCCGGCCCGCGCGGCGGCGTTCGCCGCCCGGTTCGGCGCGGCGTCGACCACCGGATACCGTGAGCTGCTGGCCCGCGACGACGTGGACGCGGTCTACGTCTCGGTGCCGACCGGCCGGCACGCCGCCGAGACGCGCGCCGCGCTGGCCGCCGGCCGGCACGTCCTGGTGGAGAAGCCACTGGCCGTCGACGCGGCCGAGGGCGCGTCGGTGCTGGCGGCCGCCCGGCGGGCCGGCCGGGTGGTGATGGAGAACCGGATGTTCGTCCACCACGGACAGCACCGGGTCGCCGCCGAACTGCTCGCCGACGGCGCGATCGGCGAGCTGCGGGTGCTCGGCGCGGCGATGGCCGTGCCGCCGTTGCCGGCCGACGACATCCGGCACCGCGCCGACCTCGGCGGCGGCGCGCTGCTGGACGTGGGCTACTACCCGGCGCACGCCGCGCTGCTGCACCTGGCCGCGCCGCTGGAGGTCGTCGGCGCCACCCGGCGCACCGACCCGCGGTACGACGTGGAGGTGGGCGGCGCGGCGCTGCTGCGGGACGCCGCCGGCGTGGACGCGCACCTGACGTACGGCTTCGCGCACGCCTACCGCTCGCGGTACGAGTTGTGGGGCGAGCGCGGCCGGCTGGTGCTGGAGCGGGCGTTCACGCCGGCCGCCGGCTGGCAGCCGGTGCTGCGGCTGCACCGGCAGGACCGGGTGGAGCTGCGCACGCTGCCGGCGGAGGACCACTTCCGGGGCGCCCTGGACGCGTTCCTGGCCGCCGTACGCGGCGAAGCGGACCCGGCCGCCGTACGCGGCGAAGCGGACCCGGCCGCCGTACGCGGCGAAGCGGACCCGGCCGCCGTACGCGGCGAGGCGGACCTGGCCGCGCACGGCGCGCGTACCCTCGCCGGGCTCGCCCTGCTCGACGCGATCCGCGCCGCCGGGCACCGGGCCGGGCCGGACCGCTGAGGCGCCCCGGCGGCCGGACCGCCGGGCACGCGGCGGGCGGCGGCCGGCCGGAGCGGGACCCTCCGGCCGGCCGCCGGTCTGCGGATCAGTCCTTCGACAGGTCCAGCAGCGCGTCGGCCGGGTCCGGACCGGGCGGACCCGCCGGCCACCACTCGCCGGAACGCCGGCGGAACGGGTACCAGTGGCCGTCCCGGCCGTAGCGCACCTGCACGTTCCGGCCCACGGTCCACCGGTTGCGCCAGTTCCGCACCTCCGGCGCGGCGCCGCCGATCCCGCCGGCCTCACGCAGCGCGTCGGTGGCCCGGGACACCAGCTCCTTCGGCGGGCTGAACACCGCGTCCAGCGCGTCCAGGCCGGCGGCGCCGGCGTACTCCCAGGCGCTGATCGCCCGGGGCAGGTCGTCGGCCCGGCCACTGGCCTCGCCGAGGCGGCGCGCGGCGCGCGAGCGCGGCATCCGCGACGCCAGCCGTACGGCGTCCTGCCAGGCGTCGTGCTCGGGCGCGAGCACCTCGGCCGCGGTGGCGGTGAGCAGGTGCCGGGCCCGGGACGCGGTGTCCGCGGCGAGCACGCCGAGCGCCTCGGCGTCCAGGCCGGGCGCGTCGTGCGCGGCGAGCAGCGGCGCGAGCGCCATCGGCTCGTCGCGGACCGGCGGCGGCGGCCCCGGCAGGTCGGCCGGGGCAGCCGCGTACGCCTCGTCGGCCCGGACGCCGACGACGTCCTCCTCCTCGGCGGCGGCCGCGCGACCGGTGTTGCGGGCGCGCAGCTCCTCGATCAGCTCCGGCTCGGCCCGCCCCCGCATCAGCAGCAGCACGAACGGATCCCGGTCCAGCAGCCAGGACGCCTGGTAGGACAGCGCGGCGGCGTGCCGGCAGGGATGGTCCCAGGACGGGCAGTCGCAGGCCGGCTCCAGGTCGCCGTAGCCGGGCAGCAGCCGCACCCCGGCGTCGTCGGCGGTGTTCACCAGGTCGTGCGGCATGTCCCGGTCGAGCAGCGCGGCGATGTGCCCGGCCTTGGCGGCCACCTTGTCCAGCAGGCGGTCCCACTCCGCGTCGGAGAGCGTCCCGACCCGGACCACTGTGTCGTGCGGGGTGTACTGGTCGCCGTCGTGCACCGGCGCGGAGATCCGACCCGGGCTCACCGTGATCGGGCCGACCTGACCGGCGAACGCGTACCGGCGGCCCTTCTTGAGCTGCTCCGGGTCGAGCGCGGTGTGCTCCATCGACTCGATCCAGGCGTTGCCCCACCAGGTGTCGGCGAACTTCTTGCCGATCCGCCGGCCCGGCCCGAACGCCGGGAAGCTGCGGGCCCGCCCGTCGTCCTCGGCCGGCTCGGCCGCCTCGTCGTCCAGCTCGTCGTCGAACTCGAAGTCGAAGTCCACGTCCCTCATCCCTCGTCGTCGCGCAGCCGCACGAGCCGGAGCAGCTCGGCGTCGGAGAGTTCGGTCAGGGCGGTCTCGCCGCCGGTGAGCACCGCGTCGGCCAGCTCCCGCTTGGACTCCAGCAGCGCGGCGATCCGGTCCTCCAGGGTGCCCTGGGCGATCAGCCGGTGCACCTGCACCGGCTTGGTCTGCCCGATCCGGTACGCCCGGTCGGTGGCCTGCTCCTCCACGGCCGGGTTCCACCACCGGTCGTAGTGGATGACGTGGTCGGCGCGGGTCAGGTTGAGACCGGTGCCGGCCGCCTTGAGGGAGAGCAGGAACACCGGCACCGCGCCGGCCTGGAACCGGCGGACCATCTCCTCGCGCTGCGGCACCGGCGTGCCGCCGTGCAGCAGTTGCGCGGGCACGCCCCGCTCGGCCAGGTGCCGCTCCAGCAGCCGGGCCATCTGCACGTACTGGGTGAAGACCAGGGCGCCGCCGTCCTCGGCGAGGATGGTCTCCAGCAGGTCGTCGAGGAGCTGCAACTTCTCCGAGCGGCCGGTGAGCTTGCCGTGCGGCTCCTTGAGGTAGTGCGCCGGATGGTTGCACACCTGCTTCAGGCCGACCAGGAGCTTCAGCACCAGACCCCGGCGGGCGATGCTGGTCGGGCTGGTGCGGATCTCGCCCATCACCTCGTCGACGACCCGGCGGTAGAGCGTCGCCTGCTCGCCGGTGAGCGACACCAGGTGATCGGTGACCGTCTTCGGCGGCAGCTCCGGCGCGATGCCCGGGTCGGACTTGCGACGCCGCAGCAGGAACGGACGGACCAGGCGGGACAGCCGGTCCACGCCGGACGCGTCCCGCTCCACCTCGATCGGCCGGGCCCACCGGGCCCGGAACGTGCCGACGGAGTCCAGCAGGCCGGGCGTGGTCCAGTCGAGGATGGTCCACAGCTCGGAGAGGTTGTTCTCCACCGGCGTGCCGGTGAGCGCGAGGCGGGCGTCGGCGGGGATCTCCCGCAACGCCTTCGCGGTGCCGCTGAGCCGGTTCTTCACGTACTGCGCCTCGTCCGCGACCACCATCCCCCACCGCTGCCCGCCGAGCACCGCGGCGTCCAGCCGCATGGTGCCGTAACTGGTCAGGACGAAGCCGTCGGTGAGGTCGTCGAGCGAGCGGGCGGCGCCGTGGAACCGGCGGACCGGTACGCCGGGGGCGAACCGCCGGATCTCGCGTTCCCAGTTGCCCAGCACCGAGGCGGGGCAGACCACCAGCGTCGGCCCGGCGAGGGCCGGGTCGGCCCGGCGGCGCAGGTGCAGCGAGATGACCGTGATCGTCTTGCCCAGACCCATGTCGTCGGCGAGGCAGCCGCCGAAGCCGAGCGAGGTCATCCGTTCCAGCCAACGCAGCCCGCGTAGCTGGTACTCGCGGAGCGTGCCGTCCAGCCCGGTCGGCGGGGCCAGCCGCTCCGGGCCGCCGTCCGGCTCGGTGATCCGCTCGCGCAGCGCGCCGAGCCAGCCGTCGGCCACCACCTCGACGCGCTCGTCGTCCACCTCGGTGCTGGCGATCAGCGTGGCGGCCAGCGCGTCGTACGCCTTGAGCGGCCGGAGCTGCCGATCCCGGGCCTTGCGCGCCAGCTCCGGCTCGACCGCCACCCACTGCTCGCGCAGCCGGACGATCGGCCGGGACTTGGCGACCAGGTCCATCTCCGCGTCGGTGAGCGCCTCGCCGGCGAGCGTGAGCTGCCAACTCTGCGGCATCGGCACGGCCGAACGGAAGAAGCCGGCCGGATCGGCCGGCTGTTCCGGCGGCGCGGAGATCAGGACGCGGGCGTTGAGCTCGCGGGACAGCTGCGGCGGCCACTCGACGTCGATGCCGGCCGTGGCGAGCCGCCGCTCGGCGCCGCCGAGCAGGTCGACCAGGTCCTCGTCGAGCAGCTCCAGCTCGACCGGGGCGGCCTCGTCGAGCAGCCGGGCCAGCGGCTGCCACACCGTGGCGGCCCGGCGCACCGCGAGCATGGCCTCGAACGTGGCCTGCTCGCCGAGCCCGTGCTCGTCGCCCTCCCACAGCGCCGCCGCGTCGCTGACCAGGGTCGGGTCGGCGAGGCTGCGCAGGCGGACCACGGCGGTGAGACCGGTGGTCTCGAAGTCGCCGCGGCCCTCCAGCCGCAACGCCACCCGCAGCCCGGTGTCCACGCCGGCGGAGACCTCCCGCGCCCACTCGCGCAGCTCCTCCACCGGCTCCGGGTCCAGGCCGGCGAACCGGTCGTCGCCGGTCAGCCACGGCGCCGCCGGGATCCGCGGCAGCGTGTCGGCCACCGCGTCCAGGAACGCCCGGACCAGGTCCTCGGCGTCGGGCAGCACGAGCGTCTCGGCGAACGGGTCGACCGGCACGGCGCGGGCCTCGGCCGGCATCGCCGCGGCGAGCGCGCGGATGCGCTCCACGTCGGCGACGTCGAACGGGCCGACCCGCCAGGCGTCGTGCCCGTCCGGGGTGACGCCGGGCAGGAGCCGGCCGCGCGCGACCAGGTGCAGGCCGGTGACCGCCACCGCCGACCAGAACGCGGCGGCGGGCGTCACGTCCGTCTCGTCGCGCAGCGCGACGAGACGGCGGACCGCGTCGGCGACCGGCACGGCGCAGACCTGCACCTGCCAGGCCGCGACCGGGCCGTCGAGGGGCAGGGCCAGCTCCAGCTCGCGGACCTCGCCCAGCTCGTCGAGCTCGTCGGGCACCGCGTCGCCGGTGGGGTCGTAGAAGCTCACCGTGCCGGCCCGGGGCGGATCGCCCGGCTCGAAGACGACCGCGAACCGCCCGAGTAGCACCCTCGTACCTCCCGATTGTCGACGCGGGCGGCAACCGCCCGCCGGTGGTCCGCCCGTCTGGCGTACAACGTACCGTAGACTACACGACCGAGCCGTCCGGTCGGGGCGGACGCGGTCGCACCCGGTCAGTACGGCCCGTGGAAACCAGCCGCCGCGCTGGTCAGCCGCGGCAGCTCGCCACGCCGGTCACCGACCAGGGCCAGGCACGCCTCCACGATCTGGTCCGCCCCCGGATGGAACGCCTCCTCCAGCGGCCACGACACCGGCGCCGGGCAGTCCGGCAACGTCACCCGGCGCACCGGCGCGCGCAACGCCTCCGGCACCGTCTCCGCCACCACGGCGGCCACCTCCGCGGCGAAGCCGTACCGGGCCCAACTGGTGTCCGCCACCACCAGCCGGCCGGTCCGCGCCACCGACTCGCAGATGATCCGGTCGTCCAGCGGGCGGATGCTGCGCACGTCCACCACCTCGACCCCGATCCCGCGGGTCGCCAACTGGTCGGCGGCGCGCTCCGCCTCGGCCACCATCAGCGAGGCGGCGACCACCGTCACGTCGTCGCCGGCCCGGGCGATCCGGCCCACCCCGAACGGCACCGGCACCGCCTCCTCCGGCACCGGACCGGTGAGCGGGTACAGGTTGCGGTTCTCGATCAGCACCACCGGGGTGTCCCCGCGCAGCGCCTGCACCAGCAGGCCCTTGGCGTCCGCCGGCGACGCGGGCGTGGCCACGTACAGGCCGGCGTAGTGGCCGAACGTGGCGTGCGGACTCTGCGAGTGGGTGGCGCCCTGCCCCCAGCCCCGGCCCACCACGCCCCGCGTCACCACCGGCACGCCGCCCTGGTCGCCGTACATGTACCGCCACTTCGCGGCCAGGTTCACCAGCGCGTCCATGGCCAGGAACATGAAGTCGGCCCGGGTGTGCACCACCAGCGGCCGCAGCCCGTTGGCCGCCGCGCCGATCGCGATGCCGGCACAGGCGTTCTCCGAGTTCGGCACGTCGACCACCCGGGCCGCGCCGTACCGTTCGAAGGCTGTCTTCGTGGTGCCGAACGTGCCCTTGTGGTCGTCCACCCCCTCCCCCAGCACCAGCACGGACGGGTCCTCCGCCATGCACTGCACGGTGGCCTCGCTGATCGCCTGCCAGTACGTCAGTTCCCGCATCACGCTCCCCTTTCCCGGCTCAGCGACCGGCGCCGTACGCGCCGTCGACCAGCGTGGACACCGACGGCCAGGCGGCGGCCCGCGCCGCCCGGACCGCGTCGCGCACCTCGGCGCGGTACCGCCGCTCCCACTCCCGCACCCAGTCGTCCAGGTCCGGCTGCACCGGCCGGAGGACGTCGACCGCCCGGCGGATCGGGCACCGGGCCATCCACGCGTCGATCTCCTCCCGGGACCGGTAACCGTGGTCGTGGTCCCAACCCGGGCCCACGTGCTCGCGCCACCGGTAGGTGTGCAGCTCCAGGAAGGCCGGGCCGGCGCCGGTCCGGCACCGCTGCACGGCGGCGCGGGCGGCGGCCCGCACCGCGTACACGTCGTTGCCGTCGACCGACCGGGCCCACAGCCCGTACGCGGCGACGCGGTCGGTGATGGTCGAGCCGGCCGGCTGCCGCTGGCCCAGCGGCGACGAGATCGAGTAGAGGTTGTTCTCGCAGAGGAACACCACCGGAACGCGGTGCACCTGGGCGAAGTTGACCGCCTCGTGGAACACCCCCTCCTCGGTGGCGCCGTCGCCGAAGAAGGTCAGCGCGACCTGGGTCCGCCCGCGCAGCGCCGCGGACCAGCCGGCGCCCACCGCGACCGGGATCATCTCGCCGAGGATGGCCGCCGAGCCGGCGAACCCGGCGGCCCGGTCGACCAGGTGGATCGACCCGCCGCGACCGCGGGCGCAGCCGGACTCCCGGCCGTACAGCTCCGCCACCATGGCGCGCAGGTCACCGCCCATGGCGAGGTACGGGGCGTGCGACCGGTGCCCGGTGTAGACCAGGTCGTCCGGCCCGGTCGCGGCCGCCACGCCCACCGCGGTCGCCTCCTGGCCGATGGAGAAGTGGGTGGGGGTCCGCATCTCCTGGTCGTCGCGGTACCGGTCGCAGAGCTCCTCCTCGACGCAGCGGATCCGCACCATGTCCCGGATCAGCGCGGCCTCCGGGCCGGCCGGTTCGGTGCCGCCGGGCGCGGCGCGGTCGGCCGGGACGGTCGCCGGCACGGTGTCGGCGGGGGCAGCGGTCATGACTCTCCTCTGTTCGGGTGCCGGAGGCTGTGCAGGCAGGCGACCAGGCTGCGGGCCTGGACGTTGAGGTAGTGGCTGTGCCGCAGCAACGCGTCGAGCTGGCGCAGCGTCACCCAGCGGTAGTCGGGGTGCGTCGGCACGCCGCGCGGTCCGACCTCCACCACCAGGTAGCGGTTGCGGGTGTGGAAGAACCGTCCACCCTCCTCGGAGAGGGTGGCCGCGAACCGCACCCGGTCCGGCGGCGCCCCCAGCACCTCGTCGAGGTACGGCGGCCGGGCCGCGGCCGGCAGGTCGAGGTAGTTGTCCGGCTGGCACTGCACGGTCGGGGCCAGCTCCACCACGTCGACGGAGCCGGGCTCGGCGCGGGCGTGCACGAGCACGTGCAGCACCCCGCCGACGCGGCGGACCAGGAACGCGACGACGCCGGTGCCGACCGCCTCGATCATCGGCTGGGTCCAGCCGTCGACCTCCCGGCCCCGGGCGCTCACCGCCACGCCCACCACCTGGAAGAAGCGGCCACGATCGTGGGCGATTCGCCCGTCGCGCCACCGCCAGCCGTGGGTCTCGGCCAGCGGCACCCGCCGGGCGTGCATCTCGGCCAGGCTGCGCCGGTCGGTGACCCAGCTCAGCAGCTCCGCCGAGAGCGCGGCCGAGGCGGCGCGGGCCGAGCGGCGCAGCGACGCCCGGAACCGGTCGTCGGTGGGCAGCGGGTCGGGCGGCTCGTCGGGCGCCACCCCGGTCAGCGGCAGGCAGGCCAGCACCGTCCGGGTGTCCATGTTGACCACGTCGTCGACGGCGAGCAGCCGGTGCAGCTGGCCGAGCGTCAGCCAGCGGAAGCCCGGCCGGACCGGCACGTCGTCGCGGACCTCGACGACCATGTTGCGGTTGCGCTTGCGGTGGAACCAGGCGCCCTGCTCGGACTGGCGCACGTCGGCGATCACCGTGTGCCGTTCCCGGTCACGGAAGTACTCCAGGTAGGGCACCGCCCGGCCGCCGTGCGCGCCGGTGTAGTTGCTCCGGGTCGCCTGGACGGTGGGTGAGAGCTGGAGCCCGTTGACGTTGCCCGGCTCCGCCTTCGCCTGCACCAGGAAATGCAGCACGCCGTCGAACTCCCGGGCCAGCAGGCCGAGCACGCCCACCTCGGGCTGGTCGATGACCGGCTGCCGCCAGTGCGGCACCGGACCGTCCGGCGCGCTCACGTCGAGGCCGTGGATCCGGTAGAAGCGGCCGGTGCGGTGCACCAGGTCCCCGCTGCCGGGGACGGCCGACCAGCCGACCAGGTCCTCCAGCGGCACCCGCTCGGCGGTGGTCCAGCTCCGCTCGGCGAGGTCGGCGAGCCAGCCGAGGACGGCGGCCACCCCGTCCCCGGGGTGGGCGGCGGAACGGGCGATCCGGTCGGCCGCGGCGGCCCGGTCCGGGCCGCCCCCACCCGGCCGGGGACGGGTGACCAGCCGCAGGCGGCGCCGCGCGGCGGCCATCAGGGCCGCTCCCCACCGGTCGTGACCCGGTGCTCCAGGACCATCTTCTCCAGCACCGGCACCACCTCGGCCGGGGCGGGCTGGGCCGCCGCCTCGTCGCGCAGCGCCCGTGCCCCGGCCCGCAGCGCCGGGTCGGTGAGCAGCCGCAGCACGGCGACCCGGACCGCGTCCACGGTGGCCTCCGCCGCCGGCAGGCACAGGCCGGCGCCCAGTTCCTCGGTGCGGCGTGCCTTGGTGAGCGTGTCCCAGCCGTACGCGATCATGAGCTGCGGGACGCCGTGCGTCTCCGCGGCGGCGCGGGTGCCGACGCCGCCGTGGTGCACGATGGCGGCGCAGGTCGGCAGCAGGTCGTGCAGGGGGACGAAGTCCACCACCCGGGTGTTGGCCGGCACCCGGCCCACCTGGTCCCGCTGCGCCGCGTTGAGCGTGGCGACGATCTCCACGTCGAGGTCCGCCATGCCGGCGAGCAGCTCACCGACGGACGCGGCGGACCGGTCCATCTCGTCGGAGACGCCGAGCGTGAGGCAGACCCGGGGCCGGGCCGGCGGGACGCGCAGCCAGTCCGGCACCACGGCCGGCCCGTTGTACGGCACGTGCCGCATCCCGACCGTCGGCCGGTCCAGCGGCAGCCGGGTGCCCGGCGGCGTGGTGTCGATGGTCCAGTGCCCGGTGCGCACCGTCTCGTCGTAACGGGCGCCGTACCGGGCCAGCACCGCGGAGAGCCATTCGGCGGTCGGGTCCTCCCGGTCGGCCGGGTCCCGGTCGGCCGCCAGCCGCAGGAACTCCTGCCGCGCCCGGAGCGTGATGTCCGGGCCGTAGACGAGCCGCGCGTGCGGCACCCCGAGCACTGTCGCGACGACGGCCCCGGCGAGCGTGAACGGCTCCCAGATCACCAGGTCGGGCCCCCAGGACCGGGCGTACGCCACCAGCTCGTCGATCATCGGGTCGGTGTTGAACGAGGCGAACAACGCGCCGATCATCACCTTCTCCAGGCCGAGCAGGCCGGCCCAGTCCCAGCCGGCCGGGTCGGACCGGGCGAAGTCGAAGTGCTGCACGTGCTCGGAGCCGCCGGCGGCCAGCAGCTCGCCGAGCAGCTCCGGCGCCCACGGGTCGGTGGCGTACCACTGCGCGTCGCCGACTTCGACGGCGGTCAGCCCGCTGCCGGTGACGGCGTCGGTCAGGTCGGGCTGGCCGGCCACCCGGACCTCGTGCCCGGCGGTGCGCAGCGCCCAGGCCAGCGGCACCAGCGGAAACCAGTGGGTGGGGTGCGGCATGCAGACGAACAGGACCCGCATCCGGGTTCTCCTCTCCTCGATCTCAGTCCACCCGCACCGGGAACCGCACCGCCGTGCCGGTCACCGGCGCGCGGCCGGGCCGGGCCGGCGGCCCGTCGGGACGCAGCCGGGGCGCGGCGGCGGCGAGCCGGGGCAGCAGCGCCTCGGCGTACCACCGGGCGAAGCCGACCGGGCCGGCCCACGGGCCGCCCGGGGTGAGCACCGGGCCGGCCGGGCGGTCCGGGTCGAAGCGGTAGGGGTCGGCGAACACCGTGCCGTCCCGGTTGGCGGTGGCGAGCAGCACCACCACCCGGTCGCCGGGGGCGAGCAGACCGCGACCCCAGCGCGGGGCGGCGTCGACCCGGCCCGGCCAGAGCCGCAGCGGGGGCGCGTGCCGCCACGTCTCGGTCACCACCCGGGCCGCGAAGCCGGGCTCGGCGGCCAGCCGGGACCAGCCGCCGGCGCCGAGCACCGCCGCGACGGCGTTGAGCACCAGTGTGGTGGTCACCCGTACCCCGGTGGCCGCGAGCAGCGGCCGGTCGGTGCGCTCCGGCAGCACCGCGCCGGCCGCCGCCAGCCAGCGGGCCGGCTCCGGGGCCGGCGCGCGCAGTGCCGCGTCCACCGCCGGCTCCGCGTCCGCGAGCAGCGCCGCGGTGCCGGCGTCGCCGCCGGCCAGCACCCGGACGACGTCGCGTCGGACGACGGCGGCGAGCTCGCAGCGGTCGGGCAGCGGCCCGAGGGCGGGGTCGGGCGGGGTCGGCGCGCCGGGCGGGTCGGCGGGCAGGTCCAGCGGCGTGGTGGGCACCACGTCCGGGCCGGCCGAGGCGCGGGCCGCTCCGGCGTGGTCGGTCACCAGCCAGTCGCCGGTGGCGGACCGCCACAGCGGCCCCCGTTCCCGCAGCCGCTCCGGCTCGCCGCCGGGCAGCCCGCAGAGCAACCGGGCGTACGGGTCGCCCCGGCTGGCGTGCAGCCAGAGCAGCCCTTCGGTGAGCTGGAGCCGGCGCAGGAGCCGCTGGTCCGCCTCGGGTTCGCGTCGCTGTCGTGCCTGCCGCACCCCGCACCCTCCTCGTGTCCGGTCCCCGCCGTCGCGGGCGGTCGGTGCCCCACCCTGCCGGTGGTCGCTCGAGAACCGCCCCAGCCCGGCTGGACGCCATCCGCCGGCGGTCCGGTCTGGACGGTTCCTCGAGGAGGGACGGCGACCGTGGGGGCCCCCTCCCGCCGACCGATCGGAGCCGTCATGACCCGTCCCCCCACCACCGCCGGCACGCGACTGCCGGAGGTCTGGAGCGCGCCGCTGACCCCCCGGCCCGATGTCCGCGGCCACTTCGTCGAGGTGTTCCGGGCCAGCGCCCTCGCCGCGGCGGCCGGTGTCGACCTCCGGGTGTCGCAGGCCAGCCTCTCGGTGTCGCACCGGGGGGTGATCCGGGGCGTGCACTACTTCCCGGACGGTCCCGGCCAGACCAAGGTGGTGTCCTGTGTGCACGGCGCGGTGCTCGACTGCGTGGTCGACCTGCGGGTCGACTCGCCGACGTTCGGCCGCTGGACGGCCACCCGGCTGGACCAGGACGCGCCGCACGCGGTGTACGTGCCGCGCGGCTTCGGCCACTCCTTCGCGTCGCTCACCGAGGGCGCGGTGATGCTCTACCTGTGCGACGTCGAGTACGTGCCGGACCGCGAGCTGACCGTGCACCCGTTCGACGCCGACCTGGGCCTGCCGTGGCCGGCCGGGTCGGCGCCGATCGTCTCGGAGCGCGACCTCGCCGCGCCGACGCTGCGCGAGGCGCGGCGGGCCGGCCTGCTGCCGACGGTCTGAGCACGACCGTGACCCGGCGGCGCGGCTTCCCTACGCACCGCCGGGTCACGGAGCAGGTGGGTCAGGCCCGGTCGTCCCGGGTGACCCGGCGGTGCCGGACCAGGAGCTGCCCGTCGGCGCCCCGCACCAGCACGTCGTGCGTGACGCACATGAGGTGCAGGCGCGGCTCCCCGTCGCGGGGCGTGGCGACGATCTGCGCGTAGCTGCGGACCGTCAACGACCCGTCGTCCTGCGGCCGGACGTTCACCGACAGCAGCAGGTGCCGGTGCTGCTCGCCCTTGCGGCGCAGCTCGGCGTGGGCCTGCTCCGCGCCGGCCGCCAGCGCGTCCCGCCCCACGATCGGCCGGGGGGCCGACGGTGGCGCGAACACGCCGTCGGGGGTGAACGTGTCGGCCCACTCCCGGGCCGCGCCGCTGTCCAGCAGGTGCATGTGCCATGCGTAGAACTGCTGGACCTCGGCGTACACCCGGGCGAAGGCCGTCCGGTCCGGAACGTTCTCGGTCTGCACGGTCATCGGTGCCGCCCTCTCTCCGCGTCTGCTCGGCGGTGTCGGTGACCGCGATGCTTCCCGGTCCCGCTGGAGAACCGCTGGCGGCACGGACGGGACCGGCCCGCCGTTCGCGTCCAGCGGTTCTCCGGCGGCGCTCGATCCGGGGCCAGAAGCCTGTGACCCAGTCCGGCCGGCCGACCAGCCGACGCTTCGGGAAAGGGATCGACGATGAGTCGTGGTGGATTGATGCGCTTCGGCGCGGTGGCCCTGATGTGGGGCTCGACGTACTTCTGGATCAAGATGGCGCTGGGCGGGATGAACCCCACCCAGTTCAGTCTCGTCCGGGTCGCGATCGGCGCGGTGGCCATGCTGGCGATCGTCGTCCTGACCGGGGCCGCGCTGCCCCGGCGTCCCGGCGTCTGGCTCCGCCTGCTGCTGATCGCCTTCCTGGTCAACGCGTTGCCGGTGCTGCTGGTGCAGCTCGTGCCGGACGCCACCGGCGAGGACGTCGGGGTGGTGTCGGTGTTCAACGCCAGCGTGCCGCTCTGGGCGCTGCTGCTCGCGCCGGTGCTGCGCGAGCGGGCCGGCGGTGGGCGGACGGTGGCCGGCGTGCTGATCGGGTTCGTCGGCGTGTTGCTGATGTTCCCCCCGTGGGAGCAGGTCTCCCGCTGGTTCACCTGGAGCTCGCTGATCAACTTCGTGGCCGCCGTGGCGTACGGCTACGCGCTGTTCTACATGGTGCGCGTCATGCGTGAGGAGAACATGCGCCCGCTGGTGCTCTCGGCCAGCCAGGCGTTGTTCGGCGTGGCCTGGGCGGCGCTGACGCTGACCTGGCAGGACTGGGGACCGGCGCCCACCTGGTCGTCCGAGGTGCTGATCGCGTTGGCGGTGCTCGGCATCCTCAACACCGCAGTGGTCTTCACGTTCTTCGTCCGGATGGTCCGCGACGACGGCCCGGTCCTGTCGTCCACCGTGCTCTACCTGGTGCCGGTGGTGCTGCTGCTGGGCAGCGTCTGGTTGGAGGACGCCCCGCTCACCGCGCTCCAGGTGGTCGGCATGGTCGTCGCGGCGGCCGGCGTGCTGGTGGCCCGGCTCGCCCCCACGCCGACCGACCCCGACGCCGGCGCCCCGGCCCCGGACGCCCGGACCGACACGCCCGCCCGGCCGGTCACGCCGGTCACCGGCCGGCCCGCCGGCTCCGTCTCCCGCACCGCCGCGCACCGGCGGGCCGGCTGATGCCCGCGCTACCGGCACACCACGAGTCAGGAGCACCGAGATGTCCGCGTCCCTGACCGCCGCGCCGTCGGCGGTTCGTGCCCCCCACCGGTACGGCCTCGCGCTGGCGGTCGTCGTGGCCGGCCAGTCGATGATCCTGGTCGACGAGATGATCGTGAACATCGCGCTGCCCGGGATGAGCGCCGACCTGTCCCTCGGCCCGGTGGCGCTCTCCTGGGTGATCAACGCCTATCTGCTCACCTACGGCGGCCTGCTGCTGCTCGGCGGCCGAGCCGGGGACATCCTCGGTCGACGCAAGGTGTTCCTGGCCGGCGTGGCGTTGTTCTCGCTGGCCTGCCTGGCCCGTGGGCTGGCCACCGAGGCGTGGATGCTGATCACCGCGCGGGCGCTGCAGGGGGTGGGCGCGGCACTCACCGCGCCCTGCGTGCTGGCGCTGATCGTGAGCATGTTCGCCGAGGGGCCGCTGCGCCGCCGCGCCATCGCCGTCTACACGGCGGTGGGCGGGCTCGGCGCGGCGCTGGGGCTGCTGCTCGCCGGCACCGTCACCTCGGCCAGCTCCTGGCGGTGGGTGCTCGTGCTCAACGTGCCGATCGGCCTGCTGGTGCTGCTGGCCGCGCCGTTCGTGGTCCGGGAGACGCCGCCGCACCCGGGCCGTTTCGACGTGGCCGGCGCGCTCAGCTCGGCGCTCGGCGTCGCGGCGCTGGTCTGGGCGCTGTCCGCGGTGGGCAGCGAGGGCTGGCGGGACGCGACGGTGCAGCTCCTGATCGCGGCCGGGCTCGCCCTCATCGCCGTCTTCGTGTTCGTCGAACGGCGCGCGCGGCAGCCGATCGTGGTGCCGCGGTTGTTCGCCGACCGCGACCGGGTGTGCGCCTACCTGGCGGTGCTGCTGGTGCAAGGCAGCCAGATCGGTCAGCTGTTCTTCCTCACCCAGTTCCTCCAGCAGGGCCTCGGCTACTCGCCGATGCGCGCGGCGCTGGCGTTCCTGCCGGTGACGGTGACGCTGCTGGCGCTCTCCGGCGCGGTGGTCAAGCTGCAACCGAGGATCGGCGCCCGCCCGCTCGTGGTGCTCGGCGCGGTGATGCTGATCGGCTCGAACCTGCTGCTGTCCCGCCTCGACCTGGAGACCCGCTACCTGACCGACGTGCTGCCGGCGCTGCTGCTGCTGGGCGCGGGCATCGCCCTGGGCACCATCCCGGCGACCGTGCTGGGCACCTCCGGGGTGGGCGACGACGAGACCGGCTCGGCGTCCAGCGTGATCACCGCGACGACCACGCTGGGGGCGTCGCTCGCGCTGGCGGTCCTGGTCACCGTGCTGACGGCGGCGAGCACCCGGGCGGCGTCCGCCCCGCCGGCCGGCCTGCCGCCGGAGGCGGTCGGTGGGTACGCGTTCCTGCACGGCATGTCGGCGGCCTTCGTGGCCGGCGCGGTGTTCGCCGCCGCCACGCTGGTGGTCGCGTTGTTCATCCGGCGTCGCCCGGCCGACCGCCGGTGACCGGTACGCCGGGAACGACGCGGGGCCGGTGGGAGGATTCCCACCGGCCCCCGTCGCGTTGCGCGGGTCAGCGGCGCCCGGCGCCCACGCTGCGGTCGAGCCAGGCGCGGGCGCGGGCGGTCCAGCCCGGCGCGGTGCGGTGCAGGTTGAGCGCGTGGCCGGTCCGGCCGACCACCTCGACCCGCAGCCGCGCGTTCGGGTACCACCGCCGTTCCTGGCGGTACAGCGACGCCGAGCTGGCGCAGTCGCTGCCCTCCGCGCCGCAGACCAGCTTGTCGCGCTGGCCGACCACGATGAGCACGGGCACCCGGATCGCCGCGTTCTGCTCCGGCGGCGGGTACTCCTCGGTGTAGACGTCGGCCTGCTTGGTCAGCTCGTCCAGGTGCACCACCCGCGGGTCCGTGCCGGCCCGCTCGTAGAACCAGGTGCCCCGGGCGCCCGGCCGGGTGGTGTAGTAGGCCGGGTCGAGGCCGCGACGGGCCAGGATCGGGTCCTCCACGGCCGAGTGGATCACCTCGTCCCAGGGGATCTCCACCCGGGCGCTGGCCTCGGCGGTGAGGACCAGCCCGTCGACCCACTCGGGGTGCCGGATGGCCATGGTGCGCGCGAGCGTGGCGCCGAACGAGTGGCCGACGAGCACCAGCTTGTCGAACCGGCGCCCGGTCACGTCACCGCGCCGGACGGCACGGACCAGTTGCGTCATGACCGCGCCCTGGGTGTCCGGGGCGTACCTGTCGAACGGCGGCGCCGAGCTGGCGCCGGCGCCGAGCCGGTCGACCACGAGGACGGCGTACCCGGCGGTGGTCATCGTCTCGACGTAGGACGGTCGGCGCGGGTCGCCGCGCAGGAACCAGTAGGCCTGGCCGTACGTGCCGCCGGGAATGAGCAGCTGGAGCGTCCGGGCCCGGCCGCGCGGCGGCAGGCAGAGCGTGGCGCTGATCCGCTGGTCGACCGGGCCGCCCGCGGTCAGGGCGACCGGGAAGGTGAGCGAGCGGCACCGGAACGGCAGCAGTCCGGCCGGCCGGTCGGCCGGCACCGGCGCGGTCGCCGTCACCGGCGCGGCGGCGGTCGGGGCGGCCGCCCGGGCGGGCGCGGCGAGCGGGTTCAGGGCCGTCGCCGCCACCACGGCGGCGGTGACGGCGGGTAGGGCTCTGGGGCGCAAGGTCTTCCTCCTCGGGACTCCCCCGTGGCGGATACGACGAGCTGCCCCCGCCGACTCCCGTCGGTCGGGGGCAGCTGCGCTCATGGTGCGGCGTGCCGCTGGCGGACTACTCGTCAGTTGCTCAAGGAGCGGTACCGGCTGACCGACAGCGGTAGGAAGATCGCGACCAGGACCAGCGGCCACACCACGGCCATCACCGGGTAGTGGGAGACCACCCAGGAGTCGCCGCCCCAGCCGGGGTTGTCGAACAGCTCCCGGATGGCGCCGACGGTGGCCGACAGCGGGTTCCACTCCGCCACCGCCCCGAGCCACGCGGGCATGGTGGACGGCGCCACGAACGCGTTGGACAGGAAGCCGAGCGGGAACTCCAGCGTCTGCACGCCGGCGACCGCCTCCTGCCCCTTCATCACCAGGCCGAGGAAGATGCCGACCCAGACCAGCGCGAAGCGCAGCAGCAGGATCAGCCCGAACGCGGCGAGCGTGTCACCGACGCCACCGTGCGCCCGCCACCCGACGGCGAGGCCGGCGAGCACCATCACCGCCAGGGTGACCACCGCGAAGAGCATGTCGGCCACGGCGCGACCGATCAGCGGGGCCAGCGGTGACACCGGCATCGACCGGAGCCGGTCGGTGACGCCGCGGTCCATGTCGGCGGAGACGGCCAGGGTGGTGAGGCTGATGCCGAACACCATGGTCATGGCGAACATGCCCGGCATCAGGAACTCGCGGTAGCTGCCGCCGCCGGGCACCTGGAGGGCGCCGCCGAACAGGTAGGCGAACATCAGCACCATGACGATGTTGAAGCCCAGCGACGCGATCAGCGGCCCCGGGTTGCGGCGCCAGTGCGCCAGGCTGCGCCGGGTCAGGGTGATGCTGTCGGCGAGCAGGGACGGCCGCCCGGGCACGACGTCCGGGCTGACCGCGGTGGGCATGGTCGCGCTGGTCACGCGGGCACCTCCTCGACGTTCTCCGAGCGCGGCGCGCCCGGCTTCGGCTCGTCGCCGCGCCCCTTGCGCCCCTTGCCCTTCTTGGACTTCTTGGCCTTCTCCTCGGCCGCCGTCTCCTCGGCGGTCTGCGGACGGCGGCCGGTCAGGTGCAGGAACACCTCGTCGAGCGTGGGTCGGCGCAGCGCCACGTCCTCCACGGCGACGCCGCCGGCGTCGAGCGCCCGCAGCACCTCGGTGAGTGCGCTGGCCCGGTTGCCGACCTGGGCGCTGACGAAACGGCGGTCGGGGTCGACCTCCGGCTCGGCGCTGGCGACCAGCCGGAGCTGCGCGGCGGCCGCGGCCAGGTCGCCGGCGTCGTGCACCACGAGGTCGATCCGGTCGCCACCGAGCCGCGCCTTCAACTCGTCGGGGGTGCCCTCGGCGATGACCCGCCCGGTGTCGATCACCGAGATCTGGTCGGCGAGCTGGTCGGCCTCGTCCAGGTATTGCGTGGTGAGCAGCACGGTGGTGCCGGAGCGGACCAGCTCCCGGACCGACTCCCAGACCTCGTTGCGGCTGCGCGGGTCGAGGCCGGTGGTCGGCTCGTCGAGGAAGAGCACCGACGGGGTGAGGATCATGCCGGCGGCGAGGTCGAGCCGGCGCCGCATGCCGCCGGAGTATGCCTTGACCGGCTTGCCGGCGGTGTCGGCGAGGCCGAACCGCTCCAGCAGCTCGGTGGCGCGTTGCTGGGCCCGCTTCGCGCCGAGGTGGAAGAGGCGGCCGAAGATGACCAGGTTCTCGTAGCCACTGAGCACCTCGTCCACCGCGGCGTTCTGCCCGACCAGACCGATGCGGTAGCGCACCTGGTCGGCCTGGCGGGCGATGTCGAAGCCGGCGACCTCGGCCCGCCCCTCGTCGAAGCGGAGCAGCGTGGAGAGGATCCGCACCGAGGTGGTCTTGCCGGCGCCGTTCGGGCCGAGCAGTCCACACACCGTGCCCTGCGGGACCCGCAGGTCGAACCCGTCCAGGGCGTACTTGTCCCCGTACCGCTTGCGCAGCCCCTCCGCGATGATCGCGTGATTGCCCGCTGTCACGTCGCATCCTCCTCAGCAGTGCCGGCCCTGTCGTCGGCCTTAGCGTACATCATACGGTAAGCAATACGGTGGAGCCGGCGGCCGCGTGTCGGCCGTGGTCCGGACAGCCGTCGCGCCCGGGCCGTCCTGGTGACGACCCGGGCGCGACGCGCCCGGACGGGCGGCCGGTCAGCGGGGGATCCGACCGGCCGGCGCGGTCCGGGCCGCGATGAAGACCTCGATGCCGTCGAGCAGGCGCCCGAGCCCGAACTCGAACGCGTGCTCCGGCGAGTAGGAGCCGCCGTGCGCGGCGCCGGCCGCGGACCCGACCCGGGTCGCGGTCGGGAAGACCGAGCCGTCCACGAACGCGCCGAGCAGCGGACCGCAGACCCGCCACCACTGCTCGTCGGTCATGCCGCTCTCCCGCTCCAGCACCGACGCCTCGACGGCCCGCCGGGCCACCCCCTCGGCGTAGTCGGTGACCAGGTGCACCACCGAGTCCATCTCCACCTCGGTGAGCCCGATCCCCTCGACCGCCCGAAGCTCGTACTCGTACTTGGCCATCGCGTGTGGACCGAGCGGGGGCCGGCCCACCGGGATGCGCAACAACCAGGGGTGCCGGCGCCGCAGGGACCAGTTGGCCCGCGCCACCCGCTCCAACCCCGCCCGCCACCCGTCCGGCGGCGCCGCCGGCCCGACCACCTCGCCGTAGACCGTGTCGACCATCAGGTCGATCAACTCGGCCTTGCCGGGCACGTAGGTGTAGAGCGACATCACGCCCACGCCGAGCGCTTGGGCGAGCCGACGCATGGACAGCTCACCGAGGCCCTCGGCGTCGCACGTCTCGATCGCCACCCGGACGATCCGCTCCAGCCCGAGGTTGGACCTGCTGCGGGCGTCCGGACCACGCCGGCTCCACAGCAACGCGAGGCTGCGCGCCGGGTCGGCCGTGCCTCGGCCCCGCTCGTCCGGCCGCATCCGCCCCTCCGTTCGTCGATCCCGTATGGCGTACGATACAAGATACGTGGATGGCCCGCCCGCCCCTCGGATCAGGCCGCCGACGGCACCGGCGGTCGCCAGTCCACCGCGCGCAGCCAGTCGGCGAACGTGCGCAGGCCCGGGTGCCGGGCCCGCAACGCCGCGATGTCGGCGGCGTAACCGTCGGTCTGGAACCACTCGAACATCACCGCGATCTCGTGGCTGTACGGGATCCACGGGTTCGCCGCCACCTCGGCCAGGTCCAGCTGCTCGAACCGGGCCGGCAGCCCGGCCGCGGCGCCGAAGCGCTGCGCCATCTCCGGTCCGGTCAGCTCGTCGCCGGC
>NZ_JBISAC010000022.1:0-17302 GCF_044391475.1 Micromonospora sp. NPDC018662
CAACACCCCCCGGATCATCCGAACGACAGGGGCAGGAAGTCATACCGGGCCGGGCGAC
Source organism: Micromonospora sp. NPDC018662 (assembly GCF_044391475.1). Taxonomy (NCBI): domain Bacteria; kingdom Bacillati; phylum Actinomycetota; class Actinomycetes; order Micromonosporales; family Micromonosporaceae; genus Micromonospora; species Micromonospora sp. NPDC018662. The sequence continues at coordinate 59 of NZ_JBISAC010000022.1, forward strand.
CGAGGGTCCCCGGCTGGGGACGATCAAAAAGGTAACGTGGTGGGGGGCACGCTGGCGGCGGAATGGGCCGGGGGCGGGCGGTGTTGTATCCGGGTGCACGGCCGAGGAAGGCGAGCGCACCACCCCCGCGCCGCCAACCCCCCGGGAATGACGGTGGGGGCCCGGTCGTTGCACACAGTCCCGGCGCCGCGAAGAGGCCCCGCCCCGCGAGCCAAGCCGGAACCCCCGAGAACGTTGTTGAGCGCCTGACGGTGCCCGCACCCATCCCCGGGTGTGTTGACCCCCGAATGGAGCCCCCTCATGAACACGATCCTGCGCAAGAGCATCCTCGGTGTCGCTGGTCTCGCGTTCACCGGTGGTGTGTTCGCCGGCCCGATCGCCGCCCACGCCGACACCCCCGCGCACGCCGCCCCGGCCAAGGCCGCCGCCGCTGCGGTGCAGGGTGAGCAGTCGACGATCCCGCTGAACGACGAGCAGACCGCGAATGCCAAGGCGATCATCGCGGCGACGAAGAAGGCCGGCCTGCCGGAGCGGGCGGCGGTCATCTCGATCGCGACGAGCCTGCAGGAGTCGAAGCTGGAGAACCTGGGTCACCTCGGCGACAAGAACGATCACGACTCGCTGGGTCTGTTCCAGCAGCGCCCGTCCAGTGGGTGGGGCAGCCCGGAGCAGATCACCGACCCGGAGTACTCGACCCTGGCGTTCCTGAAGGGTCTGAAGCAGGTCGACGGCTGGCAGGACATGCCGCTGACCAAGGCCGCCCAGACCGTGCAGGTGTCGGCCTACCCGGACGCGTACGCGCAGTGGGAGAAGCAGGCCACCGACCTCGTCAACCAGCACTGGACCAAGTAAGACACCGAAGGCCGGCACCCGGAAAGGGTGCCGGCCTTCACGCGTACCCGATCAAGGGGTCAGGACGAACGTCCACGTGGTGGTGGTCGTGCTCGCCGCGGCGCCCGTCGCGGCGAGCCCGCCGTAGCTGCCCACCGGGACGCTGCTCGCCGAGTCGGCCAGCAGGCCGGTCACCCGGCCGCCACCGGTCTGCGAACTGTTGCTGCGGACCGCGACGCCGGCCGGCGGGGTGAGCGCGGTGGAGGCCGCGTCACCGTGCAGCCAGTACGACACGGCCCAGCTCTGCGCGGCGGTCACCGGCGCGAACGGGGTGATCCGCGTGGCGGTGCTGGCCGGGTCGGTGGCCCGGGCGAAGACGGGCGCGCCCGGCGCGACCCCCCGGTACGCGGCCACCACCAGGTTGGCCTTCGCCTGGCTGTCCAGCGCCACCCGCACCGCCGTGCCCGCGTCCCCGGCGGTCGCGGTCTTCCACCAGGCGGTGGTGGTGGCGTAGCCGCCGTCGAACCGGTCGAGGCGCGTCCAGCCGGTCACCCCGGTCGGCTCGCCGGTGCCGGTGTGGGTGTTCTGGCCGAGCAGGAGCAGCAGCGTGTCGCCGGGCTGCACACCGGACGGGACGGTCACCGTGTGGCTGGTCCAGTTGGCGTTCGCGGTGGCCTGCCCGACGAACGAGATCCGTTCCGGCACCGGCGCGACGGTGACGTCGACGGTCGCGGTGCCGGTGGCGCCCCGGTCGTCGGTGACCGTCAGCGTGACCGGATAGGTGCCGGCCGCGGCGTACGTGTGGGAGGTGGTCGGCACGGAGACGGTGTCGGCGTCGGACCCGTCGCCGAAGTCCCACCGGTGGTCCTGGACCGCGCCGTCGGCGTCGGTGGAGCCGGCGCCGGAGAACGTGCACACCAGCCCGGAACAGGACGGTGCCAGGTGGGCCACCGGCGCCTGGTTGGCCGGCCCGCCGGCGCCCTTGAGGATCTTCACGTAGTCGATGTCACCGGCGAAGTAGTCGCAGGTCACCTTCGTACCGTCGCACTGGCTCTTGCCGCCCACAGAGAGCTGCCACGAGTTGGCGATGGTGCCGGTCGGCCCGGTCAGCCGGCTGGTGCGCACGCCGTCGACGTACATCTCCACGTACGTGGCGGTGCGGTTGCACGTCACGGTGTGCCACTGGCCGTCGGCGATCGGCACGTCGGTGTAACCGGTGCGGGAGGCGCCGTCGCCGCCGCGGAACAGGCACTTCGGCTTGCCGCCCGGCGCCTCGAACTTCCAGTAGCCGCCGGCGGTGTTCCCCTGTCCCTTCTGGAGGATGTTGCCGAACGAGTACGTCGTGCGGTAGCGGATGGTCACCGAGAAGTCCCCGGCGTCCGGGTTGAGGTCGGTGCTGTGCGGCACCAGGTCCACGTGGCCCGGCACGTACTCCTGGTCGGTGGGCAGGTGGGTGGCGAACCGGTGCCCGGTGGCCCCGGCGTAGAGCGCGCCGGTGACCACCTCGCCGCCGATCGCGCCGTGCCGGCCGCTGCCGCTGCTGTCCGTCAGCACTGTCGACGACGCCGGCTCGTCCATGCTCCAGAACGCCACGGTCCGGGTCGCGGTGGCCTGCGCGGGCGCGCCGCCCACCGTCACCCCGGCCGCCGCGACGACCGCCGCCACGCCCACCCGGGCGGCCGTCCGCCGCCATCGTCCCTGCCCGATCGTCCGCATGTGACCGCCTCCCTGCGTGTCGGGCCTCACCCTGACACGCGGCGGGTCGGCGGCCCATAACCCGCACGGTGGATCTTTACCGGGCCCTCGGGGCCGGTGGGTGACCGATGTGGCCGGTGCCGGCCGCCGGCGGGAGACGCCTACCGGTCGACCGGTGGCAGAAGGGTGATCTTCGGTGGGCGATACTGGGTTTGAACCAGTGACCTCTTCCGTGTCAAGGAAGCGCGCTCCCACTGCGCCAATCGCCCGGGGCAGTTCGCGAGCGGACGACGGGATTCGAACCCGCGACCCTCACCTTGGCAAGGTGATGCGCTACCAGCTGCGCTACGTCCGCATCGTCGCCGGCTCGCGTCGGCGACGGGGGAAACTCTACCCGATGCCAAGATCGCCCTGCGGCAGCCCCCCGGGGAACCGCGGTTGCGCTGCTCACCGCCGGGGTACTGACCGACGCGACAGCACAATCACCCCCTGAAGGAGGCTGTCGTGGGTATCGGTACGAGCATCTTCCTGATCGCGGTCGGCGCGATCCTCACGTTCGCGCTGAACGCCAACGTCGGCGGCGTCGACCTCGACGTCGTCGGCTGGATCCTGATGGCGGCCGGCGTGCTCGGCCTGGTCATGACCACCCTGGTCTGGGGCCGTCGCCGCCAGGTGGTCACCACCGTCGACCAGCCGGTGGAGTATCGCCGGGTCGAGGAGCGCCGGGACGTCGCCCCGCCGATGTGATCCGATCGCACCCGGGGGCCGACGGAGCTGATCGGTCCCCGGCTCGGGCGGGGGCGCCGCTGGGTGTCCCCGTCCGGGTAGCCGGGCCAGCGCATGCTGGTCCGGGTGCTCCCCGAACGACGAGAAAGGCCGTGTCGAGTGATCGACACGGCCTTTCCGATGGTGGGCGATACTGGGTTTGAACCAGTGACCTCTTCCGTGTCAAGGAAGCGCGCTCCCACTGCGCCAATCGCCCTCGTCAACTGCCGAGGTGGAGACGGGATTTGAACCCGTGTACACGGCTTTGCAGGCCGTTGCCTCGCCTCTCGGCCACTCCACCGAGGTTGCCCCCGAACTGCGTGGCGGCATTCTCCGAGCGGACGACGGGATTCGAACCCGCGACCCTCACCTTGGCAAGGTGATGCGCTACCAGCTGCGCTACGTCCGCACGCCCCCGGCGTTTCCCGGTGACGGATGAGAACTTTAGCCGAGTGCGGGAACGTTGCCAAATCGGATCCCCCTCCGGGCGCGTCCGGAGGAGCGGTGCGCGATCTCCAGTGGGCTTCCTAGGAGCCTGGGTAATAGGGTGACCGGGTGGATCACAGGCGCGCCCACCTGCGGATCCTGATCACCGGCCGAGTGTCTGGCATCCGACTGTCCCATCGCCGACCGGCCGGTCCGGTAACTCCTCGTGGTCATTCGGATGGGCTACGGTAACGGCGTGACGAGACGAGCCGCCGAGATCCGCCTGGACGCGCTGCTGCGTACGGCCTGCGAGGTGATCGCGGAACGAGGGCTCGCCAACACGCGTACCGCCGACGTGGCGGAGGCCGCCGGGGTCAGCCAGGCGCTGGTCTTCTACCACTTCGCCACCAAGGACCGGCTGCTCGCGCAGGCGTTCGCGTACGCGGTCGAGCAGGATCTGGCCCGCCTCGACGCGGTGCTCCGCTCCTCCGCGTCGCCGCTGGCGAAGCTGCGCCGGATGCTCCGCCTCTACGCCCCGACCGGTCGGGCCGCCTCCTGGTCGATCTGGATCGACGGCTGGTCCGAGTCGCTGCGTACGCCGGAGTTGGAGAAGCTCTCCCGCCGCCTCGACCTGCGGTGGCGGCAGGACCTGGCGACGGTGATCGCCGACGGGGTCGCCGACGGCACCTTCACCTGCCCCGACCCGGCCGGCGCGGCCTGGCGGATCAGCGCCGTGATGGACGGCCTGGCGGTGCAGCTCTCGGTGCACGAACGGGTGATCACCCGCCGACAGATCGGCGACTGGATCCGCCTGGTCGCCGCCCGCGAGCTGAGCCTGGAACCCGGCCAGCTGGACTGAGCGCGCCGGCGGCCACGGCGCGGGCCAGGCGGGCGCGGGCCGGCGGGTGGACGTTCGCCGCGGCCAGGTCGCCCCGGTAGTGCGCCAGCACCCGGTGGTCCATGACCCGGCGCCAGACCGGCGGCAGCAGCGCGGCGACCACCATGGTGGCGTAGCCGGCCGGTAGCTGCGGCGAGGCGTCGAAGCTGCGCAGCGCCTGGTAGCGACGCAGCGGGTTGGCGTGGTGGTCGCTGTGCCGCTGGAGCTGGAACAGGAAGACGTTGGTGACGACGCGGTCGCTGTTCCAACTGTGCCGCGGGTCGACCTTCTCGTAGCGGCCGGCGGCGGTGCGCTGCCGGGCCAGCCCGTAGTGCTCCAGATAGTTGACGGCCTCCAGCAGGGAGAAGCCGACCACCGCCTGGAGCCCGAGGAAGACCAGCACGCCGGGGCCGAACACCACCGCCAGCACCGCGAAGAGCAGCGCGGTCATGGCCCAGGCGTTGAGCACCTCGTTGCGCCAGGTCCACGGGCTGCGCCCGCGCAGCCGGAAGCGGCCGGCCTCCAACCGCCAGGCCGAGCGCAGGCTACCGACGACGGTACGCGGCCAGAACGCCCAGAACGTCTCGCCGAGGCGCGAGCTGGCCGGATCCTCCGGCGTGGCGACGCGGGTGTGGTGGCCCCGGTTGTGCTCGACGTGGAAGTGCCCGTACCCGGTCGGCGCCAGCGCGATCTTCGACAGCCGGCGTTCCGCCCTCTCCCGCTTGTGCCCCAGTTCGTGGGCGGTGTTGATGGCGATGCCGTCGACCACCCCGACGGTGGCGACCAGGCCGGCGGCAGCCGCCCAGGAGAGCCGGCCGCCGGCCCACACCGCGCAGCACAGCACCAGCGCCGCGTACTGGGCGGGCAGGTAGAGGTAGGTGAGCCAGCGGTAGTAGCCGTCGGCCTGCAACGCCGGCACCGCCGCCTCGGGCGGGTTCGCCCGGTCGTCGCCGATCAGCAGGTCGACCATCGGGATGGCGCCGAACACCACCGCCGGGGTGAGCCACCAGGCCCAGCCGGAGCCGATGGTGTGCCAGAGCCACCACGCCAGGAACGGCAGCGCCGGCACGAGCAGCGCGAGCGGCCAGAGCGGCTTGCGGGGGTCCCGCCACGGCACGGTGTCGGTACGCATCGTCGGACTCCGATCGGTTGCTCCTGACCCGACTGTGTCAGCCGCCAACGTGTTTTACAAGAGGAAAGTTTTTGTAAAGCGAGCCACCCCTACCAACCCCTGCCTTCAGTGACTGCCACCTATGCGCACGGTTATCGTGAATCATCCTCATCACAGCGTTTTCCGGCCTCCACCCCCTGGCCGGCCCCCTCCCGCACGCCCGCGCCGGCGGTCCGCAACGAACCCGCCGCGCCAGTGGCCCCGGCGGCGCACGTCCGCCGCGGACCGACGAACGGAGATCACGCATGTCGTCGCAGACCCCCGGCTCCCCCGAGCTGACCGTGGTGATGCCGACCTACCAGGACCCACACTGCCTGGAACTGACCCTGCGGGCGCTGGCCCGCCAGACGCTGTCACCGGACCGCTTCGAGGTCGTCGTGGTGCGCGACGGCGGCTCACCCGACGGCTACCCGGAGGCGCTGGCCGCCGGCGCCGGCCTGCGCCTGCGGCTGGTCGAGCTGGCCGGCCGCCGCGGCCGCTCCGGCGTCCGCAACGAAGGGGTACGCCACGCCGCCGCGCCCCTGATCGTCTTCCTCGACGCCGACTCCTGGTCGACGCCCGACCTGCTGGAACGGCACCTGGCCCACCACCGCACGCCGGGCGCCGCCGAGGTGCTGATCGGTCGCCGGGACGACATCGGGCTGGCCCACCTGCCCGCCGTACTGCGCGACGAGCCGGCGGCCATCCCCCACATCTCGCCGTACGCCGGCGACATGCGCTTTCCCCCGGACGGCGTGCCGGACGAGCGCCGGGACTGGCTGGAGGTCGGCTGGGCGGTCGCCTACACGCACAACATCTCGCTGCCCCGGGAGCTGTTCGACCGGGCCGGCGGGTTCCGGGAGGAGTTCGCGCTCAGCTACGGCATGGAGGACATCGAGCTGTTCTACCGGGTGGACCAGGCCGGGGCGCGCTTCGAGTACGACGACGACGCCCGCGTCGTCCACCTGCCGCACCACCGCAACCTGGGCCGCAACTGGGCCGAGACGATGGCCAACACCCGCTCGGTCATGGCGCTCTACCCCTGCCTGGAGTGGGAGTTCCTCAGCGTCATCGTGGGCCCGGAGGCGGTCAAGCGGATCCTGTTCTACCGCGCCCTGGTGCGCGACTGCATCGCCCGGTCGGCCTGCGCGATCGGCCCCGCCGTGACCAGGCTCGCCGACCGGCTGCCCGGCCCCCGGGTGCTCTGGGTGGGCACCGGCAGCGCCGACGCCGGGCTGCCGGCGGAGGCGTTGACGTTCGACCACGGCGCACCGGTCGGGCCGACCAACTTCCACCTGATCGGGCTCGCCCCGCCACTGCCGCCGGGCAGTCTCGACGCGGTGGTCAGCGTGGACTTCTGGCGCTACCTGCTCTGGCCGGAGCTGTGCCAGTTCGTCAACGCGTCGCTGTTGCTGGCCGGCGAGGTGCACCTGGTCGCCACCGGGGAGAGCGCGCCGGAGATGTGCGCCGTCGACCCGGAGTCGCTGGCGTACCTGCACCGGTCACTGGCCGCCGAGTTCACCGTCGACCGGCAGGAGGTGCCGGGCCTGGGCGCGGTGCTGTCGCTGCGCCCGCCGCGGCCGACCGGCGCCGCACCCGCGTACGCGCAGGCCGCAGCCGCCGGCTGAGGCCGGTCACCGCCAGCGTCGCCGGGTCCGGCGCCGTTCGAACGACGGCGCCGGATCACCGGTGGGCTCCCCGGCGGGGCGGAGCAGGCGCCGCATCCGCAGCAACAGCCCGGCCCCGAGGAACAGCAGCAGCCCACCGAGCCCGAAGGCGGCCTGCACCACACCGAAGCCGCCGGTCTCGGCGACCGGCCGCCCGGCCGCGCCCGGCAGCGGCGGCTCGACCACCGTCGCCTCGGTGGACCCGTCCGCCGGCGGCTCCTCGGTGGGCGGCTCTTCGCTGGGCGGACCGCTCGGCTCGGCACTGGTCGGCGTCGGCTCCGGCGTCGGCCCGGCCGCCTCGCCCACCACCTGGCGCGAGGCGGTCCGCCGGGCCAGCAGCCGCAACTGCGGGTCGTACGCCTCGGCGGCGATGCTCACCCGGCCGCGCCCGACGTCCTCGGCGAACGCCACCCGGTAGCGGGCGGTCACGGTGCGCCCCGGGCAGAGCACGCCGGGGTCCAGCTCCCGGTCGGTCAACCGCGCGGTGTCCCCGTCGGTGCGGATCTCCAGCGGGAACGAGCCGGTCTCCTCCACCCGGTCCACCTTGACCTGGTCCAGCCGCAGGCCCTGCACCTGGAGCAGCATCGACCAGCGCACCTTGACGCAGTCGGAGCGGGCGCCCCGGTCGGAGCGGGAGACCACCGCGGAGAGCGTCTCCACCCGGTCGCCGCCGGTGAACTCGTCCGGCAGGCCGCTCAGCTCGGTGGAGAAGGCCGCCGCCGCCCCGGCCGGCGTGGCCCCGGCGTACCCGGAACCCGCCAGGCAGGTCATCACCAGCCCGATCCGCAGCGCGTGCCGCCACCCGCCCACCACGCCTCCTCACCTCGCTCGTGTCCACCCGCAACGCTAGGAGCGGTGCCGGCCGCCCGGTAGACGGGCGTGTTCGCACCCAACGTCAACATCGGGTGGCGGTTTCACCGACCGTGGTGAACCGGTCACGGCCGACCGCCGACACGCCCGGGATCGGCGGTGCGACACAATCTCCGGGTGTCCGAGCTGTCCGCCGCCTTCGTCCGGCTGCACGCCCGTCTCGCCCCGGTCGCGTTCGTCCCCGAGGTGCGCCTGCACCAGGCCGACGAGCCGATCGGTCTCTGGGAGCTGACCGAGGGCGAGTTCCGCAGCAGCCAGCCGCCGCCGTTCTGGGCCTTCGCCTGGGCCGGCGGGCAGGCGCTCGCCCGGTACGTGACCGACCACCCGGAGCTGGTCGCCGGCCGCCGGGTGCTCGACCTGGCCGCCGGCTCCGGCCTGGTCGCGATCGCCGCCGCCCGGGCCGGCGCCGCCGCCGTCCGGGCGGTCGAGGTGGACGAGCGGGCCGTCGCGGCCGTCGCGCTCAACGCCGAGGCCAACGGGGTACGCGTCGACGCCGAACTCGGCGACGTCCTCGACTCCGACGCCGGGGACGCCGAGGTGGTGCTGGCCGGCGACGTGTTCTACAGCGAGGCGATGGCCCGGCGGATGCTGCGCTTCCTGCTCCGGGCCGCCCGGTCCGGCGCGCGGGTGCTGGTGGGCGACCCGGACCGGGCGTTCCTGCCCCGCGAGCGCTTCCACGAACTGGCCGGGTACGACGTGCCGGTGCCGGAGGCGCTGGAGAGCGTCCGGGTGAAGCACACCCGGGTGTGGGAGCTGGACCCGAGCCCGCCCGGCGCCCGCCGCGGTTAGGCGGGGCCCCCGCCTCTACCGAATGCGTTAAGCGGGGGCCCCGCCTTACCAAAGTGAGGGTGGGTGGGTGCCGTTCGGTGGCGGTGGCACGCCCCGCCCGCCGCCTAGCGTCAGCGCATGATCACACTTCGTGGGTTGACGAAACGGTTCGGCGGGGTGACCGCCGTCGACGACCTGACCGTCGAGATCCGCCCCGGCCAGGTGACCGGGTTCCTCGGCCCCAACGGCGCCGGCAAGTCCACCACCATGCGGATGGTGCTCGGCCTGGACCGGCCCACCGCCGGAGCGGCCCTGGTCAACGGGCGCGCGTACCGCACGCTCAGGCACCCGCTGCACGAGGTCGGCGCGCTGCTCGACGCCACCGGCGTGCACCCGGCCCGCTCCGGCGTGGCGCACCTGCGGGCGATGGCGCGCAGCAACGGCGTACCGGCCCGGCGGGTGGCCGAGGTGCTCGACCTGGTCGGCCTGGACGCCCGGGCCGCCAGCAAGCCGGGCCGGGCGCTGTCGCTCGGCATGGGACAGCGGCTCGGCATCGCCGGCGCGCTGCTCGGCGATCCGCCGGTGCTGCTGCTCGACGAGCCGGTCAACGGCCTCGACCCGGACGGGGTGCGGTGGATCCGCGGGTTCACCCGCAGGCTCGCCGACGAGGGACGCACCGTGCTGATCTCCAGCCACCTGATGAGCGAGATGCAGCAGACCGCCGACCGGGTGGTGGTGCTCGGCCGCGGCCGGCTGGTCGCCGACGCGCCGCTGGCCGAGCTGATCGCCGCCCGGCCCGCCGCCTCGATCCGGGTACGCGGGCCGGAGCCGACCGCGCTCGCCGCGCTCGGCGAGCGACTGGCCGCCGAGGGCGCGACAGTCACCGCCGAACACGGCGGCCTCTCCGTGGCGGGCAGCACCGCCGGCCGGGTCGGCGACCTGGCGTACGAGCTGGGGGTGCGGCTGCACGAGCTGACCGCCGTCGCGCCCTCCCTGGAGGAGGCGTTCCTGGAACTGACCGCCGGCAGCGTCGAGTACGTCGCCGGCCCGACCCGAGGCGGAAACCGATGACCGCGCTGCCCACGCTCGAGGAGACCCGGCCGGCGTCCCGGCCCGCGCCGGCCGGCCACCCGCTCGCCGGCGCGGTGGCCGCCGAGTGGACCAAGCTCTGGTCGGTCCGCTCCACCTGGTGGACGCTGGTCGCGGCGCTCGTCACCATGACGGCCACCGCCGCCCAGCTCGCCATCTACGCGGTGAACGCGAACACCGACGACGACCCGACAGTGGACCCGGGCGTGCTGCCGGTCGGCGACGTGGTGGCCGGCTCGCTGGAGCTGACCCAGTTCGTCGTGCTGGCGCTCGGCCTGTTCGCGATCACCAGCGAGTTCGCCACCGGCACCATCCGCACCACGCTGCGCTGCACCCCGTCCCGGGGTCGGGTGCTGGCGGCCAAGGCGCTGGTGGTCGGCGCGGTGACGTTCGGCGTCGGGCTGCTGCTCGGCGCCGTCGGCGCGCTGGTGGCCCGGCCGGTGCTGGGCGAGTGGGGGCGGGCGCCACTGGGTGGGACCGTGGCGGACATCTTCGCCTGCGCGGCGTACCTGGCGCTGGTGAGCGTGCTGGCGCTCGGGCTCGCGGCGGCGCTGCGCGGCCCGGTGCTGACGCTGACCGTGCTCCTGGCGCTGCTGTACATCGTGCCGCTGTCGTTGCAGGAGCCGGACATCACGGTGCTCACCCGGATCGCCGACGCGTTCCCCGGGGTGGCGGGCGGTCACTTCCTGGCCGGTGACACCGAGCCCTACCCGGCGGTCGTGGGACTGCTGCTGCTCGCCGGTTGGACGGCCGCCGCGCTGGCGCTCGGCCGCTGGGCGCTGGCCCGGCGCGACGCCTGACCCGCCGGCACACCGCGGGGCTGGTCAGCCGGTGGGCGGGACCAGCCCCGCCTCGTACGCGAGGATCGCCGCCTGCACCCGGTTGCGCACGTCCAGCCGGGTGAAGACGCTGGTCAGGTAGCTCTTCACGGTGCCCTCGACCAGGTGCAGCCGGCGGGCGATCTCGGCGTTCGACAGTCCCGCCCCGACCAGCGCGAGCACCTCCCGCTCCCGGTCGGTCAGCCCGGCCAGCCGGTCCCGCGCGTACGGGCCGCGGGCCAGCCGGCCACCGCTCAGCTCGATGACCCGCCGGGCCACCCGCGGCGACAGGTACGCCCCGCCGTCGGCCACCGCGCGCACCCCGGCCAGCAGCTCCCGCGGGTCACCGGACTTGAGCAGGAAACCGGCGGCGCCGTGGCCGAGCGCGCGGGCGATCAGGTCGTCGTCGCCGAACGTGGTGAGCATGACCGCGGCGGTCTCCGGCACCAGGCGGCGGATCTGCGCCGCCGCGCTCAGCCCGTCGCAGCGGGGCATCCGGATGTCCAGCAACGCCACCCGGGGCCGGTGCGCGCGCACCAGCTCGACCGCGGCGTGGCCGTCACCGGCCTCGCCGACCACCTCGATGCCCGGGTCGGCGGCCAGGATCGCGCGCACCCCGGCGCGGACCATCGCCTCGTCGTCGGCGAGCACCAGCCGCAGCGGGCACCCGTGGTCGTCGGTCATTCCGCGATCCGCTCCTTGCTGGCCAGCCGGCCGTCGACGAAACACAGCCGCCAGGTCGGCGCCGCGAACGGGAAGTTGCCGTCGGTGTAGAACTCGCAGCCCGGGGTGGCGCCGGTCGGCGGCGGGTCGGCCTGCCGCCGGGGCAGCCCGAGCGTGTCGCGCTGCTCGCCCAGCCGCAGCCGCTCGTAGCCGGGCCGGTCGAGCACCGCGCCGGCGGTGGCGAGCGGGTAGTAGACCAGCGCGAGCGCCAGGGCCAGCCCGGCCGGGGCGCCGAACGCGACGAGCAGGCTGCGCCGGACCCGCCGCCGGGCCTCCCGCAGCCGCCGCGCCTCGTCGGCGGGCCGTCCGCCCTCGTGCGCCTCGCCGGGGCCGCCGACCGTCACCGGGTAGCCGTCGGGGCAGCCCTCGTCCGGCGGACGGTCGTCGCCCCGGGTGGCGGCGTCGGCCGCCGGGAGTCGGGCGGTGACCGCCCAGCCGCCGTCGCGGGGGCCGGCGTCCAGGGCGCCGCCGGCGAGGCGTACCCGCTCGCGCAGCGCCAGCAGGCCGGAGCCGTGCGACGCTGGCCCGGGCAGCGGGTCCGTCGGGGCCGGCGGGTTGACCACCTCGACCGTGACCGCGTCGGCGGCGCGGGCCACGGTGACCGTGACCGGGGCGCCCGGGGCGTAGCGGGCGGCGTTCGTCAGCGCCTCCCGGACCACCCGGTGCACGGCGTGCGCGACAAGCGGCGGCAGGCCGGGAAGGGCGTCGGCGGCCGGCCCGGCGCCCAGGTGCACGGTCATCCCGGCGTCGCGGGCGCCGTCGACGAGGTCGGCGACCGTCTCGCCGGGCGGACGCCGGGCCGGCTCCTCGCGCAGCACGCCGATCACCTCGTGCAGCCGCTCGGTCGCCGCGGCGACGCTGGCCCGCAACTCCCCCGCCTCCGCCCGGTGGGCAGGGGACAGCCCGGTCGCCAGCTCCAGCGCGCCCGCGCGCAGCGCGATGAGGCTCAGGTCGTGGCCGAGCGAGTCGTGCATGTCCTGGGCGATCCGGGCCCGCTCCCGCAGGCGTACCCGTTCCGCCGCGCTCCGGCGCTCCCGCTCGGCGTGCCGTCGCCCGGCCTCGGCGAGCGCCCGGTGCTGCCGCCGCAGCCGACCCAGCAGCCAGGGGAACACGCCGGCGAAGAGCAACACCGAGGCGAGCTGGAACCAGACTGCCGGCTCGGTGCCGAGCAGCCCGAGGTTGAGCCCGGTCCCGGTCACCGCGATGGCGGCGAACAGCGCTGCGGCCGGGGCGGCTCGGGCGCTGCGCAACCCCGCCAGATAGCCGAAGACCGGGATGGCGAACACCACGTTGCCGTCGACGAGCGAGCCGGCCACCACCGCCGACATCGCCGCGAGCGGCCACCGGCGGCTCACCGCCATCGCCGCGCCGAGCAGCGCCAGGACGCCGGCCAGCAGCGGCCCCTCGTGCGACCCCCACGGCGGGCTGAGTCGGGCGTACGTCACCGGTGCCGCGAGCACGGCCCAGAGCAGCAGGTCACCGGCTCGGCGACGGACCGTCGGGGACAGCGGGCGCAGTTCCACGGCGGTCACGCTACCCACGCCCGACCGGGCCGGACACCGACGAAGGTCAGGTACTCAGGGCGTTAAAAGGGGCCCCCGCCTCTACCGGAGGCGTTAAGAAGGGGCCCCGCCTTACCGCTCAGCCGCTCTCCTCGGCCCAGGCCCGCCAGTCGTCGAGCACGCCGTAGAGCGCCGGGGTGAGCCAGCCCGGCGCGGAGCGGCGGAACACCCCCGGGTCCATCCCGCCGGCACCGGCCGGCACCGCGCCGAGCAGGTTCGGCACCAGCTCGGACAGGTTCAGCCAGTGCACCAGCTCCGGCTCGGTCGGCCAGGCGCCGATCACCACGCCGGCCGGCACCGCCCGCCGCTCCAACGCCTCCAGCGTCAGCGCGGTGTGGTTGAGCGTGCCGAGCCCGGCCCGCGCCACCACCACCGCCGGCGCGCCCAGCGACACCGCCAGGTCGGCCACCGTCCAGGGCTCGCCGGACGGCCGCACCCCCATCGGCACGAGCAGCCCGCCGGCCCCCTCGATCAGCACCAGGTCGTGCTTGTCGGCCTCCTCGCGGACCGCGTCGACCGCGTTGTAGAGCTCCAGCGGCGGCAGCTCGGCGACCCGGGCCGCGGCGAGTGGGGCGAGCGGGTCCGGATAGCTGGCCAGCGTCCGGCCGGTGAGCGGGGCCGCCAGCCGGGTCACCGAGTCGACGTCGCCGGGCTCGCCGGTCGCCGTACCGGTCTGGCCGGGCTTGACCACCGCCACCCGCAGGCCGGCCGCCTGCGCGGCGGCGGCGACGGCGGCGGTCACCACGGTCTTGCCGATCCCGGTGTCGGTGCCGGTCACCAGCACCGCGCCGGCCCAGCCGTCGCTCATGAACCCTCCTCCGTCCGCGACTGCGGGGCTCGCGAACCCGGCGCGCTCACCGCGGCACACTCCACGACCACGTCCAGGGCCCGTTCGAAGTCCGCCCGGTCCACCCCGGCGCCGATGGTCAGGCGCAGTCGGGAGCGGCTGTCCGGCGTGGACGGCGGACGGAAGCAGCCGACCGCCACGCCCCGGTCGCGGCAGGCCGCCGCCCAGGCGGTCGCCGCCTCCGGCCCGGGCGCGGTCACCGACACCACTGCCGCGTCGGGGGCGGAGACGGACAGCCCGGCCGCGCCCAGCCGGCGTACCGCCAGCGCGACCCGGTCGGCCAGCTCGGCGCGGAGCGCGTCGCCGTCCCGGGCCAGCCGCACCGCGGCGCGCACCCCGGCCACCACCGCCGGCGGCGGCGCGGTGTCGAAGATGAACGTGCGGCCGGTCTCCACCAGGTGACGGATGAACTCGGCCGGCCCGGCGACGACGCCGCCGGCCCCACCGAGCGCCTTGGACAGGGTCGCGGTGACCACCACGTCGGGCGCGCCGGCCAGCCCGGCGGCGGCCACCCCGCCGGCCCCGGCCGGGCCGGTGACGCCGAGCGCGTGGGCGTCGTCGACGAGCAGCAGCGCACCGTGCCGGCGGGCCACCGCGTGCAGCTCCGCGAGCGGCGCCACGTCGCCGTCCACCGAGAAGACCGACTCGGTCACCACCACGGCCGGCCGGCCCGGCGCGGCGGCCAACGCGGCGGCCACCGCGGCCACGTCCGCGTGCGGCGTCACCAGCGTCTCGGCGCGGGAGATCCGGCAGCCGTCGATCAGCGAGGCGTGGTTGTGCGCGTCGGAGACGAGCAGCGTACGCGGCTGCGTCAGCCCCCGGACGGCGGCGAGGTTGGCCAGGTAGCCGGAGGAGAAGACCAGCGCCCGGTCGACGCCGAGCCAGTCGGCCAGGTCGTCCTCGAGCGCGTGGTGCAGATCGGTGGAGCCGCGCACCAGGCGCGACCCGGTGGCGCCCAGCCCGTACCGGGACAGGGCCGTCGCGGCGGCGGCGGTGACCTCCGGGTGGGCGGCCAGGCCGAGGTAGTCGTTGCCGGCCAGGTCGACCACGGCGTCGTCGGCCGCGCGCGGGCGCAGCGTGCGGGTCAGGCCCGCCGCGGCCCGCTGTTCGGCGCCACGGTCGAGAGCCGCCAGCCAGTCCGCCACCGCACCGTCCCCTCCCGCCGACCGCCCGCCCCGCCGGGCGCTTCCGCCGGGCGAAGTTACCACCCGGCCGGGCGGCCCCGGCGTGGCGCGGTCCCGGCTCGCCGGGCCGCTCACGACGGTTTCCCGCGCTTCCGACGGCCTGTTAGGTTACGAGCCATGCCAGAGATCCTCGACCAGGCCCGGACCCGGGTGCTGGAGAACGGCGTCGGCCTCGACGAGGCCGGCATCCTCGCCGTGCTGAACCTGCCCGACGAGCACCTGCCGGCCGCGCTCCAACTCGCCCACGAGGTCCGGATGCGGTGGTGCGGCCCGGAGGTCGAGGTCGAGGGCATCGTCTCGCTGAAGACCGGCGGCTGCCCGGAGGACTGCCACTTCTGCTCCCAGTCCGGGCTGTTCACCTCGCCGGTCCGGTCCGTCTGGCTGGACATCCCGGCGCTGGTCGAGGCCGCGAAGCAGACCGCCGCGACCGGGGCCACCGAGTTCTGCATCGTGGCCGCCGTGCGCGGCCCGGACGCCCGGCTGATGAAGCAGATGCGCGACGGCGTGGCCGCCATCCGTGAAGCGGTCGACATCCAGGTCGCCGCGTCGCTCGGCATGCTCACCCAGGAGCAGGTCGACGAGCTGGCCGAGATGGGCGTGCACCGCTACAACCACAACCTGGAGACCTGCCGCTCCTACTTCCCGAACGTGGTCACCACGCACTCGTGGGAGGAGCGCTGGGAGACGCTGCGGATGGTCCGCGAGTCGGGCATGGAGGTCTGCTGCGGCGGCATCCTCGGGCTCGGCGAGACGGTGGAGCAGCGCGCCGAGTTCGCCGCGCAGCTCGCCGAGCTGGACCCGCACGAGGTGCCGCTCAACTTCCTCAACCCGCGCCCGGGCACCCCGCTCGGCGACCGGCCGGTGGTCGAGGGCAAGGACGCGCTGCGGGCCATCGCCGCGTTCCGGCTCGCCATGCCGCGCACCATCCTCCGGTACGCGGGCGGCCGCGAGCTGACCCTCGGTGACCTCGGCACCCGGGACGGCCTGCTCGGCGGCATCAACGCGGTCATCGTCGGCAACTACCTGACCACGCTGGGCCGGCCGGCGACCGACGACCTGAAACTCCTGACCGACCTGAAGATGCCGGTGAAGGCGCTCTCGGCGACCCTGTGAGGCGATGGTGACCGAGCTGTTCGAGCCCGTGGCGCCGGCCGGCGCGGTGGCGCCCTGGTGCGACAGGTGTGGCGAGTCGGTGGCCGACGGCCCGCACCCGGCGTGCGCGGCGGCCCGGGCGTGGGAGCCGCCGCGCTGGTGCGCGCACTGCCGGCGGCGGATGAAGGTGCAGGTGGTGCCGGCCGGTTGGTCGGCGGTCTGTGTCGAGCACGGCGAGCGGCGGGGCTGAGGCGATGCTGCGGGGGCAGGCGGTGACGCTGCGGCCGGCGACGGACGCCGACGTGGCCGCGCTGGCCGCGATCCGGGCCACCCCGGAGGTGCGCCGCTGGTGGCGGGGCGGCGACGACCTGGCCGGGGCGGTCCGCGCCGACCTGGCCGACGAGGCGCTGACCGTCTACGCGATCGAGCACGAGGGTCGGCTGGTCGGCGCGATCCAGTGGTACGCCGAGACCGACCCCGACTACCGCCACGCCAGCATGGACATCTTCCTCGACCCCGAGGCGCGCGGCGCCGGCCTGGGCGGGGACGCGATCCGCACGCTGGCCCGGCACCTGGCCGACGAGTACGGCCACCACCGGTTCACCATCGACCCGGCGGCGGCGAACACGGCCGCGATCCGGGCGTACGCGAAGGTGGGGTTCCGCCCCGTGGGCATCATGCGCCGCTACGAGCGCGGCCCCGACGGGCGCTGGCACGACGCCCTCCTGATGGACCTGCTCGCCGAGGACCTGGCCGGCTGAGTCGGGGGGGGGGGGGGGGGGGGGGGGGGGGGGGGCGCCCGCCGGCCGCGGGGGCGGGGGGGGGGCCCCCCCCCCCCCCCCCCCCCCCCCCCCCCCCCCCCCCCCAAAAAACGATTAAA
>NZ_JBISAC010000022.1:17312-31598 GCF_044391475.1 Micromonospora sp. NPDC018662
GGTGCCAATCCGGCCCCTCCGGCGCGGCGCCCCGGGGGGCGGGGGCCCCCCCCCCCGCCGGCGGCCCCGCCCCCCGGCGCCCGGGGCGGGGGGGGGGGGGGGGCCCGCCCCCGGGGGGGGGCGGCCCACGCCCGGTCGGCTAGCGCTGGAGGGTCAGCACACCCGGCCGCCAGGGCAGCAGGTTGTAGTCGCCGCCCGCGCTGGGGTTCTTGCCCTGGTACAGGAACTGCAGGTTGCACGCGTCGATGGTCTTGGTCTGGTCGGGGTTGGTGCGGACCAGGTCACCGTGGCTGATGTCGTTCGTCCACGTCGCGCCGCTGTTGGCCTTGCCCGCGAACGGGTTGCTCTCGGTGGCGGCCTGCGGGGTCCACGAACCGCTGAGGCTGTTGGAGGTGAAGGAGCGGAAGTAGCGCCCCTGGCTCCCGATCGCCTCGACGATCATCAGATACTGGTTCTGGCCCTGGACCTTGTAGACCTCGACCGCCTCGAACAGGTTGTTTGTCGAGTCGGTCATGATCGTCGTGTAGGTCGAGCCGAAGCTGCCCGGGAAGTTCCCGAGCGGCATGCTCGACCGGTAGATCTTGCCGTTGTCCCCGGCGAAGAAGAGGTACATGTTCTGGTCGTCGCCGATGAGGGTCTGGTCGATCACGCCGTACGGCGCGTCGGGGAGGCTGGCGGTGGAGAGCGTCTGCGGCGCGGACCAGCCGTTGGCGTTGGTCGGGTCGCTCGACGTCTTGTAGCTGAACGAGGTCGGCCCCCACTGGTACGCCAGCACCCAGATGTTCTTCGGGGCGAAGTACAGCAGCGTGGGCGCCACGGTGCCCTGGCTCATCCCGGTCTGACCGGCCGAGGCCATGTCGGACCAGTTCGTGAACAAGCTGAAGTTCATCGAGCCGTACGAGCCGCTGCTGTTGACGTTGGACCCGTAGACCAGGTGCTTGCCGTTGTAGACCACGTTGGTGAAGTCCTTGAGCGACACCCAGCCGTTCGCCGGGTTCGTCAGCGCGCCGGTCGACGACCAGCGGTAGGTCGACGGGAGCGCGCAGCCGTTCGGCGGCGGCGTCGTGGTCGGCGGCGGCGTGGTGGGGGGCGGCGTGGTGGTGCCGAACTCGGTCCGCCACTGCTGGTTGGCCTGGCCGTTGCAGTCGTAGAGCTGGACCTGCTGGCCGTTGGCGGTGCCCCAGACGTCGAGGCAGCGGCCCGACTGCACGCCGCTGATGGAGCCGTTGGCGTTGACGTTCCACTGCTGGTTCGGCTGACCGTTGCAGTCGTAGATGATGATCGCGGTGCCGTTCGCGGTGCCCTTGGCGTTCGCGTCGAGGCACTTGCTGCCGTAGACCATCAACTGCTTGTTCGACGTGTACGTCCACTGCTGGTTCGACTGGCCGTTGCAGTCGTAGAGCTGCACCCGGGTGCCGTTGGTCTGCGTGGCGTTGGGCACGTCGACGCACCGGCCCGACTGCACGCCGACGATCCGCCCGGCCCCACCGCTCGGCGGCGGTCCCGTGGTCGGGCTCGTGGTCGGCCCCGAGGTCGGGGCGGCGGCGTTGAGCGCGTTGAGGACGGAGGTGTACGCGGCCTTCTTGTTGCCGCCGCCGTCGAACAGCAGCGGGCTCTCACCCGAGCGCCACGAGTCGCTGTCGCGCACGCCCCAGACCGTGATGCCGATGCAGCGCGGCACGTTGACGCAGGCCTGGGTCAGCCCGGCGTACTGCGAGGTCGACGCGTTGGTGACGTCGGCCTCGGTGAGCGCCACGTCCACGCCGAGGGCGGCGAAGCTGGACAGCGTGGTCTGGAAGTTGCTCGGCAGCGAACTGCCGCCGGTGAAGTGGGTCTGCAGACCGACGCAGTCGATCGGCACGCCCCGGGACTTGAAGTCCTGGATCATCCGGTAGACGCCCTGCGTCTTGCCGTACGACCAGTTCTCGATGTTGTAGTCGTTGTAGCAGAGCTTCACCGACGGGTCGGCCGCCCGCGCGGTGCGGAACGCCACCTCGATCCAGTCGTTGCCGGTGCCCTGCAGGTTGGAGTTGCGGCGGCTGCCGTCCTCGTTGAACGCCTCGTTCACCACGTCCCACGCGGCGAGCTTGCCCTTGTAGTGGGCTATCACACCGTTGATGTGGTCGATCATCGCCTGGCGCAGGTTGCTGCCGCTGAGGCTCTGCATCCAGCCGGGCTGCTGGGCGTGCCAGGCCAGCGTGTGCCCGCGCACCTTGAGGCCACGCTGGGTGGCCCAGTTGTAGATCTGGTCGCCGGAGTTGAAGTTGAACTGGCCGCGCTGGGGCTCGGTCGCGTCCGGCTTCATCTCGTTCTCGGCCGTGATCATGTTGAACTCACGCGCCGCGATCGTGCTGTACGTCGAGTCACCGAGCCGGCCGGCCGCGATCGCCGTGCCGAAGTAGCGGCCCGACTGCGCTGCCGCCGCGCCCAGCGTGCTCGCCGCGGCGTTCGCCGACGGCATCATCACCGCGACCGCGGCCACTGTCACGACGCTGACCGCGCCGGCGAGCAACGCTCTGACGGCGGGCGATCGCCGCCGCGAGTGCCCGCCACGCGGAACGGATGGACTCACTGTCACCTTGGCCTCCTTGGTGGGCCAACACCCGGGTCGCCTGGGCGGGGACGACCGGACGTCTCAGTTGAGGGATTTAACGGAATCGATGCTTTCATCGACCGGTCGTCCGGACAACAAGTTTCGGAAAAGTTTCGGAAGTTAATTCCGGGAACCGGCGGCCGGCCGGCCACGTGTATACGTGACCGGCCGGGCCGGAGCGACGGTCAGGAGACCGTGCAGGCCGCCCCGTTGAGGGTGAAGGCGGTGGGTTTCGGGTTCGTACCGGTGTGGGTGCCGTTGAAGCCGAAGCTCGTCGACGCCCCCGCCGCCAGCGCCCCGTTGTAGGCCAGGTTCGACGCGGTCACCGCCGTGCCGGTCTGGGTGACGTTGGCCGACCAGCCCTGCCCGACCTTCTGCCCGGTGCTCGGGAACGTGAAGGCGAGCGTCCAGCCGTTGATCGCGGTGGTGCCGGTGTTGGTGACGGTGACGTTCGCGGTGAACCCGGTGTCCCAGGTGTTCGCCGTCCAGGCCACCGCGCAGCCGCCGCCGGCCGGCGGGGCCGTCGTGGTGACGGTGACCGGCGGCGAGGCCGGCGAGACGTTGCCGGCCGCGTCCACCGCGACCACGGTGAACGTGTACGCCGTGGAGGCGGTCAGCCCGGTCACCGCGAGCGTGGTGCCGGCGGTGGAGCCGACCAGGACGGTGCCGCCCCGATAGACGCGGTAGCCGGTGACCCCTACCGCGTCGGTGGCCGGACCCCAGGTCAGGGTCAGGCCGGTCGGGCCGACCGCCGAGGCGGTGGGCGTGCCGGGCGCGGTCGGCGGGGTGGTGTCCGGCGCGGGCGCGGCCGGCGTGGTGACGGTCAGCGCCGCCGAGGCCGCGGAGCGGTTGCCGGCGCCGTCGAGCGCGCGCACGGTGAACGAGTACGTCCGCTGCGGCGCCAACCCGGTCACCGCGAGCGTGTTCGTGGTGGACTGGCGCAGCACCAGCGCGTCGCTGCCGGTCTGCGCCTGGGTCACCTCGTAGCCGGCCAGGCCGCTGCCGCCGGTGTCGGTGGCGGCGGCCCAGGTCAGCGTGAGCCCGGTGGCCGTGACGGCGGACGCGACAGGGGTGCCGGGCACGCTCGGCGCGGTGGTGTCCGGGGTGGCCGAGCCGGGCTCGTCGCCCCAGACCCGCACGCCGCCGGAATACAGCGGCACCTTCCGGTTCGGCCCGGCGGTGGCCTGGTACGACGGGTCGTTCGTCGGGTCCCAGGTGCCGCCCTCCGGCACGCCGATCTTGAACTGCACCTCCATCCGGTGCTGCGACTGCCCGGCCGGCGCGATGGTGTAGCCGGTGCAGTCGACCTCGACGTACCAGATGTCGCCGCTGAACTGCTTGGCGGTCGACGGCGACGGGCAGCCCTGGGTGTAGCCGGGCGTGACGGTCACCGGGCCGGTGCCGTCGGGCCGGAAGTAGTACCGGAACTTTCCGGTGGTGAGCGCCCGGGCCGGGAACGCCGACTTGTTGTAGATGACCGCCTTCAGCCCGGTGGCCCGCGGCTCGGCCTGCATCACCGTGGTCTCCACGGTCAGCTCGTCCATGTCGGGCGTCTCGGCGACCGGGAACCCGGCGCGCGGGCTGCCGCCGTACTCGCCTGTCAGCCGGGCCAGCGCGGAGGTGAAGCCGGCGTTGTAGTCGGTGGCCACCTCGTTCATCACGTAGTCCGACCGGCTGTCGCTGTAGGCGTCGTTGGCCGACGACGGGCCACCGACCAGCGCGCCGTAGAGCACGTGCCGGGTCTCCGTGGGCACGGTCTGGCTGTCCCACCAGGAGCCGTGCGCGGTGCGGTGGTGCGGGTTCTTCGGCGCGTTGTTCCCGAACCCGATCACGTAGCTGGAGTTGCGCGGGTTGTCGCCGAGCGCGTAGTTGATCTGCCGGACGGCGAAGTCGTGGTAGCGCGCCTTACGCGTCGCGTCGGTGGTCTTGTCGCTGTAGACCAGCGCGGCGAACGACGTGTTGGCGGCGTAGCGCAGCGCGCCCCAGGAGTCCAGCACCGCCATCCCGCCGGGCGAGTACGGCACCCGCTGCCCGTTGACGCCCACGGTCCAGTAGTCGAGCCAGCGGTTGGCGTCGTCGACGTACTTCTGCTTGCCGGTCAGGTTGGCCAGCAGCACGTACGCGCCGAACTGCTTGTTGTCCCAGGCGAGCGTCCACTTGTAGGAGCGGGTGGTGGACTGCGGCTCGGTGCCGAGCTTGTCGTACTCGCTCTCCGCCTTGGTCAGGTAGGTCGCGTCACCGGTGGCCCGGTAGAGCCAGATCGCGCCCCAGACCAGCTCGTCCTGGTAGCCGCTCCACGACTTGTAGAACGACGCCGCGTCGGTGATGCACTCGCTGTAGGCCTTCCGCACCGTGTCGGCGAACGTGTAGAGCTGCTTGGCGTGGCCGAGCAGCTTGTCCGCGTAGGCGGCGTCGGTGGGGCGGAACACCATCGACGACGCGGCCATCGCGGCCGCCGTCTCGCCGGCCAGGTCCGCGCCGCCACAGCTCGCATCGATCTTGTACGCGGGCCGCGCCATCGGCAGCACCTCGGCCGGCCCCCACCACTTGTGGTCGTCGTCGCCCTTGCCGACCTGGCCGTAGAGGACGTTCGGGGCGGGGTGCGCCTTGATGAAGTAGTCGTTGACGAAGCGCAGGTTGTTGAGCAGATAGCTGAGTTGGCCGGAGGCGACGTAGCCGTCCCGGTACTCGACCGCGCCCCAGGCCAGCATGGTGGCGCTGAACGCCATCGGGAAACCGAACTTCACGTGGTCGCCGGCGTCGTACCAGCCGCCGGTGAGGTCGAGGCCGGCGTCGGCGCCGTCGGTCAACGCCGAGTCACCGCGCCAGGAGACCCGGTTCCAGGCCGGCTTGCGGCCGGACTGCTGCGCCTCGTAGAAGAACAGCGACTTCTGCAACGCCTCGGCGTAGTTGTACGCGGGCGCGGCCTGCGCCGCCGGGGCGGGCGCGGCGGCCGGCGCGGCGGCGGCCGGGAGCGGTACGGCGGTGGCCAACGCGGCCACCAGCGCGGCGCCGGCGGCGAGCAGCCGGCGGGACGGGCGACCGCGCGGCGGCGGGGTCGGTCGGGGCATGGCGAGCTCC
Source organism: Micromonospora sp. NPDC018662 (assembly GCF_044391475.1). Classification (NCBI taxonomy): domain Bacteria; kingdom Bacillati; phylum Actinomycetota; class Actinomycetes; order Micromonosporales; family Micromonosporaceae; genus Micromonospora; species Micromonospora sp. NPDC018662. The sequence goes on from NZ_JBISAC010000022.1 coordinate 22,987, forward strand.
TGTGGAGGATGGGCTGCCGCACGGCGGCGCGATCGGCGTCGGACGGTGCCGGTCGGGCCGCCGTGCGGCGGTGGTGGTGGGGTGGGCCGCAGGAGCGCCGGGAGCGCTCCCATGGATGGTTGACAATGTAATCTCGCGATCACCCGTTTGGGAAGACGGCCCGGTGCCGGGGGGCACTCGGGGATGGTCAGCCGCGAGGCTCGGCCCAGGCGGTGAAGCGGTCTTCGAGGTCCGCCGGACGCCGGCCGCTGTCCAGGTCGGCCAGTTCCTCGGCCGCGGTCTCGTGCAGGGTCAGGAGGTACGCCCTCAGCTCGGCCTTCCGCTCGCGGTAGCGCGCGAGGAGGCTCAGCTTCGCCGTCGAGCACGGCCAGGCCACCCCGCAAGCGCGGCAGCGCCAGGTGGGCCGCGACGGGACATGGTCGGCGGGGCCGGGACGGCGGGCCATCACACGAGAGCGCCGACGCGCGGGCGGCGCTGCGACACCGGCGGCGGTGGGGTCAGCACGCGCACTCCGCTCCGCCGCAGGTACACCGACCGGCGGGCGGTCGCGTTGCCGTCCGGGCCGAGCTGGTAGACGTCGGCCCACAACCACCCGTCGTACGTCGTCCAGTCCAGCACCCGGATCAGCCGGGCCCTGATCGGACGGACGAACTGCGGCGACGCCTCCCGGGTCAGGTGCAGGACGTCGCCAGCACGCAGCGCGGGCACCTCCGGCCGACGGCGGCGCAGCCTGGTCACCGGCCGTCGCCCGGTCGAGGAAAGAGCGTCGTCGCGGCCGGCGACGACAGCCAGCGCGACGACGGAACGCGGTTCGGCCGGACCGGCGGCGGAGTCGACGGCGGGCTGTGGGTCGGCTTCTCCTCGGGCACGGACACGCCCTCCTCTCGGGTGGAAAGGGGAAGGGCACCGCCCCGCGCTGGTGCCTGCCGGGCGAGGCGGTCCCCTGACTGACACGGTCTCCGGGTCTCAGGTGGTCCCTGCCGGCCGCGCCGTCTGTCCTTCCACCCTGGACGCACGCCCCTTACGCTCGGAATAGTGATTGCCTGATCGCGGAGCGTGGGGGCCGGGCGCGGGTTCCCGAAGAAATGTGTGGAGCATTGTGGAAGGGCGTGGAAGCCGTGGGAATCTCGCCGTCTGAGTACCTACTACGCGAGCTACGGCGGCGGCGCACGGCTGCCGGGCTAACCCAAGCCCAACTCGGCGAGCGGGTCTTCTGCTCGGATTCGCAGGTGAGTGCGATTGAGACAGGCACGAAGCCGCCGACGTTGCCGTTCCTTGCCGCCGTAGATAAGGCACTGGCGACGGGTGGGTACTTCGCGACGCTCTGGGAAGAGCTGGTCAAGGGCGATGCTGCGCCGGTATGGCTCCGCGAGTGGATCGAGATTGAACGCGAAGCGACGGCGCTTCGCTGGTACGAACACGCCTTCGTGCCCGGCCTTCTCCAGACCGAGGCGTACGCGCGGGCGACATTCCGCGCGGCGCGAGTGCCGCTGCCGGAGCTTGACCAGCGCGTGACGGCGAGGTTGGAGCGGCAAGCGGTCCTCGACCGCGTGCCAGCTCCGCGGCTCTTCGTGGTGCTGGACGAGATGGTCGTCCGCCGGGCCTGCGGTGGTCCGGAGATGATGGCCGAGCAGGTTGAGCACCTGATGACCTGCGCGGAGCAGCCCCATATTCAGTTGCGTATCGTGCCGCTGTCCGCTGGCATTTACTCAGGGCTGGCCGGAGCGTTCATCCTGGCTGACCTACCCGACGGATCACGGGCCGGCTATGTCGACAACCAGTTGGCAGCGCAGATCGCGGGGCAGCCGGATCCAGTTGCTAGCCTGGGCCTGTCGTGGGACGTGGTCCGGGGCGAAGCCCTCCCGCTCGGGCAGACACTCGACATATTGAAGGAAGCGGTGAAGACATGGACAACATGACGGGTGTTCATTGGCGGAAGTCATCCCGCTCGTCCACCAACGGCGGGGCCTGCGTGGAGGTCGCCGACAACCTTCCCGGCGTCGTCGGCGTGCGGGACTCGAAGGACCCGTCCGGCCCGGCGCTCGCTTTCGAGCCGGCGTCCTGGCGGGCGTTCGTCGCCCAGATTGCCGAGCGCGGCTGACCGAACCGGCCCCGAGAGCGTCCCGGACCCGTGCGGCCCGGGGCGCTCCGCCCATGTCAGACACCCCAGGAGCTGAGGTGTCAACCCGCAGCGGGTTGCTTGCGGTGCGACCAGGCAGTTGTCGCGTTGTAGGAGCTGGTGGTTTTAGGCAGCCGTGGAGGATGCCGACGAGTCGGTTGCCGACCTGGCGTAATGCGGCACGCTTACCGTGCTCGGCGGGGCGAGCCTGATCCCGCGTGCGGACGTTGAGCGGCATACTGCCGTCCTCCTTGCCCGGCAGGGCCTTCGGCGTGATGATCCTCCGCTGTTTACGGCTGTCGTTGATGAAGCCGTTCTACGGCGTCCGAGCGACCATGCGGAAACAGCTTCTAGCGCTCGCCGAGGCGTGCGCCGAGCCACATATTCGTGTTCACGTGGTGCCTTCGTCAGTCGGTGCTTACGCCGGACTGAACGGGTCCTTCGTGCTCGCTACCTGCCCTGACCACCGAATCGCCGGATACCTCGACAACCAATTACAGGGTCAAGTAGTTAGCGCGCCGGACGTGGTGGCGGCGATACTGGCAGCGTGGGAGGCCGTCCGCGGCGAAGCCCTCTCGCACTGGCAGTCAGTTGACCTCATCACGGAAGTGGCAGAGACATGGACATGACCGGCGTGCAGTGGCGCAAGAGCACCCGCAGCAGCGGTAACGGCGGGGCCTGCGTCGAGGTCGCCGACAACCTTCCCGGCGTCGTCGGCGTGCGGGACTCGAAGGACCCGACCGGCCCGGCGCTCGCCTTCGAGCCGGCCTCCTGGCGGGCGTTCGTCGCCCAGGTCGCCGCGCGCGGCTGACCGAACCGGCCCCGAGAGCGCCCCGGACCCGTACGGCCCGCACTGGCAGTCAGTTGACCTCATCACGGAAGTGGCAGAGACATGGACATGACCGGCGCGCACTGGCGCAAGAGCAGCCGCAGCGGCAGTAACCAAGGGGCCTGCGTCGAGGTCGCCGACAACCTTCCCGGCGTCGTCGGCGTGCGGGACTCGAAGGACCCGACCGGCCCGGCGCTCGCCTTCGAGCCGGCGTCCTGGCGGGCGTTCGTCACCCAGGTTGCCGAGCGCGGCTGACCGCTCCTGACCCGAGAGCGCCCCGGACCCGTGCGGCCCGGGGCGCCCTGCCGCCGGGCCTGCGGTGGTCTGGCGTGATGGCCGAGCAGGTCGAGCATCTGATGACCTGCGCGGAGCAGCCCCATATTCAGTTGCGTTCGTGCCGTTGTCCGCTAGCGCCTACCCCGGGCTGCCCGGAGCATTCATCCTGGCTGGCCCACCCGACGGAACACGGGCCGGCTACGTCGACGACCAGTTGTCAGCCTGGGACTCTGTCGCTGCACGTGGTCCGGGGCGAAGCGGCGAACCCCTGCCGATCTTGGACTTGTGGCACCTCCGATTTCATGCTGAATCGGACATTTCCTGGCACCACAAGTCCATGATCGACGAAACGCTCAACTCGAGCCCGCCGCACTTCCAAGCCGAGCGGGTGATCATGAGGTTGACGGCGGAGTTGATCTCCGTTGATGCCGCCAACTTCATGATCACCTCTCTGTCCCACCGCTTGTCCGCCCATCGGAGCCCTCGCAGGTGTGATCAAGGAAGACATGGACAACATGACGGGTTCTCCGCCCAGGTTGCCGAGCGCGGCTGACCGCTCCTGGCCCGAGAGCGCCCCGGACCCGTACGGCCCGGGGCGCTCTGCCGTGTCGGGCGTCGGCGGGCGTCGGGGCTGGCGACGCGTGGTCGGCATCTTGCCGGCGGGCAGGTCGCGGCGGACGAACCGTCAGCTACCTGCCGCCTAGGGACACGAACGGGGCCCCCGCACCGGAGGCCCCGTTCGTGTCACCGTCCCCCGCATCGGAGGTCGGTCAGGGTGGCGCCGCATCGGCGCCGGTGTCGGCTCCCCGCCGGGCCCGTCGGCGTGCCGCGCCGTTGCGGCTCGCCCAGGGGCCCGGCCGGACGGCCGTGAGATCAGATCGGACCCGACCGCTGGCTCGGCAAGCCGTGGCCGGCCCGCGCCGGCAGGGCCGTCCCCGTGCCACAGGCGGCCTGCGCCGGCGGCACCGGCCCCGCGACGCGACCGGCCGGGGAGGCCGGAGCGGGAGCCAGCGGTACGGTCGCGGTGAGCACGCCGCCGTCGCGCTCCAGCGCCACCGGCCGGTCCAGCCGGCGCAGCGTCCGCAGCATCGGCGTGTTCTCGGCCTGCACGTGCAGCAGCACGGCGGCGCACCCGGCCCGGCCGGCGTGCCCGAGCAGGCGCCGCAGCAGCGCCGAGCCGAGACCCCGACGCTGCCAGTCGTCCTGGACCAGCAGCGCCGCCTCGGCCTCGTCGCCCTCGCCGAGCAGGTTGGCCATCGCCACGACCGGCGCCGCCGCCCCGCCGGCGCCCGCCGTGGCCAGCAGGGACACCCCCCGCGCCGGTTCGAGCAGCCGGCGCAGCCGGGCCGGCGACGGGTCCGCCGCCCCGCTCAGGTAACGCCGCTGCCGGCTCCGCGCCGAGCAGCCGGCGTGCAGCTCGCGTACGGCCGGCACGTCGTCGGCGGTGGCCGGCCGCACCGACACCTCACCACCGTCGGGCAGCACCAGCGTGACCCGGTGGGTGTCCCGGCGGTCCAGCGTCGCCGCCAGCTCGACCAGCGCCTGCGCCCGGGCGTACTCGGCCGGGGTGAAGCTCGGCTCCCGGCGGCGCAGCTCGTAGGCGCCGCCCGCCGGGTCGGCGAGCAGCATCGTGGTGCCGCCCACGCCGCCCGGCGCGGCGGTGGACGTCGGGCGCCAGGTCACCGCGTCGGCGCCCAGCAGCGCCCGCAGCGTCGCGCCGGCCCCCTCCGGGTCGCGGACCAGCCGACCGGCCAGGCCGAGGAGCCGGGTCGGCTCGTCGGCCAGCCCGCGCGCCTCGCTGCGCGCGACCCAGCAGTCCCGCCCCCGGCCCCGCTCGACCGCCGCCCGCAGCTCGGCCTCGGTGACCTGCTCGGGCGCGTCGACCAGGAAGTCGTCGACGGCGCCGACCTCGGTGGTGTGCACCTGCACGGTGAGGATGTTGACCCCGCGCAACGCGAGGCTCGCCGTGAGCACCGACAGGTAACCCGGCCGGTCGTCCACGGTGGCTCGGATCCGCCACAGCGCCATGGTTGTCTCCCTTCCTCGCCACCGAGCCTGCCGGTCGGCTGTTGCGCGCCCGTTGCCCCGGGGTGACGCCGGGCCACCGGGTCAGGTGATGGTGGTCACCGGCGGCGCGCCCACCAGGTCCAGCCGGTCGCCGAGGATCACCGCGCTGGCGCGGACGAGCTGGGCGAGCCGGTCCACCTCGGTGGCGTGGAACGCGGCCGCCGAGAGCGGCTCAGCGTGGTCGCGGGAGACCACCAGCACCAGCCCGGCCCGGCCGAACGGCGCCACCGCGTAGTGGTGCCCTTCCGGGCTGGTCAGCGCGCGGGCCCGCAGCGGGGTCACCTCGGGCAGCCGGGCCGGCGTCGGGGTACGCCAGCTCGCGTGCCCGACCGTGGCCGAGCCGGCCCCACCGGGACGCGAGGCCCAGTCCAGCGGCACGACCGCGGCCACCGCCCAGTCCGCGGCGAGCAGTCCCGGCACGGCGTCGACCAGCGTGGCCACCCCGTCGGTCGGGTTCGCCGCCACCTGGGCGAGCAGCTCCGCGTCCTGGCCGGTGGTGGTGGGCGTGCCGATGGCCCGCCACACCCCGTCCACCTTGACGCCGGGGATCGCGGCCAGCCCGGCCAGCAGCCGCTCCACCCGCGCCGCGCCCGGCCAGACCACCGTGAAGTCGTCGACCGCCCGCCCGCCGAGCCGCTCCAGGACCACCACCTGGACGATGTCGGCGCCGGAGACACCGAGTGTCCGGGCCACCTGGCCGAGCGTGCCCGGTCGGTCGGGCAGGGTCACCCGCACTCTCAGCAGCATGTCTGATCCCCTCCGCTCGGCGGGCCGGCGCGGTGGCCGGCAGGCTGGGACCCAGCCTGCCGGCCGGCCGTTTCGTCCCCGTTGCCGCGGCATGTCCCGCCGGGAAAATCCGACCTTGACAACAAAGCTGAGCTGCCGTCGACTATCCGGATGACCGATCCGGCCGTCGACGCTGCCCGGCCCCCGACCGGTCCGGCCCCGCGCGGGCTCGACCTCGACCGGCTCGCCGCCCACCTGGCCACCCACCGGCCCGACCTGGCCGGGCCGCTGTCCGCGCGGCTCATCGCCGGCGGCAAGTCCAACCTGACCTACCTGCTGCGCGCCGGTGACCGCGAGGTGGTGCTGCGCCGGCCGCCGCTCGGGCACGTGCTGGCCACCGCGCACGACATGGCGCGGGAACACCGGGTGATCTCGGCGCTGGCCCCGACCGGCGTGCCGGTTCCGGAGGCGCTGCTGCTCTGCACCGACGAGAGCGTCATCGGCGCGCCGTTCTACCTGATGGCCCACGTCGACGGCGAGGTCTACCGGCGGCGTGAGCAGACCGACGCGCTCACCGCCGACCATCGGCGTGACCTCGCGATGGCGATGATGGACACGCTGGCCACGCTGCACCGGGTGGAGCCGGCCGAGGTGGGGCTCGCCGACTTCGGCCGCCCCGACGGCTACCTGGCCCGGCAGGTCCGGCGCTGGGCCGGCCAGCTCGACCGCTCCCGCAGCCGCCCGCTGCCCGGCATCGACGAGCTGCGCGACGCGCTGGCCGGCAGCGTGCCGGAGGGCACGAACGCGGGCCGGATCGTGCACGGCGACTACCGGCTGGACAATCTGCTCGCCACCGTCGACCCGGTGGTGGTGCGGGCGGTGCTCGACTGGGAGATGGCCACGCTGGGCGACCCGCTCGCCGACCTCGGCCTGCTGCTCACCTACTGGGACGTGCTGGGCGACAGCGACCACGCCGAGGGCAACCCGGTGGCCGACGGCATCGGTCCCCGGGCCGGCTTCCCCACCGGCGCCGAGCTGATCGACCGGTACGCCGGCCGCAGCGACGTCGACGTCGGGCCGCTGCACTGGCACGTGGCGCTCGGCTGCTTCAAGCTGGCGGTGATCTGCGAGGGCATCCACTACCGCCACACCCTCGGGCAGACGCTGGGCGAGGGCTTCGACCGGATCGGCGAGATGGTGGCGCCGCTGGTCGCGCACGGTCTGCACGCGGTGAGGGAGAGATAGATGGAGTTCGCGTACGACGACCGCACGGTCGAGCTGCGGCGGCGGCTGGAGGCGTTCCTCACCGAGTGCGTCCTGCCGGCCGAGCCGGTGCACCACGCGCAGGTGCTCGCCGCCGGCGACCCGTGGGCCCGGCCGCCGGTGATGGACGAACTGAAGGCCGAGGCCCGGGCCCGGGGGCTGTGGAACCTGTTCCTGCCGGACGCGCGCTACGGCGCCGGCCTGACCAACCTCCAGTACGCGCCGCTGGCCGAACTGACCGGCCGCAGTCCGCACCTGGCCCCGGAGGCGCTCAACTGCGCCGCGCCGGACACCGGCAACATGGAGCTGCTGGCCGAGTTCGGCTCCGACGCGCAGCGGGAACGCTGGCTCGCGCCGCTGCTGGACGGTGCCATCCGCTCCGCGTTCTGCATGACCGAGCCGGAGGTCGCCTCCTCCGACGCGACAAACATCGCCACCCGGATCGTCCGCGACGGCGACCACTACGTCGTCAATGGCCGCAAGTGGTGGTCGTCCGGGGCGATGGACCCGCGCTGCGAGATCTTCATCGTGATGGGCAAGACCGACCCGGACGCCGACCGGCACCGCCAGCAGAGCATGATCCTGGTCCCCCGGGACACCCCCGGCGTGACGGTACGCCGGGGCATGACCGTCTTCGGCTACTCCGACGCCCCGCACGGCGGGCACGCCGAGATCGACTTCGTCGACGTCCGGGTGCCGGCGGAGAACCTGGTGGGCGCCGAGGGCACCGGCTTCGCCATCGCCCAGGCCCGGCTCGGCCCGGGCCGGATCCACCACTGCATGCGGCTGGTCGGCATGGCCGAGCGGGCCCTGGAGCTGCTCTGCCGACGCGCCCTGGACCGGGTGGCGTTCGGCCGCCCGCTCGCCGAGCAGGGCGTGGTGCGGGAGTGGATCGCCGAGTCCCGGGTGCGGATCGAGCAGGCTCGGCTGCTGGTGCTCAAGACCGCCTGGCTGATGGACACGGTCGGCAACAAGGGCGCGCACACCGAGATCCAGGCCATCAAGATCGCTACCCCGGCGATGGCCGAGTGGGTGATCGACAAGGCGATCCAGGCGTACGGCGGGGCCGGCGTCAGCCAGGACACCCCGCTCGCGGCGCTCTGGGCCCAGGCCCGCACGCTGCGCCTCGCCGACGGCCCCGACGAGGTCCACCGCGCGTCCCTCGCCCGCCGCGAACTCCGCCGCTGGTCCTGACCCGCCCCCGCACCACCCACCCCACCCATCCCCCACGCCCGCTGATTCACGGAGCTTGTCTCATCCTGTTTGTGCTGGTCGGGGGGTCTTGACGATGGTGTGGTGGGTGTCGAGTCGCTGACCACGGGCGTGGTGATC
>NZ_JBISAC010000023.1:0-23751 GCF_044391475.1 Micromonospora sp. NPDC018662
CTGGGGCCCAGGGGGGGGGGGGGCCGGGGGGCGGGCCCCCGGGGGGGGGGGGGGGCCCCCCCGCCGCCCCCCCGCGGGGGGGGGCGGGGCGGGCCCCCCCGCGGGGGGGGGGGGGCGGGGGCCCCCCCCCCCCGCCCCTCGCCCCGGCAACCTCAGACAGGAATTCGGCATGACGACGACCGAGAGCGCCCCGGCGCCGGCCGACGGGACAGTGCTGGAGGCCGTCGGCCTGACCAAGCACTTCCCGGTCCGCCGGCGGCTGCGCGACCTCCTCTCCCGCACCTCGGCGGTGGTGCACGCCGTCGACGACGTATCGATCGCGCTGCGTCGCGGACGGGTGACCGCGCTGGTCGGCGAGTCCGGCTCCGGCAAGTCCACGGTGGCCCGACTGCTGGCCCAGCTCCACCCGCGCACCGCCGGCGACATCCGGCTGCACGGCGTCTCGACCCGGGTGCGCGGCGGCCGGCGCTTCCGGGCGTACGTGCGCCGGGTGCAACTGATCCTGCAGGACCCGTTCGCCTCGTTGAACCCGGTGCACACGGTGCGCTACCACCTCACCCGGTCGCTGCGCATCCACGGCAACGCCGGCGACGGCGCGGAGGGGCTGGAGAAGGCGCTGGCCGACCTGCTCACCCGGGTCAGTCTCACCCCGCCCGAGCGCTACCTCGACGCGTTCCCGCACGAGCTCTCCGGCGGCCAGCGCCAACGCGTCGCCATCGCCCGGGCGCTCGGCGCGGACCCGGAGGTGCTGCTCGCCGACGAGCCGGTCTCCATGCTGGACGTCTCGATCCGCCTCGGCGTGCTCAACCTGCTCCAGGACCTCAAGGACCGGCTGAACCTGGCCATCCTCTACATCACCCACGACATCGCCTCGGCCCGCTACTTCGCCGACGAGACGATCGTCATGTACGCCGGGCGGATGGTCGAGGGCGGCGACAGCGAGACGGTCACCCAGCGACCGGCCCACCCGTACACCCGGTTGCTTATCGACTCGGCGCCGGACCCGGAGCGGATCACCGGCCCGGGCACCGGCGGCGCCGCGGCGGCCGAGCGGGACCACGGTGAGCCGCCGAGCCTGATCCACCCGCCGGCCGGCTGCCGGTTCCACCCGCGCTGCCCGCACGCCATGCCCCGGTGCGCCACCGACCTGCCGCCACCGATCCCGATCGACGACCGGCCCGGGCACTGGGCGGCGTGCTGGCTGTTCGACAGGGCCACCGTCGCCGACGAGCACGCCGGCGCCGGCCCGCGCGAGGAGGCGGCCCGATGAGGTTCCTGCTGCAACGGATGGCCTTCTACCTGTTCACCGCGTGGGCGGCGATCACACTCAACTTCTTCATCCCGCGCATCGTGCCGGGCGACCCGGTGCAGTCGTTGATCTCCCGCAACCAGGGCCGGATCAGCGCCGACGCCATCGCGTCGCTGCGGGTGCTGTTCGGGCTGGACTCCGACCGCAACCTGTGGGAGCAGTACGTCGCCTACTGGGGTCAGCTCCTGCACGGCGACCTGGGCCTGTCGTTCACGTTCTTCCCGGCACCGGTGTCGCAGGTGATCGGCGACAGCCTGCCGTGGACGGTCGGCCTGGTCGGCGTCACCACGGTGGTCAGCTTCCTGCTCGGCACCGCGCTGGGCGTGGGCGCCGGCTGGCGACGCGGCTCCTGGGTCGACGGGCTGCTGCCCGCCACCACGTTCCTCTCCTCGATCCCCTACTTCTGGCTGGGGCTGGTGGCGATCGCGTTGTTCGCCGGCCCGGGCAGCTTCTTCCCCTCCTCCGGCGGCTACGAGCCGGGGCTGGTGCCGGCGTTCGACGCGTACTTCATCCCGAGCGCGCTCCAGCACAGCATCCTGCCCGCGGCGACCATCCTGGTCTCCTCGATGAGCGGCTGGATCCTCAGCATGCGCAACATGATGGTCACCGTCGCCAGCGAGGACTACATCACCGTCGCGCACGCGAAGGGGCTCTCCGAGCGCCGGGTGGCGCTCAGCTACGCCGCCCGCAACGCGCTGCTGCCAAACGTCTCCGGCTTCGCGTTGTCGCTGGGCTTCATCGTCGGCGGCACGCTGCTGGTGGAGATCGTCTTCTCCTATCCTGGCCTGGGGTTCCAGCTCTTCCAGGCGGTCGGCAGCAAGGACTACCCGCTCATGCAGGGCATCTTCCTGATCATCACGATCTCGGTGCTGGTGGCGAACCTGCTCGCCGACGTCGCGTACCTGCTCCTCGACCCGCGGACCCGAAAGAGCTGAGCGATGACAATCTCCCCGTCGAGCATCGAACAGGTCATCCCCGGCCAGGGGGCGATGGCGCAGCCGTCGGCCCGGGCCCGCCGGCGCCGGTTCCGCTTCGTGGCCAACGCCAAGGCCGCTACCGGCCTGGTCCTCCTCGGCGGGTACGCGCTGCTGGCGGTCATCGGGCCGTGGATCGCGCCGTACGACCCGGACGCGCGCGGCGCCGACGTGCTCCAGGCGCCGTCGACCCGGCACTGGTTCGGCACCACCCACCTCGGGCAGGACATCTTCAGCCAGATCCTGGTCGGCACGCGCAGCGTGATGGTGGTGGGCCTGATCGCCGGCGTGCTGGCCACCGTCCTGTCCATCCTGATCGGCGTCACCGCCGGCTACCTGGGCGGCGCGGCCGACGAGGGCCTGTCCGCGCTGTCCAACGTGTTCCTGGTGATCCCCGCGCTGCCGTTGATCATCATCGTGACGTCGCTGGTGGACCGCGCCGGCGACCCACTGGTCGCGCTGATCATCGGGCTGACGTCGTGGGCGTGGGGCGCCCGGGTGCTGCGGGCCCAGACGCTGTCGTTGCGCCGCCGCGACTACATCGAGGCCGCCCGGGCCAACGGCGAGCGGACCTGGCGGATCATCGGCTTCGAGATCCTGCCCAACCTGACCGCGATCATCGCCTCCGGCTTCGTCGGCACCGTGATCTTCGCGGTGATGTCCGAGATCACCCTGGCGTTCATCGGCATCTCGTCGGTCAGCTCCTGGAACTGGGGCACCATCCTGTTCTGGGCGCAGGGCCAGCAGGCGCTCGCGCAGGGCGCGTGGTGGTGGTTCGTGCCGGCCGGGCTGGCCATCGCGCTGCTCGGCACCGCGCTCGCGCTGATCAACTTCGGCATCGACGAGTTCGTCAGCCCCCGGCTGCGCACCGGCGGCCGGACCCGGATCCGCACCACGGACGGCCGCACGGTCCGGATGCGCGTGGGGTTCACCCCGGTGCTGGCCCCGGCGGCGGCCCCCGTCCCGATGCAGAAGGCGGAGAACATCCGAGAGGACGCCAACTCATGACCGGCAAGGTGCTGGAGATCCGCGGGCTGTGCGTCGACTACGGCGTCGGCACGGAGGCGGTACGGGCGGTCCGCGACGTGGACCTGACGTTGCACCGCGGCGAGGTGCTCGGCCTGGCCGGGGAGAGCGGCAGCGGCAAGTCCACCCTGGCGTACGGGCTGACCCGGCTGCTGCCGCCGCCCGGCGTGGTCAGCGGCGGTCAGGTGATCTACCACCCGACCGACGGCCCGCCGGTGGACGTGCTGACGCTCAGCCCGGCCCGGTTGCGCGAGTTCCGCTGGGCCGAGACGTCGATCGTGTTCCAGGGCGCGATGAACTCGCTCAACCCGGTGAACCGGGTCTCCACCCAACTGCTCGACGTGATCAAGGCGCATGAGCCGACGAGCACCCCGGCGAGCCGGCGGGCCCGCGCCCAGGAGCTGCTGCGCCTGGTCGGCATCGCCGCCGACCGGCTGGACAGCTACCCGCACCAGCTCTCCGGCGGCATGCGGCAACGCGTCATGATCGCCATGGCGCTGGCGCTGGAACCGCAACTGGTCATCATGGACGAGCCGACCACCGCGCTGGACGTGGTGATGCAGCGGCAGATCCTGGGCCAGCTCACCGAGCTGCGCGAGCGGCTCGGCTTCGCGGTGCTGTTCATCACCCACGACCTGTCGCTGCTGGTGGAGTTCTCCGACCGGATCGCCATCATGTACGGCGGCCGGATCGTCGAGGAGGCGCCCGCCGCCCGGCTGTACACCGAGCCGCGGCACCCGTACACCGAGGGGTTGCTGCACTCGTTCCCGGCGCTGCACGGACCGCGCCGGGAGCTGACCGGCATTCCCGGCTCCCCGCCGGACCTGCGTGCCATGCCTTCCGGCTGTGCGTTCCACCCGCGCTGCCCGAAGGCGTTCGAGCCGTGCGACGAGCGGGTGCCGGTGCTGGGCCCGCCGGGCGTCGACGACCCGACGCGGGCCGTCGCGTGCTGGCTGCACCCGGCCGTCGCCCCCCTGCCCCGCTGAGAAGTCCGAGCCCACCGCTACCGCGAGGAGAACCATGGACACCGACCTCAACCGCCCGAGCGTCGATCAGGCCGACCCGATCGACACGCTGCCGCCGAGCTTCCGGTGGGGGGTGGCGACGTCGTCGTACCAGATCGAGGGCGCGGTGGCCGAGGACGGCCGCACGCCGTCGATCTGGGACACCTTCTGCCGGGTCCCGGGGGCAGTGGCCAACGGCGACCACGGCGACGTGGCCTGCGACCACTACCACCGGATGCCGCAGGACGTGGCGCTCATCGCCGACCTGGGACTGGACACCTACCGGTTCTCGGTGGCCTGGCCCCGGGTGCAGCCGGGTGGCCGCGGGCCCGCCAACGCGGCCGGGCTGGGCTTCTACGACCGGCTGGTGGACGAGCTGCTCGGCCGGGGCGTCGACCCGTGGGTGACGCTCTACCACTGGGACCTGCCGCAGGAGCTGGAGGACGCCGGCGGCTGGCCGAACCGGGACACCGCGTACCGGTTCGCGGACTACGCGGAGCTGGTCTTCGCGGCGCTCGGCGACCGGGTGCGCACCTGGACCACGCTGAACGAGCCGTGGTGCTCGGCCATGCTCGGGTACGCGTACGGCGACCACGCCCCGGGCCGGCGGAACCTGGCCGACGGCATCGCCGCCGCGCACCACCTGCTGCTCGGGCATGGGCTGGCCGCCCAGCGGCTGCGCGCGGCGGCGCAGACGCCGATCGAGCTGGGCCTGACCGTGAACCTGTCCACCGCCGACCCGGCCACCGACAGCGCGGCGGACCGGGACGCGGCGCGGGCCGCGGACGGGTTGGGCAACCGGCTCTACCTGGACCCGGTGCTGCGCGGCGCGTACCCGCAGGACGTGATCGACGACCTGGCCGCGGAGGGGGTGCGGATCCCGGTCGAGGACGGCGATCTGGACGTCATCGCCGCCCCGATCGACGTGCTGGGCGTGAACTACTACTTCGGGCAGCTGCACTCCGGGGTGGACGAGCAGGGCCGGGAGCGCGACGACGACGGCCGGCCGGTGCGCCGGGTGGTCCGCCGCGACCTGCCGCGCACCGCGATGGACTGGGAGATCGTGCCGGAGTCGTTCACCGACCTGCTGGTGCGGCTGCACCGCGACTACCCGGGTGTGCCGATGGTGATCACCGAGAACGGCGCGGCGTTCGACGACGAGCCGGACGCGGCGGGGTTCGTGGCCGACGACGACCGGGTCGCCTACCTGACCGAGCACCTGCGGGCGGTGGCCCGGGCCCGGCACGCGGGCGCGGACGTGCGGGGCTACTTCGCCTGGTCGCTGCTGGACAACTTCGAGTGGGCGTACGGCTACGACAAGCGGTTCGGCATCGTCCGGGTGGACTACGACACCCAGCGCCGCACCCCGAAGCGCAGCGCGCTGTGGTACCGCGACACCGTCCGGCGGGCGCGCGGGAGGCGTTGACCCGATCTTCCGGGGCGGCCACGCGGGTGGCCGCCCCGTTTTTTCATTACTTGACATAAGCCCGGAACAACGGTTCGCTCATTTGCGGATGTCGATTCATCCGAGAGGAGCACCCGTGTCCCCCACCACCGTTGCCCGCCTCGCCGGCCGCGTCGCCCTGACGCTCAGCCTCGCCGCCGGCGCCCTCGCCCCCACCACCGCGGCCCACGCCGCCGGCGAACGCGTCGACGTCTGGCTCACCACCACCTCCGACAGCGGCGGCCGGACCGTCACCCGCGGGTTGCAGCAGCAGAGCCCGCTCACCTTCGCCGCCACCAGCCCCGGCGCCACCCACACCATCACCGTCGACGAGAACACCCGGTACCAGCCGTTCGAGGGCGCCGGCGCGTCCGTCACCGACACCACCGCGTACCTGCTGCGCGGCGGCGGAGTCAGCGCGGCCACCCGGGACGCGGTGATGCGCAAGCTGTTCAGCCCCACCGACGGGATCGGACTGTCGTTCGTGCGTAACCCGGTCGGCGCGTCCGACCTGTCCCGTCCCGGCAACGTGTCGCTCGACGACACCTGTTGCGACCTGAACGACTTCGGTGTGAACGGCTACGACACGAACGTCGAGCTGCTCACCGCGCAGGCCCGCCAGCTCAACCCGGCGCTGCGGGTGATGGTGGTGCCGTGGAGCGCGCCCGGCTGGATGAAGGACAACGGCCGGATGGACCAGATGGGCTGGCTGAAGTGGGAGCACTACGCCACCTACGCGCAGTATCTGGTCCGGACGATCCAGGCGTACGCGGCGCGCGGTGTGACCGTCGACTACCTGTCGGTGCAGAACGAGCCGAACTGCTGCCAGGCCGGCAACCCCACCGCGATGGACTACCCCGGCATGAGCTGGAACGCCTCCGGCCTGGCCGAGCTGACCAAGAACTTCGTCTACCCGGCGTTGCGGGCCGCCGGCCTCACCACCAGGGTGCTGGTGCACGACTGGAACTACGGCGACTACGGCACCATCGGCTCCGGGCTGCTGGCCGACAGCGCGGTGCGGACCGACCCGCTCTTCGGCGGCATCGCCTGGCACGGCTACTTCGGTGACCCGGCGGTGGGCAGCCAGGTGCGCGCGCAGTATCCGGCGGTGCCGCAGTTCAGCACCGAGCACTCCGGCGGGACCTGGATCACCAACCAGCACAACGAGGACATGGCCGACATCGTCAGCTACGCCCGGAACTGGAGCCGCAGCGTGGTGAAGTGGAGCCTCGCCGTCAACCAGAACGGGGGCCCGCACAACGGCGGCTGCGGCACCTGCACCGGCCTGATCACCGTGCAGGAGGGCGGCGCCCGGGCCGGCCAGGTCGACTACACCATCGAGTACTACACCACCGGGCACCTGACGAAGTTCGTCCGGCCCGGCGCGACCCGCGTCGACTCCACCGCGAACGGCACCGTGCCGAACGTGGCGTACCGCAACCCGGACGGCTCCAAGGCCCTGCTCGTGCACAACGGCGGCACGTCCGCGCAGTCGGTCCGGGTGGTGTGGGGCGGGCAGTCCTTCAGCTACTCGCTGCCGGCCCGCACCACCGCCACGTTCACCTGGTCCGGCACCCCGTCCGGTGGCGGCACCGCGCCGACCGGACCGGTCACCGGCATCGGCGGCGCGTGCCTCGACGTCACCGACAACGCCAGCGCCGACGGCACCCCGGTGCAGATCTGGAGCTGCACCGGGGCGGTCAACCAGCGCTGGACCCGGGCCGCCGACGGCACGCTCCGCGCGCTCGGCAAGTGCCTGGACGTGGCCGGCGGCGGAACCGCCGACGGCACGAAGGTGCAACTGTGGGCGTGCAACGGCAGCGCCGCCCAGCAGTGGACCTGGACCGCCGGGCGGGACCTGGTGAACCCACAGGCGGACAAGTGCCTCGACGTCACCGGCAACACGTCCGCCAACGGGACGAAGACGCAACTGTGGAGCTGCACCGGTGGCGCCAACCAGAAGTGGACGCTGCCGTCCTGACTCCCCGGGGTGGCCGGGCCGGCGACGACGCCGACCCGGCCACCGCGCGGGCGACGCCGACCCGGCCACCGTCGCGGTGGCGGCCGCCCGGCCGGTCAGCGGCCCCGCGGCCCCCGTGCCGGGGCCGGCCGGGCCGCCGGTTCGCGGGGCACACCGCCGTCGCGCAGCAGCCGCGCCATCGGCAGGGTGGCCGCGCCCATCGCGACCGCGTCCGGTCCGAGCCGGCACAGCTCGACCGAGGTCTGCGCGTACGGCTGGCGCAGCGCGTGCCGCGCGGTGGCCTCGCGGATCGCCGGCAGGTGGCGCTCGCCCAGCGCCAGCCCGGCCCAGCCGCCCAGCACCACCCGCTCCGGGTTGAACAGGTTCACCAGGTTGGCCAGGCCGGCGCCGAGGTAGCCGACCGTCTCGTCGATCACCGAGGCGGCGGTGCGGCTGCCGGCGCGCAGCAGCTCACCGAAGGCGGTCTCCTCGTCCCCGCCGGGCGCCGGGCGGCCCCGGTTGGCCCGCCGGAACCGGTCGAGCACCCCCTCCGCCCCGACGTACGCCTCGAGGCAGCCGAGGTTGCCGCAGCGGCAGCGCCGGCCCCCGTACACGATGGTGGTGTGGCCCCACTCGCCGGCGCTGCTGTGCGCGCCGCGGTAGCCGACGCCGTCGGCGACCACGCAGGCGCCCACGCCGGACCCGACCAGGACGACCACCGCGTGCCGGACGCCGCGGCCGGCGCCGAACCACATCTCGGCCTGGCCGAGCGTCTTGGCGCCGTTGTCGATGTGCACCGGCACGTCGGTGCCGGCGCGCAGCATCGCGCCGAGCGGGACGCCGTCCCAGCCGAGCGTCTGCGCGTGCACCACCGCGTCGGCGGCCCGCTCGACAGTGCCGGAGACGGCGACGCCGAACCCGAGCACCGTGGCCGGGTCGACACCCGCCTGCTCGGTCACCGCGGCGAGGCCGTGCCGCAGGTGGTCGGCGACCCGCACCGGGTCGGGCTCGGCCGCGGCGATCGGGTACTCGGCCTTGGCCAACGCGGTCATGGTCAGGTCGAACAGCTCGACCTGCACCCGGGTCTCGCCCACGTCGGCGCCGACCAGGTAGCCGTAGCCGGGTGCGACGCGCAGCAGCACCCGGGGACGACCGCCGTCGGACTCGACCGAGCCGGCCTCCTCGACCAGCCCCTCGGCGATCATCTCGCCGACCAGGTTGCTCACGCTGGCCAGGCTCAACGCGGTGGACTGGCCCAGCTCGTGCCGGCTGAGCGGGCCGTCCAGCCAGATCCGGGTGAGCAGGACCGACCGGTTGGCCCGGCGCATGTCGCGCACCGTGGTGCGTCTGGCGTCCACGTCCGCCGCCGTCCTTCCTGCATTTCACGTCCTGAACGAAGTGCTGACAGACTACTGCGCATTTACATTTAACAAAGTTAACTGATAGCCTCCGGCGCATCGACGAGGAGGTATGAGATGCGACTCGGACGTTCCATGACAGCGCTGCTCGGTGGCGTCGCGCTGCTCACCGCCACCGTGGCCCTGCCCGCCACCGGCGGTCTCGCCGCCGCCGGGAACCCGACCGCGCTGGTGGCCTGCGACGCGCCGGCCTGGGCCGAGGGCGTCACCTGGACCGCCGGCAGCCGGGCCGCTTACGCCGGCCGGCTCTACCAGGCGCTGGTCACCCACACCCCGCCGGTCGGCGCGGGCTGGACGCCGGCCGCCGTACCGGCGCTCTGGACCGACCTCGGCGCCTGCACCGGCGGCACACCCTCACCCAGCCCGACCACCCGGCCGCCCTCGCCCACCCCGACGCCGACTCCCTCCCCCACCCGCACGCCGACGCCGACGCCGACCGCGACGCCCACCCCGACCGCGACGGCCACGCCGGGCGGTGACACCTGCGCGCCGAAGCCCCGGCCGGCCGGCAAGGTGCTCCAGGGCTACTGGGAGAACTGGGACGGCGCGGCCAACGGCGTGCACCCCGGGCTCGGCTGGATCCCGATCACCGACGGCCGGATCACCGGCCACGGCTACAACGTGGTCACCGCCGCGTTCCCGGTCATCCGCGCCGACGGCACCGTGCTCTGGGAGGACGGCATGGACGCCGGCGTCCGGGTACCCACCCCGGCGCAGGTCTGCCAGGCCAAGGCCGCCGGCCTGACCGTGCTGCTCTCCATCGGCGGCGCCGCCGCCGGCATCGACCTCAGCTCCGCCGCCGTCGCCGACCGGTTCGTCGCCACCGTGGTGCCGATCCTCAAGCGGCACAACTTCGACGGCATCGACATCGACATCGAGACCGGGCTGACCGGCAGCGGGAACATCAACCAGCTCTCGCCCTCGCAGGCCAACCTGATCCGGATCATCGACGGCGTGCTGGCCCAGATGCCGGCCGGCTTCGGGCTCACCATGGCGCCGGAGACCGCGTACGTCACCGGCGGCAGCGTCACCTACGGCTCGATCTGGGGCGCGTACCTGCCGATCGTCAGGAAGTACGCCGACAACGGCCGGCTCTGGTGGCTGAACATGCAGTACTACAACGGCTCCATGTACGGCTGCGCCGGTGACTCGTACCCGGCCGGCACGGTGCAGGGCTTCACCGTGCAGACGCAGTGCCTGAACACCGGGCTCACCGTCCAGGGCGTCACCATCCGCGTCCCCTACGACAAGCAGGTCCCCGGCCTGCCGGCGCAGCCCGGCGCGGGCGGTGGCTACATGGGCCCGTCGCTGGTCAGCCAGGCATGGAACTCCGTCCCGGGCCTCAAGGGGCTGATGACCTGGTCGATCAACTGGGACGGGTCGAAGGGCTGGACGTTCGGCGACAACGTCCGGGCGCTCCAGGGCCGCTGAGCCGGCACCGAGGGCCCCGCCGGCACGCGGGGCCCTCGTACCCGGTCAGGCGACCTTGATCGGCTTCGGCGTGGTCTTCGAGTCCAGCCAGGCGTTGACCAGCTTGGCGAAGTCGCGGCCGGTCCGCTCGTTGACGAACGCGATGAACGACGCGCGGTCCTGCTGGGTGTTGCGCTGGTCCTGCACCCAGGCGCGGGCCAGCGCGAAGAACGTCTTGTCGCCCACCTGCCGGTGGATCTCGCGGAGCATCGCCGCCGGGCAGAGATAGACGTTGCCCTCGGCGAACCGCTTCGGGTCGGGTTTGCCGGGCGGGCCCAGCTTCTTGCGCAGGACCGCGTCGCCCTCGCGCAGGTAGCGGTCCAGGCTCGCCGCGCTCAGCTTCAGCGTCTCCTGGGTGTACAGGTCCTGGGCGTACTTCGCCCAGCCCTCGTTCAGCCACAGGTCGGTCCAGCTCGTCGGCGTGACGGAGTTGCCGAACCACTGGTGGGCGTACTCGTGCAGCAGGTCGCTGCCCCAGCGGTCCCGGCGGGCCCGGGTGTCCTCGATCTTCCCGCCCATCGTGATCATCTGCTGGGTCTCCATGCCCGACGCCGAGTCCACCACCACCACACCGCCGGAGGGGAACGGGTACGGGCCGAACTTCTTCTCCAGCCAGGCCAGGTACTGCGGGGACTTCTTCAGGTACGGCACCAGCTCGTCGTCGGCGCCCTTGCGGTACCAGTAGGTCAGCGGCACGCCGCGCGGCCCCTTGGCGGTCAGCTTCTGGTACTTCCCGACCGCGAGCGTGGTCAGGTACGTCGCGACCGGATCGACGCTGCGGTAGCTGAACGTGGTGCCGGACTGCCCGGCCGGGGTGCCGCCGGCGATCGCGGTCCACCCCGCCGGGACGGTCACCCGGATGTCGTAGAGCGCCTCGTCGGCGGGCTGGTCGTTCGCCGGGTACCAGGTGAACGCCCCGAACGGCTCCTGCATCGTCCAGAGGCCGCCGTCCTTGGTGACGGTGAGGCCGAGGTCCTCCACGTCCTTGCGGTGCGACGGCATCGGCGTGGTCCGCGGCCGGCCATGGTATCTGACCACCAGCGTCACCGGCTTGTCGGCGACGACCGGTGCGGTCACCGTGAGCTTCTCCCGGGCCACCGCGGCGGTGACCGGCGTGCCGTCCAGCGTCACGCCGTCGAGCTGGTAGGGCATGAAGTCGAGGGCGAGGTTCGGCGCGTCCCGGACCGGGCGGATCCGCAACGTGGCGGCGCCGGTGAGGGTCCGGGTCGACGGCGCCCACTCCACCGCCAGGTCGTAGTGCAGGACGTCCAGCGCGTCGGTGCCCCGCGCCGGATAGACCTTGTCGGCCACCGGCGTGGAACGGCCCGCCTGCCAGGCGGTGTAGTCGACGGCGGGGACGCTCGGAGCGGGCGTGGTCGGCGGAGTGGACGGGTCGGCGGCCGGCGCGGCGGGGTCGGTGGTGCACCCGGCGGCGAGCAGCGGCGCGAGAAGCAGGATCAGCGGTACGCGGCGACGCATCAGCGCACCATACGGGAATGATCCACTTCTGGGGGCCCCTCCGCTGGCGTCCGCCGGGACATGCTGCCAGGCTGTCGGGCGTGTATGACTACGACCTCCTGGTGCTGGGCTCCGGACCAAGTGGACAGAAGGCGGCGATCGCCGCCGCCAAGCTGGGCCGCCGCGTCGCCGTCGTCGACCGTCGCGACATGCTCGGCGGGGTGTGCATCAACACCGGCACCGTACCGTCCAAGACGCTGCGCGAAGCCGTCCTCTACCTGACCGGGCTGAGCCAGCGTGACCTCTACGGCAGCAGCTACCGGGTCAAGGAGGACATCACTGTCGCCGACCTGGCCGCCCGTACCCAGCACGTGATCGGCCGGCAGACCGACGTGATCCGCGACCAACTGGCCCGCAACCGGGTCACGATGATCACCGGCACCGGGCGGTTCGCCGACGCGCACTCGGTCTGGGTCGACGCCGGCTCCGGCCGGGAGACCCGGGTCAGCTTCGACAAGGCGGTCATCGCCGCCGGCACCCGGCCGGCACGCCCGGACAGCGTCGACTTCGACGACCGGACGATCGTCGACTCCGACGGCGTCATCAACCTGCAGGCCGTGCCGCGCAGCATGGTCGTGGTCGGCGCCGGCGTGATCGGCATGGAGTACGCGTCGATGTTCGCCGCGCTCGGCACCAAGGTGACGGTGGTGGAGCGCCGCGAACGGATGCTCGGCTTCTGCGACGAGGAGATCGTCGAGTCGTTGAAGTACCACCTGCGGGACCTGTCGGTCACCTTCCGCTTCGGCGAGGAGGTGGCGTCGGTGGAGAAGCACCGCACCGCCGCGCTCTGCGTGCTGCGCAGCGGCAAGAAGATCGTCGCCGACACGGTGATGTACTCCGCCGGCCGCCAGGGGCAGACCGACGAACTCGCGCTGGAGGCGGCCGGTCTCACCGCCGACCACCGCGGCCGGATCCAGGTCGACGCCGACTACCGCACCGCTGTCGAGAACATCTACGCCGTCGGCGACGTCATCGGCTTCCCGGCGCTCGCCTCCACCTCGATGGAACAGGGCCGCCTGGCCGCGCAGCACGCCTGCGGGGAACCGGCCCGCGCGATGCCGGAACTGCAGCCGATCGGCATCTACACCATCCCGGAGATCAGCTTCGTCGGGAAGACCGAGGACGAGCTGACCGACAGCTCCACCCCGTTCGAGGTGGGCATCGCCCGCTACCGCGAACTGGCCCGCGGGCAGATCGTCGGCGACCCGTACGGCATGTTGAAGCTGCTCGTCTCACCGGACGACGGTCGGCTGCTCGGCGTGCACGTGTTCGGCACCGGCGCCACCGAGATCGTCCACATCGGGCAGGCCGTGATGGGTTGCGGCGGCACTGTCGACTACCTGCTCGACGCGGTGTTCAACTATCCGACGCTGGCCGAGGCGTACAAGGTGGCGGCGCTGGACGCCGCCAACAAGATCCGCAACATCACCCGGATCGACGGCTGACCCCAACCCGCCCCCGCCCCCTCTCCCCCGCGATCTTGCAGTTGCGGCCCGGCGGAAGCCCGGTTTGTCCGCGATGTCGGGGCCGAACCTGCAAGATCTGTGCAGCGAGGGAGGGCGGGGACGGGTGGGTCAGCGGCCGGTGGCGTAGTTCTGGGCGCCTCGGGGGTTGGCGGCGGCGGACAGGACCCCGGTGGCCGGGTCGCGGGCGACGGCGCACAGGCGGCCCAGGCTCCACGGATCGGCGCGGCGGACGGTGTGGCCCTTCACGCCCAACGCCTCCCGCACGTCCGGGTCGACGCGGTCCTCCACCACCAGCACGCCCGGCTCGACCTCACGCGGATAGAACGACGCCGGCAGGCTGGTGGTGTGCCAGGCCGGCGCGTCGATCGCCTCCTGCAACTCCTGCCCGCCGGCGAGGTGGCGCAGCAGGAACAGCAACTGCCACTGGTCCTGCTGGTCGCCGCCGGGCGTGCCGCACGCCAGCACCGGCTCGCCGTCGCGGAGCACCAGCGTCGGGCTCAACGTGGTACGCGGACGCCGGCCCGGCCGCAGCGACGACGCCAGCCCCTCCTCCAGCCAGCACATCTGCAACCGGCTGCCCAGCGGGAAGCCCAGCTCCGGGATGGTCGGCGAACTCTGCAGCCAGCCGCCGCTCGGGGTGGCCGAGATGATGTTGCCCCACCGGTCCACCACGTCGACGTGGCAGGTGTCGCCGCGGGTCACCCCGTCCGCGCGTACCGTCGGTTCGCCGGTGCTCGGGTCCGGCGGGCCGGCCCGGTGGGCGGCATGCGCGCGCAGGTGCGCCGGAAGCCGCGGCGACGCGCCCGCCGGGCGGCCCGGACGCAGCTCGGTCGCGGCGCGGTCGCCGATCAGCGCGGCCCGCTCACCGGCGTACGCCGACGACAGCAGCGCCGCGCCCGGCACGTCGGTGTCGCCGTACCACGCCTCCCGGTCGGCGAAGGCGAGCTTGAGCGCCTCGGCCTGGGCGTGGATGCCGTCCACGGTGGACGGATCGAGCGTCCGGGGGTCGTCGAGCGCGTCGAGCGTCGCCAGCGTCTGCAACAGCACCGGGCCCTGGCCCCAGAAGCCGGTCTTCGCCACGGTGTGCCCACGCCAGTCGAGCGTGACCGGCTCCTCCCAGCTGGCGGACCAGCCGGCCAGGTCGTCGCCGGTGACCAGGCCGGCGTGCGGGCGACCGCTGGAGTCGCGGAACGGGCGACGGCTGAACTCCTCGACCGCCTCGGCGACGAACCCCTCCCGCCAGGCCCGCCGGGCCGCCTCGATCTGCGCCACCCGGTCCGCCCCGGCGCCCCGGCCGGCCTCGACGAGCCGGCGCAGCGTCTCCGCGTACGCCGGATTGGTGACCATCTCCCCCGGCGCGGGCGGCCGGCCGTCGCGCAGCCAGAGTCGCGCGGAGGTCGGCCAGTGCTCGGCGAACAGCGACCGGACCCGGGCCACGGTCTGCCCGGCCGCGCCGACCAGCGGATGGCCGGCGGCGGCGTAGCCGATCGCCGGTGCCAGCACCTCGTCGAGCGTGCGGGTGCCGTGGTCGCGCAGCAGGAGCAGCCACGCGTCCACCGCGCCGGGCACCACGGCGGCGAGCGGGCCGGCGCCGGGCACCAGGTCCAGCCCGAGCGCGCGGAAGTGCGCGACGGTGGCGCCGGCCGGGGCCGGGCCCTGGCCGCAGAGCACCCGCGGCGTGGGGTCGCCGGCCGTGGCCAGGATCGCGGGCACCTCGCCGCCGGGGCCGTTGAGGTGCGGCTCGACCACGTGCAGCACGAACCCCGCGGCGACCGCGGCGTCGAACGCGTTGCCGCCGCGCTCCAGCACGCCCATCGCGGACTGGCTGGCCAGCCAGTGCGTCGAGGAGACCATGCCGAACGTGCCGCGCAGCGTCGGCCGGGTGGTGAACGTCATCGGGCGGCTCCTGCGTGCGACGGCGGCCCGGTGAGCCTACGCCGCGCCGCCGTCCCGCTCCGGCCCGCCGGCGGCGGGGTGCCGCGCGCCCTCCAGCGGGAACAGGCAGGCGGCGTGCTGGCCGGGACCGACCTCGGCCAGCGCCGGATCGGTCTCGGCACACGCGGGGCGGGCCTGCGGGCAGCGGGTACGGAAGCGGCAGCCGCTGGGCGGGTCCACCGGGCTGGGGATGTCGCCGGAGAGCACGATGCGCCGGCGGTCCCGCTCCACCCGGGGATCGGCCACCGGCACCGCCGACAGCAGCGCCGCCGTGTAGGGGTGCGCCGGCTGCCGGTAGATCCGCTCCGGCGGGCCGGTCTCCACGATGCGGCCCAGGTACATCACCGCGATCCGGTCGCTCATGTGCTCGACGGCCGCCAGGTCGTGCGCGATGAACAGGTAGGTCAGCCCGAGGTCGCGTTGCAGGTGCCGGAGCAGGTTCATGATCTGCGCCTGCACGCTCAGGTCCAGCGAGGCGATCGGCTCGTCCAGCACGATCAGGTCCGGCTCGCCGGCCAACGCGCGGGCCACCCCCACCCGCTGGCGCTGGCCGCCGGACAGCTCGTGCGGGTGCCGGTCGGCGGTCTCCGGCCGCAGGCCGACCAGGTCCAGCAGCTCGGCCACCCGGGCCCGGCGGGCGGCGGCGGAGCCCGCCAACCGGTGCACCACGAGCGGCTCGGCGACGCTGTCACCGACCGTGCGACGCGGGTCCAGCGACGCCTGCGGGTCCTGGAACACCATGGCCACGTGCCGGCGCATCCCGCGCAGACGACGCCGGGACAGCCCTGTCACGTCCGCGCCGGCCACCCGGACCCGGCCGGCGGTCGGGTCGACCAGCCGCATCAGCGCCAGACCGGCGGTGGACTTGCCGCTGCCCGACTCACCGACCAGGCCGAGCGTCTCGCCCCGGCGTACGGCCAGCGTGACGCCGTCCACGGCGCGGACCACACCGGCCGGGGTCGGGAAGTGCACCGCCAGGTCGTCCAGTTCGGCGACCACGTCCGCCGCTGTCATGGCGTCCCTCCCGGGTAGAAGGTGCGGACGGTGTGCCCGTCGCCGACCGGTGTCAGCGGGGGCAGCTCGTGCTCGCACCGGGGGTCGGCGCGCACCGGGCAGCGCGGCCAGAACGCGCAGCCGGGCGGCAGGTCGAGCGGGCTCGGCGGGGCACCCGGGATCGCCACCAGGTCCTCGCCCCGACGGGCCGGGTCCGGCCGCGCCGCGAGCAGCGCCCGCGTGTACGGGTGCGTCGGCGCGTCGAACACCGCGTCGACCGGGCCCTGCTCGACGATCCGCCCCCCGTACATCACCGCGACGGTGTCCGCGATGCCGGCGACCACGCCCAGGTCGTGGGTGACCCAGACGACCGCGGTGCCGAGCCGGTGCTGAAGGTCGGCGACCAGCTCGACGATCTGCGCCTGGGTGGTGACGTCCAGCGCGGTGGTCGGCTCGTCGGCGATCAGCAGGGCCGGCTCGCAGGCCAACGCCATGGCGATGACCACGCGCTGGCGCATGCCGCCGGAGAACTGGTGCGGGAACGCGTCCACCCGCTGCGCCGCGGACGGGATGCCCACCAGGCCGAGCAGCTCCACCGCCCGGGCCCGGGCGGCGCGGCGGGTCAGCCCGAGATGCGCCTCGGCCGCCTCGGTGACCTGCCGGCCCACCGGCAGCACCGGGTTGAGCGAGGTCATCGGGTCCTGGAACACGAACCCGACGTGCCGGCCGCGCAGCCTGCGACGGCGGTCGTCGGGCAACGCGCTCAGCTCGGTGTCGAGCAGCCGGACCCGGCCGGTGACCGTGGCGGCGCGCGGCGCCAGGCCGGTCGCCGCGAGCAGCGTCATGCTCTTGCCGCTGCCGGACTCACCCACCAGCGCGAACGTCTCGCCGGCGCGGACCTGCCAGGACACGCCGGCCACCGCGCGGGCCGGGCCGCGCCGGGTGCCGACGGTGACGGTGAGGTCCTCGACGGAGAACACGGCCTCGTCGCTGGTCATGGAGTGCTCCTGCGGGCTTCGCTGAGGGTGAGCTGACGCGGGTCGAGCACGTCGCGCAGCGCGTCGCCGACCAGGTTGAAGGCGAGCACGGTCAGGAAGATCGCCGCGCCCGGGAACACGCCCAGCCACCAGGCGTCGGTGACGAAGCCCCGCCCGTCGAAGAGCATCCGCCCCCAGGCCGGCGCCGGCGGCTGGATGCCCAGGCCGAGGAAGGAGAGCGCCGCCTCGGAGAGGATCGCGAACGCCAGCGACAGCGACGTCTGCACGATCAGCGGCGCGGCGATGTTGGGCAGCACGTGCCGGCGCATGATGCGCAGGTCGGAGGCGCCGATGGAGACGGCCGCCCGGACGAACACCTGCTCGCGTACGGCCAGGACGCCGGCGCGGGTGATCCGGGCGAAGATGGGCGTGTAGACCACACCGATGGCGACCATTGCGGTGCGCAGGCCGGGGCCGAGCACCGCCACGATGGCCACCGCCAGCAACAGCACCGGGAACGCGAACAGCACGTCCATGCAGCGCATCAGCACGCTGTCCAGCCAACCCCGGTAGTAGCCGGCGAACAGCCCGAGCGTCACACCGGCGACCAGCGCGATGCCGACGCTGACCACGCCGACCTCCAGCGAGACGCGCGCCGCGACCAGCACCCGGCTGAGCACGTCCCGGCCCAGCTCGTCGGTGCCGAACGGGTGCGCGCCGCTGGGCGGCCGCAGCATCGCGTCGACGTCGACGTCGTTGACGCCCGACGGGGCCAGCCAGGGACCGGCGACGCCCACCACGACCAGCAGCAGCAGGACCATGGTGCCGCCGACGGCGAGCGGGTCGCGGCGCAGCGCGTCCAGCACACGGCGGCGGGTGCTGTCACCTCCGCCGCTCACTTGACCGTGATCCTCGGGTCGAGGCGGGCGTAGAGAACGTCCACCAGCAGGTTGACCAGCAGGAACAGCGCGGCCACCAGCAGCACGGCGCCCTGCAGGACCGGATAGTCACGGGCCTGGACCGCGTCGAACGTGAGCCGACCGATGCCCGGCCAGGCGAACAGCACCTCGATGACGATCACACCGCCGAGCAGGCTGGCCAGTTGCACCGCGACCACGGTGACGACCGGGATCAGCGCGTTGCGCAGCACGTGCCGCAGGATCACCACCCGGCTGCGCAGCCCCTTCGCCTCCGCGGTGCGCACGTAGTCGGCGGAGAGCACCTCCAGCACCGAGGAGCGGATGAACCTCGTGAGGATCGACGCGGTGACCAGGCCGACGGTGACCGCCGGCAGCGCCACGTGCGACGCCCACCGGCCCGGGTCCTCGGTGAGCGCCACGTAGCCCGACGGCGGCAGCCAGCCCAGCACACCGGCGAAGAGGATGATCCCCATGATGCCCATCCAGAAGTCGGGCACCGAGACGCCGAACTGGCTGAACACGCGCGCCGCGTGGTCGACTGCCGAGCCGCTGCGCACCGCCGCGACGATGCCCAGCGGGAACGCCACCAGCAGGGCGAACACCACAGCGGTGAACGCCAGCGAGAGCGTCGCCGGCAGCCGCTCCAGCACGATCCGGCTGACCGGCTGACCGGTGCGGAAGCTGACCCCGAGATCGCCGGTGAGCGCGTGACCGAGGTAGCTGGCGTACTGCACGGGCAGCGGCTGGTCGAGGCCGGCGCGTTCCCGCAGCGCCTGGTAGGTCTCCGGGTCGAACCGGGTGCCGAGCGCCACCCGGACCGGGTCACCCGGCACCAGTTGCAGCAGCAGGAAGACCACCAGGGTCACCCCGAGCAGCACGATCGCCGACTGGAGGACCCGCCGCAGGACGAAGCGGGTCATCTCACTTGCCGAGGGCGACCGAGCGGAACCGGATCGCCCGGTCGCTGCGGACGTCGTAGCCGGAGACCTTCTTCGACCAGCCCTGCACCACGTCCGGGTTGTAGAGGTAGAGGTAGCTGGCGTCGTCGACGATCTGCTTCGCCGCCTGGTCGTACGCCTGCTTGCGGGCAGCCTGGTCGGTCTCGGTCCGGGCGGTGTCGAGCAGCTTGTCCACGGCCGGGTTGGCGTACTTGTGGAAGTTGAACGTGCCGCCGCTGTGGTGCTGGGCGTAGTAGAACTCGTCCGGGTCGACGTTGCCCAGCCAGCCGAGCATGAACCCGTCGAAGTTCCCCTTGGCCTGCTCGTCGAGCCACTGGGCGAAGTCCAGCGTACGGATCTTCACGGTGATCCCGACGTCCTTGAGCTGCGCGGCGATGACCTGGGCGGCGGTGACCGTCTCCGGGTATTCGCTGGTGACCATCAGGTCCATGCTGAGGTTGGCGACGCCGGCCTGGCCGAGCATCTGCTTCGCCTTGGCCGGGTCGTGCGCGTAGGGCGCGTAGTCGTAGTAGAACGCGCTGTTGCGCGGGATGGCGGTCTGGTTGACCGTGGCGAGGCCGAACTTGGCCGCCTTGGTGATCGCCTCCCGGTCGAGCGCGTAGCCGATCGCGCGTCGGACCTCGGGGTTGTCGAACGGCTTGCGGGCCTCGTTGAGCGCCACGTACCAGTAGTCGGTGGACGGGGCCGACCTCACCACCGGGTCGTCGCCGTCCCGCAACGACGCCACCTGCTGCGGCGGCAGGTTGTCGGTCCACTGGACCTGGCCGCCGCGCAGGTTCTGCAGCGCCACGGTGGGGTCCTTGACGAACGTGAAGGTGACGCCGTCGAGCTTCGGCTTGTCACCCCAGTAGGCGTCGTTGCGGACCAGCTTGATGCTGTCGCCCGAGGTGTAGCCGGCGACCTTGAACGGGCCGCTGCCGACCGGCGCGGTCTTCACCTTGCCGGACTCCACGTTGGACTTCTCGACGATCGCCACGCCCTTGAAGCCGCCGAGGTTGGCCAGCAGGTTGGGGGTGGGCGCGCTCAGCGTCACCACGACGGTGGCCGGGTCGGGGCCGGTCACCGACTTGACGGTGGCGAACTTGTAGGCGGTGTTCAGCTTCTGCTTGATGATCCGCTCGTAGGAGTAGACGACGTCCTCCGAGGTCAGCGGCGACCCGTCGGAGAACTTCGCGCCCTCGCGCAGGGTGAACGTCCAGGTGAGCTGGTCGGCGCTGGTGGTCCACTTGGCGGCCAGCGACGGCACCATCTTCAGGTCGGCGTCCGGCTCGACCAGTGTGTCGTACACGTTCTCCAGCACCTGGAAGCTGTAGTAGGCGGACGTCTTGTGCGGGTCGAGCTGGTCCGGTTCGCCGCCGATCGCGGCGTTGAGGACGCCCCCCGCGCCCCCGCCGTTCCCGCCGCCGTCGCCGACGTCGACGCTCTCGCCGCCGGTGCATCCGGAGAGGACGCCGGCCGCGAGCGTGAGTGCCGCGCCGATCACGCCGAGCTTGTTCCTGGACATTGGCCCCCCTGCCGCATTCCGAACAAAAGAAAGTTTCGGCGAGTCTTCTCGCCGAGCGGGATGATGTCAAACGAATCGAGCCAAATTGACTGATCGCCGCGCGGTTGCCGGCCGGGACTGAACGGTGGTTCAATCCACCCTCCGCCACCGCCCGCTGGGAGCGTCGCCGTGACCACACACGAGGTCGTCAACCAGGTCCCTCCGCTGGTCGGCCACGACACCGCCGACGACCCGGCGCTGCTCGACGGCCTGGCCCGGGAGGGCGCCGGCTGGGCCACCGCCGGGCTGCACGCCCTCGGCCGGCTGGCCGGCGGCGAGGCGGCCACCGAGCACGGCCGGCTGGCCAACGAGCACCCACCGGTGCTGCGCACCCACGACCGCTTCGGCCACCGCGTCGACGAGGTGGAGTTCCACCCGTCCTGGCACGAGCTGATGCGCACCGCGGTCGGGCACGGACTGCACGCCGCGCCGTGGGCCGACGACCGGCCGGGCGCGCACGTGGCCCGCGCCGCCGGCTTCTACGTCTGGCGGCCCGACGCCGGGCACGGCTGCCCGATCTCGATGACCTACGCGGCGGTGCCGGCGCTGCGGCACAGCCCCGAGCTGGCCGCGCGCTACGAACCGCTGCTCGCCAGCACCGCGTACGACTTCGGGCTGCGCCCCCCGCTGGGCAAGCGCGGCCTGCTGGCCGGCATGTCGATGACCGAGAAGCAGGGCGGCTCGGACGTGCGCGCCAACACCACCACCGCCCGGCCCGAGCCGGACGGCAGCTACCGGCTGCTCGGGCACAAGTGGTTCACCTCCGCGCCGATGTGCGACCTGTTCCTCACCCTCGCCCAGGCGCCGGGCGGCCTCACCTGCTTCCTGGTCCCCCGCGTGCTGCCCGACGGCGGTCGCAACCCGATGCGGCTGATGCGGCTGAAGGACAAGCTCGGCAACCGCTCCAACGCCTCCGCCGAGATCGAGTACGAGCACGCGGTGGCGTGGCGCGTCGGCGACGAGGGACGCGGCGTACGCACCATCCTCGACATGGTCAACCTGACCCGGCTGGACTGCGTGATCGGGGCGGCGGCCGGCATGCGTCAGGGCGTGACCACCGCCGTGCACCACGCCACCCACCGGACGGCGTTCGGCCGCTACCTGGCCGACCAGCCGCTGATGCGCAACGTGCTGGCCGACCTGGCGGTGGAGTCCGAGGCCGCCACCGTGCTGATGACGCGGTTGGCCGGCGCCACCGACCGGTCGGCGCGCGGCGACGCCGGCGAGACCGCGTTCAAGCGCCTGGCCCTCGCGGTCGGCAAGTACTGGGTCTGCAAGCGCTGGCCGGGGCACGCCGCCGAGGCCCTCGAGTGCCTGGGCGGCAACGGCTACGTCGAGGAGTCCGGCATGCCGCGGCTGTTCCGCGAGTCGCCGCTGAACTCGATCTGGGAGGGCTCCGGCAACGTCGCCGCGCTGGACGTGCTGCGCGCGCTCACCCGGGAGCCGCAGGTGCTGGCCGCGTACGAGGCGGAGGTGGCCGCCGCGACCGGCGCGGACGCCCGTCTCGACGCCGCGGTCCGGCGGATGCGCGACGAACTGGCCGACCACACCGACCTGGAGCTGCGGGCCCGCCGGGTGGTCGAGCGGCTCGCGCTGGTGCTCCAGGGCGCGCTGCTGGTCCGCCACGGCCACCCGGCCGTCGCCGACGCGTTCTGCGCGTCCCGGCTGGACGGCGACCACGGCCA
Source organism: Micromonospora sp. NPDC018662 (assembly GCF_044391475.1). Classification (NCBI taxonomy): domain Bacteria; kingdom Bacillati; phylum Actinomycetota; class Actinomycetes; order Micromonosporales; family Micromonosporaceae; genus Micromonospora; species Micromonospora sp. NPDC018662. The sequence continues at coordinate 22,602 of NZ_JBISAC010000023.1, forward strand.
GGCGTACGGCACGCTGCCCGGCGGGCTCGACCTGGCCGCGATCATCGACCGGGCCACCCCGACGGTCGGCTGAGGCGATGCGACTCGTCTCGACGCACGTCCACCCGGTGAAGTCGCTGGCCGGCGTGGACGTCGACCGGGCCACTGTCGAGCCGTGGGGGTTGCGCCACGACCGGCGCTGGGTGCTGCTGCAACCGGACGGCGCGGTGCTCACCGCCCGCACCACGCCCCGGATGCTCGGCCTCACCGCCGTGCCCGGCGACGGGTCACTCACGCTCACCGACCGCGACGGCGGGTCGCTGGTCGTCGCCGAACCGATGGCCGGGCCGCCGGCCGCCACCACGCTGTCCCGGCTGGACTCGGTGCGCCTCGCCGCCGCCGAGGCGCACGACTGGCTCACCGACCGCCTGGGTCGCCCGGTGCGGCTGGGCTGGCTGGACGACCCGCGTCGCCGGCCGGTGTCGGCCGCGCACGGCGGCCGCCCCGGCGACCCGCTGAACCTCGCCGACGCCGGCCCGCTGCTGGCCGCCACGCTGCCGTCGCTGCGCCGGCTGCGGGACTGGATCGCCGAGGGCGCGCGCGAGCGGGGCGAGCCGGCGCCGGACCCGCTGCCGATGGCCCGGTTCCGGCCCACAGTGGTGCTCGACGGCCCGGTCGCGCCGTTCGCCGAGGACGGCTGGACCCGGGTGCGCATCGGCGCGGTCGACTTCCGGGTCGCCGAACGCTGCGACCGCTGCTCGCTCACGCTGATCGACCCGGTGACGCTCACCAGCGGCAAGGAGCCGATCCGTACGCTGGCGCGGCACCGGCGGCAGGACGGGAAGACGTGGTTCGGCATCCGGCTGATCCCGGTCACCACCGGCGAGATCCGGGTCGGTGACCCGGTCACCGCCGGCTGACCCGCGCGACTCAGCCCGTGCCGGCCCGCCACTCGTCGGCGAGGACGGCGAAGACGAGCTGGTCGGCCCACTCGCCGCGGAACCGGTAGCTGCGCACGTGCCGGGCCTCCCGGCGCAGGCCCAGCCGGGTGAGCAGGCGGGCCGACGGCTCGTTGTCGGCGTGGCACCGGGCCGTCACCCGGTGCAGCCCGAACGTGCCGAACCCCCAGTCCAGCAGCGCCCCGGCCGCCTCGGTGGCCAGGCCGCGACCG
>NZ_JBISAC010000024.1:0-21090 GCF_044391475.1 Micromonospora sp. NPDC018662
GGTCACAGAAACGTACGTCGACGAACTTCACGTCCTCGTTGCTGAGGTATCGCAGGAGTTCCTCGGAATTGGCGAACACACGTCCTCCTGGCAGGCGTTGTTGATCTCCGGCCACGTCCCGTGGCCGGACCGCCCGGGGACATGGCCCGTACCGCCACCGTACGACGGCTCGCCGGTCCCGGCTCGCCAACCGCCCATCCCGGGTTTCCTTGGTCACACGCCGGGTAGTCGCCGACATGTGCGGGATCAGTGGCGAGGCCCGGTTCGACGGGGCCACCCCCGACGCGGGCGCGGTGACCCGGATGACCGAGGCCATGCGCTCCCGCGGCCCGGACGGCGAGGGGCGGTGGAGCGACAGCTGGGTCACGCTCGGGCACCGCCGACTGACCGTGATCGACCTGTCCGAGGCGGGCGCCCAGCCGATGGTCCGGGACGACCTCGGCCTCGCCCTGGTCTTCAACGGTTGCGTCTACAACTACCCCGAGCTGCGCGACGAACTGCTGGCGGCCGGGCACACCTTCCGATCGACGAGCGACACCGAGGTGATCCTGGTCGCGTACGCCCAGTGGGGTGAACGGTTCGTCGACCACCTGGTCGGCATGTTCGCCGTCGCGCTGGTGGACCGGCGGCGGCGCCGGCTCGTGCTGGCCCGGGACCGGCTGGGCATCAAGCCGCTCTACCTCGCCGGGGCACCGGGCCGGCTGCGGTTCGCCTCCACCCTCCCGGCGCTGCTGGCCGCCGGCGACGTGGACACCGGCATCGACCCGGTCGCGCTGCACCACTACCTGTCCTGGCACTCGATCGTGCCGGCCCCCCGCACGATCCTGCGCGGCGTGCGGAAGCTTCCGCCGGCCACCGTCCGGGTGGTGGAGGCCGACGGCCGCACCCGCGAGCACGTCTACTGGCGGCCCGACTACCGGCGGGACCCGGCCCACGACGGGATGGACGCCGGCGACTGGCGGGCCGCGATCGGGGACGCGCTGCGCACCGCGGTACGCCGTCGGCTGGTCGCCGACGTGCCGGTCGGCGTGCTGCTCTCCGGCGGCCTCGACTCCAGCATGATCGTCGCCCTGCTCGACCGGGCCGGGCAGCACCACCTCCAGACGTTCAGCATCGGCTTCGACAGCCGGGGCGACGAGGCCGGCGACGAGTTCCGCTACTCCGACCTGGTCGCCCGCGCGTTCGACACCGACCACCACCGCATCCGCCTCGCCGACGGTGACCTCGGCCCGGCCGTCCGCGCCACCGTGGCGGCCATGACCGAGCCGATGGGCAGCCACGACGTGGTGGCGTTCCACCTGCTCTCCGAGCAGGTGGCCCGGCACGTGAAGGTGGCCCAGTCCGGGCAGGGCGCCGACGAGGTGTTCGCCGGCTACGGCTACCACCACCGGCTCGCGCGCGCGGCCCGCGCCGACGCCGCCGCGGAGTTCACCGCCGCGTTCTTCGACCGGGACCACGCCGAGCTGAACCGGGTGGTCGACCCGGCGTACGCCTGCGACGCCGACGTCAGCCGCGAGCTGGTCGCCGCGGAGCTGGCCGCGCCGGGCGCGCAGAGCGCGGTGGACGCGGTGCTGCGCCTGGACACCCACCTGATGCTCCCCGACGACCCGGTCAAACGGGTCGACAGCATGAGCATGGCCTGGGGGCTGGAGGTGCGCACGCCCTTCCTCGACCAGGACCTGGTGACGCTGGCCGCCGCCTGCCCGCCCGAGCACAAGCTGGCCCACGGCGGGAAGGGCGTGCTCAAGGCCGTGGCCCGCGAGGTGCTGCCGGCCGAGGTCATCGACCGGCCCAAGGGCTACTTCCCGGTGCCGGCGCTGCGCCACGTCGACGGCCCGGTGCGGGAGTTGGTGGTCGAGGCGCTCGACGCGCCCGAGGCCCGCCGGCGCGGACTGTTCCGCCGGGGGTACGTCGACGCGCTGCTCGCCGAGCCGGACCGGGCGCAGGCCGCCGCGGGCAGCAACAAGCTGTGGCAACTGGGCCTGCTGGAGCTGTGGTTGCAGTCCCACGGCGTCTGAGCGGCGGAAGGAGCGCGGTGAAGTTCGTCATCGAGAGCGAGACCGACGGCCGGGTCGGGTTCACGGTGCTGGGCGGCGACGGGCAGGTGCTCGCCACCGGCCGGCCCTGCCCGGACAAGGGCTCGACGCTGGCCGCCATCGGCGAGCTGATGCACGGCCTGGGTGACGCCTGCATCGAGGACCGCACCGAGGCCACCGCCCCGCCCCCACCCACCACCACCAGCGAGATCGGCGGCGGCGACATGTCGGCCATCGGCCGCTCCGGCATCCCCCCGGTCTGAGCACACCCCTCATTCCGCGCCGCTGTTTCACGGAAAGAGTGGCTAACGGGGCTCGGATAGCCACTCTTTCCGTGAAACAGGGCGGCGGGGCTAGCCCGGTGGGTACGGGCGGCGGGTCAGGGTCGCGTGGGCCATGGTGGTGAGGGTGACGATGTCGAAGACCGGCACGCCGAGGCGCGCCTGGATGCGGTGGGCGAACGGCACCAGGTCGGTGCACTCGATCACCAGCGCGCCCAGGTCGGGGTGGGCGCGGGCCAGCGCGTCGACCCGGCCGTCCACCTCGGCGGCCAGCCGGTCCACGTCGAGCGCGTCCCGCCGCCCCTGGAGCATCACCTCGCGGAACTCCGGCTGCCCGGCCATGCCGGTGACCGCGACCGGCACGTCCGCCGCGCCGACCGCCGCCAGGTGCCGCGGCGTCAGCGCCGCCTCGTCGGCGACCAGCAGCCCGACGGTACGCCCGACCATCCGGTGCACCATCGGCACCTGCACCAGGCTCGACGACCACAGCGGCACGTCCACCGCGGCGGCCAGCTCGGCCTGGAACAGCACCAGGAACCCGCACGCCCCGGTGATGCCGGTCACCCCGGCGGCCTGGAGGTCGCGGGCCGCGTCGACGAACGGCGCCAGCAGCGTCGGGTCGGCGTCGCGCACCAGCCGCTGCGGGGTGGCGCCCTCGACCACCCGGTAACGCACCGGGAAGTCGAAGGTGGCCGGGTTGCGGATGTGCCCGGGAATCTTGTCGAAGCTGGTGTCGAGGCAGAGCACCCCGATCTCCGGCCGGTCACCCATCACATTCCCCTCCGGAAGCGGTCCAGCGCGAACGTCTCCAGCGGCAGGTCCGGCTCGCCACCGGCGACGAGTCGGGCGAGCAGCTCACCGCCGGCCGGGGCCAGCCCCATCCCGATGTGGCCGTGGCCGGTGGCCACGCTGACGTTGTCGTACCCGTCGGCCCGGCCGATCAACGGCAGGCTGTCCGGGGTGCAGGGGCGCAGCCCGCTCCACACGTCGAGCCGCCGGCCGGTGTCCAGCGCCGGCAGGTAGCGCCGGGCGGTGCGCAGGATGCCGTCCACCCGGCGCGGCGAGATCGAGGTGTCCAGCCCGGACAGCTCCAGCGTGCCGCCGACGCGTACCCGGTCGCCCAGCGGCATCACCGCGACCTTGCCCTCACTGAGCAGCACCGGCCGGGTGGGCGTGCCCGGCCCGGCCGGGAGGGTGACGGTGTAGCCCTTGGCCGGTTGCAGCGTCAGCCCGACGCCGAGCATCCGGGCGCACGCCGTCGACCACACCCCGGCGGCGACCACCACCTCGGCCGGGCGCAGGTCGCCCCGGCCGGTCCGCACCGCCCGCACCCGCCGGCCGGCCACCTCGAAGCCGCGTACCTCGGCGCCGGTGACGATCTCCACGCCGCGCGCCCGCAACGCGTCGCCGAGGGCGACCAGGAACGTCGGGATACGCAGCGCGGCACCCTCCTCGTTGAACAGCGCGCCGGCGACGGCGAAGTCGACGCCCGGTTCCAGCCGGGCCAGCTCCGCGGCGTCCAGGTCGCGCAGCGGCACCCCACGGGCGGTCGCCGCGGGGATCGTCCGGCGCGCCTGCGCGTACCCCGGCTCGGTGTGGCAGGCGAGGATCATGCCGCGTTCGGTGAGCGTGCCGGCCAGCTCGCCCTCGGCGCACATCTCGCGCAGCAGCGCCAGGCTGCGTTGCTTGAGCGCGAGCAGCGTCGCGAAGCCGGCGCGGGCGTCCCGTTCGGTGCAGTGCCGGCGGAAGTGCCACAGCCAGGCCAGCAGTGCGCCGTCCAGCCGGGGCCGGACCGAGAACGGGCTCTCCGGGCTGAACAGCCAGCGGATGCCCTTGGCCGGCACCCCGGGCTCGGCCAGCGGCGCCGAGCCCTGGGTGCCGACGAAGCCGGTGTTCCCCGCCGAGCAGGCCGCCGGGTCGCCGACCTCGCCCCGGTCCACCACCGTGACGGTGTGCCCGGCGCGGTGCAGGAACCAGGCGCAGCACAGCCCGACCATGCCCGCGCCGATGACCAGCACGTCGGGGTCGGCGCGGGCGGGCGTCGTCATCGTCGCCGCCGGTCAGATCGTGACGACGAAGAAGCAGGTGGGCAGGTTGACCACGACCCGCTCCCAGATCTCGGCGCGCAGCGCCACCCCCGGCTCGGCGAACGTGCCCGGCGGCGGCTCGGCGAACCCGATCGTGGACCGGCCGGCGTCGAACAGCAGCGCGCCGTGGCCGAAGTCGCCGACGATCGCGGTGCCCGGGTCGACCAGCCGGGTACGCACGATGAAGACGCCGTTCTCCTCCACGTCCCGCATCAGCGTGCCGCTGCCGAGCAGCCGGTAGTAGTCGGCCGGGTTGATGATCAACCCGTCGGCGGTGCTGCCCATCTGCTCGACCTCGTTGCACGCCGACAGGATCGTCGAGGCGAACGGCCCCGGGTCGGTGAGCCGGCCCAGCTCCGGCATGGCCAGCAGCCCGCCCTCGCCGCGCAGGATGGTGTGGTTCTCGGCGGTGGCCAGCCGCACCACCAGGCGGTAGTCGATGAACTGGGCGAAGCTGACCGGGTCCTCCCACAGCGTGTCCGGCACCTGCACCCACGCGGTGGTGGTGAGCAGCGGCGGGATGGGGGAGCGGTGGAAGTGGTTGGCCGCCTCCCGGCGCAGGTCCGCGCCGTCCACCGCCGGGTCGCCCGGCCGGGGCGGGCTCTCGTGCCAGTAGAAGTCCTGCGGGTCCCGGGACAGGTCCACCACCTTCAGCATGTTCCGGGACGGGTAGCGAGGCTTGCGCCGGGAACTGGTCAGCGAGTCGGTGACCGTGACGTCGTAGTCGACGCTGGTGTCGAAGCCGTCCTTGGCGAACGCCTCGACGAACATCGCGCCGGGTGACATCTGGGTCTTCCGCTCGGCGACCACCTCGGCGATGGTCCGCTTCACGGTGTCCGTGCGGTGCTGCATGTGACGCCCCTTCCTCAGGCCGGCTTGCGGGCGATGAACATGCCCCAGCCGAACTCGCCCCGGTCGATCGCCGCCTGGATCTCGTCGCACGACTCGGCGAAGCCGAGGATCCAGGTCCGCGCCGCCTCGTCCGCCGTGCCGGCCGCCCGCTCCCGGGCGGTGCGGCCCAACACCCGGTACGTCTGCCGGATGTGCGTGTCGAGGCTGCGGGCCACCACGTCCACGAACCCGGCCTCGGTCAGCGCCTCGCGGTAGCCGTCCAGCGAGTAGCCGCCGTTCCACCGCACCCGGTCGTAGACGTGCCTGCGGGCCGCCTCGCCGATTCGCTCGGTGGGCTGGAGGAAGTCGGAGACGGCCAGCATCCCGCCCGGTTCGAGCACCCGGAACATCTCGGCGTGGCTGCGCGGCTTCTCCGGCACCAGGAACAACGCGTCCTGGCTGACCACGTGCGTGAACGTGCCGTCGGCGTACGGCAGGGCGGTGGCCGAGCCGTGCCGGAACGACACGTCCAGCCCGGCGCCCCGCTCCAGGCGGCGCTGCTCCGCGAAGCGCACCCGCTCGATGCTCAGGTCCAACCCCTCGCCCCGGCACCCGGTGCGCCCGGCCAGCCGCAGCAGGAAGTTGCCGCAGCCGCAACCGACGTCGAGCACGTGCGACGACGCGTCGATGCCGGCGTCCTCGGCGAGGATGTCCGAGGTGCGGTCCGCCGCCGCGTGGTAGTCGGTGTCGTCGTCGGCGGCGAAGTAGCCGGTGTGCAGCACGCCCTCGCTGTCCCAGAAGCTGAGGTACGTCTGCGTGGTCTCGTCGAAGAACTCGGAGACGTCCCGCTCGGTGAACTGGCTGGTCGTCGACATGGGCACTCCCTCGTGCGGCGGTCGGGTGGATCAGGCGTAGGTGTCCTTGCGGACGCCGGTCAGGTGGGGCAGGTCGGGGCCGGTGGCGGCGGCCCCGCCGTCGATCAGGTGCACGCCGGCGGTCACGTACGACGCCCGTTCGCTCGCCAGGAACGCGGCCATCGCGGCCACCTCCTCGGGGCGGGCCAGCCGGCCGAGCGCGCTGTGGTGACCCATCGCGGCCAGCCGCGCCGCCACGTCGCCGTCCGCGCCGGCCAGCCGCGCCGCCGCGCGTTCCATCGGTGGGGTACGCACGCTGCCGGGCGCGAGCACGTTCACGGTGATGCCGTCCCGGCCCACGTCGACGGCGAGCCCCTGGGCGAAGCGGACCAGCGCGGCCCGGGTCACCCCGGACAGCACCAGCGGGCCGATCGGCACGCAGGCGGTCTCGGAGGCGACCAGCAACAGCCGGCCCCAGCCGGCGGCGCGCATGTGCGGCAGCACGGCCGTCGACACCGCGACCGCGGGCAGCAGCACCCGCTCGACGGCGGCCCGGTAGTCGTCGACGCCGAACCCGGTGGCGGTGCCGATCGGCGGGCTGCCGCCGCTGACCAGCAGCACGTGCGCCCCGCCGAGGTCGGCGGCGACGTCGGCGACCCAGCGGGCGGCGGCGTCGGTGTCGGTCAGGTCCACGCCGGTCGCGCTGACCCGTCCGGTGGCCACCGACGCCAGTTCCCGTTCGGCCGCGGCGAGGCGTGCCGGGTCGCGACCGCAGACCGCCACGTGCGCGCCCTCGGCGGCGAACTCCTTCGCGCAGGCCAGCCCGATGCCGCTGGTGCCGCCGGCGACCAGCGCCACCCGCCCGGTGAGCCCCAGATCCACGTTCGTCACCTCTCCGTCTCGCCGACGCGGGCCGCCGCGCCGGGGTGCCTCCGGGCCGTCCCGCCGGGCCGGTAGCCGTAGCGGGTGGACAGCGGCCAGGCCAGCGTCGCCACGGCCAGCCGTTGCCGGCCGGTCAGCGTCCGCCGCCATCCGTCGTCGGTGTCCCGGATGACGGTGGGACCGGTCCGGAACCGGTCCGGGTTGCCGGTGACGGTGTGGTTGCCGCGCAGCTCGACGGCCCGGTCGCGGACCGGGTTGCCGGCCGGGTCGGCGCCGACCAGCCGCAGCAGCGCGTCGACGGTGCCGGCCGGGTCGGCGGCGAAGTCCTCGTAGCGCAGGAACGTCGACCGGCCGGGGTGCCGGCGGTTGATCGCCGCAGAGGCCACATTGAACCCGTGCCAGTACGCGGTGCTGCGCGCCGCCGACATGGCGTAGACGTACTCCTTCGGCTCCCGCCACGAGTGCGCCACCGCGCGTGGGTCGCGGACCAGGTGCAGCCAGTACGGCTCGACGCCGGGCACGTGCGGCAGCAGGGCCGACTCGCCCGGGATCTTGGTGCTGTCCACGATCACGCGGGCGCCGGTGCGCGTGGCCACCTCCCGGTAGACCGCGCCGAGCAGGTCGGCGTGCGCGCGGGTGTCCGCGTCGGAGGCGCCCCGACGCAGCACCCGCCAGGTGTGCCGGGTCCGCAGCCGGGCACGTTGCCGGCGGATCACCTCGGCGGCGTGCGCGTCGGCCGACACGCCGGCCGGGCGGCCGACCGGCAGCACGGCCGACCACAGCGGGCAGGCGGTGAGCGGCAACCCGCAGCCGCAGCGGTCGTTGACGCCGCGCCCGGTGGAGTTCTTCCACAGGAAGTGCAGTTCGCCGACGTGCGCCACGCCGGGGGCCTCGCCGAGGACGTTGCCGATGATGGTGCTGCCGTTGCGGCACCAGCCGGTGACGCTGAGCACGGTCACGGATCCGCTCATGCCCGTACCTCCAGGGGTTGTGCCCGGACGACGGGTCGGCCGATGCGCAGCGCCATCGCGGCCGCCACCGCCGCGCCGGCCGCGCCGGCGACGAACACCGCCGGGTAGCCGAAGCCGGCGGCGACCAGTCCGGTCGCCGGTCCCCACACCGCCAGGCCGAGATCCCAGAACGAGGTGTACGCCCCGATCGCCGCACCCTGCCGCGCCGGATCGGTGCGGTTCATCACCATCAGCGCCAGTGAGGGGTGCAGCAGCGAGAAGCCGACGCCCATCACCACGCTGCCGGCCACCGCGACCGGCAGGTTCGGGGCGACCGCGATGACCAGCAGGCCGACCGCCTCGCCCACGCCGCACCAGGTGGCCACCCGTCGCGGGCCGAGCCGGTCGGGCAGGTGACCGATGACCAGGCGGGTGCCGGCGTAGACGGCGCTGAAGCAGCTCAGCACCACCACGCCGTGCCCGATGCCGCGGGCGTCCAGGTGCAGCACCACGAACGCGGCCAGGCCGGCGTACCCGGCGGCGCCGAACGTCAACGCCACGCCGGGCAGCAGCGCGGGGCGCAGCAGCAGCCCTCCGCCCTTGCCCGCGGGCGCGGTACGCGGCGGCGCCGGCACCAGCGCGACCAGCGCGGCGCCGGCCGCCGGGGCGGCGGCGCTGAGCACCCACACCGCCGGGTAGCCGGCCTGCTGCACTGTCGCGCCGAGGAACGTGCCGGCCGAGATGCCGCCCCACATGCTCACCCCGTAGAGGCCGATGAGCTGGCCGCGCCGGTGGTGCGGGGCAAGCTGCACGATCCACACCGCCCCGGCGGTGAACAGCGCCGCCTCGCCGGCGCCGAGCAGCAGTCGGACCGCCACCAGCGCCGGCACGCCCAGCGGCGCCAGGTAGAGCAGGCCACCGGCGGCGACCACGAGCGCGCCGGTCAGCATCACCGTGCGGTGGCCGTACCGGTCGGCGAGCGCGCCGGCGACCGGCCGCACCAGCAGCGCGGTCACCGCGGTCACCGTGACCACCACGCCGACGGTGAGGTCGCCGGCGCCGTACCGCTCGCGCAGGAAGCCGGGCAGCACCGGGATGACCGCGGTGAGTCCGAGGTAGCCGGCGAAGAGCCCGCCGAGCAGCCCGACCAGCGCGCGCCGGGGCAGCGGCTGGTCCGCGGTGGCCGGGCCGGTCACGGCCGGGCCAGCGCGGTCTCGCGGGCGGCGGCCACCTTGCGGACCGCGCGGACCAGGTCGTCGCAGTCGTCCGGGGTGAGGTTGGACGACAGCGGCACGTCGACGGTCTCGGTGAGCAGCCGCGCGGTGCGCGGCAGCGTCGCGCGGATCTCTCCCGGGTCGGCGGTGTCGTAGAGGAAGCGCCAGTTCCAGAACGCCCGGACGTTCAGGTCGTCGTCGGCGCCGATGTTGCGCGCGTCGATCCCCTCGGCCCGCAGCGCCCGGGCGAACCAGCCCGCGTCGCCGCCGGGCACGCGGAACACGAACGCCTCGCCGAGGTACGCCCCGGGCGCGACCGGCCGCCGCACCGCGATGCCGGGCAGGCCGGCCAGGGCGTGCGACACGTGCGCGTAGTTACGGTGGAACAGCGCCAGCCGCTGCGGCAAGCGGGTCAGCTCGGCGCGCAGCAGGGCCGCCCGGATCTCGTCCATCCGGAGGCTGAGCAGCGGCAGGTCCAGGCCGGTGAGCGGCGGCTCGCCGTCCGGGAAGTGTCGGCGCAGCCGCCCCTCGTACGCCCCGGACAGCGCGACCGCCCGGGCGAACAGCGTGCTGTCGTCGGTGACCAGGAAGCCGCCCTCGCCGCAGTTGAGCGCCTTGTCGGACTGGGTGCTGAACGCCCCGGCGGCGCCGAACGTGCCGAGCTTGCGGCCGTTGAGTTCGGCGCCGAGCGCCGGCACGGCGTCCTCGATGAGCGGCACGCCCATCTCGGCGGCGAAGGCGGCCAGCGTTTCCACGTCGGCGGCGAAGCCGCGCATGTGGACGACCATGACGGCGCGGATGTCCGGCCGCCAGCGGCGGCGGAGGTCGTCGAGGTCCATCCGCAGGTCGTCGTCGACCTCCACCAGGAATGGCCGGCACCCGGCCAGCACAATGGCGCTAGGAGTGGCGACGAAAGTGAATCCGGGACAGGCGACCAATGACCCCGCCGGCACTCCGGCGCCCATCAGGGCGAGGGCCAGTGCGGCAGTGCCGCTGGAAACGGCGAGGGCGTGCCGGGTGCCAAAATAGCGGCACAGCTCGTCCTCGAACCGGCCGCATTCGGTTTCTTTCTGCGCGCGGTGGTCGTATCGGAAGTAGAGATGGCTGCGAATGGCCCGAATTGCGGCGTCCTCGTCCTCGGCGTGCACGAATACCGCGCCCTTGTCATAGGTGGGCCACGGTGTGCCGCGCACCGGCCGGCCGCCGTTCAGGGCGAGCGGTTCTTCCAGCTCAACGCTGCGCGAGGCCGGCCTGGGCCGGCTCGGCGCGGGAGCGTCGTTGTTCCCGTTCACCGGCGGACTCCTCGGGGCGAGCGGTGGCATTTCCTATTCCATCGATAGGATTTACCGAGCGCGCGCCGGGCACGGTGGCCCGGCGGAATCTCGCGGTCCCGGCGCGATCCCGTCGAGGGGTGGGAAAAGCCACCAGATCCGACATTGGCGTGAGGTGGATCCAGTGACCATCATGATTGCCGTCCGACCGACAGCCGTCAACATGCGATAGGAAATGTGCACAAGGGTTGCTGACAGTGACAGTGGACAATAAGGAATCGTTCCTTGTGGTGGGCGTTCGCCCGTGCCCGGCGCTGATCGCGAGGTGAACCGCCCGTGGCGGTCGGCTCGCGCCGCCCGGCCCGACCCGGGGTGGCGGTCGTTTTCGACGTGGACCGGCGGGCGTCCGCCGGGCGCGGCCCTCGCTGTCACCCAGGGTGATGACGGCGGTGAGGGCGGTCTTCCACCCCGGTTGCCTTTGCTCTGCAGCCATGGGCGCATCGGTGACCGAGCGCTAGCGCTGCCTCCGTGGCTGCAGAGCAAAGGCGGCGTGGGGCAGGACCGGCGACCCGGAGCGCTCCGAGATACTCGCTGGTCAGGATGATTTGTGGCGAGACGATGCCCGACGGGTGCTCAACGGCCAGTTACGTAGAGTATTTGCGGGTGGATGCTCGGAGATTTCACCGAGCGTGACCACTGGCCGGCCGTGCCCGGGTCTTTCGCCTCCGCGCGGCGGCACCGCGTCGCAGCCCGGCGGCGCGTCAGCCTGGCGGCGCGTCAGCCTGGCGGCGCGTCAGCCTGGCGGCGCGTCAGCCTCTTGCGGGATGGCGGCCGGGAGCCGGACCATCCGCCGGATTCGGCTCGCGCCACCGCCGAACCTGGCGCCCGGTCGCACCGCCCGGATGGCGCTCGGCCGGTGGCGGGCGTGGCGACGCCGGACGGGTCACTCCGGCACCGCCACCACCTCGATGACGTCGGCCGGCGCGCGGCGCGGGGCCGGCGGCAGGTCGGCGTCCGGTCCCCAGCCGACGCGCACCACCAGGTAGGGCTGACCGATGCCGGCGAGCAGGTCACGCATCATCCGGCGCGGCCAGGCCAGCTCGATCGCGTCGCTGAGCGGCGCGCTGGCCAACCCCTCGGCGGTCGCGGTGAGCAGCAGCGCCGACAGCGCCTCGCCGCCGCGCAGCCAGGCCGCCGGGTCGTCGCGCTCACCGAACAGGATCAGGTACGCCGCGCCGCGGTCGAAGTCCGCGCCGGCGGTCAGGCCGGCCGCCCCGCCGGGAGCGTGGTCGCGCAGCGGCACCCGGCGGGGCGCGGGCCGGACCGCGGTCGCGGTGGGCACGCCGTCGCCGCTGCCGGCCGGGCGGTGGGTCCAGCGGCGCAACTCCTTTCGGTACGCCGGGTCGGCCAGCTCGGCGTCGGCGGCGCGGCCGGTGGAGACGGCCAGCATCGGCATCTGGTCCGGGCGGACCACGTGCAGGTGCGCGCCCTCGGCCTCGACGGCGTCCCCGAGCCGCGCCAGCACCGCCTCGGGCACCGGCCGGTCGCCGTACGCGCGTCGATCGGTGCGGCGGCGCGGGATCGCGTCGACCAGCCGGCCGGCCGGCACGTCCAGGGCGGTCGGGCCGGTGGTGCGCACTCGGGCCAGCAGCGTCGGGTCGGCCGGGTCCGGCAGCCGCTCGACGTCGACCGCCCAGCCGGCCGCGGCCAGCGAGACGCGGGCGTGGTGCAGTGCCGCGCCGCAGCTCAGGATGAGCAGCCGGCCGTCCGGGTCGGTGTGCGCGAGCTGCCGGTCCGGGTCCGTGCGCAGCTCCAGCGCGTCCGCGGTGACCCGCCAGCGCCAGGGCTGGGTGTTGAACACCGAGGGGGCGGGCAGGGACTGCCGGGCTGCCGCCTCCAGCACCCGTACCGTCGGGGTCTGCTCCGGGCGGGTCGATGACCGGGTCATGGCGGGCCTCCTCGTTGCTCGTCCCCTTCCGAGGCTGCCCGCCGACGGCGGGTCCGGACAGGGCCGGAGGACCCGGCTGCCCGAGGCCGCCCGGCCCAGGCGTCAAGCGGGGGCCCCGCCTCTACCGGAGGCGTTAAGCGGGGGCCCCTCCTTGCCCGGGTGGGACGGCGAGGGCGATGGTGAGGTCGAGGATGGTGGCGGGGTCGTGCAGACGGTCGCCGAACAGCTCGCGAAGCTTGCCCATCCGGTAGCGGACGGTCTGCGGGTGCACGAACAGGTCCGCCGCCACGTCGTCGCGACGGCCCTGGTGCAGCAGCCACGACCGTAGCGTCTCGGCGAGCCGGTGCGCGGTCGCCGGGGGCAGCGCGGCGAGCGGCGCGAGGGCCTGGGTACGCAGGTCGGCCAGCGCTTCCGGGTCCATGCTGAGCAGCAGCGCGGCGAGGTGCCGCTCGGTGTCGACCGGCCCGGCGTCCGGTTCGCCGAGGCCGAGCGCGAGGGCCCGGGTGGCCCGCTGGTAGGACGCGGCGACCCGGTGCCAGGGGCGGGCCGGGCCGAGCACCGCCCGGTGCCCGTGCAGCAGTCGGACGAGCTGCCGGCGCCGTCCGCCGTGCGCGTCCGGCACCAGCAGCACCGCCCGCTCCTCGGCCGGGTTCATGCCGGGCAGGTCCTCGCCGCTCTCCAGCGTCTGCGGGCCGAGCAGGGCGAGCACCGCGCGGAGGTGCCGGCGGGGCAGCAGCACCACGGTCAGCGTCTGCGGCGGCGGCCAGTCGGCCCGTTCCGCACTGCGCCGCAGGGACTCCTCCGGCTCGCCGGCGAGCAACTGCTGGGTGAGCCGTTCCAGGTCACGGCGACGCACCCGGCCGGCGCTGGCCAGCTCGTCGGCGTGCCCGGCCACGCTGGCCGCGGACAGCTCGTCGATGTACGCGAACATCAGCTCCGCGAACTCGGCCACCGTCTCGGCGGCCAGCCCGCTCCGGACCGTGGTGGTGGAGACCTCCCGCCAGGCCACCCGGGCACCCACCCGGTACGCGGCCAGCAGCGCGTCCATGCTCCGCCCGGCGCGGGCCTCGCCGCTGCCCAGCGCGTACGCGGCCTCCAGCGCGGGGGCCAGGGGCGTGCTCGGGTCGAACGCCTGGGTACCCTCGATGAGCTGGAGGAACGTGCCGAGCGCGATGCGTACCGCGTTCTCGATCTTCTCGCGCATGGTGCCGGTGAGCGCACCGGAGTAGTCCGTCACCTCGGCGGTGATCGCGCTGACCGTCCGCTCGGCGACCATCGGCAGCCGGTCGCGCAGCAACGCCGCGACGCCGGCGTCGAGATCGAGATGGGCGGCCCGCGGCCCGGTCCCGGTCTCCCGCGTCATGTTGTTCCTTTCGAACAAAAACCTGTGACCGTTTCACCTTTGCCGGTCAAGATGTTATGCGATTGTGCAGTCACGCTGGTCATATGACCACAACTGCGCCCCGCCGCTCCCAGAAGGTCTCCTTCCGGGACAGGCTGCTGCGGCTGGCCGGCACGGTCACCACCCCGCTGCTGCCGGGCGACTACCTCGACATGATCGCGCCCCTGCGCGCCGGCGCCCCGCTGCGCGGCCGGATCGTCGCGGTCCGCCCCGAGACCCGGGACGCGGCGACGCTGGTGATCCAGCCGGGTCGCGGCTGGCGGGGCCACCTGCCGGGACAGTACGTGCGCCTCGGCGTGGACGTCGACGGCGTCCGCCAGTGGCGCGCGTACTCGGTCACCTCGGCACCCGGCGCGGCGGACGGCCGGATCAGCGTGACGGTCAAGGCGATCCCGGACGGCAAGGTCAGCAACTACCTGGTCCGCCGCCTCCGGCCCGGCACGATCGTCCAGCTCGACCAGGCGCAGGGCGACTTCGTGCTGCCCGCCGCGACGCCCGAGCGGGTCCTGTTCCTCACCGCCGGCAGCGGCATCACCCCGGTCATGGGGATGCTGCGGGCCGGGCTCGCCGAACGGGCCGACGTGGTGCTGGTGCACTCGGCGCCCACCCGCGACGACGTCATCTTCGGCGCGGAGCTGCGGGCGCTGGCCGCGCGCGGCGCGGTACGCCTGATCGAGCGGCACACCGACACCTCCGGCCTGCTCGACGTGGCCGAGCTGGACGAACTCGTACCCGACCACGAGCGACGGCACACCTGGGCCTGCGGCCCGGTGGGTCTGCTGGACGCGGCGGAGACGCACTGGGCGACGCGTGGCTGTGCGGACGCGCTGCACACCGAGCGGTTTCGGCCTACCGTGATTACGCCGGGCGACGGCGGCACGGTGACCTTCACCGGGGCGGGGGTGACCGTCGAGGCCGACGGCGCCACCACCCTGCTCGACGCGGGGGAGAACGCGGGGGTGTTGATGCCCTCGGGCTGCCGGATGGGGATCTGTTACGGCTGTGTCGTGCCGCTGCGCCAGGGCGCGGTGCGCGACCTGCGCAACGGCGACGTCACCACGGCCGTGCCGGGCGACGGCGTGCGGATCCAGACCTGCGTGTCGGCGGCTGCCGGTACCTGCGACATCGAACTCTGAGGAGCCACCGACGTGACCGTGATCCAGAAGAAGGCCGACAACCCGATCGCCCACCTGAGCGCCGAGGACATCGAGATCATCGGCAAGGAGCTGGACGCGATCCGGGACCGGGTCATCGCCGACCGGGGGGAGCGGGACGCCCGCTACATCCGCAAGGTGATCAAGACCCAGCGGACGCTGGAGATCAGCAGTCGCGCCGTGCTGCTGTTCTCGCTGTTCCCGCCGGCCTGGATCGTCGGCACGGCCGGCCTCACGATCGCCAAGATCCTCGACAACATGGAGATCGGGCACAACGTCCTGCACGGCCAGTGGGACTGGATGCGCGACCCGAAGATCCACTCCACCACCTGGGACTGGGACCACGTCTCCCCGGCCGACCAGTGGAAGCAGTCGCACAACGAGCTGCACCACCGCTACACCAACGTGGTCGGCAAGGACAACGACCTCGGGTACGGCATCATGCGCGTCGACGAGGACCAGCCGTGGCACCCGATGCACCTGGGCCAGCCGGTGTGGAACCTGCTCAACGCCGCCTTCTTCGAGTACGGCATCGCCGCGTACGACATGGAGCTGGGGGACCACCTCAAGCAGAAGCGGCTCAAGGACCCGACGTTCCGGGCCAAGGCCAAGGCGGTCGGCCGCAAGATCCGCCGTCAGGTGCTCAAGGACTACGTGGTGCACCCGCTGCTCTCCGGCCCGTCGTTCCTCTCCACGCTCGCCGCCACGTTCACCGCGAACCTGATCCGCAACGTGTGGAGCCACTCGGTGATCATGTGCGGGCACTTCCCGAGCGGCGTGGAGACGTTCGAGAAGACCTCCATCGAGGGCGAGACGCGCGGCGAGTGGTACCTGCGGCAGATGCTCGGCTCGGCCAACATCAGCGGCCCCCGCCTGCTGCACATCATGACCGGGAACCTGTCCTTCCAGATCGAGCACCACCTCTTCCCCGACCTGCCCAGCAACCGCTACCAGGAGATCGCCCCGCAGGTGCGGGCGCTGTTCGACAGGTACGGGCTGCGGTACACCACCGGCCCGCTGCCCAAGCAGGTCGCCTCCGCCTGGTGGAAGGTGATCCGCCTGTCGCTGCCCAACCGGCGCGACCGCCGGCAGCCGATCACCCCGGGCCCGCTGGTTCCCTCCGGCGCCGCCTGACCGCCCGGTGCACGGCGGGTGAACTCTCGCCCGCCGGCACCTGCACGCTCGGTGTCCGCCCAGCTCAGCGTGCTTTTCGCGGTCTTCGTGGCGGTCGCCTGCCCCCGTACACTCGCGCCGACGAGCTGAGGGGGGTGTGGTCGTTGGTGCCGTACGACGCCGCGACGCCGCCGCGCGACGGCCGGCGGGTGGTGATGCTGGTCGACAACGCGGTCGAGGGCGACTCGCGGGTGCAGAAGGCCGCCCGGTCCGCCGCCGACGCCGGCTGGGACGTCACGCTGCTCGGCTGCGCCCGGGTCGACACCGGGCGTCGCTGGCGACTCGGCGACGCCGAGGTACGCGTCCTACCCTTGGACGCGCCCGCCACCGCGCCGAACGACGCCGTGTCCGGTCCTGATGCCGGCGTGCCCGGCCTGGCCGACGGCGTGTCGGGTCCGGCTGGCGGCGGTCCGACTGACGGCATGCCCGGTCCGGGTGGTGGCGTGTCGGGTCCGGCTGGCGGCGCGCCGGGTCCGCGTGGGGGTGTGCGCGGTGGGCCGGGGCTCCGGCGATGGCTGGTGGCCCGGGGCGGGCTGCCGCTGCGCGCCGCCCGGCTGGCCCGTCGGCCGGTGGAGCACGCCCAGGTCCGCTACTGGCAGGCCCGGCTGGGCGACCGGGCCTGGCGTCGGCTGGAGCCGGGGCTCTGGGACTACGAGCGGGTCGCCGGCCCGGTCATCGACGCGCTGCGCCCAGACCTGATCCACGCGCACGACTTCCGGATGCTCGGTGTGGCCGCCCGCGCGGTCGACCGCGCCCGTGCCCAGGGCCGCGCCGTGAAGCTGGTCTGGGACGCCCACGAGTGGCTGCCCGGGGCCCGGCCCCGCCGGGACAACGCCCGCTGGCTGCCCGCCCACCTCGGCTACGTCCGCGAGTACGTCGGGCGTGCCGACGCGGTGGTCACCGTCTCCGACACGCTCGCCGACCTGCTGGTCCGCGACCACGCCCTGCCCGAGCGCCCGACCGTCGTGCTCAACGCGCCGGTCACCGCCGCCGAACCGGTCGCCGCCGCCGAACCCGTCACCGCGACCGAATCCGTCGTCGCCGAACCGGTCGCCGCTGTTGCGTCGGTCGCCGTCGCCGAACCGGTCGCCGCTGCCGCGCCGGTGGCCGCCGTCGAGTTCGAGCCGGTGGTCGATGCCGCGTCCGTGCCGGTCGATGCGGGCGAGACGAACGACCGGGCCGCACCTGACCTCCGGGCGCGCTGCGGCGTGGCCGCCGGCACCCCGCTGCTGGTCTACAGCGGAGCGATGGCCGTCCAGCGCGGCGTGGACACCGTGGTCGAGGCGCTGCCCCGGCTGCCCGGCGTGCACCTGGCGCTGGTGGTCGCCGACCCGGCCGCCGCCTACGTCCGTCAGGTCGTGGCGCGCGCCGCCCGGCATGGCGTCGCCGAGCGGGTGCACGTGCTGCCGTACGTGCCGCACCGGCAGCTCGTCGCGTTCCTGGCCACCGCCGACGTCGGGCTCATTCCGTTGCACCACTGGCCCAACCACGAGATCGCGTTGATCACCAAGTTCTTCGAGTACGCGCACGCGCGGCTGCCGATCATCGTGAGCGACGTCCGCACCATGGCCGACACGGTCCGGGCCACCGGTCAGGGTGAGGTGTTCCGTGCCCGGGACACCGCCGACCTGGCCCGCGCGATCCGGGCGGTGCTCGCCGACCCGGCCCGCTACCGCGCCGCCTACGACGGCCCGGACTCGCCGCTGCCCACCTGGACCTGGGAGGCCCAGGCCGAACGCCTGACCGCCCTCTACCACCGCCTGCTCACCCCCGCTCCCACCCCCACCCCCCATCCCTGAGCGCCCTAATTCACGGGAAGCGTGGCTAAAAACGCCTGGATAGGCACGCTTTCCGTGAATCAGCGCGGACCGGGGTGGGGTGAGGGGTGGGGCGGGTGGGCGGGGGCGGGGTGGGGACGGGGCGGGGGCGGGTGGGGTGGGAAACGGGGTGGGCGGGGGAGGGCGGGTGGGATAGCGTTGGCGGTATGCAGAGCAGGCGATCGATCACCGCCGCGGCCGCGCGAGCTTCCCGCTCGCCGGTTGCCGCCGCCTGACCTGCCCCATCCTCACGCCGGCGACCGGAAACGGTTCGCCGGCGTCGTCGTGTGTCACGGCCACCCTCTCGGCGGGCCGTCCGGTCGCCCGTACCCGGAAGGCACCCGCCATGACGCCCGACGAGATCATCCGCACCTTCGAAGACCACTACCACCGCCTCGGCCACTCCGACGCGCCGGAGAGTTCGCTGGTGTCGCCGCCCGGCGACCCGGTGCTGTTCACCACGTCCGGCATGCACCCGCTCACGCCGTACCTGCTGGGGCGCCCGCACCCGGGCGGACGCCGCCTGGTCAACGTGCAGCGGTGCCTGCGCACCACCGACCTGGACGAGGTCGGCGACCGGACCCACCTGACCGTGTTCCAGATGCTCGGCTCCTGGTCGCTCGGCGACTACGACATCGCGACCAGCCTGCGGTGGGGCTTCGACCTGCTCACCGACGGCTACGGCATCCCGCCGGGGAAGCTGCACGCGACGATCTTCGGTGGCGACGACCACGGCGACGGCCACGGGCTCGGGCCGGACGAGACGGCGCGGGACACCTGGACCGCGCTCGGCGTGCCGGTGGAGGCGCTCGGCGCGGACAACTGGTGGTCCAACGGCCCGACCGGTCCGTGCGGCCCGGACTCGGAGATCTTCGTGTGGACCGGTGACGGCCCGCCGACCGGCACCCCGAGCGGCGACGATCGCTGGGTGGAGGTGTGGAACCACGTGCAGATGCGCTACCACCGGCATCCCGACGGCCGGCTCACGCCGCTACCGGTGTCCAGCATCGACACCGGCATGGGCCTGGAACGGTTGGAGATGGTGCTGCGCGGCGACCGGTCCGTGTTCACCGGCGACGGGTTGAGCCCGTGGGTGGGCGCGGTCCGCGACCGATGGGACCTGCGCGGCGCGGATCTGCGTGTGGTCGCCGACCACCTGCGGGCCGCGGTGGTCGTGCTGGGCGACGGGGTACGCCCGGGCAACACCGGCCGCGGATACGTGCTGCGCCGGCTGCTGCGCCGCGCGCTGACCGTGCTGTGGCGCGACGACCCGGCGCGGAGCCTGGACGAGCTGCCGCTGACCGGATACGACGACACGCTGCGCCGGTTCCGCCAGCCGGTCGAGCCGGGCCCGCTGCGGGCGGCGCTGTGCGACGAGGAGCGCCGGTTCCGGGGGCTGCTGCGGCGCGGCCGGCCGTTGGTCGAGCGGGTCCGGGCGCGGGGCCCGCTGACCGAACGTGACTACCACTGGCTGCACGACACCCACGGGCTCCCCCGTGACCTGGTCGACGGCCTGCTCGCCGACGCCGGCTGAGCGGTGGCCGCCCGGCCCGGCCGGTGCCAGACTCGGAGCAGACATCGCCGCGAGGGAAGAGGCCCCATGACCGGGTACGACGTGCGGCCGGACGAGGAGACGGTGCCGCTGCTCGGCGCCGAGGTGCGCATCGCCGACCCGGCCGGGCTGCTCGCCGCCGCCCAGGACGGGCCGGTGGAGCTGCTGGCCGGCGCCGACTTCCCCGCCCCGGTGCGGGAGGTCCGCTGCACCGTGCGCGCCGACACCGTCGACGGGCAGCCGGTGCACCGCTTCGAGGCGTACCTGCGGGTTGAGGCCGCACCGGCCGGCCTGCTCGCCCTCGGACTGGCCGGCCCGGTCGGCCTGCTGCTCGCCGAGCGGCTCGCCGCGCGCGGCGGGGACGGCCCGGCCGCCGCGGTGGGCCGGGTGGCCGCCGAGGCGACCCGCCGCCTCGGGCTGCGACCGGCCGGCACCGCGCTGGCCACGCCGCCGCGCGACCCGGCCGGCCGGGCCGTGCTGCGCGCCGCCGAGGAAGCCGGCGTGCGCCCCCGCGTCGAGCAGGACAACGGCACGGTACGCATCCACGTCGACGTGCCCAGCGCCGAGGTGGGACCGGAGCACCTGCGCGTGTTGCTCGGCGTGCTGCTCCAGGCCGTCCGCGAGTTGGCCGGCGACAGCCTGGAGCCGACGGTGCTGCGCGGGCGGACGTACCGGGTGGGGCGGCGACCGGTCGCGGTGGCCGCGCCGCGCAGCACGACGGTGACGCTCGACCAGGTCGGCGGCCTGGCCGACGTGGTCGCCCGGTTCCGCGAGGTGGCGGTGTCGTTCCGGCACCCGGCGGCGATGGCCCGCTGGGGCGCGCGCCGGCCGCAAGGCATCCTGATGTACGGCCCGCCGGGCACCGGCAAGACCATGCTGGCCCGGGCGCTCGCCAACGAGGTCGGCGCGGACTTCGTGGAGATCCGCACGCCGGAGATCCTGGACAAGTACCTCGGCGGCTCGGAGCGCAACATCAAGCGCATCTTCCGCGACGCCCGCCGCTACCGCCGGCCCACCGTGGTGCTCTTCGACGAGTTCGACTCGATCATCAGCTACGCGGGCGGCGGCGGCGACGCGGCCAGCCAGGCGGTCAACGCCGTGGCCGGCATCTTCAAGCAGGAGATGAACACGCTGTTCGAGGAGAACCCGGACGTCATCGTGGTGGCCACCACCAACTTTCCGCAGCGGGTCGACGCCTCGCTGATCCGCTCCGGCCGCTTCGACCTGAAGATCGCCATTCCGGCCCCGGACGACACCGGCCGCGCGGAGATCCTCACCAAGATGATCCGCGAGCTGATCGACCGGCACGAGCGGCCCGGTTTCCGGATGTTCGCCGACGACCTCGACCCGGCCGCGCTGGCCGCCGACACGGCCGGGCTGACCGGGGCGGACCTGCGCGAGGCGCTGCGCCGGGTGCAACTCGCCAAGGCGCTCCGGGAAGCCGCGGAGGGTGCGCCGCCGGCCCCGATCGGCCAGGATGACCTGCGGGAGGCCGTCGCCGGGCTGCGCCGCGGCTGACGCCGCCCCGCTTCGGAGCGGGCATGCCGCCGGGGCGGGACCCGGTGGTGTCCGGGTCCCGCCGTGGTGGTGGTCAGATGCCGTAGATGAATTGGGTGTCGACGGGTCCTGCGGTGTTGC
>NZ_JBISAC010000025.1:0-4530 GCF_044391475.1 Micromonospora sp. NPDC018662
GCAACACCGCAGGACCCGTCGACACCCAATTCATCTACGGCATCTGACCACCACCACGGCGGGACCCGGACACCACCGGGTCCCGCCCCGGCGGCGCCGGGGCCAACCGCGCCTCGATCGCGTCGCACTCGCGCGCCCGGTCGGGAAGCGACGTCGTGCGGAGCAGCTCCCGGAGAGCCGCGCAGTGTCGCCGGGCCGCCTCCGGCTCACCCCGCCGGATCGCCACGTTGGCCTGCACGATGAGGGCATCGCTGTGCAGTGCCCGGTAGGCGTTGCGGGAAGCGATGAGGAGCGCGCCCTCGGCTGTCCGGCGGGCCTCCTCGACGGCGCCGTCGAGCAGAGCGGCCCCGGCGAGGCCGATGGCCGCCTGGCACTCGAAGTACTGGAAGCCACGGTTCCGGCTGATCGACAGGCTGTCGGTGAACCGGGCCCGGGCCTCGTCGACCGCTCGGCTGCCCAGCAGCGCGAAGCCGAGCGTGTTGAGGGTGGCCGCCTCGGCCCGCAGGTTGCGCAGCTTCCGGGCCAGTCGCAACGCCTCGAGGGCGTTGTTCGTCGCGGAGACCCACTCGTCGAGCTGGCGGTCGAGCTGGCTCAACTCGTCGAGCACGGACAGCTCGCGCAGGGTCGAGCCGGTGCGACGGTAGTAGTCGAGCGCGGCCACGAAGTGGGCGCGAGCGGGCTCGAAATCCTCCATCTGCCGCAGGACCATCGCCAGGTTGTGCCGGTTGGCCATGGCCGACAGGTTGCGGGCCGCCCGCTCGTTCAACTGCTGGGCCGCCGTCAGGTAGTCGGCCGCCTCGACGAGCTGCCCCCGTTCGTGGCAGAGGGTGCCCAGGTCGTTCAACGTCACCGCCCGGACGTGGTGGAAGTCGGGGCCGTCCCCCAGCTCCAGTGCGCGCTGATAGAGCTCCTGCGCCTCGTCCGGATGGCCCAACTCGGCCTGGACGAGGCCGAGGTTGTGCGACAGGTACGCCTCTCCCACGCGCCAGCCGCTGACGCGGGCCGCCTCGATGCCTCGGCGGTAGGCGTCGGCGGCCAGATGGTGCTTCCCGGCCGCCCAGTGCGCCTGCCCGATGGTCTGATGCATCGCGGCCTGGGCGAGCACGTCCCCCGCGCTCTCGGCGGCGGCGAGCCCGGCCGACCCGGTCGCCAGCCAGGCGAGCGCGTCGCCGGAGACGAAGAAGTAGCCCCGGAGCTGGTCGGCCAGCTGCCAGGACCGGGCGGGGTGTCCGTCGGCCGCGGCGACCTCGACCGCGGCGAGGAGGTTCGTCGCCTCCTGGCCGAGCCAGCCCGTCGCGGCATCGAGGTCGGAAAACGGTTCCTCGGTCGGGTCGACGTCGGTCGGCAGCCGCACCATGTCGGCATAGACCAGGTCTATCGCCGCTGCGGTCCGCGTCAGGTACCAGGTGTAGAGCCGGCCGAGCGCCACGGTGCCGTCGACAGGCGCCTCGCGGATCTCGTCGGCCCGTCGCGCATAGAGGCGCAGCAGGTCGTGATATCGGTAGCGGCCGGCACTGGCGGACTGGAGCAGATTCTCCGCGACGAGGCGCTCCAGCGCCACCCGGACGGGCCGTTGTTCCCAGCCGAGCAGCGCGGCGACCGCGGCGGCCGAGAAGCCGTCGCCGGGGATCAGCGCGGCGGCGTGGAAGACCTCGACCGCCCTCGGCGGCAGGGCGCGGCAGCTGATGGCGAAACTGCTGGTCACGGTGCGGTCACCGAGGCTGAGCCAGGCGAGCCGCGACCGCTCGTCGGTCAGCCCGCGTAGCACCTCGGCGACCGTCCCGTCCGGTCGGCCCGCCAACCGGCCGGCCATCAGCCGCACCGCGATCGGCAACCGGCCACACGCGTCGACCAGGGCCTCGGCCGCGCTGCGCTCGGTGCGGACCCGGGCCGCGCCGAGTTTGATCCGCAGCAGATCCAGTGCCTCGTCCGGCGTGAACACCGGCAGGAGCGTGGTGACGGCGCCGTCCAACTCCTCGCACTGGTTGCGGCTGGTGACGAGCACCGCGCTCGCGCCCGGGCCGGGCAGCAGCAGGCGGACCTGGGCGGCGTCGTGCGCGTTGTCGAGCACGATCAGCACCTGCCGATCGGCGAGCACGCTGCGGTAGAGCGCGGCGGCCTCGTCCTCGTCACCGGGGACGGCGCGTGCCTCCACACCGAGGGCCTTGAGGAGTCGGGCGATCGCGTACGCGACCGCGACCGGTCGGTCGTCGCCCCCACCGCGAAGGTCGATGTAGAGCTGACCGTCCGGGAAGTCCCGCCGCACGCCCCAGGCCGCCTTCAGCGCGAGGCTGGTCTTGCCGACTCCGGCCATGCCGGAGATGACGCGGACGACGGGTGATCCGCCCTCCGGATAGCGCAGTGCCCGTTCGATGTCGCGTAGTTCCGTGACGCGCCCGCAGAAGTCCGCCGGTGGCGCCGGCGCCTGCCGCGGCGTGACGGCGTCACGGGTCGCCGCCGGCGCGCCGACGCTTCGTTCCCCCTGGCCCCCGATCACGGTGCGCCGCGCCTCGATCAACTCGCGGCCGGGGTCCACGCCCAGCTCCTCGGCGAGTCGCTGGCGGATGTCCTCGAAGGCCTCGATCGCGGCGGCCTGCTGACCCGATGCGGCGAGCGCGACCACCAGCCGCGCGTGCAACGACTCGTGCCAGGGGTGGCGACCCGCCAGCCGGCGGAGCAGCGGGAGAACCTGCCGCTGCCGGTGCAGCACCTCACCCAGACCCGCCAGGCGCACGGCCGCCTCCACGCGTTCCTCGGCCAGCGCGGTGATCAATGGATCGCCGGCGAGTTCCGGAACGTCCTGGGCGGCGTCGTCACCGCGCCACATGTCCAGTGCGTCGAGGAGCAGTTCGAAGGCGCGTCCGGGGGGCACGGCCGGTGTACCGGCCTCGACCAGGCGGGACCGGTAGGCCACCAGGTCGAGCCGCTCGGCGTCGGCGCGCAGCTCGTACCCGCCCGAGCCGAGGATCACCGACGGCGGCTGATCCGGGTGCGGCGCCGGTTCCAGCAGGCGACGGATCCGGCTGATGTGCGTCTGCACCACGTTGGCCGCCGAGGTCGGAGGCGCCTCTCCCCACAGCAGATGGATCAGTTCCTCGCGGCCGACCGGACGGCCGGGAGTCAGCGCGAGTCGTGCCAACACCACACGGTGGCGTCCGGCCCGAAGATCGGTGGGCTGACCGGTCCGGGTGACCAGCAGCGGCCCCAGCACGCAGATCCGGGCCGGTCCGGTCGGCTCGAGCCGGTCTCGCTGCGGCGGCCGGGCCAGCTGCTTCATCCGTACGCGGTCCTCGTGGTGCAGGCCCAGGGCGTCGGCGAGCGCCTGCAGGGAACGCCCCCGTGGTCGGCCGCTTCGTCCCTGTTCGAGGTCGCGCACCACGCCCACGCTGACCCCGGCCCGATCCGCCAGATCGGCCTGGGTCAGGCCCCGGCCGAGCCGAGCGCGGCGGAGAAGATCGCTCAGGCCGCCATGCTCCCCGTCGTCCATCGTCGACTCCCCCCGCGCGCACTACCGTCGACCCGTGGGCGGCCCTCGCGGCGCCCCCGGCGGTTGGCTCATCGACGGGAAGCCGGCGAGCGACGCCTGCCGGCGGTGCGACGATCCGACTCCACCTGCTGTCCTGGCAGATCGTAGTACGAGTTTCACTACAGGATCTGTCCCTCCAGCCATGCGTCAGGAGCGCTCCGCACACTTCCGGCACGGCGGGGCGCACGGCACGCCGGGACGGATGAGGAGAACACATTGCACTCACACGCTCGACGACGTGGCTCGTGGAGCCGCCGGTCCTTGGCGGCGGTGGCGGTGCTGGCCGCGGCCCTGGCCGCGACGCCCGCGGCGGCGTCCGCGGCACCGGACACCTCGCCGTCACGCGCGGCCGGATCGACGGCGACCGCCGTGCCCGGCGATCCCGCGCTGCCCAGTTACCCGGGCCTGACGCCGAGGGCGGGACTGGCCGCCGCGGTGAGCACGACGCCGATTCCCTGCGGTGACAACGGCCCCGACAAGGACATGTCGCGGTCGGAGGCGATCAAGCGGGCCCGTAGCTGGCTCAGCGTCGGTGGGGTGCCCTACAGCCAGAACCGCTGCTATGAGAACCAGTACGGCGACTACCGCACCGACTGCTCCGGGTTCGTGGCGATGGCGTGGGGCCTCGGCGGCTCGGGGAGTTCGTTCTGGACCGGCAACCTGAACACCCGGTCGCACACCATCCCGCGCGGCGACCTGGCCCCGGGCGACGCGCTGCTCCGGCACACCGGTGACCCCTCGGAGAACCACGTCGCCCTGTTCGTGAGGTGGAGCGACTCCGCGCACACGGCTCCGGTGGTGATCGAGCAGACCGGCAGCGCGGACACGATCGAGCGCACCTGGAGTTCCGGCAACGCCGGCCTCTACACCCCGGTCCGCTACGACAACATCCGCGAGGACGTGTCCCCGGAGGACGTGCCGATCTCGGGTGACTGGAACGGCGACGGCATCGACAACGTCGGCGTCTACCGACCCAGCACCTCCACCTTCTACCTACGCGACAC
>NZ_JBISAC010000026.1:1525-2724 GCF_044391475.1 Micromonospora sp. NPDC018662
TGGTGGTTAGTCGAACAGTCTGGAATGGCTGACCGTAGACGGTGATAGTCCGGTAGGTGAAAGCTGCTGGTCTTCTGTGGGTGTTCCCGAGTAGCGGCGGACTCCTGAAATCTGCCGTGAATCTGCCAGGACCACCTGGTAAGCCTAAATACTTCCTGGTGACCGATAGCGGACGAGTACCGTGAGGGAATGGTGAAAAGTACCCCGGGAGGGGAGTGAAATAGTACCTGAAACCGTTCGCCTACAATCCGTCGGAGCCTTACGGGGTGACGGCGTGCCTTTTGAAGAATGAGCCTGCGAGTTAGTGGCATGTGGCGAGGTTAACCCGTGTGGGGGAGCCGTAGCGAAAGCGAGTCTGAATAGGGCGTTTTTAGTCGCATGCTCTAGACCCGAAGCGGAGTGATCTAGCCATGGGCAGGCTGAAGCGCGGGTAAGACCGCGTGGAGGGCCGAACCCACCAACGTTGAAAAGTTGGGGGATGACCTGTGGTTAGGGGTGAAAGGCCAATCAAACTCCGTGATAGCTGGTTCTCCCCGAAATGCATTTAGGTGCAGCGTCGCGTGTTTCTTGCCGGAGGTAGAGCACTGGATGGTCTAGGGGGCCCACAAGCTTACCGAAATCAGCCAAACTCCGAATGCCGGTAAGTGAGAGCGCGGCAGTGAGACTGCGGGGGATAAGCTTCGTAGTCGAGAGGGAAACAGCCCAGATCACCAGCTAAGGCCCCTAAGCGTGTGCTAAGTGGAAAAGGATGTGGGGTCGCATAGACAACCAGGAGGTTGGCTTAGAAGCAGCCACCCTTTAAAGAGTGCGTAATAGCTCACTGGTCAAGTGGTTCCGCGCCGACAATGTAGCGGGGCTCAAGCACACCGCCGAAGCTGTGGCATTCACATTTCAACCTCGTCAGGTCTTGATATCTGGTGCAGGTGTGTGGATGGGTAGGGGAGCGTCGTGCCGGGGGTGAAGCGACGGGGTGACCCAGTCGTGGACGCGGCACGAGTGAGAATGCAGGCATGAGTAGCGAAAGAAGGGTGAGAAACCCTTCCGCCGGATGACCAAGGGTTCCAGGGCCAGGCTAATCCGCCCTGGGTGAGTCGGGACCTAAGGCGAGGCCGAGAGGCGTAGTCGATGGACAACGGGTTGATATTCCCGTACCCGCGAAAGAGCGTCCCTGATGAACCTCGTTGTGCTAACCACCCGAA
>NZ_JBISAC010000026.1:2817-4257 GCF_044391475.1 Micromonospora sp. NPDC018662
CGAACTGCCGGCGGTCTTCGGACCTATGGTGGGGAGCGTGGGAACCTGGCGGGTAGTAGTCAAGCGATGGGGTGACGCAGGAAGGTAGCTGATCCCGGCCGGTGGTTGTGCCGGGGTAAGCGTGTAGGCCGTGCCGTAGGCAAATCCGCGGTGCATGTAGGCTGAGACGTGATGCCGAGCCGATTCAGGTGAAGTCAGTGATCCTATGCTGCCGAGAAAAGCCTCTAGCGAGTTCTGAGCGGCCCGTACCCCAAACCGACACAGGTGGTCAGGTAGAGAATACCGAGGCGATCGGGCGAACTGTGGTTAAGGAACTCGGCAAATTGCCCCCGTAACTTAGGGAGAAGGGGGGCCGGAGACGTGAAGCCCCGCGCGGGTGGAGCGTTGTATGGCCGCAGAGAGCAGGGGGAAGCGACTGTTTACTAAAAACACAGGTCCATGCGAAGAAGTAATTCGATGTATATGGACTGACGCCTGCCCGGTGCTGGAACGTTAAGGGGACCTGTTAGCTCTTCGGGGCGAAGCGGAGAACTTAAGCGCCAGTAAACGGCGGTGGTAACTATAACCATCCTAAGGTAGCGAAATTCCTTGTCGGGTAAGTTCCGACCTGCACGAATGGCGTAACGACTTCCCCACTGTCTCAACCACAGGCCCGGCGAAATTGCATTACGAGTAAAGATGCTCGTTACGCGCGGCAGGACGGAAAGACCCCGGGACCTTTACTATAGCTTGACATTGGTATCTGAATTAGCTTGTGTAGGATAGGTGGGAGCCGGTGAAGTCCATACGCCAGTATGGGTGGAGGCAATCTTGAAATACCACTCTGGTTGATTTGGGTATCTAACTTCGGACCGTTATCCGGTTCAGGGACAGTGTCTGGTGGGTAGTTTAACTGGGGCGGTTGCCTCCTAAAGGGTAACGGAGGCGCCCAAAGGTTCCCTCAGCCTGGTTGGCAATCAGGTGTTGAGTGCAAGTGCACAAGGGAGCTTGACTGTGAGACTGACAGGTCGAGCAGGGACGAAAGTCGGGACTAGTGATCCGGCACTGGCATGTGGAAGCGGTGTCGCTCAACGGATAAAAGGTACCCCGGGGATAACAGGCTGATCTTCCCCAAGAGTCCATATCGACGGGATGGTTTGGCACCTCGATGTCGGCTCGTCGCATCCTGGGGCTGTAGCAGGTCCCAAGGGTTGGGCTGTTCGCCCATTAAAGCGGTACGCGAGCTGGGTTTAGAACGTCGTGAGACAGTTCGGTCCCTATCCGCCGTGCGCGTAGGATACTTGAGAAGGGCTGTCCCTAGTACGAGAGGACCGGGACGGACGAACCTCTGGTGTGCCAGTTGTCCCGCCAGGGGCACGGCTGGTTAGCTACGTTCGGAAGGGATAACCGCTGAAAGCATCTAAGCGGGAAGCTCGCTTCAAGATGAGGTATCCCACCCAC
>NZ_JBISAC010000027.1:0-3964 GCF_044391475.1 Micromonospora sp. NPDC018662
CCTGACCACCTGTGTCGGTTTGGGGTACGATTTAATGTTACCTGATGCTTAGAGGATTTTCCTGGAAGCAGGGCATCAACTACTTCTGCACCGTAG
Organism: Micromonospora sp. NPDC018662; assembly: GCF_044391475.1. NCBI lineage: Bacteria > Bacillati > Actinomycetota > Actinomycetes > Micromonosporales > Micromonosporaceae > Micromonospora > Micromonospora sp. NPDC018662. The sequence continues at coordinate 97 of NZ_JBISAC010000027.1, forward strand.
TGCATCGTCATCACGCCTCAGGGTTAGTATGCAACCGGATTTACCAGGTCACACCCCCTACACGCTTAAACCGGGACAACCGTCGCCCGGCTAGCCTAGCCTTCTCCGTCCCCCCTTCGCAGTAACACCAAGTACAGGAATATTAACCTGTTTCCCATCGACTACGCTTTTCAGCCTCGCCTTAGGGGTCGACTCACCCTGCCCCGATTAACGTTGGACAGGAACCCTTGGTCTTCCGGCGAGCGGGCTTTTCACCCGCTTTATCGTTACTTATGTCAGCATTCGCACTTCTGATACCTCCAGCAACCCTCACAGGCCACCTTCAACGGCTTACAGAACGCTCCCCTACCCAACAACGCCTAAGCGTCGCTGCCGCAGCTTCGGTGCATGGTTTAGCCCCGTTACATCTTCCGCGCAGGCCGACTCGACCAGTGAGCTATTACGCTTTCTTTAAATGATGGCTGCTTCTAAGCCAACATCCTGGCTGTCTGTGCCTTCCCACATCGTTTCCCACTTAACCATGACTTTGGGACCTTAGCTGGCGGTCTGGGTTGTTTCCCTCTTCACGACGGACGTTAGCACCCGCCGTGTGTCTCCCGTGATAACATTCTTCGGTATTCGGAGTTTGCATCGGTTTGGTAAGCCGGGATGGCCCCCTAGCCGAAACAGTGCTCTACCCCCGAAGATGAGTTCACGAGGCGCTACCTAAATAGCTTTCGGGGAGAACCAGCTATCTCCCGGTTTGATTGGCCTTTCACCCCCAGCCACAAGTCATCCGCTAATTTTTCAACATTAGTCGGTTCGGTCCTCCAGTTAGTGTTACCCAACCTTCAACCTGCCCATGGCTAGATCACCGGGTTTCGGGTCTATACCTTGCAACTAATCGCCCAGTTAAGACTCGGTTTCCCTACGGCTCCCCTATACGGTTAACCTTGCTACAAAATATAAGTCGCTGACCCATTATACAAAAGGTACGCAGTCACACCACGAAGGTGCTCCCACTGCTTGTACGTACACGGTTTCAGGTTCTATTTCACTCCCCTCGCCGGGGTTCTTTTCGCCTTTCCCTCACGGTACTGGTTCACTATCGGTCAGTCAGGAGTATTTAGCCTTGGAGGATGGTCCCCCCATATTCAGACAGGATGTCACGTGTCCCGCCCTACTCATCGAACTCACGACCTGTGCATTTTAGTGTACGGGGCTATCACCCTTTGCTGCGCGACTTTCCAGACGCTTCCACTAACACACAAGCCGATTCAGGTTCTGGGCTCCTCCCCGTTCGCTCGCCGCTACTGGGGGAATCTCGGTTGATTTCTTTTCCTCGGGGTACTTAGATGTTTCAGTTCCCCCGGTTCGCCTCATGCCACTATGTATTCATGACATGATAGTGTGTCGAAACACACTGGGTTTCCCCATTCGGGTATCGCCGGTTATAACGGTTCATATCACCTTACCGACGCTTTTCGCAGATTAGCACGCCCTTCATCGCCTCTGACTGCCTAGGCATCCACCGTGTACGCTTAGTCACTTAACCTCACAACCCGAAGATGTTTCCATCGTTCGTGCTGCAAACATTTGAGAGACTCTATGACAGGTTACTCTTCATCCCAGTACATCTACGGAGGGATAAATTTCAGCCGTCATGTTTCAATTTTCAGCTTGTTCCAGATTGTTAAAGAGCAAAATACTTCGCAGCATACTGTCGCCAATATACTCTGAAGTATTGAAATACCGGACTATATGGTGGAGCTAAGCGGGATCGAACCGCTGACCTCCTGCGTGCAAGGCAGGCGCTCTCCCAGCTGAGCTATAGCCCCATACAGTCACGTGCAGTACCTTTTCCACTTCGAAGAAGTGGTAGGCCTGAGTGGACTTGAACCACCGACCTCACCCTTATCAGGGGTGCGCTCTAACCACCTGAGCTACAAGCCTATAAAGGTATTTCTGCTCGTTACTTTCTATCAGACAATCTGTGTGAGCACGCCACTCGAATCAATATCTTTAGGTAAGGAGGTGATCCAACCGCAGGTTCCCCTACGGTTACCTTGTTACGACTTCACCCCAGTCATGAATCACAAAGTGGTAAGCGCCCTCCCGAAGGTTAAGCTACCTACTTCTTTTGCAACCCACTCCCATGGTGTGACGGGCGGTGTGTACAAGGCCCGGGAACGTATTCACCGTAGCATTCTGATCTACGATTACTAGCGATTCCGACTTCATGGAGTCGAGTTGCAGACTCCAATCCGGACTACGACATACTTTATGAGGTCCGCTTGCTCTCGCGAGGTCGCTTCTCTTTGTATATGCCATTGTAGCACGTGTGTAGCCCTACTCGTAAGGGCCATGATGACTTGACGTCATCCCCACCTTCCTCCAGTTTATCACTGGCAGTCTCCTTTGAGTTCCCGGCCGAACCGCTGGCAACAAAGGATAAGGGTTGCGCTCGTTGCGGGACTTAACCCAACATTTCACAACACGAGCTGACGACAGCCATGCAGCACCTGTCTCAGAGTTCCCGAAGGCACCAAAGCATCTCTGCTAAGTTCTCTGGATGTCAAGAGTAGGTAAGGTTCTTCGCGTTGCATCGAATTAAACCACATGCTCCACCGCTTGTGCGGGCCCCCGTCAATTCATTTGAGTTTTAACCTTGCGGCCGTACTCCCCAGGCGGTCGATTTAACGCGTTAGCTCCGGAAGCCACGCCTCAAGGGCACAACCTCCAAATCGACATCGTTTACAGCGTGGACTACCAGGGTATCTAATCCTGTTTGCTCCCCACGCTTTCGCACCTGAGCGTCAGTCTTCGTCCAGGGGGCCGCCTTCGCCACCGGTATTCCTCCAGATCTCTACGCATTTCACCGCTACACCTGGAATTCTACCCCCCTCTACGAGACTCTAGCTTGCCAGTTTCAAATGCAGTTCCCAGGTTGAGCCCGGGGATTTCACATCTGACTTAACAAACCGCCTGCGTGCGCTTTACGCCCAGTAATTCCGATTAACGCTTGCACCCTCCGTATTACCGCGGCTGCTGGCACGGAGTTAGCCGGTGCTTCTTCTGCGAGTAACGTCAATTGATGAACGTATTAAGTTCACCACCTTCCTCCTCGCTGAAAGTGCTTTACAACCCGAAGGCCTTCTTCACACACGCGGCATGGCTGCATCAGGCTTGCGCCCATTGTGCAATATTCCCCACTGCTGCCTCCCGTAGGAGTCTGGACCGTGTCTCAGTTCCAGTGTGGCTGGTCATCCTCTCAGACCAGCTAGGGATCGTCGCCTAGGTGAGCCATTACCCCACCTACTAGCTAATCCCATCTGGGCACATCTGATGGCAAGAGGCCCGAAGGTCCCCCTCTTTGGTCTTGCGACGTTATGCGGTATTAGCTACCGTTTCCAGTAGTTATCCCCCTCCATCAGGCAGTTTCCCAGACATTACTCACCCGTCCGCCGCTCGTCACCCAGGGAGCAAGCTCCCCTGTGCTACCGCTCGACTTGCATGTGTTAAGCCTGCCGCCAGCGTTCAATCTGAGCCATGATCAAACTCTTCAATTAAAAGCTTGATTTGCTTCCACTCGAGAAGCGATGCTCAAAGATTTACTGCATGAATTTTACTTCAGTTAGTCACTCTTCAAGACTTGATATTTTTTTGCATCCGAAGATGCTGGATATCGTCTTGTGGAGTGCCCACACAGATTGTCTGATAAATTGTTAAAGAGCAGTGAGTTAGTCGCTTTCGCTTGCTAACTCGAGGTGGCGTATATTACGCTTTTCACCCGGAGAGTCAAGCGTTTATTTCGCTTTCTTCTCGCTGACCCGGCGGCTTGTCAGTCGTTGTTCCCGGTCAGTGGAGGCGCAGTATAGGGAGTTCTCGG
>NZ_JBISAC010000028.1:0-2033 GCF_044391475.1 Micromonospora sp. NPDC018662
ACAACGAGGGCCGCGTCAAGCTCGACGACGAGTCCCTCATCAGCGACAACGACCCCACCAACTGCGCCAACACCGTCAAGGACTGCTTCAACTGATCGCACCACCACATAACCGGGAGCCCTCCTTCCGCCCCGACCGGCGGAAGGAGGGCTGCCAACCCGCCGGCAAGGCGCGGGGCCGCACCTGTCCGGAGTTCGCCCCGTCGGGCGAAACGGAGTCGAGCGACCATGTGGGCACCATCGGGTCATCCCGCCCTCGCTGCGCCAGCCCGACCCACCCGCACCCTTATGCGGGTTTTTTTCGTATCTGGCCACGGGGTGAACAAAGCTCTCATAAGTTCGTCTTCAGCAGCTACAACCGATTTGTAGCGAAGGCCGCCTCGCCGTGGCGAAGCGACCTTGTCAGGTACAAGGAGAGGGCAGAGAGCTCCGATGTCCAACTACCTTCGCAATAACAATGACGCCACCACCCGCGAGACCAGTTCCCCGCTCCGGCGCCGCCGGCTGTGGCTCGCCACCGGCGTCGTGGGCCTGACCGGAGCGGTCAGCCTCGCCGGCGTTGCCTACGCGACCACCGGCGTGACCGGTCCGCACCGGCTCGCCGACGTGAAGTGGTCGACCGCGCAGCAGCTCAGCGACGGCGACCACGGCGACGAGGCCACCGAGGACGAGTACGGCAAGGACGAGCACGGCAAGGACGGCAAGGACGAGCACGGCCAGGAGGGCCGGGACCGGGGCGAATGGGGCCAGGACCGCGGCGAGTGGGGCGGCGAGGGCGACCACGGCAAGGTCCGCGAGGTCCCCTGCCACGACGACGCCCTGGTCGACGCGCTCGAACTGACCAACCGCGACCACGGCGGCACCCTCAAGCTCGCCGAGAACTGCACCTACGAACTCGACGTCAAGGACCGCAAGGTCGGCGGCGGCCTGCCCGAGATCAAACAGGACGTCACGATCAAGGGCAACGGCTCCACCATCAAGCGCGACGCCGAGGACACCTTCCGCATCTTCCGCGTCGCCGACGGTGGCCACCTCACGCTCAAGGACCTGACCGTCAAGGGCGGGAACGCCTCCGAGTTCAAGTACCCGGGGGTGCCCGGGGCGGTGAACGGCACGGCGGCCCTGCCGGCCCCCGTCGCCCCGGCGCAGCCGGCGGTCGCGGGTGCGTCGGCCGCCACGGCGGCGCAGTCGGCCACCGCGCCGGCGCAGCCCGCCCCGGTCGCGGCACAGGCCGCCCCGGTCGCGGCACAGGCCGCCACCACGGCGCAGACCGCCACCGCCCCGGGGCAGCCCGCCCCGGTCGCGGCGAAGGTCGCCACGGCACCGGCGCAGGCCACGGCCGCGTCCGCCACCGCGCCGGCGCAGGCCGCGACCGTGGCGGCAACCGCGACCACGGTCTCGGGTCCGGCCGAGGAGGACGAGAAGCGGGGTGAGGGCGACGGCGGCGCGCTGCTGGTCGAGCGCGGCGGCAGCGCCCACCTGTCCAACGTCAAGCTCACCGACAACAACGCCGAGCACGACGGCGGCGCGGTGGCCAACTTCGGCCGCGTGTGGCTGGAGGACAGCAAGGTCGTCAACAACCACGCCCAGGGCGACGGCGGCGGCATCTTCAACCGCGGCATCCTCAAGGTCGAGGAGACCACTGTCGACGACAACACCGCCGGCGGCAACGGTGGCGGCATCGCCAACGGCAGCGGCCTCTCCGGCAAGCACGGCGCCGACGCCGCGGAGCTGAAGAGCTACGTCCCGTCGGACAAGCACGACGAGGCCGGCACGGTCGAGATCATCGGTTCCGACCACGGCAAGGACGGCGGCAAGGAGGGCGAGAACTCCTCGCTGTCGGACAACCGCGCCGGGAAGAACGGCGGTGGGCTGTTCAGCAGCGGCGGCTACGTCACCGTCTCCTTCACCCACATCACCGGCAACACCGCCTGCGAGAACGGCGGCGGCATCTACGCCGAGAACACCGACCTCGACCTCGACAAGGTCGTCATCGCCAACAACCACGCCGACGGCGACGGCGGCGGCATCGTG
>NZ_JBISAC010000029.1:0-1872 GCF_044391475.1 Micromonospora sp. NPDC018662
CGTTCCAGTGTGGTCAGCTGCTGCGACACCGCCGACGGGCTGAGGTTGCCGCGCTGTGCCACGGCCCGGACGGTGCCGTAGGTTGCCAGGTCGGCGAGCAGGCGCAGTCGCCACGGATTCAGCGTCATGGCCCCCGACTGTACGGCTCTGCTTAACAGCGACAGCGGAAATGTGCGATGGACGTGCCTCCCCGGGACTGCCTAGCGTCGGTCCATGGCTGATTCGTTCTGGTCGGACGCCGATCGTCACCTGGTCCGCTACATCGGCGCGGGCAGCTTCGTCCGCGAGATCATCGACCGGGCCGAAGGCAGTTTCGTGTTCACCGCCGACGGCCGCCGCCTGCTCGACTTCACGTCGGGGCAGATGAGCGCCATCCTCGGGCACTCCCACCCCGCTGTCGTGGCCACGGTCCAGCGGCAGGTCGCCACCCTCGACCACCTGTTCAGTGGCATGCTGAGCCGGCCCGTGGTCGAGCTGGCCCGCCGCCTCGCCGGCACGCTGCCCGCGCCGCTGGAGAAGGTCCTGCTGCTCACCACCGGCGCGGAGTCCAACGAGGCGGCGATCCGGATGGCGAAGCTGGTCACCGGCCGGCACGAGGTCATCTCGTTCGCCCGGTCGTGGCACGGGATGACGCAGGCGGCGGCGAGCGCCACCTACAGCTCGGGGCGCAAGGGGTACGGGCCCGCGGCGCCCGGCAACTTCGCGATCCCCACGCCGAACGCGTACCGGCCCGACTTCACGCTTCCCGGCGGTGAGCTGGACTGGCGGCGTCAGTTGGAGTTCTCGTTCGAGCTGTTCGACGCCCAGTCGGTGGGCAGTCTGGCGGCGTGCGTCGTCGAGCCGATCCTCAGCTCCGGCGGCGTGATCGACCTCCCGCCGGGATACCTCGCGGCGCTGCGTGACAAGGTGCACGAGCGCGGCGGGCTGGTGATCCTCGACGAGGCGCAGACCGGTCTGTGCCGCACCGGTGAGTGGTACGCGTTCCAGCGTGACGGCGTCGTGCCGGACATCCTGACCCTGTCCAAGACGCTCGGCGCAGGCCTGCCGCTGGCTGCGGTGGTGACCAGCCCGGAGATCGAGCACACCGCGCACGAGCGCGGTTTCCTCTTCTTCACCACGCACGTCTCGGACCCACTGGTGGCCGCGGTCGGCAACACGGTCCTGGACGTGCTGGAGGCCGACCGGCTCGACGAACAGGCGGCGCACCTGGGCGCGTACCTCCGCAAGGGCCTGCTGGAGATCGGCGAGCGGCACCCGGCGGTCGGCGATGTGCGCGGCCGTGGGCTGCTGGTCGGGGTCGAACTGGTCAGCGACCGGGAGTCCAAACGCCCGGCCGACGCGCTGGGTGCCGCCGTGACCGGGCGGTGCCTGGAACTGGGCCTGCACATGAACGTGGTGCAGCTGCCCGGCATGGGCGGCGTCTTCCGCATCGCGCCGGCGCTCACCTCCACCCACGCGGAGCTGGACCTGGGCCTGGAGATCCTCGACCGAGCGCTCGCCGACGTGGTGCCGCAGTAGCAAGGCGCGATCTAGTCACTCCCAGCGAAGCCGGTTGCCGGTGGAGTTGCGGGCCAGGAAGAGGGTGAGATAGGTCTGGGCGGCCATGGCGCCGATGCGGTGTTCCCTGCCGTAGTAGGTGTTCTCGCTGCTGGCACCGTAGGTGCGGCCATCGTCGAAGCGCGCCATGAGGGCCAGTTGCGCGTCGTTGTGCAGTTGCTCCCAGGTGGCCGCGGAAGGACTGATGCCGGCGTCCTGGCCGGTCAACGAGACCAGCAGGTCGAAACTGCCGAAGTAGAAGGGGAAGTGCGTACCCCAGTCGTTGCCCTCGGGGTAGTAGATCTCCGCCGAGTTCGGGCGGTAGATCGGGCTGGT
>NZ_JBISAC010000030.1:0-1463 GCF_044391475.1 Micromonospora sp. NPDC018662
CGTTACCTTTTTGATCGTCCCCAGCCGGGGACCCTCGGTCGCCCGGCCCGGTATGACTTCCTGCCCCTGTCGTTCGGATGATCCGGGGGGTGTTGTCGCCGGGTCGGGTGGCGTCGGTGGACCGCTGATAGGGACAGGGCCACCCGTGTTGGGGTAGGTCTCTTCGTAACGTGGCTGCCGGCAGTCCGACGCTCAGACCAGCGGCCGAGGCCACGGGAGTGATGCGTGGAGGCGGGTGCGGTGAACGACGGATACGGCGTCTACCTCGGCTTGGACGTCGGCAAGGGTGATCACCATGCGGTCGGGTTGACGCCGGACGGCAAGCGGCTGCATGACGCGGCGTTGCCGAACACCGAGGCCCGGCTGCGGCAGTTGTTCGACAAACTCTTTCGTCACGGCCGGATTCTGGTGGTGGTTGACCAACCCGCCTCGATCGGCGCCCTGCCGGTCGCGGTGGCGCGGGCGTGTGGTCATCAGGTGGCCTACCTGCCCGGCCTGGCCATGCGCCGCATCGCTGACCTGCACCCGGGCACGGCGAAGACCGACGCTCGGGACGCTTACGTCATCGCTGACGCGGCCCGCACCCTGCCGCACACGCTGCGGCGCGTCGACGTCGGCGACGAAGCCCTCGCGGAGCTGGAGGTGCTGGTCGGCTTCGACGACGATCTCGCTGGCGAAGCCACCCGCGTGTCCAACCGGATCCGTGGCCTGCTCACGCAGATCCATCCGGCCCTGGAACGGGTCCTCGGCCCCAAGATTCACCACAAGGCGGTCCTGGAGCTGCTGTCGCGCTGCGGCGGACCGGTCGGGCTGCGCAAGGCCGGCCGCCGCAAACTGCTGTCCATCGCCGGACCTCACGCACCCCGCATGGGCGAACGCCTGGTCGAGCAGATCATGAACGCTCTCGATGAGCAGACCGTGACCGTCCCGGGCACCCAGGCCGCGGAGACGATCCTGCCTCGCCTCGCCGACAGCCTCCGCGACATCCTGCGGCAACGAGAGCAGGCCGCCGGCGAGGTCGAGAGGATGCTTGATGCGCACCCTCTTGCCCCGGTCCTGACCTCGATGCCCGGCATCGGCGTCAGGACCGCCGCGAGGATCCTGCTCGAAGTCGGCGACGGCACCGCCTTCCCCACCCCCGGACACCTCGCCGCCTACGCCGGCCTCGCCCCCGTCACCCGACGATCCGGCAGCAGCATCCGCGGCGAACACCCACCGAGAGGCGGCAACAAAAACCTCAAACGAGCGTTCTTCCTCGCCGCGTTCGCCGCCCTCACCGACCCCACCAGCCGCGCCTACTACGACCGCAAACGCGCCGAAGGCAAACGCCACAACGCCGCCCTCATCTGCCTCGCCCGACGCCGCTGCGACGTCCTGTTCGCCATGCTCCGCGACAAGATCCCCTACCAACCACGCCCAACCAGCCCCGTCCCCGCTTGACGAAACCCATAGGGACACCCCCC
>NZ_JBISAC010000031.1:0-1348 GCF_044391475.1 Micromonospora sp. NPDC018662
AAAGCGGCCATTTTTGTGGCTGATGACCCGTCCTGAATAGCGTTGACACATTTTACTCACGCACAGAGGAAAATGTGATGAACCAGTATATTAAACGCACACAACGCGATTACTCTCTATCCTTTAAACTGGCTGTCGTCGAACAGGTCGAAAAAGGCGAGATGACATACCGCCAGGCGCAAGATCGCTACGGTATCCAAGGCAGCCAGACTGTCATGAACTGGCTGCGCAAATACGGTCAACTTGACTGGCGAACTTCTCCTTCCACCAGAACGTGCGGAGACAACATGCCCAAACTCCCCCTGACGCCCGAACAGCGTATTAAAGAACTTGAGCAGCAACTGGCTGAATCTGAAGTCAAAGCCCAGTTCTTCGAAGCTGTCGTCAAAGTGATGAACACCGACTTTGGCGCCACGCTGACAAAAAAGCAGCTAACCGCCTTATCGCGCAAACACAAGTACCGGGACTCACAGTAACGCGGGCCTGCCGATGGATGGGCATCAGCCGACAAGCGTGGTATCAGTCCCTGCAGCGTGAAGCAGGCAAAGAGGAGCAGGCCCGGCATCTCGTCGAACAGGTGACGGCCATCCGCTTGCACCAACCCCGACTGGGGACACGTAAGCTGCATCACCTGTTGCGGCAACACCCCGAACCGGCGTTGCATGTGGGCCGTGACCGGTTGTTCAGTATCCTGCGCTGCGCGCGGTTACTGGTGATGCCTAAACGGGCGTATCACAAGACGACGCACAGCCATCATCGTTTTTATCGCCATCCCAACCTGCTAAAAGCGGGAGACAATCAAGTAATAGCCAGCCGTCCGGAACAGGTATGGGTGGCGGATATCACCTACCTGCCGCTGAGAACGGGGACGGCGTATGTCAGCCTGGTAACGGATGCCTGGTCGAGAAAAATCGTGGGATATCACGTGCATGACAGTCTGCATACCCGGCATGTCGCCTGCGCGTTCAAAATGGCACTGGCCGGCAGACGCACGGCGTTGCCGTTGGTGCATCACTCGGACAGGGGTATCCAGTACTGCTCGCAGGAATATCAGGCGTTACATCAGCAGTATGGCGTCATCTGCTCGATGACGGACGGGTATGACTGTTATCAGAACGCGCTGGCGGAACGGATAAACGGGATACTCAAAACGGAATACCTGCTCGGCAGGCCAGAAGATATCGCGCAGGCAAGAAAGATGGTCAGGGAGTCGGTGAACCTCTACAACACGCGGCGGCCGCACTTGTCGCTGAAATACAAAACGCCCGATGAGGTTCATCGGGCGTTATCCGGTTGAAAAGTGTCAACCTATATCAGGACTAGTCACTGTTATCAGAACGCGCTGGCG
>NZ_JBISAC010000032.1:0-1273 GCF_044391475.1 Micromonospora sp. NPDC018662
CCTGCCAGGAGGACGTGTGTTCGCCAATTCCGAGGAACTCCTGCGATACCTCAGCAACGAGGACGTGAAGTTCGTCGACGTACGTTTCTGTGACCTGCCCGGCGTGATGCAGCACTTCAACCTGCCGGTCGAGTCCTTCGACGACAGCGTCTTCACCGACGGCCTCGCGTTCGACGGCTCGTCGATCCGCGGCTTCCAGTCGATCCACGAGTCGGACATGCTCCTGCTCCCCGACGTCGCCACCGCGTTCATCGACCCGTTCCGCGCCCAGAAGACCCTCGCGCTCAACTTCTTCGTCCACGACCCCTTCACCCGCGAGGCCTACTCCCGCGACCCCCGCAACGTCGCCAAGAAGGCCGAGGCCTACCTCGCCGCCAGCGGCATCGCCGACACCGCCTACTTCGGCGCCGAAGCCGAGTTCTACATCTTCGACTCCATCCGCCACGAAACCTCCGCCCACCAGTCGTTCTACTACATCGACTCGATCGAGGGCGCCTGGAACACCGGCCGCGTCGAAGAAGGCGGCAACCGCGGCTACAAGACCGCCTACAAGGGCGGCTACTTCCCGGTCCCCCCGGTCGACCACTACGCCGACCTGCGCGACTCGATCGTGCGCCGGCTCGTGGACAGCGGCTTCACCGTCGAGCGCTCGCACCACGAGGTGGGCACCGCCGGCCAGTCCGAGATCAACTACAAGTTCTCGACGCTGCTGCACGCCGCCGACCAGCTCCAGCTCTTCAAGTACATCGTGAAGAACGAGGCGTGGACCAACGGCAAGACCGCCACGTTCATGCCCAAGCCGCTGTTCGGTGACAACGGCTCCGGCATGCACACCCACCAGAGCCTGTGGCTCAACGGCGAACCGCTGTTCTACGACGAGACCGGCTACGCCGGCCTGTCCGACACCGCCCGCTGGTACATCGGCGGCCTGCTGCACCACGCCCCGTCACTGCTGGCCTTCACCAACCCGACCGTGAACTCGTACCGCCGGCTGGTGCCCGGCTTCGAGGCGCCGGTGAACCTGGTCTACTCGCAGCGCAACCGCTCCGCGTGCACCCGCATCCCGGTCACCGGCAGCAACCCCAAGGCCAAGCGCGTCGAGTTCCGCGTCCCGGACCCGTCCGCCAACGTCTACCTCGCCTTCTCCGCGATGATGATGGCCGGCCTCGACGGCATCAAGAGCAAGATCGAACCCCCGGCCCCGATCGACAAGGACCTCTACGACCTCCCCCCGGAGGAGTGGGGCGACGTCAAGCAGGTCCCCGGCTCGCTG